>NZ_OCTU01000012.1 GCF_900232945.1 Urinicoccus timonensis
ACTTGGACTTCTTTGACTTTATTTTTGACATTAATCTTTATTTTATCGCCAGCTTTATAGTCAGAATTATTTTTTATTTTTTCGCCTATAATAACATAATTTCCAGTTTGCCATTTTTCTTTATCAAACTCTCCATCTATGAATTTTTGTTTATTTATTAAATAGTCATCTATTCCTAATAATATTGGAGCAACTTTATTATCTTCTATTTTTATATCTGGATAATCGTATTCATAACCATAGTAGTATAAAGCTCCCCCACTTTTAAAGCCCTTATAGTTTTCTATCTCATCAATAAATTTTCTGTCAATTTCTTCTTCACTACCTAAATACATATATCTAAAATATTTTGGGCTTGCTATATTATAGTCTGTTGCAATTACATCAGATATTCCTTTTTCCAAATCAATATTGCCGGTATAGGTTAAAACGCTATTTAAAATAACAGCAGATAGACTAATAGATAGAACTATGGATATAAATCTAAATTTATTGGAAAATACTTGTCTTCTAGCAAGTTTACCTAGAGAAATATCCTCGCTTTTATACTTATTTTTTATTTGGATTTCATTGTATCTGCTGGCATCTATTGGAGAAACTTTTGCTGCGAACCTAGCTGGTCTCATCACTGATAGAAATACTGTAAGCAAAGTGAAGGCTATCGAAAATAAGATAATTAAGACCATTACCGTTAGTGATAATTTTACATCCGTTAACATCTCATTACTTGCAAATATTTTGTTTAAAATGATTTTTCCGATAGAAATTCCAACTATATCTCCAATTATTATTGAAGGAAGTGCGACTGCTAAAGACTCAAGATGAATAAGCCTTTTGATTTGTGGCTTTGTCATTCCAATTGTTTTTAAAAGTCCTAGAAGTTTAATATCTTCATTTACGGATATCTTAAAAATATTATTTATTATTAAGTATCCCGCTACAATTACTAAAATCAAAAAAGCTAAGAAGGGTAGAAATGTTTTAAAATCAAAACTAGAATCACCAGATAAAAGATATGCAAAGTTAACACCAATTCTTATTTCTTTGTCGGATAGATTTCCAGGGTCATCTACCACTTTATAACCATTTCTCTCTGCAATTTTTAAAAGTTTATCCCTTATCATAAAGGAATTCTTTAGCATTACTTCCAAATCTTTATTATTTTTTGGAATCGATAATTTATCTACATAAGCTTTTGATAAATAGATTTGACCTACACCGACATTAGAGTCAATAGGATTTTGAAAAGTTCCAGATATAATAAATTTATCACTTTTCTTTTCGATAATCTCTCCTGTGTAAGGTTTTTCAATACTGTATGGAATTTCTATCTCTTCACCAATTTCTCCTTTATAACCTAACTTTTTTGCAGTTGCTAAATCTATAAATACGTCGTTTTCTTTTTCTGGAAACTTCCCCTTAACTTTTTCTATTAAAGACCATTCAAATCCTTTTTTGTCCATATAGGATAGTTCTGCCATAACTTTCTCATCATCAAGAATTCCAACTTTTTCTCTTACTGAAAAATCCTTTATATCCTTATCCTGGGTTAATATTTCTATATCTTCGTCGGAAATATCTTTAAAAGAACCATGGCTTATTGTTCCAACAGTTTTCATCGTTTGGGTTTCCATGCTTTTTCCTAAACCTAAGGCTACGGAAAACAGACTTGTAAATAGTATAGAAGTCAAAGCAATTGCTAATAAGAGAATATTTCTCCTACTTTTATTTGCATTTAAAATGTTTTTTGCAAGCCTCCTTATATAAGCTTTATTTTTGACTTTCATTATTTTTCACCAGCCTTCCATCTTCTATCCTTAGAGTTTTTTCTGCTGCTTGAGCGACGGCATCATCGTGAGTAATCATAAGAATAGTATTTCCAAGCTCTTTATTAATCTTTTTTAGTAAGTAAACAACTTGGGAAGATGATTTTGAATCTAAATTTCCTGTAGGTTCGTCAGCTAGAATTAAAGATGGTTTGGTAACCAAGGCTCTTGCTATGGCAACTCTTTGTTGCTGTCCACCTGATAATTCGTTTGGCATTTTATATTTTTGATCACTTATTTCTAGAATGTCTATTACGGAATCAACATATTTCTTATCTACTTTGTCCCCATCAAGACCAAAGGGAATAATTATATTCTCATATACATTTAGCATGGGCAAGAGATTATATGCTTGAAAGACAAAACCAATATTTCTTCTTCTAAAAATAGTCCTCTCATCATCTTTCAATGCATAAATGTCGGTATCATCAATTAAAACTTTTCCGCTTGTAGGATAATCAAGTCCTCCTAATAAATGTAATAGGGTTGATTTACCGGATCCTGACGCTCCAATTATAGAAATAAATTCTCCTTTTTCCACATCGAAAGATACTCCATCAAGAGCTCTTACTTCCACATCATTTGTTTTATAATATCTTTTTAAATTTTCTACTTTTAACATATCTATCACCTCTTTACATTTAATATAACATTCATATCTTACAAAGTACTTACAAGACTTCTTACAGTTTTGTAAGAAAAAAGACTTCTCACAAAGGGAAGTCTACTGAAAATTTTATTCTGTTATTATCCAAAGACGCTCTTATATTTCCGCCATGCTTTTCTATAATTTCTCTGGCTATAAAAAGACCTAAACCCAAACCGTCCTTTGAAACTGAATTTTTTCCTCTATAAAATCTTTCAAATATCTTTGGCAAAGTTTCTTCTGATAAATCTTTGCACTCATTTTCTATGTCTAAATTATAGTTTAGGTAGGATTTATAAACTGAAATATTAATAGTAGAACCATTTGGCGAGTATTTTATCGCATTATCTACTAGATTATGAATGGCTTCTTTAAGCCATCTTTCGTCCAAATTGAAAATTAAGTCTTCGTCTTTTAAATTTATGCTTATGTCTTTTTCATATAATATTACTTTAAATTCTCTCAAAACATCTTCTACTATGTCTTTTAAATTTGCTTGATGTTTTTGTAAGGAAATAATATCGGATTCGAGCCTAGATGATTTTACTAGGTTTTGAATTAAAAATTCTAGTTTATTAAGCTCATACTTTATAATTTCAAGATACTCATCTTTCGGATCATCTTCTAAAAGACTGATGTATAAAGAAAGGTTGGTAATGGGTGTCTTGGTTTGGTGTGATATATCCGCTATTAAATCTTTTGTTTTACTTTTTTCTGTATTTATTTTCGCTTCTTTTACTTGGCTGGCATATAAGAATTTAATGAGTTTTGATTTTATTTTAGATAGTTCCTTTTCATCAAATTCTGTAATTTCTAAATTTCCATCCAAAGCCTGGTCAATATAAGCCGAAAGTTCACGCATTTCATTTCTCAAGACAATATATTTGTATAAAATAATTCCAATTATAAGAGCTAAAAGACCTATTAAAAATTCCATTTATATCCAACTCCAAAGACTGTTTCTATTGGGTCATAGGGTTTTAATTTATTTCTTATTCTAGAAATGTTGACACTAAGAGTATTCTGGTCGATAAATTCATCATCTATTCCCCAAACAAAATCAAAAAGTAATTCCTTAGTAATAACTTGAAACTTGTTTTTTATCAGGTAGTATAAAATTTTTGTCTCTGTCCTTGTGAGATCTATGTTTTTATTATCTACATAAAAAGTATTTTTATTGAAATTAAAGTCTAGACCATCTTTCTTATAAAGATTTAAATCACTAGGCACTATTTTTTCAAAAGCTCTTTTTATCTTTGCCTCTAATATTCCCAAAGAAAAAGGTTTTGTTAGATAGTCGTCTGCCCCTAAATTTATGGCTGAAATGATATATGCCTCAAGATCTATAGC
>NZ_OCTU01000002.1 GCF_900232945.1 Urinicoccus timonensis
CTGGGCCATGAAGTTCTTCTAATCTAAACCATTTTCTAATGGAAGCATGAAGGTTTTCTTCTTTGGTCCCATCAGGTGTATCAGGCCATTTCCCTTGCCTATACAACTGTATGCACTCTTTTTTGAACTCATAGCTATATTTCACAAAAATACCCTCCTTACTGGTTTGTCCAGTAAAGAGGGTACATATCAAACCCAGGAGTTTTTTCCTGGGTTTCTTTGTGTCTAGAGACAATTTGGATCAATTTTGGGACTTGGCAGGTAAAAAAAACAGGTCAATCTGACCTGGATTCTAGTCTTAAAATTAGCCAATAGTCTCCTTTGGGGTCTTTTCATTAAAAAAAGCTTAAGACTTGATGGGGTCAAGTTCTTAAGCTTTCTTTTTTTATTTAGGCATTGGCCCTTCCAGGGTATGGCTGGAGAGCCAGCCTTGGACCATGTCCCCTTGCGGGGTTTCCACTTCTACATGGCACCAGATTCGGCTGGTTTTTTCAATGACGGTTTCATAGACATAGACGTCTGAATTTTTTGGAATACTGGCTAGGATGGGAGCATCCAGGCTGGGGCTTTTTCTGAGATTGGCCTCTTCTTCCTTAACGACTTGGAAGGTATGCAAAAGCTCCAAGGCCTTGTCGCTGAGTTCGGCCCGTTTCTTATCTTCAGAAGTCAGGGGTTGCTTATTTTTTTCTTCTTCTTTTTCTTTAATTTTAATTTCGTTAAGTCGCCTTCTTTGGCTCTTGGAAATTTGGTCACTTTTGATGATTCGGTCCAGGAGGTTGAGGCCTTCTGCAGAGTTGGGAAGGACATTTAAGAGCCTATGGAGGAGGTCCAGGGCTTCGTCCACCCTGTTTTCTTCCAGGTAGGCTTGGGCTTGGTCCACAATGGCCCCCTCCAAGAGGGCAATTTCTTCATGGGCCTTGCCATAGCGAGACTCATCTTCTGGCAGGACCTTGGTAAAGTGGTTCAAGGAAATAAAGGGATCCTTGAGGTCTAGGGAGGCCAGGCCCATTTCATAATGGACCTTGGATTCCATAAGGTCGTTTAATTTTTCTTGCCGGGAGGCCAGGTCCTCGGGAGGATTCTTGGACAGGCCCAGGTAGATTTCCCTGGCTCCGGTGAAGTCATCTTTTTCAATCAGCCGGTCAGCCTGGCTCAGCTGGTGGTTTTTATAGATGTCTGTGGTCTTAAATTGCTGGTAGCCCAAGAAAATCAAGAGAAGGCTCAAGAGGAGGACCAGGGCCAGGACTAGGATGTCCATTTTGGATCCTTCATTGAGGCTGTTAAGGGTTTGACCCCGAATTTTTTCCATAAGCTGGATGGTGGAGGGACCGGGACTAGGGGTCTCAGGAGCCTCTTCAGGGGCCAGACCATCTTCTTCTGGCCTAGGATTTAGGCTGGCTGCAATTTTTTGGTCTATCAAGTCCTGGGTCAAGTTGTTTAGGACATAGTACTTGTTCCTGTGGCAATTACTACATTCAAATTCTGCTCGGAGGTTGGTGGCTCCACAAACACACCGCCAGGCTGTTTTTAAGTTTTCCCCATAGGTCATACAGTCTGGGGCAATGAAGTCTTTCATCTCCTGGAGTCTTTCCAAGGAAATCATAGGAAGCTGGTAGAGGTCTTGTTCCAAAGGCTGGTAGACGGATCCTGTCTTGTCGGAAAAAACCACAGACTGGATGCCAATCTCCAGCTGCCGGGCTGTATGGAAGCGTTCATCCAGGATAAAGGGTTCGAAGTAGCAAACTTGGTGGGGCTTAGCCAGGCTATCTTCTGCAGAAAAAGTAAAGACTGTTCCATCAAAAAGAGCCTTAGAAAATTCATCATAAAATTTTACAGAAAAAACAAAGTTTGTTGCCTCTACATTTGAGACGTTTAAAACATCCACCATGAGGCAAAGATCGTGGTCCAACTGGGAAAGGTTGGCCCCAATAATCTGGACGCGGTCCCGAGGATTTAATAAAACCTTGCTGGGGCCGGCTGTAATGATTTGGTCCAAAGTCTGCCACCTCCTTCTTATCTTATTATAACGATTCGCCAGGGTCCTTTCAATGAATGGGAGGTTAATCTCTTAAAAAATAGGGTAAATAAAAACTGGAGGATTGAAAATGCAAAAAATAAAAGGAAAAAACATCCAATTAAAAAATGGCGAAACCTATTTCTACCGGGAGGCAGGCCAGGGACCCCAGGTTCTCTTTCTCCATGGGAACATGTCGTCCAGTGCTTTTTGGGACAAGTCTATGGAAGCCCTGGCCCAGGACTACCATTCTTTTGCTCCGGACCTCAGGGGCTTTGGCCAGTCTAGCTATCAGACCCGTATTGGGTCTCTTTGGGACTATGTGGAGGACCTGAAGGACTTTATGGAGACCTTGGGCCTTAGCCAGGTCCACCTGGTGGGCTGGTCCCTAGGTGGGGCAGTGGCCTTAGGCTTAGTGGCCCGCTATCCCAAGCTCTTTAAGGACCTGACCATTATTGGGGCTTTGGGTTTGGCTGAACCCAAGCAACGTCTGGTATGGAAGTTGCCGGGCTTTGATGATGTTCTGGGAAGTCCCTGGCCTGAAACTAGGCAGTCCAAGGACCCTCTTTTGGGCTATGCTGTGGAAATGCTTTGGCAGTCCACCATGTACCATGTGAAAGAGCCCAATCCCCAAGACCATAAAAAATACCTGGATGCCAGCCTAGAACAAGTCAACCGTAAGGATGCCATCCGGGCCTTGAGAGATTTTTATCTCACCGATGACCAGTGGAAGAAAATCCAGCTTCCCTGCCAAGCCATCCATGGGGAATTGGACCGGATTGTTCCCTACTACCAACAAAGTCGCAGGGCCCAAAATTGCCATGTCCACCTCCTGGACCAATGTGGCCACTTTGTTATGAATGACCGCTTTGAGATCTACTTAGACCTATTAAAAAATTTTTTCCAAAGACAGGAGGACCAATGACCAAAGTTTTATTGACCCGAGAAATCAACCAGACCTATCGTGAAAAAATCAAGGACCTGGGCTACCAAGTCCAGCTGATGGAAGAGGGAGGCCCCTTGGAGGACATAGACCTGGCCTTGGGAGGTCTGGCTTTGAGAAAGTTAGATTTTAGCCAGTTAAAAAAGCTCCAGGCCGTCTTTCTAACCTCCATGGGAGTGGACTACCTACCCCTGGATTATTTTTCAAAAAAAGGCATTATCCTATCCAACAACCAGGGTGTCTATGCCGAGACCATTGGGGAGTTCATTGTCTTTAACCTCCTACAAATTCAAAAGGCCAACCGGTTTTTTATCCAAAAGCAAGAGGCCCATCTTTGGGAAAAACCAAAGACAGGCCTGGGGGCCCTAAAGGGGAAAACTGTTCTATTTTTTGGGACAGGGTCCTTGGCCCAGGCTGGAGCTAGAAGGCTAGAGCCCTTTGGAGTCCAGCTTGTGGGCTATAGGAAAAGTCCAAAACCCCAGGCTCCCTTCCAAGAAATTGTCACAGACCAAAACTTGGACCAGGCCCTAAAAAGAGCCGACTTCCTTGTCCTGACCCTGCCCAAGACCAAGGAAACCTACCACTTGATCAACCGGGACCTTTTGGCCAAAACCAAGCCGGGGGTCAAGATTATCAATGTAGCCCGGGGGGATATCATCCAGGAAGAGGCCCTGGTAGAAGCCTTGGAATCTGGCCATGTTGCCGGAGCCTGCCTGGATGTCTTTGAAAAAGAACCCCTGGACCCGGCTTCTCCCCTTTGGGACATGGACCAGGTCTACATCACTCCCCACCACTCCTATAGCAGTGAAGGAGACCGAGAAATTGAATACAAGACCATTATGGAAAATCTCAAACGCTTTAAAAAAAATCAACCCCTTATCCATGTGGTTGACACAGACAAGGGGTATTGATTAGGCTAAAATTTCCTCCAAGGCCCTTAAAAGGGCGTCATTGGCTTCCTGGCTCAAGATACAAAAACGGAAAAAGTCCGGCCCCAGGTTGGGGAAGTTGGCGCAGTCCCGAATAATGAGCTTCTTGGGCAGGAGCCTTTCTCTAAGCTCTTGGGCCGTGAGACCATCCTTCAACTGGCAAAGGACAAAGTTTCCTTGGCTGGGATAGACCCTTAAGCCAGGGAGCTTTTTCAGGCTCTGAATCATCCGAGCACGCTCTGACTTGGTATGTTGGTAGACCTGGTCTTGGTAGTCCTTGTTGAGGAACATTTTTTCTCCCATCATCTCAGCATAGATGTTGATGCCCCAAAGGTTTAACTGGTCCTGGAGGGCTTGGAGGTGGGATCCGTGGGAGAGGACACCATAGCCCAGACGGATGCCGGGACTGGCGAAAAATTTACTGGTGGACCGGACTACAAAGAGTCGGTCATAGTTACAGGCCAGCTGGCAAGCCGTATAGGGAGCCAGGTCTGTGAATTCGATATAGGTTTCATCAATTAAGAGGTAGGCCTGGGTTTCTTGCAAGATCCGTTCAATATCCTTGGCTTCCAGGATGGACCCTGTGGGATTGTTGGGGTTGGTCAAAACATAGAGGTCAATGTCCAGGTCCTTAATTTGGTCAATAATGGCCCCAGGTTCCAGGGCAAAATCCTTGTCCCTGTCTAAAAGATGGTGGTGGACCCGGGCTCCAATCTTCTTGAGCTCTCTTTCATATTCACTATAGCAGGGGCTGTTTAAAAGAGCATTGGCCGGATGGACCAGGGCAATATAGGCAGAAAGTAGGTTGGTAGTTCCTGCTCCCAAGACAATTTGGTCTGGGGGACAGTGGATGTAGCTGGAAAGGACAGATCGCAGCTGCCTGTATTCGGGGTCGGGATAGACCTTGGCCCGGTCAATATGTTGGACCAGGTAGTCCAGGCTGTCTCGGTCGGGACCGAAAGGGTTGACGTTGGATGAAAAGTCCATGATTTCGTCAATGGAAAAACCATATTTTTCTTGCAGTTCGAATAGGTTGGCACCATGTTGAATTTTATTGGCCATTGTAACCTCCTTTATTTCTATGTCAATCATAACCCAAAATTTTTTAGAATGCAATTCAGAAAGGATGAAGTAAAATGTACGAATTTCGAAACGACTACAACAGCGTAGGCCATCCCAAGGTCGTGGAAAGACTCATGGACCAAGTCCACACCGTCTATCCGGGCTATGGCTTTGACCAAGCCTCTGACCGAGCTAAGGAAATGATCCAAGAAAAAATAAAAAGGGACGTGCAAATTAACTTTGTTCCCAGTGGAACCAGCGCCAATATCCTCTCCCTAACAGCCACTTTAAAGCCCTATGAAGGAGTGGTGGCAGCAGAATCTGGCCATATTGTCAATGACGAAGCCGGAGCCCTGGAAGCCGTAGGCCATAAGGTGGTTTTTGTGGAATCCCAAGATGGAAAGATCAAGCCCCAGGCCTTAGAAGACTACCTGGCCCAAGAACATGACTTTTTTAATATCCTACCCAAAATCGTCTACATTTCCAATAGTACAGAATTGGGAACCGTCTACCGGAAGGCCGAATTGGAAAGAATCTACAAGGCCTGCCAAGACCATGGTGTCTACCTCTATATCGACGGTGCTCGCATGGGGTCTGCTCTTATGAGCCCGGCTTGTGATTACAGCCTGGAAGACCTGGCTGGCCTTTGTGACATCTTTACCATAGGTGGAACTAAAAATGGAGCCCTCTTTGGGGAAGCAGTGGTCTTTTGCAACAAGGACTTGGGAGAAAACTTCCACTATTATCTGAAACAACACGGAGTCCTAACGGCCAAGGGCTTTTTAATGGGCCTCCAATACCAAGCCCTCTTTACAGACGACCTCTATTTTGAAAATGCCAAGATTGCCAACTCCATGGCTATGAAACTGGCAGAGGGAGTTAAAGACCTGGGACTGGACTTTGCCTATCCGGCAGAAAGCAACCAAATCTTTGTCAGTCTTCCAGCTGGACTTTTAGACAAATTGGCCCAAACAGTCACCTTTGAAGACTTTGGTCCCCTGGAAGGAGACCGGGAATGTGTCCGTTTTGTCACCACCTACCATACCAAGGAAGAAGAAGTCCAAGGCCTCTTGGAAAGCCTAAGAAGTCTTGTGGGATAAATTTAGAAGAGAAAAGGGGAAAGAGGGGACTCTTTTCCTTTAAAATGCTCAAAAGCCTTGAATATTTTTTTGGGATGGATATAATGGACTTAACAAGAGGGAAGGGCAGATCAAATAAAGGCCTGTGACTAAAAGATTTCTAGTTAGATAATAGACCAACAAAGGAAGGAAAAAAATGCAAGAAAAGAAAAAAGAATCCCTATTGCCAAACGTTCCAAGTCTTCTTATCGTCATCGGTTTAACGGTAGCGGACTGCATTTACTTTCGAGAAGACATCTCTATTCGCTGGATTGCAATACAAGTTGCTATATGTTTAGCCATTGGTTATGCCTTTGAAGCTTTTCAAAGACACCAAAGAAAGAAATATGGCCTTGAAGAAGTGGACCAAGGCTCTTCCCAAGAGTCTTGATGATGGAATCGATAAAATAGAAAATTTTGAAAAACCCGGAAAGATACAAGGTCTTTCCGGGTTTTTTTATCTTTAAGCTTGGTAGACAATTTTTCCTCTACAAAGGGTGTAGAGGACCTTGCCTGGAAGTCTTTGGCCCAGGAAGGGGCTGTTGGATGACTTGCTAAAGCTAGCTTCATAGAGCCAGTCTTGGCCGGGGTCAAAGATGACGATGTCTGCTGGGCTGCCAACTTTTAGGCTGCCTCCCGGAAGTTGGAAGTAGTCTGCAGCATGGCAGGATAAAAGCTCCACCAAGGCTGGGTAGTCCAAAAAGCCTTCTTGGACCAATTCTCGAATGCTCAGGCCCAGGGCAGTTTCCAGGCCAATAATGCCTGAAGGGGCCTTAAGGAGGTCTTGGTCTTTTTCTTCCTTGCTGTGGGGAGCGTGGTCTGTGGCAATAAAGTCTATGGTTCCCTTGGCAATATGGGCCTTGATCCGGTCCACATGGTCCTGGGACCTAAGAGGTGGGTTCATCTTGGCCAGGCTGCCATAGACTTGGGCAGCATCCCGGTTGAGACTAAAGTGGTGGGGGGTGACTTCACAAACCACCGGGGCTCCTAAACTCTTATAGTGGGCAATGATGTCGGCGCTGTCAGCGGAGGACAGGTGCTGGATGTCAATGGGGGCCTGGTGGGATAGGGCCAGGGCGCAGTCTCTTTGGACAAAGGAGTCCTCACTTTTACTAGGGGCTCCCTGGATACCCAGAGAGTGGGCAAAGGGACCCTGGTCAAAACCGGGGCAGTCAATCAGGGCCGGGTCTTCTTCATGGAGGGAGATGGTGAGTCCCAGTTTTTTGGTCCTTTCCAGGGCTTCTTCAAAAAGGGCCTGGTCCTTCAAGGGGAAGCCGTCGTCGGAAAAGGCCACAGCTCCGGCTTGGGCCAGGGCCTCCAGGTCATTGAGTTCTTGGCCCTTAAGGTCCCGGGTCAAGGCCGCCACGGTGTAGAGGCGGATGGGGAGGTCTTGGGCTTTTTGGTAGAAATTTTTTAGGTCCTGGACAGTATTGATGACAGGCTTGGTATTGGCCATACAGATGACGGAGGTGTAGCCTCCTCGGGCGGCGGCGCGAGCCCCGCTTTCCAGGTCTTCCTTGTGGGTAAAGCCAGGGTCCCTAAAGTGGACATGGACATCGACAAAGCCAGGACTGACGATGGCTCCATGAGCTTCTAGGACTTGGGCTCCCTGAGGGTCCAGGTCCTTAGCCATTTCTACAATCTTTCCCTGGTCCAGACGGAGGTCTAACACTTGGTCCAGGTTTTGGCTGGGGTCGACCAAGCGGCCCCCTTGGATTAAAATTGACATTTAATGCTCCTTCATAAATTCTTGGATGGCTTGGATGGCTTCTTGGATGTAGGCCTTTTCTCCAGGATAACCATAGATGACCTGGCCGTGCTCTTGGATCTTTCCTATGATCATCTGGTTACGGTAGAGGCGGTTGTCTCCGGTCCCTTGGGACCGCATATCTGTCAAGACGCCCAAAATCAGCCGGGGAAAGTGGATGCCATGGTCGGCTTCGAATTCGGCCATGACTCCATGGGCCATGATTTCTGCTGCGACACCATCATCGATGCTAAGACCATCCAGGCAGGCAATGAGGATGTTGGCTTCCTTGAGCTTTTGGGTATCGGCCTTGGAAATGGCCAGGGCGGTAATGGTGTCATCCTTGTTTTTCTTGTCGTTGATGTCTGCATTTCTTTGGGGGACATAGAGGTCTAGTTGGGTTTGGGCTTCAATGGCCCGGGCAAAGTCTTCCGTCCATTGGAACATGGCGTCGTTAAAAAAATGGGAGGCAAAGTATCCTTTCATTGGGTCCTTCTTTCTATTAAAGTTTGGTATAGGCCAGGCAGAGGAGTTTTTGGTCCTGGGCCTTGGGAAATTCCCGGGCCAGGGCCTGGCTGAAATTGTTTCGACAGGGGAGTTTTTTAAAGGTCAAGACCAGGTTTTTAAAGGTCTCTTCTGGGTCGGCCAGGTCTTCCAGGGCTGCCAGGTCCTGGCTAGGCAGGGGGATGGGCCGGGTCAGGGAGAGGAGGTAGAGAATCTTGAGATCCTTGGCCTTGAGGGGGTCCTGGCTCCTGTGGACCAGGTCCAGGGCCCGGTCTACCCGGGTCCAATCCTCTCTTAGATAGTAGAGGCGCAAGACCTGGTAGACTTGGCGGCGGTTGAGGCCTTGATCTTCCAAGACCAGGGAGAAATCCTCCCGACGGTCCATAAACTTTTCCAGGATGTCTTCATCTAAAATATCCAAGAGGGTTTTCAGGTCTTCCAGCCTAGCCCAGGGAAGAGAGTCCACTAAAAGGTCCAGGAGGTCTTCTTGGCTGGGGCCTTCTTCCAGGTAGGAAACTAGGGTCTTGGGCCAGAGGTCTTGGCGACCCTTTTTCAGGGCTTGGACCAAGAGGTCTTTGGCTTCAGGACTTTCTTGGACTTCTTCTTTTTCTAGCTGGGGCCTTTCAATAAAGACAACCTGGTCCTCTGGATCTCTCTTTTTGGGAAAAAGCCGTTGGAAGAGGCCCTGAGCCTCTTCCTCTTCTTTTTGTCGCTTGGAAAGCATTTGACAAATCCGGTCAAATTCCTTTTGTAGGATGGCATTTTCTTTTTTTAATCGGTCAATTTCTTGGTCCTTTTCCTCTAGCTGTCTTTGGATGAGGGCAAAGGCGGACTCCAAACTTTCTTTCATATTATAACCTTTCTACTTGCCCTTGCTTGGCAAGGTCTTTTTTCAGGTGGAGGACAGAAAAAATAGTCAAAACCAGGGTGGCCACTTCTGCCAGGCTACCAGCCAACCAAATAAAGTTGGGGGCCAGGGCCTTTAAGAGGTGGAGGAAGATAAAAATGAAGATGAAACCCCGGGATAGGGAGATTAAAATCCCCAGCCTGGGCTTGTTCAAGGCGGCGGACATACCGGAAACCAGGATGTTGTAGCCCAGGAAGAGGTAGGAGATGGAATAGAGTCTCAGGGCATAGATGGCCAAGTCAAAGGCGGCCCTTTCTGTTTTGGGGATAAAGATTTGAACTAGGCTGGAGGGAAGGAATTGAGCCGGCAGGAAAAAGATCATACTGGCCACAAAGACAGTTGCCAGGGCTGAGACAAAGATTTTCCGAATAGCCCCTAGGTCCTCCTTGCCATAGTAGAGGGAAAAGAGGGGTTGGGACCCCTGGGTGATGCCGGACATGGTCATGGTTAACAAGAGGGAAAAATAGTTGATGACCGTATAGGAAATCAAACCTGTCTCCCCGTAAATAGCCAAGAGGCTACGGTTGAAGAAAAACAAGATGGCTGAATAGGAGAGCTCGGTTAAAAAGTCTCCGAAGCCAATTTTCATGGCCTTAACCAGGGAAACAAGCTGGGGCTTAATCAGTAAAATCCTCAGCCGACCCTTGCGGGCTAGAAAGTGGCGGAGGAAGATGACAAAGGATAGGATTTGGGCCAGGCCTGTGGCAAAGGCAGCCCCCTTGATCCCCCAGCCGAAAAAGCGGATAAAGACATAGTCTAAAATAATGTTGGTCAGGGCTGAGGACAGGACCCCAATGGTGGACAGGATGGGCATGCCGTCGACCTTGACTAGGATTTCCAAAATATAGGACAGGATAAAGAAGAAGGTAAAGGGCAGGACCAGGGATAGGTAGTCTATGACCAGGCCGTGGAGGTCACCGGTGGCTCCCAAAAAATGGGCCAGGGGTTCAATAAAGACCATTAAAAGAATGGAGGTCACCAGGGCAAAAAGACCTGATCCGAAGAGAACGGAGGAAAAAATTTCATTGGCCTTATCTACCCGGTTCTTACCCAGGTTGATCCCAATCCGGGTTGAGGTTCCCACAGACACCAGGATCCCAAAGGAAAAGAGGGCATTGGTGACGGGCATGGCCAGGTTGACAGCAGCAAAGGCTTCGGGTCCGACAAAGTGGGCTACAAAAAACCCATCCACCAGGGTGTAGATGGAAAAAACCCACATGGCTAAAATGGTTGGAATAACATATTTAAAAAAAGTTTTACTAGTCATTTTTTCATCCTCAATACGACATCAATCTTAGTGACTACTTGTAATTAAGTCTATTATGACACATCCCAAGAAAAAACAAAAGTTTAAAGAAAAGGCCTTTACAAATTTTTTTAACATGGTATACTATAAATAATTTCATAATTTACTATAATAAAGCAAGAAAGGAGATTTACTTATGAAATCGATAAAATATTTGTTAGCTGTTTTACTTTTAGGAGTCTGTCTAACGGCCTGTGGAGGAGGACAAGATTCAAACCAAGCTGGGGAAGCTTCTCAAGGATTAGATAAAAACAAGACCTATATCATTGGTCTAGACGATACCTTTGTCCCCATGGGTTACCGGGACGAAAAGGGCGACTTGGTAGGTTTCGATGTGGACCTGGCCAGGGAAGCGGCAAAAATTATGGGAATCCAAGTGGACTTTATGCCAGTGGATTGGAACTATAAGGAAGCGGAATTAGAGGCCAAAAACATTGATTTTATCTGGAATGGCTACTCCATTACTCCAGAAAGAGAAAAGGCTGTTTTATTTTCCAAGCCCTATATGGACAATACCCAGTTAATTATTGTACCTGAGGATTCTCCCATTGAGACCAAGGCTGACTTTAAGGGGAAAAAAGTAACCCTCCAAGCAGATAGTTCTGCCCTGGAAGCTGTAAAAAAAGACCAGGCCTTTGTGGATTCTTTAGGAGGCCCCTTGGTGGAATATCCTACCAACATTGAAGCCTTTAAAGATGTAGAAGCTGGCCGTAGTGACGGTCTTGTGGTAGATGAAGTCTTGGCTCGGGACTATTTAAAGAAAAATCCTCAAGTTAAGATGAAAATTTTAGAAGAAAACTTCGGCCAAGAAGAATTTGCTGTAGGTATGCGAAAAGAAGATAAGGCCCTGGCAGAAGAATTAAACAAGGCCCTGGACCAACTGAAAGAAAATGGAAAATTTGAAGAAATCAGAGGACGGTATTTCAGTAAATGAACATGTTAAGAATGCTCCTGCCCCTTTTGGGAGAGGGGATGAAGATGACCCTGGGACTTTTCGTCCTGACCCTGGTCTTGTCTTTGCCCCTTTCCCTTCCGGTGGCCCTAGTAAGGATCCAATCCAACAAATTCATCCAGACCTTGACCCGGATCTATATTTACATCATGCGGGGGACCCCCTTGCTCTTGCAAATGCTCTTTGTCTTTTTTGGTCTTCCCCTTTTGGGCCTGACTCTGTCTAGGAACGGGTCCATTGTCCTGGCCTTTGTCTTAAACTATACGGCTTATTTTGCTGAAATTTACCGGGGTGGAATCCAGTCCATCCCCCAAGGGCAATGGGAGGCCGGCAAGGTCCTGGGCCTATCCAGGTCCTTTACCTTTTTCAAGGTCATCCTGCCCCAAGCCAACCGGGTGGTCCTGCCCTCTATTGGCAACGAGGTCATTACCCTAATCAAGGACACCTCCCTGGTTTATACCCTGGGAGTCATGGATATTTTAAAGGCGGCCAAGACAACCTCCATGAATTTTTCCTCCTTGGTCCCCTATATCTATGTAGCCGTGGTTTACCTGGTTTTAGTGGCTGTAGTTTCAGCTATTCTCAATAAGATTGAAGAAAGAGGAGGCCAGTCCTATGTTAAAAATTAAAGGCTTTAAAAAATCCTTTGGAGACAACCTCCTTTGGGACGACCTGTCTGTAGAAATACCTCCTGAAAGCATTACCTGTATCCAAGGGAAGAGTGGAGAGGGGAAAACCACCTTCCTCCGTTGCCTCCTGGGTTTAGAAGACCTAGATGCAGGGGAGGTCTTTTGGCAGGACCAAGTCCTGGAAAGTAAGGACATTGGTTTGGTCTTCCAAGACTTCCAGCTCTTTCCCAACCTTAATGTAGAGGAAAACTTGCTTTTGGCCTCCAGATACCATAAGAGAGACCTCAAGGAAGCCAAAGAAAAAGCCCAACAACTCCTGGAGCTGATGGGCATGGAAGATAAAAAAGAGGCCTATCCGGAAATCTTGTCCGGGGGGCAAAAGCAAAGAGTGGCCATTGCCCGGGCCTGTATGGAAAATCCCAAGGTCCTTTGTCTAGACGAGCCAACCTCGGCCTTGGATGACCAATCCAAAAAGACCATTTACGACCTGATTAAGGGTCTGGTCCAAAGAGGAATGACCATCCTGATTGTCACCCACGACAGTCATTTTGCCAAGGAAGTGGCTGACAAGATCTTGACCATCCAAGATGGTCACTTTATAAGCCAAGAAAATTAAGGCATTTCAAGTAGATTTCGCCCCGCCGGGCATCCTCTTGGAGAGGAGCCTCCAGGCCAAGGCGGTCAAAGAGGTCTTTTTGGTCTTGGATAGGCATGTTTTCATAAATATTGATGCTCTTACTAGGGATAGGGTCTAGTTTTAAATAGCCCAGCTCTAGGAGTTTTAGGCTGGCTTGGGCCTCCCGGGAAGAAGTGTCCGGTCCTACCACCGTCATGGAAGAGTGAAAATTATTTCCTAAGCTTCCCCGGCGGCGGACATCTTCTTTTAAGAGGTCTTGGATCCGGCCTTTTTTTGGCCCTAACTGGTCATCATCTGTCGTGGCATAGAGGAAGGGAATGTCTTCCCCAGCCAAGACCCCGTTTTGGGATAGGAGGGCCTTCATCCGGTAGGAATTGACCCCCAGGCGAACCAGGTCATGGTCTTGGACAGGTTGTCCATCGTCATAGGTCAGGCTGACAATCCTTTGGCCCACAGGTTGGTTGTAGTCCACCGTGTAGTCTAGGCCAGAAAAAAAGTCAAAGGTAGAATACTTTAAGCGAGCTCTTTTGGGGTGGATGCTCAGAGTGACATCCCCTGGGTGGAGACGGTTGAAATAAGAAACCGACCACTCCATATAGCGCCTTAACTGCCAGGCTTGAATCTTATAGACAGACATCTCCCCACCAGCATAGTGGTAGTTGCGGTAGATGTCTTTTTTTCTGAAGGGACCTGGAAAGATTTTGGGATAGGGATTGTCCAGGTGGAAGGCCACCACATCAGCCCCGGAAGCCTCCAAGAGAACCGACCCAATCCAGGCGGTCCAGGCAGAGGGATAGGAGGCAATGTGGGGGTAGTTTGGAATGGAGCTTGGGGCTACCATGGCTTGGTCCACCTGGCCCAAGACCTCTTCCGAAGTTTTTTTGGCCTTGAGGTGGTAGGGCTTTAGCAAGTCAATAATTTCCTTGTCCGGCGCCAGGATATCTCCATCCTGGTAGATGGGGATCAGAGAAGAAGACCTCTGGGAGATGTAGGTGGATTCCGGGGTCTTTTTAAAGTGCAAGTCCATTTTCAAGAGGTGGGTGGCAAACATACCTGCTTCAGCCACCAGGGTCTTGTCAATTAAAAGTCCCCTTTCCAGCTGGTGCATATGGGCTCCGGCAACCAGGTCAAAAGAAGTAGAAAGTTTTTGGACAATATCCCGGACTCCTGTATTGGGATGGGCATTTTCATTTTGGATCCCCATGTGGAAGATGCCGATTTTTGCATCCACCGGGGGCATGTCTGCAAAGACTCTTTCCAGGGCTTGGACCGGGTCTTGAATGGTAAATTCCTTTAAGATGGAAGACTTTTCCTTGAATTCCCCCACCAGAGGGGTAATGAGGCCCACAATGGCTACCTGGATTCCGTCAAAGTCGTAAATTTTATAGGGCTTAAAATAGGGCTTGCCCTCCTTGTCCAGGAGGTTGGCCAAGAGGATGTCTCCTTGGAAGAGGTCCTGGGCCCTATGGATGAAGTCCGGTCCATAGTCAAATTCATGGTTGCCCAGAACCCAACCGTCATAGCCAATGGCATTTAGGGCCAGGATTCCAGGATGGACCGGGTCCTTAGCAAAAAGACTGGAAGCATTTCCCTGGACCAGGTCCCCGGCATCAAAGGTCAGGACATGGTCGTGGTCCTTTTTAATAGACTTGATTAGGGTAGAAAGCTGGGCCAAAGATCCGTGGACATCTTCTTCATCTTTTGTATAATCCCAAGGCAGGTACCAGCCATGGATATCTGAACTGATTAAAAGACTTAAAGAAGTTTCCTGCATAAGAAGATCCCTTCCTCAGTTCTTTTTCATAGAAGAGGATTTACCGTGCTCCTTCAAGAGCTTGCTCCGGACATCCCACAATTTTTGAGACAAGTCCACATGGTAGTCTTGAGGGTTGTCAAAGCGCTTCATTTCATCCCAGAGCCGGTCCAGCTCATCTTGGGCATGTTGACGGATTTGGTCCAGGTCCGGCAGGTCGTAGACCAATTTTCCCTTGTCATAAATTCTTTCCAAGAGAGGTTTGACCTTGTAGTTGGAAAGGGTCCGGGTCTTCCAGGTGTAGAGGGGGTGGAAGATTTCAAAGTCTTGACCCTTGGGTGCTTCCTCGTCGTGGAGGGTAATTAAGTCAGCCAGGGCCTTGTCGGTGTCCTTGTCGTAAAAACGGTAGAGGTTTTTAAAACCGGGAGTTGTGATCTTTGAAATATTTTCGGAAATTTTAATGGTGGGTTCCAATTGGCCATCTCTTTCCACACTGGTAAGCTTGTAGACCCCACCAAAAACAGGGTCGCTCTTGGAGGTAATCAACCGTTCACCAACACCGAAAGAATCCAGCTTGGCTCCTTGGGTCAAAAGGGCCTCAATGACAAATTCATCCAAAGAGTTGGAGGCCATAATCTTGGCATAGGGATAGCCAGCATCATCTAGCATCTTCCGAGCTTTTTTGGACAGGTAGGCAATATCTCCGGAGTCAATCCGGATTCCCATATTTTTAATTCCCTTGGGTTTTAAATATTGGTTAAAAGTTTTAATAGCATTGGGAACCCCTTGTTTCAAGACATCGTAGGTGTCCACCAAGAGGATGCAGTTGTGGGGGTAGGTTTGGGCAAAGGCGTCAAAGGCCTCCTTTTCCGTAGGGAACATTTGTACCCAGGAATGGGCCATGGTGCCCACAGCTGGAACCCCATAGATCTTCTCAGCCAGGGTGTTGGCTGTACCTGCACAGCCCCCGATATAGGCAGCCCGGGCGCCCAGGTTGGCTCCGGAATAACCTTGGGCCCGTCGAGATCCGAATTCCACCACGGGACGGCCTTGGGCTGAATAGCAA
Organism: Urinicoccus timonensis; assembly: GCF_900232945.1. Classification (GTDB taxonomy): domain Bacteria; phylum Bacillota; class Clostridia; order Tissierellales; family Peptoniphilaceae; genus Urinicoccus; species Urinicoccus timonensis. The sequence goes on from NZ_OCTU01000002.1 coordinate 15,568, forward strand.
ATCCGGTTGGCCTTGGTGGCAATCATGGATTGGTGGTTGATGGTTAGAAGAACCATGGTTTCCACAAGCTGGGCTTGGATGACAGGTCCCCGAACAATTACCAGGGGTTCATGGGGGAAGGCCACTGTTCCTTCGGGAATGGCCCACATGTCACAGGCAAATTCAAAATTTCTCAAATAGTCCAGAAAACCTTCAGAGAAGACCTTCTTAGACCGTAAAAATTCAATATCTTCGTCGGAAAAATGGAGTTGTTCCAAGTATTCCACCAATTGTTCCAAACCAGCAATAATAGCATAGGCTCCCTGGTCTGGGACAGACCGGAAGAACATGTCAAAGGTGACAATGGTGTCTTGCATATCTTGGTCAAAATAGCCATTTCCCATGGCCAACTCATAAAAATCCGCTAAAAGGGTATAATTATTTTTATCCATAAATTCTTTTACTTCCATATAAACCTCCTTGGGTCGGTAAAACAAGCATTTCTTACTATCTATTATAGCCTATAAAAAGATTTTAAAACAAAAAAATAAATTTAAAAACTTTTTAAAAAAATTGTAAAAAAGTGTTTAGAAGAAAAATAGCTGGGTATTATAAGAATACCAAAGGAAAAGGTTACCCTCTCCTTTGGCTGTACCTTGAAAATTCCATCCAACGTAAAATCAATTAAGAAGAAATGACATTCAAAGAGGTTCGAGTTCCTTTATCGATTATGATAGATAAGAAGAATTGATAAAAGAAGTGGAATAAGTTATTTGAAGGTTAATTCTTTACATCAAGGAAATTGATGTTGACTATAAACTATGTATTTTAACGGGAAATGAGCTCATAGACAAGGAAAGAAGTAAGGCTATTGTGTTTTAAATCAACCGAGTCGGAGAGAGATTCCATCGACCTAGGAATCGTTCGAATCCCCTTATCGAGTTGCTTTAGCATAAATAGTAGGCAAGAGGCAAGGCCTCTAGGAGTGAAGAAATGACGAGGACAAGAGTCCAAAAAGTCAGGAAAGAGAGTCGTGAATGGAACCTACAATAGACGCGTTGGATGGATGACAAGGTATTTTTTATTGGCCGGAAGGCCTTTTTTTATTGGTTTTTTTAGTGTGAGAGTGTAAATTTTGTTCCCTATATAAAAATATCCTGTTTAGCAATACGGGCGTGACGGGTGGTCTGTAGGGGCTTGCTTGTTCATGACCTAAGCCGAAATTTTTGATTTCGTAGCTAGGTTCACAGACAATTGCAACCAAATTAAAATTTGGGCAATTGGTTGCATAAGACCTACTATGGCTCCTTTGTCGCCAAGTTAGGTCTGGAATATGCAGTCTTTCACAGCGAAAGGAGCGAGAGCGAGCTTGAGCTGATGAAAAGTTGTACAAGCACGTTCTACAATTCCGAATATATTTATTTTGGGATTGTGGGTATTGATATGATTCTCTATATTTATATCTTCTGATTATCAATACGGGCGACACGGGGTCGCCCCTACAAGGTGGCGAATGGTTTTGTAGGGGCTTGCTTGTTCATGACCTAAGCCGAAATCTTTGATTTCGTAGCTAGGTTCACAGACAATTGCATCCAAATTAAAATTTGGGCAGTTGGTTGCATAAGACCTACTATGGCTCCTTTGTCGCCAAGTTAGGTCTGGAAGATGCAGTCTTTCACAGCGAAAGGAGCGAGAGCGAGCTTGAGCTGATGAAAAGTTGTACAAGCCCGTTCTACAAACCCGAATTTGTTTATTTTGGGATTGTGGGTATCGATGCTGTTCTCTATATTATATAATCCTGTCTACCAATACGGGCGGCACAGGGCCACCCCTACAATTTGGTGATCTGGATATTGATATTATTCTCTATATTTATATCGTTTGCTTACCAATACGGGCTACACGAGGTCGCCCCTACATGGGGTTTTCGGTCTAGACCATGAAGAAACAGGTGGTCTTTTCAAGGTAACGGATGGTCTGTAGGGGCTTGCTCGTCAAGCCCGTTCTGCAAACCCGGAAATGTTTATTTTGGGATTGTGGGTATTGGTATTATTCCCTATATTAATCTATACCTTTATTCTAGGAGGGGCCTAGGGGCTAACGCATGCCCCTTGCCCCTCCTAAGACCTCCCCATCCACCCTAGCTTACTTTGTGAAAGAAAAAATCGATAAGCCTAAAAATTCAAAACTCGCTTCGCTCAAACATTGAATTTTTTTAACGGCTCATCGATTTTTTCTCTCAATTTGAATAATCAGGTCGTTATATTTTCGGGTGTCATGGAAAAAATTGTAGGGGCTGGCCTGTCCAGCCCTTTCTACAATCTCGAATTTGTTTATTTAGGGGATATGGCTATTGATATGATTCTCTATATTTATATCTTCTGACTATCAATACGGGCGACACGAGGTCGCCCCTACATTGTGTTGCTGGGATAGGTCATGTCACTGTCGATTTCTGCCAATCGACCGGTCTCATCGGGATTGTATCTATAGCAGGGATGGTCGCTTGCTGACAAATCAAAGATTTGAAACGCCGCGACCTCTGACCTACCTACGAAATCAAAGATTTCGGGTTAGGTCATTAAAAAAATCCCCTGGTCTAAACCAAGGGATCTTCTAAACTTTATTTATGTTTCCGGATGGCTCCTAGGATTAATAATAAAATGACGGAACCGGCAATGGCGATTAGGAAAGAAGACAGGTTGAAACCAGATACTTTTCCGAAATGGAAGATGTTGGTTCCGATGAATCCACCAATAAAGGATCCGATAATCCCAACGATAATGTTGGCTCCGGCACCCATATTAGGATCGTCTCCTGTAACTTTACTTGCCAACCAGCCTGCAATAGCTCCAAAAATAATCCAACTAATAATACCCATAATTTACCTCCTTATGGTTTGTTTTATAAAATACTAGTAAATAAGTTCACTTATTTTTTACCCAGTAGAGGGTGGTTAAAACATAATTTTGTTCATTTTTTTCCTTCTAAAAGCTGGTCGACTTGTTTCTCCAGGTCTAAAATATGGTCCAAGGTCAGGTCATCTCCCAGCTTTGCCAGGGCCTTGGCCTGGCTTACCAGGTCTTGGGCCAGGGGGCCATCCAGGTCTTGGCATTGTTTGACCTTTCTACCCAGGCGGTTATAGGCCTGCATGACTTGGTGCTCTTGGGCAATATGGCCCAGGAGGTAGGAAAAAGGCCAGGCCTTGGTGGTTTCTGTTAAGACAGCCTTGTGGGGGAATTGGTAGCCCCTTTCTTGGGCATCTTGTAAAAATCCGTAGAGGGCCTCCCGGTCAATTTGGCAAAAGAGTAAAAATTCCATGCCTTCTGGATAGTCTTCCTTGACAAATTTTCTCTGGTCGGCTCCAGGGATTTGGGCCAGGTAACCAGCTGTATAAAGGGTGTCTTGGTCTTGGACTTCCTTAACCTGGAAGGAATATTTTTCTGCCAAGTCTTTAATAACATTTAATTTTTCTTGGTCTAAACCATAAACTAATAACATTTTTTCACCTACTTATTTTTTTAGGTCCTTAAAATTATGGTAAAATAAGGACGAATACTTTAATTATATACCCGATTTCTCTCGATAAGAAACAGGAGGGACTGGGAGGAGAATACAAGGAGAAATTTTATGAAAAAAGTGATTTATTTTTTACTGGGGGTCATGGTCTTGACCCTAGTGGCTTGTGGAGGGAGGAAAAACCAGGCCCTGGTCACCAACCTGGGAAGTCCTAAGACCAACCACTGTCTTCAGGACCTGGGGGAAAAATTTGGCCTAAGAGACCTAGACCAAATTCTAGAGGCCAGTGAAACTATTAACTCCACCAATGGAGACCGGGTGTATCCTTCTTTCGTTCCCTTGGACCAGGCCCCTTACGACCCCTTTTCCTTCAACAGCGATTTTCTAAAGGACCATCCAGATTTTCAGGACATCAACTGCCGGGAGACCCTGATGAAGGTCTACGGCCATGCCTTGGAAGTGAAGGGGGCTGATTTTCAAGGGACCTTCCTGGCCTTTGACCAAGAGGACCTGGCCAAGAACCCGGCCCTGAATAAAATTGATTCCAGGACCTATGCCGGCCTTTTTAATGAAATTGCCCTGGACCAGAAGGTCCAATCTCCAGAAGACCGGAAAAAGGCCTTTCAAGAGGCTTTAGATGCCAAGAACTTTAAGAACCATAACAAGGCTAAAACCATTATGGTCTACCTGGAGGACCCGGACCAAGGGGTTTATTTTGTAGGCCATTGCGGGCTCTTAATGGAAGATGGAGACCGCTACTACTTTTTTGAAAAACGGGCCATCAATGAGCCCTATTCTCTTTTATCCCTGAAATCCAAGGACCAATTGGTCCATATTTTAGAGGACCGTTATGGGGCAGAGGACATTCCCAGCCTGGTCATTACAGAGGATATGGAGGTTTTGGCCTGGGACCAGGGCTAATTTTTGTGAGAAAAGACAGGAACTTGGGTATTAATAAAAGTAAGAGCTTATTTGTGAGGTAGTAAAGATGAAAATGAAGAAAAAAACTTTTTTAGAAATTTTAAATTCCATTAGCCATGGCCTAGGGGTCTTTCTTGGTATCACAACTTGCGTCCTCTTGTGTGTCCACCATCGGGCCTATGCCAGCCGGATTTTTGTAGGAGAGCTGGTCTATATATCCAGCTTTATCCTCTTGTTTTTGGCTTCTACCCTCTACCATGGCATCCCCATCCGGTCAGAGAAAAATCTTTTGCGGGTTTTTGACCACAGTGCGATTTTTATTTTTATTGCCGGGTCCTATACTCCCATTGTCTTGTCCTTATTTGAAAATACAGGGGCTATTTTATTTTTAATCTTGATCTGGGGATTGGCCCTGGCGGGCTTTTGCTTTAAGTTATTTACCATAGGCCGTTATGACAAGTACACTAAATTGTCGACCTTTCTCTACATCGGCATGGGCTGGATTTCGGCCTTTTTGATTCCTGGCCTGGTGAGGACCATGGGGCTTAAGTATATGCTGGGAATTTTAATAGGGGGTATCCTCTATACCCTGGGAACTTATTTTTACCGAAAGACATCCTGGACCTACCACCATGTGGTTTGGCACTTATTTGTCTTGGCTGGAGCCGTGGTCCAACTAGTAAGCCTAGTTTTTGGCTTGCAGTTACCTGTTTTAGGAGGGGGAGCTTGATGAAGTTTGGATTTAATCTTATAGGTGCCGCCTTGAATTCAGCAGAAATTCAGGAGCAGGCAGAAAAAATTGAAGAAATTACCCAGCCGGACTTTTGGGCCAAGATTGACTGGTCTGCCCTTTTAAAACCCTTGGCCCTGGGGCTGGTTACCTTTGTTGTGGGCTACTATATCATTCGAATTCTCATTCGCTTTTTGGACAAGATTTTAAAGCAACAAGGAGTCAACCGGGGTCTGACCCACTTTCTTTTGGTGGGTCTCAAGGGGATCTTATACTTTTTCCTGGTTACCATTGTGGCAGGAAACCTGGGTATCAAGACCAACTCCCTAGTGGCCCTAATTGGAACCTTGGGGATTGCCATTGGTCTGGCCCTCCAGGGGAGCTTGTCGGACCTGGCTTCGGGAATCCTCTTGGTTTTGGTTCAACCCTTCCAGGTGGGGGACTTTATTTCCATCCAGGACAGGGAAGGACTCTACCGGGTTTTTGAAATCCGTCTCTTTCAAACCATCTTGGTGGACTACAAGGGCTTCCACTATATCCTACCCAACAAGACCATGATGTCTTCGGCCCTGGTCAACCTGTCCCAAGAGCCCCTGGTAGGGGCCCAGGTCCAAGTGGTGGTGGATATGGACCAAGATATTGACCGGGTTATGGAGGTGGCTAGGACTGCCTTGAAAGGGGTGGACCTTTTAAACCATGACCGGGGCTATAGTATCTTTCTGGATGAGCTTTTGGACTATGGGATGTCCTTTGTCTTTCGGGGTTTTACCCAGGATGTAAACTATGCTTCAGCCTGTACTGATATTGCAGTAGCTATAAAAAAAGCTTTTGACCGGGAGGGAATCCACCTGGCTCATAAGATTGTACGAATTGAAGAAAGAAAAGATTGAGAAAATTAGGAGAAAAAGAATGAAAAAACAAGTTAAATTAGGATTGACAGCACTTTTAATGACAGCCCTATGTGCCTGCGGAGGTCCCAAGAATACCAACACGGTTAACACGGCCAATGCAAATGCAAACCAAGCCCAAGCTTCTGTAGGAAGCCAGGACCAAGCCAATGCTTCAGCAGGTCAAGTCCAAGCCAATATCCAGGCCGTGGATGAAAAGGCCTATCCCGTCAGCTTAGCCCAAACAGTGGATGCCTTTAAAAAGGAATATCCCCAAGCCCAATTAACAGAGGTTTCCTTTGAACAAGAAAATGGAAGTTATGTCTATGAAATAAAGGGCAAGGACTCCAGCAAAGACTATGAGCTCCAAGTCCATGCCGCATCAGGAGAAATCTTAAAGCAAGGACAAGAAAATGAAAATAACCCCATGATTCAAGCCTTGGACCTAAGCCAAGTCAAAACAGAAAAAGAAGCCATGGATGCAGCCTTAGCTGCAGCCAAGGGCAAAAACCTGTATGTAAAATCCTGGTCTTTAGAAGTGGAAAACAAACGACCAGTCTATGAAGTTTCCCTTGTAAAGGACAACCAAGACGACTTAGATGTCAAATTGGATGCAAAAACTTTAGAAGTTCTTGACCTGGATATGTAATTTTTAAAAGAGCTAGAAACCCGGAGAGATTTTTCCGGGGTCTTTTTTTAATCTTATCTTAAGATTTTGAAAAATTGACGAAAAGGCCAATAAAGCGTATAATAGGGCCATTAAATAAGTTTGGAGAGCCTATGAAACATTTAAAAAACAGTGGAAAATTTATCCTGGGGTCCCTGGTGACATCCCTGGTGATTACCCTCTTGAGTCTTTACCTGGTGGGGGAAAACTTTCAAGAAGGTCTCTTTTGGACCTTCTTTCAACCCATGGATATTTTCTTCTATAACTTTATTCCCATCTTTCTCTTGGTGGTTTTTTTGGCCTTTATCTTTGGCAACCTCCAGGTTTCCATCCTAGTTAACAGCCTTTTTTGGATGCTTTTAAGCTATATCAATGTTCTAAAGATCCAGTACCGGCAAGAATTCCTCTTTGCCAGTGATATTAAGCTGGTCCGGGAGGCCTTTTTAATGGCGAAAAAATACTCCTTGAAGGTGGATATAAAACTTGTCTTGATCTTTTTGGCCTTTGGCCTTTTAGTTTTTGCCTGGTCTCTACTTTTTTCCAAGTCCAAGCTCCCCATGAGCTTGGGGGTTCGCTTTATAGCCAGCCTGGCTTCCCTTATGGTCTTTATTTACCTGACGTCTAATTTCATCATGGACCCGGTCCGCTTTCAAGAGCTGGGGGTCAATTCTGGCTTAAACACCTGGCAGGGGCTTAACAATTATGCCTCTAAGGGTTTTGCTTATCCCTTGGTTTATTCCTTTAAGGATTCCCGGGGTTATGTCTATGAAGATTATAATGAAAAAGAAGCCTTGGACCTGGACCAAAAATACAAGGATTCCGACATACCAGAGGGGCAAAAGGTCAATTTTATGTGCATCATGCTGGAATCCTACAAGGATTTTTACAAGTTCCAAAACCCCAGGATGGTCTTTAAGGAAAACCCCTATGCCTACTGGTACCAATTAAAAAATGAAAGTATTTCTGGCAACCTCTATGTGGACACCTTTGGGGGAGGAACCCTGACTTCAGAAACGATGTTTTGGTCGGGATATAAACACGGTCCAAATTTTACTACCGACCGCTATACCCATGTCAGCTATTTCAGGGACCAAGGCTACCGGACCGAGGCCTTCCATCCCAGCGATGGGCTATTCAACAACCGGAAGAACCTCTATCCCAAGGTGGGCTTTGACGACTTTTTCTATTCCCAAAACTACTTTAACCAGGCTGTCCGGGAGGGGATTTTAGCAGATAATGAATTCTTCCCCGAGCTAATGAGGGTCTTCAAGGACCAGGCTGGAAAGGACCAACCCTACTTTTCTTGGTCCATTACCTACCAGGGCCATGGCCCCTATCCCACGGAACCTCTTGAACCGGGGCAAGAAATTGTCACCAAGCAAGAGGGTTACGATGAAGACCAGTACTGGGCCTTTAACTATTATTTGCGGGGAGTCAAAGACACTACGGAAAACCTAAGGACAGTGGTGGACAATTTAAGGGACCAAGAGCCCACGATTTTAATCCTCTTTGGCGACCATTCCCCCTCTATGGGAGACCAGGCCATTGGCATGTCCATGATGGGGATTCCCTGTGACCTGTCCAGTTTGGAGGGGTCCATCAATACCTATGAAACCCCTTATATGGTCTGGGCCAACCCGGCTGCAAAAAAACTCTTTGCAGACAAGAACCTGGTGGGCCAAGGACCCAACCTGGATGCCAACCTCTTAATGGACTATGTCTTTAAGACCCTGGGTTGGCGGGGGGACAAGTATACCGCTTTTTCCCAAGACTATATGGACCGGCAAAGTGTTATGAAGGGGAACTTTTTCTTTGAAAATGGCCAGTGGGCTTCCCAGCTGTCCGACCAAGGACAAGACCTTCAAAAGAAGATTTTAAATTATGAGTACTACCTGTCCAGACGAAAAAGAGATTGACAAAAGAAAAAAGGCTTAGGATTAACCCTAAGCCTTTCTTAATAAGGAGGCAAGATGAGATTTATCTTAGAAGACATTCACAAGTCCTTTAAAAAGCACCAGGTCCTCAAGGGGGCCGATATGGTCTTTGAATCTGGCCACATCATTGGCCTTTTGGGCCGAAATGGTGCTGGAAAGACCACCCTCTTCCAAATTTTAAATGGGGAGTTGCCCTTTGATTCCGGCAGCTTTTACATTGAAGAAGGGGACCAAAGACGGCCGGTCCAAGAAGGGGACATAGGCCTGGTCTATTCGGAAAATATCCTGCCGGACTTTTTAACCGGCTATGAGTTTATCAAGTTCTACCTGGATATCCACCGGGGCAAGGAAAGCATGGACCCCGAGCCCTTTTTGGACCAGATGGAATTCAGCCAGGAGGACCGGCACAAGCTTATTAAGACCTATTCCCACGGCATGAAGACCAAGTTGTCCATGCTGACCCTCTTAATTGCCGCCCCACCCATTATGCTCTTGGACGAACCTCTGACCAGCCTGGATGTCGTCATGAGTGAGATGATTAAGAATATTTTACGGACCATGCAAAAGGACCATATCATCATCCTGTCCACCCACATGATGGACCTGGCCAAGAACCTCTGTGATGAAATTGTCCTCCTCCACAATGGTAGGCTCAAAGGGGTAGAAGACATGGGCCAAGAGGACTTTGACGCCTACATCCTCCAAGCCCTAAGGGAGAAAGAAGATGCCTAATTTTTTACCCCTCATCCAACTCCGCCTGACCATGCGCTATAACAAGTTTATTGCCGCCCTACAAAAAATTCCCCTCCTGGGTCGATTAGTGTCGGACAAGGCCTTCCAAGCCCGGGGCTTTAAGGGTCTTATGGCTTTTTTCGGAGGCATCCAATTTATCTGGAGCCAGGTTTTTCAAAGTGTCCTATACTTTGGCTTTATTGGCCTTATGGGCTATTTTCTTCACAAGGCTACAGGGCTCATTGGCTTGGACCTTTCCGCTAGCCGGGTCATGTTACTTTTTGCCTGCAGTTTTGTCCTGGGGTCTTTTATTAGCAATGTTGATGTCTATGAGCCCTCCCAAGAGGCAGCCCTGTGTATTAAAATTTACGGCCTGGACCCCAAGAAATACTATCAAAGTCTTTTATTCTTGGACCTGCCAGATAGGCTTTTTTATATCCTGGCCCTGGCCATCAGCTTGAAACTGATAGGCCTAAGCCCTTGGGGGGCCCTGGCCTTTGGCCTGGTCTTGGAAGGAGTCCGGGGCCTGGTCCGCTACCTATGTTTAAAAGATGTGGCCAAGAGGGAGTCCATGGACCTGTCTAAGCGGTCCAGCACCATCTTTTTCTGGTCTCTGGCTGGGACCCTTTTGACCCTGGGACTCTTGATTTTTCTCCACTGGTTGACGGGCTTAAACCTGGTAGCCTATGTCCTTACTTGGCCTGCAGGCCTGGTAGGTCTGGGACTTTGCTTTTTAGCCTATAGGATGACCTACCGGGGAGACTTGCTCTATAGGGTAAGCCAAAGGGCTCTCAATGCCAAGATGGCCAAAAACGATGTAGAGATAGATGCGGCAAAAATTATGATGGAACTGGATGACAAGGACTTGGACTTGAGTCGGGACAAGAAGTTTGACCAGCTCCATGGGGTGGCCTATATCAACGAGGTCTTTTACCACCGCCTGTCCCGGCGATTTTTCAAGATGGTCCGGGTCCGTTTTATCATTCTGGGCCTGGCCGTCCTGGTTCTTTTGGGCCTGAGTTTTTTCTTTAAGACGGAAATTTTGCAGGCCATGAAAAAAGACCATCTGGACTTAAACGATGGTCTGCTAAAAATCTTGCCGGCTGTGATTATTTACATGTCTTCCCTAATTTATGTATCGGAGTCCTTGACCAAGCTGTCCTTTTACCACTTGGACCGGACCCTTATGGGGGACCCCCTCTACCGGTCACCTAGGTTGGTGGTCTACTCCCTCAAGGTCCGGTTGAAAAAGGTTTTGAAGATGAACCTCCCCCTCATTGGCCTGGTCTACCTCTTTACCCTGGGCCTCAGGGTGGTGTTTCCTCAAATCCAGGTCAAGACCCTGGTGGTTTTATTGGCTTGGGAAACCCTTCTGATGCTCTTTTTCAGCCTTTACTACCTCTACATGTACTATTTGATCCAGCCCTTTACGGTGGATATGAAGGTAAAAAGTCCCCTCTATAGTTTCCTACAAGTGGTGGTCTTTTTCTTCTCCTACCAGTCTATGACTGTCTTTTTTAACATGGACAACCCCCTGCCCTTTTACCTGGGCCTGGCGGCCTTTTTTGTCCTCTTTACTTTGCTGGGATATTTTGCCGTCCTTCGTTTGGCGCCGAAAAATTTTAAATTAAGACATGGATGATTTTTTAGATCGCAAGGCCCGCCAGGTCCGAAAGGCTTGGTAGGCCTTTTCTAATGTGTCGGAACAATAAGTAATGGCCACACCGGGGTCTTGGAGGGTCCAAAGGGGACCGAAGGACCTCAAGGGGACATAGGCCGACAGGGGCAGGTCCAAAAAGGACCCTCGCCGGATGCTTTGGCCCAGGGCCAGGTAGGATTCTTGGCCCAGACGGCCCCATTGGCCGGGAAGAGCCTTGTGTTTTTCCTTGTCCAGACCCAGAAGGGCCTTGCCCAAGGGGAGACCGGCCCTTTGCCAGAGGAAGGTAAAGTTGCCAGGCCGGTTTTTAATGGACAGGATGTATTGCTTTTTGGTATAGGGGTCTTCCTTGGTAAGGATGGATAAAAAGCCCCGCCATTGGACCTCCTTGGCCATGGACAGGAGGGCTGCATCCAAGAGGGAGGACTTGGTTTGTAAAATACTGGGGCCCCCAATATAGGCGGGGTATTGGGCGAAGGCCCGGGCAGAGGCGTAAAAGACCAGGTCTCCTTGGTCGGAGAAAAAGGCGATGAGTTGCCGCATGGTCTTGGAAGGTCCCTTGATGTATTCCTTAAAGGGGCCGGGGTCTTCTGGGGAGACCTGGTCCTTGGAAAAGTAAAGCCGGTTTTGGGCCAGGGAAATCAGGGGAAAGCCCGGGGCCTGGTCCAAGTCCTCATAGACTTTAGGCAGGGCAAAGTCGTATTTTTCGCAAAGATAGTTGATGATGCTGGAGTGGGGGATTCTTTGGTCATGGGCCAGGGGCATTTGGGCATAGTTTGCCAAATCATGAGCCTGGTCCAGGAAAAAGTCGTTTCGAGGATGGTCGGTAAAGAGCACAAGAGGGCGTCCTGGTCTTAGGTTAGCCAGGGACTTAATTTGCTGGTAGGCCAGGTCGTCTTCCTTGGCCAAAAGCATCCGGGAAGAAAAACAGGTGGAGCTATGGGGAATCTTGTCTAAACCCAGGCCAATGACCTTGTGGTCCTTGGAAAATTCCCTGGCCAGGGCCAAGCCGCCGTAACTGTCTGCTCCTACAATAAAAATATCCATAATCCTCACTCCTTTAGACTATTGTAGCAAATCTTTGGAAACTTGTGTAAAAATCTTTTTTCTTGGATATATATAAAAGGTAAGAGTAGGTGACAAAATGAAAATCAAGTTAATTAGCGTAGGCAAGCTCAAGGAAAAGTATTGGAAGGCCGCAGTGGCTGAATACCAAAAGCGTCTTGGAGCCTATTGCAAGCTAGAAATCATTGAATGCAGGGAAGAGAAGGCTCCAGAAGGCCTAAGCTCCCATGAAAGAGAGCAAATTCTAAACCGGGAGGGCCAGGGAATCTTAAGCCATATCAAGGAAACAGACCAAGTGGTGAGCCTGGCCATCCAGGGTCAGGAAGTGGATTCTCCCCAGCTGGCTAAAAAGCTGGGCCAGTGGGAAATGCAGGGAGCCGACCTCTGCCTGGTTATTGGTGGGAGCCTGGGCTTAAGTCAAGAAGTCCTGGACCGGAGCCAATGGAAGTGGAGTTTTTCTCCCCTGACCTTTCCCCACCAAATGGTCCGGGTCATGGTTTTGGAACAGGTCTACCGGGCCTACCGGATTAAGGAAGGCCACCCCTACCATAAATAAGCTTTCAATGGTAAAATAGAAAGAAGACAAGGAGGAATAAAATGAGCGAAAATATGAGCGATGCAAAGAATGTTTCTTCCAACAAGGCCAAGGAAATGAAGGCCCATTTGGAACAAGAAAACTCGAAAAACCACGAAAAAACCCCTGCCAGCGACCTCTACAGCAAGGTCAAGGACAAGGATCCAGAAACTGGCGTAGAAAAACCAACAGAAGAAGCTGTGGAAGAAGCCATAGAGTGGAACCAAGAAAACCAAATGTAAAGAAAAAAGACTCCCTAGGGAGTCTTTTTTAGGTCTTTTGCCATTTTCAGGCTAGGATTTTTTCTTGTCCCTGTGGCCTACATTTAAGATATGGCCATTATCTACAATTTCCACCTCATAGGAAGATTGGTAGAGGGGGGATGAAATGAGATAGTTGGCTGTAGTGGGACAGGTGGCCAAGGCGATATTGTAGAGGGTGGAAATCCGAAAGAGGGCCTTGACATCTGGATCGTGGGGCATGGCCTCCAAGGGGTCCCAGAAGAAGATCAAGATGTCCACCTTGCTTTCAGAAATCATGGCACCAATTTGCTGGTCTCCACCCAGGGGGCCAGAAATCATGGCTTTGACCTTGAGACCGGTTCTTTCAGAAAGGAGACTGGCTGTGTTGCCGGTTCCCAAAAGATTGTGGTCCTTTAAGAGGTCCTTGTTCTTATAGACCCAGGCCAAGAGGTCATCCTTTTTATGGTCATGGGCCACCAGGGCAATGGTTTTTTTCTCAGGAATCCTAATTTTTTTATGTAGCATAATCTACCTCCCTTGACTAGATACCCTTATTTTTCCTTTTGACACAGGAAGGAAAAAGACTTTTTTAAAGAAAGAGTAAAGAATTTTTTAAAAATCTTGACAAGTACCAGTCTTTATGCTATTCTTAGTACAAATTGAAGGGACAAAAACTCCTTAGCTGGTTTATTTCTTTCTTTCTTACTTACTCAACGGTTGTTTTACATATAACCGGGTCTCTTCAATTCAAGCCACCACCAGGGTGGCTTTTTTTATGCTAGAAGGGATCCTTTGCTAAAGTGATAGATAAAAATCCGCTGGCCCTAGTGGCCAGCGGATTTTTAAGCCTGGTCTAGACTCCAGAGAGCCCTTTTTCTTCTAAACTATTGAAAATTATTATGGGTAACCCAGCCGGCATCCCCCACATAAAGCCAGAGGAGGCCTGTGTCATCTACAGAAAAATCTTTTACATAACACTCTGTACCGGGTCCTACGCTGAATAAGATGGGGTAGTTTGTGCTTGGGCCACTTCGGATATTGGCCTTATTGGTGGTTGTTTGCAACTTTTTTTCCAAGAGGTTTCGACCCAGGTCTTCCAGCCTTTCTCTTTTTTCATTTTCTTCCATTTGGGCTTCTTGGATTTGATTTTCTTCCTGTACACCCTGGAGGTTGTTGTTGAAGAATTCATTTTTCGGGTCCAGGTTCAAAAGTCCTTGTAAAATTTCCCTGGACTCGTCAAAAAATCCCAATTCATTATTTGTTTTTACCAGGTCATTGAGGATTCCCAAAAAAGAAGTCTTTAATTTTTCCACATCAGCTGGGTCCTTGACCTTATTTTTTTCCAAGTTTAAGATGATTTCATAGGCCTGGATAAAATCTTCCTTTTTCATATTGTCTTTTGCCAGGATTTCCTCGGCCTGGGCATAGAGGTCATCATTTTCCTTTTGGCCCTTGATTGCGTCCATCTTCTTCTTGTATTGGTCGTCCTTGGTGAGGTTGTAAAGGGCTTGGTTGGTTTCCAACATGGCCGAATAGTCCTTATTCATTTCTTGGACTTCAAGTTTTTGCAAAAGTTCATTGACCTGCTTGTTGTGCTTACTTTTGGCCAGGGCATAAAAGCCAAGTCCTGCCAGGATAAAGAGGACAAGTAGGCCGATAAGGATGGCTTTTACATTAATTTTCTTGGCTTCTTTTTGGTTAGGGGTCTCTTGGATGCCAGGGAGGGACAAGTCCCTGCCACAAGAGGCGCAAAATTTAGCTTGGTCCTTGTTTTCATGTCCACAAAAACTACATTTCATAGGCCCACCTACATACTAGCAGCTATTTGGGCCAGGACTAGAAAGACGAAAAAGTAGAGAAAGAGGATGACAAGGGTGATAATAAAGACGCTGAGGCCAGCCCTGTTCCAGGGTTCTTGGATCCGGGCAAATTCATCCATATCCCGGTAGTCAAGGCTTCTTGCTGCCCATTCGTTCCCCTTAAAACCAGCCACAAAGGCCAGGATGATATTTACCAGAGGAATACACTCCAGGATGGCCAAGAGGTAGAGCTTGTTACCAAGGGCCCATACAGCTACCAGGGTAAAGGCGCCCCAGTTAAAGACACCGGGTCTTTGCTTTTTGGAAAAAGACTCCCGATCAATATTTCCCTTGGTCATCAAGTCACTTTCGTTAATGGCATCGAAGATGCCTTTGTTTGGATTTTCATAGGCCTCATTGATGGCCCCGCAATTTGTGCAAAATTTATCCTCAGGGGATAGTTGACTATGACAGTATTTACAATTCATATTTACAACCTCCTTTTACCTAATTATATATATATATATATATATAATTTCAAGCTTTATCCCCTTGAAGGAATAATAGGAAAAAGGAAAGTTCACCAAAAAAACCGCCTCTAGGAGACGGTTTTTTCCTTATGGAAGGCGGACTTGTAAAAGAAGATTAAACCTAAGATGAAGAAGACCACCAGGACCAAGAGGGCCTTGCTTTGGTTGCCAGTAACCTGGCTGATTAAGGAGACCACAAAGGTCCCAAACATGGAGGCTCCCTTGCCGAAGATGTCGTAGATGCCAAAGTATTGGGAGGATTTTTCCTGGGGAATGAGCTTGGCAAAGTAGGACCGGGACAGGGCCTGGATGGCTCCTTGGAACATGCCTACCAGGGCGGCCAGGATCCAAAAATGGGTCAGGGTCTTTAGGAAGACGGCAAAGATGGCGATGCAGGTATAGGCCAGGATGGTGACCATTAAAAGTTTTGCCGAGTCCACTTTTTTGGACAGGCGACCAAAAAAGATGGCACAGGGGAAGGCCACAAACTGGGTCATCAAGAGGGCCAGGATGAGTCCCTTTTGGTCCAGACCCAGGGAAGACCCATAGGCTGTAGCCATGTTGATAATGGTATAGACACCGTCAATGTAAAAGAGGAAGGACAAGAGGAAGAAAAAGAGCCTCTTGTCTTTTTTGATTTCCTTGAGACTTTCCTTGAGAGACTGCCGGGCCAGGGAATTTTCTTCCCGGGGGCCTTGCTGGTAAGTCCTTAAAAGAGGCAGGGTAAAGGCCAACCACCAAAGGGCAATGATGACAAAGATTAAAATTGAAGCTGGACGGATGGTCAGGCCAATTTTTTCGTGGAAGAGTAAAAGGCCCAGACAGAGGATAAAGGGCAGGCAAGAACCCACATAGCCCCAGGCATAGCCTGCCGAAGACACCATGTCCATCCGGTCGTCGCTGGTAATGTCTTTAAGCATGCTGTCGTAAAAGACCAAGGACCCGTTAAAGCCAACCTTGGTGAGAATGTAGAGGATGAGGAAGGCCAACCAGCTTGTTGGCAGGGGTTGGAGGAGGCAGCCTAGAAAACCCAGGAGGAAGAAGAGACCGAAAAATATCTTTCTCTTACCATGGATGTCGGCATAGGCTCCCAAAAAGGGTCCCAGGATGGCGGTTACCAGGGTGGAAAAGGTAACGGCATAGCCCCAATAGGCCAGGTAGGTGGCAGGATCCAAGTCTTCCTTGGCCAGGAGGTTAAAGAAGATGGGGATCATGGTGGTGGCAATGAGGATGTAGGCTGAATTTCCAACATCATAGAAGATAAAATTGCGTTCGGATTTTGTATACTTCATTGTTTCCTCCCATTAAAATCTAGGTCTACCAGGTCTGGTAGGGGGGAATCTTCTGTCAGCCAGAGGTAGATAGTCTCTGTAAAGGCGGCAGCTTTTTGGGGACAGTCTTTTAGGATATCCACCAGGGCCTGGTTGGTTTTTTCTGCCTGGGGATGGGGGACTTGGAGCACCAGCTGGTTGCCAAAGGACCGGTCCAGTTTGGCGATTTTCAAAAGACCCAAGAGGATTTTTTCCTGCCAGGGTCCCCGGGGTTGGAAGATTTTTTTCACCCGCTTGAAGTCCCGGATGGAGGTCTGGATATCGGATAGGGTGGCGCCAAAGCCTTGGTAGATGGCCAAGATGGCTCTTAAGTCATAGGAGGGGGCAAAGAGGTCACTTTGCCGGAAGCCATTTAGGTCCTGGCCATTTTTTTCAATGAAATACCGGTCCAATTCCCCCTCTATGGAGATATGGTCAAAGCCCGACCTGGCCAGGGCGTTGACTGTAGGATGGATGGAGGCATCTACAAAAAAATGGTTGCAGAGACCCAGAAAATAAGCCAGGCTCCTGGGTTTTTGAGCCAGGTGGGGTTGGAATTTTTTAAGGTCCTCCAGGAGGCTGCGAAAGGGCCGGTCGTGGAGGAGGGTCCCTAGGTTTTTTTCTCCCTTGACTTGCTTGGAGATTTGGAAAAAGAAGAGGTCAGGGCCTTGGTTTCCCAAAAGGTAGAGGTCTTCTTGGCCCTGGATTAATTCCTTCAATTTGGGACTGAAATGGTCTTGGATTTCTTTTCCCAAAAAGTAGTGGGTGACAAAGCTGGCCATGGTCTAGATCCTTTCTTAAATTTCTACATCATCTAAATTGTCATAGTCATCTTCTTCTGGACTCTTGTCTCGGTAGAGTTCTTCCTTGTTAAAGAGACCTTCTTGGTGGGCAACAATGGTTGTTACAACAGCATCTCCTGAACAGTTTACAGCTGTTCGAGCCATGTCTAGGACCCGGTCAATCCCCATAATGAGGCCAATACCCTCTACAGGGAGGCCTACGGAGTTAAAGACCATGGCCAGGGTAATCAAACCCACACCGGGAACGGCAGCAGTACCAATGGAGGCCATGGTGGCCGTACCAATAACGGTAAGAAAGTCGCTTAATTCCAAGTGGATGCCAAAGGCTTGGGCCACAAAGATTACGGCTACCCCTTGCATGATGGCAGTACCATCCATGTTGATGGTGGCTCCTAGGGGGATGGTAAAGGAGGAGATTTTTTTAGAAACCCCCATATCCTCCAAGGTTTGGATGTTTACCGGGACGGTAGCCCCACTGGAAGCTGTTGAAAAGGCGAAGCCCAAGACGGGGGAAAAGCGCTTGAAAAAAGCAAAGGGGTTGGCCCGGGTAAAGATAAAGAGGAGGAGCCCATAAACAGCAACCAATTGGATGGCCAGGCCTCCACTAACGGTAAGCATGTACTTAATCATGGGTAGGAAGCCATCAAAACCAATATCCGAAAAGGTTTTGGCAATGAGGGCAAAGACTCCAACAGGGGCCGCCTTCATGACATTAAAGGTCATGGTCATCATGACTTCATTGGCTTCATTCATAAAACGGGTAATGACAGGAACGTGGTTGCCTAAAGAGGCCAGGATGACTCCCAAGAAGAGGGCAAAAAAGATAATTTGCAACATATTCCCACTGGTTAAGGATTCAATGGGGTTTTTGGGGATGATGTCCAGAACCATGTCGATTCCTGTGGTGGCTGTCTTGGCAATTTCTGTCTGGGCAGTTTTTACCTCAGACAAGTTTAGGCCGACGCCAGGGTTGGTCAATTGAGAAAAGGCCAGGGCAATGATAATGGCTAAAGCTGTAGTGAGGATATAAAAGGCCAGGGTCTTTAAACCCACCTTTCCTAGGCGTTTGGTATCCCCGATACTCATGGCTCCTGTAACGATGGAGAAAAAGACCAGGGGAACAACTAACATTTGCATCAGTCGCATAAAGCCTGTGCCAAAGAGTTGGAAGACGCCATTAATTAAGAAACGGTCTTTAAAGGGACCGGCAGGTAAGAAGTAGTGGACCAAAACCCCCAGGACTAAACCGGATAAAAGACCTATAAAGATTTGACTGGTAAGGGAGAGTTTTTTTTCTTTCATAAGTTTAACCTCCTGGGTAGATAGTAGTTTTCAATGTAGTTCTTCAGGTCTTCTTGCCAGGAGGGCAGGGTCTTGTAGTTTTTCATCCTGAGCATCAAGGGGTCCATCAGGGCATACTTGGGATGGAGGGAGGCTTGGTGGTGGAAGTCACTTTTTTCCAGGTCTTCTTCCAGGTGGAGGAGTTTGGCAATTTCTTCGATAAACTCCTTCCGGTTGGTAGATCCTTGGGTGACAAAGTGGTAGATTCCGTAGTCGTAGGAATCCACCAGTTCTAGGACAAAGTCGGCTAAAAGCTCCCTGGAAGTAGGGCTAGCTACCTGGTCCCTGGTAATGGTCAGGGAGTGGTTTTTCAAGCTCTTTTCAATCTTGGCAATGGTCCTAAGGTCATAGACCCAGGAAGACCGGACGATAAAGTACTTTTGGGTAAATTCTTGGATGAATTTTTCTCCCAGGTGCTTGGTTTTTCCATAGACGGTAATGGGCTTGGGTTCTACCAGCTCATTGACCGGGGTGTCATCCTTGCCATTAAAGACATCATCAGTTGAAATGTGGATCAGACGGGCTCCATAGTGGTTGGCGGCAATGGCCAGGTTTTTGGCTCCCAGGGCATTGACTCGGAAGGCCTCGTCAGGATCTTTTTCGCAGGCCTTGGCACTGGACATGCCAGCACAGTTGATAATGACTGTTGGAAGGTTTCTTTCTGTGAAGATCAAGACATCTTCCAGGTTTTTAATGTCTACAGCGGCATGGTCTGAGGTAACAATCCGCCGGCTACCATTGGTGAGTTTGCGGGTAATGCTGCGACCAATCCGGCCCTTGGATCCCAGGACCCAAATGGTTTCTTGTCCCCTAAAGAGGTCGCCCTCTAAGAGAATGGATTCATGCATTTTTTTCTACCTCCTTTAATTCTTGGACCATGTCCCCAATAATGGAGATGGTTTTTTCCAGGGCCTGGCTGGTGCGAATATCCAGGCCTACATGCTGGGCTAAATCAATGGGGGACTGGCTGCCACCCATGTCTAATACCTCCAACCACTTTTGGGTGGTGGAGGGGTCATCTACCAAGAGTCGACCCAGGAGGGTTCCCAGGTTTAAACCGGCAGAATAGGTATAGGAATAGAAGCCGCTGGCTTCATAGTAGTGGGGTTGCCGCATCCAGGTCAGACCGGCAGAATCTGGTAGGTCCACAGAGTCTCCCCAGAATTTTTCTAAAGTTTCCAAGAAGATTTTCCGGAGGTCTTGTCCTTGGACCTGGTCTCCTGCTTCCAGTCTCCGGTAGACTTCTCTTTGGAAGTAGGCTTCCAGGAAGTGGGTGACAAAGTTATGGTAGTAGGTGTTGGCCAGGGACTCACCAATGATTTCCCTGCGCTCTTCTGGGGTCTTGGCTTCTTTTAACAGGTATTCCTTTAAGAGAAGCTCACTGGTGGTGGAAGGGGATTCCACAAAGTAGAGGGAGGGTTCCACCGTAAGGATGCTTTGCTTGGACCCGGCTCGTTTAAAGTGGCCGGCATGGCCCAGTTCATGGGCCAGGGTAAAGACGTCAGACAAGAGGCCCCGGAAGGTCATAAGGATGTAGGAATGGCATTGGTAGGGGCTGGCACAGAAACCTCCAGTGGACTTAAAGTCGTTGTCGGCATAGTCAAGCCAACGGTCACTAAAGGCTTTGGCAATGGAGTCTACATAGTCCTTTCCATAGGGGGAAAAGGCCTTTAAAATTAAGTCCTTGGCCTCTTCCATGGAGTATTTTTTCCCAGCTTGGGGGTTGGGAGATAATTTTAAGTCAGCATAGGTCATGGTGTCCAGGCCATAGCGGTCCTTCAAGATACCGGCATAGGTCCGCATAATGGGAGCTAATTTTTCCATCATGGTATCCAGGTGGTCATCGAACATTTCTCGGCTAATCTCATGGCTCCGGAGCATGTAGCCAAAGACTGAAGGATAGGACCGGGCCTTGGCCAGGGCCAGGTCTCTTTTGACCATGGCGATAAAGCCTGTGGCCATGGTGTTTTCATATTTTTCCAGGGCTTGGGAAAAGGCCTGGAAGCTCTTTCTCCGAACCTGGGTGTCGGGGTCATAGGCGTATTGGTCCTCATAGAGTATAAAGCTCAAGGGATAGTTTTTGCCGTCAACTTGGAAGTCGGGGAAGGTCAGGTCCTTGAACTTGGCTTCCTGGTAAAGACTATAGGGCAGGTCCAAGACAGGGCTTAGAGACTTTAAAAGGGCCTCGGTTTTTTGACCCAAATGGTGGGGCTTGTCCCGGAGGATCCCTTTAAAAAAGGCTCCATAGACAGGGTCTTGGCTAAAATCTTTCAAGACCCCATCCTCCAACTTGTAGTAGCGGCCTTCCACCAGGGCCAGATCTTCTTGGACAGCCACTAGGCCATCATGGATTTTTTGACCCAGACTGGCCATGGCCTGGTCGGAAAAATCTGTGGAGACAATGAGTTCTTCGTAGTTGACCAGGTGGTCAAAAAGAACCATGGCTTGTTCATAGTCCTTGGTATAGGGTAAAATTTCTTCCGAATCTTCCATTTTGGAAGAGGAGAGTTTTTTAACTAGACCCTGGAGGTCATCCAGGGCTTTTAAGGCCTCTTGGCCATCTTTATATAAGGCAGTTAAGTCCCAGGTTTGGTCCAGGGGAACATCTTTTCTTAACATAAAATCTTCCTTTCAAAACAGTTTACTTTTCACTTTATTTCCAATAATATGATTATATCATAGACAAGTTTAAGGAGATGAATTATGAAGAAAAAAAAGCCCCTAACTTGGGGGTGTTTTATCTTGATCTTAGGGATTTTTTTCCTTTGGCTCTTTATCCAAGTTTTATTTTTTTTCGTCAATAATATCCGCTACCAGCCCCAAAAGGCCACTAGCCGGCAAGAATTTTTCCAAGAATACGCCCCCTTGGCCCGAAAAATCGGCAAAAAATACGACCTCTATCCTAGCGTCATCCTGGCCCAGGCAGCCCTGGAAAGTAACTTTGGCCAATCCGACCTGGCCCAGGCCAATAAAAACTTTTTTGGCATCAAGGCCAAGGATGGTCAGGGGGTTTCTTATCCTACAGAGGAAGTGAAAGATGGTCAGAGGATTAGCATCCAGGACAATTTTGAATCCTATAAGAGTCCTGTGGATTCCTTCAAACACTATGGCCGTCTTTTAAGCCAGGCCCAGCGCTACCAGCCTGTTCGAGAAGCCAAAAGTCCCCAAGAGGCCTGCCATAGGCTCCACCCCTCAGGCTATTCTACAGATCCCGGCTACGGTCAAAGGCTGGTGGACTTAATAGACCAGTATCAATTAGAGACCTATGACCAGGGGATAAAATAGTTGGGTCAAAAATAGGGACATAGGGACCTTGTTCCTAAAGTCCTCCCATGCTATACTAAATATTGATTGAAATAGGCCCTGTATACTATATATGGTATAGATAATGGGAATAATTCTTAGATAAAAAAGCAAAGAAAGAGAGAAAATCATGCTAAAAGTAGAAAAGCGCAATGGCCGGATTGTAGACTATGACGGCAAAAAAATTGCCCTGGCCATTGAAAAGGCCATGGATGAAACAGACAAAGGACTGGACAAGGCCTGTGCCAAGGAAGTGGCAGACAAGGTTACCCAGGACTTTGAAGCCAAAAATTTGAACCAGGTGGGCATTGAAGAAATCCAGGATGCTGTAGAACTCCACCTGATGCAAGTTAGACCCGATGTAGCAAAAAAATACATCCTCTACCGGGAAGAAAGAACCCGTCTTAGAGAACAAGGCTGGGCCATGAACGACCTCCAAAGGGATATTTATGAGAAAAAATATCGCTACAAGGGAGAGACTTTTGAAGGCTTTTTAAACCGGGTTTCTGGGGGCAATGAAGCCATTGAAAAGTCCATTAGGGACAAAAAATTTATGCCGGCGGGCCGGATTCTAGCTGGTCGAGGGCTCCACAAGGAGGGCAAGAAGGTTACCCTGTCCAACTGCTATGTCATGCCCAAGGTGGAAGACAATATTGAAGCTATTTTTGATACGGCCAAGTGGATGGCCCGGACCTATTCCTATGGAGGAGGGGTTGGCCTAACCCTGTCCAAACTACGTCCCAAGGGGGCCAAGGTCAACAATGCCGCTTCTTCCACTACAGGAGCCGTCAGTTTTATGGACCTCTACAGCCTTACCACAGGCCTTATTGGCATGCGGGGGCGTCGGGGAGCCTTGATGCTGAACCTGGACTGCTTCCATCCGGATATTTTAGAATTTATTGATGTAAAAAATGACCTAGAAAAGGTCACCAGTGCCAATATTTCTGTCAATGTCTATGACGATTTTATGGAAGCTGTGAAAAAAGACCAAGACTACACTCTTCGCTTTGACGTGGAGGCTACAGGAGAAAAAATCCGCAAAAAGGTCAATGCTCGGGAGATGTTTACCATCCTGGCTCGAAACAACTGGAACATGGCTGAACCTGGTATCCTCTACCAAGACCGGATTAATTCCTGGCATCTCTTAAGTGAGGACGATACTTTCGAATACGCCGGAGTCAACCCCTGCGCAGAAGAGCCCCTACCAGCCTTTGGGTCTTGTAACCTTTCTTCTATTAACCTAAGTGAATTTGTAGCCAAGCCCTTTACCAAGTATGCCCGCTTCCAATTTGAAGCCTTTGGCGAATTGGTCCGGGACGGGGTTGTTTACCTAAATGATGTTTTGGATGAAAACATGGACCTCCATCCCCTAGAAGAGCAAAGAGACCTTTCCAGAGACCTGAGACAAATTGGTCTGGGGATCATGGGAGTTGCCGACATGTTTATCAAGATGGGCATGTCCTATGGGTCTAGCGAATCCCTGAACCTCATCAACCAAATTGGTCGAGTTTTGGTTAATGAAGCCCTACGTCAATCTGCTCTTTTGGCCAAGGACCAAGGACCCTTCCCAAGATACCGCAAGGAAAAGGTCTTGGAAAGTCCCTTCCTAAAGGCTAATGCGGATGAAGATGTTTTAGACCTCATTAAAGAATATGGTCTAAGAAACTCTCAAGTCTTGACCATTGCTCCTACAGGGACCATTTCTACCCTCTTAGGTTGTAGCAATGGAGTGGAACCCATCTTCCAAATTTCCTATACTCGCAAGTCTGAGTCCCTCCACAATGAAGACACCTACTACACTGTCTACACCCAAATTATAAAGGATTTGATGGAGGCTCAAGGACTGACATCGGAAGAAGACTTACCCGACTATGTCATTACCACTAGCAACCTAAACTACAAGGAAAGGATCAATGTCCAATCCACCTGGCAACAATTTATCGACGCTTCTATTTCCTCCACCGTTAATGTTCCCGAGGAATTTACCGTGGAAGAAGTGGAAGACCTCTATATGTATGCCTGGGAAATGGGGCTAAAAGGAGTGACCATCTACCGAGATGGTTGTGCCCGGTCAGGAATCCTCATTACGGAAAATTCCAAGAAAAACCGGATTCAAGAGCTCCAAGATGACCTCAACCGAGAAATTGCCAAGCAGCTTATGGAAGATCCGGATACCTGTCCCATGTGTGGCGGGACCATGGCCCATTCTGGAGGCTGTGCAGAATGTCAAAACTGTGGCTACAGTCCCTGTGCCATTTAAATTAGAAGAAAAAGCTCCTGCTTTGAAAAAAGCAGGAGTTTTTTTAAAGTATTTTTCCAAAGAAGGCTTTATTTAAGCTAGGCTTGTGTTAGTATAAAGTTATAGCAAGTGCCAGGAGACCAGGGAGGGAAATTTGCCCCTTAAAAAGGATTAAAAAAATTTTTTCTTAGGTCAATTTATCCCTTGACATTCCAAGGCTCTAGGCATATTGTATATACTTGGTCCAAATTTCGGGAAGTTTTGGGGCTTTTGGGCCCGGCTTTGCGAAATTTTTAAAATCTGTAAATTTTCCCTCTTCTATTTAGAAAAGGGAAAGAAAATAAATAGGAAGGGAGTGATTTTGTGCATCAAAAAGTTTCATTGACAGAGGGGTCCATTGTCAAGGCCTTGGTGGGTTTTGCCATCCCCTTAATTCTAACATCCATCTTACAACAACTTTATAATACCGCTGACCTTTTAATTGTCGGTCGCTATGCCGGTAGGGTGGCCATGGCTGCTGTTGGGGCAACAGGTCCCATCACCCAGCTGATTATTGGTTTATTTGTGGGCCTATCCACAGGAGCCGGGGTGGTGGTAGCGCAGAATTACGGCCGACGGGACTACCTGAAGATGGCTTCAGCCATTGAAACAAGTTTTGCCCTGGCCATTGGTGGGGGGGTTATTTTAACCCTAGTTGCCTACATCTTCACTCCCTTGTTTTTACAATGGATGTCCACACCAGCAGATATCTTCCAAGACGCAGTAGACTATATGCGACTCTTTTTCATCGGCATTGTCCCTCTTTTGATCTACAACATGGGATCGGGAGTTTTACGGTCCATGGGGGATTCCACCAGACCTCTCTACTATTTAATTGTAGGAGCAGTGGTGAATATTGTCCTAGACCTGGTCTTTATTGCCTACTTCCATATGGGAGTTATGGGGGCAGGGATTGCCACCATCCTAGGCCAAGTGGCTTCTGCCATCTTGGTTTGGCTCAACCTCCGTCATGGGAATGACACCTTCTGGTTGAACTACAAGAACATTGGCTTAAAAAAAGACAGTCTCAATGCCATTTTGGCTATTGGGGTGCCGGCAGGCCTACAAACAGTGGTTATTAACCTCTCCAATGTCATTATCCAAACCATGATCAACCGTTTTGGATCCAATGCCGTAGCTGGAGGGGCAGCAGCCAGCCGGATTGACGGCTTTGTCTTTCTGATTGTGGCCTCCCTGTCTATGGCGGCCATGACCTTTGCCGGTCAAAATATTGGCGCTGGCCACTACGACCGGTTGAAGAGGGGGACCTGGGTCAGCCTGGGAATGGTTTGTGTCACAACAGGAATCCTGTCTGTCCTGCTAATTGTCTTTTGCAATCCTCTGATTGCTCTTTTTAACACCACACCAGAAGTCATTGAATATGGCCGGATTTCTATTGTCTTTTTGGCTCCAGCCTATCTTATCTTTGGCGCCTCAGAAATTTTAGGGGGAATTTTAAGGGGGGCTGGCCATGCCGTTATGCCCATGGTGGTGTCCATCCTCTTTATGTGTATCTTTAGAATTATTTGGGTCTTCCTAGTTTTGCCCCAATACTATTCCATCAAAACGGTCTACTTGTCCTATCCCATTTCCTGGACCATGACCCTGGTAGTAATTGGTCTTTACTTTATTTTTGGCAACTGGCTACCCAAAGAAAACCAGGAGGCTTAAGTGAAAGAATATAGTATTTTTCAAGTAATGGGCCCTGTTATGGTGGGCCCCTCTTCCAGCCATACAGCTGGAGCTTGTCGGATTGCCAACAGTGCCAGAAACCTCTGCCCCTTTGAATTTACCAGGGCAGTCTTCATCCTTCACGGGTCCTTTCTCATGACCTACAAGGGCCATGGAACAGACCGGGCTCTTTTGGCGGGCATTCTAGGGATTAAACCCGATGACAGTCGGATTATCCGGGCTTTTGACCTGGCAGACAAGGCCGGCTTGGACTACCGTTTTGAAAAGGGAGACCTGGGCCATGTCCATCCCAACTCTGTCAAGATCATCCTGTCCAATGACCAGGGAGATAGCTTTGACCTAGTGGGGTCTTCTATAGGTGGGGGAAATATTGAGCTCATCGAACTAGACGGCAATAAAATTTCCTTCCGAAACCAATTTCCTACCTTTATCCTCCAATACCAGGAGCAAAAAGGGGTCATTGCCCGGGTTTCTCGCTATATCAGTGATGCAGGTTATAATATAGAAAATATAGATACGGAAAAAAGGGGAAAGTCTGTCACCCTAAGTGTGGAATTGACCCATCCTGCTGGAGAAGACTTAAAGAAGCAAGTTCTCCATTCTGACCTGTTTAACTTTGCCAAGTACCTGGATGTTGTGGACTAGGAGGTTGTATGTTAACAAGTACAAGTGAAATCATCAAATATTGCCAAGAAGAAGGCATTAGCTTTCCTGAGATGGTCCTAAGGGAAGAGGTAGAAAAATTTGAGACAGACCCCAAGGAAGTCCTTGAAGAACTCGGCCGGATGTTGGATGTTATGGAAGAATCCACCCAAAACTACCTGGACCAACCATCTGACCTGGGCCTGGGTATGATTAACGGCTTCGCCCACAAGATGATGGTCTACAAGGACCAAGACTCCCTGGTGGGACCAGACCTGGCCCAAGCCATGGCCATGGCCCTGTCCACCTTTGAAAGCAACTCCTCCATGGGGAGGATTGTGGCAGCACCTACAGCTGGGTCTGCTGGGATTTTGCCAGCTGCCCTTATGTATATCAAGGCCAAGGAGGATCTAGACCGGGAAGACCTGGTGCAAGGACTTTTGGTCAGTGTGGGTCTTGGGCAAATCATTGGCTACTATGCTACCTTTGCCGGGGCTGAAGGAGGCTGCCAGGCAGAATGTGGATCAGCAGCAGCCATGGCAGCGGGTTGTCTGGTTTATTTAAAGAAGGGGAGCCTGGACCAGGTCTTCCAGGCAGCAGCCATTGCCCTGGTTAATGTCCTGGGCCTGGTTTGTGACCCCATTGCAGGCCTGGTGGAATATCCCTGTACCTTCCGTAATGCCAGTGGCCTAATGAATGCCCTGATTAGTGCAGACATGGCCCTAGCCGGGACCAGGTCTGTTGTCCCCTTTGAGGAAGTGGCCCAGGCCATGAAGGAAGTGGGGGATGCCATGGTGGAATCCCTGAGAGAAACAGGAACAGGTGGTCTGGCTGCCACTAAGACAGGTAGCCAAATCCGCAAGGATTTTTTCAAGAAAAACGGCGTCCATATTGAATAAAAAAAGACCGAGTTGGTTTTCCAACTCGGTCTTTCTACTTATTCACAAATTAATCCTTGGGAAAAATCTTGGATCCTAAGAAACCATCCACAAGGCCCATAATCAAGGCCCCAATTAAGGCTCCCAAGATGCCTACGGAAAAACCGTCTACAATTTTTCCGGCAAGGAATAAAATCAAGGCAGCCAGGACAAAACCCTTGGCTCCTTGTCCAGAGGGAGCAGCCTTTTCTCCAAAAATCCGTCCCAGGGCAAAGTCTAAAATCCCAATGACCACAGCCACAACAATAGCGGTTTTATAGCCAGAGACACTCATGCCTGGAGTCAGCCAGGAAGAAACTAAAACTGCCAAACCGGCAACAATGAGTTTTATAATTAAATCTAAAATCATATTGACCTCCTTTAATTGTCAACTATCTATTTTATATATGCCCAGGAAGCATGTCCCTTAAACAATTTACTTGTCTTATTGAAAGACCTAGTAAATTTGGTTATAATGACTATATATAAGAAAAAGAGGTGAAGGGATGCAAGTAAAAGTTGAAGTCTATATTCCAAAAGACTATGTAACGAGCTTGGCCAATGAGTTAAACAGCCATGACTATCTACAAGAGGGCTACTACGACTATGCCTTTTCTACTACTTTGGTAAAGGGTCACTGGCGTCCTTTGGAAGGGGCCCGACCCTTTGAAGGGGAAATTGGCCTGGTAACGGAAGTGGACGAGATTAAGATGGAATTTGTGGTCCAAAAAGAAAATCTTGAGGACGTTTTACATATCATCCGGATGATCCACCCCTATGAAAGTCCGGCTGTAAACTGTATTGCCCTTTTGGATCCAGACCTAGAGTGAAGAAGTTCGGACCAGGTGGACAGCTGAAGATTTGCTTTGGAAAGATGGACCTGGGGCTGGAGATTTTCTTAAGGAGAAAAGGAGTCAAAAATTCATGATGAACAATTTTGAAGACGGGACTCCCCGTCTTTTCTCTTGGGACTATTTGGCCAAGAGTTTAGAAGATACCAAGGCCCTGGCCCAAAGTCTAGCAGGGGTTTTAAAGGCCGGGGATATGATTTGCCTGGAAGGAGGCATGGGGGCTGGAAAAACCACCTTTACCAAGGCCTTGGCCCAGGGCTTGGGGGTTCAAGACCTGGTAACCAGTCCCACCTTTACCCTGGTTCGGACCTACCAAGGTCGCCTTCCCCTCTACCACTTTGACCTCTTCCGCTTGGAAGACCCGGATGAGCTAGATTTTTTGGGTTTTGACGACTACTTTTACGGAGCAGGGGTCTGTGTTGTAGAGTGGCCCAAGGACTTTTACCCAGTCCTGCCGGCTCATCCTCTTAGGATTCAAATCCAAGAGGAGGGGCCAGACCAAAGAAGATTTACCCTGAGTCAAGAGGGTGAGGACACGATTATAGAAAGGCTAAAAAATGAAAATATTGGGGATTGATACATCGACAATGACGACCTCCATCGCCATTAGCCAAGACGATAAGATCTTGGGAGAAGTCCAGGTCTATGGCCGGATTAGTCATTCGGAACGCTTGATGGACTTGCTGGAAACCCTCTTAAGGGTACAAAATTTAAAACTGGAAGACCTGGACCTCTTGGTGGCAGGTCGGGGTCCTGGGTCCTTTACAGGAATCCGGATTGGAGTTACCACCATCCGGACCCTGGCCCAGGTCTTAAAAAAAGATGCTATTGGGGTGTCTTCTCTGGCAGCCTTGGCCAGTCAATTCCAAGGCCTGGTGGCTCCAATCGTGGATGCTAGGCGGGGCCGGGTCTATACGGGCCTCTACCAGGTTGAAAATAACCAGGTTTCTTGCTTGAAGGAGGACTGCCTGGTAGACCTGGAGGATTGGATCAAGGACCTACCCAAGGAAACCATCCTCTGTGGAGAGGGCCTGGAGGTCTACCGGGACCGTCTTGCCCAAGAGGGTTTTAGCTTGGCCAGCCAAAGAGACCAGTCTCTTAGGGGGTCCTCTCTTTGCCTAGTGGGAAGGCAGATGGCCAGTCAGGGACAAGACCTGGACTACCGGCAAATTCTTCCCAACTACATCCGCCCCTCCCAGGCAGAAAGGGAAAGACAAAATGGACATTAGGCAGGGAGGTCCCAGGGACCTAGAGGGAATTTATGCCATTGAAGTGGAAAGTTTTGCCAGTCCCTGGTCCAAGGAATCCCTGGCCCTGGACCTGGAAAATCCCCTGTCCCACTATGTGGTTCTGGAGGAAGATGGGGACTTGCTAGCCTATGGAGCCTTTATGGTCCTGGTGGATGAGGGCCATATTTTAAACCTGGCTGTAGCCAAGGATTACAGGGGACAAGGCCATGGTAAGACCCTGATGGAGGCCATGATCCAGGCAGCCAAGGACCGGGGCTTAAGGGCCATGACCCTGGAGGTAAGACCCTCCAACAAACCGGCCCTGGGCCTTTATGACTTCTATGGTTTTGAAATCAAGGGACGGAGAAAAAATTACTATGGGGACAACCATGAAGATGCCTATATTTTATGGAAGGAGGACCTATGCGAGTCTTAGGAATTGAATCATCTTGTGATGAAACATCTGTGGCCATTGTGGAAGACGGTCGAAAAATTTTAAGCAATGTTATTTCCACCCAAATTGATACCCACAAACTCTATGGAGGCGTGGTGCCGGAAATTGCCTCCCGCAAGCACGTAGAAGCCATTAACCTGGTGATTGACCAGGCCTTTGCAGAAGCGGGACTTTCCTTTCAAGATATTGACCTGGTAGGGGTTACCCGGGGACCAGGCCTTATTGGGGCCCTCTTGGTGGGCCTGTCAGCAGCCAAGGCCTTTGCCCTGGCCAGTGGCAAGGAAATTGTGGGAGTCAACCACATGCACGGCCATGTCTGTGCCAACTACCTGGCCCATCCAGACCTGGAACCTCCCTTTATTAGCTTGGTTATTTCTGGAGGCCATACCTATCTTTTAGAGGTCAAGGACTATTTGGACTTTGAAGTCCTGGGGCAAACAAGAGATGATGCAGCTGGAGAGGCCTTTGACAAGGTAGCTCGGGCCTTGGGAATCGGCTATCCTGGAGGCCCCATTGTGGACCAGCTGGCCAAAAAAGGCAAGAGCCGGGATATTTTTCCCCGGGTCATGTTGGAAAAAGACTCCTATGACTTTTCCTTTTCCGGCCTAAAGACAGCTGTCATGAACTATCTCAACCAGGCCAAGCAAAGGGGAGAAGAAATCATCGTTGAAGATATTTGCGCCTCCTTCCAAGATGCTGTTTTGGATGTCTTGGTGGAAAAGTCCCTCCGACTTTTAAAAGATAAGAAGATGAAGACCCTGGTCCTATCTGGAGGAGTTGCAGCCAATTCTGCCCTGCGAAGCCGCTTCCAAGAAGCCTTTCAGGGAACGGACTACAAGCTCTACTATCCTCCCAAGATTCTTTGTACCGATAATGGAGCCATGATTGCCAGTGCCGCCTACTATACCTACCAAAACCATAGGGGCCAATCCCTCTATGCCGACCCCAGTCTGGGAATCCTATCCACAGAAACACCCGTTCAGTGATTGTGGATAATGTGGATAAAATTGGGGAAAACTCAAAAATACAGGTTTAGAATGTGAATAAAATTGTGGATAGAGTGGACAAGTGTGGATATTTTAGAGAAAACACCAACTTATCCACATTTTTTTATTCCCAAAAGCTTAAATTTTTCTAAAATGGCTAAAAATAGACAGAACAATTGTTTATAGCTAATCTATGCTTTTTGTAAAGGCTAGGAAAAGAAAATAAAAAAAGAAGGAACAGGCATTCTTAATTTTCAAAAGACCCAAGTTGGTCCAGCTAAACTTTCCTAGAAATAAGTTTGCAGATTCTAAAAATAAGGCTTAGTATAGAAGTAGGAAATGATTAGGAGGTTGCCGGTGAAAAAATTAGCCCATTTATTTTTTGTTTTCTTTAAGATTGGAGCCTTTACCATTGGGGGAGGCTATGCCATGTTACCCATTATCCAGGATGAGGTGGTGAATAACC
Source organism: Urinicoccus timonensis (assembly GCF_900232945.1). Lineage (GTDB taxonomy): Bacteria > Bacillota > Clostridia > Tissierellales > Peptoniphilaceae > Urinicoccus > Urinicoccus timonensis. Next base: position 47,076 of record NZ_OCTU01000002.1, read on the forward strand.
ACGGCTGGATGAGTGATGAAGAATTTTTAAATTCCATAGCCCTGACTAATTCCATTCCAGGCCCCCTGGCTACCAATACGGCGACCTTTGTAGGCTACCATATTATGGGCTTTAAGGGGGCCCTGGCTGCCATGCTGGGAGCCATCAGTCCTTCTATCTTGATTATTCTCCTGATAGCCAGTGCCTTTGAGCATTTTACTGATTCCCCCATAGCCCAAGCCCTCTTTGAAGGAATCCGGCCAGCTGTGGTGGCCTTGATTCTCTATTCGGTTTTTAAGCTGGGTAAGTCAGTTAAGTTGAGGGAAAAATACAATTGGCTCTTAATGGTTCTGGCCTTTCTTGCCATTAGCGTCTTGGATGTCCACCCTATTTTTGTTATTGTGGCTGGCGCCTTGTTTGGAATTTTTGTAAGAGAAAAACTATAAAAAGAGCATTTAAGATGTGATTTGGAGGAAATGATGGCTGTATTTTTACATGTAATCCTAACTTTTATCAAGATTGGCGCCTTTTCCTTTGGGGGAGGCTATGCCGTTTTGGCCTTGATCCAAAAAGAAGTGGTGGAAGTGAACCAGTGGATTGAGGCCAAGGAATTTGTCAATATTGTGGCTGTGGCGGAGATGACCCCAGGTCCTATTGCCGTCAATTCATCGACTTATGTGGGCTTTAAACTCTACGGCCCCGGTATGGGGATCCTCTTGACCCTTTGTGTGGTCTTGATTCCCTTTGTCTTGGCCCTACTTGTTTCCCACTACTTTCAAAAATTTAAAGATAGTGAGAATCTAAACTTGGCCCTGGCAGGGATCCGGCCGACAGTCATTGGTATCATTGCAGCCGCCTGTTTTTCCATTGGGAAAATTTCCATTACAGGAATCCACAACCTGGTCTTTTTTCTCCTGGCCCTTTTTGCTGTGGTGAAATTAAAGATCCACCCCATCCTGGTCCTGGTGGGGGCAGGAGTCTTGGGAGTGGTCTACTATCTCTACCTATTGCCCCTCTTTTAAGTTGGGGAAATAAAAAAGGTCCATCCGAAAGGATGGGCCTTTTCTTTTAGCTTGAACTTTAATAGAAGATTTGAATCCGGTTAAAGGGATAGTCTTTTTCCTTGGCTGGGGGTTCCTCTACAATGCCACCAAAGGGCATTTGAGCTACAAGTTGGTAGGAATCGGGGACTTGAAAGAGTTTTTTAATATCCTGGTCAATGAGGGGGTTGTAGTGTTGGATATTGGCTCCCACACCTAATTCGGCCAGGGCGGTCCAAACACTGATTTGCAACATACCGCTGGCTTGTTGGGCCCAGTCATCCATATTGTGGGCATAGATGGGCTGGTCTTTTTTCATCTGGTTGACGGTATCTTGGTCGATAAAGAAGAGAATGGTGCCAGCTGCGGCTTTAAAGCTGTCGATTTTGTCTTGGGGAACCTTGCCATTAAAGGAAGCAGCGACTTGGTCCCAAAGTTGGTCATGGCTTTGGTCAAAGGCCAAAAGGACCTTGGAGCTTTTCATATTAAAGGCATCGGGAACCAGTTCCAAGAGGTCTTCTAGGAGGTAGATGACCTGGTCTTGGGATAGGGGTAGGTCCTTGTTGAGTTGGTAACGGCTACGACGGGTTTGTAGGGATTCGAGAATCATAGGATCTCCTTTCTTTTTTATAATTAAATCAATCTTTTTTAATCTTGTAAATAATCGTCCACCATGGCTTGGAAGTCTTTTTCATCCTTGGGAAGGTCAGCTACAAAGCCTGGGTCCAGGGCGGCAAAATACCATTTCTGGCAGCCGTCTTTTTCCAGGACGATGGCCTCTCCATCTTCAGACCCTTGGAGAGAGCGAGAAACTTGAAAGCCTCGGTCTTCCAGGGCGGATTTGACTCTTTGGTAGGCGGCCTCCCGGTCTCGGATATAGGCTTGGACTTCTCCTGATGGGATGGCGTAGTTTTCAATAACCAGGTAGGAGTCACCATAGCCTTGGCCTTCTTGGCTTAAATCTCTCAAAAGCTGGCCTTGGATGTAGATATCATCTTCCAGGGGAAATTCAAACCGGCTCAAGGGGATCTTGTGGCCATGGAAGTGGATTTCTCCATAGTCGGGTAGGTCTTTTTTATGGATAAAGTAGTCTCCTTCTAGGTTTTCCAAGGGACAGACTTCTTCGATGGCTTGGATGAGGGCCTCTAATTGGCCTTGGTCTCTAACTAGGCCAATTTCTTTTTGGACACTATCTTGTATAAATTGAACAAATAACATTCTTTTCACCTCTCTATAGTTTTACCCCATTTTGGCCAAAGATACCATAGAAAATCCAAGAAAGTTATGGTAGGATAAATGAATAAGAAGGGGGCAGAGACATGGTTTTTTCAAGTTCAATTTTTTTATTTTATTTTTTACCCCTGGTTTGTCTTGCCTATTTTTCCCTGAAAAAATTATCCCTAAGAAATATGGTCCTGGTTTTGGCCAGCCTATTTTTTTACTTTGCCGGAGCGGGGGTCCACCTCTGGGTCATGGTCTATTCCATTTTGATGAACTATGGATTTGCCCTGGCCATCCACCAGGAAGAAAGACTAAGAACCAGGAAGTTTTACCTGGGCCTTTGCATCTTTTTAAACCTCTTACCCTTGTTTTATTTTAAGTACTATAATTTTACCCTGGCCAATCTCAATGGCCTCTTTGCCTGGGAACTCCCCTACCGGGACATCCTAATGCCCATTGGGATTTCTTTTTTTACCTTCCAAGCCATGTCCTATACCATTGACATCTACCGCCGGGAGGCCCCAGTTCAAAAAAATCCCCTGGATGTGGCCCTCTACATAAGCTTATTTCCCCAACTCATTGCAGGCCCCATTGTCCGCTACGAGACGGTGGCCTTGGAGATTAAGGACCGGACCCATTCTTGGGAGGATGCCTACTATGGCCTTATGCGCTTTATGCTGGGCTTTTCCAAGAAAATCCTTCTGGCCAACCAAATGGCCCTGGTGGCCAACTACTATTTTGACGACCTGGCTGGGAAGACGGACCCGGTGGGTTTTCTTTTAGCCATGGTCAGCTATAGTTTTCAAATCTACTATGACTTTTCAGGCTATTCCGACATGGCCATTGGTCTGGGCCGGATTTTCGGCTTCCACTTTTTAGAAAATTTCAACTTTCCCTATATCAGTCGGTCCATTACTGAATTTTGGCGGCGTTGGCATATTTCCCTGTCTAGCTGGTTTCGGGACTATGTCTACATCCCCTTGGGTGGGAATAGGAAGGGGCTTTTAAGGCAAATCTTCAACCTCTTTGTGGTTTGGTTTTTAACGGGCCTCTGGCACGGGGCCTATTGGAATTATATTCTTTGGGGACTCTATTATTTTCTCCTATTGATGGTGGAAAAATTTTTCTTAAAGTCCTGGGGACCTAAGACCCTAAGCCATGTCTTAACCCTATGCTTTATCTTTTTTGGCTGGGTCATCTTCCGCTGTGAAGACCTGACAGTCCTGGCCAACCTGGTCCGGTCCCTCTTGGGCCATCCCTACCTGGAGGGAAGGGTTACCTGGACTTGGAGGTCCTTACTATCCTCGACGGATGCCTATATCCTAGTCAACTACGGTCTGACTTTTTGCCTGGCTATTCTCTTTTCCATGCCCCTGGAAAAGTGGGCCTTTGCCAGGGCGGAGAGGAACCAAGCCTTTGGTCTCTTGGCTGGCCTTGGCCTCTTTATCATCTTTCTTTTAGCCCTGGTTTACATGTTGACCGGGGGTTTTAACCCCTTTATCTATTTTCGTTTTTAGGAGGACCCATGAAGCTTTTAAAAAAAGTTTTAATTCTTATATCCCTGGCCCTCTGCCTGGGCTTGGGAATTTTCTTTCAAACAAGCCCCTACCATGGGCCCTTGTTTTCTGAAAACAGGTCCACTATGGACAAGCCTCAAATGACCCTGGAGGGTCTGGAATCCGGAGATTATTTTAACCAGGTCAATGACTACATCCAAGATGTCAACCCCTGGCGGCAAGACCTAATCCAGCTTAAGACCATCTTCCAGGGGAAAATCCTAAGAAGGCCTGTAGTCAACAATGTCTATTGGCAGGGGCCTGTCCAACTCCCCTATCTAGATGGGATGGACACAGACTCCCTGCGGCCGGACCTGTCTGCCCAGGATATGGCTCGTTTTTATCAAAAACTCCAGGGGGACTGTCAAAAGTACGGGACCCGTTTTCTCTTTGTGGGGATTCCCAACCAGACGGATATTTTTTCCTCCAAATTTCCATCCTATATGGAAGACACCGGCTACCTGGCCCAGGGGGAGGAAGCCTTGAAGGAAGCCTTGGACCAAGCCGGGGTGGAGGCCTTGTTTTTGCGGGACCTCTTGGCCCAAGACCCGGAAGCCTACTACTTAAGAAGCGACCACCACTGCTCCAACCGGGGTCTGCTTTTAGAAGGCCAAGAAATTTTAAAGAAGATGGCCAGCCCCTATGGCCAAAAAATCCAGGAAGATTTTGAAGAAGTAAGGGACCCCCGGCCCTTTGTAGGGTCTAGGAGTCGCAAGGTACCAGGATTGGGCCCTAAGGAAAGCTTGACCTACTATCGCTATAAAAAGCCCTGGACCTACCAGCTGGAAACCCCGGCAGGCCCTGGCCAGGTCTTGGAGCTAAATCCTGAAAAGGCCACAGTGGACTATGGAATCTACATGGGAGGAGACCAGGCCTATTCTGTTTTAAAGACAGACCGGCCAGGAGGTCTCAAGGTCCTGGTCTATGGTGATTCCTATACCAATGGTCTGGAAAGTATCCTGGCCCCCTATCTGAGTCAGATGACCAGCTTTGATTTTCGCTATGGCAAGAAGGAGGACTTTTTCAAGGAGCTTGAAAGTGGCCACTACGACTACTGCCTCTGCATCCGGGACAGTGGTATCTATTTAAAGGAATCCCCCAATGGACGATTTTATTGAAAAATTTTTTCATAGAAATCTCCCAAAGGGGGATAGGATGGGCTTTATGGCCTGGTTAAATTTTTTAAGATTATTGACAAGAGGGGACTTTTTCTGTATTATAAAAGAAAACACCTTAATAGAGTTTTTTATATTGGTTCTTTGTCTAGAAAGGACCAATTTTTTGTTTTGCTAGGAGGGAATATGCTAGGAGGGACTATGATCGAAAATTCGTTACATGATTTTGCAAAAATGACATTTAACAAGCAAAAGATGAAGGAAAGGCTACCCTATCCCATTTACTTAAAGTGGAAAAATGCCATCCGCAACCAACAAGACCTGGACCGGGAAACGGCCGATGCCATTGCCCATGCCATGAAGACCTGGGCCATTGAAAATGGAGCAACCCACTATGCCCACTGGTTCTTCCCCTTAAATGGAGCCACGGCAAAAAAACATGAATCCTTTATGGACCGGACCGATGATTTAGAACCCATGATTCGTTTTTCAGGCAAGGAACTGATTAAGGGCGAGCCTGATGCATCCAGCTTCCCCAGTGGAGGCATGCGGTCGACTTTTGAAGCCCGGGGCTATACCTACTGGGATTGTACAGCCAATTCCTTTATCATTGACAACATCCTCTATATTCCATCCATCTTTGTCTCCTACCGGGGGGAAAGATTGGACAAGCGGGGACCCTTGCTGGAATCCATGAATCTGGTGGGCCACTATGGAGCCGAAATTGCCAACCTCTTTGCCCGGGATGAAAAAACCTACCGGGTCCGCCCCAAGGTTGGTTTGGAACAAGAATTTTTCCTAGTGGATGAAAAATTGGCTCAAAAAAGGCCAGACATCATCAACTGTGACTGCACCCTGGTAGGGGCTGAACCTGCCAAAGGGCAAGACCTGGATGACCACTATTTTGGATCCATTCCCAAGAGGGTTATGGACTTTTATGCCGACCTCAATGCAGAGCTCTATAAACTGGGAATTTACGCCAAGACAGAACACAATGAAGCGGCACCCTGCCAATTCGAAATTGCCGTCTTGTTTGAAAACTCTAATGTCACCATTGACAACAACCACCTCTGTATGAGTCTTTTACGAAAGACCGCAAAAAAACACGGCTTAAAGTGCATCCTCCACGAAAAACCCTTTAAGGGGGTCAATGGGTCTGGAAAGCACAACAACTATTCCCTGGCCACCAACTACGGCCTAAACTGCTTTGACCCAGGAGACAACCCTCAAGAAAACCTCCTCTTCCTGGTTTTTTTAACAGCCATGCTTGCTTCAGCCGACAAGTATGCAACCCTACTTAGGGTGGCCAGCTCCAGTCCCAGCAATGATGCCCGTCTAGGGGCTCAAGAAGCTCCTCCAGCTATTATCTCCATCTTCTTAGGAGAAGACCTGGAAGAAGTCCTAAGGTCCATTGAAGAAGGGGACTTTAAGCCCAAGATGGATGTAGCTGATATTAAGATCAACAACCTGGCCTATGTACCCCGGGACCTGTCTGACCGGAACCGGACCAGCCCCTTTGCCTTTACCGGAAACAAGTTTGAATTTAGAATGCTGGGGTCCTCTCTCAGTGCTGCCGATGTCAATATCGTCTTAAATACAGCCATGGCAGATATCCTGGAAGGCTATGTGGACCGGCTCAAGGGCCTCGAAGGTCAGGACCTAAAGAAAGAAACCTACCAATTAATTCGAGAAGAGCTTAAGAACCACCAAAGAATCCTCTACAGTGGGGACAACTATTCCGACCAATGGAAGCAAGAAGCCCAAAGACGGGGACTGCCCTGCTATGGAACCTTCCATGAAGCTGTTAAGGCCCTCAAGGACGACAAGAGCATTGAACTTTTTGTTAAACATAAGATCTTTACCAAGGAAGAACTCTATGCCCTCTATGAAGTTTGCATGGAAGAAGTGGTCAAGGTCCACGGCCTGGAAGCCAGGACCCTCTTGTCCATCCTACAAAAAGACCTTATCCCCTCTGTAATTGAAGAAATCAACTTTGTCAGCCAAGCTTTTAGGCTTGTTGACAGTCAGGCCTTGACCAGCCATCTAGAAAAGCTAACAGCTGGTTTGGACCGACTCTACCAAGAAAAAGAAGTCCTAAAGTCCCAATTAGAGACCTGTGAAAAGCTGGCCAGTATCGATGAAAAGGCGGACTATTTACAAGGACAAGTTGTAGAAGAGTTAAAGAAAATTCGAGAAATTTCTGATGGTTTAGAAGAAGAAATCAGTCGTGGGAACTGGTCTCTTCCAAGTTATGAAGACCTATTCAATTCGGTCATGTAAGGAGGAAAAAATGACAAAGTATATCTTTGTAACCGGAGGTGTTGTTTCCGGAATTGGAAAGGGAATCAGCGCTGCCAGTATTGGACGCTTACTGAAAGACCGGGGCTTCAGCGTCTTTATGCAAAAGTTTGACCCCTATTTAAACGTAGACCCGGGAACCATGAGTCCCTACCAACATGGAGAAGTTTTTGTCACCAAAGACGGGGCAGAAACAGACCTGGACCTGGGTCACTACGAGCGCTTTACCGATGAAGAATTAACCAAAAGAGCCAGCATCACCACTGGTAAAATCTATTTAAAGGTTATTAAAAAAGAACGCCGGGGAGACTATGACGGCAAGACTGTTCAAGTCATCCCCCATGTGACGGATGAAATCAAGGGGGCCATTACCAAGGCGGCCAAGGAATCCGGTGCCGATGTGGTCATTACTGAAATTGGGGGAACTGTGGGAGATATCGAGTCCCTGCCCTTTATTGAAGCCATCCGGCAAGTCCATTCCGAGCATCCCAAGGGGGATGTGGCCTTTATCCATACAGTCCTGGTTCCTCAAATTCCAGGGTCTGATGAATTAAAGACCAAGCCAACCCAACACTCTTACAAACAATTGATGAGCCAAGGAATCAAGGCGGATGTCATCATTACCCGGTCTGACGGAGATGTTGATGAGTCCTTGAGAAATAAGATTTCCCTCTTCTGTGACGTACCTCCAGAAGCGGTAGTCCAATCTGAGCATGTGGACTTGATCTATGAAGTGCCCTTGATTTTCCACAAGCAAAAGTTGGATGACTATATCCTGGGACTGTTAAACCTAGAAGCCAAGGAAAGCCGCCACCACGAATGGAAGGATATGGTGGACCGGTTTAAAAAGGCAGACCAGGACCTAACCATTGGCCTGGTGGGCAAGTATGTCCAACTCCACGATGCCTACCTGTCTGTGGCCCAAGCCTTGATGGATGCAGGCTATGAAAATGGGGCCAAGGTCCATATCCAATGGATTGATTCTGAAGAAATTGAAAAAGACGGACCGGAAAAACACCTAAAAGGCCTAGATGGTATCATTGTTCCTGGAGGTTTTGGCAACCGGGGCATCGAGGGCATGATTGCAACAAGCCAGTATGCTCGAGAAAACAAGATTCCCTATTTTGGAATCTGCCTGGGGATGCAAATTGCCGTTTTGGATGTTGCCCGTCATCTTTGCAACCTCAAGGATGCCTCTTCTTCTGAGCAAAATCCTGACACCAACTATCCCGTCATTGACCTGATGGAAAGTCAAATTTCTGTGGAAAATGTTGGGGGAACCCTGCGCTTGGGGAACTATTCCTGCCACTTGTTGGAAGGAAGCCTGGCCCGGAACCTCTACGGCCAAGAAAGTGTAGAGGAACGCCACCGTCATCGCTATGAGTTAAACAACGATTTTCGGGGACAATTAAGACAAGGGGGCTTGATTTTTTCAGGCATCCACGAGGACCTGGACCTGGTAGAAATTGTGGAATTGAAGGACCACCCCTTCTTCCTGGCCTGCCAATTCCATCCGGAATTTAAGTCCAGACCCAACCGCATCCATCCCTTGTTTAACGGGTTTATCCAAACATCATTAAAGAATAAAAAATAAAAAACGAGGAGACGATTGTTTAGGCAACCGTCTCTGTTTTTGTCAGTTTTAAGGGGGAATTATGAAAGAAACAACCTATATTACTGGCCACAGGAATCCCGATACAGATTCCATAGCCAGTGCCATTGCCTATGCCGACTTTAAAAGGCAAACATCCAAGGGGACCTATCTTCCAATCCGCTTGGGTAGCTTGAATAAAGAAACGACTTATGTCTTGGACCGCTTTGGTTTTCAGCCACCCAAGTTGCTGGAATCCATGAAGGCCCAAGTAGAAGACCTGGACTTTGACCAGGCCCTGTGTGTAGATGAAAATATGTCCCTGTATGAAGCGGTGAACCTGCTCCAAGACGAGCAAAGACACACCCTTTTTATTACAGAAGAGGACAAGCTCTTTGGCATTGTTAGCCTCCAAGACCTTTGGCGGTCCTATGGGGATGTTTGGGCCGATGAAATCCTATACGATGCCCAAACGCCTATTAAAAACATCCTAAAGGTCCTCAGAGGGACCCCTCTAGTGGGCCAGGGGGACCTGGTTAACCGCCGGGGGGCCATGCGGGTTTTTGCCAATGCTCCGGAAAATTCAACCAACTCCATTAAAGAAAACGATGTGGTTATTGTGGGAGACCGGGAAGAATACCAGGAAGCTGCCCTGGACAGACGGGTTAGCATCATGATTTTAACCCGGAATGCCAAGGTGTCCAAGAGAATCTTAGAAAAGGCGAAAGAACTTGATGTCATGGTAATTCGAACACCTCTATCCACCTTTATGACTGCCCGGCTCTTGCCTCAAGCAGTACCTGTAGGCTACCAGTCCTCCAAGTCCAACCTCAAGGTCTTTTACCTGGACCAGGACCTGGACGAAGTCCAAGAAGAAGTCGTCAAGTCCCGTTTTGGAGCCTACCCCGTTTTGGATGACCAAGACCGGGTTGTGGGGTCTCTTGCCCGGGCCCACCTCCTTCGCTATAAAAAGCCCAAGCTGATCTTGGTGGACCACAATGAAAGCAAGCAAAGTGTAGAGGACATTGAAGAGGCGGAAATCATAGAAATTATCGACCACCACCGGGTGGCTGCTCCCATGTCCAATGAACCCATCTTCTTCCGTAATGAACCAGTAGGATCGACAGCCAGCATCATTAGCAAGCTCTACTTTGAATATGGCTTGGACCCCAGTCCAGAAATTGCCGGCCTTCTCTTAAGCGCCATCCTGTCTGACACCTTGGAATTTCGGTCCCCAACCTCTACCCGGCAAGATGAATACCTGGCAGACCGTCTGGCCAAAATTGCTGGCCTAGAGCTCCATGCCTATGCCATGGAGCTCTTTGAAGCCGGAACCAGCTTTTCCAAAAGCGATATAGGGTCCTTGGTCCGGGGGGATGTCAAGGTCTTCCAGGTCAAGGGGAAACAATGCCGGATTGGCCAGGCCTTTACCATGAACCTGGAAGCTGGAAAGTCCATGGAAAAAGACTTTTCCAAGGCCATGTTGGACGTCTTGGCAGAAAGCAAGGAAGATGTCTTTGTCTTTATGTTGACGGATATTTTAAAGGAAGAATCCCTCCTAATCGTAGAAGGACCATGTAAAAAAACCATCCAAAGCCATATTAGTCAAAATTGGAAAACTGGCGGAAAGATTATTCCAAAACTCCTTTCCCGGAAAAAACAAGCCCTCCCCAAGGTCATCGAAGCCCTGTCTTAATGTTTAAAGCCCCTTAAAAGGGGTAAAAAGAAAATGTAAGATAAGAAAGTACAAGGAGGAAAATATGGAATTTAAAGAAGGAAAAAATTGTATCTATCTAGGTCCAGACCAAGACCACTACAAGGCCATTATCCAATATGAAGATTGTGGCCAAGACCAAGTCAATATCACCCATACCATTGTAGACTCCTCACTTAGGGGCCAAGGTGTGGCTGGAAAATTACTGGAAGCCTTGGTAGAAAAGGCCCGTAAAGACGGCTTTAAGCTTCGGGCAACCTGTTCTTATGCCAAGGACAAATTAGATAAGACCCAAGACTATCAAGATGTTTATCTTGGATAAATAAAGAAAAGCCTGACATCCTAGGGTGTCGGGCTCTTTTTTGCTCTCTTGAAGCAAGAGGGCTTTTTTCGTATAATAGAAGAGATTACAAGTATATTTTTATAGGAAGAATTCATAGATTTTGGGAGGATCGGATGAAATTATATAACACCCTAACGAGAAAAAAAGAAGAATTTGAACCCCTCCAAGACAAGCATGTAAGGATGTACAATTGTGGACCTACAGTTTACAACTATATACATGTTGGAAATGCCCGGCCTATGGTAGTTTTTGACAGCCTTAGACGGTATTTTATCTACAAGGGCTGGGATGTTGACTTTGTTGTCAACTTTACGGATATTGACGACAAGATCATCAAGAAGGCCAATGAAGAGGGACTGGAAGCCAAGGAAATTGCTGAACGCTATATTGAAGAATTTAAAAAAGATGCCCAAGGTCTCAACCTGTATGAATACAAGACCATCAACCCCCGGGCCACAGAGTATATGGATGAAATCATCCACTTTATCAAGGACCTGGTAGACAAGGGGGCAGCCTATGAGTTGGATGGGGATGTTTACTTTGACATCACCAAGGCCAAGGACTATGGGAAGCTCTCCGGCAAAAACTTGGATGAGCTCCAAAGTGGGGCCCGGATTGATGTCAATGAAAAGAAGAAAAATCCCGGCGACTTTGCCCTTTGGAAGAAGAAAAAAGAAGGAGAACCCGCCTGGGAAAGTCCCTGGTCCCAAGGTCGTCCTGGCTGGCACATTGAATGTTCTGTAATGGCCAAAACCCTTTTAGGTAAGACCATTGATATCCACACCGGAGGAGAAGACCTGGAATTTCCCCACCATGAAAATGAAATTGCCCAATCAGAAGCCCACAATGGCCAAGACTTTGCCCGTTTTTGGCTCCACAACGGCATGATTACCGTAGACCATGAAAAAATGAGTAAGTCCAAGGGGAATTTTTTTACCGTTCGGGATATTTCCAAGGAATATGACCTGGAAGTCCTCCGACTCTTTTTAATTTCCAGCCACTACCGCAGCCCCATTAACTTTTCCAAAGAAGTCATGGACCAAAATAAAAATGCCCTGGAAAGACTCTACAACACCAAGGACCGCCTAGAAGGAGCCCTGAAGGCTGCTAAGCCAGGATCAGACCCAGACTTTGACCAAGATATCCAGCGATTAAAAGAAGAATTTTGCCAGGCCATGGAAGATGACATGAATACAGCCGATGCCCTGTCCAAGCTCTTTGACCTGTCCAAGCGAATCAACCAAGGCATCAATGAAGAAATCGGCCTGGAAAGCTTGAAAGGGGCCCAAGAAAGCTACCTATCCTTGGCCAAGGTTTTGGGACTCTTGTACAAGGAAGAAGACCAGGCTGAAGAAGAGGTCTTAAAGCTCATTAAGGAAAGAGAAGAAGCCAGAAAGAACAAGGATTTTGCCCGGGCTGATGCCCTTAGAGACCAACTCTTGGAAATGGGCATTGCCATTGAAGATTCACGAGATGGAACAAAATGGAAGAGAATTTAAGTCCTGGCCTAAATATGGCCAAAGACGGAGAAATTGCCCTAAGGGAAATACCCATTTTAACCCTGGCCTACCTGGGAGATGCTGTCTATGAAATCATGGTCCGGTCCTATATCCTGGACGCCCGGACCAAGGTGGCCCAGCTCCACAGGAAAAGTGCCGGCATGGTCAAGGCCCAAGCCCAGGCCCAGGGGGTTAAAAAGATTGAGGACCTATTAACTGACCAGGAAAAAGACTATCTAAGACGGGGCCGCAATGCCCACCCCAAGACCCGGGCCAAGAATGCCAGCATGAACGACTACCGTCTGGCTACAGGCTTTGAAAGTCTCTGGGGCTACCTCTATTTGACAGGGCAAGAAAACCGTTTAAGAGAATTATTCCAAAGGATGTGGGAAGAAAATGAAGGTTGAACTATTAAACTACACCCCCCATGGGGACCAATTAATTGCCCAAGGGGCCAAGCTTTGCTATTCTCAAGCAGGCTTAAAGGAAATCAAGGAAAAATTATCTCCAGAGGAAGTAGCTCGCTTTGTCAAGATGTTGGCCGACATGGGCCATATGTCTCCCATGGAGCATGTTTCCTTTAGTTTTTATGTAGAGGGGATTTCCAGAGCCTGCTCCCACCAACTGGTCCGGCATAGGCTGGCCAGCTATTCCCAACAGTCCCAACGCTATGTCCGTTTGGACCAGTTTGACTATGTGGTGCCACCGGCCATAGAAAAAAATCCCAAGGCCAGGGAAATTTTCATCCAGGCCATGGAGAGAGACCAAAGGGACTACCAGGCCTTGGTAGATAGCCTGGTCCAGGAAGAATTGGCCAAGGGACCGGTAACAGATAAGGAAAAAAGAGCCATTGAAAAAAAGGCCATTGAAGATGCCCGCTACGTCTTTCCCAATGCCTGTGAAACCAAGGTCATCCTAACCATGAATGTCCGGACCCTCCTGCACTTTTTCTCTCTCAGAACTTGTAACCGGGCCCAGTGGGAGATCCGGGAGATGGCCAAGCAAATGCTTCTAGAGGTCAAAAAGGTCTACCCAGAAATCTTTGCCAAGGCAGGACCGGGTTGCCTCCAAGGACCCTGTCCTGAAGGGGCCATGACTTGTGGGAAGATCAAAGAAGTTAGGGAATATTTTTTAGGTGGTCAAGAATGATAGAAGATTTAATTTTCGGTCGTAAACCAGCCGAAGAAGCCATAGAAAAGTCCATGGCCAAAAAGGTCTACCTCTTAAAAAATAACAAGGGGAATGTGGCCAAATTTCAAGACTTGGCCCGGGAGAAAAAGCTCCCTGTCCAGCTGGTGGACAAGGCTTTTTTAGACGATTTAGCAGGGGGAAAAAACCACCAGGGGGTGGTTTGTCAAATTAAGCCCTACAACTATTCTTCCTATGAGGAAATTTTAGCCTACACCCGGAAAAGGGGAGAAGACCCCTTCCTAGTCCTTTTAGACGGGGTGGAAGACCCCCAAAACCTGGGAGCCATTATCCGGACGGCCTACCTGGCCGGGGCCCATGGGGTCTTGATTCCCAAGCACCGGTCAGCCAAGGTTACGGCTACGGTTTTTAAAACCTCTGCCGGAGCCTGCGCCCATATAAAAATTGCCCAAGTAACCAATGTCAACCAAACCATTGAGAAATTGAAAAAGGAAAACATCTGGGTCTACGGGGCCGACATGGGGGGCCAAGCCTACTACAAGCAAAATACCAAGGGGCCCATCTGCCTAGTTCTAGGCAGTGAGGGCAAGGGCCTCAGTGACCCCACCAAGTCCCACCTAGACGGGATTTTATCTATTCCCATGTATGGGAACCTGGATTCTTTAAATGTGTCGGTTTCAGCGGGAATCTTGGCCTTTGACATTGCAAGACAGCGCCATGAAGAGGGTTAAGCCATACTATCGCAAAAAAAGGGCCTACTTATTTGTAGATGGCTACAATATTTTAAACTCCTGGTCCATCTTTGAAAGGGAAAGGGAGGAAGACTTTGAAAATGCCCGGAAAAAGCTCATGGATATCCTGGTGGACTATGCCCACTATACTGGCCAGGCGGTGATTTTAGTTTTTGACGGCTACAAGGTCAAGAAAAATCCTGGGGAGGAATTTCACTACAAGGGAATCCAGGTGGTCTTTACCAAGGCCATGCAAACAGCCGACCACTATATTGAGCAAGAGCTGACCTTGATTGGTCGCCACCGCAATGTCCGGGTGGCCACCAGTGACTCCATGGAGCAGCAAATGATCCTATCCCGGGGAGGCAAGCGGATTTCTGCTCGGGAATTGGAAGTGGAAGTGGCCCATGCCAAGGAGGGCTTGGTTCGGAGAAAGAGGCAGCTCAAGTCGGAATCTAAGGTCAATGCCTGGGAAGAAGAAACCTTAGAGTCCTTAAAAGATCTCAAGGACCGCTTGGACCCCCATTAAGATTTTCCCCCTTAAAGGGAGATAATGTGGAAAAATTTTCCTCTTTGGGAAAAAAATCTTGACAAGGGGAAAATCCCCCTGTATAATTCCATATATATTAAACAAGAGAAAAAGAAGAGTACTGAGTTTGGACTTTTCCAGAGAGCTTCGTTTGGTGGAAGAAGCAAAGAAAGAACTTGGGAAGATGGTCTTTTTATTGGAGCTGTTGAAGTTTTTAGGCGGCTACGGGTGCTCCCGTTACAGGGCTAGGGTATGATGGTACCTAAAGAGGTCTAGCTTGCAAAAGCTGGATGAATTAAGGTGGTAACACGAAGTTTATGCTTTCGTCCTTTGGGGCGGAAGCTTTTTTTATTGAGAAATTAAAGAAAAGAGGAAAGTATGAAAGAGACAAAAAATATTGAAAGCCTATGCGTACAAGCAGGATATGATCCTAAAAATGGCCAAGAGAGAATTCCGGCCATTAGCCAATCCATTACCTTTAAATATGACAAGACCCAGGATGTCCAAGACCTTTTTGACCTTAAGGTTCCGGGACACTTTTACTCCCGCTTGTCCAATCCCACGGTGGAAGTTTTGGAAAAGAAAATTACGGCCCTGGAAGGGGGCATTGGCGCCCTGGCCCTTTCTTCCGGCCAAGCTGCAGCCACCATTGCTTTTTTAACCCTGGCCCAAGCTGGGGACCATATTGTATCGGCCAACAACATCTATGGGGGAATCCACTCCCTTTTGGCCTCTACCCTAAAGAGAATGGGGATTTCCACCAGCTTTGTCCACTATGATGACCTGGCTGGAGTAGAAGGAGCCATCCAAGAAAACACCAAGGCCATCTATGCCGAAACCATCTCCAATCCCAGTGCAGAAGTCATTGACATCCAAGGCCTAGCCGACATTGCCCACCGCCATCAAATTCCATTGATTGTAGACAACACCTTTGCCACTCCAGTCCTTTGCCGGCCCTTTGATTATGGTGCCGACCTGGTGATCCACTCCACCAGCAAGTACATTGACGGCCATGCCACCAGCATTGGAGGAATCATTGTAGACAGCGGCAACTACGATTGGACCCAAGGCAAGACCCCCCTCCTAACGGAAAAAGATCCTGCCTACCATGGTCTGTCCTATACAGAAAGCTTTGGCCCCTTGGCCTACCTAACCCGGGCCCGGGCAGTCTATCTAAGAGACCTGGGAGCATCTTTAAGTCCCTTTAATGCCTTTTTAACCAACCTAGGGGCCGAAACCCTGGCTTTAAGAATGGAAAGACATTCAGAAAATGCTCTGAAAGTGGCCAAATTTTTACAAGGCCATGAAAAAGTGGACTGGGTCCGCTACCCCTTCTTAGAAGATTCCCCCTCCTATGAAAATGCCAAAAAATACCTAAAGGCCGGTAGTGGAGTCCTGTCCTTTGGCGTCAAGGGGGGACGGGAAGAAGCAGCCCGAGTCATCGATAACTTAAACTTTATCAGCCTGGTGGTCCATGTGGCCGATGTTCGTAGCCATGCCCTCCACCCAGCCAGCTCCACCCATAGACAACTCAGCGACCAAGACCTGGCAGCCACCGGCATTGATAAAAATCTCATCCGTCTATCTGTAGGAATTGAAGACCCTCAAGACATTATTGAAGACCTAGACCAGGCTCTTAGGGCTTAAAATTAAGAAAGGAGGCAGGCATGCCCTTAATTTTACCAGACCAACTCATTGACCAGGAGGTCTTAAACCAAGAAAATATCTTTACCATGACCCAGGACCAGGCCAACCACCAAGACATCCGACCTATTAAAATCCTCATTGTCAATCTCATGCCCAAAAAAGAGGAAACTGAGTTGCAACTTTTACGGATGCTTTCTAACTCAGCCCTGCAAATGAATATTGACCTGGTCCGGATGGATTCTTATCAGGCCACCCATGCCAGCCAGGACCGGTTGAAAAAATTCTATAAGACCTATGACCAAATCAAGGACCAAAAATTTGACGCCATGATCATTACCGGGGCTCCAGTAGAGCGGATGGACTACCAAGACATCATCTATTGGAAGGAATTGAAAAACATCTTTGACTTTGCCCGGGAACACGTCTTTTCTACCCTATTTATCTGCTGGTCAGCCCAGGCAGCTCTCTACCATTATTTTGGGGTTCCCAAGCAGGAGGTGGAGGAAAAAATCTTTGGTATCTACCAGTATGAAAAGAAAAAGGAAGATCCCATCCTAAAGGGCTTTGACGACAGCTTCTATGCTCCCCAATCCAGGTACACCTATGTCAAGGAAGAGGACCTAAGGGAGATTCCCCAAATCCAAGTCTTATCCTCCCGGGAAGATACCGGGGTTGGCCTGGCCACTACCCTGGACCACCGTTTTGTCTTTTCCTTTGGCCACTGGGAATACGACAAGGAAACCCTCCATGAAGAGTATTTAAGAGACCTGGCCAAGGGTCTGGCCACCCAAATTCCCAAAAATTACTACCGCCAAGACGACCCCCAAGGGGACATTATTATGAATTGGCGGTCCAGTGGGTCTCTTTTCTTTTCCAACTGGCTCAACTATTGCGTCTACCAGGAAACCCCCTACCAATTAGAAAAAATTAAGGGGATTAAGGTGGCCAAATTTGGTGGATCCAGCCTGGCGTCGGCCGGTCAATTTTCCAAGGTAAAAAATATTATCCAGGCCAAGGAAGACCGGGAAATTATTGTGGTTTCAGCCCCGGGTAAGAGGTCAAAAGATGACCAAAAGGTCACCGACCTCTTGGAAAAATACTATGAAGGCAAAAAAAGAGCCCAAGACTTGGAGGTCATGATTGAAAGCTTCCGAAAGGACCAGGCTGCCAAGAGCCGGGAGGCCCAAGAAGCCCTGACTGCTGTCCAAGACCGCTTCCAAGAAATCGTCCGGGACCTGGACCTGGAAGAAGACTTAAAAGAGGACCTGGACGAAACCTTCCAAGACCTGGATAGGACCCAGTCCAAGGACTTTGTCCTGAGTCGGGGGGAATATTTAAATGCCAAAATCCTGGCCCAGGCCCTGGGTTATGACTTTATTGATGCCAAGGACCTGATCAAGTTAAAAAATCAAGACCAACTGGACTACGGGGAAACCTACAAGGCCATTGTCAAGACCATCCACAAGGGGCAAAAGGTTGTAGTTCCAGGCTTTTACGGGTCCAACTCGCAAGGAGACATCCGGACTTTCAAGCGGGGTGGATCTGACTATACCGGGTCCATTATTGCCAGCGCCCTCCAAAGCGAGGTCTATGAAAACTGGACCGATGTCAGTGGGATCATGACCCAGGACCCCAACCTTTCCAAGGATGCCAAGAGGATTCCCTCTATGAACTACCAGGAATTGACAGACCTTATTGACCAGGGGGCCCAGGTCTACCAAAGAGATGCCATTGACCTGGTAAAAGAAAAAAATATCACCCTGAAGATTTTAAATACCAATGCTCCGGAAGAAGGGGGAACAGAAATCAAGGACCAAGAAGATAAGTAAAGGAAAAAAGAGTCTGACCCGGAAGGGAAGACTCTTTTTTAACCTTTGGGAAAGATTCACTTTCTTGACAAAAACGATAAAAACCGTATGATAGTAATAAGGCTGTAAAAAGAAGAAAGGACAAGTTATGAATCATTCCATTGCTTATATCGTGGATCATGCCAGTGATATCGACGAGGAAATTTTAAAAAAACATCAAGTATATTCCCTGCCCTTTGCCATTAATTTTTCAGATGGAGAATACATAACGGGAGAAAGTATCGACCGGGAAAGCCTATTTGAAAAGATGAAAGAGGAAATTCCCACCAGCTCGGTGTGCTCTATGGACCGCTTTGACCAAATTCTAGACAAGCTAAGAGAGAGAAAGATTAAAAATGTTTTAGTCATTACCATGGGTCATAAATTTTCTTCCTTCCATAATTTTTTAAATCTCTATGCCCAGGAAAAAAAGGACTTTAACATCTATGTCTTTGATAGCAATGCTGTAAGCTTTGCAGAAGGAGCCTACCTGGTTCGGGCCCTGGACCTGGAAAGACGAGGGCTTAGTTTTGAAGAAATTTGCCAGGGCTTAGAAGAGATGAAGGATCAAGATTGTGTCCAAGTCCGGGCCTATTTTGGCAGTCTGGACAACCTAATCCGGGGAGGTCGAATCAATAAAAGAACAGGAGCCATAGCCAATGCCCTAAATATCCGGCCTATTGTGGAACTTTCAGAGGGCCTCATGGGGGTCCGGGAGAAAATTCGCGGGGAAAAAAGAGCCTATCGCTATTTGCTTGAAGAAGTGAAAAAATCTATAGATCCTGAGAAAAAATACTACCTCTCCCTCCTCTATGGTCAGGGAGAAAAGGAAAAAGCCAAGCTGGAAGAAGTCTTTAAGGAAGAGATAGCCCAGGCGGACTACTATCAAATGGTCCCCCTATCCCCAGTGGTTTTAGTCCATTCCGGCCCCAAGGTGGCGGCTGCAGTTTGGGCTTGTTTTGACGAAGAAAAGGACTTGAGTTTATAAGCTCAGGTCCTTTTTTATTTGGAGATTGAGAACTTTTCCAAGATTTGATAAAATAGGGCAAATACTAAGAATAATTATCAATAGACCAAGGAAAGCAGGTGAAGACTCATTGACTATTTTTGAAAAAGCCAATCGGGCAGGGGTCCGGTCCTTTATTAACCGCACCCTGGCTAGCCTAAAAAAAGATCCGGACAAGGCCATTGACCAGCTGGTAAAGACTGCCAAGACTTTCAAAGCCCTGGACCCGGAAGACTTAAAGACCTGGGAAAGCCTGGCTCGGAATCGGAACCACCCCTGGAGGGAGATGGCCCTGGAGGCCCTGGACAGGATCCATGAAAATATTTTAAAAACCAGCCTCTTAAATATTTTTTTCTACCATGCCATCCAGGGGGAAAAGAGGCGGGAGGAATGGCAGGAAAAATTGGACCTGCCGGCGGCTTCCTTTATGGTGGTTGAGGCTCAAAACCGGCAGGGGACCTTGACCTACCAGGACCTGGACAATCTGGTGACCCAAGGCAAGGACCTGGGAATCTATTTTTATTTTCTAAGAGACCTGGACCTAGAGGCCAGGCAAAGGGAAATCATCCTCTTGGCCAGCAAACATAACGACTGTATTTTTTATCTTTGGATCTCAGGAGCTTGTTTGGACCGGGGCCTGGCAGCTTATATGAAAAAATTGGGCAATGTCCACTTTCTTGTGGAAATCCAATCTGGGAAAGAATTGGAGAATCTGGATGCCCTGGCCTGGATCTGGTCCCAGGGATTGCCAGTGACAGCAGTCATCCACTTGGACAAGAAAAACTATAAGGAAGTAGCGGAGGGGGACTTTTTAGACCTCCTAATCCAAAGAGGGGTCCAATTTCTCTGCTGCTTCCAGGACCTTCCCCTGGGGGCAAAATTGGAAGGGGGCCTGGACCCCCAAGAAAAAGTTTGGATTAGGAAAAAACTGGCTGACCTGGATTCCAGAGAAGGGGCGAAAAAAATCCTGGTGGTAGACTATGACGGAGGTGGCTTGGAGGGGCTTTTTGTGACAGGCTCTGGCGACCTCTTATCCAGGCAAGAGGTGGCAGACCCTCTGGGTAATGTCAAGAAGACAGGCCTGGTAGAAGCCTATAAGAAAAGAAAACAATAAAAAGACCCTGACGGTCCGGCAAATCCCTTTTAGGGACTTGAAGGCTCCAGGGTCTTTTTTCAAAGCAAGCTTAAAAATTAAAGTTGATTTAAAATTTCTTCCAGGATAAATTTTCCCACGGGAATGGAAGTGGCTTTTTGGAAGCCCAGGTAGGACAGGTTGCTATTGACTTCGCAAACCAGGGGCCCCTGGGAGGAGACCAAAAGATCTACCCCGGAAAAGTCTAGGCCCAAGCGTCGGTGGGCTTCCAGGGCCAGGGCCTCTTGGTCAGCTGTCAGCTGGATTTCTTTTCCCTGGCCTCCAAGATAGATATTGGACCGAAAGTCTTTTTGGTTGGTCCTTTCCATGGCCCCTAAAATTTGGTCACCCACCAGGACCACCCGGATGTCCCGCCCCAGGCTTTCTTGGATGCACTCCTGGACCAGGTAGGAAGTAGGGGACATGGCCCTTGTTTCCCGGACCAGGTCTTCCAGGCTTTTAACTTGTTTGACCTGCTCTCCAAAAGACCCCTGGGCAGCCTTTAAAATCAAGGGAGCCTTGAGCCGGGACCAAAGCTCCCGACAATAGTCCCTATTTTCCTTGGGATGGTAGAGGAGGGGAGAAAAAATCGTCTTGGGCATGGGAAGACCTCTGAGGACCTGGTAGGTCTTTTTTTTATCGTCACAAAGGCCAATGGCCTGGGAAGAATTGAAAAGGGGATAACCCTTATTTTCCAGGGCCCTGGCCAGGTCCAGGTCCTTGTCCAAAAACAAGACAAAGGCTGGGTCAAAGTCTAAATTTAAAACCTCCTCCCCCAGGCTGGACTCCAAAACCAAAAGTTCTTCATTGCTTTTGGGGATTAAGTCAATTGAAAGTTCCATGGCCCTTTCAATCAAGTCCCGGACCACATCATACAAGATATAGTTCTTCCCCAAACCCCCATTATAGACAAGTAAAGCCTTCATCATCATTCCTCCTTTTTACTAAGTATACCAAAAAAAGAAGGACTTGACATGTATTAAGTGTTTATATACAATATATACACTAGGAGGTTGAATCGTGCACATTCTTATAAAAAATTCTAGTAACCAACCCATTTATGAACAAATTAAAGAGCAAATTAAAAAGCAAATTCTGGACTCTTCCCTAAAAGAAGGAGAAAAACTTCCTTCCATCCGGAGCCTGGCCAAGGAATTAAGAATTTCTGTCATAACCACAAAAAAAGCCTATGATGTCTTGGAACAGGAGGGCTTGATCCACTCTGTTCAAGGCAAGGGATCTTTTGTGGCGGCCAAAAATATGGACCTGGTCAATGAACTCAACCGGAAAAAATGCGAAGACCACCTTCTGACAGCCATGGAATATGGAAAACGCCTAGGCCTGTCCAACCAGGACTTGCTTGAGCTCATGGACTTATTGGAGGAAAATGATGACTAGTATTGTCTTAAAAAATATGGTGAAGGACTATCCTTCCTTTCGCCTGGGGCCTATCTCGGCTGAAATCCCCCAGGGGGTTATTGTGGGCCTGATTGGAGAAAATGGAGCAGGCAAGTCCACCCTAATCAAGTGCCTTTTGGGCCTCAAAAGAATTGACCAGGGGTCCATTGAAGTCTTGGGAGAGAAGATGGACCGCCAGACCTATAGCCAGTATGAAAAAATTGCTGTGGTCTTTGATGAACTTCCCCTGGCAGAAAATTTAAAAATAAGCCAGGTGGGGAGGATTGCCAAGGACCTTTATCCAAGCTGGCAGGAGGAAAAGTTTAGCCTCTTTTGTCAAAGATTTGCCTTGGACCCAGATAAAAGGGTCAAGGAATTGTCCCGGGGTATGCAGATGAAGCTGGGGCTTTGTCTGGCCCTTTGCCGGGACTCAGACCTTTTAATTTTAGATGAGCCCACAGGAGGCCTGGACCCCCTAGTCCGGGAAGATTTTTTAGATGACCTCCTGGACTTTATCCAAGACGAAAAGAAAACCGTGGTGATTTCTTCCCACATCCTGTCGGACCTGGAAAAGGTGGCGGACTATATTGGTTTTATCCACCAGGGCCAGCTCCTTTACCTGGATGCCAAGGACGAACTCTTGGACCAGCATGGCCTGGTGTCCCTATCTAGGGAGGACTATAGGGACCTGGATAAGGAGAAGATTTTAGGAAAAAAAGAATCTGCCTATGGGGTTACCATCCTGGTCAACTTAAAGGATTGGTCCGGGGACTATGAAAAGCCCAGCCTGGAAGACATTATGACCTATACCATTCATGGAAGGGGGATCCAATGAAAGCTATGATCCGTAGGGACTTATATTTAAGTAGACGTATTTTACTAGGAGCTTTGATTTTTGTGGGAATATTAGGATATTTTAATAAAGAAATTCCTCCTTTGACCCTAATAAGCCTAGCAGGGTGTTTTATATCCATCATGTACATCAATATGAGCTTTTACAATGATGAAACATCTCATGATATCCAATACTATCTCTTGGTAAATCATGGGCAAGAGCTCTACCTAAAGAGCAAGTATTTTGTCAGTGCTTTTGTGGCTTTGGTTACGGCCTTGGCCTCTCTTGTCTATCTTGCCTTGGCCCAAGACTTGGCAAGTGGCATGTCAATTTTTCTGGCTGGTCTAAACTTCTCTTTCTTGCTGGTTATCAGTGGATTTTTACTGGTCTTTTTTATCTATTTTGGCAGTCAGATTGGTCGCTATCTGGTCTTTGTCCTGTGGATTGCCATCCTCTCTTTTAGTCGATTCTTTCAACCAGCTATGAAGAGCTTGATCCAAAGGGCCTTGAACAATATCCCCTTGAGCTTACTTGCCATCTTGGCCTTGAGTCTGCTATTTATGGGCCTAAGTTATTTTTTATCCATGAAGCGTTTGAACCAAAAAGATTTTTAAAATAGGGGGTACCCCCTATTTTTTTATGGAAAATCTCCGTAAGGGAAAAATAAATTTGTTTTTTAAGAAGATTCTAAGATATATAAGAAAGGTCTAAGATTTAGTTCTAAGCAAGTAAATATGCGACTTATAAGGAAAAAAGCCTTAAAAATTGTGCTATACTTGAGTCAGAAAAAAGGAAGGAGGGAATGCAAATGAAGGTTAAAATTTTTACTTGTCGTTTTGGTTCAGGCCATATGAAGGGGGCCTTGTACTTAAAGGAATCCTGGAAAAATCATGACGTGGAAATTGTCGACATCATTCAAGAAATGTTCCCTGAAAAAGCAGATTTTATCTATAAGACCTATGGAGCCTGGGCCAAACAGGCTCGTTATCTCAACCGGATGGTGACAGGGGAAGGCTCTCACAACCTCTCCTATCACTTTCTAGACCCACTTAGAGACCGCTTTTGTCAAATTATGGCCTCTTACCGGGGAGCAGATGTCTATGTGGCCACCTATTCTGCTGCGGCCCACCTCTTAAACTACTACAAGAAAACTTGCTTTGACCAAACCCCTCTTATCACCATGATTACGGACTTTACTCCCCATGAAGGTTGGATCCAAGAAAGCACAGATGCCTACCTGGTGGTTTCAGACTATACCAAGTCCTGTATGTTGAGCCTGGGGATTGAGGACAAGAAGGTCCACCTCTATGGTTGGCCCAGCCAGTATGTCCAACATCCCAGCCGACGGGGTCCCCTCCACATTCTAGTGGCAGGAGGAGGCCTGGGTCTGCTGCCTGAAAATAAGAAATTTTACCAGGATTTAAGAGACCGACAAGGGGCCAAGATCCGGGTCCTTTGTGGTAAGAACAAGGCTCTTTACCACAAGCTCAAGTCCTGGCAATTAAGAGATGTAAGTCCCTATCCCTTTTTGCCCTCCCTAGACAAGCACTACCAATGGGCAGACCTATGCATTACAAAACCTGGTGGTATGAGCATCCTAGAAGCCCTCTATTGGGAGGTGCCCATTTGCTACATCCGCCCCTACCTGTCTCAAGAAGTCAGAAATGCCCGTTATCTAGAATCCATTCAGGGGGGCTTTCTCCTGAAAAAGACTATGGCTCCCCTGACTCGGAGGCAACTTTTAGGCTACCGAATCAACTTGAGGAATAATCGGATTACGGGGATGCCGGACCTGGTGGACCTGGTGGCTTCCAGATATAATCGACCCAGGACTCCCTTTATGGAGGGACCTGGCAGGGAAAAATATCCAGGAGAAATCTACCCTGCCTATCATTTAAGTTAAGAGAAAGGACACAATATGGAAAAGGGACTATTGATTTTTATACTCCTTGGAGGACTTGTCTTTATTATCTGGGGTCTCCCCTTGGTCATAGGGCGCAGGAAGCTCATATGCCAGGACCGCCAGGGAACTCTAATGACTTTTGATGATGGCCCCTCTGAGGTGACAGACCAGCTTTTGGATGTTTTAAGGGCCTGTCATGGCCAGGCTTGTTTCTTTCTCTTGGGAGAGGAAATGGTCAAGAGAAGGGAGACCCTGAAAAGGATCCAAGAAGAGGGCCATGGCATTGGCCTTCATGGCTACAGCCACAAGCACCCCTTGAAGATGACCTATTGGGAGCAAAAAAAGGACCTGGAAAGGGCCTATCAAATTTTCAAACAAGAAGGAATCTGTCCTAGCTACTACCGGCCCCCCCATGGGGCCTACACCTGGGCCAGCCTGGTTTTTTGCAAGAAGCATGGCTTAAAAATCGTCCATTGGACAGGCCTGGTGGGAGATTGGGAATTGGAAGAAGAAAAAACCCTCTTGGACCGGCTGGTCAAACTCAGTGGTCCTGGCCATGTCCTGGTCCTCCACGATGGGACCAAGGGCAAGGCCAACCCCCTATCTAAGTTCTTGGTACCCCAGCTGGTAAA
Organism: Urinicoccus timonensis; assembly: GCF_900232945.1. GTDB lineage: Bacteria > Bacillota > Clostridia > Tissierellales > Peptoniphilaceae > Urinicoccus > Urinicoccus timonensis. The sequence goes on from NZ_OCTU01000002.1 coordinate 72,241, forward strand.
AGACCTTTACAGGGAATTGGCCGCCAGCCCGGCCCCCCTAGAGGGGTGGAAGGGGCTATGAAAAAGAGAACCATCTTCCAAGGACTTTTAGCCAGCCTGATTTCCCTGGCTACCATTTATTTTTTAACCCCCAGGGGGACCAGCCTTTTTACAGTTTTTTCCCATGTCCAGCTACCGAAATTTTTAATCCTTGCAGGGCTTTCTTTCCTACTCTTTCTCTTGATGGAGGCCCTGACCTACCACTATATTTTTAAAATCCAAGGTCTTAAGATTCCTTGGACCAGGACCTATGGCTACAGCCTGGTGGATTATTTTTTCTCCTCTATTTCTCCTGGAGGGTCAGCAGGACAACCCGGCCAACTCTATTATATGAACCGGGACCAAATCCCCCTGGCCTCCTCCATGATGGGCCTGGTGGTTTTTAATACAGGCTACCACTTGGCCATGGTGGTCATGGGGCTTTTTGCCCAGCTAGCCTACCGGGACCTCTTTAGCAATTTGCCTTCCAGGGTGAAGGCTTTGATGGTTTACGGGATTTTAATCCAGGTCTTTCTGGCCTTTTTCCAGGGCTCTGTCATGGTGAGCCAAAAGAAGGTTCCTCACTTTGTCTTGGCTTTTTTAAGGAAGATGAAGGCTTGGAAGGTTCCCTTTTTAAAAAGGGTCAACCTGGATGCGGCCAAAAGATCTATGGAGGACTATGCCGTCTATGGGGCCTATTTCAAGAATAATCCTCAAAAATTACTCCCCATCCTCTTGATGAACATCCTGCTTTTGGTTTTTTCCTATGCCATTAGCTATTTTGTCTACCGGAGCCTGGGCTACCGGGCTCTGGACTTTTTAAAGTCTCTGGCCCTCCAATCTCAATTGGTGGTGGCTACAGAAGGCCTGCCCCTGCCAGGAGGCGTTGGGGCAGCAGAAGGGGTATTTTACCGGGTCTACCAGGGCTATGTTCCGGAAGATGTGGCCTTTTTTTGGATGGTCTTAACCCGGCTTTTGACCTACTATCTGGGCTTGATTTTAGGACTTTTTACCCTAATTTTTTTATCGGCTAGGCCCTACAAAGCCAAAAAGAAAAAATAAAGTTTAAAAGACTTGTCCCAAGTTAGGGAGAAGTCTTTTTCTTTAGATGACCTTTTTTTCTTGTCGTGGTACAATAAAGGGGAAAGGAGCAAGCATGTCACTGGAAAAAGACCTGATTCATTATCGAAATCTTGAAAAACATTCCTTCCATTTTCCTGGCCACAAGGGTAAGTGGGAGGTCCTATATAAAAATTTAGCTGCCTTGGATACCACAGAAACCTTTGGAACCGACAACCTGGCCCAGGCAGAGGGGATTTTAAAAGAGTCCATGGAAAAAATTGCCAAAATTTATGGGGCCCACAAAAGCTTTTTTGGCCTGGGTGGGTCCACCATGGCCATCTATGCAGGCCTTTATGCCCTAAGCCAAAAGGGACAGAGGGTGGGAGTCCAAAGAAATGCCCACCGCAGTGTCTTTCAGGCCTGCGAATTATTGGACCTGGAGGTCTGTCTTTTGGATGTAGATAGGAGTCCCCAGGGCCTGGCCAAGAGCCTGTCCCTGGATAGCTTGGAAAAAGCCCAAGACCTGGACATCTTGGTGGTGACCTCCCCCTCCTATTATGGCTACCTGGCTCCCATGAAGGAGATTATGGCCCTGGCCCGGGAAAGGGGCATAAGGGTCTTGGTAGATGAGGCCCATGGAGGCCACTTTCCCTTTTTTAAACCGGAGGCTTCAGCCCTGGCCCATGGGGCAGACATTGTGGTCCATTCCGTCCACAAGATGCTACTGGGTTTGACATCCACAGCCTTGCTCCACGCAGGTCCAGACTTGGACCAGAAAAAACTCCAAAGGGGTCTCAACCTCTTTACCACCACCTCCCCCTCCTATCCCATGATGGTCTCTATTGAAAAATCTGTGGCCTGGATGGACCGCTATGGCCGCCAAAGGCTCCAGGACCTTTTGGGCCCCTTGGAAGCCTTGGGAAAAGACTTAGAGAACCGAGGAATTGACCTGGTCCAGGCTCCTGACAAGGACCCCTTTAAGCTCTTAATTGAAGTGCCGGGCTATGGGGGATTGGAGCTTTATGAGAGCTTGTTTTACGACCATGGCCTGGGGATGGAAATGCATGACCAGCGTTTTGTTTTAGCTGTGGTTACGGCCTTTGACGACCCGGAAGACTTGGACCTCTTGGCAGGGGCCCTGGCCTCTTTTGAAAAAAGACAGCCCCTGGACAAGACCTGGCCCCAAGACCCTCCCCTGAGAGAGGAAAGATTAACCATCAACCGTCGGAAGGAGGGGGCAAGGACCCTCCACTACAAGGAAACTTTGGGCCTGGAGTCTTTGGATTTTATTACTCCCTATCCACCGGGCATCCCCTTGATTTTCCCCGGGGAAAGAATTAGGGAAGACCAGTTAAGGCAAATCGAAGCCTACCTGGACCAGGGAATCCAGCTGGAAGGCCTTGACCAAGACCATAGAATGGACGTGATTTAATTGAAGGGAAAATTTATTGTCCTGGAGGGATCGGACGGGTCCGGAAAGTCCACCCTGGCAGGGAAGTTAAAAGACTATTATGACCAAAGGGGGGCCAAGGTCCTCCTGACCCGAGAACCTGGAGGTACAGACCTGGGGGAAGAAATTCGGGATATGATTTTGAGAAAGCAGGGGGAAGAAATGGACCCCAGGACTGAGGCATTGCTCTATGCAGCCTCTAGGGCCGAGCATGTCTTTAAAAAGATCAAGCCAGCTGTGGAAGAGGGCTATATTGTCCTTTGTGAACGCTACATCCTATCCAGCCTGGCCTACCAGGGCTATGGCAGGGAGTTGGGTCCCCAGGAGGTCTTAAAGATCAATGAATTTGCAACGGGATCCTTCCGACCCGATGTAACCTTTTACTTAAAGGTGGACTGGCAAAAGACCCTACAAAGGAAGATTGATCAGGGAGGAGACCGGCTGGAATTGGCCGGAGATGCCTTTTTTAAAAGGGTCCAGGAGGGCTACCAAGCCCTGGCCCAAAGCAAGGGCATCCATGTCCTGGATGCAGGAAAAAACCCAGAAGAAATTTACCAAGAATGTATAAAAATATTGGAGGAAGTCAATGGATAAATTAGTCATAGCAATTGTACAAGACCAGGATGCCAGCATCCTCATCGAAGAAGTAACCAAGGCAAACTTTCGGGTTACCAAGCTATCTTCTTCTGGAGGATTTTTAAAATCAGGCAACACCACCCTCTTAATGGGGGTCCAAGGGGACCAGGTCAAGGACCTTTTAAAGATTATAGAAAAAAACTGCAAGACCAGAGAAGTGGCCACCAGCCTCTTAACAGTAACCATGCCGGGAGAATCCTATGCTCCCTACCCCGTTAATGTGACGGTAGGTGGCGCTACGGTCTTTATCCTGGATGTAGACCAATATGTTCGCTACTAGGAGACCAAGATGAAGATGATACTTGCAATTGTACCGGATACCCTCATGGACCAACTCATGGACCGGTGCTTGGAAAAAAAGATTCAGTTTACCCGGGTGGCTTCTTCTGGAGGATTTTTAAAGCAGGGGAATACCACAGTCATTCTGGGAATTGAAGAAGATAGACTGGACCAGTTAAAGGGAATTTTTGAAGATTTGAGCCAGGACCTGGATGGGGACAAGGAAGGAATCCATGTCTTTTATATGGCTGGAGACATAGGACGGGAATTTTAATGGACCCAGTCTTTGTTGGCCATGAAGAATATGTCCGGGAATTTCTCCGGCGAAAAGAAGAGGGAGCCCTACCCCACTGTCTTTTGATTACGGGACCCCAGGGGGTGGGGAAGGCCCGTCTGGCTAAAGACCTGGCCAAGATTTACTTAGCTGGGGACCAGAAAGACCAAAGTGACCTCCAGGTGGAATCAGGAAACCATCCTGACTTCCACCAGCTTTGTGCTGGAGAAGAGACCATTAAAAAACAGGAAATTGTAGACCTGATTGAGGAGAGTCAAAAGACCTCCTACCTGGGAGGACGCCAGGTTTTTCTCATCCAGGAAGCAGACCAGCTGACAATCCAGGGACAAAATGCTCTTTTGAAGACCCTGGAAGAACCCCAAAGCCAGGTGGCGATTTTTTTAACAGCTGTTCATGAGGGCCAACTCCTAGACACCATTGTGTCCAGGGCCCGGATCATCCCCCTTCATCCTGTCAGGGAAGAAGACCTCCTGGACTGGTTGAAGGACCAGGGTTATGGGACCAAGGAATCCTTAAAGGATGCCGTAAGCCTGTCTGGGGGTTGCCTGGAAAAGGCCCTGGCCTACTTGGAAGATGAGGACTGGATCCAGTTAAGGGCTGAATTTTTTCAAAAAATTCAAGACTTTAAGCGGAAGAGCCGAGACTTCCCCTTTGTTTTAACAGAGGATCTGTTGAATAAAAAAGCCTACCTAAAGGACTTTTTACTCCTGATGACCCAATACTATCGGGATGTCTTGGTCTACAAGACCCTGGGAGACCAAGACCTTATAATCCACCGGGACAAGTTGGTTTTGATTCAGGGGGAGACCTTGAAAAATTCATCGCTTTATACTATCATTAAAGACATTCAGGAAAGTCTCACTTTTCTTGAAAAAAATGGAAATAGTCGACTTGTACTGGAAGGCTTATTTATAAAAATACAGGAGGAATATTTATGATCGATGTTGTTGGGGTTCAGTTTAAACCAACCGGGAAGATCTATAATTTTGCCTCTCAAGGACTAAGTTTATCCCCTAAAGATAAGGTCATTGTAGAAATGAGCTGGGGAAGAGAATTTGCAACAATTGCCACAGGGAACCAGGAAATTTCTCAAGAGGAGATTGTCGGGGACCTTAAGGCAGTTTTAAGGAAGGCCACAGATGAGGATTTAGCCATTTATGCGAAAAACAAAGAAGATGCCCGGGAGGCCTTGAAGGTTTGCGCAGAATGTGTTGAAAAAAACAATTTGGACATGAAACTTATCGACAGTGCCTATACCTATGACCGGAGTAAGCTCTTGTTTTACTTTACAGCAGACGGCCGGGTAGATTTTAGAAATTTAGTAAGAGATTTGGCAAGAATATATAGGACACGCATTGAGCTTAGACAGGTGGGCGTCAGGGACGAGGCCAAGTTTTTAGGAGGTCTGGGATCTTGTGGCCGCCGTTGTTGCTGCTCTAGTTTTTTACAAAAGTTTGACCCGGTAACCATTAAGATGGCCAAGGACCAAAACCTGTCCTTGAACTCATCAAAGATATCCGGGATTTGTGGTCGCTTGATGTGCTGCTTGCGCTATGAGCAAGAAGGCTATGAATGCATGCAGAAAAAAACTCCCTTTATAGGAGAACTTGTAGAGACAGACCAGGGAAGGGGAACGGTAGTAGACCGGGAGCTTCTTTTGGGGCAGGTCAAGGTCCTCCTCCATGACGAAAATGCCAGTCGGGAAGTTTTTTCTGTGGAAGAGGTCAAAAGGACCTATCAAAAAGACAAGGAAAACCACAGGCCCTTTAACCGGGTGGAAGATATAAGTAATGAAGACGAATGAAAAAACGTCCAGATTCAAGGACCATTGAATTTGGACGTTTTTTTAAAAGAGGGAAAAATGAGAAAATTATCAGGAATTGGCAAAAAAATCTTTGCCTTAGACAAGTTCACAAGTCGGGCCTACTTTTATTTTCTGGCAGCTCTTTATTTTATTGGGGAAAACCTGGGCTATCAAATTGATCCCAGGATTCCGGGCTTTTTTTGGACCGGGGGCATCCTCATTCTTAGTCTGGCCCTGGTCCTAGGCCTCCACGGCCTGGCCCTTTACCTTTTCCGTAAGAGCCCCTATGCCCGGCTCTTGGACCTTGTGGCTCCAGGACTCTTTATCTATGCCCTGAGCCAGTGGCTTTTTGCTGTCCAGGACGATGGATTTTTATCGAATCCCCTGGTCTATGGTCTGGTGGCCCTGGTCTTTTGTATCCAGCTCTTTTTTTTACGCTGCTTGGACACAAAGATGGCCAGGGCTTGGAAGATCTTCCTTTTAATCTTGGCCCTGGTCCTCCAGGCTGGCTTGCTGGGTTTTTTGTTCTATCCGGGTTTTATGAGTCCTGAGAGAAAAGACCTGGTCTTGGGCAAAGACGCCATCCATGCTCCCAAGGCCAGGGAGTACACCTATGGGGCCAAGTCCCCCCGGGTCAACCTGTCCAAGTATGTCTACTATGATGGTTGGAATAAAAAGATCAGAGATTGGTATTGGGGTTATTCCCTGGCCCGGGCTCCCTTGGCCGGCAAGGTCTACCTACCGGAAAACAAGGAGGCGCCGGTCTTGTTCTTTGTCCACGGTAACCATAGGATGACAGAACAAAGCCACCTGGGTTACGACTACCTGGGTCGCTATCTGGCCCAACACGGGATTGCCACCGTCAGTGTAGATGAAAATGCCCTAAATGGCTTTTTGGGCAAGGGGGTTGGCAATGAAAATGACGCCAGGGCCGTCCTCCTCTTGGAAAATGTCCTCTATCTCTTTAAGGAAAATAAAAATCCCCAATCTGTTTTCTACCAGGCCTTTAAGGAAGACGATCTCTATCTTGGGGGCCACAGTCGGGGAGGGGAAGCAGCCCACCTGGCAGCCGATTTCAGCAAGCAGGAAGTCTATCCTGACAATGGACAAATAAACCTGTCCTATCCTGTGTCTATTAAGGGAGTCATCACCCTGTCCCCCACCAGTGCCCAATACACACCGGCAGGTCACTTTCCCAGCATAGAAGACTACAACTACCTAACCATCCACGGGTCCCACGACTCTGATGTAACAGACTTTATGGGAGATGATGGCTACAACCACAACCAGCTTAAAGATCCTGACAAGAAAAAAATGGCCATCTATGTGGCCTATATGAACCATGCCCGGTCCAACCGCAACTGGCAGCGAGACCAGGTCCTGCCCGATGGCTTTTTATACAATGAAAAAGACCTCCTGCCCAGGTCCTACCAGGAAGCCCTGGTGGCCAAGGCCATCCTGGGATTTTTACAGGATTCCATCCAGGGAGCAAGGACCTTTTATGACCAGCCAAGAGACCAACTTCCCCAAGCGATCTACTATATTAAAAAGGAAGAGGGAGGGGAAGAAACCCTCATCCACTTTGAAGACGACCACCATCTTTTAACCAACAATCTTGGAGGTCGAAACCAGGTCCAAGGGGCCCGGTCTTTCAAGGAAGTGGAGCTTAACCACACTGGGGGAGGATCCTATGTAGATAAGCATGGTCTAGAGATGAACTTTAATTCCAAGGCCAGCTATGAAATGACCTTTCCAGACAAAGACCTCAGTGGACTTAAGTCCTTGAACCTGGACCTGATGAACCTAAGTGAGGACCCCTTGGAAGTTCAGGTGGAAGTCAAGGATGGAAATGGAAAAAGTCTGGTCCTGGGGCCCAAACAAAGCCTCCAAGGTCAGACCCCGGTGGCCCTGACAAAATTCCAATACTTTACCGGAGACTATGAAGACAAGTCCGGCTTTGAAAGTCTATCCTTTCCAATTCCCCATGGAGCCGGATCCCTGGACCTGAGCCAGCTTGAATCCATCCAAGTGACCTTTTCCAGTCCACTAGGAGGCAGGGTCCTTATGGCGGAAATCCGGTCAGATAGGAACGAATAGTTGAAAAATTACAAAAAAAGTCCAAGGCTCTTAATGGGCCTTGGACTTTTTTAAATTAGTATAACTTCCATTTTCTATTGCAATAGGATAGGGGACTCTTTATTCATTGGTTTAGGGCTGAAATTATTTAAAAAATACTATAGCTTTTTAGTTTTGCATCGTATTCCACGTGAACATCTTGGCCATCTTTAACATAAGTATAAGAAATGTGGTTGATAGGTGTATCTTGTTCATAGAAAGATTCAAAAATAGGAGAGGTTTCTCCTGGCATGACTGTGTCTGTACTGATAAAACAAGTGTTTTCGTTGGTTGATGGAATTGTACCTTCTAAGGAAAAATCCTTAATTGGGTATTTAGAGTTATTTGTAAAAGTTGCATGGCCATAGATGTTACCTATAGAATCAGGTTTAAGCACTTTTATAGCATATGGCAATTCAGTGATCTTTACTTCCGGGTCTATGTTTTCTGCATTAGATGTATCACTATCTGCTTTGAGCACATCAGCAGAATTCGCTGTGTTTAAAATATCCCCTGTATCTTTATTAATAAAATTTACTGTTACATAGGGGTCTTTATCACCATTAAACATACGATAAAAACCGCCTTGAATATAAAAGCCTAATGCCATGAAAGATTCAAAATCATTATAGGAATTGGGGTCTACATAAACATCAAAAACAGAAATAGGGTCGTTCATTTTAATATCTGTGATAGAGTTTGATGTATCTTGGATGAGCTCTTGGTTTGAAGACTCTATATTTTCCTTCAGATCTTCCATGTATTTCTTGTGTTGAGCTGCAGACATGATGTAAGTGATAGACCCATCTTCATTTACTTTTCCGCTCTTTATTTTCTTTTCAGAAACTAAGGAATCAATTGATTCTTGAGGATCTTTCACTTCGGCTAAGTCAAGAAAATTTTTTGAAATAGTAATTTCTTTATTTAATAGTTTATTTTCAACTTCAACGGCGGCTTTCTCTTCATCAGACTTATTAGTAGAGCCACATGCTGTCATAGAAAGAAGAAGGCAAGCGATAAGTAATAGAATAGATTTTTTCATAAGTAATCTCCTTATTGAGGTGTTAGGATGTCTGCTTGTGATGTCTATCCAAGTTTAGGTTTACAATTTATTGAAACTCTTTTTATACAAAGAGATAAAACACACACCAAAGATAATAAAATGGGAATATACACTCTCAAGACCTTAAAAAATTTATTCAGGCAATATTATTTTTCTAGATACCTATATTGATTGTTGTCAGTATTAAAAGGAGGACTGCTTTTGTCGCCTGGGATGGTGTCATGACACATCGAGCAAATATCTTTGCTTGGTCTTCGGCGATGGATTAATAAAGAAGAGGTAGGATTTACTCAAATAATTAACCTTGTTTTTCTCAAGCTGGTCAATTATTTGATTGATAAGTTGTATTTGGCTTTTATCGAGAGTGGCGGGTTTCCTGGCGCAGACAATAATGTCTTCAGGATATAAATCTTGAATTACCTTTTTAATTAAATCTAATCGACATACAGAAAAGAACTGACAAATTTTATAAACCTTGTCCATTCTAGGTATATTGCAACTCTTCACATAAATTGTAAACGTTAACTTAAATATATTCAAGAAGAAGTAAAAAATAAAGTTTATGTTTATTTTAATTTGAATCAATCAATTTATTTAAATCTTTTTGAGAGGGAGGGGAGAATGAAAAAACTTTAAAGGAGGGTTAAGCGCCTGGCTTTAAATCATCAAATGCATCAATTTATATATGGGATAGAAGATTCTAGGACTAGACTTGTTTTTGAACTTAGGTACATAGAAGGGTGGAGCTGGAAAAAAGTGAGCATGTACATGGAGAGTATGAATGAATCTTATGTGAGAAAAATTCATGAAAGATTCAAAAAAGATAAACAAAATTATTGATTATCTTTTTTAAAATTGATATACTGATAGTACATGTATGAAGGGGGTGTATTATGATATTAGATTTTTCTGTAGGTGGATTTTTATCATTTAAACCAAAACAAACCGTATATTTTACGCCATATAAAGGAGCGAGAATAGGCGGTACAAAGTATGAAGAAAATTTTCATACTAACATAGATCGAAGACCAATGAAATCCTTACTTTTATTTGGGGACAATGCTTCTGGAAAAACAAATTGGTTTTATGCACTTTTACGGATGAAGGATATCATAAAAAATGGATTAGGAGATATTGATTTAGATTTATTTAATAAACATTCTGATGAAATGTGTTTTGGTATATCTTTAATTGATGATTCAGATAATATTTTTGAGTATGATGTTTCTTTGAATAAAGAAGGGCACATTTGCAGTGAGGTGCTTGTAAAAAATAACATTACAATTTTTGAGTTTAGAGAAAATAATCTTAATATTTATGAAGAGTCAAAGAATGTTGAAGAAATAAAAGTTTTGGAAAAATTATTTTCTAAACCGTCATCCAACACATTGCTATTAAAGTTAAAAGATGTTTTAGAAACATCAATAGATTCTTTTTTTACAAGTGTGGATAATATCAAAATTGATAGTGAATCTTTACTAAATAGAGAAATGAAATGGGTTCCAGTGGAATCATTTACCGAAAAAACTAAAAATGAAATGGAACGATTGAAGGATGATGTTTTATCAATTCTTCAATCCTTAGATAGTACAATAATTGATTTTAAATTTATAGAAAAAATAATTGATGATAAAGATGGTCATGGGTTTGATATGATTTTAATAAGAGGAAATGGTGACCAATTTGATCTTAACTCAGAATCTTTAGGAATAAAAAAGATAACAAACTTGCTACCAAAGATGCTTCAAATATATAAAGGACAGTCAATTTTTATTGATGAATTAGATTCCTCAATAGGAACTAAAGCTCTTATCAAATTATTTAATTCATTTATAAACTCAAGAAACAATTGCTCTGGACAGATTATAGTCTCAACTCATAACTTATCTTTATTAGATCTTGACATGTTTCATGATTCACAAATATATTTTGTTAATAAAAATTCTAATTTATCAACTATAATTCATTCATTGAGTGAATTTGACCTTAGAAGTGAAAAAAAAGGCATAGATGAACTTTATATGAAAGGGTCTTTTGAAGTAGATGAGTAAGAAAAAGTTAAAAACTACAGAGAAAATAACAATTATATGTGAAGGAGAAAGTGAAGAAAGTTATATTAAGGGGCTACTAACTGAATTCAAATTATTAACGAACAATATAGAGATTATAAGAATTGACGGTGGTGGATATAGTAGTGCAAGAAACTATCTAATGAAGAATAAAAAAATTATTAATATTGCTTTAGTCGTTATGGATTTAGATAGATGCTCAAGTGTGAGCAATGAAAAAAAGAAATTAAAAAGTTTAATATTATTATTAGAAAATCTGAATGGGAAAAATAACATCTTTTTAACGTATCCTAATTTTGAAGCGTGGGTTGCAGCTTGTCTAAACTGTGATGAATCAGACTTAGCAAATAAAGGATATAAAAAGGGGAATGGTGTGTATAAATTTATACGCAACAATGGCGGTTCTTATGAAAATGCTTTAAAAATATTTGAAAATAATGGATTGTATTATGAAAAAAAGAGCATAAATAAAGGCATTTATTATGAGGAAAACATCAAAAACAAACATAGTTCTTTATATTACTTTATTGATTACCTTAAATTTTTGCTAGAGAGATAATTGTAATAAAATATTTATAATTTTGTCCGATTTAGATATTTATACTATTAGTATATAGAAATGGACCTCATTGACAGTAATTCCTCTAGATGGGACTTTCTGAAAAGGGGGCCCTTTTTGTATACGTAAATAGGCTGGCATAAATCGGTACGTTATTTTGTAGTTAAAACCACAAGTATTACTCTTATTGCTTTGACTTATTCAAGGTAAAGCATATATAAAAAATATGGTTGGAGAGGGGATGAGATATGTATATAAGCGAAATGCGGTGATGTATGAAACTAACAGTTAAACAGAAAAAATTTGCATATGCAGGGAGAAAAGGAAAATTCAGAAGATATTTTTACAGAGGAAAAAGAGTTTGATGGAGGAAATGGGTATAATAATAAAAAAGAATTTCTACAAAAACAATTGGATTTTATCGATAAACACACCAATGAAAAATCTTTTATTCCTAAATATGCGATTATAAAATTTTCAAAAATAATCGCTGAAAACACAGAAATTAGGGAACTTAAAAACTTAATTAAAAGCTATAGAGAGGGAAATTGGAAGAAGAAAGTCGGAAATATAGAAAGTGAATAATACATTCACGACGTGCATTGGCATGAAAAAGATGGCAAGCAATTCAAGGCCAAATTAAAACATAGAAAGGAGAAGTAAATGGCAATAATTCAAGTGTATCAATCAGAATTAAAGAAGAAAATTCCTTTAGAGTATATTGGAAAAGTAAGATACATTGGGCCAGACGATCCCTTGAGTTTTATAAATGGCGGGGAGTACAATATTGTTTTAGATACAAATAAGAATTTAAAGGTCGTTGATGAGACAGAAGAAGATTATATATATATCTTAAATGAACCCAACAGTTTAGGTGGAAAGTTTTATTTTATGGATGACCCGAAAGGAATATTAAAAGACTATATGGAAGAATATAAGAATTAAAAGCACAGGGCATTGTCTGATGTGCTTTTTTGTTGTAAAAATCGTGCATTAATTGTGAGGAAAATAAAATGGCTTAAAATGGACCTTTAAATTGTAAGGAATCGTGAGAAATCGCGATTTTTTATTGTCCAGGCTTGGAAGATGTTAAAAGCTAAGGGGAGTTAAGCATTGCAACTTAAAACTATGGAGGTAAAAAATGGAAGATGAATGAGAGACAAGGAAGTAAATCAAGAACAAGATTAAAAGAATAGGTTAAGAAGAGTAAAAATACCAACAGTATATCCATTGAAATGTGTATCGATAGTGATCTTAATAAAAGAAAAAGCCCAGTAATCAGTTAAGATTACTGGGCTTTTTATGCTGATATGTATTCCCGCATTTACTCCCCGCACATTTCTTAATAAATTGCTGTAAGCTTTGGGAAATACACATTTATTCTGGAGCTGACGACGGGATTTGAACCCGTGACCTCTACATTACCAATGTAGTGCTCTACCGACTGAGCTACGACAGCAAAACTCTCTATTGAGTATACGGGAACTTTAAGAAAATGTCAACTCTTCTTTTACCTTTTTTAAAAAAAGAAGTAACCGATTTGGTTACTTCTTTTCTTCTTTGGGTTTATTTAAAAGACTATCCGTTAGGCTTTCTTTTAGAGGGTCCTTGCCTCCTTCGGTAGCGGTCATATTTAAGTAGCTTCGAATTTCGTCAGAAGCCTTGTTGGATAGGCAACGCTTGGGAATGGTATAGGCGATGCCTGGTTGTTCATAGATGTAAAAGTAGTCCTTGGTTTCAATGGACCGGAGAATATCCTTGTAGAAGAGTTTTCTTTTTAAGCCCCCAGTGGTTTCCATGAGATGGTCTTTTTCAAAGGTCATGGACTTGGCTCCGTAGGAGTCGTAGGGGTGGTTCTTTTTTAAAAGGGCAATAATCCTTTGCCGCATCATGATCCGGAAAAAGACTTGGTAAAGTCCAAAAAATGCAATCATGATTAAGATGCCCACAATCCAGCCCTTGATGGCATCCAGCTTAAAATAAGCGATGACTCCAAAGGTAATGACCGCAATGACAAAGCAGCCCAGTAGGGCTTGCAAAAACCGGGCCCGAATTGCCCGTCGGTCATACTGCATGTGGAAGAGATAAAATTCAATTAGGTCGTCCTGGGTTACTTCATAGTTAATATGCAAAACATAGCCTCCAAATTCAAAGTTTTGAATTCCTTACAAATTATCCCTATTATACCATATTTTTTCCCAAATTAGTCTAGATGGAGAAAATTTAGACAAAAAGACTTTAGAAATAGGAGTTGGGCTTGGTCATGGGGGCAAATTTTGGGTATAATAAACTAAATAAGAAGAGTAAAAGAGGGGCTTTTTATCTGATAAATGTCCTATTAAAAGGAGGCTGCCATGTCCTTTATAAAAGTTGTAGATCTAGTTCGCCAATATCAAATGGGTCAAAATATAGTTACAGCCAATGACCGGCTGAATTTTGAAATCCAAGAGGGAGAGTTTGTTGTCATCCTGGGTCCCAGTGGGGCAGGGAAGTCCACCCTATTGAACCTCCTGGGCGGGATGGACAAGGCCACCTCCGGCAGTATATATGTCCAAGGGGAGGACATCTGCCGTTACAATGATCTGGAATTAACCCGCTACCGCCGGGACCGGATTGGTTTCGTCTTTCAATTTTACAACCTCATTCCCAACTTGACCACCCTGGAAAATGTGGAGTTAGCCATCCAAATCGTGGAGGACAGTCGGGACCCCAAGGAGGTCTTGGACCAGGTAGGCCTCTCCCACCGGCTCAACAACTTCCCTTCTCAATTGTCAGGTGGGGAGCAACAAAGGGTGGCCATTGCTCGGGCCTTGGCCAAAAATCCAGCCCTTCTCTTGTGTGATGAACCAACAGGGGCTCTGGACTACCAAACTGGGAAGAATATTTTAAAACTCCTCCAGGAAACCTGTCGCCGGGAAAAGACCACGGTGATTGTCATTACCCACAACTCGGCCCTGGCTCCCATAGCCAACCGTTTGATTGAAATCAACGACTCCAAGGTCCGGAGGGTGGAAATTCAGGAAAATCCCAAGGATATTGAAGAAATAGAATGGTAGGTTAACTATGAAACCATTAAACAAGGACTTAGTTCGAGAAATTAAAAAGAATTTTCCTCGATTCATTTCTATTGTCCTCCTGGTGGGCTTGGGTGTCATGGTCCTGGTGGGTCTGGCAGCCACCGGCCCCCTTATGCGGTTTAACCTGGAAAAAAAGCTGGACCAAGCCCAGATGTATGACCTCTTTTTGTCCAACTCTTTGGGGCTGGAAGACCAGGACATCAAGCAGATTGCCCAGCTAGAGGACTTGGAGGATGTGGAATTTCGCTACAGCGTCAACCGGGATGTTTTGGGGACCAACGATGCCATCCATATTCTTTCCTTGACCCAAAAGTGGGCCAAGCCCCTTTTGATTCAAGGAAGGTTCCCCTCTCAATCTGGGGAATTGGCCCTGGACCGGGACTATGCCGCCAAGAAAAAAATGAAAATCGGAGACTCCATTTCCTTTAAGGAAGTGAAAAACAAGTATGACCTGGGCAAGGAAGAAAAGCCCATGGGCCGGGACGACTTTGTCTTGGTGGGCCTGGTGGATTCGGCTGAATACCTGCAAACTATCCACAAGGGCAACCAGGAAGATGGCACGGCCCTGGAGGGTTTTGCCTATGTCAGCCCCAATGACTTTAAGCTGGATAATCCCACAGATGCCTTGATTGGTCTCAAGGGTGCCCGGTCCTTAAAAACAAACTCCAAGGACTACCGAAACTTGGTCCTGGCAGGGCGACAAAACCTAGAAGACCTCTTTAGCCGGCGGCCCAAGGACCGCTTGGAGGCCATGAAGGAGGATGCCCAAGACCAAATCCAAGAGGGGGAAGAAGACCTCCAATCCGGCAAGGATAAACTCCAAGCTGCCCAAGACAAGTTAACATCAGCTAGACAAGAATTGGCCCAGGGAGAAAAAGACTACCAAAAAGGCCAAAAAACCTTTAAGGAAGAAATCGCTAAGGGCCAAGGGAAAATTCAAAAAGGCCAAAAGGACCTAGACCAAGGGGAAAAGGACCTCCTAGCCAACAAAAATAAGTTGGATGATGGAGAAAAGAAGCTCAAGGATTCAGAAAAAATCCTGGCTGAAAAAGAAGCTGACTACCAGGCAGGTCGGGACAAGTACCTTATAGGTCTAGAACAATATCGCCAGGGCCTGGACCGGATTAAGACAGAAGAAGACCGTCTAATCCAAGGCAAGAAGGACCTGGAAGAAAACCAAGCCAAGCTGGCCCAAGGTCAAAGAGACTACCAAGAGGGCCTGGCAAAGCTCCAAGGAGCCCAAGGGGAGATCCAAAAGAATGAAGAAACTCTAAGACAGGCCCGTCAAGCCCTAGACCAGGGCAAGGAAAGCTTAGCCCGGGAAAAGGAAAAGTTGGACCAGGCCCAAGGGGCCATTGACCTGGGCCGAAGCCAGGTCCAAAAGGCCAAAGATGCAGCCCAAAATGCTGTCCAGGGCCTAGAAAAATCCTTGGCTGATAAGAAGAGCCAACTGGCCGCCCTGGAGGCTTCCGGTGGGGACCCAGCTGAAATTGCCCGGTTAAAAGGAGAAATTCAAGCAGGTCAAGTGGCCCTGGACCAAGCCCAAAAGGCTTTGGCCCTGGCCAACCAGGCTCTGGCAAACTATGAAAAGCAAATAGCCGACCAGCAAAAACAATTAGACCAAGGAAGGGCAAAATGGCAGGAAGGGAAAAAGACCCTGGATCAAAAAGAAGCCCTCTACCAAGAAGGCCTCAAGAAACTCAACCAGGGCAAGGAAGAGCTGGAATACAACAAGGGCCGGATCAAGGCTTCGAAAGACCAGTTGGACCAAGGTCTTGCCCAACTAGACCAAGGTCGGAAAAAACTCCAAGATGGTCAAAGACAACTAGACCAAGGCAAGTCCAAGTTGGAAGATTCTCAAAAGACCTTGGAGGATGCCAAAGAATCCCTAGACCAAGGCCGGGTCAAACTAGACCAGGGCAAAAAAGACCTGGACCAAGGCCGGGGAGACTTGGAAAAAGGCAAGATCCAATATGCCCAGGGCCTGGAAAAAGTTCAGGGAGCCAGAGACCAACTAGACCAAGCCAGAAAAACCCTGGACCAAGAAAGACAAAAGGGTCAAAATCAGTTAAATGCAGCTAAAAGAGACCTAGCTACCGGCCGGGAAAAAATAAGAAAAGGCCAAAAAGACTATGATGAAAAGGCCCAAGAGGCCCAAAAAGATTTTGACCAGGCAGAACTAGACATCAAGGATGCCAAAGAGCTTATGACCCTCTTAAAGAGGCCCATGTATACCATCTATAGCCGCCTGTCCAACCCGGGGATTTTCAACTATATGGGCTATGCCGATAGTATGGACGCCCTGGTAAAACTCTTCCCCCTCTTTTTCTTTGCCATCTCCATGCTGGTGAGTCTGACGACCATGACCCGGATGGTGGAAGAGCACAGAAATTATATGGGGACCCTCAAGGCCCTGGGCTTTGAGAAAAATCAAATTGCCAAAAAATTCTACCTCTACGGCCTCTTAGCAGCCATTGTGGGAGGGGTCTTCGGAGCCCTTTTAGGGAACTTCTTTATCACCCCCCTCATTGGCAATGCCTATTCCACAGGGACTATTGTCTATCCCTTGGAAGTCAAGGCCTATGGTTGGGTCATCTTTTTCAGTATCCTGGTGGGCCTGGCCTGTACGGGTCTTGTGGCCTATATCATTACCAAGAGGTCCTTGAAGGAATCCACAGCCTCCCTGATGAGGCCCAAGCCCCCGGCCAAGGGCAACCGGATTTTCTTAGAAGCCATTAAGCCCCTTTGGTCCCGGATGACCTTCCTGCAAAAGGTAACAGCCAGAAATATCTTCCGCTACAAGATGCGGATGCTCATGACCCTGGCTGGGGTTATGGGTTGTATGGCCCTTTTAGTTCTGGGTTTTGGAATTTACTCAGCCGTTTTTAAACTTGTAGACATTCAATTTAACGACCTGGCCACTTATGACATGATTTTAATCCATGAAAGGGCCCTGTCCAGAGAATCCTATGACAAGATGATGGACCGGTTGGGCCAAGACCCCCAAATTAAAAACAAGGTCCCAGTGAAGCTTTCTACCATGACCATGGAAACCAAAAAGCAAGGAACCCGGACCATTAGCCTGATGGCCAGCCAAGAAAAAGACTTTAATGACCTGGTTCGCTTGAGAAAACCCCGGGGCCAAGGCCTGACCCTGCCAGACAGGGGGGCCCTGGTAACGGAAAAATTAGCCCGAGAAGAGGGTTTGAAAAAGGGCAGTGACCTCCTGGTCCAAGACCAAGAAGGCCTCTACCGGAAAATTCGCATTGCCGGAGTGGTGGAAAACTATGCCGGCCACTACCTCTATATGACAGGGGACTATTATAGCCAGGTCATGGAAGAAGACTATCGGGACAATGGCTACCTGGTCTCTCTCAAGGACCAAAGTCCCCAAGGCAAAAAGGACTTTATCCAAGACTACCAAGGCTACAAGGCTGTTCTTTCCATAGCCAGCTTTGACCAGGTCAAGGGCATGGTGGAAAATTTAGTGGATTCTTTAAATGTAGTGGTAGGGGTCATCCTGGTTTTAAGTGCGACCCTGGCCCTGGTGGTCCTCTACAATTTAACCAATATCAATATTGAAGAGAGGATCCAGGAACTCTCCACCATCAAGGTCTTGGGTTTCTACCCCCGGGAAGTGACAGCCTATGTTTACCGTGAAACTTGGGCCCTGACCTTTATTGGGATCTTCCTGGGAGGCTTTGTGGGCAAACTCCTCCACTGGGGTGTCCTACAAGTGGTGGTTCCTGACGATGCCATGCTCTATCCAGTCTTGACCTGGTGGAACTTCCTTCTTCCAGCAGCCATTACCCTTTTTATTTCCTTCCTAGTTATGGTCCTAGTCCATAATTATCTCAAAAAAGTAGATATGGTGGAAGCCTTAAAGGGTGTGGAATAAAAAGAGCATCTGGTACCATAAAAAACATTTAAATTGGAGCTTTTAAACATACCAGAAATAACCTAAACTTAAACTTAAGAAACAGTTAAAAAAGTTTTAGGGAGGATTGTATATGAAAAGTTTTAACAAGAATTTGGCAGAAAGTCTCAAGGGCGGCGTCATCATGGACGTCATCAATGTAGAACAAGCAAAGATTGCTGAAGCAGCTGGAGCCGCAGCTGTTATGGCCCTAGAAAGAGTTCCTGCAGACATCCGGGCTGCTGGTGGCGTTAGCCGGTCTTCTGATCCACAAATGATTTGTGAAATTATGGAAGCCGTAAAGATTCCCGTTATGGCCAAGGTTCGTATTGGTCACTTTGTCGAAGCACAAATTTTGGAAGCCATTGGTGTAGACATGGCCGATGAATCCGAAGTCCTATCTCCAGCAGACCAAGTCAACCACATCAACAAAAAAGACTTCCAAATCCCCTTTGTCTGTGGCTGCCGTAACCTAGGTGAAGCCCTGCGCCGGATCCAAGAAGGTGCCATGATGATGCGGACCAAGGGAGAAGCCGGAACAGGAGATGTGGTCCATGCTGTAACCCACCTCCGGACCTTAAACCGTGAAATCCAAGAAACCCAAGCCCTTCGAGATGATGAATTATTTACAAGAGCCAAAGAACTAGGCGTGTCCTATGACTTGTTAAAATATGTAAAAGACAATGGAAAATTGCCTGTTGTCAACTTCTCTGCTGGTGGAGTTGCCACTCCTGCCGATGCAGCCCTTATGATGCAATTGGGAGCTGAAGGTGTCTTTGTAGGATCTGGAATCTTTAAATCCGGCAACCCAGAACAAAGAGCCAAGGCCATTGTAAAGGCCGTTGCCAACTACAAGGATCCTGAAGTCCTTGCTGAAGTTAGCAAAAACTTAGGAGAAGCCATGGTAGGTATCAACGAAGACGAAATTGAAGTTATCATGCGCAACCGTTAATCCTGCGCAACTGTTAATCATAAGCCTATGAGCAAGGGACCTTCTGAGGAAGGTCCCTATTTTTATTCATAAAAAGATGAAATTTTTTCCCAAAGCTCTTGGGGGTTTCGGGCCCAGGTCACCCCATAGCGTGTGGCTTGGGGGTTGAAGTAAATGGCCCCTTTAAAGTCCATGGCCAAGGGGGCCAAGACGTCATTTTGAATATTGTCCCCAATCATGATGCAGTCTTGGGGGTCCAGCTTGGCTTGGTCTAAGACATGGTGGAAAAATCGGGGGTCGGGTTTGCCGTAGCCAAAGTCCCCGGAAACGAAGACCTCCTTACAGATGTCCCTTAAGCCCAAAAGGTCAATTTTCAAGTGTTGGATTTGGCTAATCCCATTGGTAATAATCCCCAAGTCGTCCAGGCCAGCTGCTTTTTCCAAGAGCTCTTGGATACCGGGGATAAAGTGACAAAAGTCCTCCCGCCGGTCCATAATGGCTTGGTAGAAGTCCTCCTTGGAGCATGTAAGGCCCAAACCCTTCATCTTGGGCCAAAGCTCTTCCTTAAAGGCCTCCATGTGTTGGGGCTCATAGGGTCCTTGGGTCATGAGATAGTCCATGGGGTTGATGCCAATGGATTCATTGTAGCTAAAGTCAAAATGCTTGATCATTCCCGTCCTAAGATGGGTCCTGAAAAGAGCCATAAAGTCTTCAAAGGGCATGGAAACCTCCAAGTCCTTATGGATTTGGGCAAAGACAGCCCGGTTAATTTTTTTAGTATCTAAAAGAGTGTCGTCTAGGTCGAAAAAAATCATAGGTCCTCCTTAAAATTTAAAATGGTGGTTTTGGCAGGGAAAATTGGGCAAAACAAGGGCTCTTCTGTCAAATCCCTGGCCGCTAAGTGACCCTATTTTATCACAGGAAAGAGAAAATTTAAATCCATGGCCAGGCTAAGGTGGGGCCAGAGGGGAAAGAAAACCCTAGTGGATAGAGCAAAATAGGGTTTTGCTTGTTTTTCCAAGAAGGAGGGTATATATTAAACATAAAGCGAATCACAGAAGGATAATTTACTTAAGTGAGACTAGAGAGAGGGAGGATGACCAAAAACGATGAATCAAAAGAAACAAGAGAGAAAAGAAGAAGGCTACAAGGACAGCTACGACCTGTCTTTAAAAAAATGGCGAAACCTGGCCCTGGGCTACCATATCTTTTATCTTATCTTTGTCCAATTCTTTTTGGACAATTGGATAAAAGACCCCTCGCCCCACTTTGCCCAGCTTCAAATGACCATTTCTGCTATTGGTCTTTTCATCCTTGGGCTTTCCAGCTATAAGACCCAAAAGATCAAGTCCAGGATGGAAGAAAGGGAAGGGACAAACCCTATCTTGGGTCAAACAAGAAATCTAATCTATTGGACCTATCTTCTCTTTCTAGTCATGGCCCTTGAAGACGTCTATTCCTTCTATCGTGCCTTTAGGGCCCATCCCTTTTAGGGGGACCAGGAGACAAAAAACTTGCCTTGTTGATTAAAATTCAACTTTCAATGGAAAAAGGAGTGTATTTTATGAAAAAACTAAGAAAAACCTCTCTTTGTCTTTTCATCCTAGGTCTTCTCTTCTTGGTAGCCTGTGGGCAAGGGGAGAAAGAAAATGAAGTCATTGGCCCCTTCTTAAGGGCCCGGGCAGGCCTCTACCAGGAAAGCGACCAAATTGTGGCATACTTGCAGGAAATTACCTCCAGTCAAATGCCCCCAGCAGGGAAAGAAGTTGGCAGTCTAGAGGCCCTGGACAAGTTAGAGCCCTACTTGACACAAGAGGCTTATGAGGGCCTTCTAGGTAACCGGAAACTCTTGGAAGATGATTTTTTCAAAGAAGACCTGGACAAGGTCCAAGTAGAAAACATCCAATACAAGTCCCTAAAGGAAGAAGGGGATAGGAAGGAAATGGATGTGACCTATGACAAGGTCAAGACCCGAGACGGGAAAGAAGAAAGGGAAAAGAGAGAAGAAATTTTCATCCTAAAAAAAGAAAAGGGGTCTTGGAAGATTATGGATATAAGGGACAAGTAAGTCCATGGGAAGTAGTCAGGGAAACCTGGCTACTTTTTCTTGTCAAGGAGACTGGTCTTAGATACAATAAGTTTAAAATAAGGATCAAGGAGGGCCTATGTATAAGATATTTATTGTAGAGGATGATCCCAGTATCTTTGCCAGTATCAAAGATTATTTGGAAACCTTCCACCTGGAAGTTTACGGGGTAGATGACTTTAGCCGGGTCCTGGAGGATTTTGAAAGAGTGGATCCCCACTTGCTGGTTATGGACATTGGATTACCCTTTAAAAATGGCTATTATTGGACCGAGGAGATTCGGAAAAAATCAAAACTACCTATTTTGTTTTTATCCAGTATGGGAGAGGATCTGGACCAAGTGATGGCCATGGACCTGGGAGCTGATGATTTTGTGGTAAAGCCCGTATCCCTAGCCTTACTTTTGGCCAAGATTAAGGCCCAACTTAGAAGGGCCTATGAGCTCCAAGTCCAAGACCAGGTCTTGGAGGATGGGGAATTGCTTTTAAATTTGGATACCATGCAGGTGACCTACCAAGGCAGGATGGAAAGTTTGTCCAAAAATGAATTTTTAATTCTACGGTCTTGCCTCCAGGCCCAGGGAAGGGTCATCCATAGGGAGGACCTCATGAATGACCTTTGGCAGTCGGACCTCTATATTGACGATAATACCTTGACGGTAAATGTAGCCCGGCTTCGAAAGACATTAAAAAAGCTGGGCTTGGAAGACTATATCCATACAAAAAAGGGAGTGGGTTATTATGGGGCCTTTGAAGAATAGAGACAGCCTCCTGGTCCTCTGGGGACTTACGGGGATTTTTTTCTTTAGCTATATCTATGTCCAATCAGGTCGGCTGGCAGATAGCCTCTATGGTCTGGGTATCTACAGTCTTTCATGGGGAGGGTATTTTTTCTATGCCTACCAAAGGGACAAGAAGTTGGCAGAAAAAATTCGTCAAGAAGGTTTGGGGGACTATGCCGGCCAAGGTCTCTTAGAGGAAGCCTTGGTGGAAGAAATCCATAAGGCAGAGAAAAGAATCCTAGACCAAGAAAATCAATTCCTTCAAGATCGGGAAAAAAGAGCCAATTATCTCCTGCGATGGTCCCACCAAATTAAAATCCCTATGACGGCCATTTTGGCCTGGTTGGACGCCCAGGGTATCCAGGATAAAAATCCCAGGTTCCAGGTATTTAAAATCCAAGAGTACATAGACCATATCCTATCCTATCAAAGACTCCAAGGAAGAGATACAGATTATGTCTTTCAATGGCTGCCTTTAAAAGATCCTCTTCAAAAGGCTCTCAGGACCTATGCAGCTCTTTTTATCCACAAGGGGCTTAGGGTCCAAATGGACCTGCCAGAGGTGGAAGTTTTATCCGATGCCAAGTGGCTCTTATTTTTTACCAAGCAATGGTTGAGTAATGTGGTTAAGTACACTCAGACAGGGGGCCTGACCATTTCTTTCCAAGAGGGGAAGTTGATTTTTGAGGATACGGGAATTGGAATTGCCCCAGAAGACCTGCCCCGGATTACCGACATGGGCTATACAGGTTTTAGTGGTCGAAAGTTTGACCAATCTACAGGGATTGGCCTTTATCTCATGAAGGAAGTGGCGGAAAATTTAAACCTAGTCATGACTTTGGAGTCCCAAGTGGGCCAGGGAACACGACTGATCCTATCTTTTCCCAAGCAAGCTTACAAAATGTCACATTAAAAGAAAAAATGTAAGGTCAATCGAGGGATTTTCTCTCGATTTTTTCCTATACTGGGCTTAGAAAGGGTGATGATATGTTATTAAAAGTCAATCATTTAGAGAAAATTTACAATAAAAACAAGGAAAATGCTCTTATGGCCCTTAGGGATATATCTTTTAGTGCCAACCAGGGAGAATTTGTAGCCATTATGGGAGAATCCGGATCTGGGAAGTCCACCCTTCTGAACATCTTGTCCATGCTGGACGACCCCACAGGAGGAGAGGTTTTCTTGGAAGATAAGAATATTCTTTCCCTGAAAGATGCAGAAAAGGCAGACTTTCGTCGGAGGAAGCTGGGGTATGTTTTTCAAAATTTTAACCTTTTGGACCAATTAACGGTCAAGGATAACATCCTCTTGCCCCTGGTTTTACAAGGAATGAAGGCTCAAGATCTGAAGGCTCCTTTGGAAGGGGTGGTGGAAAGATTGGGTCTAGAAAAGCTCCTGACTAAGTACCCCTATCAAATTTCTGGAGGCCAGGGGCAAAGAACTGCCATTGCTCGAGCCTTGATTAGTAATCCCAAGTTGATTTTAGCTGACGAACCTACCGGGGCCCTGGATTCCAAGACATCGGAAGAGCTCCTTCACTATTTTTCTATTATCAACAACCAGGGGCAGACCATCCTCATGGTGACCCATTCAGCCAAGGCAGCCTCTGTTGCCAACCGGGTTCTTTTTATCAAGGATGGGAAAATCTTCCACCAAGTCCACCGGGGGCAAGAAAGCCGGCAGGAATTTATGAGCCGAATCAACCAGGCCATGACCCTAACCCTGGGAGGTGGACATCTTGACTAAACTCTACCGGTCCTTGGCCCAGCAATCTTTTAAAAAGAATGGCCAGACCTACCTGCCCTTTATTCTTGTAGCTGTGATGATGCTGAGTTTTTCCATCATCTTACACGATTTGGCTTTTAATTCTGCCTATAAGGGTGTGGCCTATATGACCACTTTACAAATGATTTTGCAAATGGGTTATTATGTCTTGCAAATTTTTAACTTCCTCTTTCTCTACTATACCTATTCCTATTTATTGGGAATGAGGTCCAAGGAGTTGGCCCTCTACCAGGTCTTGGGACTGAGTAAGAAGAATTTGCTGGCAGTAATCACTTGGGAGAACATCTATCTTTTCTTCTTTATTATCAGTTTGGGAGCCCTTTTGGGGAGTCTTGGAAACTATTTGGTCCAAGGCCTTTTTATCCGGTTTACAGGAATTAAGGAAGAGATTCCCTGGACCATCCAAGGGGAAAGCTATAGAATCAATGGCCTGTCCTATTTGATTTTGTTTGTCATCCTGGAAGTCCGGGCCCTGGTCCGGATTTTTAAGCAAAACCCCCTGTCTTATTTAAAAGAATCCAAGCGTCGACAGACCTCCAAGGTCCTAAAGGGGGTCTATACATTGTTGGGGGTCCTTTGTTTGGGCCTTGGTTATTTTATCGCCTTGGAAATTACAGACCCCGTTTCTTCCATCCTCTTCTTTCTTATTGCCGCCCTTTTTGTCATCTTGGGGACCTATTGTTTCTTTTTAGGGATTTTAGAAATTATCCTTAAATTTCTCCAGGGACGGGAGTCTTTTTACTATGAAAAAAACCGAATGACGGCAATTTCTGGCCTCCGCTTTCGCTTGCGAGACCAGGCCATGGGTCTGGGTTCCATTACCGTCTTAATGGTAGCAGTTTTGGTCCTTTTGTCTTGTGCCCTATCTTTAAACCAGTCCCTAGAGGCCTTGGTAGATAGTTCTGTGCCCTTGGATCTTGTCTATAAGACAAGCTATCCAGAAAAGATCACACAGGGAGATTCCTTTGATAGCTTATTTGCCCCCAGTCAGGTTGTCTTGGAAAGAAATAAGGACAAGGTCAAGGAGGTCATCCAATTAAGGGCCATCAACGGCAACATAGATTTAAATCATCCGGAAAAGGGATTTAGCCAGGTGGATTGGAATGAAAATTCTATTTATGTAAAAATCCTTCCCCAGGGGGAAGTCAATAAACTCCTTCACACTTCCTATGACCTAAAAGATGGAGAGGCCCTGGTCTTGGGACGGGAGCCAGGCTTAAGGGAAGACCTGGACCTATCCTTTTTAGGTATTTACCGACAAGAGAAGGAGGTCAATGAAGACCTGGGAAACTTTTATGACTTAAAACAAGCAGACTTGTTTCAAAAGTTACTTTTTCTTGTGGTGAATGAGTCTTCCTTCCAGGACTTGGCAAGTCAAGCAAGAGAAGCTTCCTTAACTACCATTAGTCATATTTCCTTAAAAAATAAGGAAGATGCGAAGCTTTTGAAGGGAGAACTTTTAAAAGTGGGAAAAGACCATGAAAAAGACTTTACCAGCTTTGTCAATAGCCGTAGGGAAGTTGAAGAAGATGGTCGGGGTCTTTATGGTGGGCTCACCTTTACAGGTCTTTCCTTAGGGATTATCTTCCTCGTCGCTCTAGGGGCCACCATTTACTACAAACAGTTGACAGAGGGTTACCAAGACCAAAAGGCCTTTACCATCTACCGCCGGGTAGGGATGGATGAAGAAACTGTTAAAAGGTCCATCCAGACCCAGGTATCCTTGATTTTCTTTTTACCTGTAGCCTTGAGCTGGATCCATATGGCCTTTGCCTACCAGCTCCTAAGCCGGATGATGAGCCTTTTAAATGTGGGAAATGATTTGATCTATTTAAAATCTACCCTCTTGGTCCTGGCCTTGGTCTTTATCCTCTACTATATCTGGTATAAAATCACGGGGGGTGTTTACTACCGCCTCTTAGGTCAAAAAAATAAGGGTTTGCTCTCTTGAGCAACCCTTATTTTCTTACATATTCATCTAAATAATCATCATAGGACATGGACCTGTCACGGTAGGTGCCATCGGGGAAAAATTCCACAACTCGGTTGGCAATGGTGTCGATAAATTGGTGGTCCTTGGAGGTAAAGAGTAAAGATCCCTTGTAGGCCATGAGGCCGTTATTGACGGCAGTAATGGACTCCAGGTCCAGGTGGTTGGTGGGTTGGTCGAAGATGAGGACATTGGATGGAGCCATCATCATCTTGGAAAACATCATCCGGACCTTTTCGCCCCCAGACAGGACGGAGGAAGACTTGTAGACCTCGTCTCCGGAAAAGAGCATCTTGCCCAAAAAGCCCCGGATGTGGGTTTCAGTTTGGTCCTTGGAATATTGTCTTAACCAGTCCACCAGGTTGAGGTCGGGGTTTTGGAAAAACTCGGAATTGTCCTTGGGGAAGTAGTCGGTTGTAATAGTTTGTCCCCATTTAAAGTCCCCGGTGTAGTCCTTGTCGTGGCCCATGAGGATTTCAAAAAGGGCAGTAATGGCCCGTTCGTTTCCTACAAAGGCCACTTTTTCATCGTGGTTGAGGCGGAAGGAAAAGTCCTTTAGGAGGCAGTCTTCTCCTGAAGTCTTGCCCAGGCCCTCAATGGTTAAAAGCTCATTGCCAGGCTCCCGAGACAGCTCAAAGCCCACAAAGGGGTAGCGACGGGAGGAGGGCTTGATGTCGTTTAGGGAAATCTTGTCTAAAAGCTTCTTCCGGCTGGTGGCCTGGCGGGACTTGGACTTGTTGGCGGAGAACTTGGCGATGAAGTTTTTCAACTCCTTGATTTGGTCTTCCTTTTTCTTGTTTTCTTCCTTGAGCATTCTTTGGGCCAATTGGGAAGATTCGTACCAGAAGTCGTAGTTTCCTACAAAGAGTTGGATCTTGCCAAAGTCGATATCTACCATGTGGGTACAAACTTCATTTAAGAAATAGCGGTCGTGGCTGACGACAATGACGACTCCCTTAAAGTCCATTAAAAAGTCTTGGAGCCATAAAACGGCGGCAATGTCCAAACCGTTGGTGGGCTCATCCAGTAAAAGAACATCAGGTTCGCCAAAAAGGGCTTGGGCCAACATGACCTTGACCTTGTCAGACTCAATGAGGTCGTCTAGGATCTTGTCATGGAGGTCGGTAGAAATTCCCAAACCTTCCAGAAGGGTGGCTGCATCGGATTCTGCCTGCCAGCCTCCCAGTTCGGAAAAGCGTTCCTCCAATTCGGCGGCCTTGAGGCCATCTTCTTCGTTAAAGTCTTCCTTCATGTAGATGGCGTCTTTTTCCTTTTGGATGGAAACCAATTCTGGATTCCCCATAATGACCACATCCAGGACTTTTTCTTGGTCGAATTGGTAGTGGTCTTGCTTTAAGATGGACAGACGTTCATTTTTTCCCAGGGAGACATGGCCGGTGGAGGGCTCTCTTTCCCCGGATAAAACGGATAAAAATGTGGACTTACCGGCTCCGTTGGCACCGATAATCCCATAGCAATTTCCGGGACTAAAGACCAGGTCCACTTCATCAAAAAGGGTCTTGTCTGGAAATTGGATACTGACATTTTGAACTTGTAACATATTTTCTCCTTTTATACTTAATAACTTGCTGTATTATACCATGAAAAGCCCTAGAAATAAACACATAGACAAAGGAAGACCCGGCCCAAGATAAATTTATATCTTTTCTTGCTAAGAGGGAAGTTTTTCGGTAAACTACTTTTAAGGAGGAGCCATGATTTACTTAAAGCCCATGGAGGTTCAAGATGTCCATCAATTTGCATCCTGGGGGAGCTTCCAAGACGAGCTCTTCCGGGACTATAATTTTGACATAAGGTCTCCCCAGGATGAAAGGGCCTGGTTTAACTGGAAGACCGGGTCTCTTTTTTCCCACTACCAAACGATTTTTTTGGGAGACAGGGCCATTGGCTACCTGGGCTTCAAAAGATTTTACCCCCTGTTAAGGGTGGGGGTTTTAGGAATTTGTCTGGGAGCCAAGTATGTGGACCAGGGCTATGGCCAGGAGGCCCTAAAAATATTTTTTCACCAGGCCTTCCATGAAAAGAGAGCCCGTGTGATATACTTATTAGTAGCAAGTTATAATCTAAGGGCCATCCATGTCTATGAAAAGCTTGGCTTTAAAAGGCTGGGCCACAAGTACTATGCCTATGCCGGGGGCCAGCCACCCCTGGACAGGGAAGAGCTTAAAGAGGCCCGACAAGGGGCCTTCCGACTTATGGACCAATGGTTTTTACCCGGCATAAAAATGAAGTTAAGCAAGGCTGACTACCATGAAAGGAGAGACCATGACTTTTTATAAAAAAGAAAACTCCATGGACCTAGGCGACACGGTCATTGCAAATATTTTTTTAAGAGAATATATGCCCCAGGCAGATGGAAATTTTGTCAAGGTCTACCTTTTGGCCTATGGCTATGCCAGTGGAGGGGTCCAGGGCAAGGACAATGCCTCCCTGGCCAAGAGCCTGCAACTTTTAGAAAGTGATGTCCATAGGGCCTGGACCTATTGGGAAGACCAGGGAATTGTGGAAAAAATTCCCCGGGAAGACAGCCAAGACCCCCTGGACTATGATGTCTACTTTGTGGACTTAAAAGAACTCTATATCAAAAATGTCTATATCCCCTCTGGGTCTAAGCCCAACTTCCAAAGCCTGACCCAGCCCATGAGCGACCCCCAACTGGCCGACCTCATGGCCAAGGGAGAGTTTTTCCTCCGTCGGGCCATGTCCTACCAGGAAAAAAGAGACCTGGCCAATTGGGTCCTGGACTACAATATGCCCCCCAAGATGGTGGAGGAAGCCCTCCGCTACAGCACCGAGGTCCAAAATAAGTACGACCTCCGCTACATCCAAAGGGTAGTGCAAAATTGGTCCAGCCAGGGAATCCGGTCCATGGAGGCCCTGGAAGCCAATGTCCAGGCTCGGAACAAGGATTACTACCGCTATCGAAAGGTCATGGCGGCCATGGGCCTGGGCAACAAGCCCTACAGTCAGGCAGATATGAAAGAAGTCAATTCCTGGTTTAATGACCTGGGCTTTTCAGAGGAAATGGTCCTGGAGGCCTGTAGCCGGTCTGTTTTAACAGCCAACCCCAATGTGGCCTACATCAAGGGGGTCTTGACCTCCTGGTACAAGAAGGGGATTTTCACCCTGGAAGACATAGCCAAAAAAGACCTTAAGCCATCCAACAAGGCCATCCCATCCAAGGTCAAGACCCAGGGAAACAAGTTCCATAACTTCAGTCAAAGCTCCGCAGACTTTAGTCCCGAGGAATTAGAAGACCTGGCCCGGAAAAAGAGCCGGGGCTATGGCAAGCAAAGAGGTGACCTTAAATGAATCCAAAGCTAAAGCGACAAATCCAAAGCCACTATGACCGGATTCGGACCCGGCATGCCCAGGACCAGGACCGGAGGCAGGATGAGGTCTACCAAAAAATTCCCCTGGTCCAAGAAATAGATACAGAAATCAATAAAAAGGGATTTTCCGCCGTCTACCAAAGTCTGGCCGGAAAAGATGCCCAGGGTCTTCAAAGGGAGCTGGACCATCTCAAGGACATGAAAAGAGACCTCTTGTTCCAAAATGGCTACCCGGAAGACTACCTGGACCCCCACTATGATTGTCGGGAGTGCAAGGACACCGGCTACCTGGAAAATGGAAAGCGCTGCGACTGCCTCAAACAATTCCTGGCCCAAGACCTCTATGAAATGAGTAATATGGACCGGATGTTAAAGAGGGAAAATTTTGAAAGCTTTAACTGGTCTGTTTTTTCCAAGACCATCCAGCCTGACCAGGGAGTCAGTCCCTATGAAAATATGAAGCTGGTTGTCCAAAAGGTGGACCAGTTTCTCCAAGACTTCCCCCAAGACAATGGGGACAACCTCTTGTTTTACGGAGGCACCGGCCTGGGTAAGACCTTTTTATCCAACTGTATTGCCAAGGCCCTCTTAGATGAAAACTACACCGTCATCTACCAGACCTCCTTTACTCTGATTGACCTCTTGGAGAGGAAAAAATTCGGCAGAGAAAGCCAAGCCGACCTGGACCTGGCCTACCAACTCCTTTTTTCCTCAGACCTTTTAATCCTGGATGACCTGGGAACCGAACTCACCAACCAGTTTACCAATGCTGAAATCTTCAACATTTTAAACACTCGAATCCTGGCTGGGAAAAAGATCCTCATCTCCACCAACCTGGCCCTACATGAAATTAAAAACATCTACTCGGACCGTGTATTTTCAAGAATCGTTCAAAACTTTATCCCCTTGCGTTTCATTGGAGAGGATTTAAGATACAGCAATTTATAATTTTAGGAGGAAGTATGGTTTCAAAAAGAATACAAGAAATGCCCTTTTCATCAATTCGAAAGTTAACTCCCTTTGCCAACCAGGCAAAAAAAGAGGGAAAATCCGTCTACCACTTAAACATCGGGGCCCCAGATGTGGTAACGCCCAAGGCTTTTTTCCAAGCCATTAAAGAAGCCGATGTAGATGTTTTAAGCTACTCCCCCTCCCAAGGGATTCCCGAATTATTGGAAGCAAATGCCCAATACTTCCAAAAAATCGGTCTAAACTTTACAAGAGATGACCTGGTCATCACCAATGGAGGAAGTGAAGCCCTTTTATTTTCCCTCCTGGCCACCACCGATGTGGGAGACCAAGTCTTAACCTGCGAACCCTTCTACACCAACTACAAGACCTTTTTCCACGAAGTAGGAGTGAGCCCAACTACCTTTCCTACAGATGTAAAAGAAGGCTTTGCCCTGCCAGCTAGGGAAGTAATTGAAAAAGCCATTACTGAAAAGACCAAGGCCATTTTAATTTCCAACCCCGGAAACCCAACAGGGGCTGTTTATTCCAAGGAAGAAGTCCGTCTTTTAGGAGACATTGCCAAGGACCACGACCTCTTTATCCTGGCCGATGAAGTCTACCGGGAATTCATCTATGACGGGAAAGAATTTACCAGCTTTGCCTCCTTTGAGGACCTGGCAGACCGGGTCATTGTCCTGGACTCCATCTCCAAGAGGTTTTCCGCTTGTGGAGCAAGAATTGGCTGTACTGCAACTAAGAACAAGGCCATGCAAGAAGCCCTGGTTAAACTGGCCACTGGCCGTCTAGCCTGCCCCTACCTAGAACAAGTGGGAGCTGTGGCCCTCTACCAACTTCCAGACGACTATTTTGACCAAGTGCGGGAAGAATACACCCTTCGCCGGAACTGCATTGAAGCAGAACTGGCAAAAATCCCAGGAGTTGTGACCTCCCATTCCACTGGAGCCTTTTACATTATTGCCGACCTGCCGGTGGAAGATGCCGAAGACTTTGCCCGTTTCATGCTGACGGACTTCCAAGACCAGGGAGAAACCGTCATGATGGCTCCGGCTGCTGGTTTTTACCAAAACACCCAAGTAGGTAAGAGCCAAGTCCGTCTGGCCTATGTCCTGGAAAGCGAAAAAATTGCCCGGGCCTGCCAACTTATTGGCCTGGCCTTGGAAGAATACAAAAAGAGATAAGAAAAAAGCTTGACCCTTCAAGGGGGCCAAGCTTTTTTCATGGAAAAGCCCCCTTTCGGGGGCTTTCTTTATAGCTTATTTAATTTTTTCACAGGCCTTTAAAACTTCTTCCATGGCTTGGTCCACACTTAGGTCTTGGTTGACCATGTCTTTTCGGGTGGAGTATTCCACCACACCTTCAGAAGCTTTTTTACCAACGGTAATCCGCAAGGGGATTCCGATTAGGTCGCGGTCGTTGAATTTAACTCCTGGTCGTTCTTTCCTGTCATCCAGAAGGACATCCAAGCCCTTGTCTTGGAGGTCTTGGTAGATTTTTTCTCCCAGGGCCACCTGGTCTTGGTCCTTGCTTTGGACAATGGTGACAATGACTTGGTAGGGGGCCAAGTGGAGGGGCCAGATGATTCCGGCTTCATCGTGGTTTTGTTCCACAATGGCGGTAACAGACCGGGTGATTCCCACGCCGTAAGACCCCATGTAGAAGTATTGTTCCTTGCCATTTTCATCCAGGTAGGTGGCATTGAGAGCGGTGGAATACTTGGTACCGAGTTGGAAGATATTTCCCACTTCGATGCCCCGACGGAAGAGGAGTTCTTGGCCGTCTTCTGTCAGGTCCCCTTCTTGGACCATCAAGAGGTCTGGAGCTACTTCGCCGTCAAAGTCCCGGCCATAGCAGGCGTTGATGTAGTGGTAGCCTTCTTGGTTTCCTCCCACAACCAGGTTATTGATCTTGGTTAAAGATTGGTCCAAGATGACCCGGGTGTCCTTAAGATCCATGGGACCGGTGAAGCCGGGATAGGATCCACAGGCCAGGATGGCTTGGTCATTCATTTTTTCAATGGCGTGTTCGGGAACTTGGGTATAGGTTGCCAGCTTGGTCAGGTTCAATTCTCGGTCGCCGGGAATGAAGACGATGCAGGCCTCTCCGTCAATTACTAGGTCTACGGCCTTGGCACAGCGTTGTGGATCCAAGTTTAGGAACTTGGCCACTTCTTCAATGGTAGAAGCTCCAGGAGTAGGAACTTTTTCCAGGTCCTTGGCTTCTTCCTCTTGGGGTCCTTGGTAGTGGACCGGGGCCTTTTCATCGGTATAGGCGATTTTTCCATCCTTGGTAAAGCAGATGACCCCTTCGCCGGTTTCTGACAGGGCAATAAATTCGTGGGAAGAAGACCCACCCATGGCGCCGGAATCTCCCAAAACAATCCGGTAGTCTAGACCCATCCGGTCAAAGATCCGTTCATAGGCCTTGTACATGACCATGTAGGCTTCCACCATGCTTTGGGCATCGGTGTCGAAGCTGTAGGCATCCTTCATGGAAAATTCCCGGGCCCGGTTTAAACCGAAGCGGGGGCGTTTTTCATCCCGGTACTTGGTTTGGATTTGGTAGATGTTCAAGGGGAGTTGCTTGTAGGAACGAACTTCGTCCTTGACCAGGCTGGTAAAGTATTCTTCAGCAGTGGGGCCCAGGCAAAATTCTCTTTGGTTGCGGTCTTTTAGTTTAAACATTTCCGGACCGTAGACAGACCAGCGGCCAGATTGCTCCCAGATTTCCTTGGGTTGGAGGGCGGACATGAGAATTTCCATAGACCCGGCCCGGTCCATTTCTTCCCGGACAAGGGCTTCAACTTTTTTGATGACCCGGTAGCCCAGGGGGAGGTAGGTGTAGATTCCTGTGGCGGACTTTCGAATCATGCCGGCTCTTAAAAGGAGTTGGTGGCTGGCAATTTCAGCATCTGAAGGAACTTCTCTAAGGGTAGGCATATAGTATTTGCTAAGTTTCATAAGGCTTCCTTTCTATTTTTTTCTATCGTAAAATTTTATCTTTAAGGGCTTAAACTTCTACTTATTATAGCATAAGTCAGGGGAAACAAAAAGAAGCCGGCCCAAAGAAAACTCCCGGCAGACCCGGGAGTTTGAAAATTTTATTTGCTTTTTTCTGTAACTAGGGGATGCCACTCGTCAGGATGGTAGACATCGCTGGGGTGGTCGTTGAAGAATTGTTTTTGTAAACCGATAAAGACCCCCGATAGGCCCAAGAGGCCAATGAGGTTGGGGATGGCCATAAGACCGTTGAGGTTGTTGGCCACAGCCCAGACAGCTTCTAGGCGGATTAGGCCCCCTAGAAAGACCATGGGAACGAAGATAAACTTGTAGTAGCGGCCAATCTTATCTCCTAAAAAGTAGCGGCAGCAGGTTTCTCCATAGTATTCCCAGCCCAGGATGGTGGACATGGCAAAAAGAGTCAAGCCTAGGGTTACGATATACTTTCCTCCTGGGAATCCTTCTTCAAAGGAAAAGGCAACTAGGGAAGAGGCATCGCCATGGCCGGTCCAAATGCCTGTGGTTAAAATAACCAGGGAGGTCATGGTACAAACTACCAGGGTATCTACAAAGACTTCGAAAACTCCCCAAAGACCCTGCCGGGCTGGATGGTCTGTAGAGGCAGCAGCATGGGCAATAGGAGAAGACCCAAGGCCGGCTTCATTGGTAAAGACTCCCCGAGCAATCCCACTACGCATGGCTAGACCAATGGTGTAGCCCCCAAGACCTCCAGCAGCAGCCTTGGTTTGGAAGGCTCCTTTAAAGATCATGCCAAAGGCTTCCGGCACTTGGTGGAGCCTTGTACAGATAATAAAGAGGGCTCCTAGGAGATAAAGACCCGACATAAAGGGGACCAATTTTTCTGCAAAGGCGCCAATTCGTTTGATACCCCCGATAATAACAATAAAGGTAACCAGGGTCACCACCAGGGCGCTGGCCAATTTAGGAATTTGGAAGGCAGCGTAAAGAGTAGAGGAGATGGCATTGGATTGGACCGTATTTCCTGTACTCAGGGTGGCAATCATACCGAAAAAGGCAAAACACTTGGCCAGGGTCTTGAAGCCCAGCCCCTTGGAGATATAGTACATGGGGCCGCCTCGGACCACTCCTTGGTCAGAGACATCCCGGTAGGCAACAGCCAGGGTGGACTCAGCCATCTTGGTGGTCATTCCTACCAAAGCTGCAATCCACATCCAAAAGATGGCTCCTGGACCTCCCAAGAGGATGGCACCGGCAACTCCAACGATGTTTCCCGTTCCCACTGTGGCCGCTAGGGCCGTAGACAGGGCTTGGAAGGAGGTAACCTCTCCCACATGACCTGTGTGTTGGTTCCGGGCAAGAACCCGGCCCACTGTTTCTTTAAGGATAAAGGGGAACTTCCGAAAGACTACAAAGTTAGATCGGATGGTGAGATAAAGACCACATCCGATTAACAAGATAATCATAGGGGGGCCCCAGATAATGCTATCTAGATTTTCATTGAGCTGATAAAATAAATCCATGGCTAAGCCTCCTTAAACAATTGGCCGAAAAATTAGGTTGACCAAAAGCAACAAATAAATATTTTTTAATCTTAATACAAATTGTTTAATAAGTAAATAGTTTTTGAAAAAAAGGAGGTCTAGGGAGCTTTTTTTCTCCAGGGGAATCCTATCCTAGATTGAAAAAAATCCCCCTTTTCAGTATAATAGACTTTAATGAATAAAACTGTTTAACGCTTGTTTAGGGGGATTAGAATGGATAAAAATAAAAAACCATATTATATTACAACGCCAATTTATTATCCCAGTGATAATCTACACATTGGCCATACTTACTGTACCGTGGCAACAGATGCTGTCAAGAAGTTTAAGGAGCTCCAAGGCTATGATGTCTTCTTTACTACTGGTACCGACGAACACGGACAAAAGATTCAAGAAAAGGCCCGAGAACAAGGCATGGAGCCCAAGCCCTATGTCGACAACATCGTTAAGGACATTAAAGACTTGTGGAAAAAGCTGGACATCCGCTATGATGCCTTTGTCCGGTCCACTGACAAGGACCATGAAAAGAATGTCCAAGAGCTTTTCCAAAAACTCTATGACAAGGGAGAAATCTACAAGGGAGAATACGAGGGCTACTACTGTACCCCCTGTGAATCCTTTTGGACAGAAAACCAATTGGGCGAAGACCATGTCTGCCCCGATTGTGGCCGTCCAACCCACCGGCAAAAAGAAGAAAGCTATTTCTTTAGATTGTCTAAATACCGGGACCGTCTCTTAAAACTCTACGAAGACCATCCCGAATTTATAGAACCTGACTTCCGGAAAAAGGAAATGGTCAACAACTTCTTAAAAGAAGGCCTGGAAGACCTATCTGTTACCCGGTCCAGCTTTGACTGGGGGGTTCCTGTTCCCTTTGACGAAAACCACGTCATCTATGTTTGGATTGATGCCCTATCCTGTTATTTAACAGGGATTGGCTATGGCAAGGACCCAGAGACCTTTAACCGTTACTGGCCGGCCCAAGTCCACTTTGTAGGCAAGGAAATCATGCGTTTCCACGTCATCATTTGGCCTGCCCTTTTGATGGCTCTGGATATGCCCTTGCCGGAAAAAGTCTTTGGCCACGGCTGGATTCTCTTTAACAACGACAAGATGAGTAAGTCCAAGGGCAACATTGTCTACCCTGAACCCATTATCGACCGCTATGGGGTAGACGCCTTGAAATACTTCCTCCTAAGGGAATTTTCCTTTGGTAACGACGGAAGTTTTGAAACCGATAAGTTCTTAAAACGGCTTAATTCCGACCTGGCCAACGACCTGGGCAACCTGGTTTCCAGGACTGTGTCCATGATCGAAAAATACTTCGGACAAATTCCGGAGGCTGGCCAGCCAGGAAAATACTCCAAAGAATTGGAAGAAATGGCCCTGTCCATTGCCGATAAAAATGAAAAAGCCATGGACCACTTCCAATTTTCCACTGCCCTGGAAGACATTTGGACCTTAATTCGTCGCTGCAACAAGTATGTGGATGAAACCACTCCTTGGATCTTAGCCAAGGAAGGCAAGATGGAAGAACTGGGAACAGTCCTCTACCACCTGGCTGAAGCCTTGCGGATTGTCTCCGTCCTAATCTATCCCACCATGGAACACACTGCCCTGGAAATTCGCGACCAATTGGGCATCCAAGGGGAAATTAAGTTGGAGGATGCAAAAGTTTGGGGCCTAACCCCTACCGGAGTCCCCATCCAAAAGGGCAAGATCATCTTCCCAAGATTGGATGTAGAAGAAGAAATCCAAGCCCTTTCCAAGGCCCATGAAGACTTGATTGCCAAGAGAAAATTGGCCCATGGTCAAGCCCCTAGCCAAGAAGAAACAGAAAAACCTGGCAAGGACCAAATCACCCTAGAGGACTTTGAAAAGTTGGAAATTAAATTGGCCAAGGTTGTCTCTGTAGAAGACCACCCCAATGCCGACCGGCTCTACCTTCTTCACTTACAGCTAGGAGAAGAAGAAAGAACCATTGTTACAAATATTAAAGATCGCTACAAGCCTCAAGACCTAGAGGGGAAAAAGATCCTGGTTTTAACCAACCTCAAACCCCACAAGTTTAGAGGCATCGAATCCCAGGGCATGCTCTTGGCAGCAGAAGACCAAGACGGAAACCTGTCCATAGCCACAACCCTGGAAGATATAAAGGATGGAGCAGTGATATCATGATCGATTCCCACGTCCACTTAGACGACCCCCGTTTTAAAAAAGACCAGGACCAAATTATCCAAAACTTTGACCAAGATGGCCTGGAGTTGGTGGTAAATATTGGGGCAGACCTAAAGTCTAGCCGGGCTTCTGTAGACCTGGCTCGGAAGTATGACAGGGTCTATGCCACAGTAGGCATCCACCCCCATGACGCCTCCACCTACAGTCCAGAAGTGGAAAAAGAACTCATAGACCTGGCCCAAGATGAAAAAGTCTTGGCCATTGGAGAAATTGGCCTGGACTACTACTATGACAATTCGCCCAGAGACATCCAAAAAGAAGTTTTTGAAAAACAATTGGACCTGGCCCATAGACTGGGTCTCCCCATTGTCATCCACACCCGGGAAGCCAGCCAAGATACCTTTGACCGGATCAAGGCCCATATGGAAAAGTACCCCCAAGACAGGGTCCTCATCCATTGCTTTTCCGAGTCCCTGGAAATGATGCGGGAGTATGTGAAACTGGGTTGCTATATCGCCCTGGGTGGGTCTGTTACCTTTAAAAACGCCCGGGTCCCCAAGGAAGTCGCCAAGGAAGTTCCCTTAGACCGGCTCCTTTTAGAAACAGACTGTCCCTATCTCACTCCAGAACCCTATCGGGGCAAGAGGAATGAACCGGCCTATGTCCGCCATGTAGGGGACTTTATCGCTAATTTAAGAAGGATCAACCTGGACTATCTCCTGGACCAAACAGCCCGAAACGCCAAGGCCTTTTACGGAATCCAAGCATGAAAAAAATCCGTGAAATCATCGTGGTAGAAGGCCGGGACGACATTACTGCCGTCCGGTCTGCCGTAGAAGCCCAAGTGGTCCAAACCCGGGGTTATTCCTATGGGAAAAAACTCATTGACACCCTTCAATTGGCCCAAAAGAACCGGGGAGTCATCGTCCTGACAGACCCCGACTATATGGGGGAAAAAATCCGCAAGGACCTGGACAAACGAGTCCCGGGAATAAAACATGCCTTCATATCTACAGACCTGGCCCTGAAGGGGGAAAACATTGGGGTAGAAAATGCCAAACCCCAAGCCATTATAGAAGCCCTGGAAAGGGCCCAGGCTACCCTGGAAGAGGCAGAGGTTGAATTTACAGAAAAAGACCTCCGGGCCTGGGGACTTTCTGGAGGCCCCCAAGCCAATGAACGGAGAAAAAAACTGGGCAAGGCCCTCCATCTTGGCCAGTGTAATAGCAAGCAATTTTTAAAGCGACTCAATGCCTTTGGCATCAGCCGTGAGGAAGTTCAAGAAAAGGTAAGAAAAATTGATGGACAATAAAAGACTTTATACACCCTCCACAATTAAAGAAATCTTAAACCGCCATGGCTTTACCATGACCAAGGCCCTGGGGCAAAACTTTTTAATTGACGGCAACACCGTCCGGGGGATTGTCCAAGGGTCTGGAGTGACAAAAGAAGACCGGGTCCTGGAAATTGGCCCCGGCATTGGGACCCTGACAGAGGAATTGGCCCTGGAAGCCAAGTCTGTTTTGGCTGTAGAAAAGGACCAAAGGCTAAAGCCCATCCTGGAAGAAACCATGGCAGACTACGACAATGTGGAAATCCTCTTTGGAGATGCCTTGAAATTGGACCTGAAAAAGGAATGGGAAGACCGCTTTGGTCAAGACCCAGTCCATATTGTGGCCAACCTGCCCTACTATGTCACCACCCCCATTTTGGGAGCTCTTTTTGACCTGGACCTGCCCCTGAAAAGCCTTACTGTCATGGTTCAAAAGGAAGTGGCCGAGAGGATGTGTGGCCAAGAGGGGACCAAGGACTATGGTGCCTTGACTCTTTTCATCCGCTACCATTCAGACCCGGAAATTATCCGGCAAGTTCCAAATTCTGTCTTTATTCCCAGGCCCAAGGTGGACTCAGCTGTGGTCCACATGCTGGTTAAGGACCCGGACCCCGGCATCCAAAGAGAAAAATTCTTCCGGATTGTCAAGGCCGCCTTTTCCAAACGCCGTAAGACCATTTTGAATGCCCTATCCTCCTATGGATTTTCCATTAGCAAGGCAGAAATTCGCAAAATTTTAGAAAAATCAAACATCGATAGCATTCGCCGGGGAGAGACCTTGAGCCTGACAGAATTTCTCGTCCTGTCTATTAACTTTCCCGATGAATTTTAGAGAGGTGACCCATGCAAGCAAAATACTTAAGCCAAGAGGATAAGGAAAAGATCCAAGAAAAATACAGGGTCTTCGAAGAAAGTACCGACCTAATGGACCTCTTAAGTTCCATTTTCAAGGTCTTGGGAGACCCAACCCGCTTAAAAATCATCTACCTCCTTTCCCAGAGTCCCCTTTGTGTCAACGACATTGTAGAATTGATTGGCATGAGCCAATCCAGCATATCCCACCAACTCAGCCTATTAAAGAGGAAAAAACTCATTAAAAGTGAAAAAGACGGCCGTAGGAACATCTACTCCCTGGATGATGACCACGTCCTAAGCCTCTTTTATGAAGGCTACAACCATGCCAGCCATCGTTTGGATGAAAAAAATGATTAAGGCTGGAATGAAGGGGTAAATATCTTATAGAAAAATATGACTAAAATTTAAAAGGAGGAAGTAAATTGACAAAAGCAATTGTTTATACATCCAGCACTTGCCCCTATTGCACCATGGCCAAGGACTATCTAGAAGAAAAGGGCGTAGATGTTGAAGAAAGAAATGTCCAAACAGACGCTGCTGCCCGGAGCGAACTCATGGAAAAAGGATACACAGGCGTTCCTGTTATTGTGATCGGGGACGAAGAAATCGTAGGTTTTGACAAGGCAAAATTAGAAAAAATACTCGACAAATAAGACGAATAACAGGGAGCCAGTTACTGGCTCCTTCTTTACTATAGGAGGAAGCATGAAGCAAACATCAATGATTTTAATGGTGGTAACCGTCTTAGCCAAGGTCTTTGGCCTGGCCCGGGAAAAAGCCCTGGCCCAATTTTTTGGCGTATCACCCATGGCCGATATCTTTATCGTGGCCCTGTCTATTCCCATGCTCTTTACCAACCTCTTGACAGGAGCCTTGGGAACGGGATTTATCCCAGTCTATAATGAAATTGAAGAAGAAAAGGGACATGTCCGGGCAGAACTTTTCACCTCCAATGTCACCAACACCCTGGCTCTTTTCTTTTTTTTATTGTCTCTAGTAGCCATTGTCTTTGCCCGACCCCTGGTCAAGGCCCTAAGCCCTGGCTTTAGCCCCCAACAAATGGAAACCGCCCTGGTCATGACCCGAATCTTCCTGCTTTCCATAGCCGTTACAGCTGTGGGATCCATCTACCGGGCCTACCTGCAAATCCATGGACGCTTTGTCATCAGTGTTCTCCACCCCATCATCATGAATATCTTCATCATCTTTTCCGTGGCAGTCCTGTCTAAAAAGGGGATCCTGCCCATGAGTTTGGGGGTCCTATTTGCCTTTATCGCCCAATTTGCCATCTTTATTCCCTTTTTAAACAAGAAACTCTT
Source organism: Urinicoccus timonensis (assembly GCF_900232945.1). Lineage (GTDB taxonomy): Bacteria > Bacillota > Clostridia > Tissierellales > Peptoniphilaceae > Urinicoccus > Urinicoccus timonensis. Next base: position 112,686 of record NZ_OCTU01000002.1, read on the forward strand.
TCACTTTGTCTTTTCCCTAAAAGACCACTACTTAAAAAAGATGCTCACCAGCATCCTCCCCATCTTAATTTCTACCAGCGTGATTGAATTGAACTTCATCATCAACAAGGCCATCGCCTCCATGGTAACCAGTGGGGGGATTGCGGCCTTAAACTATGCCTCAAGACTCCAAGGTTTTGCCACAGGAATTGTCATCTCCAGCATTGTCACCGTAGCCTATCCCCAAATGGCCCGGGCCATAGCAGCCGGAGACAATCCTGGCCTCCACAAGTCCTTTTCCGAAGGCCTGTCCCTGATGAGCCTCTTGGTCATTCCTGCCACCGTAGGCATGATGGCTTTTTCCAGCGAGATTGTCTCCCTCCTCTTTAAGGGGGGGGCCTTTACCGACCAAGATGCAGCCATGACGGGGTCTGTCCTCTTTTACTATGCCTTGAGCATCCCAGCCATCGGTTTTCGAGAAATGCTGTCCCGGATCTTTTTCGCCAAGGGCTATGTAAAAATCCCCGTCATCAACTCGGTGCTCATTATCCTAATCAACGCCGTCCTAAGCCTGGTGGCCTCCAAGTACATGGGTCTGGCTGGCCTGGGTCTAGCTACCAGTTTGTCCATGATTATTGGGTCCCTGCTCTTGGCCCTGTCTCTGAAAAAAGACCTGGGAGAAAAAACCAGCGATATCAAGTGGGTCCAAACCCTGAAGGTTTGCCTGGCTACAGCCCTGATGACCCTCTTTGCCAAGCTGGTTTATTGGAAGATAAGCCAAATAGTTGGCCTGCGCTTGGGAATCCTAGTGGCCATTGCCCTGGGAGGCCTGGTCTATTTCGCCCTCTTGGCCCTCCTTAGGGTAGATGAGGTCCAAGAATTCAAACAAGCCCTCCTAAAAAGAAAGAAAACTAAATAAGATTCAATAAAAAAGATTTTAGCTAGATGCTATTCATCTAAAAAGACTTCAATGATATACTAAAGAGCAGATAAGTGAATTGTAAAATAAATAAGAAAAAGAGGTAAGCATGTCAGAATATTTATTTGATGAAATCAAGGACTTGTTTTTAAGTGTGGCAGAAGAAATAGATAGAGAAAATGCCCAAAAACAAGTCCCCGTCCTAATAAAATTTTTAGAACTTTTAAAAGAACTGTCCGGGGAAGAAGGGTCCTTCGACCAAGTGACCCTGGCCCAAGACTTGGAAGACTTCGGTCCAGAAGACTTTGACTCAGAAGACTATTTTGAAGAAAAAGAAGATTTAGGCTGGATTGAGGGAACCCTCCACCGACAACTCAAGGGAGGCATCCTGGCGGGGCAAGAAATTTACGTCCCCGAAAGGAGCATCCGGGAATTTGGCTTTGAAGATGGAGACCTAATCCGGGCCAAGTCCCAAGGCATTAAGCACATGGGAGCCAAGAGTCGGGAGTTTTACTATTTCGACCTCCTGTCCAAGGGAGATAGTCAAGAATCCAAGAGGGAAGAAATCAACTTTGCCCAAGTTCTCTGTAACGATGAATTGGGGCAATACTATATCCTGGGAGAGGAAGATGGACAGACAGTGGAAATCCCCCTCAAGGATGAAGACGTGGAATCCCTCTATATCCAAGAAAATGACCGGATTGAATACGCCTATTGGCAAGGAGACATCTTCGATGGCCGGGTGGCTTGGAAGTACAGTCTCAATGGTCCCGTAGTGGAAAAATCAGACCAAGCATCCCGGGGCCAAGATGGAGCCCTAAAGGGGATGGACGTGGTCCTGGCTGTAGACCTGGGTCGGGAAAAACCCTTCCGGGAAGAATTACACCGGCTGGGAGCCAACTTCGTCTCCCTGGAAGACATCAACCAAGCCTACCGGGAAAACCGGACCCTTTTAGCCGATTGCGCCCTAGTCCTCTATGACCAAGTGGCCTCCTGCCATTTTGAAACATTGCGCAAAAAACTCCAATATGATAATATTCCTACTGTATATATCGGTAATTTACAGGCCCAGGACCTCTACCAAGTCCTGCTAGATAATTTTTAATGAAATTGGAGAAAATATGGGAAAGAAAATTTTACTAATCAGTGACATTCCCGGCTATGGCAAGGTAGGCGCCATGGCCATGATTCCAGCCCTGAGCTTTATGGGCTATCGCTGCTACAACCTACCAACCCTCCTGGTGTCCAACACCCTAGACTATGGCGACTTTGCCATGATGGACACCACAGACTACATGGAAAAAACCATTGAAGTTTGGGACCGGTTAGACTTTGACTTTGACTGCATCTGTACAGGCCTTCTGTCCAGTCCAAGACAGGTAGACCTGGTTTTAAACTACATTAAAAAGTGGAAGAAAAAGGGACGGACCGTCCTGGTAGACCCCGTTATGGGAGACCACGGTTCCCTCTACCACGGAGTGGACAAAGAAATGGTGGCTGCCATGGCCAAGATGGCCCAGGTGGCCGACTATTTTATTCCCAATGGGACAGAAAGCCACCTGATAACCCAAGAAGCCGGTCTAGCAGAGGGAGATTGGACCCATCCGTCCATTGACCCCCTGAGACAATTGGGGGCCAAGTCCGTCCTCATTACCAGTGGCCTCCAAGACCATGACGACCCCGTCATCCGGGGCTACGATGCCAAAGAAGACCGCTACTTTGACCTGGCCTATAAAAGGGTTCCGGTATCCTTTCCTGGAACCGGCGACCTCTTTTCCGCCATCCTAATCGGCCTACTCTTGCAAGACCACACCCTGGAAGAAGCCGCCAAGAAGGCCTCCAAGGCTATTCGGGTCATGATGGAATCCTACCAAAAAACCAGCGATCCCTTCCATGGCATCCCCATCGAACAATGTAGCGACCTCTTATTAAAATCCATATAAAAGATTGACAAGAGACCATTCTTCCCGTATAATAAATAAGATTCATCCTTGCTCTTAATTGAGCCAGTAGTCCATAAGGAGGTGACATGATGAGAAAATACGAAGCAATTGTAATGTTTTACCCAAATGTTGAAGAAGAAAAACGCCAAAAAGCCCTTGACCGTTTAAAAGGAATTCTCGATCAAGACGGTAAGGTAACCAATGTTGATGAATGGGGAAACCGTAAGTTAGCGTATTTAATTGAATACCATGAAGATGCTTACTACGTTTTACTTGAATTCGAAGCAGAAACTAAGGCCATTACAGAATTTGACCGTGTAGCCAAGATTCTAGACCCAGTTATGCGTCATATGGTTGTTCGCTTAGAAGACTAATCCAAGGGAGTGTAAAGTATGAATAATGTATCTTTGCTCGGACGTTTAACCAAGGACCCTGAGTTGCGTTATACCCAAGGCGGGAAGGCAAGTTGCCGGTTCACCTTGGCCGTAGATCGTGGCCTGAGTCGGGAAAAACGCCAAGAATTAGAAGCCAACAATCAACCAACAGCAGATTTTATTTTCGTTACAGCATGGGGAAAAACAGCAGAATTGGTAGCGAACTACCTTTCCAAGGGCCGTCAAGTAGCCATTGAAGGAAGCATTCGCACAGGCAGTTATGAAAACCAAGAAGGACAAAGAGTCTATACCACAGAAGTGTGGGCCAACCGAGTCCACTTTATCTCAGATGGAAGTGGAAACAGGGCCGGAGGATCCCAATACGACCAAAGTCGTCCAGGAGCCTTCCAAGCCAACCAAAACAGACCGATGAATCAAGCCGGTCCTTCCAATCAACCTGTCAACCATTTTGCACAAGACCAAGCAAAACAAACTGGTCCAAGTCAAGACAACGACACCAGTGGTTTTTACCCCATCGATAATGATGACATTCCATTTTAAAAGGAGGGGTGAGCGTGCAAAGAAGATTTCGTTCTCGTAAAAAAGTTTGCGCTTTTTGTGCAGATGAAAAGAAAGTAATTGACTATAAAGACACACAAACACTTCGCAAATACATCTCAGACAGAGGAAAGATTTTACCTCGTCGAGTAAGCGGATGTTGTGCAAAGCACCAAAGAGAAATGCAAAGTGCCATTAAACGGGCACGCCAAGTTGCATTACTTCCATATAGTGCAGACTAATGAAGATGGGCCTAGCCCATCTTTTTTTATGGGCTTTTTTGGGGATATAAAAATTTATTCTCTATATTTATATATCCTGATTACCAATACGGGCGACACGAGGTCGCCCCTACAAGCTGACATGATTTTGTAGGGGCTGGCCTGTCTGTAGGGGCTTGCTGGTTCATGACCTAAGCCGAAATCTTTGATTTCGTAGCTAGGTCAGATACAGTCTTTCACAGCGAAAGGAGCGAGAGCGAACTTGAGCTGATGAAAAGTTGTACAAGCCCGTTCCGCAATCCCGAATCTGTTTATAGCGGCTTTAATTTCTATTTAACAATAAAGAAATCTGTAGGGGCTGGCCTGTCCAGCCCTTTCCACAATCCCGTATATATTTATTTAGGGAATAGGGGAATTGATATTATTCTCTATATTTATAGATCCTGTCTATTAATTCGGGCGACACAAGGTCGCCCCTACAAGAGGGTTTTCGGGGTATTGATATTATTCTCTATATTTATAGATCTGTTTATCAATACGGGCGGCACAGGGCCGCCCCTACATTATGTTGCTGGGCGAGGCTTCAACAATCCAACCCCCACAAATAAAAAAATGTAGACCGTAGTCTACATTTTAATCCCTTTCATCTTTTAACCCAAGGTCACATCTAGGATCATCATGACGATAAAGCCGATGATGATGCCATAGGTGGCTTGGCGTTCATAGCCATTGCTATGGGTTTCTGGTATGATTTCGTCGCTAATGACAAAGAGCATGGCGCCTCCGGCCAGGGCCAGGATAAAGGGCAGGATGGGCTGGAAGACTTGGACCAAAAAGACACCTAAAAAGGCTCCAATGGGTTCGACTAGGCCGGTAATAAGGGCAATGAGGAAGGCTTTTTTTGTGGAATAGCGCTCCCGGACCAAGGACAGGGCCACAGCCAGGCCTTCGGGCATATTTTGCAGGCCAATTCCCAGGGCAATGGTGATGCCGTTTTTCAGGGAGTCGGTACCAAAGCCCACGCCGGTAGCCAGGCCTTCGGGAAAGTTGTGGATGGTAATGGCAATGATAAAAAGCCAAATTTGTTTCAAGGAATCGGTATTTTTCCCTTCGACTTTCTTGTCGATAAGGTGTTCGTGGGGGGCATAGCGGTCCACCAGGTCAATGAGGTAGGCCCCTAAAAAAAGTCCCAGGGAGGTGATTAAAACGGCTTGGAGGCTTCCTCCACCGTATTCGATACTGGGCATGATCAAAGAAAAACAAGTAGCGGCCAGCATGACTCCGGCGGCGGAACCCAAGAGGGTATCTAAAAGTCCTTGGGAGACGTTTTTTGTAGCAAAAATGGGAAGGGCTCCCAGACCGGTCATCAAGCCGGGGATCAGGCAGCCCAAAAAGATAATTAAATTGGGGTTGATTGTATCCATATAGCCTCTTTTCTATAAAAAAAGCATCTATAAATAGATGCGAATAAATCGAATTATGTAGCCATACACCCGGCCTTGTCTTATTGATTATATGCGGTACCCGGAGAGTTAACTCAGACTAGGCGACCCATACGGCACACAAAACATCTTCCTTAGTGCTGCTTCCGTCAGGACCTGACACGGTTCAAAAGCATTTGTTGCGTAGGACCCAATCATCAACGCCACTTTTCCGAGGCAGACCATACAAGGATAAGCCGCAACCGGGGATTCAACCTTGCTATAGCGGATTGCAAGCAAAAGGGTGCCGCTAGCTCCCCGTCTAGTATGGCAATGTTATTACTGGCGGAGAGAGGGGGATTCGAACCCCCGATACGCTATAAACGTATACCCGCTTTCCAGGCGAGCGCCTTAAACCAACTCAACCATCTCTCCATTGGATTACAATAACTTATTATACAGAATAAAAAGAAAAGTGTCAAGGTTTCCTTAACACTTAAAATTCTTTTTATTTGATTGTTTGAATATAATTGCTGGCTAGCTTTATAAAGTCTTCTTTAGAGATGGACTCTGTTAAAAGGGTTCCAATTAAACTGGTAAAAAGGAAGTCAATCTTGCCCTTGGAATCTTCATTTAAGTAGGAGTCTCCAAGCTTGGGGTCATCTTCCCAGGCCTTTAGTAAGCCCTCTTTCAGGGGGGCAGTATGTTCATCAAAAAGGTCACGACCTTGTTTAGGATCCTTGTAGGCCAGGCCTAAAGAATATAAGTTAAAAAATTCAGCTCCCTCGGCCTTCTTTTGAGCCAAAGAAGAGAAAAGCCATTCTAAATAATTAAGAAAAGATCCAGACTTGTCCTTGTCTATTTCCCCCAAATCAAAAATTTTTTCCCAGGCATAGTCCAAGACTCCATAGATTAAATCGTCCTTGGACTCAAAATGATTATAGATGGACCCCACAGATACATGGCAGGCCGCAGCAACGGTGCGAATATCAATGGCGGTTAGGCCTTTTTCGGAAACAAGATCTTGACAATTTTCTAGGATCTCCTTGCGAGATGTAATTGTCTTTCTCATACCAAGACTCCTTTCACATGTCATTGAAAATAATAATACTATTTTTTAGGGATTTTGTCAATTTAGGAGGGATTTTTATTGCGAAAATCTAAGGAGGGGTCAAGATTTTTCTTGAATCAGGGTCCAAGGAAGTCCTTTAAGGGAAGGGGGGCCGACGGAGTTGGAAATTTTTTTTTCAAACTAGAAAAGATGCTACTCTAGGAAAGAATTCATGATATACTAAAGAAAATGAGGTGAGATTTTGTATTACGAAAACATTCAATTTATTTTAGAATTTATTGGAACCACGGCCTTTGCCATTTCCGGAGCCCTTTTGGGAGTCCGGCGGAGCATGGACGTTTTTGGCACCCTGGTTTTGGGCCTGGTTACGGCAGTTGGGGGTGGGATGATTCGGGACCTGACCCTGGGGATTACGCCTCCGGCGGCCTTTACGGATTCCATTTGGACCCTAATTGCTGTTGTGGTGTCCCTCTTGGTTTTTTTCAGTTTTTACCGACGGGGGGACCACCTCAACAGTCGGTTTTTAATTACCTTTGAAAAGTACCTGGTCTTTTTTGATGCCTTGGGTCTGGCTGCCTTTACCATTGTTGGCATGAATACGGCAGCCCAGATTGGCTATGTGAACCAGCACTTTTTGATTTTATTTTGTGGCATGGCTACGGGGATTGGTGGTGGAATCATCCGGGACCTCTTGGCTGGCATTGTTCCCTTTGTCTTTATCCGGCAAATTTATGCTGTAGCTAGTTTTTTTGGTGGAATCCTCTACCTCTTGACCTACCAGTCTTTGGGGCCATCTATTGCCATGATTTTAGGTTTTACGGGAGTTCTTGTAGTCCGGTTGCTTTCCTATATGAAAAAATGGAACCTTCCCCGGGTTATTGTGGAAGACATTGAGGAAGGCAGGCAGGGCCAATGAAAGAGGAAGTTTTGAATTTTTTGGAGGCCCACCGGGAAGACTATGTTTCTGGCCAGGACCTGGCAGACCAGCTGGGGGTTTCCCGGGCGGCTGTTTGGAAGGCCATTGAGATCTTGAGAAGCCAGGGCTATACCATTGAAGCCAAGCCCAAAAAGGGCTACCGACTCTTGGGGGACTTTGACCGACTCTCCCAGGGAGGCATCCGTAAACATCTTCCGGAAGCCTTAAAGGACCGGCAAATTTTCATCTACGACAGCCTGGATTCTACCAATACGGAAATGAAAAGGAAGCTGGAAAAAAACCAGGTCCGGCCCTTTGATGTGGTTCTGGCTGAAGAACAGGTCCAGGGACGGGGACGACGGGGCAAGGTCTTTGCCTCTCCCAAGCACACGGGCCTCTATATGACCCTCCTCTACTACAAGGAGGGAGAGGGGGACTTGGAGGACCAAGACCTGATTACCATCAAGGCCGCCTTGGCCGTTTTAAGGGCTGTGAAAAAGACTACAGGCCTGGAAGCCAAGATCAAGTGGGTTAACGATCTCTTTTTGGCCAATAAAAAATTTTGTGGCATCTTGACTGAAGGGGAGTTCAACCTGGAGAACCGGGAAATTTCAGCCATCTACACAGGGATTGGCATCAACATCCGGATGCCGGAAGAGGGATTTGGCCCAGACCTGGAAAAAATTGCCACAGCCTTAAATGTAGACCTTTTGAGAAACCACCTGGCTGGGGAAATCATAAGCCAGCTCTATTTTTTAAAGGACCAAGACCGAAGAGAAGTCATTCGGGCCTACAGGGAGGCCTCCCTGGTCTTGGGGAGAAAAATTTCCTTCAACTACCAGGGCCAAGACCTGGTGGGCCGGGCCAAGGACATCAACGACCAAGGCCATCTCTTGGTGGACCTATCTGGCCAGACCCTGACCCTCAAGGCTGGAGAAATTTCCATCCGGGGAGATTTTTCTTAAAGCCCGGCCTAGGATTTTGGAGTATAAGTTTTAAATCGGTAGCAGGTTTCAAGAAGATGGACCAATCTTTTTTATCGCTACAAGTTTAAAGATTCTAAATTATGATACTCAAAATGTCAGTAAAGACCCTCACTTTGGTCTTCATTACAAGATTATAAGAGATTCAGTATTGAGAAAACTTCTATAGGATAATGGGAGTTCGAATGGGAACAGTTGGAAGCAGAGGTTTCTGCTTAAGACTAGATGTGGAGGTAGACTTTATGTTCAAATCAAAAAACAAGAATAAGGTGAAAATTTTTATATTATTCTTGTTTTTCTTATTGTCTATAATAATATTTAATAATTTATCCACTCATAAATATTTAAAGGAATTTGAATATACATATGGATTCATTCGCGATGCTTACAGTGGTTTTTATATTCTAGGCAATGAAAATTGGCTGAGGAATAAAAATAGATATAAGAAAATGATAAAATCATGCCGCAATGACACAGATTATATGAATGAGATGAATCTAATATTAAAAGAAATAGGCGATGGACATGTAAATGTAGTTAATCGAGACTCGATTATCAATCGAATACTGGGCATTTTACCTCATGGTTTTAAAAAAGCTGATTGGGATGAATGGATTAAGGAAGATCCATTTTCAGAGAAAGTGCTAAAGGATTATCATATTTCTTACACTGATGTAAGAGAGGCTTCCCTTGATTCGCCGCTTAAATATCAGGATGTGCATAACTTAGAGGCAAGAAAAATTATAGATGGGAAAATTGGCTATATCAAAATAAATAGTATGTTAGAGCCAAATTCATCAGATATAAATTTTAGAAATGATGAATTAAGAATGAAGAATTTTCTTGATGATGAATATGAGACAATCATTATTGATTTAAGATCGAACGCTGGTGGAAATGCATTTTATTGGTTAGATTTTCTATTACCCTACCTAGGTATCCAAGAAGGAACTTCATTAAATTGGATCAGCTTTTGGACGGATAGAGCTAGTAAGGTACCATCGTCATATCCTTTATATGATGATAGTGTTAAAATTCATAAATTAGATCAGTCAAAAAAAGAAATGATTTATAAAGAATTCCCAGATTTAAGAGCTAGCACATTAGATAAAACGATATTCGATCATTTTAGTTATTATTCGAGACATAGTTTTGCTATAACTCATAGAGAAAATGCATCTTTCAGCCAAAGACCATATAATCTATATTTTCTTACTGGACCAAAGACTGGCAGTGCTTCAGACGCACTTATTAAGTTTGTGAAAGTCAATCAATTAGGAAAAATAGTGGGTGAACGGACAAAGGGGGATCCAGTTCCATATAATCCTACTGTTCAAATGCCATATACAGGTATGCAAGTCAGTGTTCCCTTAACGCTATCATTGCCCATAGGTATGCCCATAGAAGAGTTTTACTACACGAATCCAGATATTTTTGCGAGTGACGAGATAAAAGCAATTAAACGATTGTCGGATGGGACTCTTTTTCAATTTGATGAGGCTTTAATAAAAGTATTAGAAAATGAGGGTTATTGGGATCATTAGTCGAACAGTTTTTAACTGAGTGGGAAGTTATGGGGGAACTATTCTTAATAATATAAAAGATAAGTAAAGAAAAAGATTCCTTCATGGCGAAGGAATCTTTTTTATTCCAAATCTTGGGTGATTTGTTTTTTCAGGTCCATTTGGTAGAGGAGGCCCTCCTGGGACTGGAAGTCCAAGGTCCGGTCTAGCTTGTATTCTTTGATAATGGACCGGGTCTTGGGAGACAGGATGTAGATCCTATGGCTCAGGTGGATGGCCTCGTCGATATCATGGCTGATAAAGAGGGTGGTGAGCTGGATTTCTTCCATAATCTTCAGGTACCAGTCGTGCATTTTGGCCTTGGTAATGGCATCTAGTTTGGAGAAGGGTTCGTCTAAAAGGGCTATCTTTGAGGAAAAGAGATAGGTCCTTAAAAGGGCGGCTCTTTGGGCCATGCCTCCGGAGATTTCAGAGGGATAGAGGCCCTCTGTGCCGGTCAGGCCAAATTGTTGGAAGTAGGACTGGGCTCTTTCCCGGGCCTGGTCCTTGGGGACTTTTTTTAAAAAGAGGGGAAGGGCCACATTGTCCAAGATTTTTAAATGGGGCAAGAGGAGGTCTTTTTGTAACATATAGGCTACCTGGCCGGCCTGGCCAGTGATGTCTTTTCCCTCCAAGAGGACCTGGCCCTGGTCGGGTTTTAGGAGGCCGGCAATGATGTTAAAAAGTGTGGTCTTACCGGACCCCGAAACCCCCAAGAGGGAAACCAACTCTCCCTGGTCGACATGGAGACAGAGGTCTTCCAAGACAGTATGAGAGCCAAAGGTCTTGGAAATGGACTCAAGGTCTAGAAATTTATTGGGGGAGGAAGTCATTGGTGAATCCGTAGCCCTTGTCTAGGGGTTTTTTAATGAGGTTTTCATCAGCCAACCATTGGTAGAATCTATCCCAACGGGTTTGGTCCACGTAGCCGAATTGTTTGCTGTCGTCTTGGTATTTGTCGGCTAGCCATTTTTGTGAAGCCAGGACTAGGTCCTTGTCCAATTCTGGGTTGGCCTTGCAGAGGATCTCAGCGGCTTTTTCTGGATTTTCCATGGCGTATTGGTAGCCCTTGACGGTGGCTCTTAAAAAGGCCTTGACGGTTTCAGGGTCTTCTTTCAAAAGCTGGTTGTTGGAAATAATGACGGGGCTGTAGTAGTCGAAAACGGGGTTGATGTCGATAAAGGAAAAGTAGTTGTAGGGAACATCTTTGACTTGAGCAGCCAGTCCATCCCAGGCATAGTAGATCCAAACGGTATCGATATTGCTTTGGATGGCAGAGACAGCATCGGTGGCTGTGGAGGGAATAAATTCTACCTTGTCGGGGTTTCCTCCATCTTTTTGGATGACATTTTTAATAATGGCTTGTTCAATGGGGTTGTCCCAGCTAGCGTAGTTGTGACCTTCCATATCCTTGGGCCGGGTGATGTTTTTGTCCTTGGCGGAAATAATCCCTGAGGTGTTGTGGTTGATAATGGCACAAATGGATGTAATGGGAAGGGGGTTGTCGTTGGCAAAAGTAGCAGCTAAGACGTCTTGGAAGGAAACGCCAAAGTCAGCTTTTCCAGAAGCTACCAGGGCTTCGGCTCCATCTTCTGGAGGTTGGACGATGTTGAGTTTTAGGCCTTCGTCGGCATAGTAGCCCAGGGCGTCAGCTACATAAACCCCGGTGTGATTGGTGTTGGGGGTCCAGTCCAAGACGAATTGGACGTCTTTTAAGTTTTCTTGGTCCGGATTGCTGGCGGCAGATTCTTCCTTGGGCTTGGAGCCACAAGCTGTTAAGAGTAAGCTGGCAGCCAGGGCCAGGACGGTTAATTTTTTAAAGTTCATGTTTTTCTCCTTTTTTCCAGGGCATTGATTTTTTTTCCAGCCATTGAACAAGTAAAAGGCAGAGGTAGGAAATGATGGAAATAAAAACAATGACAGCAAACATCTTGTCAAAAGAATAGGACTTCTTGACCTTGGTCATATAAACTCCCAGACCGGCGTAGCCTCCCAGCCATTCGGCAATGACAGCCCCTACCAGGGCATAGGAGGTGGAAATTTTCAAGCCGGCAAAAAAGGAAGTCAGGCTCATGGGCCACTTGACATAGCGGAAAAGGTCCAGGCGGTTGGCCCCCATGGCTTGAAGGAGGAGGAGGGAATCCTTGTCAGCTCCTTGAAAACCTTGGTAGAGGTTCATGGCAATGGGGAAAAAGGTCACGATAACCACCAGGGTGATCTTGGGTAGTAGACCATAGCCCAGCCACAGAACCAAGAGGGGGGCAATGGCCACGGTGGGAACCGTTTGGGTCAAGACCAAGAGGGGGTAGAGGGCCTCCTTCACCAGGCGGAAACGGTCCATGGCCAGGGCGCAAATAAAGCCTAGAAGAACGCCAATGGACAGGCCCACCAGGGCTTCCAGCATGGTGACCTTAAGGTGGTTTAAGAGTAAGACTCGGTCGGTCCAAAAGGCTCTTAGGACGGCCTGGGGAGAGGGCAGCATGAAGCTGGGAACCAACTCATAATAGGAGACCAAAAACCAAAGGGCCAAAAGGACCAAAAGCACCAAAAGGGGGATGACCTTAACGGTATTTTTTTGTTTTTTCATCAATAGTTAAGAGGTGGTCCTTGGGATTGTAGAAAATCTTCACATAGGACTTCACCGAATCTGCTCCTTGACGGATGCAAATGAGTTGGGCTTCTTTAACAATATCTAAAAGTTCTTCATAGTCACCTTCCACAGTGGTTTCCAAGGGACCCACTTGGTAGTTGCAGCCAGTGGACGCAATGTAGGCAATGACGGAATCAACAATCCGTAAAAGATCTTCTTGACTGGCAGTCACGGGAAGAACTTGGATGGCAATAGTCGTATTCATGATAACTCCTTTCAATAAAAAAGGACTTCTGGGCAGCAGAAGTCCTTGGTTTCCTACGTCAGCATTACCTGAACAGGTTCAATGGGTTTGGCCGAAGCCATCTCAGCAATAGCACCCCTGCCCTTTTATTGTACCTAGGAATAAAACCTCGGTCAAGGAGAATTTCAATCCTGGTTAAAGGCCTGGTAGATGGCCTTGATGGCTGTATCATAGTCAGCAGTGTCCACACCGACGATGATGTTGAGCTCACTAGAGCCTTGGGTGATCATTTCCACATTGACCTGGGCATCGGCCAGGGCCTTAAAGAGCTTGGCAGAGGTCCCAATGTGGTTGCGCATATTTTGCCCCACCACGGCAATCAGGGAGATGTCTGTTTCTACGGAGATGTTGTCGGGGTTGCAAAGGGCCTTGATTTCGTTTGTAATTCGTTTTTTCTTGCCTTGGAGTTGATCGTCGGAGACAATTAAAGACAAGGAGTCGATACTGGAGGGGATGTGTTCTACATAGATGTCGTTGGCTTCCAGAATGGAAAAGACCTTACGGGAAAAGGACAGGTCCCGGTTCATTTGGACCTTGTCAATATTGATAACAGAAAAGCCCTGGCGGCCAGCGATACCGGTGATTTCACTCTTTTCGCTTCCCCCCTTACTGGAGGGGACAATCCGGGTTCCCTCTTCTTCCGGGGCATTGGTGTTTTTAATGGAGATGGGAATGCCCTGGGAAATTACGGGGAAGATGGCTTCTTCATGGAGGATGCTGGCCCCCATATAGGAAAGCTCACGAAGTTCCCGGTAGGAAATTTCCTTGATCCGGCGGGGATGGGGGATGATTTTAGGGTCTGCAGCCAAAAATCCACTGACATCGGTCCAGTTTTCATAGAGGTCGGCTCCTACTCCCCGGGCCACAATGGCTCCAGATAGGTCTCCTCCTCCCCGGGAGAAGGTGGTGATGGACCCGTCGGGTAGGGACCCATAAAAACCTGGAATCACAGCTGCATCAAAGGATTTTTTCATCTCTTCCAGGGCCTTGTAGGTCCTTTGGTCATCTAAAACGTGGGGGGCCTTAAAGAGCATGACATTTTTGGCATCGACAAAGGGAATGTCCAGGTACTTGGCTAGGATAAGACCATTTAAGTATTCACCCCGGCTGGACAGGTATTCCTTGGAGGCCTTTTCTTCAATGGCCTGGCGAATTTCATCAAAATAATCTTGTAGGTTGATTTCCACGCCAATTTCCCGGCAAATTTCAATATAGCGATTCTTAAACATGGAAAAGACTTCGTTATATGAAATGCCGTGGCTGGATAAGTCGTACAAGAGGTAGAGAAGGTCTGTAATCTTGGTATCCTGGTCATTTACCTTCCCAGGAGCCGAGGGGACAATATATTTTTTATTGGGGTCTGCCTGGATGATATCGTAGACCTTTTTAAATTGGCCGCCATTAGCCAGACTGGTTCCGCCAAATTTTGCTACAACAAGTGTCACAGTAACATCTCCTTTCAAAAGCTGCTAAAGTAATAATACATTTTATTGTAGTCAAAAAGAAGGCTTTTGTACATAGCTTTTGGAGAAATTAAGCTAGAAAAGACCAAGACTTTACAGGAAAGGAAAATATTAAAAAAAAATTAGACTTTTATTAAAAATTCTTTTAAGCTTTTAAGGTATAATCATATGGTATCTAACCATGGACAAAATAGAAGGGAGATGAAGATGGGAAAAATAAGAAAATCCTTGGCCAACTTTAGCCAAGGACTGAGATCCTTTTTCTCTAGACACAAAAAACTTGGAATTTTGGCTTTGGCCCTAGGGGTGGTCCTAGTGGCTATGGGGCTTAGCAAGGCCCTAAGGCCCGATGCTGGAATCCAGATTACAAAAAACCAAGTTGTGACCTTGAAGCACAAGGATGTAACCAATGCAGTCAATGAAACAGGAAAGGTGGTTAGCTCCACCTCTTTGGATGTCTATCCAGAAAAGCAGGCCCCCATTGTGGCCCTCCATGTGAAAGTGGGGGACCGGGTGGAAGAAGGAGACTTGATTGCAGAGCTGGATTCTACTGATATTCGCCAGCAAATTGCCGTCAAGGAAGCTTCGGCTGCGGCCCAGTCCAAGAGTCTGGGGGCACAAATTTCTGCGGCTAAAAACCGTCTTCAAGAGGCCCTAAGAGGTAAAAAGGATGGGACCAACCCCGGAATCCAAGGGGCCCAGTCCAGCCTAGTGGCTTCTTTTGATGCCTACAAGCAGGCCCAAAAGGTCTATGAGGACTATAAGAGATCCTTAGACCAGGGCTACAATCCAGAACTTTTGGCTGAAAAGGCAGAAAGGGACAACCTGGCCTACCAGGAAACCTCCAGCAATGTCAAGTACAGCCAATTAAAAGATGACCTGGCCCTGGCCAGTCAAAGGGCCATGGACAACCGGTCCAGAGCTGGACGCTTGGATGGTCAAGTTGCCTCTTTGAAAAATCGCCTGGATGGCTTGAACAATGACATCATCCAAGGAACAAAGCAAATCAGCAAAAAAAGCCGGGACCTGGAAAAAGAAATGGGTCAAGCCTCGCCAAGCCCCACTCCGGGATCTCAAAATCAAAACCAAGGTCCCAACCTGGCCAAAATCGAAAGCCTGCAAAAAGACCTGGACCAATTAAATGAACGGCAGGAAAGACTTCGCTTGGAAGTGGCCCAAGTGACAGAGGACATGACCAAACTCCAAGGGGACCGGGAAAAGTACCTGGCTGAAGCAGAGGCTTTGGATAAGGAAGTAGAAGGCATGGCCAAGACCCTACCCAATGCCCAAATTGAATTGGAAAAGGCCCAGTCTGATGCCCAACTCTCTGCCGACAAGGAAGTAAAAAATAAGAAGGCCCGGGAAGACCAATTAAAGACCTACAAGCAAAACATGGAGGTGGCAAAAAATGCCTATGACCAAGCCCTTGAAGCCCTGGAAGGAGCCAAGGTGGCTGCAGACAATGACATTGCCAACCTCAAGGATGGGGTCAAGCAAGCCCAAGCCGGCCAAAACAACATGGACCAAGCAGACCTTAAGTTCTTGAAAGAGTCCTTGGACCAAAGCTTGGTTAAGGCTCCAGTTTCTGGGACCATTACCCAGTTAAATGGCAAGTTGGGCCAAGTTCCAGCAGACTCTTTGGCCCGGGTGGAGACAGTGGACACCCTAAGGGTGGAATCCCACATCAAGGAGTACAACATCAATGATGTCAAGGTTGGCAGCCAGGTGGTTATGACTTCTGATGCAGTGGAAGGCAAGGAATTTGTGGGGGAAGTTGTCTCGATTTCGCCGGCTCCGGAGGAAAATCCTGAAGGAGCTGCCTCCAAGGATGTCTACTATAAGACCGTCATAGCTATCAAGGACCCAGACACCAGCAAGCTGGCTCCCGGGATGAATGTTCGAGTGAAATATATCCTATCCCAAGAAAAAAACACCTTTGCCGTACCTACGGATGCTGTCTTTGAACGGGACAAGGGCCACTATGTCCTATCCTTAAAAGACCTGGGTAAGAACCGTTACAAGACTGTCCTGACTCCAGTTAAGCTGGGCCTGTCCAATGACTTTGAAAGTTCAATTTCAGGTCCGGACCTCAAGGAAAAGATGAAGGTCCTTACCAGTTCTCAGGGCTATGGCCAAGACCAGGTTGTGACCATTATTGAAGCCCCCTTGGAGGGTCAAGATGGATAAGCTTATGACCATGCGGGACATTACTAAATCCTACAACATCGGCATGGCCAATGAATTGGAAATTCTCCATGGGATTGACCTGGACATCTACGATGGGGAGTTTATCTCCATTGTGGGCCAATCCGGGTCTGGTAAGTCCACCCTGATGAATATTATAGGTCTTTTGGACCGGCAGACCTCCGGAAGCTATGAATTGGCCGGAGTCAATGTCCAAGATATCAAGGATGATGGTCTATCAGCCTACCGGAGTCAAAAAATTGGCTTTGTCTTTCAAAACTTCAACCTGATTCCCCGGTCCAATGCCTTGAAGAATGTAGAACTACCCATGCTCTATGCCAAAGTTCCCAGGGCCCAAAGACAGGAAAGGGCCAAGGAACTTTTGGCCCTGGTAGATATGGAAGACCGGATGGACCATCGGCCCAATGAATTGTCCGGAGGGCAAAAGCAAAGGGTGGCCATAGCCCGGGCCATGGCCAACAATCCTGCTATTATCCTGGCCGATGAGCCTACAGGAGCCCTGGATAGTAAGACGGGCCGCCAGGTTATGGACCTCTTCCACACCCTCCACGAAAAAGAAAAAAGAACCATCATCGTCATTACCCATAATATGGACCTGGCCCAGGAGGCCAGCCGGATTTATGAAATGGATGATGGCCACTTAAGGGAGGTTTAGATGGACTTACTAGAAACCATTAAACTATCCGTTGAAGGTATTCGGACCAACAAGATGCGGTCTTTTTTGACCATGTTGGGGATTATTATCGGGATTGCCTCGGTTATTGGCATCACCACCATTGGGTCTTCCATGACCAAGTCCGTCAACCAGGCCTTTGATACCATTGGGAATTCTTCGGCTTATATTATGGTAGAAGGAAAAAACCCCGATGACCTAGATGGCCAAGGCCTGGTATACCCCGATGACTTTATTACCAAGGACATGATGGAAGATGTTCAAAAGTCCCAGGGGGACTTGGTGGAAGAAGTAGTCTACCAGGGACCAGAAGGACCGGGGGTCATCCGTCAAGATAAAAATCAAGTCAAGATCAACATCCAGTCCACCTCTCCTGGAGCGGCCAAAACAGACAAGGTCAAACTCCTGGCTGGCCGTTTTTTAAACCAGGAGGACGTGAAAAAATCAAAAAACGTCGCCGTTATTTCCGACAAGGTTTTGGACAAGATCTACAAGGGGGACGTGACCAAGGCCCTGGGGAGTGAAGTCAAGGTCTATAAGGATGGGGAATTGATTGTTTTAACCGTTGTGGGCATCTACCACTATGAAAAGGTCAATGTGGCCCTTTTGGGAGATGTCAAGGGAGAAACTTCAACCCTCTATATGCCCTATACCACAGCCTTTAAAGAAATCCCCTCAGACTATGACGATGAAGATATCTTCCAATATGTTCTCATTTCCCTAAAAAACCCAGGCCAGGCAGAAGAAGATTCCCAGGCCCTGGCAGACTATCTCAACCAAAAATACTTTGCCAACAACAGCCGGGCCCAAGTCCGGGTCTCCTCTGTCGTATCTGAAATGAAACAAGTGGGGTCCACCATGGCCGGAGTCCAAACAGCTGTGGCAGCCATTGCTGGGATTGCCCTGATTGTTGGGGGGATTGGGGTTATGAATATCCTCCTGGTATCCGTAACAGAAAGGACTCGGGAAATTGGTATCCGTAAGGCCCTGGGGGCGACAAAAAATGACATCCGCAAGCAGTTTATCATTGAATCGGTGATTCTTTGTAGCATAGGTGGGGTCTTTGGAATCCTTTTGGGAACCCTCTTGGGCCTGGTGGGGTCAGGGCTTATTGGGGCCCGGTCCCTACCCTCTATCTTCAGTGTCCTGGTGGCTGTGGGCTTTTCCATGGTCATTGGTGTCTTTTTTGGCTACTATCCTGCCAACAAGGCGGCCAAGTTGGATCCCATTGATGCCTTGAGATATGAATAGAAGATGTAAAGGAAGGCTAGAGAAAAAATAAAGCTGGAGTAAAATTTATCATTGACAAAGAAGGGCGCAAGTAATATACTATATAAGTACTTAACTTGTGCCCTTAGCTCAGCTGGTAGAGCACCTGACTCTTAATCAGGGTGTCGAGGGTTCGAGCCCCTCAGGGCGCACCAAGTTAGGGAAAATCGTGGAGATTGGTCTCCACGATTTTTTTATCTTCATTTAGGTCGAGTAGTCTTTAAAAGTAAAATATTTTAAAAAAGAATCCCCACTTGCCACTTTTTCAAGAGGGGATTTTATGATATAATCACTAATTGTAAAGAATATTAATTCACGGGGAGGTTAGAGGGGTCTATGAATAAGGCTAGGTCTATAGTTCATCGGCATGAAAAGCCCAAAAGTCACGAAAACAGGACTTTTGCAACTTTTTTTACCATAAAAAGAGGACTCTTGCTAGACTACTTGCCTGCAGCTTTACGCCTTAAAACTACATTGGGTTATCCTATGGATAACTTTATCCCTTTATTTGCATGAGAATGATTCTAAAGAAGAACGTTCTCTTTTTTTATTTTATGGAGGTATATGATGGAAAAATTGTATGAAGGAAAAGCAAAATTAGTCTACAAAACAGACAAGGATGACGAAATTATCATCCGCTACAAGGATGATGCAACAGCTGGAAATGGGGAAAAGAAGGCCACTATCCAAGGTAAGGGAGCCTTAAACTTGGCCATTACAACCCGTATTTTTGAAATGTTGGAAGAAAATGGCATCCACACCCACTACATTGAAACCCTTAATGACACCGACATGCGGGCAAAGAAAGTAACCATCCTTCCTCTTGAAGTCATTATCCGGAATATTTCCGCTGGTTCTTTTGCCAAACGCTATGGAGTAGAAGAAGGTATTGAATTCAAGGAACCAACCTTCGAACTTTCCTATAAAAATGATGACCTGGGAGACCCCTTGATGAATGAAGACCACGCTGTGGCCCTGGGCTTGGTTACAAGAGATCAATACGATGAAATTAAAAAGACAACCTTAAAGATCAACGACCTCTTAAAGGACTTCTTCCACGGTATTGGAGTGACCCTGGTAGACTTTAAGATTGAATTCGGTACTGACAAGGATGGAAACATTCTTTTGGCCGATGAAATTAGTCCTGATACCTGCCGTCTATGGGATGAAAAAACCAAGGAAAAATTAGACAAGGATATCTTCCGTCGAGACCTGGGCAACCTAACTGAAGGCTATCAAAAAGTCCTAGACCGTATTCGAGGATAATATGTGCGGGGTAATTGGTATTTACAATGAAAAGGGCGTATCAAAAAAGCTCTTTTTCGGCCTATCCAGTCTACAACACCGGGGGCAAGAAAGTGCCGGGATGAGTGTATCCAGTGGGTCTGAAATCATCCGGAAAAAGGGCATGGGCCTTGTCAGCGATGTCTTTAATAATGAAATTCTAGAGGACCTTAAGGGTCCTCTGGGGATTGGCCATGTTCGCTATTCAACAGCTGGAGGGAGTTTTGAGTTCAACACCCAACCCCTCATGGCCTTTGCAAAAAACACAACCATGAGCTTGGCCCACAACGGCAACCTCATTAACTATCAAATTTTACGGACCCGGCTGGAAGAAGACGGGATGATGTTCCAAACTACGATTGACTCGGAAGTAATTCTCTACTTAATTAGTCGCTACTACAATGGAGGGGACATTGTCCAAGCTGTCCGTAAGGCCATGGGCCTCATTAAGGGAGCCTATGCTGTAGTCTTGTTGTTGGAGGACAAGCTGGTGGCCTTCCGGGACCCCTATGGAATCCGCCCCTTGGTTTTAGGGGATACTCCAGACGGAGGCTGGATTGTATCCAGTGAAAATGCGCCTATTGATATTATTGGTGGTAAGTGTATCCGGGATATCCAACCTGGGGAAGTGGTAGTGATTGACCAAGATGGTCTTCAATCTTTCCCCATGGAAGAGGAACAAAAGCCCAAGCACTGCTCCTTTGAATATGTCTATTTTGCAAGGAATGACGCCACTCTGGACGGGGTAAATTCCTACAACTTCAGACGGCGGTGTGGGGAAATTTTATATGAAGAATTTCCTGTAGATGTGGATTTGGTTGTGGCTGTCCCTGACAGTGGGATTCCATCAGCCATTGGTTATTCTCAAGCATCCGGGATTCCCCTGGCAGAGGGCCTGGTCAAAAACCGTTACATGGGACGGACCTTTATTAAGCCCAGCCAGGAAGAAAGGGAAATGGCTGTTAAACTCAAATTAAACCCCCTAAGCCATGTAGTGAATGGCAAGCGGATTGTCCTCTTGGATGACTCCATTGTCCGGGGAACCACCTCGGCCAATTTAATTTCCAGGTTAAGGGAAGCTGGGGCCAAGGAAGTCCACATGCGGGTTACATCCCCACCAGTTATGAATCCTTGCTATTATGGCATTGATACGCCATCGCGGATTCACTTAATTGCAGCCAACCTGTCTGTGGGGGAAATTGAAGAAAAAATCGGGGCAGATTCCCTTCGCTTTATCTCTGAAGAGGGAATGGTAAAGGCAGCTCGAATTGCTGGAGACCACCTGTGCATGGCCTGCTTTGACGGCCAATATCCGGTGGATCCCATTGTATTATAGGAGGAACTATGGCATTAACATATGAACAAAGCGGTGTCAATATTTCGGAAGGCAATCGTGCCGTTGAATTAATGAAAAAGTCGGTGCAAAAAACCTATCGGGATGGCGTTGTGGGAGATATTGGTCTCTTTAGTGGGGGCTTTTCCCTCAAGGCCTTTAAGGACATGGAGGACCCCATCCTACTAGCTTCTACAGATGGGGTTGGAACCAAGATTTTGATTTCTCAAGAACTGGGCATCCACAATACCGTAGGGATTGACCTGGTGGCCATGTGTGTCAATGACTTGATTTGCCAGGGAGCCCAGCCCCTCTTTTTCCTAGACTACATAGCCAGTGGTCACTTGGAAGCGGAAAAAATCAGTCAATTGGTGGAAGGAATTGCCCAAGGCTGTTTGGATTCCATGTGCTCTCTCATTGGGGGAGAAACAGCAGAAATGCCAGGCCTTTACGGGGAAGATGAATATGACCTAGCCGGTTTTTCTGTAGGCATTGTGGACCGGGCCAAGATGATTGATGGGTCCAAGATTAAGGAAGGGGACTCCATTATCGGTCTGGCTTCCTCAGGAATCCACTCCAATGGCTACTCCCTGGTTCGTCGCTTGTTTTTAGAAGAACTGGGAATGAAGCTGACAGCCCCCTTTAAGGGGACAGACCAAAGCCTGGGCCAAGTTCTTTTGACTCCCACCAAGCTCTATGTCAAGGCCATTTTAAATCTCTTGGACCAAGTGGACCTCAAGGGGATTGTCAATATTACTGGTGGAGGCTTTGTGGAAAATATTCCTAGAATCCTACCTGAAAACCTAAATGCCCGGGTCCATGTCAATAGCTGGGAAAAACTTCCCGTCTTTAAGGCCATTGAAGAATCGGGCATGGTGGAATTTGAAGAAATGTACCGGAGCCTTAACATGGGCATTGGCATGGTCTTGATTTGTGCCCCCCAAGATGAAGAGGCAGTCCTAAAGAGTCTTGCAGAGTCCGGGGAAGAAGCCATGAAGATTGGGGAAATTGTCCAAGGGAACAAGGTATGCGAACTTATAAAATAGCCGTCTTTGTCTCTGGGTCCGGGACCAACTTCCAAAGTATCCTAGATGCCATGGACCGGGGGGACTTTCAATCCAAGGTCCTCCTTTGCCACAGCAATAAGGAAGATGCCTATGGCCTGGAAAGGGCCAAAAAGCATGGCATTGACTGTCTTGTATCCAGGGACGATGACGAGATTTTACAGGCCTTAGAAAGCCGGGGCATTGACCTAATTGTCCTGGCCGGCTACTTAAGAATTTTAAGCGATTATTTTTTGGAAAATTTTAAGGGCTTGATTTTAAATATCCACCCCTCCCTCCTGCCCAAGTATGGGGGCATGGGGATGTATGGAATCCATGTCCATGAGGCAGTTTATGCCCATGGAGAAAGGGAATCTGGAGCCACAGTCCACCTGGTTACTGGGGTGGTGGACGGGGGACAAATCATCCTCCAAGAATCCACCGGAATTGAGGACTGCCACAGTCCGGAGGAAATCCAAGCCAAGGTTTTGAAAATTGAACATAGGCTACTGCCCAAGGCAATAGCCCACTTAGAGGAGGTATGAAATGACGTATGCATTGTTGAGTGTCACGGATAAAAGAGGAATTGGAGACCTAGCTCGGGGCCTGGTCCAAAGGGGCTATAAACTCCTATCCACTGGGGGAACCATGAAGGCCATCCAAGATGCCGGAGTTGAAGTAGAAAATATTTCTGCCTATACCGAGTTTCCGGAAATGTTAGATGGTCGGGTCAAGACCCTCCACCCCAAGGTTCACGGCGGTCTTCTTTACCGTAGGGACCTGGAGGACCATGTTAAGACCATCAAGGACCATGGGATTGAATCTATTGACCTGGTGGTTTGCAACCTCTATGACTTTGAAGGTCACTTGGAAAAACAAGCTCCCCATGAAGAGATGATTGAAAACATCGATATCGGGGGCCCCTCTATGATCCGGTCAGCCGCCAAAAACTACCAATCTGTCTATGTCCTGACAGACCCAGAAGACTATGAAGATGTCTTTAAGGCCATGGACGGGGAAATTGACGACAAGGCCTTTAGGGAACGCCTGGCTATGAAGGCCTTCTCCACCACAGCCTACTATGACGCCATGATCAGCCGCTATATGCAAGATCGCCTGGGAGAAAAGGCCAAGACCCTAACCCTGGGTCTCAAGAAAGTGTCTGACCTCCGCTATGGGGAAAACCCCCACCAAAAAGCGGCCAGGTACCGGGACCCCATGGTGGATTCCTACTACAAGTCCATCCAACAATACCAAGGTAAAGAATTGTCCTTTAACAACCTAAACGACTTAAATACCGCCTTGGAATTGGTTATGGAATTTAAGGACCCAGCTTGTGTGGCCCTAAAACATGCCACACCCTGTGGGGTAGCCAAGGCAGATACAGTCTACCAAGCCTATGAAAAGGCCTTTGAAGCCGACTCTTTATCAATCTTTGGTGGCGTTGTGGCCTTTAACCAAGAAGTAGATGGCAAGACAGCAGAAAAAATGGTAGAAATCTTCTTAGAAGTTGTGGCTGCACCGAGTTTTTCAGACCAAGCCTTGGAAGCCTTTAAGAAGAAACCCAACCTCCGTGTCCTAGAATTTGACCCTAAAAAGCAAACAGCCTCTATGGATATTAAGTTCACTTCAGGAGACTTTATCATCCAAGAAAAAGACAAGCTGGCCCATACAGATTGGAAGACAGTGACCAAAAAAGAAGCCAGCCCTCAAGAAGTCAAGGACTTGGAATTTGCAGAATTGGTCTGTAAGTATGCCCGGTCCAATGCAGTGGTTGTTGTAAAAGATGGACAAACCCTGGGAATTGGTGGGGGCCAAACCTCAAGAATTTGGGCCCTGGAATCCATCCAAACCCACCACAAGGACCGAGACTTTACAGGGGCAGTCCTGGCCAGTGACGCCTTCTTCCCCTTTGACGACTGCGTCAAGCTGGCAGCCAAGATGGGCATCAAGGCCATTGTTCAACCTGGTGGATCTATCCGAGACGAGGATTCTATCAAGGTTTGTGACCAAGAAGACATGGCCATGATTTTTACAAATACACGTCATTTTAGACATTAAGGAGTTCGGAATGAAAATTTTGATTTTAGGGAGTGGAGCTAGAGAGCATGCCCTGGGCTATGCTGTGAAAAAAGAAGGTCGCTCACTATACTTTTTGCCTGGAAATGCCGGGACCCAAGACCTGGGAAAAAATATAGACCTGGCCTTAGAAGACAAGGAAGCCATTGTAGACTTTGCTAAAAAGGAAGGAATTGACTTTACCCTAGTGGGACCTGAAGCTCCCCTGGTAGGGGGAATTGTCGATGCCTTCCAAGCAGAGGGCTTAAAGATTTTTGGTCCCAAGGCCAAGGAGGCCCAATTGGAAGGGTCCAAGACCTTTGCCAAGGACTTTTGCAACCGTCATGGCCTCTTGACAGCCAAGGCCTATGCCTGCCAAGAAGCCCAAGAAATCCGCCAAAGAGCCCAAGAACTTTTGGATGCTGATGGCACGGTGGTTTTAAAGGCTGATGGTTTGGCCGGGGGCAAGGGCGTTGTCATTGCCAAAAACCAAGAAGACATTGAAGACTTTATCCAAAGGGTCCAAGAGGGAGCCTTTGGAGAGAAGAAAGTTTTAGTGGAAGAATTTATCCCTGGCTTTGAAGTGAGCATCCATGCTCTAGTGGATGGCCAAAAGGCCCTGCTCCTTCCCAGCGCCCGGGACCATAAGAAGATATACGACAATGAAAAAGGCCCCAACACCGGGGGCATGGGGACCTACAGCCCCAATGACCAAGCCGACATCTACCAGGATGAAATTGAAAAAGACATCCTGGCCCCCTTTATGGAGGGCTTGAAAAAAGATGGCCTGGACTTCCATGGTGTCATCTTTATCGGCTGCATGATTTCTCAAAAGGGAATCTACGTTTTAGAATTTAACGTCCGCTTTGGAGACCCAGAAACCCAATCCATCCTAAACCGGATTGATGAAGACATCTTAGACCTCTTCCAAAAGACCATGGAAGGTAACTTACCTGACCAAATTAAAATCAAGGACAACAAGGTCCTAACCCTGGTTTTAGCCTCCCAAGGCTATCCTCTGGCCTATGAAAAGGGCAAAGAAATTAACCTGGAAGACTTGGACCAAGACGTCCTTATTTACCACGGGGGAACCAGCTATCAAGATGGAAAGCTAGTGACTTCTGGTGGTCGGGTCCTGTCCATTACAGGCCAAGGCCAAGATTTTGAAGAGGTTAAGAAAAAAGTTTACCAAGCTGCTGAGCAAATTCACTTTGAAGGCAAGACCTACCGCAAGGACATTGGACCCACGGTGTCTCGGGTCTATGTGGCCAAGAAGGACCCCTTCCAAATCGAAGCCAAGAACCTGGAGACAGAATTGGAAGAACTCCTGGGTCATCCTCTAAAGATCAAGGTCTACCAACGCTACGACATTGAAGGCCTAAATGAGGAAGAAGAACAAGAAGTGGCCCGGACCATCCTGGCAGAACCTCCGGTAGATGACCTCTACCTGGGAGAGGATGCTCTTCAAGTTCAAAAGGACTTTAAAAATCCCCTGGTTGTTCAATACCACCAAGGGCAATTTGACCAAAGAAACCAAGGGGTCCTAGACACCATCCTGGTGACCCTGGGACGGGACGACCTGGCCAGCAAGACTGCCAAGGTCTACGACTTTGACCAAGTGACTCCCCAGGATATGGAAAAAATTCGGACCTTCTTGGTTAACCCTGTGGATGAAGAAGAAGGACAAGTCCTGGGAATCCCCACCAGTCTCAAGGAAAACTTTAAAGTAGAGGCTAAAAACCCCGTCTACCAAGGCTTTATAGGCTATAGCCAAAAGGACCTTCAAGACTTTTTAGAAGACCAAGGCCTGGCTATGAGCTTGGAAGACCTGGCCCTGGTTCAAGACTATTTCAAAGATCTTAACCGGGACCCCAATGTAACAGAAATTGGCTTGATTGACACCTATTGGTCAGACCACTGCCGCCACACCACCTTTAATACGGTTTTAGATATCCAGCTGGACCCAGTGAAGACCAAGTTGGATGAAACAATCCAAAAGACCCTGGAAGACTACCTGGACCTGAAGACCAGGGTCAAGAAGAAAAAACCCGTCACCCTAATGGACCTGGGCACCATCGTGGCCAAGTACCTAAAGGAAGAAGGAATTTGTAAAAAAATTGAAGTATCGGATGAAATTAATGCCTGCTCAGTCTATGTAGATGTCACCATTGAAAAAGACGGCAGGGAAGAAGTCATCCCCTATCTTTTGATGTTTAAAAATGAAACCCACAACCACCCAACGGAAATCGAACCCTTTGGTGGAGCATCCACCTGCCTGGGTGGAGCCATCCGGGACCCCTTGTCTGGTCGATCCTATGTCTACCAATCCATGCGGGTCACAGGAGCCGGGGACCCCTTTACTCCCCTGGACCAAACCCTCAAGGGAAAACTTCCCCAAAGAAAGATTTGCCAAAATGCCGCCAAGGGCTATTCTTCCTATGGAAACCAAATCGGCCTAACTACAGGCCTAGTGGAAGAATGGTACCATCCAGGCTACCTAGCCAAGAGGATGGAAGTTGGGGCTGTGGTGGGAGCAGCTCCCCAAGAAAATGTCAAACGGCTAAAACCTGTTCCGGGAGACTTGATCCTCCTGATAGGAGGACGGACAGGCCGAGACGGCATTGGAGGAGCCACTGGTTCTTCCAAGGCCCATGACCTTTCTTCCATTACAGAGTCTTCTGCCGAAGTCCAAAAGGGGAATGCTCCCATGGAAAGAAAGCTACAAAGGCTCTTTAGAAACCCCCAAGTGGCCCAAAAAATTAAAAAGTGTAACGACTTTGGTGCTGGAGGAGTTTCTGTAGCCATTGGAGAATTGGCCGACTCTCTAGATATTGACTTGGACCAAGTTCCCTTGAAATACCTGGGTCTCCAACCCAAGGAAATTGCCCTGTCGGAATCCCAAGAACGGATGGCCATCCTAATTGATGCCAAGGACTTGGACTTTATCCAAAAAGCCTGTGTCGAAGAAAATGTAGAAGCCAGCCTTGTGGCCAAGGTTACAGACACTGGCAAACTCCACATGACCTATCGGGGGCAAACTATTGTGGACCTAGACCGGAGCTTCTTGGATTCAGCTGGAGCCAGCCGGGAAAACCAAGCCCGGATTAGCAGTGAAGGCCTTCCCGACTTCTTCTTGGAAGATGGAGACCTGGAAGACCTGCCCAAGAGGTTGGAAGACTTAAATATGGCCAGCCAAAAGAACCTCATCGAACGTTTTGACACCTCCATTGGTCGGGGATCCTTGGTAGTTCCCCTAGGAGGAAGAGACCAGTTAAGTCCCGTCCACGGAATGGCAGCCTTGATTCCCAGCCTGGAAGGCCAAAGTAAAACCGGGTCCATTATGGCCTACGGTTTCAACCCCTTCCTGGCAGACCAAAGCCAATTCTTGGCCGGCTACTATGGTGTTTTAGAATCCCTGGCCAACTTTGTAGCCCTGGGAGGAGACATCCATGAAGTCTACCTGAGCTTCCAAGAGTACTTTGAAAAATTGGGCCAAGACCCTCAAAAATGGGGCAAGCCCTTAAAGACCCTCCTAGGAGCCTTCTCTATTACTAAGGAATTAGAAATTCCCGTTATTGGAGGAAAGGACTCCATGAGTGGAAGCTTTGAAGACCTAAATGTTCCTCCAACCTTCCTGTCCTTTGCCTGTGGACCCTGTCCAGCAGACCAGATCATGACACCGGAATTAAAGGGGATTGGAAAAATTGGCCTTCTGGCAGTTCCCCGTCAAGAAGATGGACGAGTGGACCTAGATGCCTGGTTGGAAAACCTAGAAACAATCAAGAAGGAAAACCAAGCTGGCAATATTTTAAGCCTGACAGCCATCAACCACCGGGGCATCCTGGTGACCCTGTTTGAAATGGCCATTGGGAACCGGGTGGGCCTGGAGGTCAAAACAGAAGACTTCTTCCTGCCTCGTTATGGAGACTTTATACTGGAATACAAGGAAGACATTCCAGGAGTTCAAGAACTGGGAACCTGCCAAGGGGAAGACTTTACAGTTAACGGCCGGACCTTTGCCTACCAAGATCTCTTAAAGGGATATTTGAGTCGCTTTGACTCCATCTATTCCCCCACCATCCAAAGTCGGGATATCGACTGGACCAAGAGGGTTAAAATCAAAGACCGGCAAGAAAAATCCAAGCATCCTGTGGCCAAACCCAAGGTCATCATTCCCGTTTTCCCGGGAACCAACTGCGAATACGATACAGCCGCTGCCTTTGAAAAAGAAGGAGCCCAAGCGGAAATCTTCGTCTTCAACACCTTGAGCCCGGACCATGTCAACCAGTCCATCCAAGACCTGGCTGAAAAAATCAAGTCCGCTCAAATCCTGGCCCTGCCTGGAGGTTTTTCCATGGGAGATGAACCCGATGGATCAGGTAAATTTATTGCCAATGTCCTAAGAAACCCCAAAATAAAAGAAGCCATTGACGTTCTCTTAAAAGACCAAGATGGCCTGATGCTGGGAATTTGTAATGGTTTCCAAGCCCTGATTAAAACAGGCTACCTCCCCTATGGTCAAAGCAAGGTCTTGGACCAAGAGGACCCAACCCTCCATTACAACAATTCAAACCGCCACATTGCTAAATTCGTCCAAACCAAGGTTTTATCCAACAAGAGTCCCTGGACCCGGAGGCTTTCTACAGAAAAAGACTATCTTGTCCCCATTTCCCATGGGGAAGGTCGAGTCATTATTTCTGAGAGTATGATGGAAAAATTGTTGGAAGGAGACCAAATTGCCACTGTCTATAAGGAAAGTCCCAATGGGTCCTTCTATGGCATTGAAGGCCTTATGTCACCAGATGGAAAAATCCTGGGGAAAATGGGCCATTCAGAAAGAGTTTGTGACCAACTATACAAAAATATACCGGATGTGGAAATTCAAGAAATTATCGGCTCCGGTGTCGACTTCATGAGGAGGGACTAATGAGAAATAAGTATGAAAATCCCTTGACCAGCCGCTATGCCAGCAAGGAAATGTCCTATATCTTTTCCGACGACCACAAGTTCCAAACCTTTCGGAACTTGTGGATCGCCCTGGCCAAGGCGGAAAAGGAACTGGGACTGTCCATTAGCGACCAACAAATTCAAGACCTGGAAAGGGTCAAGGAAGAAATTGACTACCAAAGAGTAGCAGAAATTGAAGCCCAAACCCGTCACGACGTCATGGCCCACATCAAGGCCTATGGAGAATTGGCCCCTTCTGCCAAGGGAATCATCCACTGGGGAGCCACCTCTTGCTTCGTCACAGACAATACAGGCCTAATCCTTATGCGGGAGGGCCTGGACCTGATCTTGAAAAAGCTAAAGGTCCTCATTAAGCAAGTTCGGGACTTTGCCATGGACTACAAGGACCTGCCCATCCTGGCCTACACCCACTACCAACCGGCCCAACCCACCACCCTGGGCAAGAGGGCCAGCCTTTGGCTCTACGACCTCTACATGGACTATGTAGAAATCCAAAGACGCCGGGACCTCCTCCGTTTGAGAGGGGTCAAGGGGACCACAGGAACCCAGGCTTCCTTTATGGAACTCTTTGAAGATGGGGACAAGGTGGACCAATTGGAGGACTTAGTGGTCAAGGCCATGGGCTTTGACAAGGCCTATGAAGTGACAGGCCAAACCTATTCCAGAAAGGTGGACCAAGAAATCCTGGCCTCCATCAGCAGCCTGGCCCAAACCATGCACAAGATGACCAACGACCTAAGGATGATGCAACACCAAAAAGAAGTGGAAGAACCCTATGAAAAGGGCCAAGTCGGTTCATCTGCCATGGCCTACAAGCGAAACCCCATGCGGTCCGAACGGATTTCTTCCCTGGCCAAGTATGTCATCCAGGCTGCCGGCAACGGGGCCCTGGTCTATGCCACCCAATGGTTTGAACGGACCCTGGACGATTCAGCCAACCGGAGGATTTCCATTGGAGAGAGCTTTTTGGCCATGGACGCCATCTTGGACATTGCTATTAACGTCAGCCAAGGCCTGGTGGTCCATGAAAAGATGATTGAAAAAAATCTCAAGGCAGAACTGCCCTTTATGGCAACAGAAAATATCCTTATGGAAGCCGTAAAAAGAGGAGGAGACCGGCAAGAACTTCATGAACACATCCGGACCCATTCCCAGGCAGCTGCAGCCCGGGTCAAGGACCAAGGCCTATCCAATGACCTCATTGACCGGATTATTGCAGACCCAGCCTTTGGCTTATCCGAAGCAGAGATCCGGGACCTGATTTCTCCGGAAAAATTCGTGGGACGCAGTCCTCAACAAGTGGAAAGATTGGTCAAGGAAGTCATTGACCCCATCCTCCAGGATGTGGAAGACTACCATGCCCAATTGCACGTCTAAAAGGAGGACTGGAATGGAATTAATCGGATATAAAAAATGCTCAACCTGTAAAAATATTGAAAAACTCTTGGACCAAGAGGGCCTGGACTACCACTACCGGGAAATTGACAAGGAAACACCCTCTGTGGAGGAACTGAAAGACCTCCACAAGAGGTCAGGCCTAGATATTCAAAAGTTTTTTAACTCCTCAGGTATGGTCTACCGGGAATTAAACTTGAAAGACAAGCTCAAGGACATGGACCTGGAAGAAAAATACAAGCTTCTAGCCTCCAACGGCATGTTGATTAAAAGACCCATCCTGGTGACCAAGGACCAAGTCCTGGTGGGACCCCAGGTAAAAAAATATCTCTTAGGAGAATAAATGAAATCCCCCCATCTACGGATGGAGGGATTTTTTGCTTATAGACAAAATAAATGGTCTGTGTAAAATTTAAAAAAACTTTACCTGGCTGAAAAAGAAAACTTACATGGGTATGGTAGGATAAAAGAAGTTAAGTTGACATGAAATAGGGGGAATAAAATTGAAAGAAAACCAATTAAAAGTAAAAATTTTTACAGCTTTGACCCTGGCAATGGGGGTTGCCTCTCTTGTACTATTGATTTTAAAGGTGGTCTCTACAGAAAGTGCTTTAATTCTCCTGTCTTTAGGACTTGTATGCCAGGGATTTTTGAATTTGGAAAAAGGAAATAAGCTTACTTCCAAGTGAAAATGTAAAAGCAAAAAGCGATTAAGATTTTTCTTAATCGCTTTTTGCTTGGATGATGATTTTTGGTCACACAGAATAGTGGTGGAAGCTAATGAGGCCAATGGACAGGAGGACAAGGAGAAGGAGAAAGGGGGCCAGGCCCACAAAGTGGACGGTGGACACAAAAAAGAGGAGGAGGCTACAGACCCCAATACTGGGCATGAGGATGGTGAAGGCCTTGTAACCAGCCCGGTAGATTTCCAATTGTTCTCGTTCGTCGGAGGATTCCAGTCTTTTTTTGGCATAGGAAAAGGACAGGGTGTCACTATAGAGGTCGGGCCGGTAGCTATGGATAAAGTCCACCAGTCTTTTTTGGAAATAGACCAGAAAGACTGAGAGAACAATGAAATAGACCAGGGATAAAAAGATGGTTTTTACACCAGGATTTTGGTTGGGACTCCTAAAGAGGCTGCTAGCCATATAGAGCATAAAGAAGAAAAAGTTAAAGACGCTAGCTAGATGGATATAGAGGTTGGATCGTTTGATGGAGCCTTCTCGTAAAAGGTCCCGGTCCAGGGCCAGGTCTTCTGAAACTTGTTTTTTCCCTCGAAAATAAGCTCCCAGGGCCAGGAGGGTCAAGGCCAGGGGAAGGACCAGGTAGATGGTAAAGGCATGCTTGAAGTAAAAGGCTTCTAAATTCCGGTTGAGGGAGAGAAGGAGCTCATCTATTTGGATTCGAGATGCAAAGATTCCTGTCAAGGCTCCCAGGACCATTAAAAGGATTAGACGGACAGTAAAGTTACTTTTCAATTTTTTCATGGGGAACCTCCAATTTCTCGATGTCTTCTTGGATTTCCTTCAGGTCAGGACGACGGTGGACAGACTTTCTATTGTAGGGACTAAAAATAAAGCTTCCAAAAAGGACCAACATCAAAAGTCCATTAATTAGGACAGATGGCCAGGTTAGGACTTGGTTTTCAATAACAGAGGGGTCCATATTTTTGCTAAAGAGCAGGAGTAGGTTGTTGTTAAAATAGTGGATCAAAACCGGGGTCCAAAGGGACTTGCTATAGTTATAGGCAAAGGAAAAGAAGATTCCATAGCTGACACAGACAAAAAGCTGGTTGACCAGGCTCATGAGGCCACTTCCCGGAGCTGAATAGAAAAAGAGGTTGAGGGGGAGGTGCCAGATTCCCCAGGCCAGGCCCAAAAGGAGGGTTCCCTGGACCATGCCAAACTTCTTTTGCAAGAGAGGTTGGAGGTAAAAGCGCCAACCAAATTCTTCTCCAAAGAAAAAGATATAGGTTAGAGGAAGGTTTATTATTAAAGCTAGAATATAGAGGAACCTTTCTTTAGTCAGATAGCTTAAAATTTCTCCCGAATTCCCTTCTAAGAAGGTGGATAAAAAGGCCCTTAAAAAATAAAGTAGTAAGAAGATTCCCAGGGTGCCTAGGATTCTCTTTTTATGGGAAAGGTCTAAATGAAAGGACTTTCTCAAACCTTTAGGCATACGAAAGATGACCACTAAAAAGATTAGGGAAAAGAGACTAGCCAGGATTCCCTGTACTATAGTTAGGATTCCTTGCACTAGAACAGGGGGAAGGCCCTTAATAAACAGAGAGGCCAGACTGGCTAAGAGATAGAGTATGGAAAAAACCAGATAGGTAATACAAAGGGTTTTTAGCTTTCCAGGCTTTTTTTCTGTCAGCAAAATTGCAATCATAACGCCTAGGGCAGGAGTCAGCATTTGAAACTGGGGAAAGAAAGAAATATTCAATCCCTTGCTCTTTCCATAATAGATGAGTCCTCCCAATAAAAAGGGCAAAAGGTAGGCAGTTAAGAGAAAAATTAAGGCTTGTTTTTTAGTTTTAGTCATGGTTTTCATCCTCCTTGTAGGTAAATAAGTCTTCAACCTGGCAATCCAAAACCTGGGCCAGCCGGAGACAAACCACAATGGAGGGGTGGTAGTCTCCTCGTTCGATTAGGGAGATGGTTTGTCGACTGACTCCCACCAGGGCTCCCAGGTCGGCCTGGTTGTACTTGTGTTCTTTTCGTTTTTCTTGAAGGCAATTATAGAGGGGCATGGCAAATCCTTTCTTAAAATTGACAAGTATATTTGTCAATTCTTATTATAATTATGACAAGTATCTTTGTCAATAAGAAAAAGAAAAAATCCAACCGCCTAGACGGTTGGACCTTTACTTTTTAAATCAATCTACAGTTTGGAAGACCCGGCCATTGGAAATATCATAGTGGCCTAGGATACTTTCAGCTTCTTGGCCATCTACCAGGAAGCGGACGCCGTCAATTTCAGAAAAACTGCTTAGGCTCTTGACGATTTGGCCGATAAAGAGTTCTTCGTCCAAGTCGCCGCCACCGGCCAAGGCAGACTTAGCAACATCAACCACGGCAATGGAGTCTTCCACTTGGACCTTTAAGATCGATCCCTTGGGGACGAAGTTTGTGGCATCCTTTAAGGGGTCATCTGGGTCGTCGGAGGGATAGGGGCCCTTTTCCAAGAGGTCAATAACAGCAGCTGCAAGATTGTCCTTGTTGGAATCGTAGCTGATAGAGCTTGGTGCTTGAATGTATTTGGGTTCGGCAAGTCCTTCTTGGACATAGGCCTTGCTGGGGAAGAAGAGACTACCTTGAGTCTTGATGGTTTCTTGGTCAGCTTCTTCTGTCGGGGCATCCTTATTTTGGGTCACTTGGACTTGATTGGAGTCCTTGTTACTTGTATTTTCTTGATTTTGGTCTGGAGCCTTGTCACAGGCCAGGGTCAAGACCATAAGACCCACCAAGGTCAAGACCCTTAAGAATAGTTTTTTATTCATAAATAACCTCCATTAGTGTATAATAGTCTTATTCTGTTTTTACCCAGAAATGACCAAGCTACACAAAATTTACCTTGAATAAAGAAAAAGATTAAGGGTATATAAATTAAATGGAAAGAATAGAAAGGACGTAGCAAGTTAAATGAAAAAAAAGGATAAAAAACCGAATAAAAACAAGCAATGGTTTAAAAAACCCATGTTTTTATTTTACGCTATAGCCATTATCGGCGTTTTTGCCTTTCAAGCTCTAGTCTATCCCAAGCTGCAGGGCCCCAAAGAAGAAGTAAAAGTTGTGGGTTATGGAACTTTCTTAGACCAACTGGCAGAAGGGAAAATCAACCAAGTCCATGTGGCAGACAAGAAAATAACCTATGACCTCAAGGTCCCAGGTAAGAAAGAAGGGCCCAAGTATGAAACGGCCCGGATGGAAGACCTAAACTTGGTGGACCGACTCCACCAAGGGAAGATTGAAGGGTTTGAACGAATCTACCCTGTGGAAATCAACCCAGTTTTAGGGTCTATTGTCAGCTTTGTCTTGACCTTTGTCTTCTTTATAGCAGTAGCCCAGCTCCTGATGTATATGCTCAACAAGCGGATGGGAGAAGGCGGCGTAGGCCCCATGAGTTTTGGCAAGTCCAATGCCAAGATCTATGACCAGTCCGTGGAAGGCATGACCTTTGACAATGTGGCCGGCCAAGATGAGGCCAAGGAAGCCCTAAAGGAAATTGTGGACTTCCTCCACAATCCCAAAAAATATGCAGCCATTGGGGCCAAGCTTCCCAAAGGAGCCCTCTTGGTAGGTCCTCCAGGAACAGGGAAGACCCTTATGGCCCAAGCCGTAGCTGGAGAAGCCAAGGTTCCCTTCTTCTCCATCTCTGGGTCTGAATTTGTTGAAATGTTTGTAGGTCTGGGGGCCTCCAAGGTCCGGGACCTCTTTAAACAAGCCAACGAAAAGGCCCCCTGTATCGTCTTTATCGATGAAATTGACACCATTGGGAAAAAACGGGACGGGGCCGGATTTTCTGGAAATGATGAAAGAGAACAGACCCTCAACCAACTTTTGGCAGAAATGGATGGTTTTGAAGGCAAGTCCGGAGTCGTAATCCTAGCCGCTACCAACCGGCCTGAATCTCTGGACCCGGCCCTCTTAAGACCAGGCCGTTTTGACCGACGGATCCCTGTAGAACTTCCAGACTTAGCTGGTCGGGAAGCCATCTTAAAGGTCCATGCCAAGAAGATTAAAAAAGATGCCAACATCGACTACAATGCCATTGCCCGGGCCACAGCCGGAGCTTCCGGTGCAGACCTGGCCAATATGGTTAACGAAGGGGCCCTGAGGGCCGTTCGCCAGGGCCGGAGTGAAATGACCCAGGAGGACTTAGAAGAATCCGTTGAAGTAGTCTTAGCAGGCTATGAACGGAAAAACATGGTCATTAGCCCCAAGGAAAAAGAAATGATTGCCTACCATGAAGTGGGCCATGCCCTGGTGGCAGCCATGCAAAGTGATTCCGCTCCAGTCCACAAGATTACCATTATCCCCAGGACTTCCGGAGCCCTGGGCTACACCATGCAGGTGGATGAGGAAGAAAAATTCCTCATGAGCCAGGAAGAAGCCTACCAAAAGATTGTCACCTTTACCGGGGGACGGTCTGCCGAAGAATTGATCTTTAATACCCGGACTTCCGGAGCCTCCAATGACATTGAGCAGGCCACCAAGATTGCCCGGGCCATGATTACCCGTTTCGGTATGAGCGACAAGTTTGGCATGGTGGCCATGGAAAGTGTCACCAACCAATACCTGGGCGGGGACACCAGCTTGCAAGTATCTCCCGATACAGCCCATTTGATTGACCAGGAAGTCGAAAAACTCATTGCCAAGGCCCACAACCAGGCCATCACCATCTTAAAAGAAAATATGGAAGCCCTCCATGAAATCTCCCGCTACCTTTTGAACAAGGAAACCATCACCGGGGAAGAATTTATGGAAATTTTGGCCAAGTACAAATAAAAGAACCGATTTTTTCGGTTCTTTTTTCTCTTTTGTGGTAAAATAAGAAAAGAAAATAGTTTCTTACATTAAAGGAGGAAAAGATGAAAAAATTATTTCCAATTCTGGCCATCCTCTCCCTCCTAGTCCTGGTGGCCTGTCAGCCCCAGGCCAGTCCGGAAGGAGCTGGAGAAAAGCCAGAAATTAGCCAAGAGAGAATCTTGGCCGACTTAAAAGAAGCCGATGAAAAAGACAATCCCTATAAAAGAGGCGACTACATAGCCTATAGCTTGACCATGGTAAAAGAAGTGGAAGAAGGCCAAAAAACCTCCGTTCTTCTTTGGGTCTGGAGCCAGGGCTATAGCTTTTCTCAAGGGATTTTTAAAGCCGAGTCCGGCTATTCCATGCCCATGAAGCTGGTCTATGGATCCCAAGATGGGAAGCTCCAAGAAATCATCCAGCCCCGAGATGGATCTGAGTACGCCCCTTCGGTTTTAGAAATGGCCGGAGGAGATAAAAAATTAGCAGACAGCTTGATGGAAAGACCCGATTCCCAGAAAGACTATGACCAGCTCATGGAAAGTCTGGCTCAAGATGCCAAGGCCAAGGGTCTGGAAGGCTTTAGCCATAAGATAGACCAAATTCCCGGCTATGAAAAAGATGTAGTTTATATCAAGACCGGACCCAACCACATTCCCGGAACAGTGGAAATTGCAAAAAAAGCAGACTATGACCAAGCCAAGGCCCGGCTGGGGACAGAAAACTGGACCTACTGTCCCAGTGTCCTCTACCATGAAAAAACTGGCCTGGCCTTGGAGTCCATTATTGATTCTTTTGAAGACTAGGAGAAGGCAATGAAAAAAATCTTAAAAATCCTCCTTGGCCTGGCCTTAATTTGCCTAGTGGCCTGCCAAGGAGAAAAAGAAGCCAGCCAATCAGTCCTGGCCCCCATGGTCCGGATCAAGGGCCGGCTCTACCTGTCCACCGGCTATGTCAACAGCCTGGTGACCTGTGGAACGGCCGATGGACAAATTACATCCACCGTCCCCAATAGCCAAGAACCCCGGGAAGACAACCAGTCCAACTTTGGCAAGGGCTATGACTGGCAGGTTTGGGAGGGAGGCTATGTCAATGTAAAAATTGGCGACCAGTGGATCCTCTTCCAAAATATAGCCATGGATAGCAATCAAATTCCCACCTGTGTGGCCCATTTCAAGGCCCGGGTCCTGGAGACAGAAGAAGACCGACTTTTAGTCCAAGCCACAGAAATAGACGACGGGTTTGTCTTACTTAAAAGAGCATTGACCAAGCCCATTAGCCTGCCCATAGACAACCTAGACTATGCCAAAGATGGCCAGGTCACGACACAAGGTCTAGAGGGCAAGGAAGTGGAAGTTTGGTTTGACGGCAAAATCGACCAGGAGGAGCCGGAAAAATCCACCCCTATTTTCCTGGGCCAAATCTACAAGATCCAGGTCCTGGAAGACTAAAAAGAGTCTAGAAACAAAAAATAGAGGACAGGTTTAATTTTTCATTAGACCTAGATTCCTAAAAAGACAAGACCCCCTGTAGATGGAACAGGGGGCTTTTTTCTAAAAGTTCAATTGTACCTCCCAGCCAATATTTAGTATAATAAAAGTGAAAAGGAGTGGACTTATGAACTACAAGGACTATCTAGAAAGAGAATTGAAAACCGCCTTTGGATGTACCGAACCCATTGCCATTGCCTATACTGCGGCCAAGGCCAAGGAGGTCTTGGGCCATGAGCCGGACCGGATCCAGGCCGACCTGTCAGCCAACATCATTAAAAACGCCCATAGCGTCTATGTACCGGGAACCCAGGGGCGTAAGGGTATCGATATTTCCCTGGCAGCCGGGGCCCTTTTAGGTCAATCGGCCCATGAGCTGGAAGTTTTAGCCCATATCGACCAGACCAGGCTGGAGGATTGCGACCGTTTTATCCAACAAGGTCGGATCCAGGTCCAGTTGAAGGAAAATGTGGCCAACCTCTATATCCAGGTGACAGCCTACTACCAAGATTCCTATGCCCGGGTCCTTGTGGTGGATGAGCACACCAACATTGCCCGGATTGAAAAAGATGGAGAGGTTCTCTATCAAAAAAACCAATCCATCCAAGAAGAAGTCCAAGTGGATTTTTCCTTTGATAAAATCTATGACTATGCTCAAACAGCCGACCTAAAAGACTTTCAGGACCTTTTAGACCGGGAGATTTCCTATAACTATGCCATTGCCCAAGAGGGCATCCAAAACCCCTGGGGGTCTGGTATTGGTCGTCTAATCCTAGAAAGACACCCCCAAGACCTGAGAGAAAAAATTGTAGCCTATACAGCTGCTGGGTCCGACGCTCGGATGTCCGGAGCAGAAAACCCCGTGGTCATTAACTCCGGGTCTGGCAACCAAGGAATTTCCGTCTCCGTCCCCTTGATTGTCTATGCCAAGGAAAAAAACCTAGACCGAGAAGACCTCCAAAGAGGGCTTTTGTTTGCCAACCTCCTGGGCCTCTACCAAAAGAAAAATATCGGCAAACTGTCCGCCTATTGTGGGGTTGTTTCTGCAGCCTCCAGCGCCATTTGCGGCCTTGCCTTTTTAAAGGGAGAAGACCGGCAAGTCATTAAAGAAACCTTGGCCAACGC
The DNA here is from genome assembly GCF_900232945.1 of Urinicoccus timonensis. Lineage (GTDB taxonomy): Bacteria > Bacillota > Clostridia > Tissierellales > Peptoniphilaceae > Urinicoccus > Urinicoccus timonensis. The sequence goes on from NZ_OCTU01000002.1 coordinate 151,362, forward strand.
CCTAGCCGTCAATGGGGGCATCCTCTGTGACGGAGCCAAGGCCTCTTGTGCCATGAAAATCGCCTCCAGCCTTAGAAATGCCTTTTTGGCCTACGACCAAGCCAAGGCCGGCCAGTCCTTCAAGGCCCAGGATGGGATTGTCAAAGACGACATCGACCAAACCCTAGAAGTTGTGGGCAATATCGCCCGCTACGGCATGAAAAAAACAGATGAAGTGATTTTAAATGAAGTCTTGGGCAACCGGGATTATTTAAAGGAATTTGAATAGGGAGAGGAAAACTAAAAAATTGCAAAAATGCTTAATTTGTGTTTACAAATATTGTGAGGAAGATTTAAATTTAACTGATTTAACCAGTAGCAGTATTAAGTCATTACACAGTGACAACTTATAAAAGCATATAGCATATTAGGAGATTAGATTTGTCAAAAGAAATAAAAAAATTTGAGCCAGAAAATTTTGAACTTGAGATGAATACTGTTTGGAGCTTTCCCGAGAGAGGGAACTGGGCAACTCATGATGCAAAATGGAGGGGGAATTGGTCTCCTTATATACCAAGGAATATTCTTTTGAGATATTCTAAGGAGGGAGATTATGTTTTGGATCAATTTGCTGGAGGAGGTACAAGTCTAGTTGAAGCAAAATTATTAAATAGAAATATACTTGGTTTGGATGTTAATGATACTGCCTTAGAAAGATGTCGCGAAAAAATCGATTTTGAATACAAATATAACCCAAAAATTGTAATAAAAAAAGGAGATGCAAGGGACCTATCATTTTTAAAAGACGAGAGCATTGATTTGATATGTACGCATCCGCCTTATTCAGACATCATTAAATATAGCGAAGGGATTGGAAATGATCTGTCTTTGTTAGGAATGAAAGATTTCTTAAAAGAGATGAATAAGGTAGCAGAAGAATCTTTTCGTGTATTAAAAAAGGATAAATTTTGTGCGATTTTAATAGGGGATATGCGAAAAAAGGGTCATGTTCAACCACTAGGATTTGCTGTAATGAATATTTTTTTAGAAGCCGGCTTTGTTTTGAAAGAAATTATATTGAAAGAACAGCATAATTGTAAAGCCACAGGCTTTTGGAAAACCAACAGCATTAAATATAATTTTTTATTACTAGCACATGAATATTTATTTATTTTTAGGAAACCTCAATAGAATTCTATGATAAAATGTTTATATAGGCATATAAAATTTAATTTTTCAAAATGTATTTAAACTTATTAGGTAGAATATAGCAAATAATCGATATGAAGGGAGGGATAATATGGAAGATATAATGTTAGCACCTATATTGAAATGGGTTGGAGGAAAAAGACAACTATTACCAACGATAACTCCACTATTACCTAAAAAAATAACAACATATGTAGAGCCGTTTTTAGGGGGAGGAGCTGTTTTATTTAGTTTACAACCTAAAAAAGCTGTTATAAATGATTTTAATGAAGACTTAATGAATGTATATAAAGTAGTCAAAGAAAATCCAGAGGAACTTCTGGCTTTATTAGAAGAACATGATAGAAATAATAGTGAAGAATATTATTATAAGATACGTTCTTTAGATAGACTTGATATATATAACACTATGAGTGATGTAGAAAAAGCATCTAGAATTATTTATCTTAATAAAACTTGTTTTAATGGTTTATTTAGGGTTAATCAAGCAGGACAATTTAATAGTCCATATGGGAAGTATAAAAACCCTAATATTATTAATAGACCTGCAATTTTAGCGATGTCTAAATATTTCAATAGTAATAATATTAAAATACTTAATGGTGATTATAAAATGGCTTTAAAAAATTTAAGAAGGGGCGCTTTTGTTTATTTTGATCCTCCATATGTGCCAATATCATCTTCAGCGAGTTTTACAGGGTATACGGAAAATGGCTTTGATGAAAAAGATCAGAGACTCCTTAAAAAACAATGTGACAAATTAAATGATAGAGGAATTAAATTTTTGTTATCAAATTCAGATCATCCTTTAATTAGAGAGATATATGAAGATTATGAAATTATTACCGTCAAGGCAAGGCGCTCAATTAATTCTAAAGGAAACAAACGTGGGGAAATTAATGAGGTTTTGGTGAGAAACTATGAAGAAGATAAGCGCAAATGAGGCGTGGGAAAAGTTATTTGATAAGTACAATATAATTAACGAAATTAATAATAAGGGTTTTTTTAACATAACTGCAGATCAAATAAAAGAATTTAAAGAACCGAGACTTATGGCGAAGTGGGATAGCTCAGAATCACTTCCAAGTATTTTAAGGGCAAATAAAATAAATATACTACCAACAGCAAGAGGAACTTATATTTTAAGTGATTTTAAATTATATGAAGAAATTCCAGATTGTGCAGAATCTGTTACAAAGATGCAAAAGGTAGAAATTCCTCATTTTTTTGAAAGTATTGACACTGAAAATATAACTTCAGAATCAAATGCCATTAATGTGCTTATGATATCTTCTATTTTAGAAAATTTTTTAGACGAAGAAGATAATTTTATGACATTTAACGGAAGAATGGGTACTGGAGAATTTAAATTTTCAGTAGATAGACTATCAAGGATTCCTTTGAAAATTAATGTTAAGAATGCACAGTGTGAAATAGATGCAGGACTGGAAAACAATCATTCAATAGTTATTATGGAAGCTAAAAATGTAGTGCATCCAGATTTTCATATTCGTCAACTTTATTATCCATTTAGACTATGGGAAAATAAAGTTAAAAAGCCAATAAGACTTGTATTTTCTATATATTCTAATCAGATATTCAGATTGTTAGAATATAGGTTTAGAGAATTAAATGACTATTCCTCTATAGAACTTGTTCAAGAAAAAAATTATACATTGCAAAATACGGAAATAAATAATGAGGATTTACTTGAGACATATAAAGAAACCGTGATTAAAACGGATGATAACCAAAGTAAGCAAAAAAATAAAACTCCATTTATACAGGCTAATAGTTTTGAAAGAGTAATTTCTTTAATAGAAAATTTGCAAGAAAAAGATATGAACCTTGAAGAGATTGCTGAACTTATGCAGTTTCAATTAAGACAATCTGATTACTATTACAATGCTGGTAAATATTTAGGATTATTTCAAAAGTATGAAGCCGTTGAATATAGCGGTCTTGATGATGCCTATTATAAAGTAGTTAAAGTTAAGCTAACAAAACAAGGTATGGACGTGGCAAAGATGAATTATAGGCCGAGGCAACTACAATTGGTAAAGCTTATTTTAGAACATAAAATATTTAATGAATTATTTTATAGAGCATATACAACAGGAGAGAAGCCTGAATTAGACGACATAATGTTCTTAATGAGAAAATACAATGTATGTAATGAAGGGCAAATAAAGAGAAGAGCTGGTACAGTATCTGCGTGGTTAAAATGGATATTTAAACTTACAAAGGTTGAAAAAATTTAAAGATTTAGAAGATGTTATGGAAATTATAGAACAGTCCTTTGACTATCAACTAGACAATTAATCCCACACAAAAAAAGCTAGCCTAGGCTAGCTTTTTTTATCTACATATACATTTTATTTCAAGACCAACTTATGGTAGACTTTTTTCCCCTTTCTTAAAAGGAGTTGGCCATCTTTAAAGAGGTCTTTGGTGATTTCTTGGTCAAAGGCCTTGGCTTTTTCTTCTCCAATGGTGATGCCACCTTGGTCTACCAGTCGGCGGCCTTCGCTGTTGCTCTTGACAAAGCCCACAAGTTTAATCAGGTCAATGACGGTCTTGTTTTCGGCTAGGGTTTTTTCGTCAATTTCTGTAGTGGGTACATTGTCTAGGGACCCTCCTTGGCCGAAAAGGGCCTTGGCAGCTTCCTTGGCCTTGTCGGCTTCTTCTTTGGAATGGATGTCTTTGACAATTTCATAGGCCAAAACTTCCTTGGCCTTGTTGAGGTCGGCGCCTTCCAGGGCTGCGTATTGGTCGATTTCTTCCAGGGAAAGGTGGGTTAGGAGCTTCATAAATTTAATGACGTCCCGGTCATCCACATTTCGCATGTATTGGAAGAGTTCGTAGGGGGATGTTTTTTCTGGATCCAACCAGATGGTACCGGATTCGGTTTTACCCATTTTTTTACCTTCGGCAGTGGTTAAAAGCTTGAAGGTCATGGCGTAGACCTTGTCTTGTTCCAGCTTCCGAACTAGCTCGTAGCCCCCAATCATGTTGGACCATTGGTCGGACCCACCCAATTCTAGGCGGCAGTTAAAGTCTCGATAGAGCTTCAAGAAGTCGTAGGACTGCATGAGCATGTAGGAGAATTCAAAGAAGGTCAGGCCTTGGTCCATACGGTTTTTGTAGCAGTCAAAGCCCAACATTCGGTTGACGGTAAAGTGGACGCCGATTTCCCGCATGAAGTCGACAAAGTTCAGGTTTAAAAGCCAGTCTTTGTTGTTGGTAAAGTGACCCTTGCCATTGTCAAAGTCCAGGAAGTGGCGGAGTTGACGTTTAAATTGTTCAGCATTGTAGTCGATAGTTTCTTCGGTCATGATTTTACGCATGTCGTTTTTGCCAGAGGGGTCCCCAATCATGGTGGTTCCGCCACCAATTAGGGCGATGGGGATGTGGCCGGCTCTTTGCATGTGTTGCATAACCATAATTTGTAGGTAGTGGCCCAGGGTCAGGCTGTCGGCAGTACAGTCGAAGCCAATGTAAAAGGTAATGGGCTCTTTAGCTAGAATTTCTCTTAATTCTTTTTCGTCGGTGGCTTGGTCAAGGTAACCTCTTTCCACCAAGATATCATATACGTTTTGCATACTTTCCTCCTAAAATAAAAAAAGCCTCCGCTCTTGAAAGGACGAACGGGTCGTGGTACCACCTTTCTTTGCGAATGCCTCATTTGACTATAAACTCCATCAGTGTAATTTCCCGGGAAGGACCTGCCCCTTGCCGGTACTGGGTTGATGTCTTCGTTTTATGAACTTACACCCATCTTAGCATAGCTTTTGGGCCAGGTCAAATACTTTTTATTTATGACCGGGAGGGACTTTTTGTGTATAATAAAAATGAGGTGAGTCCAATGATAGGGATTGATTTATGCCAAATTCAAAGGCTGGAGAGGATCTATAAAAAGCATGGGGACAGGTTTATCAACCGGGTCTTTAGTCCCAAGGAGCAGGCTTATTTAAGGAAGCGGAAGATGGCTCCCAGGACCATGGCAGGGCTTTTTGCCGCCAAAGAGGCCATGGCCAAGGCCCTGGGCCGGGGGATTGGTCCTGTGGCCCTGAGAGATTTAGAGGTGGGCCATGGGCCAGGACCCTGGGGGGCCTGGAAGGGCTACCGCTTTGACTTGTCCATTAGCCATGAGGGGGACTATGCCCTGGCTGTGGCCCGGATTCGAGAGTCGGAGCCTAATTTTTGCCTGCCTGAATTTTTACAGGGCCAATTGAAAAAAAGGGACTCTAGTGCCCACAAGGGGTCTGTAGGCAAGCTGGCTCTTTTGGCTGGAAAGAGGGGGATGGTAGGGGCCTTTGTCTATGCTGCCAAGGCCCTTTACCGGTCCGGGGCTGGCATGGTTTTCGGCCTGGTGGACCCGGAGGACCAGCCGGTCTTTACCCTGGCGGCTCCTGAGGTGGTCTTGCGAGATAGGAGGGCTGGTCTGGAGCCTCTTTTGGACCAGGTGGATGCCTTGGTTTTAGGTCCGGGCCTGGGACTGGAAGACCCGGCCCTGGCAGAGGGGATTTCGGCTCCCTTAAAAAGAGTGGTGGATGCTGACGCTCTCACCTATTTAAGTGGCCTGGACCATTTGCCGGACCTAAGGGGGGCTGTCTTGACACCCCACGAGGCTGAAGCCCAAAGGCTCTTCCACTGCCAGGCTTCCCGGCAAGACCTTATGACCCTGGCCAAGGACTTTGCCCGGGACCGGGGCTGTATTTTTGTCTTAAAGGGTCCCGGGACCTATGTGACAGATGGCCACCGGGACTATGTCAATCCCACCGGCAACCCCTCCATGGCTGTGGCCGGGATGGGGGACTGTCTCTCGGGGATGATTGGCTACTATTTGACAGCCCTGGAAGACCCCTTCTTGGCGGCTTCTATGGGGGTCTTTGTCCACGGAGCTGCCGGGGACCTGGCCAATGAAAAGTATGGCCAATCCTTGATGCCCCTGGATGTCATTGAAGAAATTCCCCAGGTCTTAAAAAAGATTTTATAGTTTTTCTTTTGTCCATATGGCTGGAAAGTGGCTCAAAGACTGAAAGTCCTGAGATTTTTCCAGTCATAAGAACATTTGACATTCGTTTTCTTTCTTTTTATAATGGATATGCGAAGTCATATAAAGGTGAAAGTATGATAGTTAAGCGAGGAGATCTGTTTTACGCAGATTTAAGCCCTGTAGTAGGGTCAGAACAAGGAGGCGTCAGGCCAGTTGTCATTATGCAAAATGACGTTGGAAATAAATATTCACCGACAACAATCGTTGCTGCAATTACTTCTCAATTAAACAAGGCAAAGTTACCAACTCATGTTGGTGTAAGTGCTGAAGAGTTTGGCTTACCAAAAAACTCCGTTGTGCTTTTAGAGCAGATACGAACCATTGATAAGAAGAGACTTCGCGATAAAATTGGTTGTTTTAAAGAAGAAACGATGCACAATATTGAGAAGGCTGCGCGGGTTAGTTTGGGTTTAAAATAACGCCTACATAGAAAAGACACCCCCTTGAGGGGTGTTTTTTCGTGAAGATTTTTAAGCAAGGAAGAAAATTACAATGTTTTTCCACTAAGGAGTCGGTTTTTTGGTATAATAGAAAAAAAGGAGGATGACTATGAAAAAGACTGTTGCAGTCCTAGCGATTTTAAGCCTAGCCTTAATTGGTGGAAGTGCCATCTATGGAACGGAAAAAGATCCTGTGGTGACTGTTTCCTATCTCAATGAAAAATTATCTCAATTAAAAAATACAGGTGGAGCTAGCACGGCATCCACAGGAAATGAAATGAAGTTGGTGGAATTGAAAAAGGGAGACCGGATTATTGCCGCTGCAGGTAGTGAACTAATCCTCCGGTCAGGAGAAGCCACAGCCATTGCCACAGACTTGGGAGGCTTAAGTGACTTAACCCAAGGAAAAGACATCAAGCATGCCCGTCAAGTAGAAAGAGACCATTTACTGGTTATCCCAAGAAGTGACGGCCGGGGCCTATTGGCCAAGACCAGCGCTCTTGTTCTTGTTCGGGGATCCTATAGTGTAAAATAAAGGAGCCATTTATGAAGTCAGTTCTCCACTTAATTAGCGGAGGCGATGCAGGAGGGGCGAAAACCCATCTCTATGCTTTGATGCAGGGACTCCAGGGCCGGGTGCAAACAAAGGTAATTTGTTTTATCAAGGACACCTTTTACCGGCAGGGAAAGGAATTGGGCCTAGACATCGAAGTTGTAGAACAAAGGAGCCGCTTTGACATTCGTGTCATGAAAGAGGTCTCAAAAAAGGCGCGAGAAATGCACGCGGACATTCTCCATTGTCATGGGGCTCGTGCCAATTTTAATGCCCTTTTTTACAAGGGGGACCAAGTTCGGGTCACCACGATCCACAGCGACTACCTTTTAGATTTTAAGGACAATTTTTTTAAGGATAAGATTTTTACACCCTTAAATTCCTATGCCTTGAGAAAGTTTGACTACTATATTGCCGTTACCGAAAATTTTAAAAAGATGCTCATAGACCGGGGCTTTCCCAAGGACAGGATTTTTGTCATCTACAATGGGATTGACATGTATAGCCAGGAAGAAAAGGTGGATCCCAAGAGCTTTTACCAAAGATATGGCCTGGAAGATAATAGCAAGTTTACCTTTGGTGTTGTGGCCCGTCTAGATGCCAACAAGGACCAAAAGACCATGATTGAGGCCTTTCACAAGAGTGGCCTCAAGGGCAAGGCCCGGGTCTTGATTGCTGGTGATGGACCGGAAGGCCACCGGCTCAAGGAAAGGGTCAAGGACTATGGCCTGGAAGAGGATATCTTCTTTTTAGGGGGGATTCAAGACCCCTACTCCCTCTACCAAGCCATCGATGTCAATGTCCTTTGTTCCTTAAGCGAAAGCTTTCCCTATGCCCTTTTAGAGGGGGCCAAGGAAAAGAAGACAGCCATTGCCAGTCGGATTGGGGGAATTCCCGAAATGATCCGGCCGGGCCAAGACGGTTACTTATTTAACCCGGGAGATGCCCAAGCCTTAAAAGACATCCTGGTGACCTGTTATGAAAACCAGGACCGGGTAAAAGAAATGGGCCAAAGTTTCCACCAAAGGGTGGAAGAAAAATTTAGCGTCGCCTCTATGGCCAAGGTCCATGAGGAAATTTATGCTGAAATACTTAGGAGAGGAAAGTAAAGTTTGAAGATTATAGACCAAAAGGGCCGTCTGTTTGGCCTGATTAATATCATTGACCTCTTATTTATCTTGATTATTCTGTTTGCCATTGTTGGCGGGGTCAAAAAATACCAACATAAGATGCCAGTGGCTGAGGGGACCAAGGAAGGAACCGTAACCTTTATGGTAACCAATGTCCGGCAATTATCCATTGACCAAATGGTCCTGGGAGACCAAATCTACCACTATGACAAGGGGGGCTTGGTTGGAAGTATTGAAGAGGTAAAGTCTGAACCCTATACCGACCGACTGGACTACCAAGGCCAATGGATTGAAGCTCCTGTTCCCGATAAATACCAAGCCTATCTCAAGGTCAAGGTGGACTATATTGAGTCCCAAGACGCCTATACTGTCGGGGGAGAAGCCATGCGGGTAGGAAGTGAATACCGGTTAAAGACCAAGAGAAACACCTTTTATGGAACCTGCATTGACATGTCAGTCCTCCACAAGGGAAACTAGGAAGGAGGGTCAGACATGCTGAAAAACAGTGTGCTTGTCTACCGGATCCGGGCCCTTCTTGGATTTTTAAATGCCTATTATGAAAAATCAATCTCTCAAAAGATTTTTTCCAAGCTGGGTCAGGGTCTTTCCCTAGTTTTAGGAGGGTCTTTCCTGGCTCGCTTGGGGAAAAAGTCCATGGATGGAGCCTATGTTAACCAGGTTCTTTCTGGCCTTTACAGGGGCCTGGATCGGGGAGGGGAAAGGCTGACGAATTGGCGAAAATCTGCTAGGGGTCCCTCTCTTTTAGGGGCCTATGCCAGCCAATTTAAGGACCCCCTGGAAGGCCTTTGCGGCCTGGGCTGGACCTTGTTTTTCTGGTCCCTGGTTTTAGGAGTATTGAGACCTAGGAAGCTTTTGCTGGTTCTGGCCCTTTTGGGTCTTGGCCTGGCCTTGACCCAGACCTGGATTCGATTGGCCAGGGAATCTGTCCTGGCCCGGGGGCTTCTTTGGACCAAGGACTTGATCTATGAGGAGGATGACCATGAAAAATAAAGTCCTGGTCAACGGCCTAGTGGCCCTGGTCTTTGTTCTTTTGGCCCTTCTCACCCGGCAATCCCTAGCCTTTGTTGCCATCTTGGGCCTGGTTTTTGTCCTGGGGAGTTTTTTCCACCCCCTGGCAGCCCTGGCCCTGGTGATTTTTTCCTACGGTTTTTTGCCCGACTTGGCCAGCCTGGTCTTGATTTTGGGCTACGGCCTTTTACTGGTGGTCTTTTCTTTCTTTCGGAGGGAAATCCATCTGACCTATGACTCCAGTCATGCCATGGTCTATCTTTGGATGGTCCTCTTGCTGGTGGCTACTCTTACCAGCAGCCTGGTCCAGGGAAGCCTAAGAGACCTGGCCATCCATACTGGAGGCTTTTTACTCTTTCTAACCATGGTATCCCTGGTGGAAAGTAAGAGGGATGTCTACATCCTCTTATTTGCCCTGGTGGCCGGGATGGGGATTCTCTCTCTTTACGGAGTCAGCCAGATTTTTACTGGGGCGGAATTATCCAAGGACTGGGTGGATGTGGAAAATAATCCCAATGTCCGGGTCCGGGTCTATTCTCTTTTCGGCAACCCCAATGTCTTTGCCGAATACCTGGTTATGGTCCTTCCCCTGGCCCTGGGCCTTACCTGGTCGGCCAAGAAGGACAAGACCAAGATTTTTTACGGGGGAATCTTTCTTTTGGCCTGTATTTCTCTCTTCTTTACCCTGAGTCGGGGAGGCCTTTTAGGCTTCATAGCTGGCCTGGCCCTCTTTTTCTTCCTGGTAAAGAAAAGACTCTTTCTCTTGGGCATTCCAGGCCTGGCTGCCTTGGTCTACCTGGCTCCCCAGGGTTTTATCAACCGGATCCAGAGCATTCGCAACCTCCAAGACACTTCCACAGTCTACCGACTGACCATTTGGAAGTCCAGCTTGGACATCATTAAGGACCACCCCTGGGGCTTGGGCCTAGGCCACCTGCCCTTTAAGGCCATGTATGAAAACTACAACCAGATCTATCCCACCTTCCATGCCCACAATACCTACTTGGAATTGACGGCGGAGATGAGCCTTTTCGGCCTCTTAGTTTTTCTGGTCTTTATGACAGTGGTTTTCTTCCAGGCCCACAAGTATTTAATTAAATCAAACGACAGACAAATAAGGATCTTAGGAGCAGCTGCCTTGGCTGGATTGTTTGGGATTTTTGTCCACGGTATTTTCGAAAATATCTTCTATCTGACAAAAATCACCCTGACGGTTTGGCTCTTGATTGCTATTATTTATAGCCTAATCAAAGTAGAAAGAAAGGAGGAAGCCTATGACTAAACTCCTTTTTAGCGGATATTACGGCTTTGACAACAGTGGAGATGATGCCATCTTAGAGGCCATCTTAAAGGATGTCCGAGCCGATGAAAAATTCGATATTACCGTCATGTCCAACAACCCAAAAAAAACCAGCCGCCACTACAAGGTCAAGGCTGTAGACCGTTTTTACTTAAAAGACGTCTTTGGGTCCATTAAAAATTGCGACATCTTAATTTCCGGTGGAGGGTCTCTTTTACAGGATGTTACCTCTACCCGGAGTCTCTACTACTACCTGGGCTTGATTGTCCTGGCCAAGTTCTTTAAAAAGAAGGTCTACCTCTTGGCCAATGGCATTGGCCCCATTAAGTCATCCTTTAACCGTTGGCTGACAGCCCGAGTCTTAAACCGGGTGGACATGATTACCCTTAGGGACCAAATGTCCTATGACTTTGTCCAGGAAATCGGAGTCCACAAGCCCAAGATCAAGGTGACAGCCGACCCGGTCTACAAGCTCAACCCCATCCAGGGGTCCCAAAGGCAAGACCTCTTCCGTCACCTGGGCATCGACCCAGACCTGGGCTATATTGGTCTAGCCCTTAGGGATTGGCCCCAACCTCAGGACTTGAAGGACCGCTTCCAAGACCTCATGACCAGTCTCTTGGACCGGGGCCACCATCTCCTGCTCTTGCCACTTTTCTATCCCAATGATGCGGACTATTTTAAGGAATTGATGGAGGGGCTGGACCCAGACCAGCTGAGCCGGGTAAAATTAATCGACGAAAAGATTTCTGTGGCCCAAATGCTGGCCTGTGTGGACTGCCTCAAGGCCTTTATCCCCATGCGGCTCCACGGCCTGATCTATGGAATTTCCAGGACCATTCCCACTGTCCCCATTAGCTACGACCCCAAGGTGGACGGCCTGGCCAAGGACCTGGACATGAAAGCCTGCTTCCATATTGACGATTTTAAGGTGGAAGATGTGGTAAGAGAAGTAGAAGGGGTTATAAACAACCAAGAAGTTGTGGACTTTTTGCAGGAAAAGAAAAAGATCTTGCAGGAAAAGACAGACGAGAACCGGCAGATACTAGAAGAATTATTGGAGGAATAAGATGGAAGTTTCCTTTTTTGGAAGCCGGGTCCAGGCCCTCAGTATGGACCAGGTAGACTCCTACCTGGAGGAGGCCTTGGCCCAAGGGAAGAAAACGAGAATCTACACCCCAAATACAGAAATTGTCATGGAGGCCAAGGACAAGGCCTGGATCCGGGACCTCTTAAATTCCGGAGACCTCAGGCTAGCTGATGGCATTGGCTTGGTTATGGGGGCCAAGATAAATAAAATTCCCTTGGAAGAAAGGGTTACAGGCTTTGATGTCAGTATCCATCTTTTGCAAATAGCCCAAAGGGAGGGCTACAAGGTCTACTTCCTGGGAGCCAAAAAGGGCATTGCCCAAAGGGCTGCTCAAGAGATGGAAGAGGACTATCCCGGCCTAGTGGTGGTGGGAAGCCACCATGGCTACTATGAAAAAAGCTCTCTGGACCAAGACTTGACCCAGGATGAGGAAGAAATTATTGAAGAAATTCAAAGGCTCCAAGCAGATATCGTCTTTGTGGGCCTAGGCTTTCCCGTCCAGGAGGTCTTTATCCACAAGGCCAGTCAAAGACTGGACCGGGGGGTTTGGATTGGCAATGGAGGGGTCTTGGATATCCTGGCCAAGGAACAAAAACGAGCCCCGGAAATTTTTATCCGCCTCCACCTAGAGTGGTTCTACCGGCTGATAAAAAACCCCAGTCGCTGGAAAAGGCAACTGGCCATACCCAAGTTTTTAATCCAGGTAATAACAAAGAAGAATGCAGTAAAAATTGTTCGGGAGGATTTCAATGAAAATGAATCAAAAGGTAATTGATACGGTTCGAATGTTGAGTGTGGATGCCATTGAAAAGGCCAATTCCGGCCACCCGGGGCTTCCTCTGGGAGCAGCCCCCATGGCCTATACCTGCTGGTCTGACTTTTTACATATCAGCCCCAAAAATCCCAACTGGCCCAACCGGGACCGCTTTGTCCTGTCTGCCGGTCATGGGTCCGCCTTGCTCTACAGCCTGCTCCACCTCTTTGGCTTTGACCTGAGCCTGGAGGACTTAAAAAACTTCCGCCAACTGGGGTCCAAGACACCGGGCCATCCAGAATATGGCCACACCCAGGGAGTGGAAGTGACAACAGGCCCCTTGGGTTCAGGAATTTCCATGGCTGTGGGCCTGGCCCTGGGAGAAAGATACCTGGGAGCTGTCTACAACAAGGAAGACATCAAACTCATTGACCACTATACCTATGTCCTATGTGGGGATGGAGACTTAATGGAGGGCATCAGCAATGAAGCCGCTTCCTTTGCCGGAACTCAAAAATTAGACAAGCTCATTGTCCTTTACGACTCCAATGCCATCACCATCGAGGGCTCTACAGATATTGCCTTTACAGAAGATGCAGCTGGCCGCTACCGGGCCCTGGGCTGGTCCGTTTCCAAGGTAGAAGACGGCAACGATACAGAAGCCATCCGGGCAGCCATTGCCAAGGCCAAGGAAGAAAAGGGACCCAGCTTTATTGAAATTAAGACCAAGATTGGCTACGGCAGTCCCAAGGAAGATTCTGCCAAGGCCCATGGGGAACCCCTGGGAGCGGAAGGTCTTGAAAAAACCCGGGCCTTCTACCACATGGAAGGCCAAGAGGCCTTTAGCGTTGCTCCGGAAGTCTACCAGGCCCAAGAAGAAATTATTGCCAAGAAAAATGCAGACTACGACCAATGGCTTGACCTCTGTAAGACCTACCAAGAAAAATATCCAGAGGACTATGCCGCTTTAGAAAAAGTTTGGTCCGGAGACTTGGACCTGGACTTTTTGGAAAAGGACGACTTTTGGACGGCCCAAGGCGACAAGGCGACCCGGGCATCTTCCGGTATGATCTTAAACCGGATTGCCAAGGAAGTGCCTCACTTCCTGGGAGGGTCTGCAGACCTGGCTCCTTCCAACAAGACCTTTATTGATGGGGAAGGCTACATGAGCCCCACAAGTCCTCAAAACCGCAACATTGGCTTCGGTATCCGGGAACATGCCATGGGGGCCATTGTCAATGGCCTGTCCGTCTATGGAGGCCTTAGGGCCTATGGGGCCACCTTCCTGGTTTTCTCTGACTACCTGAAACCCCAACTTCGTCTGGCAGCCCTTATGGGTATCCCCTCCACCTTTATCTTTACCCATGACTCCATTGGGGTAGGAGAAGATGGACCCACCCACCAACCCATTGACCAACTGGCCATGTTAAGAGCCATTCCAAACTTTATTACCTTCCGGCCTGCCGATACCACAGAAGTGGCAGCAGCTTGGGCTTGTGCCTTGAAGCTAACCAAGACTCCTGTGGCCCTGGCTCTCAGTCGACAAACCTGTCCCGAATTAAAAGAAACCAGCCGGGAGGCCATGAAGGGTGGTTATGTCCTCTTAAAAGAAGAAGGAAACTTAGACCTCATCCTTTTAGCCTCAGGATCTGAAGTGGCCTTGAGTCTAGAAGTGGCCCAAGAATTGAAACAAGAAGGCCTGGGAGTCCGGGTGGTTTCCATGCCATCCTGGGAAGTTTTTGAAGCCCAATCCTCCGACTACCGTAAGGAAGTCCTGCCGGAAAGTGCTGAAAAACGGGTGTCCATTGAAGCTGGATCCACCATGGGCTGGGCCAAGTTTACTGGCTTCCAAGGCATGAACATCGGTATTGACGAATTCGGCGCTTCAGGCCCTGGCAAGGAAGTCTTTAGCTACTTCAAGATGACCAAGGAAGATATTTTAAAAGAAATTCATGACTATTTAGGAAGATAAGAAAAACCAGGCCCCTAAAATGGGAAGCCTGGTTTTTTCTTATCTGCAAAGATTAAAGTTCTTCTTCATTGTCTTGGACAGAATGATCAATTTTTCGACTCAAAAGAGTGATAATGCAAGCTACAACAAGGTAAGAAAGCCATCTTTGCCATCCATTGAGATGGGGCGTAAGAAAGGTTACATTGAGCCAAATCAATAAAATGGACACAAGAACATTGATAGTGGTGGCAAGATTTTTAGTCATACTGATCACCTAAAGATATTTTCATTTGATGCTCCTTTAATTTTTTCCTTAAATAAGAAAAGAGATAGTCCTAAAAACTTCGATCAAAGTTTGATTTAAGTATACAACTAAAAAAGAAAAAAACAAGTTCATAAGGTAAACTATTTTCATGGTGGTTTAAATTCCCCTATAAAAGCAAAATGTCAGTAAAAATAAGACAGTAGTTAAGAAATCTCCACTCTTAACTGCTGTCTTGTTTTTTATTCTTCTTCCCATAGAAAAATTTCACTGGACCCAAGGCTTTTTTTCAGGTCAATAATCCTTTGGTTGGAGGACCCACGAAAGCGGAGACTTAGGTCTTTTTTCTCCCGGATAAAGGGCCCGTCTACTAAGACATGGCAAAGGGAAAGCAGGGTCCGGGCCTGGGGGTCTTGGACCAGGTCCTCGTAGAGAAAGCCCGAGTAGATCCAAATTTCCTTGTCCACTTCTTGCTTGATTTCTTCCAAGAGCCGGCTTAGGGCCTGGCAGTGCTCAAAGGGTTCCCCTCCTAAAATGGTCAGGCCTTGGACCAGGTCGTCTTGGAGGTAGGAAAGCAGGGTCCGGGTCTCCTGGTCTGTCCAGGGGTCTCCGGCCTGGAAGTCCTGGTAGTCTAGATTAAAGCAGTCGGGGCAATGGTGGCGGCAACCGGTGACAAAGATGGAAGTCCGGATGCCGGGGCCATTGGCCACATCGTACTGGCGAATTTGTCCGTAGCGCATCAGATGTGGAGAACCCGACTGTTGATTTCCTTGGTCCGGCCGTCATTCCAGAAGTTTTCTCCCAGGTAGCCACAGGTCCGACGGACCACAGACAGGGTGGCCTTGTCGGTGTTGCCACATTGGGGGCACTCCCATTGGTCATGGTCGTTGAGCTTGATTTCTCCGTCAAAACCACATTGGGAGCAGTAGTCGGACTTGGTGTTAAATTCGGCGTATTGGATATTGTCGTAGATGAAACGGACAATGGTTTCCAGGGCTTCTAGGTTGTGGCTCATGTTGGGAATTTCCACATAGGAGATGCAGCCACCAGTGGACCGGTCTTGGAACTTGGCTTCAAAGGTAAACTTTTCAAAGGCTGTGATTTTTTCCCGGACATCCACATGGAAGGAGTTGGTATAGTAGCCCTTGTCGGTGACATTTTCAATGGACCCGAACCGGTCCTTGTCAATCTTACAGAAGCGGTTGGTTAAAGATTCTGCTGGGGTGGCATAGAGGGTAAACTTGATGTCGCTTTCTTGGGTCCACTTCTTGACCGCATCGTTTAGGTGGTCCATGATCTTCATGGCAAAGTCGTAACCCTTGGGGTCTGTATGGGAGACTCCTTTAATGAGCATACTGGCTTCGTAGATGCCGATATAGCCCAAAGAAACGGTGGCATAGCCGTCATGGAGTAGGTCAGTAATGGGCTGGTGCTTGCCCAGCCGGGCAATGGCCCCGTGTTGCCAGTGGATGGGGGAGCTGTCGGACCGGACATTTTTCAAGTGGTCGTAGCGGATGAGGCCCACCCGGCGGACCAGGTCTAGACGCTTGTCTAAGAGTTTAAAGAACTTGTCCTCATCCCCAGAGGCCAAAATGGCAATTTGGGGCAGGTTGATGGAGCAGGCTCCAATGTTAAAGCGGCCTTCAAATTGGTAGTGGCCATTTTTGTCCTTCCAGGGGGGTAAAAAGGCCCGGCAACCCATGGGAGAAAAGACATTGCCCTCGTAGTTGGCCCGCATCTTTTTGGCGGAGATATAGTCGGGATACATCCTCTTGGCAGTACAGTGGATGGCCAGAGAGGTTAAATGGGCATACTTGGAGTCCTTGTGGACATTGTTTTCGTCCAAGACATAGATGAGCTTGGGGAAGGCCGGAGTGACATAGACGCCAGCGTCGTTTTTAATACCCTTGATTCTTTGTCTTAGGATTTCTTCAATAATTTGAGCCACTTCGTCAATATAGGGGTCTTCCTCATCCAGGTACATAAAAAGAGTGACAAAGGGAGCTTGACCATTGGAGGTCATCAGGGTGTTGATTTGGTACTGGATGGTTTGGATGCCGCTTTCCAGGTCCTTTTTGGTCATGGACTGAGCCATTTTTTCAGCTAGGACCACATCCCCTAAAGTTTCTAGGGCCAGGCTGAGATTTTTTTCATAGGACCTGCGGAGGTACTTACCCAGGCAGGCAATGTTGATGGATTGGCCCCCATATTGGTTGGAGGCAATTTGGGCAATGATTTGGGTCATGACATTACAGGCCACTTGGAAGGACTTGGGGCTTTCAATCATCTTGCCGTTGACGACAGTTCCCTTGTCCAACATGTCCTTCATGTTGACCAGGCAGCAGTTGAAGATGGGTTGGATCATATAGTCCAAGTCGTGGATGTGGATGGCGCCACTGTCATGGGCTTCCACCAGATCTGCCGGTAAAATTTTCCTCTTGGCAATATCCTTGGAGACTTCTCCGGCAATGAGGTCTCTTTGGGTAGAGGCAATGACGGCGTTTTTGTTGGAATTTTCATTCATGACATCGTCATTGGTGGAATTTAACAGGCCTAAAATTTCCTTGTCTGTGGTGTTTTGCTCCCGCTTATAGGCTTGGACAGACCGGTAGGACTCATAGGCCCGGGCTGTGGCGGGGTTTTTGTTTTCCAAGAGCTTGTAGTAGACTTGTTCTTCAATGTCGTAAATAGTCAATTGACTATCCAGTTGATGAGCATAGGCTTCAATTTCATCGGCAATCAAGCCTGCCTGTTGGTCCACAAAGACACCATTACTGGAGTGCATGGCTTTTTCAATGGCAATTTTAATCTTTTCCTTGTCAAAGTCTGCCAGGTCTCCATTTCTTTTGATTACTTGTAACATTTTTAACTCCCTTAAAATACACGTTAGTTACGACCGACAAAACGTATTTAACACCCCTATCAAACACTCCTACATAATACTATATATAGTGGTAATATGCAATACATTTTGAGAAAAATAACAGGATATAGTAATTGGTAAAACTTAAAGCAAGGACTTTAAAGGCTTTGGAGATGAAAAATTTTTTCATAAAAAAATCCCCTCCCGAAAAAGGGAGGGGAAAAGAGCATGGTCAGGTCCGAATTTGCTCAACTTCTTTTAAGAAGAGACTTTTGTCCGTAGGCATGGAAAAAATCCTCTTGGGTCTTAGGAGGTAGAGCTCCTTCTTGGCCCGGGTCATGGCCACGTAAAAGAGCCGTCTTTCTTCTTCCAAGAGCATGGGGTCGTCCAGGGATTGGGAGCTGGGAAATTCTCCGTTGACCAGGTCCAGGATAAAGACCTGGTCAAATTCCAGGCCCTTGACTCCGTGAATGGTGGAAAAGGTCAAGGGGCTGTCTGTGGGAGCCTGGAGGATGGTGTCCTTTAAAAAGGCCAGCCTCCCCTTAAAGTCTGTGGGGTTCTTACAGTCCTTGGCAATTTCCATAAAGTGGTTATAGACAGAGTAGAGCTGGTCTAGGCTGGCCTTGGATTTTTTGTGGAGGTCCATGAGATATTGGTCATATTCCAGGTCCTTTAGGATAAAACGGACCTGCTGCCAGGGACTCAAGGCACTCAGGTGGATAAAATCCTCTTTGACTTCATAGATGGTTCTTTTTTGAAAGTCCTGGAGGCCTGGAGTAGAGGCCATGGCCAAAAAGACATTGCCATGGGATTTTTTGGCCTGGGCCAGCATCTTCTTAGAAAGATAGCCCCGCATCTTGTAGTAGATTTGGGAGAGGGCCTCCTGGTCCTTGGGATTTTGGGCCAGGTCCATAAAGGCCAGCAAGTCATAGAGGATGGGGTGCCGGAAGAACCTAGACTCCTTTTGCCGGATGGAAAAGTCTTCCTGGGAAAAGGCATTGACCAGGCCCATGGAGGAGACGGTATTTCGGTAGAGGACAGCGGCCCGGGCATTTTTCTTGACCTGTTTTTTGATAAAGTCGTATTGGTCCTGGGGTTGGGCCAGGTCCACTAGCTGGACATTCAGGCCCTGGCCCTTGTGGCCCAGCATATTTTTTTCATAACGGGACTTGTTGGCCCGGATAAAGGTCTTGGCCAGGTGGATAATCTGGTCAGAGGACCGGAAGTTGTCTTCCAAATAGTATTTTTTGGCTCCAAAGTCCCTTTCAAAGGCCCAAAGGTCCTGGGGCTGGGCTCCCCGAAATCCGTAGATAGACTGGTCGTCGTCAGCCACCAAAAAGATCTCCCCCTTGGAGACAATTTTTTCAATAATCTGCATTTGCAGGCTGGAGGTGTCCTGGGCCTCGTCTACCTGGACCAGGTCGAAGGCCCCCTGGACTTTTTTGGCAATGGATTTTTTCTTTAGGAGGTCCAGGGCCAGGACCAACATGTCGTCAAAGTCAATGAGCTTAGCCTTGGCCTTGGCTGCTTCATAGTCTAGGGCAATTAAATGGAAGCGGGCTGTCTTACACTCCTTGTCTAAGACATAGGAGTCAAAGGGGATCATGAGGTTTTTGGCCCGGGAAAGTTCCTGGAAGAACTGGTCTCTTTTTTCTTCCGAGGGGATGATTTGACTGTGCCTTAGGTAGGCTTGGGTCAAAAGGTCCCGGCGAATCTTATAGTCCTTGTCGGATAGGACCTGGAGGCTCTTGGCCTGGGGGTGGAATTGCCGGATGATTTGAAAGCACAGGGCATGGATGGTCATAAAGTGGGGACTTTCCAGTTGGGGAAAGAGGTCTCGAAAGCGCTTTTTCATATCCAGGGAGGCATTTTTGGAAAAAGTAATGGTTAAGAGTTTTTCAGCTGGGTAGCCCAGGTCTATGAGCCGGGCTAGCCGGGCCATTAAAACGGTGGTTTTACCTGCTCCGGGAACAGCTAAAACCAGGGCGGGACCCTGGGTATGGTGGATGGCATCGAGTTGGGCTTCAGTAAAGTTCATTTTTACCTCCTATCAAAGTCTATTATATCATGGTCCTTGTGAAAGGTTTGCAAAAAGGGTATAATAACAAGTAAGTAATTTAAACTTAGATAAGAATGGATTGGGAGGAAATACAAATGGTAATGACAAATTTTTTGCAAGAGAGAAAATCTGTCCGGGAATATAAGGACCAAGACCTATCTGCAAAGGACCTGGAAAGGGTTCAAAATATTGTAGACCGAGGAAACACCAACTGCAAGGCAGCAGGAATTTCTTTCAACTTTTTCCAAAATGGCCAAGTGGTTTGTGACCGGCTACAAGGAAAGGCGGGCTATTCTGGTGTAATGATCAAGGCTCCCCACTATGTATCCATGACCATTGCTGGTCGGGAAGCAAAAGACCAATTAAAAACTGGCTACACCCTGGAACAAATCAACACAGACTTGGTTGACCTGGGCCTTGGAACCTGCTGGATCACCTTGGACCATGTGGACCCACAAGTAAAACAAGAAGCCTTTGGAACTGACGGCAAAGAAATCGACTACATCATCGCCCTGGGCTATCCAAGAAAAAAGAAACTCTTTGAACCAGAAAAACACAGTGCCCGGATGGAAGTAAGGGAATTTGTCTTTGAAAATGATTTCGATACACCAGCTAGTCCAGATACCCTGGACCAATTGGGCCTCTTTGATGTATTTTCTTCCGTTCGTTACGCTCCAAGTCATAAGAACGCCCAACCCTGGCGTTTTGTCTTGGAAGGAAGCCAAGTAAAACTTTACATGGTTACTGGCAAGGAAGACAACCGGTCCCTAGTAGACTGTGGTCTTATGATGTTCTACTTCCAAGAAATGATGAAAACTCTTGGAACTCAAAAAGAATGGGTTATTGAAGATGGTTTTTCCATGGAAGGAAACTACCTCTATCTTGGATCTTATTCCCTATAAGATTTGAAAATAAAAAGAAGCCCTCTCCTTGGAGAGGACTTTTTTATGCCTATTTTCTTTGACCCAGGGAGGCCACCAGGGAGATTAAAACATCCCGGGCCTTTTGGAGGTCTTCTAGGGCAATACATTCATAGCGGCCGTGGAAGTGGTGACCACCAGTAAAGAGGTTGGGGCAGGGGAGACCCATATAGGATAACATGGCCCCGTCAGTGCCTCCTCGGATGGGTTCCAAGCGGACAGGCACGGAATTTTCCTCCATGGCCTTGAGGACTTCTTGGATTAAAAAGTCCACCTTGTCCAGCTTTTCTTTCATATTATAGTAGGAGTCCTTGATTTCTACTTGAATTTGACTATGGTGCTTTTCTGCCATAAAGTCCCCTAGCTTTTGGATTAGGTCCTTTTTTTCCTGGAAGAGGTCTGGGTCAAAGTCCCGGATAATGTAGTTGAGTTGGGCCTCTTCAATGGTACCGGAAAAGGTGTGGAGGTGGATAAAGCCCTCCCGACCCTCTGTGTGTTGGGGCCTTTGGGCCACTGGCAGGGCTTGGTGGAAGTCCGTGGCAATGTCCAGGGCGTTGACCATCTTGTCCTTGGCAGACCCGGGATGGATGTTCAAGCCTTGGATGGTGACGGTGGCAGAAGCGGCATTGAAATTTTCAATGCTAAATTCTCCCAGACCCCCTCCATCTACAGTCAGGGCATAGTCGCAGGCAAAGTCTTGAACGTCAAAATTTTCAGTCCCCCGACCTACTTCTTCATCGGGAGTAAAGGCCACTTTAAGAGTGGGACGGGGGATGTCGGGATGGGCCACATAGTAGGCCAAGACTTCCATAATGGCTGCCACTCCAGCCTTGTCATCAGCCCCTAAAAGGGTGGTGCCGTCGGAAGTAATGACGGTTTTTCCCACCAGGTCTTTTAGGTCTGGGAAGTCCTTGGGATCCATGGTTAGGTCGGCTCCCTTTAAGTGGATGGGGCCTCCGTCATAGTTTTCAATGACTTGGGGCTTGACCCCTTGACCGGAAAAGTCCGGGGAGGTGTCCATATGGGCAATGAGGCCCAGGCTTTCCTTGGAAGATCCGGGAAGGCTGCCTGTGACAATACAGTGGTCGCTGACCTTGACATCTTCCAGGCCCAGGTCCAGCAATTCATCCCGGAGGATGTGGGCCAGGTCAAATTGCTGGTGGGTGGAGGGAGAAGTGGTGGATTCTTCCGAGGAAGTTGTATAGACTTGTACATACTTTAAAAATCGTTCTTTTAGCATAGGGACTCCTTTCTTGTTCCTTGAATGACTCTATTGTAAAATGTACTTTAGAAAATTACAAGATAGGGGAAAAATTTCCCGGAACTTTATGGTAAGATAGAAGCAGTTTGAAAGAGGTGATGGTGTGAAAATTGCAATTGTTGGTGGCGGAGCCGGGGGCTTATTTTTAGCCAGCCTCCTGCCGGGAGCCACTGTATTTGAAGGAAAAGACCGGGTGGGGAAAAAATTATTGGTGACAGGTAACGGCCGCTGTAACCTATCCAACCAAGACATGGACCTGGGCCACTTCCATGGAAATAAGGACCTAATCCAGGCCGTCTTTCAAAGGGCCGGCCAGGACCAAGTCCTGGACCATTTTAGCCTCCTGGGCTTGGATACCCTAGCTGACCACCGGCAAAGGATCTATCCCAGGACCCTCCAGGCCTCCAGCCTGGTCAACATCTTAAGACGCCGGGTCCAAGAAAATAACCAGGTTTTTTGCCAAAGAGAAATCCTAGCCATCCGACCTGAAAAAAAGGGCTTTATCCTAAGAGACCAGGAGGGCCAGGAAGAATTCTTCCATAGGGTAGTCCTGGCCACTGGGGGCCGGGCCATGCCTAAGTCTGGGTCCCGGGGCCAAGGCTACAAGTTGGCCCAAAGCCTGGGCCATACAGTCACTCCAACCTTTCCTGCCATTGTCCAAGTCAAGACCCAGGACCCCTTTTTAAACCACCTCCAAGGTGTTAAAATAGAAGGCCTCTTAGAAGTCCACCTGGATGGGAAAAAGCTGGCCCAAGAGTCTGGGGAAATTTTAATCACCAACTACGGTCTGTCAGGACCTCCAGTCTTGGACCTGTCCCGGAGGGCCAACCTGGCCTTTAGGGAGGGGAAAAAGGTCAGCTTTCATTTCAGCCTCTTAAATGGAAGTCAGGACCTGGACCAAGTCTACACCTATGTCCAGGAAAGGACCTACCAATACTACCACCTGAGCTTGGAAGAATTTTTAGAGGGCCTGGTCCATAAAAAATTCATCCATGTCCTGGCCAAGAGCCTGGACCTCTCCAAGGAAACCCCCTTACAGGACCTGGCCTACCAAGACCTGGAAAGATTTTGGCGGCTCCTGGCCCACTACCAAATGGACATGACTGGGACCATGGGCTATGACCAAGCCCAGGTAACCTGTGGTGGAGTGTCGGGCCTGGAAGTGGATGAGACCTGCCAGTCCAAGATCCATCCCGGCCTCTACATGATAGGGGAGCTTTTGGATGTGGACGGAGATTGTGGGGGCTACAACCTCCAATGGGCCTGGTCCTCAGCCATGGCTTGTGCCCAGGGAATTTTAGAGGAAGAAAAATAGGATTTAAAGGTTTTGAGGAGAAGTATTTTCAAATCCTAGATATTTTGATTTTTATGAAGAATGTAGTAGTCTTCAAGGGTAGCCTCTACGGAAACAGAATTTTCTAATAACTCTCCTGTATATCGAATTTTTAATCCCTTTTCCTCATAACGCATTCGAATAATATGAACTTTTTTATCATAGATTTTGAGAGCTTGGAAGGGAATGTACTTTTCAAAAATTTTTCCACCCATTTTATCAACGAGTATATCGGATGTAGTTTTTGCTCTAATTTTTCCATCATTTAAGATAATAATATTTTTTGTAATGGCTTCAATGTCGGAAATGATATGTGTAGAGAAGAGAATAATTTTGTCCTTGGACATATTAGATAGGATATTTGAAAATCGAATTCTCTCCCCAGGGTCTAGACCTGCCGTTGGCTCATCTAAAATAAGAATTTTTGGATCATTGAGGATAGCCTGGGCGATACCTACTCTTCGTTTCATTCCTCCGGAAAAATTGGATACTTTTTTGTCCTTGACATCCTCTAAGTTTACAAAAGATAAAACTTGGGGGATTTTTTCTTTTAGTTGGGCCTTGCTTAGCCCCTTTAAGGCGCCCATATAGGTTAAAAATTCATAGGCAGTAAAACGAGGGAAAATAGCAAATTCTTGGGGCATATAGCCTAAAAGGCTTCGATATTTTTCTTTCAACTGAGAAATATCTTCTTCTTGGTAATAAATTTGACCACTGGTTGGCTTATCTACACCGACTAAAATCCGCATTAAGGTAGATTTTCCAGCTCCATTATCTCCTAAAAGACCATAAATACCGGAATCCAATTCTAAATTGATATCTGAAAGAGCGACCTTTTTTCCAAAATTTTTGCTTAAGTTTTCAATTTTTAACATGATAAAATCTCCTTATTGCTAGCTGAAAGACTTCTTTTTCCCAAGAAACAGACCAATCCATAAGATAATAGAGAAGAGGAGAGGAAAGATTAGAGAATCTAGGTAATAGGATTGTAAACTGTGATAGGATAAACTAGAATTAAAGTTTTCGATGTTGATTAGAGAGAGGGGAGACAAAAGAAGAAACTTCCTGGAAGACGGGGAAGTCCATAGGGAGTGGAGTAAGAAATGGATAGAGACATAGGCTAGGACAAGGGAGAAGGAAAGCTTGGTGTCTTCTACTAATTCTCCCAAAAGAAGGAAGAGGAGAACAAAGCAAAGGGTTAGTGCAAGACCGTTACAAAGTTTATAGATAAAATACTGAAGATAGGTGACCTGGATGGGGAAGAGAAAAAACTCTCTAGAATTTTGAATGAAGAGGTACTGGCCATCTCTTCCATAAATAAAAAATACCAGGAGGGAAAAGAGGAAAACTCCACCGAGATAGGTGAAAAGACCAATTTCTAGACTATTCACGATGCGAGCTTCAAAGAGCTTTTCCTTCCCATAAAGAGTGGCTTCCACCAGGTCCTTAGTTTTGAGCCGGTCATCCTCCTTCATAACGGGAAGGAGAAGAAGGACCAAAGCTAGAAGGACTGCATAGAAAATTTTATTAAAATTTCGGAGAAGAACCTTCCAGCCTTCACAATAGCCAATGAGGATTTTGTCCAAATTTTTTATGGTATTATCCTGGTAGGTCTTTTTGATTAAGTCCATTCGGTAGTCAAAAAAATCCTGTGTTGAAGGCTTTTTCCCTTGGAGGAGGGCATCATTTAAGCTTTCAACAAATAAAAAGTCTTTAATAGCAACCTCCTCTTTTGCCAAATGTTCTTGGGGGAGTTTGTATTTACTTATTAATCGATTTGCTTCTTCATTGTCGTACCATTTTTGATCCATAAGATAGCGATATTCTGTCCCATCTGAAATTTCTACATGGAAGCTCCCTTGTAAGTATTGATTTTGTTCTTCCTTAATGAAATAAATGGAAGAAACCAATAAAAATAGACAGAGGGCCAAAAGATAGGAGAAGGGAAGAATCCTTCTTCGGTTGACTGTTAATAAATACTTCATTTTCCCTTCCCTCCTTTTAAGTAGTAGTGGTTCATGAAAGGTATGGCGAAGATTCGACTGATAGAAATGTAGACCAAGGATAAGAGAAAAGCTGTCAAAGTATAGGGAAAGACATGGTTTTTAAGAACTAAAAGCTTAGAAGGAGAAAAGTTGTAGCGGACAAAATTTTGCGGCGTAAAGAAGGCGAGGGTATTGGCCCAGGGCTGGGGAGAGGCCGCCCACTTATTCAGGTAAATTAAAATGAGAGTTAAAAGGACAAGAGACACCCTTGTATTGTGGAAAAACATGGAGACAAAAAGAATAATATTGACCATGACCAGGCTAGCAAAATACCCGGATAGGGCCTCTAGGAAAAAGCCCTGGCAGGTGGTGAGGTTAAAAATAGCTGGGCTGGAATAAAATTCTATCGAGGCATTGGCTCCGTGGAGGGAGTAAATCATCCAGTGATAGACCAGTAAAAAGCTTAGGTAAGCCAGATAGGTTAAACTGGCAAAAATTTCTCCTGCTCTTAGCTTTGCCAAGTAAAGACCAAAACGACCTTTTTTCGTGTGTAGGTCCATTTCAGTAAATCCCTGCTTATCATCAGATGAAGTTAGGGCAGAGAGGGCCAGGACTAAATAGATTAAAAACAGATAAAAAGTCATGTGGAGAAAGTCTCGCATATACCGCCAGCCTTCATTATAAGCATAGTAAAAAGGCCGTTTCACCTGACGCGCCTGGTGCAAGATACTTTGAACTTGGGCCTGGCTATAGGCATGGTCCGACCTATGAATCCAAGTGTTTATGGCTTTTAAACGGTCTTGATAAAAACCTTCAATCTCTTGGTCGCTCATCTGGATGGAAAAGTCTTGGATTCCATTACTAGTGGGAAAATTCAAACTTTCCGCGAGCCATTGAAAGGGGTAAACCAACTTTAAACCAAGGTCCTTTTCTTCAGACCGCCTGCCTTCAACAAAGTCTTTTTCTTTACTTTGCCTATAGAGAGAGCGAACTTTTTTCATTTGACTTTTAGTTAAAAAGCCATCGTATTTAATTCCTTCTTTTTTCAGTAAAGCCCAATAGGAAAGGCCAGATCCAAAGTTTTCTTCGTCTAAGACCATGTCTAGAGATTGACCATAGGGAAGCATCTTGGCCAAGCAAATTAGAAGAAATAGACAGGCAATGAGAAGATTATTCTTAGTAAAGATTTTTTTACATTCCAGTTTTGTTATAGCAAACATCGGTTTTCAGCTCCCTGTGTATACTTGTCTTAATGTAGTCGTCATTGTTTCCCTTTTTTCCAAGCTTTTCTTTTATTGAAGGGCCTTTTTTAAGTCATAGTAAGACCCGGCAAAGACTACTCTCCATTCTTTTTGTCCCTGGGGTTTGGCCAGGATGAGCTCATCATACTTGCCATCCAACCGTCTGGCTTCATAGGCAAAGAGTTCTTCGTTTTTAAGACCTTGGATTGGGCCCTTTCGTTTGTCTAAAGGAATGGAGCCAATTAAGTCAACTACTCGATAGTCTACAGTTTGCATAAAGACCAAATCTGCATTGTGGTCGTTCTCGTGACCGTCCTCTCTTGGAGGATAAACATCTGGTTTTGATTCAATATAATTTTCAGTCGCTTGATTTAAATCTGCAAACAAGCCTTCGGTCCTTTGAGAGTCTATAGGCCCTAAAACAATGTCTCCACCTCTTTTAACAGATCCGGCCCAACCTTCTTCTAACCAATCCTTTCTATTCTTTGCCCTTTGTTTGGCAATTTTTTTATCTGCAGCAATGTCTTCAAGACTTCGGCCGTCAGGATTTTCCGATTTTTGTCCTTGAGAATTTTCGGTTTTTGCTTGGTCTTGAACCAGGGAATAGGTGGATTCTTTTTTCAGATAGAGGGCAGAAGCTAGAATAATTAGGACCACGAGAAGGCCTAGGATTATTTTTTTACTTTTCATTAGAATACATCTCCTTTTTCTCTGATTATAGGGGAGAAACTCATCAAAAACAGTTAACTTTTGTCCGAAATCTTCCGAAAAAAAGAAGAAGGTCTTAGACACTTCTTCTTAAAAGGGGTCAATATAGCCAATTTCTCTGGCTTTTTGAACCATCTCCTGGTAATTTTTAACCTCTAACTTGCTGTAGATACGGTTTAAAAGAACAGCCAAGGAGGAGGTGGACATAAAAGACTCTTTAGCAACTTCTTTCCGAGATTTTCCTGAAGCATAGAGGCGGAGAATTTTTAGTTCTGTCTCTGTTAATTTTTCTGGAAGATGATTTTTAGGAGGGAAGTAGGTTTTATTTTCCAAGCAAACATTTCGAATTTTATTCAAAAGACTTTGGGCAGATTCTTCCTTGGAAATAAAACCAGAACAGCCAATTTCTTTTGCTTTTTCTTGGTAGTAATCCAGATTATAACCGGTTAAAATTAAAACCTTGCTTTCATATTCTCGGATTAAAGTTTCACTTAACTTTAGGCCATTTTCCCCCTTAGCTAAGCCATCTAAGTTAATATCAACGAGAAATAAATCATAGGCTTCTTCTTTTAATTTTTTTTTGAGCTCCTGCCTATTTTCTAGAATATCCACTTGGATTTCTCCGCTGGATTCTAAATCTGTCTTTAAATATTGGGCCAACATTTTATGATCTTCGATTAACATAATCTTCATGGATTCGCTCCTTTTTTATGGGGAGGTCTAGATAAAAAGCCAGGTAGCCTTCTTCTTGATTTTGGCCTTCCTTCATGGTAAAGTGACCTCCCAGTCGTTTGGTCTCAAAGGTCAATAACTTTAAACCTGTGCTAGATTTTTGACCGAAATTTTTGTCCAAATAATCCCCATAGTTCACCATGGACAAAAAAATTTGCTCTTGTTTTTCCTCGAGTTGGATTTCTGTATAGAATCCCTTGCCATGTTTAAAAAGATTGCTGACGAGTTCATAAAGAATTTTGTAGATAAAGCGGTCATAGGGACCAGGAAGGAGGAAATCATCAGGGCAAGTGAAGTCGATTAAAATGCCCTGGTTTTGATACTTGTCTTCCAAGTCCTTAATGAGCTGATAATAAGTGTTATTTAAACTTTCCCTGGGATTTAAGATAGGGTCATAAGCATTTAACTCTTGGCGAATTTTTTTGATATTGCTAGAGAGAATTGCTAGAATTTGTTCTTTTTCTTCAAAAGGCTGAGCTCTTTGGACTAATTTTTGCAAGAGGATGTTATCTTGCAGAATCATATCATGGAGAAAACGAGTATTTTTTTCGGCATAGAGTTGGGCATACTTATCTAGTAAGAGGTTTTCTTTGCTCTTGTCTAATAGACTGTCAATATCTTGCTGGCTGAGGTCTTGGTAATTGAAATAAGAAGAAATCATGACAAAAAATGCACTTAAGTAAAAAGCCAGGAAGAAGAGTTGGAAAAAATTACTTGGAAAGCCATTAACCATAAAAAGAATTAAGAAAAGAAGAAAGCAGACTTGGATCCATTTTTTTAAGGGAGAAGAGAAGTCTTTGAAGGATAAGTGGTAAGATTTTATTAGCAAATAAATTAAAACTCCTGCCAAAACGCTCATCATATAGAATTCCTCAAAATTATTTAAATAATTCCAAAAAGAGGAGAAATAAAAACTTCCTAATAAATAGAGGGCTAAGAAGCTAGAAGTTAAAATCATAAGTTGATAACTATAAAGCCCCCGATCGTCAATATCTTTTCTTTTGATGAGAAAAAAGAGGAGGGGAAATAAGCAAAGGAGAAAGTAAATCCATAGAAACAAAAAATTGACATCAAGAGAGGAGAAGTTTGATAAAAGAAAAATTATTAGGAAGAAGAGAACAGTTCCAAGGCGAAAGAAGTTAAAATGATATTGGCCTTCTAAAATAATATCCATATAGGAAAAAATAAGTTGAAAGATAAAAAAATACCGAAGAAGCAGAAGGTTGTTTAGGACATAAGAAACGAGGATGTCTTCTAAGATAAAATAAAGAGGAATCCATAGGAGGGTTGTACAAACCCTGTAAATATAGGTTTTCTCCCGCTCTTCTAAAAGAATGAAAAAAGAAATAAAAATTGTGAGGGAAAAAAAGCTGGATAGGATTAAGATGTGGGGATTACTGGATTCTTTTTTAACAAAGATTAAGTAAAACCAATATAGGGAAAATTGGGTGATAATATGAGCCCAAAGTAAGATTGGTTTTTTATAAGATAAAATTTGCTTCATGACTTCCTCCACATTTTACTTTTTCTTTATTCTTATCATACTGGATTAAAAAGAAAAATGCAGCTAACTTTTGTCTAGATTTATAGAAAGAATTTTTTATTTAAAGTCCTTATAACAATAGGAAGAAGAAGCTTCTTCCTATTGTTATAAGTTCAATATAAAGTAAAAATTTTTCTTATCGGACAATTTTTGCCGGTACTCCTACAGCTGTGTGGTCTGGGGGAATATCGGATAAAACCAGGGCACCGGCTCCAATTTTACACCGGTCCCCAATCTTTACAGGACCCAAGATAGTGGCCCCAGTCCCAACAAGGACGTCGTCGCCGATAGTAGGATGCCTCTTTTTTTCTTTTTCATTACCCGTTCCTCCCAGGGTGACATTGTGGTAGAGGTGGACCCGGTTGCCGATTTGGGCTGTTTCCCCAATCACCACCCCCATGCCGTGGTCGATAAATAAGTTTTCCCCAATAGAGGCCCCAGGATGGATTTCAATGCCTGTTCTTTTTCGGGCTCTTTGGGAAATCCACCGGGCTAGGAGGGGATGGTCCTTTTGGTAAAAATAGTGGGCAATCCGGTGAGCAACCATGGCCCGGACAACGGGGTAGAGAAAGATGGCTTCAAAGACGCTCTTACAAGCTGGGTCCAGGTCATAGATAAAGTCTCCGTAGCGTCTAAGCCTTTTCAAATAGGAAATCATAATTCCACAAGGTCTGTGGACAGGTAGCGTTCCCCAGTATCAGCTAAGACCGTAACCACGGGACCATCCACTTCTTCTAAGAGCTTCAGAGCTCCCACCACATTGGCCCCAGAAGAAATTCCCACAAAGAGGCCTTCTTCTTTGGCCAGTCTTTGGGCCATATCCAGGGCTTCTTGCCCCTTAACAGTAACTACCTTGTCCAGGAGGTCTTGGTCTAGGATGGAGGGAACAAAGTTGGCCCCAATCCCTTGAATTTTATGGCTGCCACTTTTTCCCTGGGTCAGGAGGGGAGATTCAGCAGGTTCTAAACCCCAAACCTGGATGGAGGGGTCTTGGCCCTTGAGGACCTTGCCCACTCCTGTCACAGTACCCCCCGTACCAATTCCGGCTACAAAACCCCGGATGTCAGGAACTTGGTCCAAGATTTCAGGTCCAGTATGGAGGATATGGGCTTGGACATTTAGGGGGTTGTCAAATTGTCCGGGCATATAGTAACGGTCATCCTGGGCCATTTCTTGGGCCTTTTCCAAGGCAGCCTTCATACCCCCATCTCCGGTCAGGATAATCTTGGCCCCATAGGCTGCCATGAGCTTACGGCGTTCTATACTCATGGACCGGGGCATGACCAGGTTGACCTGGTAACCCAAGACCTTACCAATAAGGGCCAGGGCAATACCCATGTTGCCTGAAGTGGGCTCCACAATTTCCATTCCGGGCTTTAAGAGACCCTCTTCAATGGCCCCTTGGATCATTTGGTAGGCTGGCCGGTCCTTAATGGATCCAGCAGGGTTGGATTTTTCCACCTTGACAAAAATTCTTCCTCCCCCGATTGTTTGGAGTTGGACAAGGGGGGTCTTTCCGATGGTATTTAAAATTTTGGTCATATTAACCTTCCTTTCTAAAATAAAAAAGGAATGTAGGCCAGCTACATTCCACACTTTTTAAACGATACAATAGATCGGCCCATGCAAAAGAGTTCTATGAAATTTTCATAGAACAACAAAGGCTTATCTTTTGATTTTTCACTTGGATAGAAAAAAGAATCATCATAGCCTCCTAGCTTTGCACAGGTAAAACCGAATCAGTCTATTTTCTACCCAAGAGCTAGACTTTAAAAACATTTTTTTAGAAAAAAGGAAAGAATTTTTAAAAAAGCGCCCTAAGAAGGCCAGGACTTCATATGAAAAAGAAAAATGAAATCTAAAAAATAATTTATACTACACCTTTTCTATGCTATAATAGGGAAATAAGGAGGCCTGGATGAAAGAATTATATAAAGAGCTAAAAGCCTATGGCAAGATCAGGGTGGGCATCGTGGGATGCGGCCTAATGGGAAGCCATCTTTTGGCCCAACTCAACAAGCTTGACCATTTCATCCCTGTAGCCATTGCAAGTCGGAGGATTGAATCCATCCAAAAGGCTTGCCAGGAGGCGGGGATTGACCAAGCCGGAATCAAAATCTGCCATGACCTGGAAGAAGCAAAAAAATACATAG
Source organism: Urinicoccus timonensis (assembly GCF_900232945.1). Taxonomy (GTDB): domain Bacteria; phylum Bacillota; class Clostridia; order Tissierellales; family Peptoniphilaceae; genus Urinicoccus; species Urinicoccus timonensis. The sequence goes on from NZ_OCTU01000002.1 coordinate 182,916, forward strand.
CCCATGGCTATCTCGTTGCCACCACAGACAACCAACTCCTAACTGACCTGGACCTGGATTGCCTGGTCGATGCAACGGGCAACACTGTAGCTGGGGCTGAAATTAGCCTGGCTGCCTTGAAAAAGGGCATCCACCTGGTGTCTTTAAATGTGGAAATGGATGTCTTAATTGGCCCTTATTTAAGGAAGATTGCCCGAGAAAACAGGGTGGTCTACACCGGGACCTATGGTGATGAACCGGGATCTATTCAGGAGCTCTACGAGTTTTGTAGCTTTGTAGGCCTGGAAGTCATTGCCCTGGGTAAGGGGAAAAACAACCCCCTGAACCGTCATGTGACCCAGGAAGAAGTAAGGGAAGAAGCCTTGGAAAAAGGCCTGTCTCCCCGGATGTTGACGTCCTTTGTAGATGGGACCAACACCATGATTGAACTCAACTGTGTCTGTAATGCAACGGGATTTTTACCCGATATAGATGGCTGTCACGGTCTCAAGGCCAATCCGGAAAACCTGGTGGACTTTTTTGGACCGGATAAAAAAATCAAAAAAACCGGCGTTGTGGACTTTGTCCATGGCATGGCTCCAGGAGTTTTTGCCATTGTCAAGGGCCAAGATGCCATGATGGACAAGGAACTCCAGTTTTTAAAGATGGGCAAGGGACCCTATTATACTATCTTCAGGCCCTACCACTTAACCAGTATTGAAACCCCCATCTCCATTGCCAAGGCTGTTATAAGACAGGAGGAAAGTCTCCTATCTACAGACCTTGTGGCTCAAACCGTAGCCCTGGCCAAAAGGGACTTAGACCCCGGCCAAAGCCTGGGTGGAATTGGGTCCAACCAGGTCTATGGACTTTTAACTTCAGCCAGCCGGGCCCAGGAGGAAAACCTGGTTCCCATAGGTCTTTTAACAGAAAAGGCCCATCTCAAGGACAAGGTCTCTAAAGACCAGCCCTTGACCTTTGACCAAGTAGAGCTTGAGGACACCTTGCTCTACAGGATCCACCAAGAAATGTAATTGTCTTTGACAAAGAGAAAAAAATACATTAGAATGAGAGGGTGACTATGAGAATCACATTAGAAATTGACTATGCCTTTCGGATTGTAGCCCACCTGGCTGAAAGACCAGGACAAGTTGTCGGGGCACCTGTGATAGCAGAAGAGGAATGTATTCCTGATCGCTTTACCCTGCGAATTCTTCGCAAACTAAACCTGGCGGGAATTACAGGAGCCAAGAGAGGGGCCAATGGAGGCTACTATCTAGCCAAGGATCGGGAAGAAGTAACCCTGTATGATATTATCCTAGCTGTGGATGGTCCCATTGAAATCAACCGTTGCCTAATGGAGGAAAATTCTTTCTGCTCCAGGCGGGAAAAGGGCCATGAAATCTGCGATTGCCCCTTCCATAACAAGCTTGGAGAAATTCAAGATGATGTGGTAGGAGCCTTTAAGGAACAAAAAATTGTAGATTTTTTAAGAACCGACAGGCCTAATAAAACAAATAACCTTGAAGAGAAGGCTGTAGACAAATCTTAATCTAGAGAGTTGGGACTAGGTGGAAGCCCGATATTAAGATGTCTATGGGATCAGCTCTGAGTTTTGGCTAGGAAATGAGCCAACAGTTGTCCCCTGTTATAGGACCTAGAGTGCAGGAAACTGTAGTAGGGTGGTACCGCGGATATTTCGTCCCTAAGCGCAAGCTTAGGGGCTTTTTTTTATAGTAAAAAGGAGGAGACATGGAAAAATTTGCACCCTTAAGTAAAAAACCAGTTGTTGAAAGAGAGAAGGAAGTAGCGGATTATTGGGATAAAATTGACCTTTTAGACCGGTCTGTAGATAGTCGGGAGGGCTGTGAGCCCTTTATCTTTTATGAAGGCCCCCCAACAGCCAATGGTCGCCCAGGGATCCACCACGTCATGGCCCGGACCCTCAAGGACCTAACCTGTCGCTACAAGACTATGCAGGGTTTTCAAGTCCGGAGAAAGGCCGGCTGGGACACCCATGGTTTACCGGTAGAAATTGAAGTAGAAAAGAAGTTGGGTCTCCACGACAAAAAAGACATTGAAACCTATGGCGTGGAAGCCTTTAACAAAAAGTGCCGGGAGTCCGTCTTTGAATACGAGTCCCTTTGGCGGCAAATGACCAAGGAAATGGGCTACCTCATTGACCTGGACGACCCCTACATCACCCTGGACAATGACTATATCGAAACAGTCTGGTGGATCCTAAACAAGATGTATGAAGACGGCCTGGTCTATGAAGGCCACAAGATCCTGCCCTATTGCCCTCGCTGTGGAACTGGCCTGGCCTCCCACGAAGTGGCCCAAGGCTATGAGGAAATTTCCACCAAAACCGTGACAGTAAAATTCAAGAAATCCGATGAAGATGCCTACTTCCTGGCCTGGACCACAACTCCCTGGACCCTGCCTTCCAACGTGGCACTAACAGTCAACCCCCAAGTAACCTATGCCAAGGTCAAGGTAGAGGACACGGTCTACTACCTGGCCAAGAACCTCATCTCCAATGTCTTTGGAGATGCCCAAGTAGAAATTTTAGAAGAATTCAAGGGCCAAGACATGGAATATTGGGAATACGACCAATTGCTTCCCTTTATCAAACCCGACAAAAAGGCCTTTTTCATTACAGTAGCCGACTATGTAACCATTGAAGACGGAACCGGGATTGTTCACTCTGCTCCAGCTTTTGGGGAAGATGACTACCAAACCGGCCGTCGCTACAACCTGCCCATGATCAAGCCTGTAGATGAGGAAGGAAAGTTCACGGACACCCCCTGGAAGGGGACCTTTGTCATTGATGCTGACCCAGATGTGCTCTACTATTTGAAAGAGCACGGCCTTATGTTCAAGTCCCAAAAGATGAAGCACAACTACCCCCACTGCTGGCGCTGTCATACTCCCTTGATCTACTATGCTCACCCCTCCTGGTATGTGGAAGTAACCAAATTCAAGGACAAGCTGGTAGAAAACAATAAAAAAGTCAACTGGTATCCAGACTTTGTGGGTGAAAAACGCTTTGGCAACTGGCTGGAAAACCTAAATGACTGGGCTATTTCCCGGTCCCGGTATTGGGGAACCCCATTGCCCATCTGGCGGTGTGAAGACTGTGGAGAAACCACTTCTGTAGGCTCTCGCCAAGAATTGGCAGACCGGGCCATTGAAGACATCGATCCATCCATTGAACTCCACCGTCCCTATGTAGATGACGTCCACCTAAAATGTAAATGTGGTGGTCGCATGACCCGGGGAAGTGACGTTGTGGATGTTTGGTTCGATTCAGGAGCCATGCCCTTTGCCCAATGGCACTATCCCTTTGAGCACAAAGAAGACTTCTTCGAAAAGAAATTCCCAGCAGATTTCATCAATGAAGGAATTGACCAAACCCGGGGTTGGTTCTACTCCCTTTTGGCCATCTCCACCTATATCACCGGAGAAAGCCCCTATAAAAATGTCCTGGTTAACGACCTGATCCTGGACAAGGACGGCAAGAAGATGAGTAAGAGCCGGGGCAATACCGTAGACCCCTTCAAGCTCTTTGACCAATACGGGGCCGATGTGGTCCGTTGGTATTTAATGTATGTATCTCCCCCATGGTCTCCCACCAAGTTTGATGAAGATGGCCTGAGAGATACAGAGTCCAAGTTCTTCCGGGGATTGAAAAATATCTACCACTTCTTCAGTCTCTATGCCAACACTTCTGGCATACAAATGGAAGATTTAGGGCTGGAAGGAAAGGACCTGACAGAAATTGACCTTTGGCTCCTATCTAAATACAACCACTTGGTAGCTGAAGTCGTAGAAAACATGGAAAAATTTGAACTCACCAAGGTCGTTCGGATGATCCAAGACTTTGTTGTGGAAGACTTCTCCAACTGGTATATCCGAAGAAACCGTCGTCGTTTCTGGAAGTCCGATGCAGATGGGGACTTAAAAGCCGTCTTTGCCACCACCTATGCCGTACTTTTAGGTGTGGTAAAACTCTGTGCTCCCTTTATCCCCTTCCTGACAGAAGAACTCTACCAAGAACTCACTGGCAAGGAATCTGTCCACCTGGACCACTATCCCAAGGCAGACCCCAGCTACTATCGTGATGACTTAGAAGAACAAATGGACCTGGTTCGTAACCTGGTAACCCTGGGCCGGGCCAGTCGTGAAAATGCCGGTATCAAGGTTCGTCAACCCCTATCTGAAGTCCTGGTAGACGGAAAATACAAGGACATCATTGGCGACCTAACTGACCTCATTGAAGAAGAACTAAACGTCAAGGAAGTTCACTATGAACACGACCTTAGCCAATTTATGAACTATGAATTAAAACCCAACTTCCCAGTCGCTGGACCCAAGCTTGGGAAAAATATCCGGGCCTTCCAAAACTACCTGGCAGAAGCCAAGGCCAAGGACCTGGTGGACCAATTAGACCAAGGGCCTGTAAGTGTGACCCTGGATGGCCAAGACTACTCCATTGAAAAAGACGACATCCTGGTCCGGATCCACTCCAAGGAAGGCTTTGATGTCAGCATGGAAAACAACCTCTTTGTCATCTTGGACACAGAATTAAGTCCAGACCTGATCTTGGAAGGGGATATGCGGGAATTTGTCTCCAAGGTCCAACAAATGCGTAAGGCAAAAGACCTGGATGTTGCTGACCACATCCACCTGACCTATGACGGAGACCCAGACATCTTAAAGGCCATTGACCACTACAAGGACTTTGTCAAAAAAGAAGTCCTGGCCGACAGCCTGACCCAAGACAAGTTGGATGGGGAAGCCATTTCTCTAAATGGCAAGGACACCTATATCCAAATTAAAAAGGCATAAAATTTGAAGATCTATATCGTCCGCCACGGACAGACCCAATGGAATACCGAAAGTAGGATGCAGGGAGCCTTGGATTCCCCCTTGACCCAGGAGGGGATCCAGGCAGCCCATGCCCTAAAGGAAAAAATAAAAGACCTAGACCTAGATGCCATCTACACCTCCCCCCAAGGCCGAGCCCTGACTACGGCTCAAATTTTAAGGGGAGACCGGGACCTGGACCTGGTCCAAGACTCGGACCTGAGAGAATTATCCGTTAAGATGTGGGAGGGTCGGGTCTTCGATGAGGTGAAAAGAACCAACCCCCAAGAGCTCCACCTTTATTTAAAGGAGCCCCAAAACTACCACCCTCCTGGGGAGGAAAACTACTATGACCTTATGGACAGGGCCCGGGGCTTTTTAGACCGGCTCAAGGCCCAGGACCACCAAAGCGTCCTGGTGGTCAGTCATGGAGTTACCATCAACGCCCTGTTAAATGTCATGGAAGACCGACCGGTGAAAGACTTTTGGCTAAAGCCTCTGGTTCTGGGAACGGAGCTTTCCCTGGCCCAAGAGGAGGACGGGGTCTACCAAGTGATTTACAGGGCCGGCCCGGTGAATGATGTGACCTATTAGAACTAGTATAGACTTGAAAATTTATTTAAAATAAAAAAGCTTCCCAGAGAAGAGCTTTACTTCTTCTCTGGGAAGCTTTTTTGTGGAAAAATTTGATAGATTTTAGCCTTGGCTGGCCACTTCCACAATCTTTTTATCCGGGTTCATGTAAAAATTACACATGCCCTTGGGGGTCATTTCCTTGTCATAGATGCCCAAACGGACGTATTCTTCCGGTGTCTTATTCATGGGCATAATGAAATAATGGTGGTTCTTGAACTGGATGGAATTTACCTTGGCGGCTTCATAGCCGTAGCTTTCGCCATTGCCTAAGAGGGGCTTGTAGTAAAGTTTGTAGCTGGCTGGTTGCTTTTTCTCCTGCATGACAATTTGGTCTTGGCTGATGGTTAAATCTGCATGGAGGACATCGGCCAAATGGCGAAGGGAGAGGTAGTCTTGGCCTTGGAATTGTTTCGAAGCCAGGCCCTTGTTCCCTCCATCCATGAAAGCAAAGTTAATGCCGTCACATTGAAAGCAGTCGCCATAGTTCCAGATTTCGATCCCCTTCATGGTGTCCCAAAGGACAGGTACTTTTTCTTCATATTCGTTGGGCTTGTTTACATAGGACCATCCCATACCCTTGGCAAAGTCCCTAGCGGGAACCATGGTTTGGCCCTTAAAGGCCTTGGTCTTAATGTTAAAACTCCGGTCTCTGAAACGCAGGGTCATTTCTCCAAGGGCCTTCTTGGGGCTATAGCCTTGGCCAATGGCCACAGTCTTGTTGTCTGGGTCCCAGGTTACCTTTTCGCCGAAGTTTTCCGAAATGAAACGGATAGGGACTAGGGTCCGGTTCTTCACAACCAGGGGACTTACATCCATGGAGATGGCTTTCTTTCCACCATTTTCTAAAATATAGGCTGTCTTGCTGCCCAGTTTTAAGTCCAAGGCCCGGGCACCTTGGATGATGCGGATACTTTGGTCCTCTGGCCGCCAATTGACATCGCAACCCAAGTTTTCACTGACCAGGCGTAGGGGCACCAGGGTCCGGTTATTTACAATCATAGGGGATACGTCGCCGTGGATATAGCTTCCCTTAATGAAGAGACGGATTTGGTCACTGGCAAAGGCCCTGGTTGGGACCAGTAAAATTGCAGCCAGGAGAAAGATCCAGGCCATGCGTGTTTTTTTCAAGAGTCATCATCCTTTCTATTTTTTCCTTTCAACTTGGCTTCATTATAGTATGGTAGAGGGGAAAAAGCAACGGCAAAGACTAGCCATCTAGGAAGAGGCATAGAAAAACAAGGATTTATGGGAAAGGATAGAAACATTTTCTTAGCCTGACTTCAAGCAAATAAATTTTCCCAAACAGGCCCTTGGTCTCCAGGGGCTTTTTTAGAATTCCTCCTAATGATTTACAAGGGGAAAATCCTATGGTATAATGAGGACATAAAAACGTTATCATATGTTAGGAGGAATCAATTTTGAAGGTTTATACAACAGAAAATGTACGCAACTTAGCCCTAGTAGGCCATAGCGGCAGTGGAAAGACAAACTTAACCGAAGCCATGCTTTTCCAATCCGGTGCCATTCAAAAGATTGGCCATGTGGATGAAAAAAATACAATGTCCGACTTTTCAAAAGAAGAAAGAGAAAGAGGATCGTCCATTGGTACAAGTATTATTCCCATTGAATGGCGGAATAAGAAACTCAACATTATTGATACTCCAGGGACCATCGACTTTATTGGAGAAGCCCAAGGAGCCCTTAGGGCCAGTGAAGCAGTCCTGATGATTATTGATGCCACAGCCGGAGTCCAAGTAGGCAGCGAAAGAATGTGGAAGTACACAGAAAAAATAGGCCTACCCCGAATTATTTTTGTCAATAAAATCGACGGAGAAAATGTCAACTTCAGAACTCTCATGGAAGAGTTAGAAGATAAATTCGGTAAAAAGGTCATTCCCTTTTCCGTTCCCATTGGGGAAGGAGAAGACTTTGTAGGAGTAACAGACGTTATCTTCCAAAAAGGCTACAAGTACACCAAGGGTGCTCCTGAAGATGCCCCCCTAAACCACGACCAAGTCAAGGCCACAGAACGGATGTATGAAGAAATCGCCGAAGTCGTAGCCGGAGCCGATGAAGTTTTGATGGAAAAATACTTTTCCGGAGAAAAATTCACCCGGGAAGACCTCTTACGGGGCGTAACAGAAGCCCTAATCGCTGGAGATGCTGTCCCCCTCTTGGTAGGATCTGCTGAAAAAGGCATCGGGATTGACATCCTCTTAAATACCATCATCAACTACATGCCAGCCCCCAACCATGACCAAGCCCATATTGGCTTCCGTTATGAATCTGGGGAAGAACGCAAGGTATCCCCAGACGAACCCTATTCCGCTGTGGTCTTTAAAACAGTAACAGACCCCTTTGTTGGAAAAATTTCCATCTTCAAGGTCCTGTCCGGTAAGATCACCAAAGACACAGCCCTCTACAATGCCAATGAAGAAAGCCCAGAAAAAATGGGTGGCCTCTATATTATGCGGGGTAAGGAACAAATGGCTGTAGATGAAATCTACGCCGGAGACATTGGAGCTACCACAAAATTGGCCCATACTCTAACAGGCCACACCCTTTGTGACAAGGCCCATCCTGTCCTCTACAAGATGATGAAACAACCATCTCCTGTTATCTACTACGCGATTGAACCCGAATCCAAGGGAGACGAAGAAAAAATTTCCACCTCCCTCCACCGCCTCCAAGAAGAAGACCCCTCCTTTGTTATTGAACGGAACCCTGAAACCAAGCAATTAACCATTGGAGGTCAAGGAAGCGTCCAATTGGATGTCATCTTGGAAAAATTAAAAAATACCTTTGGCGTTGCCACCAAGAAGGTTCCCTTTATCATTCCCTATCGTGAAACCATCAAGGGCAAGACCGAAGTCCAAGGAAAGCACAAGAAACAATCCGGTGGTGCCGGCCAATACGGAGACGTTTGGATCCGCTTTGAACCCTGTGATGAACACTTTATCTTTGATGAAGAAGTCTTTGGTGGAGCCGTTCCTAAAAACTACTTCCCAGCCGTAGAAAAAGGACTGGAAGAAGCCATGGAACACGGAATCCTGGCAGGCTTCCCCATGACTGGAGTCAAGGCCACCCTTTACGATGGGTCCTACCATGATGTAGACTCCAACGAAATGTCCTTTAAACTGGCAGCAGCCCTGGCCTACCGTAAGGGAATTGAAGATGCCAAACCCATCCTTCTAGAACCCATTATGAAGGCAGAAGTGTCCATTCCTGATGAATACCTGGGAGATGTTATGGGAGATATGAACAAGCGCCGCGGCCGGATCCTAGGTATGGACCAAAAAGCTGACGGAACCCAAGTTCTCATAGCCGAAGCCCCCCAAGCAGAAATGTATGAATACGCTATAGACCTCAGGGCCATGACCCAAGGTCGGGGATCTTTCACCGTAGAATATGCCCGTTACGAAGAAGTACCCAAGGAAATTGCAGAAAAAATTATTGCAGACCACAAGGCAGAATAAGTCAGTAAAATAAGAATGAAGAATCGGAACTAGAAATTCTAGTTCCGATTTTTTGATTTATATAGGAAAGAAGCAAAGTAAAAAACTTTCATATTCATCCCTTAATCTAAAAAAGAAAATCCCAGCAATTGTCCATGCCAAGGGCCTGTGTTAGAATAGAGAAAGAGGTGACCTTGTGAATCCAAAATATGCCAACTATCTCATTTTAGCCAATGATTTTTTAGAAAAAAACCAACTTCAAAAGGCCAAGAGGGCCTTTGAAAAATCTTTAAATTTTGCCCAGACTAAAAAGGAAGAAGTGGACAGCCTGTTTGAACTGGCAGATCTGGCCCTCCAGCTGGATGACCCGGCTGGAGCCCAGGACCTTTTTCATCAGATTCTAAGTCTGGAAAACCACCCAGGAGCCTACTACGGCCTGGCCATTAGTGGGGAGAGTCTGGGCCAGGACAAGGACCAAATTATTCAAAACTACCGGGAGGCCATCCGTCTGGACCCCTCCTATACCAAGGCTTATTTTTACCTGGCCCATGTCTATTTTGATCTAAAGGACTATGCCAAGGCCCAAGACCTCTTTCTTCGTTGCCTGGACTTGGAGCCGGAGGACTTTGTCTGCTACAATGACCTGGGCAGCCTCTATGAAGAGCAAAAGGACTACCAAAAGGCCCGGTCCTATTTTTTAAAGTCCCTGGACCTGTGTCCCAGCTATGCCCGGGCCCTCTACAATATGGGGGTGGTGGAAAACCGCCTGGGCCGGCCCCAAGAGGCCCTGGTCTATTATGAAAAGAGCCTGGAGGAATACTCCCATCCCTATACCTATTTAAATATGTCGGCCATCTACTTCGCCTTGAAAGAGGACCAAGAGGCCAAAAAAATCCTCCTGCGAGGCTTGACCCACCACCAGGACAGTGTCAACCTCCACTACAACCTGGCCTGTGCCTATGTCCACCTAAAAGACCCGGCCCAGGCCCTGGAGGAATTAAAAAAAGCCATAAAAATTAACCCCCATGCCCAAGACTGGGCCAGGACGGATATAGACTTAAAAGAACTTGTAAAGGAGCTATAGATGATTATTATAAAAACACCCCAACAAATCGAAAAAATGCACCAAGCTGGCCGGCTCTTGGCCAGCGTCCATAGGGAATTGAGAAAGCAAATCCAACCCGGAGTCAAGACCATTGAATTGGACGAATTCGTGGAAGACTACCTGGTCCAAAGAGGGGCCTACCCGGAACAAAAGGGCTACGAAGGCTTTCCCTATAGCATCTGTGCCAGCGTCAACGACGAAATTTGCCATGGCTTTCCCAGCAAGAGGACCCTGGAAAACGGAGACATCATCACAGTGGACATGGTGGTCCGGATTGGGGACTGGCTGGCAGATTCTGCCTGGTCCTACCGGGTAGGGGAGGTCTCTCCTGAAGCCGATAACCTTCTAAAGGTCACCAAGGCCTGCCTCTATGAGGGAATCAAAGAGGCCCAAGTGGGTAACCGCCTGGGAGATATTGGCCATGCCATCCAAAGCTATGCCGAATCTCGGGGCTACAGCGTGGTTCGAGAATTTATAGGCCACGGCATCGGCCAAGACATGCACGAAGACCCCCAAGTCCTCCACTATGGCAAGGCAGGTCGGGGTCTAAGGATCCAAGAGGGCATGGTCTTTACTATTGAACCCATGATCAACATCGGCAAACCAGACCTAACCATGGACGACAATGGCTGGACTGCTCGGACCCGGGATGGGTCCCTAAGTGCCCAATACGAGCACACCCTGGCCATTACCAAGGACGGGCCCATTATCCTGACAGACCAGGGGGATGGGGATGAGTAAGTCCATCAACCTCCTGGAGGGATCCATTAGCCGGGGACTCTTGAGACTTTCCCTGCCCCTGATGGCTTCTTCCCTAATCGGTATTGCCTACACCATTACCGATGCCATGTGGCTGGGCCGTTTGAGCACCCAGGCCGTGTCCTCTGTAGGGACCACCCACTTTTATGTTTGGATGCTCCAAGCCATCGCCCTGATTGCTTCGGTGGGGATTAGCGTGGGCCTGTCCCAGGCCTATGGCAGCAAAAACCAAGAAGAGGCAAGACGAGTTATGAAGGCCGGCCTGGCCGTTTGTCTGGGCCTATGCCTCCTGGCCAGCCTGGGCCTCTTTTTAGCCAGCGACCCCATTATCTCCATCTATAAACTTTCAGCCAAGGCCCACCAGGATGCCGTGGGCTACTTAAAAATTGTCAGCTTGGGGACCATCTTCATCTTTATGACCCCTTTCTTAACGGCCAGTTTTTACGCCCGGGGAGACAGTCTGACCCCCTTTAAGATTTCCATCCTGGCCCTGGTCTTTAACATCGTCTTTGACCCCATCCTCATCTTTGGCTGGGGGCCCTTTCCCCGGCTAGAGGTAGCTGGAGCGGCCATTGCTTCCGTCTTGGCCCAATGCCTGGCCGTCCTCTTGCTCCTCTACGCTTCCTACATCAGCAAGGGCGTCCTCTTCCAAATTAAGAAAACCACCCCCCTGGACCCCCACCATATCAAGGACATCTTCAGCCTGGGAATCCCGGCCTGTATCCACTCCTTGATCCATGCCTTTGTGGGAATGGTCCTGGTGAGTTATGTTTCGGGCTACGGCCAAACCTTTATCGCAGTCTATACCATCGGGTCCCAGCTGGAGAGCCTGGCTTGGATGAGTGCCGAGGGCTTTTCCCAAGCCATGACCACCTTTATGGGGCAAAACTATGGGGCCAAGAAATTCCACCGCCTCCACAGGGGCTACCTAACAGGCATGACCATTGTAGGAAGCTTCGGCCTAGCCTCCACCCTACTCCTCTTTTTCGGCCGGCAAAACCTCTTTAGCCTCTTTTTGCCCAAGGACCTGGAAACTGCCTACTATGGAGGCCAGTACCTGGTGATTTTGTCCTTTTCTCAAATCTTTATGACCCTGGAAATCGGTACAGCCGGAGCCTTAAACGGCCTGGCCTTGACCAAGTACCCAGCCATCATTGCCACAGTCTTTAACCTCTTTCGGATTCCCCTGGCCCTGGTCTTGATGCCAGCCTTTGGAGTCAACGGAATTTGGGTTGCCATGAGTGTCTCCAGTATTCTCAAGGGGATTTTTCACGTGGCCATTTATTTTTACTTTCAAAAACAAACTGACCACTTTTCCAAAAATATGGGTAAGTATGTCAGTAGAATTGCTCAGGAGGGAGAATTATGACCTTAAAACAACTTGCACAAAAAACTGACGGCGAAAAAATTGCCGTATTTGAAACAGACCTAGGCCGGATTAAATTCCGCCTCTTCCCAGAAGCAGCCCCCAAGGCTGTGGAAAACTTTATTGGCCACATCCAAGAAGGCTACTATGACGGCATCCTCTTTCATAGGGTTATTGACGGCTTTATGATCCAAGGGGGAGACCCTACGGGAACAGGCATGGGAGGAGAATCCATTTGGGGTAAACCCTTTGAAGATGAATTCCACACCGACTACCGAAACTTTCGGGGAGCCCTGTCCATGGCCAATGCCGGTCCCAGGACCAATGGCAGTCAATTTTTCATCGTCCAAGGATCTGCTATTGACCCCCATATCATTCGGCAAATGAGGGCCCTGGGTTCAGAAGGGGGCTATCCAGACCAAGTGGTGGAAGCCTATGAAAACCTAGGTGGCGCTTACTGGCTAGATGGCAAACACACTGTCTTTGGCCAAGTTTTGGAAGGCATGGACGTGGTGGATGACATTGCTGCTGCCTCTGTTGATGCCCAAAACCGGCCCATGAAGGAAATAAAAATTAAAAAAGCCTATATGGAAGACTAAAAAGAGACCCAGCTGGGTCTCCTTTTTACTTTTGAGCCAATAGTGGATAGGCTTGATATAGATTAAAAGATGTGGTAAAATAAGAAAAAAGACAGATAGTTAGGACTTAAAGGACAAAGATGGTCAAAGGGTGATCTTATGGCAAAACTTACCAATTCAATAGAAGAATATATAATCAAGCTTTTAGAAAGTAGTGACGGGATTGTGGAAATTCAACGAAGCCTTTTGGCGGAGCATTTTTCCTGTGCTCCCTCGCAAATCAACTATGTTTTAACCACTCGTTTTACCCCCTACAAGGGCTACTTTGTAGAATCCAGACGGGGTGGTGGAGGCTATATCCGGATTGTGGAAGTAGACATGACGGATGATTTTTCCCTCTATGCCAAGGAAGTAGAAGATGGGATTACCGTCCTCCGGTCGAAAGATATTTTACGGTCCCTATATAACCAGGGGCATATTTCTCTCAGGGAAAGGCAAATTCTAGACCTGGCCCTGTCCGATGCCTCCCTCCAAGGGGCCCAAGACAAGAACAAGGTCCGGGGAGATATTTTAAAAAATATCCTCCTCCTGGTTTTCAATAAGGAGGTTTAACATGTTGTGTCAACATTGCCAGAAAAAACCTGCAGTGCTATCCTACCTGGTTAGCATGGGCAACCAACAAAAAGAACTCCAGCTCTGCCAAGACTGCCTGGAAGAACTCATGAAAGAAGACCTGGGCATCAGCAAGATCGTGGATGAAGGACTGGGAGGAGTCCTTTCAGCCATGCTGGAGATGATGATCCAAGACTCCGGGGAAGAAGCCCATGGCAAGGAATGCCCCCACTGCCACACCACTTGGAAGGACTTCAAAGACACTGGCCTTTTGGGCTGCAGCCAATGCTACCAGACCTTTGGCCCGGACCTCAATAGGATTATCAAGCAATTTCACGGCCAAGACCACCACCAAGGGGAAATCCCCCAAGCCTTCCAGGAAGAAGTCTACCGAGACCGGCAGATTATGGACCTCAAGGCCCAGTTGGACCAGGCCGTCCAAGAAGAAAACTACGAAAAAGCAGCAGACTTAAGAGACCAAATCAATGGCTTAAAGGAGCAGGCCCATGAATCCAATTAAAGACGATTCCACCCACATCATCCTCACCAGCCGGATCCGCCTAGCCCGAAACCTAAAGGACTACCCCTTTACCGAGGCCCTGGACCCAGACCAAGAGGAAGAAATTACAAAAAAAGTCCACGCTGCCATTGACAGCTGGCCTGAAACCTATACCTTTTACCCCCTAAAGCAAGTTTCCCTCTTGTCCCGGCTCCACTTTGTTGAACAACAGTGGATTAGCCCTGGCATGATGGAGAGAACCCAGGGAGCCTCCTTCTTTTTAAGAGAGGACAAGGAAGTCTCCGTTATGGTCTTGGAAGAAGACCACTTGAGACTCCAAGCCATCCTGCCGGGATTGGCCCTGGAAGAAGCCTATTCCAAGCTCTTGGAGGTAGAAAAGGCCCTGGACCAGGACCTGGACTTTGCCTATGACCGCCAATACGGCTACCTAACCGCCTGCCCCACCAATGTGGGTACCGGCCTTAGGGCCAGCGTCATGGTCCACCTGCCAGCCCTGGAAATCAGTGGCCTGAAAAGCCTCAACAAAAGCCTGGCCAAGATGGGCCTAGTCCTAAGAGGCTTCCATGGTGAGGGGTCCAAGTCCGTAGGAGGGATCTACCAGGTTAGCAATGAACAAACCCTGGGCTTTACCGAAAAAGACTATATCCACCGCCTGGAAAAGGCCGTTTTAGAAATAGTTTCCATGGAAGAAGCCAAGAGAAAAGAACTCTACTTCCAAGAAAAAATTAAATTAGAAGACAAGGTCTGCCGGTCCTTTGGGATCCTCCGCAATGCTCGCATCCTTTCCTATGAAGAAATGTGCGACTGCCTGTCCATGATCCGACTGGGCATCGACCTGTCCATTATCAAGCAAGAAAACCAATTAGATATATACGAAACCATGTTTCGCCTGCAAAACGCCAGTCTGCAAATTCAAAAGCAGGCCCGGCTGGACCAAGAATCCAGAGATATCCACCGGGCAGGCCTCTGTCGGCGAATGATGAAGGAGGGATTTTAATGGGAATGTACGGACGATTTACAGAAAAAAGTCAAGCCATGATCATCCGAGCCCAAGAAGAAGCCAAGAGCCAAGGCCATAACTATGTAGGCTCAGAACACTTAATTTTATCCATGTTAAAGGACCCGACCCAAGGAGCCGGAGCCCTTTTGGCCCAAGTGGGCCTGGACTATGAGTCCTTTAAAAAAGTAATCTTAGACCTCATACCCCAGGAAATGACCCCAGCCCCAACAGCCAACTACACCCCAAGAACCAAGCGAATTTTCGAAATTGCCTTTGAAATCGCCCGGTCCTTTGGCCAAGGCTACGTGTCCACAGAACACATCCTCCTGGCCATCTTAAGCGAAGGCAAAGGGGTAGCCGTCCTGGCCATGCGGAACATGGGCATCGACCCCAACCAATTGGAAAAATCCATCTACCAAGGCATCCAAACCATGATGGGCCAAGGACAAGCCCCCCAAGGCGAAAAACAAGAAGGAGAAGAATCCTACCTGGAAAAATTCGCCAGCAACCTGGTAGACGTGGCTAAAAAGGGCAAAATTGACCCCGTTATTGGCCGGGAAGAAGAAATTCAACGCATCATCCAGGTCCTGAGCCGGCGACGGAAAAACAACCCCGTCCTCATCGGAGAACCCGGAGTAGGAAAGACCGCCATCGTAGAAGGCCTGGCCCAAAGAATGGCCACCGGCAATGTCCCAGAAATCATCAAGGGGCAAAAAATCTACTCGGTAGACCTGTCGGCCATGCTGGCTGGAGCCCGTTACCGAGGCGACTTCGAAGAACGCCTCAAGGGCCTCTTGGAAGAAGTCCAAGAAGAAAAAGACGCCATCCTCTTTATTGACGAACTCCATGTCGTCATGGGAGCCGGCGCCAGCGAAGGAGCCATGGACGCATCCAACATCCTAAAACCCGCCCTGACCCGGGGAGACCTGCAAATGATCGGGGCCACCACCATAGATGAATACCGCCGCTACATCGAGCAAGACACCGCCTTTGAACGGCGCCTCATGCCCATCTATGTTGACGAGCCTACAGAAGAAGACTCCATCACCATCATCCAGGGCTTGAGAGATAAGTACGAAGCCCATCATGGAGTGAAAATCACAGACCAAGCCATTGAAGCCGCAGTGGAATTAACCCACCGCTACATCAACGACCGCTTCCTGCCCGACAAGGCCATTGACGTCATTGACGAAGCCGCTTCCAAGCTCAGAGTCCACTCCATGGTCAGCCCCTCTTCCATCCAAGACCTGGAAAAGAAGCTGGAAAAATATAAAAACGAAAAACAAGCAGCCGTCGATGCCCAAGACTTCGAAGCCGCTGCCAAACTCAGAGACCAAGAAAAAACAGCCAAGGCCCAATTAGACCAAGAAAAAGACCTTTGGGACAAGGAAAGCAAAAAGAGCAAGATGGTAGTAGACCAAGAAGAAATCGCTGAAATTGTCGCCGACTGGTCCGGTGTTCCCATAACCAAAATCAGCCAGGAACAATCCAAGGAACTCATTGACCTGGAAGCCAACATCAACAAGGTCGTCAAGGGCCAAGAAGCCGCCGTCAAGGCCATAGCCAAGTCCGTCAAAAGAGCCCGGGTAGGCCTGAAAGACCCCGAAAAACCCATTGGGTCCTTCCTCTTTGTAGGCCCTACTGGCGTGGGTAAGACCTTCCTGGCCAAGCAACTGGCCAAGGAACTCTTCGGGTCTCAAGACGCCATGCTCCGTTTTGACATGAGTGAATACATGGAAAAACACAGCGTCAGCCGTCTGGTAGGGTCCCCTCCAGGCTATGTAGGCTATGACGAAGGAGGCCAATTAACCGAACAAGTCCGGACCAAGCCCTATTCCGTCCTACTTTTTGACGAAATCGAAAAAGCCCATCCCGACGTCTTTAACCTCCTCCTCCAACTCCTAGACGACGGCCGCCTGACAGACGGCCAAGGCCGGACCGTAGACTTTAAAAACACCGTCGTCATCATGACCTCCAATGCCGGGTCCGCCTATTTGAAAAAACAAAACACCATCGGCTTCGGCCTGGGCCAAGAAGGCCAAGAAGACCACGAAAAAATGACCCAGACCATCCAGGAAGAATTGAAAAAACTCTTCCGGCCCGAATTCCTCAACCGGATTGACGAAGTCATCGTCTTTAACAAACTGGGTCAAAAAGAAGTCCAAAGCATCGTAGAAAGACTCCTAGAAGAACTTAAGGACCGTCTGGAAGACGTGGGAACCCGGGTAGACTTCGACCAAAGCCTGGCCCCCTTTATCGCCGAAAAAGGCTACGACCCCCAATACGGCGCCAGACCCCTGGAAAGGTCCCTGCGAAAACTCGTAGAAGAACCCTTAACCGATAAAATCCTAGAATCCAACCAAGACCAAGACCGGACCTTCCATATCAGCGTCCAAGGTCAAGAAATCCAAATCCAAGAGGGAAAAGATGAAGAAAGTCAAGAGCCAGTACAAGTGTAAAGAATGCGGCTATACCAGCATAGGCTACCTGGGCCGGTGTCCATCCTGTGGAGAGTGGAACAGCTTCGAAGAAGAAATCCAAGAAGACCAGGCCCCCCAAGGCCCCGGTAAGGCCAAGGCCAAACCAGCCCGGGCCAAAAAACTCCAAGAGAGCAAGGTCAGCACCACCAGCCGCTATAAAACCCAAATCCAAGAATTCAACCGCGTCCTGGGAGGAGGAGTCGTTCGCGACTCCATCAGCATCCTGACAGCCAAACCCGGCGCCGGCAAGTCCACCTTGCTCCTGCAAGTCTCCAGCGACTTCGCCCAAGCCGGTCTCAAGGTCCTCTATGCCAGTGGAGAAGAATCCAGCTCCCAAATCTACCAAAGAGCCCAAAGAATCCTAAAAGAAATCCCCGAAAACATCTGGGTCACCTCCACCAACTCCCTGGAACAAGTCCTAGCAGACGTGGCAGAAATCGACCCCGACCTCATTATCCTAGACTCCATCCAAACCTTCCAAAGCCAAGACTACACCTCCAGACCCGGCACCCCTACCCAGACCATGGCCTGCGCCAACCAGATGCTGGAATTGGCCAAGGGAAAAAGACCCCGGATGGTCTTTATGGTAGGCCAGATGACCAAGGAAGACGAATTGGCCGGAGTCCGGTCCCTAGAACACCTGGTAGACACCGTCCTGGTCATAGAAGGCGACTCCAGCGACCCCCTAAGAACCCTCTACACCAGCAAAAACCGCTTCGGGTCCACAGGAGAAATGGGCTTCTTTTCCATGGAAGAAGACGGCCTCCAATCCATCGACAACCCCTCCGCCTACTTTATGACCAAAAGAGATCCTGGAGAAGAAGTCCCCGGGTCCGCCTTAACCGTCCTAAGAGAAGGCACCAGACCCATCGTGGTGGAAGTCGAAGCCCTGGTGAGCCGGAGCTTCACCCCCTATCCCTTACGGATTGGCGAATGCGTCCGGAAAGAACACCTCCAAACCCTGATCTCCATCCTGGAAGAAAGAGGAAAACAACGCCTCACCGATAAAAACGTCGTCGTCAAAACCACAGGCAACATCCCCTTGAGAGAAACCGCCGCCAACCTGGCCCTGATCATGAGCGTCTACTCCAGCTTGAAAAACACCCCCATCCCAGCCAATACCATCTTCCTGGCCGATGTGGGCCTTACCGGCGAACTCAAACCCATCCCCAACCTGGAAGCCAGAATCCAAGAAGCCAGCCGTATGGGCTTCGACCAAATCTACACCCCACCCCTCCAGGAAAAACTTAAGAAAAAATATAAGACCAAAAGTCTAAGGACTCTGGGAGAAGTATTGGCAGAGTTTTAATGACCTAACCCGATGAGGCCGAGCAAAGCGAAGGCCGAATCGTAGGTAGGTTCACAGACAATTGCAGCCAAATTAAAAATTTGGGCAATTGGTTGCATAAGACCTACTAAGGCTCCTTCGTCGCCAAGTTAGGTCTGGAAGAGGTCGCGGCGTTTCAAATCTTTGATTTGTCAGCAAGCGACCATCCCTGCTATAGATAAGATACTAAGCTAACCCGAAATCTTTGATTTCCTAAATGTAGGGGCGGCCCTTGAAGCCCTAGCCCGAAATCTTTGATTTCGTGGCAGGTCTCATGCCAAGATTTCCTGCGAAAGCTTTGCTTGAGCAGCTAGAAATCGACAGTGATCGCCCGTTCTGCAATCCGGAACATATTTATATAGGGTAAATTTATATTTACACCATCCCCAATATTCACCCTTTCCTTCTATTCTTGGGGAAGGAAGTAGGGCGTCTTGATTCGCCCTATCCTTCCCCAAACCCCTACCTCTCACCCCAACGCACTGGAGGAAGCAAAAAATTTGAGATTCTAAAAATTTTGAACTCGCTACGCTCAGACAGCAAAATTTTCTTAACGAATCTCAAATTTTTTGGCCTCATTTTAAATAATCGGATTGCGACATTTTCGGGTAATTTGTAGGGGCGACCTGGTGTCGCCCGTGTTAGTGGGCAGAATATATAGATATATGAGAAACATGTTCATGAAGTTTGTTGACCTTGTGTATATAAATCCTGTTTTGCAAATGGGCTGGATAGGCCAGCCCCTACAGACCATCAAGTTAAAGGAACCTAATTGTAGGGGCCTGCTTGTCAGGCCCGTATAGGAGATAAAATAAATGAGGGAGAATGTAAATAAAGATTCATCCCCATATAAACATAATCGGAACGGAAGAACGGGCGACACAGGGTCGCCCCTACAGGGTGGCGAATGATTTTGTAGGGGCGGCCCTGTGCCGCCCTTATTACAATTCAGAATATGTAAATACAGGGGAGAATAATAAATAAAAATTACCCCCAATATTTATAAACCCAGGTTCGCAACACGGGCTGGTACAACTTTTCATCAGCTCAAGTTCGCTTTCGCTCCTTTCGCTGTGAAAGACTGCATCTGACCTTCCTCAATTCAGCCGACGCTTCGCTTGGCTTCATTGGGATAGGTCATGAACAGGCCAGCCCTTACAAACCATCCCCTAATTACCCGAAAATCTACCGACCCGACCCTTCCAATAAAAAGAAAAAATCGATGAGCCGTTAAAAAAATTCAATGTTTGAGCGAAGCGAGTTTTGAATTTTTAGGCTTGTCGATTTTTTCTTACATCAAGTAAGGTAGGGTGGAAGGGGAGGTCCTAGGAGGGGCAAGGGGCAAAATTATGACCTATCTTAACGAGCGAAGCGAGTTATAGAAGGTCAGATACTAAGATTTCCCAAGAGACCGAGTGTAACGAAGGTCGATTGGTAGAAATCGACAGTATAGCCCCTAGGCCCCTCCTGGAGAATAGGAGAAAAAGTAAATAGAGGGAGAATGTAAATAAAGATTCATCCCTATATAAACAAACCCGGGAACGGAAGAACGGGCGACACGAGGTCGCCCCTACAAACTCATAAAGACCCCAAATAATCTTGACAGCCACCCAAAACCGTGATACAATACTACAGATTGAAGACCCCGATCATAGTCGGGGTTCTCTTTAAGTTGCATAAAAACAGGAGGTGCAAAATGGCTGATCGCGCAATTATGGAATGTGAAGAATGCAAAAACCGCAATTACGTCACATTTAAAAACAAAAAAAACACAACAGAACGTCTGCAACTAAAAAAATATTGCAAATTCTGCAAGACCCATACCAACCACAAAGAAACAAAATAAAGGAGGGAATAGATGGCAAGCCCAAGTAAACCCGCGAAAACAAACAACCTGGCCAAGGCCGAACAAGACCAAAAAAGCCTAGGAAAATACTTCCGCGGAGTTCGTTCAGAATTCAAAAAAGTAATCTGGCCGACCAAAAAGCAAATCCTAACCTATTCACTCGTCGTCATTGTCGTTAGTATCCTTGTAGCATTAGCAATCTACGGACTTGACTACGTCATTCGTGGCATCTTAGGCCTTTTCATTAAAGCATAAGGTGATCCAATTGACAGACCAACAAATCGAGTCCCAAGAACAAGAAGCCAAGTGGTACGTCATTCATACCTACTCAGGACATGAAAACAAAGTAAAGGCCAACATGGAATCCCTAGTAAAAAATAGGAACATGGACAACCTCATCTTTGATATCCAAGTCCCCATGGAAGAATACATCTCCATGCGTAATGGAAAAGAAGTTGTCAAAGAACGCAAAGTCTTTCCATCCTACGTCTTGGTCAAGATGATCATGAATGACGAATCCTGGTATTTAGTACGCAATACGCGAGGAGTAACAGGTTTCGTAGGGCCGGGATCCAAACCCGTCCCCCTGACAGACGAAGAAGTCCTCTCCCTAGGAGTCGCCGACAAAAAAGACTATTCAGGCCTATATGAAGTCGGAGACATCGTCGAAGTTATCGATGGGCCCTTTAAAGACTTTATGGCCACCATCAACCAAGTCGACGAAGACAGAGGAAAACTTACCGTCATCATCTCCATGTTCGGTCGAGACACCAACATGGAACTTGACTTTAGACAAGTCAAGAAAAACTAATCGTACGCATATCACAAACTAGTGGGAGGGAAACCCCGCTATACCACATTTGAGGAGGTGCACTATGGCAAAGAAAGTCATAGCAATCGTAAAATTACAAATTCCAGCAGGAAAGGCAACCCCTGCACCACCAGTAGGTACCGCCCTAGGACCACACGGTGTTAACATCATGCAATTTACCAAAGAGTTCAACGCTAAGACCCAAGACCAACAAGGCCTGATCATCCCCGTTGTACTCACCGTCTACCAAGACCGTTCCTTTACATTCATCACCAAGACACCACCAGCAGCCGTTTTAATCAAAAAAGCATTAAAACTCAACAAAGCATCCGGTGAACCCAACAAGACAAAAGTTGGAAAACTAACCAAAGCCCAAGTAAAGGAAATCGCAGAACTTAAAATGCCCGACCTAAACGCAGCTAACCTGGAATCAGCCATGAGCATGGTTGCAGGAACCGCACGCAGCATGGGTATTGAAGTTGAATAAGTGGGAGAGAAAACTCGTTTGAACCACAAGGAGGTAAAGTAAATGGCAAAAAGAGGAAAAAAATACCAAGACAGCCTTAAGCTAGTAGACCGTAGCAAACTCTACGACGTAAAAGACGCCCTAGAACTCGTCGGCCAAATAGCCAAGGCAAACTTTGACGAAACAGTAGAACTCGCAATGCGACTCGGTGTAGACCCAAGACACGCTGACCAACAAGTCCGTGGAACCGTCGTCCTACCCCACGGAACAGGAAAAACCAACCGCGTTTTAGTCCTGGCAAAAGGCGACAAAATCAAAGAAGCAGAAGCAGCAGGCGCAGACTACGTCGGCGGCCAAGAATACGTAGACAAAATCCAAAACGAAAACTGGTTTGAATTCGATACAGTCGTTGCAACTCCTGATATGATGGGCGTTGTTGGACGCATCGGGCGCGTGTTAGGACCAAAAGGCCTAATGCCAAACCCCAAATCCGGCACCGTAACCTTCGATTTAACCAAAGCTGTAGAAGACATCAAAGCAGGGAAAGTAGAATACCGCGTTGATAAAGCAGCCATTATCAACGTACCCATTGGAAAAGTATCCTTCGGCCCAGACAAACTACGAGAAAACTTCAAAGCCCTCGTAACAGAAGTCATCAAAGCCCGTCCAGCAGCAGCAAAAGGAAAATATTTAAAATCCGTAACCGTGTCCACAACCATGGGACCTGGAATCAAAATCAACGGACAAAAATTAATGGAAGACTAAGAAGAAAAAAAGTGATGAATCCTAGGATTCATCACTTTTTTTGATTTCATAATGTAGGGGCGGCCCTTGAAGCCCTAGCCCGAAACCTTTGATTTCCTAATGTAGGGGCGGCCCTGTGCCGCCCTTTATACATACCCGAATATGTAAATACAGGGTTCTATTGTTTATTTTCGAATAACTTTGTAGGGGCGACCTGGTGTCGCCCGTTCTACAATCCGGAACATATTTATATAGGGCAAATTTATATTTACACCATTCCCAATACTCACTCTTTTCCCATTCTCCAGGAGGGGCCTAGGGGCTATCGATGCCCCTTGCCCCTCCTAAGACCTCCCCCTCCACCCTACCTTACTGGAGGAAGCAAAAAATTTGAGATTCTAAAAATTTTGAACTCACTTCGCTCAAACAGCAAAATTTTCTTAACGAATCTTAAATTTTTTGACCTCAATTTAAAAAACGATACATTTTCGGAATCGTAAGAGCTTTTGTAGTATTGATATACAGAAAAAATAAACATAGGGAACAATTCTTATGATATGAAATCTAATGTAGGGGCGGCCTTGTGCCGCCCTAATAACAATTCAGGGCATGTAAATACAGGGGAAAATAATAAATAAAGATAATCCCCCAAAATAAACAACCCCGGGAACCTCTCAATCCGACCCTTCCAATAAAAAGAAAAAATCGATAAGCCGTTAAAAAAATTCAATGTTTGAGCGGAGCGAGTTTTGAATTTTTAGGCTTGTCGATTTTTTCTTACACTAAGTGCGTTAGGGTGAGAGGTAGGGGTTTGGGGAAGGATAGGGCGAATCATGACGCCCTACTTCCTTCCCCAAGAATAGAAGAAAAGAATAAACATAGGGAATCATGCTAATAGGAATTCATCTCCATATAAACAAACCCAGGTTCGCAACACGGGCTGGACAAGCCAGCCCCTACAGACCATCAAGTTACAGGAACCTAATTGTAGGGGCCTGCTTGTCAGGCCCGTATAGGGGATAAAATGAATGAGAGAACAATGTAAATAAAGATTCATCCCCGAACAAACATATTCGAGAGAGGAAGAACGGGCGATCACTGTCGATTTCTGCCAATCAGACTGCACTTCGTTTGTCTTCTTGGGAAATCTTAGTATATGACCTACCTACGACTCGAGCTTTGCTCTCATCGGGTTAGGTCATGAACCAGGTCGCCCCTACAGACCATCCCCAAATTACCCGAAAAGGTAACGATTCGATCTTTCCAATAAAAAGAAAAAATCGATAAGCCGTTAAAAAAATTCAATGTCTGAGCGAAGCGAGTTTTGAATTTTTAGGCTTGTCGATTTTTTTCTTACATCAAGTAAGGTAGGGTGGAAGGGGAGGTCCTAGGAGGGGCAAGGGGCATCGATAGCCCCTAGGCCCCTCCTGGAATAAAGAGAAAAGGTAAGTATAGGGAAGAATGTAAATAAAGATTCGCCCTATAAAACCCCCCCAAAAAACCCAAAAACAAAACCCCACCCCACCCCAATCCCTAGCCCTTTTCCCCAAACTATGCTATAATAGAAAACGTAGATATTCATCCTACCAAGAAAACCAAGACCGGGCCAAAAGGCAAAAGCTCAACCGGCGAAAGCCCAATTTTAAGCCAATAGCAAGAAATTGTTAAGCCTTTGCCAAAAAGCCAAATGGCTTGAAATACAGCCATAGGACCATTTGACCCCGTTTTGTAACACTTTTGTAATTTTACAAAAAGCCTTTCTTGTGTATAATGAATATATAAGAAATGTTCTATGACAACTGAATACATTCCCCTCGCGAAAGCGAGACAGGAAATGACTGTTCGTTGTCCGGAACTTTCTGAAAGTACGACAAAAACCTCACGGTTTTTGTAGATCTACAAATTTTTAAGGAGGTCGAAAGACAATATGAACAAGAAATTTCTTTCACTAGTACTAGCACTAGTCATGGTACTAGGAACTTTCGGTTCTGTCTTTGCTGAAACTAAGGCTCCAGAAGCTAAAGATGCTAAAAAATCTGAAGTTAAAGTTCCAGAAAAGAAAGACACCAACGAGAAAGTTCAATGGCTTAAAGACAACGAAATCGTTGTTGGCCGTACAGTAAACAAGGATGACAAGAACGCTGATTTAGCACTTGACAAAAACATCCAAAGAGCAGAAGTTACAAAACTTCTTATCTACGCTATTGGACAACAAGACCTAGCAAAACGTCTTGACGGAGTTTATGCTCCCTACAAAGATGTTCCAAGCAACCACTGGGCTAACGGCCTAATTGCTGCTGGTTCTACTGTAGCTAGTCCTGCTAACGCACTTCCATTCTTACACGGTGTTGGACACAACATGTTCGAACCAGAAAGACAAGTACGTTACGACGAATTAGCTAAAATGTTAGTTGTTCTAGTTAAAGAAGACTTAACTAAAGCTGGTCTTGAAGCTGCTAAATGGCCAACAGACTGGATGAACTGGGCTGCTAAATTAGGTATCTTCGACGGAATCAAAACTCCAGTTGACGGATCCAAATACGCTGTTCGTGAAGACGCATTTGTAATGCTTTACAACGCTCTTTACAAAATTGGTGGACTTCGCAACCTTCCAGCAGGCGAAACAATGGGTATCATCTCTGATGCAACTGCTAACAAGATTGTATTAAACCAAGGCGACTTCAAGAAGGAATTCACAGTATCCTACAACACTAACTTTGTTCCAGGAAACTATGATGGAAAAAGAGAAGCTAAAGAAGCAATTAAATGGAACAAATTAGCTGAAGATGGCGAATACTTCATTGGTTCCTTAGTTCGCGTTATTGCTGACGAAAAAGGAAATGTTTCCCACATCGTTCAATTAGGTAACCCAGAAAAATTAGCTTTACCTAGCCAAGGGTGGGTAGCTGTAGCTGATAAACAAGTTTCAGCTAAAGAAAATGTAGTAGTTGGTGAAGGCTTAAAGACAATTACAGTTGCTGGAACACCAATCAAAACAATTGATGCAACTCGTTACTTTGTAGCTGACTACAAAAACAACCAATTAACAGAAGTTAAAGACAAAGATGCTGCATTAAAATTATTTAACTCCAACAGAGACTTTAACAAAGTTGAAAAAGTATATGTAGGTTATGACCAACTTAAGAACTCTAAGATTAATGAAGCAAAAGTTGTTGTATTCAACAAAGTTGACAAAGATAACAACGATTCTACTTTAATCCGTGTAACCACAGCTCCAACCAACAACTACAAAGTTTACGGTAAAATGTCTGGTTACAACGTAACAGAAACTAAAGGTTACGATGTAAAGGGATACAAAGATAGCTTCCCAATCAACTATGAAAACATCCAACAATATGACGTTGTTGAACTTTATAGTGATTATGCACACAGACTTATCGACTATGATAAGGATCCAGTTTACGAAATAGCTGCAGTAAACAAGGAAGAAATCAAAGACGTTAAGAAAGTTAACGGACGTAAGATTGAATTAACCTTAAAAGACATCAACAAAGACACTAAAGATGTTGATATCGTAGCTGATGCTGACCTATTCTTCGGTTCTGAAATCGAAAAAGGTATGAAAGTTCAAGTACAATGGACTGATAAAACTGAAAAAGCAGTTGATATCGTATCTGTAGTACCTGTAACTACTCCATTAAAGGGTGCTTTAAAAGATGCTACTCCATACAACCAAGTAGAAGGTATTGTAACAGTTAAGGAAGCATTAGAATCTGGACAATTTAAAGCTCGTATTACTATCACAGATGAAGATGGTGTAAAACACGGACCTTATCTTGTAGATACTAACGTTACTGTTGAAAAAGGTGACAAAGTTAAGATTCTAGAATTTGAAGGACCTAACCAATATCACAAATTACCATTAGCTACAAAAGTTGAAGTAGTACTTGAAAAAGCAAAAGTAACTAAAGGTATCGAAGATGTAAATAAGCTTTCTAATCTAACTGAAGATCAAAAGAAAGGTTTTGTTGACAGACTAAACAAAGCTGAAGATAACGATGAAGTTGCTAAGATTGAAAAAGAAGCTAAAGCCAAAGACGCTTTAGAAGCTGCTGCAAAAACAATTGACAACGCTAAAGGCTTAGGTGTTGCAAAACCAGCAACTGCTGAAAAAGTTAGGGATGCTGTTAAACCTTTAGTTACTTCAGTTAATGTAGCAAGAGTTGAATCAAAACCAGATTCCAAAAACCCAACTTCTTATGACATCACTTTAGAAAAAGATGGTCAAACAAGAGTTGTAAAAGTTGAGCTTGCAAAAGCAGAAGCTGCTGCTAAATAAGACATCGTCTTACAAATAAAAAAAGAAGCCCTCGGGCTTCTTTTTTTGTACTTATTTTTATGATCTGAGAAGGAGAAGGATATGAATACCTAGTTACAAGCCTTGGTTACCCTCTTTTCCGCTTGGACCCTAGGGGCCTGGCAAATCGAAAAGACCAGAGACCAAGAAAGGGAGTTTTATATTTTAAAAGAAAATAAAGCCTTGGTCCGAGAATGGCAGGAAGACCTTAGGAAAATAGATGGGCTTTTGGGTGTGGATTTTAACCAAGCCCTTCAAGCCTTGGCTTCCTTTATTGATAAAACCTTTCTCGAGACCCCATGATATTTAATGAAGATGACAAAAAATGTATCCCAGCCCTAGAGATAAGGAAAAAATAAGTCATATTTTGAGAGTCATGGCTTGTAACGGCTGCATCATTTCCAGTGGCCAGGCAAAGAAGACCGCTTCTCAGGTAAAAATTTCTCAAAAAGGCCAAACTGAAATCATCATGTCCTTTTATGACCTAATGGAAACAACCTATCTTTTAGATTCCTATATCCAAGATCGTTTAAGCAATGAAAAAAACCTTTGGGAAAAATATAGAAAAATAGTTGAAAAATAAAATAGATAGATGATGTCGGAATGGTCTTGTAGGGGCGGCCCTGTGCCGCCCTTATAACAATTCAGGGTATGTAAATACAGGGGAAAATGGTAAATAAAATAACCCCCTAAAATATATAAATTCGGGTTTGCAACACGGGCGACACAGGGTCGCCCCTACAATGGGGGTATCGGATGATAAAATTTAATCCCAATATTTATAAATTTGGGGTTGTGGATAGGTCATGAACAGGCCAACTCCTACAAAAATTCCCTCTTTATCTCCATTTATGATAAACTAAACTTAATAAATAATCACAAGGAGGCAATATGGACCACCATCGCAAGGATCTTCGTCTAAAAAACTATGACTACCGTTGGAACGGGGCTTATTTTATTACCATAACATGCCAGGGCCGGGAGCCTTTTTTTGCTTATAGCCCTCCTGTCCAGGAAATCTTTCAATTCGCCTTTGCATCCATTGAAAAGAAATACCCCTATTGCCAAGTCTTGGAAAAAGTGATTATGCCCGACCATCTTCATTTTATTTTACTCTTCTCTGGAGATGATTCCTTGGAAGAAAGGAAGTCTTTGTCCACTATTATCCAAGAATTTAAGAGTCTGGTAACCAGGGCCTTTATAGAAAAAGTAAAGGCTGGCCAGCTGCCTGCCTTCCATGAAAAGATATGGCAAAAAGGCTTTTATGAACACGTCATTCGGGGCGAAGAAGAAGTCTACCAGGTCCGGAAGTATATCCAGGAAAACCCCTTGAAATTGGCCCTGCTGCAAGAGGAATGGAAGAAGAAGTAAGGTTTGGGGAGGGCCCTAGCCCGAAACCTTTGGTTTGGTAATGTAGGGGCGGCCCCGTGCCGCCCTTTTACAATCCCGAATCTATTTATATAGGGTAAACTTATATTTATATTATTCCCAATACCAACATATTTCCCTTTATTCCAGGAGGGGCCTAGGGGCTATACTGTCGATTTCTACCAATCGACCTTCGTTACACTCGGTCTCTTGGGAAATC
The DNA here is from genome assembly GCF_900232945.1 of Urinicoccus timonensis. Lineage (GTDB taxonomy): Bacteria > Bacillota > Clostridia > Tissierellales > Peptoniphilaceae > Urinicoccus > Urinicoccus timonensis. The sequence goes on from NZ_OCTU01000002.1 coordinate 211,375, forward strand.
TTAGTATCTGACCTTCTATAACTCGCTTTGCTCGTTAAGATAGGTCATAATTTTGCCCCTTGCCCCTCCTAAGACCTCCCCTTCCACCCTACCTTACTTGATGTAAGAAAAAATCGACAAGCCTAAAAATTCAAAACTCGCTTCGCTCAAACATTGAATTTTTTTAACGGCTCATCGAATTTTTCTTTTAATTTAAATAACCGGATCGGTACATTCTAGGGTGATGAGGGAATAGCCATGTAGGGGCGGCCCTGTGCCGCCCCTATAACAATTCAGAATATGTAAATATAGGGGAAAATGGTAAATAAAATGAACCCCCAAAATATATACATCCGGGTTCGCAACACGGGCGACACAGGCCAGCCCCTACAGACCATCAAGTTACGGAACCCAATAATGAATGAGAAAACCATATAATAGAAATATATCCCCATACCCACAAACCATATATACAAAAACGCCCTTGACCAACTGGCCAAGGGCTTTTTCTTTTCTTATTCTAATCGTTCGATGGCTGCCATCAACCGAGCCAGGGTTTCATTGAGTTCTTCCATTTTGGACTCCATTCTCAAGAGCATAAAGGAAGCGACGACAATGGGAAAGCCCATGTTGGCGATGGAGGATAGGATGTCTTCCATAGGCTAGGCCTCTTTAAAACAAGGGGGTTACCTTGGTTTCGATGACCTTGGCGGAGATTTTTTCTGTGATGGTGTCGCTTTTACCGAAGATTTTTTCCTTAACCAGGTCGTCCATGACTCCGGCTACGGTGGTGGAATCTAGGCTGTTTTTGACTCCTCTGACTCGCAGGGTGAAGTTTTTATCGGCCAGGGTTTTAAAGCTGCATTCTAATTGGTAGTTGTTCATGGTTTACCTCCTTAGGCTTCTGTGTTTAGACGGACGGTTTCGATCTTGAGGATGCCCTTGCAGGGTTGGTCAAAGAGTTTGGCCAAGGATTGGGCTCCTCTTAAGAGGGCTTGGTCTTCAACTTCTTTGTTGACGTTGGAAAAGGACTTGGTCTTGAAACGGGGTTTTCCTTTTTCGTCGACTCCATTTTCGAGTTCTAAGCGTAGGGCGATGTTTTCTTTTGTTGCCATGGTTGGCTCCTTTCTTTTTCTTTCAACGGCTTACACTTTACATATGTTTTGGGGAGGGGTTTTCCCCTAGTCTTTTTGGAAAAAGTTTTTTTGGTAGTCGGCTAGGATTTTCTCAGCTAGGATTCCATTGTTGTAGGCTTTTTGGGCTGTGGACAGGCTACAGGCCAGGGGGACTTGGTAGTGGGGCAGGATAAAGCTGGCAGGAGGGACCAGGTCTTGGATGGCCTGGTAGGCGATATAGCCGTAGCAGGGGTCCCGGGGGATTTTGGGTTTACGAACCTTGCAGGAGATGAAGATTTGCCCGGCCAGGTAGAGGGGGAGGGGGCCTGTCAGGCCTTTTTGCCGGAAGAAGGCTTTCAGGGCCCGGGGGTCTAGGAAGTAGACCTTGGCGAATTGGTCCATGAAGTGGGAGATGGGCATGGGGAGGTTGAGGGATTGGCCGTCTTGGGTGTAGATTTTTGTCCCGTCGCCGGTTTGGTCTTGGTAGACGGGGAGGATGGTTTGGATGGTTTCGTAGTGGATGGGGTGGGGGTGTTTGGTTTTTTGTGTGGTTTGTGGTTTTTGCATGTTGCCTCCTTAATGACCTAACCCGATGAGTAGGGGCCTGCTTGTCAGGCCCGTATAGGGAATAAAAAGAATGAGGGAATAATATAAATAGGGATTCATCCCCATATAAACATAATCGGGAAGGAAAGAACGGGCTAGACGAGCTAGCCCCTACGATTGGTTTTTCTGAATATTTATATTAGGACCTATATCTACAAATTCTGTTTATCAACACGGGCGATCACTGTCGATTTCTGCCAATCAGACTGCACTTCGTTTGTCTTCTTGGGAAATCTTAGTATCTGACCTACCAACGAAATCGAAGGTTTCGGATTAGGTCATGAATCAGGTCGCCCCTACAGACCATCCGGAAATTTTTCCCGGATATGTGACGATTCGATAATTCTCATAAAAAGAAAAAATTGATAAGCCGTAGAAAAAATTCAATGTTTGAGCGAAGCGAGTTTTGAATTTTTAGGCTTGTCGATTTTTTCTTTCATCCAGTGCGTTAGGGTGAGAGGTAGGGGTTTGGGGAAGGATAGGGCGAATCAAGACGCCCTACTTCCTTCCCCAATATATAGGGAAAAGAATGGATATAGGGGATATCATGGATAGAGGTGTATTCCCTATATTCACCTATTCTGTTTATCCATAGGGGCATGGGGAAACTCCCCAATCAATTCATCAAGCTGGCGAAGGCTTTATACATTTCAAAGAAAAAAGAACATACGTTCTAATAAATATAATACATCAATTTTTTCTTCCTTTCAAGAATCTTTTCCAACTTCTCTTTTTGATCTAAGGGGAAATTTTTCCAATAAAAACCCAAGGGAATGTCCTGTAGTTTTGAAAACTACAGGGCTTTTTTTTAAAGTACGGGGGCTTTTGGGGAAGAACAAGGGGGCAAGAAAAAGAACGTATGTTTTGCTTTTTATCTTTTTTCTCCTATACTGGTGGAGAAAGGAGGTGAATGTATGAAGGTTATTTTGGATCCCAGGGGTTATTCTATGGAGGAAGTTTATGAGGCTTATGAGGGTCTTTGCCGAAAGACGGTCCGGGCTTATGGCTGGGAGGGGGTTTCTAAGGAGGATCTTTTCCAGGAGTGTATCTTGGAATTGTGTCGCTGTGTCCGGGATTTTGACCCGGACCGGGGAGTGGCTTTTCCGGCTTATGTCCAAAGGGCTTTGAAGTACCGGGTCTACGGAGCTCAAAGGAAGTGGCTCAAGGGTCAGGTGGATTCTTTGGATGCCGGGGAGGATTTTCAGGAGGCCTTGTTGGATCCTTTTGACTTGGAGGAGGCTGTTTGCCAGGAGGAGGAAAAAAGGCGGCTGGACTTTTATTTGGGGTCTTTATCTCCCAGGCAGGAGGAGGTTTTACGTCTCTATTATTATGAAAATTTGTCTTTGTCGGAAATTGCAGGTTTTTTGGGCCTGGCCTATAAGACGGTGGAGAACACCAAGGCGGCTGGGCTGAGGAATTTAAGGAGGTTATTTTATGCTTATGGACAAGAAGTTGATTCGTTTTAATTTTTCTAGTCGCCAGGGGGCTCGGATTTCTTATATTGTGGTTCACGATACGGGAAACCGGGCGGCCAGTGCGGATGCCATGAACCACTACCGGTATTTTAACGGGGGCAACCGGAGGGCTTCGGCACATTATTTTGTGGATGACAAGGGGGTTGTCCAGTTGGTGGAGGATGCTTATGCGGCCTGGCATTGTGGCGACGGTCGGGGCCGGTATGGGATTCGGAACAGTAATTCCATCGGGGTGGAGCTTTGCATCAACCAGGGCAACGACATGGCCAAGACCTATGATTATGCCCGGGACTTGATCCGGGAGCTGATGGCCTATTATGGGATTCCCAAGTCCCGAGTGGTCCGGCATTATGATGCCAGCCGGAAGGTCTGTCCGGGGCATATGTTGGGCAAGGGAGATTGGGGCCCCTGGTGGGGGTTTTGGGAGAGTTTGTAGGTTTATATTTTTGAATTATCGGATGGTTTTGTAGGGGCGATTTTATATCGCCCTTTTTGCAAACCCGAATATGTTTATATTGGGAATAAATGTGTATTGACGGTGTTCCCTTGTGGATATATGTTTTGCATATCAATACGGGCCGGACAGGCCGGCCCCTACATGGAAATTTCTGTGCATTTATATGATCTCCAATATTTAAATTTCCTGTTTATTAATACGGGCTAGACGAGCTAGCCCCTACAGATCATCCAGCAAGTTACCCGAAAATCTCCCGATCCAATCCTTCCAATAAAAAGAAAAAATCGATGAGCCGTTAAAAAAATTCAATGTCTGAGCGAAGCGAGTTTTGAATTTTTAGGATTGGCTACTTTTTTCTTACCCCAAGTGCGTTAGGGTGAGAGGTAGGGGTTTGGGGAAGGATAGGGCGAATCAAGACGCCCTACCTCCTTCCCCAAGAATATAAGAAAAGGTAAATATAGAGAATAATGTAAATAGAAATATTCCCAATATTTACAAACCCAGATTCGCAACACGGGCGGCACAGGGCCGCCCCTACAATTAGAAAATCGAAGATTTCGGGTTAAATTATGGACAGGGCCACCCCGAGGCCCCTCCTAGACTATCCATCAAATCTTCCATTTTTTCAATCTTCTTCTTTAATGCCTGGCTTGGGTATGGTATAATATTTTTATAAATGGGCCAGGGATTTTAAGGTCTTTGGGCTTGTTTATTCAATTGAAAGAATGTTTGTAGAAAAGGAAGATGCGCGTTAAGTGTTTATGGAATGGAGATGCCATAAAACGAAGAGAGAACTCGCGATGCTCTTTCGATCCGCTGCGACATAGGACCTCCTATGCTAACAGCGAGAATAGGAGGTTGTTTTATATGAAATCTACATCTTCAAAACGTGTTTTATTTTTAGTTGTCATGGCTTTTTTTGTGGCCTTGCAAGTGGTGGTGGCCCGGGTGGTTTCTCTGGAAATCGGAAATGTTTTTCGGATTAACTTTGCCTTTATCGTGGCGGCTCTTTCTGGGGCTTTGTTGGGACCGATTCCGGCGGCTCTTTGTGGGGTCTTATCGGACTTTTTGGGTTTTATGGTCCGGCCTGTTGGGGCTTACCATCCGGGTTTTGCCTTTACGGCGGCCTTGGTGGGTCTAGCTTATGGCTATATGCTTCATAACAAGCGGCCGATTTCAATCCGAAATATTGTCCTAGCTTGTCTTTTCCAAGTGGTCATTTGCAACTTTTTATTAAATTCGGTTTGGATTATGTCTTTTACAGGGAATACTTATATGCAAACTTTGGCTGTTCGCCTTCCTGTGGAAGCGGTACAAGCTATTGTCAAGCCTATTGTTTTGGTCCTTGTGCTTCCCAAGATGGTTCCTCTTGTGGAAAAACAAGTGCATTTGGATTAGGAGTATGAATGTTTACGATAGAAGAAGTACAAGAGCTGCTGGATGAAGCAGCTCTTCGTTTACCCCAGGGGATTTTTGATGGTTTAACGGGGGGGGTGGTCTTGTCGGAAGAGGAGGTCTACCATCCGGATGATTTGAACCATGACTTGTTGATTATGGGCCAGTACCAGGTGGATTCTTTTGGGGCCCGGATTATGATTTATTATGGGTCTTTGATGAAGGTCTATGGGAATGAGTCCCGGGGTTTTTTATACCAGGAAGTGGAAAAGTTATTGCACCATGAGCTGCGGCACCATATTGAGCGTTTGGCCGGGGTCAATGACTTGGCTGAGGAGGATGCGGTCTTTTTAGAAGGCTATCGAAAGGGGCATCATGAATAAATTTTTAGGTCATTTGAACCAGGGCATCGGGGTCTTTTTTGACTATCTTTTGGGTGTTCTGATTACTCTTGTGTCGATTTTAGTGAATATTTTCGGCTCTTTAAAGGACTTATTGACGGCGGCTTTAACTTTTGGCGGGTGTTTTTTGTTCTTGGTTTTTTCCAATGTATTAATGTTTTCCCGCTATTCTTTTGTTTTTCTGCTGATTTTTATTTTTCCCTTTATTGGCAAGGTTGCTGTATCCTATCTCAAGTACTTGCAGTATATGGTGACGGAGTATTTTTATGAAAAGGCGGATTTTTACCTCCAAGGCAAGGATGCTTCTTTTGATTCTATGGGGGACTATGGTCGCCGCTACAAGAGGATCAGGGAGCAGGAGAGGATTCGCCAGGAGCAGGAAAGAATGCGGCAAGAACAGGCTCGTCGGGCGGCCCAAGAGGAGGCCTACCGTCGGCAATGGGAAGAGTTTGCCCGGTCTTTTGGTGAGCAGTTTACTTATGGTTATGGAAACCGGGAGTCCTACGGAGGCTACCAGGGAGCCAGCCAAGGAGGACCCGGGTCTGTGGGTTTTGCCGACCAATACGAAAAGGCCGCCGGGGTCTTGGGGATTTCTCCCATGGCAGACAAGTATGAGATTAAGCTGGCCTATCGGAAGTTGGCCAAGAAGTACCATCCAGACATTAACAAGGACCCTTCGGCCACCAAGAAGTTCCAGGAAATTAACGATGCTTATGAGTTTATGAATGAAGACAATATGAATCGTTACCAGGCAATGAAGAAGGGGTAAGGATTTAAGAGAGATTTGGGCTTGTGCCTGGGTCTCTTTTTTTTATTTTGGATTTTGTTCCCTATAATTGGTTTTTCTGAATATTTATATTGGACCTATATTTATATTTTCTGTTTATCAATACGGGCGATCACTGTCGATTTCTGCCAATCAGACTGCACTTCGTTTGTCTTCTTGGGAAATCTTAGTATCTGACCTACCTACGATTCGAGCTTTGCTCTCATCGGGTTAGGTCATGAACAAGGTCGCCCCTACAGACCATCCAAAAATATATCCCCAATATAAACAAACCCGAATCCACAACATGGGCGGCACAGGGCCGCCCCTACAGACCATCCAAAACTTTTCCCGGATATGTATCGATTCGACTATTTAAAATGAGGTCAAAAAATTTGAGATTCGTTAAAAAATTTTGCTGTTTGAGCGTAGCGAGTTCAAAATTTTTAGAATCTCAAATTTTTTGCTTCTTTCAGTGCGTTAGGGTGAGAGGTAGGGGTTTGGGGAAGGATAGGGCGAATCAAGACGCCCTACTTCCTTCCCCAAGATAAAGAGAAAAGAGTAGGTATAGGGAACAATGTAAATAGGGATAATCCTCGTATAACAATTCAGAATATATATCCACAAGGGAAGAGGGCAAATAAAAATAAGTCCCAAAAACTAAAAAAAGTCCAAGCAATTTTTTTCTTCTGTTTCTTTGTTGCCAGTTATTCGCATGATAAACATTTTCATGCCCCAGGCCTTTTATTTACTTGCTTCGGGGCTTGTGAAGAATTTATTTTTCTTGAACTTATGGTATAATAGGCATATAATAATCTTTGGAATGAAAGAAGGGATGTTTTGAAAAAAAGTATTGAAAGCATTCTTGATATTGACAGAAAGACAAGGGAGTTGGAAGAGGACACCAAGCGGTCTATTGACCAAATGGATGCATCTTTTCGCAAGGAACTTTCTTCTTTGGAGTATCAAAGGTCTAAAGAAGCTAAGGAAAAGGCGAAGAGGTCTTACGACGAAACCTTGGATTCTTTCGCAAGGGATATTGAATCGGTAAAAAGTGCTTCTCAGGTCCAATTAAAGTCCATGGATCTTGAGTATGGCAAGGTGAAGGATGCCTTGGTGGAACGTGCTTTTACGAAAATTCTTGGGAAAGAAAGTGTAGACAATGATCAATAAATTTGCTGCTATCAACGCAAAAATAGATCATATGTATGGTCAATTTCTAGAAGATGACGACATTTTAATGCTTGCTCGCAAGCAGGACTTGGAAGATGTTTTTCGAAGGGTCAATGACTATAATTTTTTAGACAAGTTTGATTCCTTTGAAAATGTATATGATGCTCAAGATGTCTTAGACGCTTATAAGAAGGACCAGGTCAACAAGCTGGCTCACTTTTTAACGGGGCCCTACAAGGAGTTTATGCAGGCCTACACCCGGAGTGAGGAGATGAATCGGCTGAAGTTGGTTTTACGCTGTCTCCGCTTCCACAAGGATGTGGGGGATTTGACTTTTAACCAGCTGGTGATTAACAAGCAAAAAATTCAGATTAAGAATGAGACAATCGCACAATTTATTGATAGACTAAAGATGACCAAGTATTACAGAATTTTGAAGCCTTATCAAAATGAGGAGGAGGATGTAATACTTTTTTATATGGAAATGAACCTGGACAAGCTCTACTATCAAGACTTGATAGGGGCTACGGCCAAGTTTTCTAAGGAAAACAAGGACTGGTTCAAGAAGACCTTTGGTCGCAAGATTGACTTGTTGAACATTCTCTGGATGGCCCGGGCCAAGAAGTACTATCAACTTTTACCGGAAGAAATCATGAACTTCTGTATTCTTGGTGGGGACTACTACAACTACAAGCGTCTATCGGACCTTTGTTATACGAAGTCGGAGGGGGAATTTTTAAAGAAGATTGCCCAAACGCCCTATGCCTTTTTGTTTGAAGGGGAGGATGTGTATTTATACAGCCACCGTAGGGCCAGTCGTTTCTTGTATTATTACTGCAAGAGCCAAATCAAGTTTTCTAAGGGGAACATGGGCAAGTTGTTTTGCTATTTGATTATCTTGGAAAGTGAGATGGATGACTTGAGAATCTTGTTTGAAAGTGCTCGTTTCCACATTCATACGGAGGATAAGCTGAAGTATTTAACGAGACATTTAGGACATATAGAAGGAAGTGAAGTTAATGGCTATTGAGCAAATGCGGATGATGAATTTAATTGGGCCCAAGCCCACCATGAATTCTGTCTTGGTGGATTTATTGCGCTTGGATGCTTGTGAATTTATTCATGCTCAAGGGGAAGTGGACAAGAATAATTTTGCCTTAAGTTTGGAAGATGAAAGCAACTTAGACAAGAATATTGAACTCAACTATGTCAAGCCCTTTGAGACCAGCCAGTCTCTAGACCAGGGACGGGACTTGCTCCAAGGACTTAGGGATTTTTATGGTTTCCAAGATATCGACCATGTCTATGCCGACAGGGTGGATATGACCAAGGACTACAGCCCCATCATCGATATGATGAAAAAGCAAAGGGCGGACCATGACCAAATCCACAAGAGTTTGGAGATTTTGGAGGAAATTGAAAATAACCGGGCTCTTTTTGACGATATTGACGCCAACTTGGAGGACTTGTCGGAGCTGGAAAATTTCAATGTCCGTTTTGGTTTTTTAACGGCGGAAGGTCGCTTTCGTTTAAAGAAGAATTATGGGAATATCCTGGCGGTTTTTTACCACACAGGGACTCTTGACAAGGACCGGGAAATTTATTTCACCATCTATCCACAGGAAATGGAAAATGAAATTGACCGGGTCTTAAAGTCTTTAGGCTGGATGGACATTGATATTTTGGGCCATGATGAACGGATCTCCAAGGATATCATCCTGAACTTGGATGTGGAAATCCAAGAACTTCGAAACCAAGGGGACCAAATTGAGGCAGAAAGGGTTCAATATGTCCAAGACCACCAAGAGGACATGAAGGAGGCCTTGGCCTATCTCTATTTAAAGGATAAGATTGAAGACTTAAAGACCATGATGTTGCAGTCAGACCACTATTATTTCTTATCTGCCTGGGTTGGGGTGTCGGATATTGAAGCCATCAAGGCCTTGGAAGGCAAGTACAAGGGCCTATCCATTGACTTTATTGATCCCAAGAAGAATTCCAACCCTCCTACAAAATTAAAGAATTGGAAATTTTTCAAGCCTTTTGAATTTTTGATCAATATGTACGGTACACCGAATTATTATGAATTTGATCCTACGGTGATCTTTGGGATTACCTATATGATCTTGTTTGGCGCCATGTTCGGTGATATTGGTCAAGGGGCAGTATTCTTCCTAGCAGGAATGGTCTTGTCCCGCAAGCTGGGCGCCTTTGGACAGCTTTTAAAACGTCTAGGCCTGTCGTCTATGGTCTTTGGGGCCTTGTACGGGTCGGTATTTGGTAGCGAGGAAATCTTCTCAGGCATCTGGTTTAAGCCCTTTGACCAAATCAACCGGACCCTGGTTACGGCCATTTGTTTTGGGGTTGTACTCTTGTTGATTTCTTATGTTCTTGGGATTTACAACCAAGTCAAGCAGGATGGAAAGAGCCAGGCCTTCTTTTCCAAAGAAGGGGTTTTGGGCCTGGTGATTTTCTTAAATGTCATTAGCATTGGGATTTATCTATTGACCAAGACAGTGATTATTCCAGTCTATGTCAGTGGGTTTTTCATCGTGCTCTCCTTGGTCTTGATGTTGTTCCAAGGACCGATTATAGAAAAGTTAAGCCACAAAAAAGTTGTAGAATCCAAGGTGGACTATTACACAGAAGGGATTTTCTCCCTGGTGGAAACCATGCTTTCTACGGTTACGGGGATTATTTCTTTTATCCGGGTGGGGGCTTTTGCCATCAACCATGTGGGCTTGTTTTTAGCCTTCCAAACCCTGGGTAAGATGATTGGGTCTTCCGGAGGAAATATGGTGGTTTTAATTATAGGGAACATTGTCATTATTGCCCTGGAAGGGTTGATTGTCTTTATCCAATCCTTGCGTTTGGAATATTATGAAATGTTCAGTCGTTTTTACAAGGGAAATGGCCGCTTGTTTAAGGCGGATAAGATATCCATGAAGGAGGATTAAAAAAATGGGGAAAATTATTTTGTTTTTATCTTTGACAGTTGTTGCGCTTTTTGCCGGGGCAGGTTTTCTTGCCTATAACAGGACAGAAAAGTCCAAGAAGTTTGTTCGTTCAGTGATTAAGTTAAACTTATTTATCTTTGTACCAGTTTTCATCTTCGGTCTTGTGACCCTGGTACCAGAAATCACCCAAGCTGCTAGTGAAAGTGCTTCTGCTAGTGGTCAAGGCCTGGGTTATTTGGCTGCTGGTTTATCCACTGGTCTTGCTGCCCTGGGTGCTGGTGTTGCGGTATCTAATGTAGGTTCTGCAGCCATTGGGGCTGTCAGTGAAGATCCAGACATTCTTGGTAAGTCCATGATTTACCTGGGACTTGCTGAAGGGATTGCCATTTACGGTCTGATTATTTCTATTATGATTTTAGGATCCCTATAATGCGCTCTTTGGCCTTAACGGATAATCGAGATATTTTAACTGGTTTGCGAATGGCAGGAATTGAAGGGGTCTTGTGTGGAGACGAGGAGTCCTTAAGGGACGAATTCCACCGGGCCCTGGCCAATGACAAGGTGGGCTTAATTGTCTTAACTACCAAGGGTTTTTATGCCCTGGAGGAGGAAGTCATTGATGTGAAGATGCACAGGGCATCTCCTCTAATTGTCACAATTCCGGAGATTGACGGTCAGATGGACCAAGATTTTATCTTAAAGTACATTCAAGAATCCATCGGTATTGGAATGAAGGATGATGCAAAGGAATGATTTATCTTGAAAAGAAAATCGCCATCTTTAATGAGATGGTGTATTTAAAAAAAGAAAAAGAGTCCAAGGAAAAAATAGAGGCGGAAAAAGCCCGGCTAGATCAAGCCTTGGCAGACAAGACCCGGGAAATGGACCAAAAGGAAGAGGATTTAATTGCCAGAAGGATCCAATTGGCCAAGGAACAGGGTTATGACCAAGTCATGAACACCAAGGAAGAAACCCGGATTGAGGTCTTAAAAAAAGAACAGGCCCTCTTCCAAGACTTTATCGCCAGCCTGAAGGACAAGTTAAGAGACTTTCGGGCAAGTGATGCCTATGTCCAAAGGGAAGGGGATATCTTCAAGGGGGTTTTGGCCGATGTCAATGAGGAAAGGATTAGGGTCTACCTCATAGACCAAGACCGAGACCGTTTGGAAGCTGTCTTTAACAAGATTGCCGAGGAAGAAGGAATCCACTTGGACTTTCTTCCCTTGGAAAAAAAGGCCCTGGGGGGCTTTATGGTATCGGACAAGGAAGAAAGCTTCTTTATCAATGCCAGCTTTCAAGCGAAAATTGATAGTTTGAATTATGAATTAGGAAAGATGCTGCATGATCAGTTGAAAGTTGAAGGTGGTATGGATTGAAAACAGCATATGTAAAAATTGTGGACGGTCCTGTTGTCAAAGCAACTGGTATGAAGGATTTCCAAGTAAGGGAAATGGTGGTTGTCGGGGAAAAGAAGTTAATCGGCGAAGTCATTTCCATAGAAGGGGACCTGGGAACCATCCAGGTCTATGAAGAAACAGAAGGCCTCAAGAGGGACGAAGAAATTCAATCCACTGGGGCACCCTTGAGTGTCAAGTTGGGCCCTGGCATGGTGTCTAATATCTTTGACGGGATCCAACGTCCCTTAAAGAACATCCAAGACAAGCACGGCAACTTCATGCCAGAAGGAATTGGCTTGATTTCTCTAGACCAAGAAAAGCTCTGGCCTGTGACCTTTACGGTGAAAAAGGGAGACTTTGTCCAAGAAGGAGAAATCTTCGGGACAGTTCCTGAAACGGATTCCATGACCCACCGGCTCTTGATTCCCATGGGGGTTTCTGGGACCATTGAAGAAATGGTGGAAGAGGGGTCCTACAATATAGAAGAGGTCCTCTTAAGGATCAAGGACGAAAACGACAAGGTCCATGAAGTGAAGATGGCCCAAGAATGGCCGGTCCGGGTTCCCCGTCCTGTGAAACACAGGAAGGCCACCCGGGAAATCCTCTTGACAGGGCAAAGGGTTTTGGATACCTTTTTCCCCATTGCCAAGGGGGGAACTTGTGCCGTTCCTGGTGGTTTCGGAACGGGTAAGACCATGACCCAACATCAAATTGCAAAATATTGTGACGCCGACTTGATTATCTATATTGGTTGTGGGGAACGGGGCAACGAAATGACCGAGGTTTTGGAAGACTTCCCAAACCTGGTGGACCCCTATACCAAGCAATCTCTTATGAACCGGACCATCTTAATTGCCAACACATCCAACATGCCGGTAGCTGCCCGGGAAGCCTCTATCTACACAGGGGTTACCATGGCAGAATACTTCCGGGACCAAGGATATGACGTGGCCCTGATGGCGGATTCTACCTCTCGTTGGGCGGAAGCCTTAAGGGAAATTTCCGGTCGTTTGGAAGAAATGCCAGCAGAAGAAGGCTATCCAGCCTACCTACCCTCTCGGGTAGCGGGCTTTTATGAACGGGCCGGGTCGGCAGAAACTTTTTCTGGCAAGGACGGGTCTGTTACCCTGATTGGGGCCGTATCCCCTGCTGGTGGAGACTTTTCCGAACCCGTTACAGAAAACACCAAGCGCTTTGTCAATGTCTTTTTGGCCCTGGACAAGAACCTGGCCTATGCAAGACACTATCCTGCCATCCAATGGATGACCTCCTATTCCCAATACATTAGCGATTTGAAAAACTACTATGAATTGGCCTTGGACGGGGACTTGGTGGGCTTAAGGAACAAGTGCATGGATATCCTCCACCAAGAAGCCAAGTTAAACGAAATTGTCCTCTTGGTTGGGGAAGAAGTTTTACCAGATGACCAAAGGTTACTTTTGGCCATTGCCCGGGTTTTAAAGGTGGGCTTTTTACAACAAAATGCCTTTAACAAAATCGACACCTTTGTGCCCTTGGAAAAGCAATACAATATGTTAAAAACCATTGACCACTTGTACGAAGCTGGGAAAAAGGCCTTGAGCCAAAGAATTCCCATCCGTCAAATTAAGAATGAAGACCTCTTTGGAAAAATTATCAACATGAAGTACAACATTGAAAATGACGATGAAGAAGCCTTTGTCCATTTGAACAATGAAATTGACAATTTTTACGAAGATTTGATAAAAGATAATAGGGGATGAGACATTGAAAAAAGAATATGTGCGTTTAAAACATGTGGAAGGTTCCATGATTGAACTTGACCGTTTGCACCACGTAGGCTTTGGGGAAATTGTTGAAATAAAATCCCTAGACACGGGGAAAAAACAAGTGGGTCAAGTGACAAAAATTGATGGAGATTCCTGTGTCCTTCAAGTATTTGGAGACAACCTGGGGGCTTCTACCAGGAACCGAAGTGTAACTTTTTTGGAAAAGCCCTTTGAGATTCCTGTATCCAAGGAAATTCTCGGCCGGGTTTTCAACGGAATTGGAGAGCCCATTGATGAAGGGGGCCCCATCTATTCTGATAAATTTTTAAATGTCAATGGACGGCCCATGAATCCGGTTTCTCGCCAATACCCTCGGAACTTTATCCAAACAGGGATTTCCTCCATTGACGCCCTAATGACCCTGATTCGGGGACAAAAGCTCCCTATCTTTTCCGGGTCTGGCCTGCCCCATAATGAACTGGCAGCCCAAATTGTCCGGCAAGCAAAGATCACCGGAGATGCAGGAGAAGACTCCTTTGCCATTGTCTTTGCAGCCATTGGGGTTAAGCACGATGAAGCCGACTACTTCCAAAATGCCTTTAAAAATTCTGGGGTTTCTGAAAAGGTCGTTATGTATATCAACTATGCCGATGACCCCATTATGGAACGGTTGATTGTGCCTAAGTGTGCCCTGACAGCGGCAGAATACTTGGCCTATGAAGAAAAGAAACACGTCTTGGTTATCATGACCGACATCACATCCTATGCCGAAGCCTTACGGGAAGTGTCCTCTTCTCGGGAAGAAGTACCCTCAAGAAAGGGCTACCCGGGCCATCTCTATTCTGACTTGGCCATGCTCTATGAACGGGCCGGGATGATCCAAGGCATTGATGGATCGGTAACCTTGATTCCCATCTTGACCATGCCAAATGATGACATCACCCACCCCATTGCCGACTTAACTGGTTATATTACTGAGGGGCAAATTGTACTTTCTCGAGACTTGGCAGGGCAGGGTCTTTATCCACCCATCCAGGTCCTACCCTCCCTGTCCCGGCTTATGAAGGACGGCATCGGGGAAGGCTATACCAGAAAGGACCACGACAGCCTGTCCTCCCAATTGTTTGCTTCTTATTCCAGGGTGCAAGAAGTGCGGGCCTTGGCGCAAATTATTGGAGCCGACGACTTGTCCCAAGAAGACCAAATGATCTTGAAGTTTGGCCAAGCCTTTGAAGACAAGTTTATCAACCAAGGCAGCGAAAGCAACCGAGATATTGAAACAACCCTGGACTTGGGTTGGGAACTCTTAAGACTCTTACCGGAAACCAGCCTGGACCGGATTTCTCCTGAATTAAAAGAAGAATTCTTGAGGAAAAAAGATGAGTAATCGTGTAATTCCCACCAAGGCCAACCTCTTGAACCTAAAAGACCAAGTGGCCTTTGCCCAAAAGGGATATGAACTTTTAGATAAGAAAAGAACCGTTTTGATCCAAGAAATGATGCGGTTAAATGGGGTGGCCAAGGACCTCCAAGGAGAAATCCATAAGATGATTGAACAATCCTATGGGTCCTTGATTGACGCCACCATTGTCATGGGGTCTGAAAATGTAGAAGGCCTCTCCCAATCTATGGCCCTGGAACCGGGCTTTGACCTCCAATCCAGGTCCGTTATGGGGGTGGAAGTGCCCAAGATCAACTACAAGAAACGTCCCCTAAAGACGGAGTATTCCTTCCACCAATCCACAGCCGCCTTTGACCAGGCTTCCTTGGATTTTAACCAACTTCTCTACTATATCTACCAGCTGGCAGAAATTGAAACCAGCGTCTTTCGGATTGCCCAAGAAATTAAGCAGACGGCCAAAAGGGCCAATGCCTTGGACAAGATCCAAATTCCCAAATTTACGGAAAATATCAAGATGATTGAAGACGTCTTGGCAGAAAAAGAAAGAGAAGACTTCTTTCGTTTGAAAAAAGTAAAGAAAAAAAGAGAAGATAAATAAAAGAACCCTTAAGCTTGACGGCTTAAGGGTTCTTTTTCTTTGGCTCTTATTTACAAATGTCTTCCAAGACCCGACGGTTGGCTTGGATGGTTTTTTCAATGATGTCTTCTGTATGGGCGTCGCTAAGGAAGATGGCTTCAAATTGGGCAGGAGCCATGATAAAGCCTTCCTTGACCATGCCTTGAAAGTACTTGGCATAGAGTTCAGTGTCGGCCTTTTGGACGTCGTCAAAGGACTTGATTTGGTCAAATTCTCCAAAGAAGAGGCTCAGCATGGAGTGGAAACGGGTGACCTTGCCAGGAATGCCTAGGTCAGTGAGGTTTTTGCTAAAGCCTTGGTCTAATTCATAGGCAAAGCGGTCTAATTTTTCGTAAATTTCTGGATGGGCTTCCAGGACTTTTAAGGTGTCCAGGCCGATTTTCATGGCCAGGGGGTTGCCGGACAGGGTTCCTGCCTGGTAGACCCCTCCCAGGGGAGAGAGTTTTTCCATAATTTCTTTGGACCCAGCAAAGGCTCCTACTGGAAGGCCACCACCGATGATTTTTCCATAGGTATAGAGGTCGGCCTTGACGTCAAAGTAGTCGCCAACAGACCCGTAACGGGTCCGAAAACCGGTAATGACTTCGTCAAAGATCAAGAGGGCCTTGTTGTCGTCGCAAAGTTTTCTCAGGCCTTGTAAAAATTCCTTGTCAGGAACCACAACCCCCATGTTGCCGGCAATGGGTTCGATGATAATACAGGCAATTTGGTCCTTGAATTGGTCAAATTTTTCCCGGACATCGGCCAGGTCGTTGTAGCGACAGACGATGGTGTCTTGGATGGTGCCTTGGGGAACTCCCAAAGAGGTTGGGGCATAGTAGGTCAGGGTTCCGGACCCACTCTTGACCAAGAGGCCGTCAGAATGGCCATGGTAGCAGCCCTCGAACTTGATAATCTTGTTGCGACCGGTGTAGCCCCGGGCTAGACGGATGGCGGACATGGTGGCTTCGGTGCCGGAGTTGACCATCCGGACCATGTCGGTTTTGGTGGCCCGGGTAAAGGTCTCGGCCATGGTAACTTCTACTTCAGAAGGTAGGCCCAGGGTTAGGACCTCTTCCAGGTAGCCTTGGGCTTTTTTTACCAGGTCCTCCCGACCATGGCCCAGGATCATGGGCCCCCAGGAGCAGATGTAGTCGATGTATTCCTTGCCATCAGTAGAATAGAGATGGCAGCCTTTGGCCTTGTTAAAGAAGATGGGGTCCATATGGACAGAGCCAAAGGCCCGGACCGGGGAGTTGACTCCTCCAGGAATGACTTGTTTGGCACGGTCAAAAAGGGTCATAGGTCGGCCTCCTTTAATTTTTTTGCCACTTCCTTGGCATGGTAGCTGATGATGATTTGGGCTCCGGCCCGTTTCATGGCAATCATGCTTTCGTAGATAATGGATTCATCCACCAGGCCTTGGGCAATGGCATTTTTCAACATGGAATATTCTCCACTGACATTGTAAACCACCAGGATGGTGTTGAAGTTTTCCTTGACTTCCTTGACGATGTCCAGGTAGGCCAGGGCGGGTTTGATGATGATAAAGTCGGCATCTTCCTCCAGGTCCAGGGCCACTTCTCTCAAGGCTTCTTGGCCATTGTGGAAGTCCATTTGGTAGGACTTGCGGTCCCCAAAGGAGGGGGCAGAATCGGCTGCTTGCCGGAAGGGGCCATAGTAGCTAGAGGCAAATTTTGCACTGTAGGCCATGATGGGGGTGTTTTCGTAGCCATTCATATCTAAAAGCTGGCGAATTTCCCGGACCCTAAAGTCCATCATGTCGGAGGGAGCCACAATATCGGCTCCAGCTTGGGCATGGGACAGGGCAATTTTTGCAATGTACTTGGTGGTGGTGTCGTTGATGACTTGGCCATCTTCATCCAGGATGCCACAGTGGCCATGGTCGGTGTATTCACACATACAGACGTCGGTTACGACTAAAAGGTTGGGGTGGAGGGACTTGATCTTTCGGACCCCTCTTTGGATGATGCCATCTTCAGCATAGGCTTGAGACCCGTGGGCGTCCTTGTGGTTGGGAATGCCAAAGAGGATGACCCCGGAGATGCCCAGGTCTTCAATTTCTTTGATTTCCTGGTTTAGTTGGTCCAGGGAAAAGTGGTAGACTCCCGGTAGGGAGGGGATTTCTTTCTTGATGCCCTCTCCTTCAACTAGGAAGAGGGGGTAGATAAAGTCCTTGGGAGAAAGGCTGGTTTCTTCCACCATCCTTCTCATCAAGGGGTTGTTTCTAATTCTTCGCATGCGCATGGTCTGCATCCTCCTTTATCCATTGGACCATGGACGGGATGGTGGCTTTTTCAGAGCATCCTGCAATTTCCAAGCCATGGGCCTGGATGGCCTGGCTGGTAATGGGTCCAATGCTGACAATTTTTGTATCTTTCAAACTTTCTTTTCCATAGTGGTCAACAAAGTTGTCCACGGTGGAGGAAGAGGTAAATAAAACATAGTCGATGGGGCCTGAAAGGTCTTCCATTTTTTCAGGCTTGATGTTTCGGTAGATGACCAGGTCGTCCACTTGGCCCAGGTCCCTGTATTGGTCCATGAGTTCCGGCCGGGACTTGTTGGAATGAGGAATAAAAAGTTTTTTGTCCGGGCTGGGGTCTTCCCTTAAGGCTTGGACCAGGGCTTCTCCCACATAGTCCTTGGGCACAAGGTCTGCCTTGAGACCATAGGACCTCAGGGCTTTTTCTGTTTTTTCGCCAATGACACAGAGCTTGACTGGGGCCAGGTCTCTTAAGTCTCTTACGGACAAATAGCTATCCATAAAGATTTCCAGGGCATTGACGGAGTGGAAGATGACATGGGTAAAGTCTTGGGCCAGGATCCGTTTTTCCAGGGTCTTCTTGTGGACCGCCTCTAATTGGATACAGGGGGCTTCAATGACTTGGGCTCCCAGGTCTCTTAGGGCCTTGGCCAGGCTGGAGGCTTGGCTCCTAGCCCGAGTAATGACAATCCGCTTGCCAAAGAGGGGGCGGGATTCGTAGAAGTTCAGGTCCTTTCTCAGATCCACCACCTCGCCAATGACAATGAGGCTGGGAGAGCCGAAGCCCTTGCCTTGGATGTCCTGGCAGATATTTTCCACAGTGGAGGTCAAGACCTTTTGGTCGGGATAGCCTCCGTGCATGATGACGGCACAGGGTCTCTTGGGGTTCATGCCGGCTTCTAAAAGTTCCCCTGTAATCAAGGGGAGGTTGTTGAGGCCCATGTAAAAGACCAGGGTGCCTTCTAATTTTGCATAGGAGTGGAAGTCTCCTGGGTCGCCCTTTTCCCGATGGCCGGTAATAAAGGAAACAGAGGTAGACTTGCCCCGGTGGGTGGCAGGAATTCCTGCATACATAAGGGAGACAATCCCTGATGTGACACCGGGAATGACTTCAAATTCGATACCGTGGTCCTTGCAGTAAAGGGCTTCTTCGCCACCACGACCAAAGACATAGGGGTCGCCTCCCTTGAGCCGGAGGACTTTTTTCCCCTCCAGAGCCTTTTCCACCATCAGGGCATTGGTTTGGTCCTGGGTCAGGTAGTGGTTGTTGGCGGCCTTGCCGGCATAGTAGACTTCTTTTTTATCCAGGTAGGGGGCAATGAGGTCGGGATTTAAAAGCCGGTCATAGATGACGACGTCGCAGTCTTCCAAGACCTTAAGGGCCCTTTGGGTAATGAGGTCGCTGGGGCCGATGCCGGCGCCTGTAATATATACTTTTCCTTTAGTCATAGACTTCCTCCTTTAGGGCTTGGGCCAAGTCTTGGGCCAGTTGGACTCCGTCTTCCAGGGGGCCTTCCAGGTCTTTTTGGCAAAAGACGCTGCCGTCTTCATTGCCAAAGCAGGCCCTTAGGTAGACCCTTTGGTCGTCAATCCGGCTGGAGATTCCCATGGGGCTTTGGCAACCCCCGTTGAGGGTCTTTTGGAAGGCCCTTTGAATTTGGTAACGGAGGGTGGTTTTTTCATGGGCCAGGGGTTTCAAGAGGTCTTGGATTTCCCTGTCGTCTTCCCGGACTTGCAGGGCCAGGATCCCCTGGCAGGGGGCGGGAATCAAGTCATCTTCTGAAAAGATGTGTTGGACCCGGTCCTGGTAGCCTGCCCGGATCAGGCCGGCATAGGCTAGGACCACTCCGTCTAAATTTTCGCTTTGGATTTTCCCCATGCGGGTTTCAATATTTCCCCGGATGGGAACGGTTTGGCAGTTGGGGTAGAGTTTTTTTAATTGCAGGGCCCGACGGAGGCTCCCGGTGCCGATTTTATAGGCACCGTCTTTTTTCAGAGGCTTGTTGTCCTTGGTAATTAAAACGTCCCGGGGGTCCTCCCCCTTAGGAGGGTCCACAAAACAAAGTCCGGGGGTGACTTCCCCGGGCATGTCCTTCATGGAGTGGATGGCCAGGTCAATTTTTCCGTCGAGGAGGGCTTGTTCAATTTCCTTGACAAAGACCCCCTTGCTGCCTACATCCTTGATGGCCTTGTGTAAAATTTCATCTCCCTTGGTGGAGATTTTGACAATTTCTATGGTTAAATCGGGGTAGTGGTCCTTAAGCATCTTGGCTACTAGCTGGGTCTGAACCACTGCTAGGTTGCTCTTCCGGGTCCCTAATCTGATCTTCATTCTTTTCCTCCAAATATTTTTTCACAGCGTCTTTATCTTTTTTATACAGGTCTTTTATAATTTGGCTCCGGTCCTGGGGATCTAAGTCTTTTAACTGGTTCCGGACCTGGGTTAAAAGGTCCAACTTTTCCAGGTCATAGCCTTCCAGGAAGTCTTGGACTTCTTGGCCAATGAGCTTGGTCAGGGTGGGGCTGAGGCCATCGGATGAAATGGTTCCATGGATGGGGCCTCTTTGGACAATCTTTTCCATAATAAAGGAAGAATCCCCCCTCTTGTCACAGCGGACATAGAGGATTTTTTTGGTCTTGGCATAGTCTTCCATGGCCTGGTTTAAGTCCGGGTCACTGGTGGCAATAACCAAGAGGTCGTAGCCCATAAAGACAAAGTCCTCTTTTAGGTATTGGCCCTTTAGGTGGAGCCGGTGGGGGTAGAGTCTCACCAGGTCTACCAGGTCTTGGGAAAAATCTTCGGCTAGGACATAGATTTCGAATTCTCCCCTTAAGAGGGACTTGATCTTACGGCTGGCAACTTGGCCCCCTCCCAGGACCAAGACTTTTTTATCAGTGGAATCAATGGAAATGGGGTAGTATTTCATGCTCCAAAAACCTCCTTTAATACGGATATGGTAATTTCTTTTCGGTCGCTTTCATCCATCTGCCGGACAGACAAGAGGGGCTCCCGGACCACCTTTTTCAAGGAAGATCGGACAATTTTTTCCACCTTGAGCTGCTCATTGTGGGTCAGGTCTGTTTTACGGAAGATATAGCGAAGGGTATCATCGGCAATTTCATCACAGCGTTGGTTTAAAGACTTCATAATGGGGTCCACCTTGGTCTCGGAAATCCAATGCTTGAGCTCTTGGATGACCTGGTCGATTTCTGGCTTGTAGCCATCCAGGATTCGTTTGTTTTCCTCCAGGTTGTGTTGGCCAATTTCTTGGAGGGAGTCAATGTCATACAAGGTGACATCCTCCAATTGAGCCACAGCTGGGTCCACATCCCGGGGCAGGGACAGGTCCATAATGGCCAGGGGCTTGGTCCGCCGCAAGAGGTCCCGGGAATTGATAATGGTGTGGGGGCTGGAGGTGGCTGTAATAAGAATGTCCACATCTACCAGGCCCTTGAGACGGTCCTCAAAGGGGAGGATTTCCAATTCATGGTATTTTTGCTGCATCTTAATGGAGTTTTCATAGGTCCGGTTGCAAGCCACCACCTCGGCTCCCCGTTCAATGAGGTAGCCCAGGGCCAGAGATCCCATTTCTCCCAGGCCGATGATCATACAGCGGGATAGGGAGAGGTCGAAAAGTTCCTCCATCTTCTTGACCCCGATATAGGCAATGGACACGGGCCGGTCGGAGACAGTGGATTCGGTCTTGACCCTCTTGGCAAAGGTAATGGCCTCCCGGAAGATCTTGTTTAGGATTTTTTGGGAACTGTTTAGGTCCATGGCCGTGGTATGGGCGTCGACGACTTGACCTAGGATTTGGTCCTCGCCAATGATCATGGAGTCCAGGCCAATGGCCACATAAAACAAGTGGTGGAGGGCCTGGTCTCCTATCTTGACAATGAGGTCCTTGTCCTTTAAATCCAGTTGAAAGTAGTCTCTTAAGTAGTCGGCTACCCTTTGGACATCCTGGTCTGGCTGGTTGGACAAAAAGTAAATTTCTGACCGGTTGCAGGTAGATAGGATGACCAATTCCAGGATGGACTCGTCGAGTAGGGAGTCCGTAACCTCGATAATGTCTGTTTCCTTAAAGTGGACTTTTTCCCGGATTTCAATGGGGGCAACATGGTGGTTAATACCAACGACACAAAATTTCATACTATAAACTCTCCTTCAATTTTTGCCTAGTTTATTCTTTTTTATTATATATCAAACAGGGGGAGAATTAAAGGCATGGAGGGAATCAAATGAAAATGATTTAGATTTATATTTTTAAGGGGCGGAAATGGGAAAAAGCCTGAGCTGACAGGAGGAGAGGGGAGAATTTTTAAAAAGAAAAGGAAAAATTTTCCATAAAAAAAGCACCCCGGAGGGTGCTTTAAGATTTAAACTAGGTCGTCTACATTTTTATAGTCCAAGCCAAGGTCGTCGGCAATTCCCTTGTTGGTAACATAGCCGGCTACGGTGTTCAGACCATTTCTGAGACCTTCAGATTCCCTGATGGCTTCCTTCCAACCCTTCTTGGCCAGAAGCAAAGCATACTTGGTGGTGGAGTTGGAAAGGGCAGCGGTGGAAGTCACGGCCACGGCACCGGGGATATTGGCTACGGCATAGTGGATGACATCGTGTTTGACGAAAACAGGGTCGTGGTGGGTGGTGGGGTGGTTTTCAGTTAATTCAGTAGACCCCCCTTGGTCAATGGCCACATCCACAATGACAGATCCTGCTTCCATTTCTTTGACCATGTCTTCGGTAATGAGCTTGGGAGCCTTACGACCGGGAATCAAGATGGTGGAGATAACCATGTCAGCGTGTTTTACACACTTTTCAATATTGTAGGGGTTGGAGAAGAGGGTTTCAATCTTGTCGCCAAAGATGTTGAAAAGTTCTCCCAGGCGTTCAATGTTGACATCCAAAACAGTAACCCGGGCCCCCATACCTACGGCAATCCGGGTGGCAGCTGTTCCTACAGTACCACCACCAACGACAACAACATGGGCTGGTTGGACACCAGGAACCCCTTGGAGGACGATGCCCTTGCCGCCATTGGGTTTGGTTAAGAAGTGGGCTCCTTCTTGGACAGCCATCCGGCCAGCTACTTCACTCATGGGTTTTAAGAGGGGAAGTTTGTGGTCTTCTTCCACAGTTTCAAAGGCAACAGCTGTAACCTTGTTTTCTACCAAGGCCTTGGTTAATTCAGGGTTGGCAGCCAAGTGGAGGTAGGTGTAGAGAATCAGCCCTTCACGGAAATATTTATATTCAGAAGCCAAGGGTTCCTTGACCTTGTAAATAAAGTCGGATTTTTCCCAAACATCCTTGGCTTGGTCCAGGATTTGGGCTCCAGCGTCTTCATAGGTATCGTCGGTAAAACCAGATTCAACCCCGGCCCCCTTTTCTACATAGACAGTATGTCCAGCTTGCACCAATTGGTAAACAGCCGCTGGAGTACAGGCCACACGACTTTCTTGTTCTTTAATTTCCTTGGGTACACCAATAATCATAGACTCACTCTCCTTTTTTTCTAATAAATAACTAAAACGAATAGGTTTATTTTATCATTTTTTAGGGCCCTTGTAAATTAGCAGGGAGCCCAGGGAAAAACTTCCAGGCCCGGAGGGTCAATTTAGGGAAAATTATCTGTAAATCAAGGCCTTTCCTTAGACAATGATATAAAAATGTAATATTTCTCAAAAAATCCTATGGTATAATAGACATATCGAAAGAACCTTTAAGGAGGGGAAATATTTATGAACAAAAATCGAAAATTTGTTAAGAGAAGCTTAGCTTTAGCCTTGTCCGCTGCTGTTTTAGCACCGGCAACCTTTATCCAAGCGGCTCAATTTAAAGATGTTCCAGCCAACCACTGGGCCTATTCTTACATTGATGCCATGAGTAGCCGGGGAGTAATTGCTGGTTATTCTGACCACACCTACAAACCTGCAAGAGAAGTTCAATTCCTAGAAGTCATGCGGTTAATTGAAGGAGTTATCAATCTTTCTTCTACAGAAACCAACAATGCCAAGGCCCAATACGGGGAAGTGGTCCGTCAAATGAACGTACCATCCTGGGCCCAACAATCCATTTGCGTGGCCCTTTACCGGGGAGTATTGGATGTAGAAACCCTAAACCAAGCCAAGAAAAACGGCATGGTATCCTACAATCCAACAGCCATTCCAGACCGGTCCAGCGTAGCCGTTTACTATGCTCGCGCCCTACAATTAAAGAAAAAATCAGACATTTCCAACTTGAAACAATCCGACTTGGCTTCCATCAACCAAGATGTGAAAGAATACCTGTCCGCCCTAGTGGATGCAGGAGTCTTTGATGCCTATGGAGCCAATGGTAAGTTTGAAGGAAAACGTGGCATTCGCCGGGATGAAATGGCCCGGATCACCCACGATGCCTACAAGTACAATGAAAAAGCAAGCCAAGAAAAGACCTTCGAAGGAAAGGTCACCCTGGTAAGCTCTGGTATTGGCAACAAGCAATTTGTTGTAGAAAAAGGCAATGAAAAATTAGCTGTTAACTACAATGAATCCACCAGCTTTAGTCTAAATGGAAAGACTGCCAAGGCAGAAGACCTGAAAGAAGGTCAAGAAGTCAAGGTCACCTATAAAGAAGTCGACACCAACCTCCAACAAACTGGTCGCCTGGCCAGCAAGGTAGAATTAAAGAAGACAGAAAGCTCTATCTATGGACGCTTTATCCGTTTGGACCGAGACAAGATTACCCTGGACTATACAGAAAATCAAAACACCTTTGACTTGATTAACGGACAATTAGTGTCCCAAGGACGGAAAGACTTTACCCTACCGAGAAATGTAAAAGTAACTTCTTACGGCTTAAACTACGACTTAAATAAGGTCCAAGTCAACGACATTGTAGAATTAAAATCCATCAATGGAGAATTAAAAGAAGTCAAGATTTATTCTCCTAACGGCTACCTTGAAGGGATTGTTGAAAAGGTAGAGGATTCCAAGACAACCTCTGCCAAGAAGGAAATTACCTTGAAGCTCAACAATGGGGAAAAAGAAACCTATTATGTAACCGACACTTACTTCAGCCTACCAAGAGTGGGAGACAGGGTTCGTTACAATGTCTACTACAAGCTTATTAACAAGGTTTCCATGGGTCAAAGTGGCCAACACATGGGAAGGGTTTATGACATCACCTATTCGGCATCTAGAAATGGATCTAGTCTTTTCCTAGACACCAGTGATGGACAAAGGACTGAATACCGCATTAAAGACACAGTAAAACTAAACAAAGACAATAGCTTTGTTTCATCCAGTCTGAGCCTGACAGACCTAGCAAACTTAAGGAATAAATATGTCCTAATCAATGTAAAAGAAGGTTACGTGGATGAAATAACTGAAATTACAGGGGTTAGTAACTTCTTTAGAGGCAGAGTGCGGATTCTAAGTGCAGAGTCAGATAGGAATGGTTTGGTTCGTTATGAGGCAGAACGTCTGGACAGAAACTATGTCTATAGGGAAACCATGACCTTCCAATTGGAAAAAAGCGCATGGGATTTAATTCGCGGCCAAGTTTATGAAATTGAAACCTTTGTCGATGCTAGTGGAAATCCAGTTGGAAAGACCATCAAATATAGACCTGAAGACACATCCCGTAGAGATTGGTATTCCCAACAAGCTCGTGAATTAAAATAAAAGTATAAACAATTCAAATAAAAAGAATCGGATCTAGGTCCGGTTCTTTTTTATTTGAAAAAAAGTAAAAAACTTTTTATAGAAAGTAAGGGGAGAAAGTAAAAAAGAATTTTAAATAAGAATACCTTGCAAATAAATTTTAAAATATTACAAGGATAAAAAGAAAATAAAATCTTCAAAACAAAGAAAAGCATTGGAAAATAGGCATTATTAAAAAATAAGAAAAAAGAGCAAATAATATGAAAAAGAGCACATATGATTAATTAACGATAATAAAAATGATTATTGACATCATTTAAATCCGATGTTAAGATAGATGTGTAAAAAATATTGCCTCGGCGGCGGCCTGGAAAGAGCCCTAAGGGCTACAAGATTTGTAGCTTGAGATTGCTTTACATAAAAGGCAACTCCTCTTCATAGTTTTCCAGGGTTGGACCAGGATCCGCCGGGGTCAGAAATAGGAGGAAGAAATGAAAAAAACAAAATTACTTTTACTTGTGGGGGTTTTATCCTGTTCCATGTTCTTATTTGCCTGTGGGCAAAAAGACAATGCAGGAAACAATGCTGCCCCAGCAAACAATGCGGCTGTCAATGCTGAAAATAATAAGGAAGAAGCCGGAGCGGAAGTCCAAGACGACAAGGTATCCTTGGCTGATTGGGAAGGGGAATGGAATAACATGGGTGGCTACTTGGAACGCCCTGAAGTCCAACCTGCCTACGAAGAATTGGCTAAAAAGGAAAATGTGGATGTTGCCAAGGCAAAAGCAGACTACCTTGCCAAGAGACAATGTGACTTTGACGGTTTAAAGATTGAAGGAGACAAGATCACCTACCTATCTACTTTCCCTGAAGACAAGGGACAAGCAAAAGGGGAAGGAACTTACAAGTTTGTTGAGTCAAAAGAAGTTCCCCATGGAAATGCTACTTTGGAATGGGATATTTTTGAAGCAGAAGGAGATGCTCCTTACAAGTATTTACTCATGATGCCTGTCCATGGTGAAGAAGCTCTAACCCACTTCCACATGCGCTATGGTAATGACAAGGATGAATTATTGGCCAAAGAAGGTTGGTTCCCAACTTTTGTCAAACCATCTTCAACCAATGATCAAATTATTGGAGAAATTGCAGAATAAAGAATTCTAAAATACCTTCAATAGAATAAGAAATAAAGATGAAAACAAGTGGGACAGGGCAACCTGTCCTTTCTTGTGTCAAGAAAGGAGGATCTTTTGCGAAAAAAAGGAAGATATCTTGTGGTCCTTTTGGCCCTGGCCTATCTGACGGCTTGTGGGGGAGGAGAGAAAAAAAGCAATAAACCCCTGGTTTATACGTCCTTTTTCCCCATCCAAGACATGACCAAGATGATTGCTGGAGATACAGTGGATGTGGAATCTTTTATGCCAGTGGACAAGGAACCCCACCTTTGGGAGCCCTCTCCCAAGGACATGAAAAAATTGGCTAAGGCGGACCTCTTGGTGGTCAATGGGGCCAATATGGAACCTTGGTTGGACCAGGTCAAGGAAAACTTGCCCAAGCTGGACATTTTAAAATTGTCCGACAGTGTGGACTTGATTTCCTACAAGGGAGCAGCTGCTGTTGGGGACTTTCAATACATGACTGAATTGGACCTGGATAAGCAGAAGCATGAAATTGAATTTGGCCATACCCATGAAAATGTTATGCGGGTTTGTTTTTTCAAACAGGATGGGTCAAAAATTGAAGACCTGGTTAAAAAAGGGAAAAAATATATGGAGGCCAAGGGGAAATTGGTGCCCCAAAATTCTACCATTGAGGTGGAAGAGGGCAAGGTTTACGGTCTTGAAATGGGCCATGAGTCTGGACAAATCTACTACAAGGTGCCCCAGGAGGGGAAGTGGGTTTTTATCAGTGACCGGATTTCAGAAGACCTCTTGCCTTACTACCTCCAAGATTCTGATGGAGAGCTTTTAAAGGACAAGGGGAAGCAAAAAGACTTGTTGGAAGGGTCTTCTTCAGGCCTGGACAAGATTACCTATGACCCCCATTCCTGGTTGTCTGTAGTCAATGGGAAAAAGTATTTTAATGCCATCCAGGATAAGCTTATTGAAAAGTATCCAGAAAATGCCCGGCTCTATAAGAAAAACAAGCTCAAGTGCGTGGACAAGTTGACGGACCTGGATGCCCAATATAATGAAAAATTCAAGGCCCTAGACAGGCGGGAATTTTTAGTGGTCCACTATGCCTATGCCTATATGGCCCGGGACTTTAACTTGATCCAATACCCCCTCCAAGGTCTAACCAGTTTGGAATCGCCATCTTTAAAGACTATCCGAAAGGCTGTAGACTTTGCCCGAGACCGGAAGATTGACACGGTCTTCTATGAATATGGCAAGCCTCCCAAGGAGGCCCAGGCTCTGGCCGAAGAAATTGGCGGCAAGGTGGCGCCCTTGGCTTCTATGGAGTTTGTCACGGCGGACCAAAAGAAGAACAAGCAGGGCTATTTGGACCTGATGGAAATGAACATTCAAAACCTATATGAATCTCTAGAAAAAGGAGGTGGCCAGTGAAGGCTGTTGAAATAAAAGACTTAACCTTTGCCTATGGGCAAGAAGATGTTTTAAGAGACTGTCAACTCCAGGTGGAGACTGGGGAAATGACCTTGATCCTAGGGGGCAACGGAAGTGGGAAATCCACCCTCTTAAAGCTCATGCTGGGGGAACTCAAGGCCCAAAAGGGAGAAATCCAAGTCTTGGGCAAGAGAATCCAAGACTACCGATCTTTTAAAAAGATTGGCTATGTCCCCCAAATTAATATTGTCAATAAGATTGCCTTTCCCATAACCTGTTTAGAGCTGGTGGCTCTAAACCTCTATGAGGACTTTGGCCTGGTTAAAATTCCCAGAAAGAAACACTATGCCAAAGCGGAGAAGATTTTAGAAGACATGGGACTGGGAGACTACAAAAAAACCCCAGTGAACGAATTATCTGGAGGCCTCCAACAAAGAGCCATGATTTGTCGGGCCATGATCAAGGAACCAGAGCTTTTAATCCTAGACGAACCTACAGCTGGAGTGGACAAGGTTAATAAGGAAAAATTTTTCCAAACCATTGCCCATTTGAACCAGGACCTGGGCATTACTATCATCATGGTTACCCATGAATTAAAGGAAGTGGAATCCTGCTTGGAAATTGCTCGCCGTTACAGTATTGAAGAAGGGAGGTTGGTCCAATGTTAGAATTTGCCTTTATGCGCAAGGCTCTTTTGGCGGGCCTGCTCTTGTCTATTATGATTCCCATGATTGGGGTGGTTATGGTTAACCGAAAGACCTCCATGATTGGGGATGCTCTATCCCATACAGCCCTGGCCGGAGTTGGAATGGGCTTGATTTTGGGCTTCGACCCCCTGGTGGGATCAGCCATCGTCTGTGTTATTGCGGCCTTTTTAATTGAAGTGATCCGGAAGAAGTTTCCCCAATATGGGGATATGGCTACGGCCGTGATCATGTCTACAGGCCTGGGGATTGCAGCCATCTTGTCCGACTTTGCCCCTGGAGGGAATTCTTTTGAATCCTACCTCTTTGGGTCTATATCCTCGGTAACTAGCATGGATGTCGTCAATATCAGCCTGGTCTTTGTGGCCATCTTGTGTGCATCCATAGCGGCCTATTCGGGTCTTTTGGCCATCTCCATTGACCCCAACCTGGCCCGGATGTCCGGGGTCAAGGTCAAGGCCATGAATGCTGTCTTTACCTTCTTATCGGCCATTACCATTGCTTTGGCCGTAAAGATTGTAGGGGCCCTGATGGTGACCTCCCTGGTTGTTCTACCTGTAGCCACTTCTTTAATTGTGGCCCGGTCCTATAAGTCAGCCTATCTTTTGACCATTGGCCTGGGGGTCATCTATATGATGGTGGGGATTATCCTCTCCTTTTACCTGGACATCAAACCCGGTGGAGCCATTGTAGTCAATGCTGTCTTGGGGATGCTGGTTTTTGTCCTCTATCGAAAAGTTCGCAAGGCCTAGGCCAACTTAAAAAAGTAAGGCAATGATATTTCCTATCAAAAAGTGTTTTGAAAGTTTCCCTTGAGGGTAAATGAAAGATAAGATTCCTTTGAATCAAATACTTTTGAAAGAGGTAGAAATCATGTCTAAGCCAGATATTAAACTAGATAAAGAATATAAACTCTTCATTGGAGGAGAATTTGTGGAAGCAGAAAATGGCGAAACCCTTGCTAGCTATTGCCCAGCTGATGGGGAGCTTTTAGCCCATATTGCCCAGGCTAGCCAGGCCGATGTAGACAAGGCTGTTGAAGCAGCCTGGGAGGGCTTCAAAGAATATAAGAAGACCACAAGCTATGAGCGGGCGGCCATTTTAAATAAGATTGCCGATATTATTGACGAAAATCGCGACCACCTGGCCATGGTGGAAAGCTTGGACAATGGGAAACCCATCCGGGAAACCAGGGCTGTGGACATTCCCTTGGCTTCGGAACACTTCCGTTATTTTGCCGGGGCCATTTTAGCTGAAGAAGGAACAGCCAATGCTATTGACGAAAACACCCTGTCCATTGTCTTACGGGAACCCTTGGGGGTTGTGGGGCAAATTATTCCCTGGAACTTCCCCTTCCTCATGGCTGCCTGGAAGCTGTCTCCAGCCCTAGCTGCCGGAGATGCTGTGGTGATGAAGCCATCCTCCACTACTTCCTTGTCTCTCTTGGAATTGATGAAGCTCATTAAGGATGTTGTGCCCAAGGGGGTTATCAATATCGTCACCGGGTCTGGATCCAAGTCTGGCCAATACCTCTTGGACCACGATAACCTGTCCAAGCTAGCCTTTACTGGATCTACAGAAGTGGGCTATAAGATTGCTGATGCAGCGGCCAAGAACCTAATTCCGGCAACCCTGGAATTGGGAGGCAAGTCTGCCAACATCTTCTTTGACGACTGCGACCTAGACCTGGCCATTGACGGCTTGGCTATGGGGATTTTATTCAACCAAGGACAAGTTTGTTGTGCAGGATCCAGGGTCTTTGTCCAAGAGGGCATTTACGACGAATTTGTCGAAAGGGCTGTTGAAAAGTTCAGCAAAATCAAGGTGGGCCTTCCCTGGGAAGAAGACACCCAAATTGGGGCCCAAGTCAACCGGTCCCAAAGAGAAAAGGTCTTGGGCTATATAGACCTGGCCAAGAAGGAAGGGGCCCAAGTAGCTGTTGGGGGCGAAAAATCTTGTGAAAATGGCCTGGAAAAAGGTTACTTCACCATGCCTACCCTGATAACCCAGGTGAAAAATGACATGACTGTGGCCCAGGAAGAAATTTTTGGACCTGTGGCTGTCGTGATTCCCTTTAAGGATGAAGAAGAAGTTGTAGCTATGGCCAATAATTCAGACTATGGCCTTGGAGGCGCTGTCTGGACTCGGAACATCAACCGGGCCCTTCGGGTAGCTCGGGCTGTTGAAACTGGAAGAATGTGGGTTAACACCTACAACCAACTACCGGCGGGAGCTCCCTTTGGTGGCTACAAGAAATCCGGTATCGGACGGGAAAACCACAAGATGATGTTGGATGCTTATTCCCAAGTGAAAAACATCTTTATCAACACATCGGAAAAACCCTCCGGTCTCTATTAAGAAGAAAAGGACCAGTCTTAGGCTGGTCTTTTTTTATTGGGAAAAGTAATTTCCTGGCTGAGCGGGTCTTAAAAAAGGCCCTATCTTTGCTAGATTTTATCCTAAAATCCAAGGCAAGGCCTGGTGACTTATGGTATAATTAATAAGATATAGACAGGAGGAAGTATGGATACAATTCGCAGCCAAATGGTCATTGGGAAAAAAGCCCAAGAGGCCCTAAAAGACAAAAAAGTTTTAATTTTTGGCCTCGGTGGAGTGGGGGGAGCCTGCCTGGAAGCCCTGGCCCGGTTAAGTGTGGGTCACTTTACCCTGGTGGATGGAGATGTCTTTGATTCAAGCAACCTCAACCGGCAAATTTTGGCTACGGAAAAAACCCTAGGGAGGTCTAAGGTCCAGGTGGCCAAGGAAAGGGTCCTGGATATTAACCCCCAGGCCCAGGTCCAAGTCCATGACATGATGTTAAAAGAGGACTTTTCTCTTTTTAAAGACTCCTATGATGGGGTGGTGGATTGTATTGACGATGTTGGGGCCAAGATTGCCCTCTATGGTTTTGCCCAGGAAAGGGGATTTTTTCTCCTGTCCTCTATGGGGATGGGAAACAAGTGCCATCCCGAAAAGATCCAAGTGTCCAGCCTCTATAAGACCCAGGTAGACCCCCTGGCCCGGGTCCTGCGTAGGAAGTGCAAGGAGGCGGGGATTAAAGATTTTCCTGTGGTTTTTTCCCAGGAAAGCCCCCAAAGGTCGGAGGATTTTCCCAAGACGTCCAAGCCGGGAAGCCTGTCTTTTGTACCTCCAGTGGCGGGATATTTTTTAGCCAGCATCCTCTTGAACCATTGGATGGAAGAATTGAAGCAAACAGATGAAAGTGAAGGATAAGATGAGCCAAATTGATTCATTAAATAAAGAGCAAAAAGAAGCTGTTTTACAAACCCAGGGTCCCCTTTTGATCCTGGCGGGAGCTGGGTCTGGAAAGACCAAGACCGTAACCCAAAAAATCGCCTATTTAATCCAAGAAAAGGGGGTTAGCCCCTATGAAATTTTGGCCTTTACTTTTACCAATAAGGCAGCCAAGGAGATGAAGGACCGGGTGGAGGCCCTTTTGGACTCTTCTGTCCAAGGACTTTGGATTGGGACCTTCCACTCCATCTGCGTCCGGATCTTAAGACGCTACCACGACCGGCTGGGTTTTGATAGCCAGTTCTCCATCTATGACCGGTCGGACCAATTGAGGGCCGTCAAGGAAACGGTCAAGGAGATGAACCTGGCCAAGGACTTGTTTAAGGAAAAGTCCATCCTGGCAGCCATTAACCAATACAAGAACCAAGGAATCATGGTCCGGGACCTAGACCCTAGGGCCAGTGGCAATTTTTATGATGAGAAGGTCATTGAAATCTACCAGGCCTACCAAAAGAAATTAAGAGAAAATAATGCCATGGACTTTGACGACATCCTCCTCTATACGGTCCAACTTTTAAAGGAGGACCAGGAGGTTCGGTCCTACTACCAATTTCACTTTAACTACATCTTTGTAGACGAATACCAGGACACCAACGCCACCCAATACCAGCTTATCCAGCTGCTTTGCCAGCCCAACCCCAACCTAACCGTAGTGGGGGACAATGACCAGTCCATTTACGCCTGGCGGGGGGCGGATATTTCCAATATTTTAAACTTTGAAAAGGACTTTCCCCAGGCCAAGGTCATCCTCTTGGAACAAAACTACCGGTCCACGAAAAATATCCTGTCCATAGCCAACAAGGTGATTTCCAACAACCCCAAGAGAAGGGATAAGAAGCTTTGGACGGACCTGGAAGAGGGCCACTTGGTGGAATACAGGGAATACAACCACTCCCAAGAAGAAAACAAGGACGTGGTCAACCAAATCATCCAAAGACACAACAAGGGCCATTCTTTTTCAGACATGGCCATCCTCTACCGGACCAATGCTCAATCTCGGGGCTTTGAAGAATACTTAATCCAAGAGGGAATCCCCTACAAGGTGGTAGGGGGCCTAAAGTTCTATGACCGCAAGGAGGTCAAGGACGTTTTGGCCTATATGACTCTTTTGGCCAACCCTCAAGACGACCTGTCCCTGACCCGGGTCATCAATGTTCCCAAAAGGGGGATTGGAGAATCCACCCTGGACCAATTAAGGAGCCTGGCCAGCCAAGAAAATAAGTCCATCTTCCAGGTCATGGAGGACCTGGTTGAAGATGACCAAACCAAGATTCGGGCTAGGAAAAATATAGAAAAATTTGTCCAGCTGGTCCACCTCCTCCAAGAAAAGGCCAAGAACTTGACCATTTCTGAAATCATGGAGGCGGTCATTTACGAAAGCCAGTACCTGGAAAGTCTCAAGGAAGAAAACACCCTGGAGTCCAGAAACCGGATCGACAATATCCAGGAATTAGTGACGGCCGGCCAAAGCTATGAAAAGGAAAATCCTGAAGATGGTCTGGAGGAATTTTTAACCTCCCTGTCCCTCTTATCCGACGTGGACAAGACCGACGAAAGCCAAGGCAGTGTCCAATTAATGACGGTCCATGCAGCCAAGGGTCTGGAATTTCCCCTGGTCTTTTTGGTGGGGATGGAAGAGAGGGTCTTCCCTTCAGCCATGAGCCTAGAAGAAGACGAGGACAATGTGGAAGAAGAAAGACGGCTTTGCTATGTGGCCATTACCCGGGCCAAGGAAGAACTCTACATCTCATCGGCCAGGAACCGGACCATGTATGGAAAAACCGTCATCAACCGTCCCAGCCGTTTTATCGATGAAATGGGCCAAGACCTAAACCGGGTCCAAGCCTACAATACCTATAGGGAAAGCCAAGAAGTTCCTTCTGGTCGGTCCAGCTACCTCCAAGTTTCCAAATACAAGGGAGAGGGAGCCAGCTACCAAAGAGGGCCCAAGAAGGACCCGGCCTACCAATCCAAGACCAAGGAAGACATCCGGATTGGATCCAAGGTCCGCCACAAGAAGTTTGGCCAGGGCATGGTGGTTTCCCTCCAAGCCAAGGGCCAGGATACGGAAGTCGTTATCTCTTTTGAAGGCAAGGGCCTGAAGAAGCTCCTGCTTTCCTTTGCCCCTATAGAGGTGGTGAAATCATGACCATGGAAGAAATGGTGGCGACCCTGAACAAGTGGTCCCACGCCTACTACACCCTGGACCAGCCCCTGGTCAGTGACGGAGAATACGACCGTCTTTACGACCGCTTGGTCCAAGAGGAAAAAGAAACAGGACGAGTCCTGGCAGATAGCCCCAGCCTCAGGGTAGGGGACAAAATTCTGGAGGACTTTCAAAAATACACCCACCGGGGCCAGCTCTATTCCCTGGACAAGGCCCAGACCTTTGAGGCCTTGGAGGCCTGGGAGAGCCGGAACAGAAAATTATTAGAAGAAGCCGGCTACCAAAAAGAACCAGGCTATGTAGTGGAATTAAAATTTGACGGCCTGACCATTAATGTCACCTATGAAGATGGGATTTTAACCCATGCTGCCACCCGGGGCAATGGCCAGGTAGGGGAAGAAATCCTGGAACAAATCCGCCGGATTCCCTCCATCCCCCTGTCCATTGACAACCGGGAGACCCTGGAGATTCAAGGGGAGGGCTTGATGCCCCTAAAGGCTTTGGAAGACTACAACAAGACAGCCCAAGAGCCTTTGAAAAATGCAAGAAATGCCGCTGCCGGAGCCCTGAGGAACCTGGATCCCAATGTGGTCAAGGAAAGGAAGCTCACAGCTTATTTTTACAATATCGGCTACAAGACCGGACCCGGATTTTCCACAGACCTGGAAATGAAGGAAGAAATCCGGAGTCTAGGCTTGAAGGTCCATCCCTTTATCCACTTGGAAAAATCCCTGGAGGGGGTTTTTGAAAGGATTAACCAGGTCGAAGGCTTCCGGAAGGACCTAGATGTTCTCATTGACGGAGTGGTGGTTAAGATCAACGACATGGGAGCCCGGGAAGTTTTAGGTTTTACCAACAAATTTCCCCGCTGGGCCATTGCCTATAAATTTGCCGCCAAGGAGGCTACCAGCATCTTGAGAGAGGTCCATTGGAATGTGGGCCGGACGGGCAAGGTTACTCCTACGGCGGAATTCGACCCAGTGGATATTGAAGGGGTCACCATCCGTCGGGCCACCCTGAACAACTATGACGATATTTTAAGAAAAAAAGTGGAAATCGGAGCCCGAATCCTCCTAAGGCGGAGCAATGACGTGATTCCAGAAATCATGGGAGTCCTGCCTTCGGAAGGTCCCAAGGAGAAAATTCAAAAACCCAGCCACTGCCCCTACTGCCATGCAGAAATCGTCCAAGAAGGGGTCCACATCTTCTGTCCCAACTCCCTGTCTTGCCAGCCCCAACTCTTGGCCAAGATGAAGCACTTTTGCTCCCGGGGAGCCATGAATATCGAAGGCCTGTCAGAAAAGACCCTGGCCAAACTCATGACAGAAAAAAATATCCAGTCCATTGGGGACCTTTACGATTTAAACTTCCAAGACTTCCGGTCCATGGAGGGCTTTGGAGATAAGAGGTCCAAGCAACTGATTGAGGCCATTGAAGCCAGTAAAACCCCCGATTTGGCCAACTTTATCTTTGCCCTGGGCATTGGTCAAGTGGGAGCCAAGGGGGCCCAGGACTTGGCCCAGGCCTTTGGGTCCTTTGAAGCCCTAAGAAGGGCCAGCCAAGAAGACATCCTGGCTGTACCCGATATGGGACCTGTAACGGCCCGGGAACTGGTGACCTTTTTCCATGACCCGGAAATCATCAAGGAGCTGGACCACTTAAAGGCTTCCGGTGTCCAAGTCCAAGACTTTAAGGCCAGCCAAAAAGAACAGATTTTTGCCGGCAAGACCTTTGTCTTAACGGGGGCCCTGTCCAGGAAACGCAGCCAGGTGGAAGAAGAAATTCGAAGCTTGGGAGGCAAGACCAGCTCATCGGTCAGCAAGAATACCGACTATGTCTTGGCTGGAGAAAAGGCCGGATCCAAGGCCCAACAAGCCCAAAAATTGGGAGTGGCCATCATCAGTGAAGAGGACTATAAAGAAATGCTCAATAAAGGAGTAGGAAAATGAAAAGAGATCAAATAAAACATATTGCCAACATTGCCAAGTTGGACTTTAGCGAGGAAGAACTGGCAAAATTTGCCGATTCTTTTTCTGAGACCATGGACTTTGTGGACCAAATTCGCCAAGTGGCCACAGAAGATACAGAGACCTTCCAAGTCAATGAAATGGGTTCCCACCTCAGGGAAGACCAGGTCAAGGAGGGCTTAAACCAAGACCAGGCAACCCGAAACAGCGAGTCTGAAAAATACGGATACTTTGACATTATCCGTTATGTAGACTAGGAGGAAGTATGGAAAAGATTACATCTGTAAACCAACTGATTGAAAAATATAAAAGTGGTCAATTGACAGTAACAGACTACATTCAAGGTCTCCTGGAAGAAATCAAGGAAAAGAACAAGGACACCAATGCCTATATTACCATTACAGAAGACCTGGCCCTGGAAACGGCCAAGCGCCTGGACCAAAAGTTGAAAAACAAGGAAGACCTGGGAGCCCTATTTGGGGTACCCGTATCCATCAAGGACAACATTGCCGTTAAAGACATCAAGATGACTTGTGCTTCTCGGATGTTGGA
Source organism: Urinicoccus timonensis (assembly GCF_900232945.1). Lineage (GTDB taxonomy): Bacteria > Bacillota > Clostridia > Tissierellales > Peptoniphilaceae > Urinicoccus > Urinicoccus timonensis. The sequence goes on from NZ_OCTU01000002.1 coordinate 248,062, forward strand.
AGACTTTGTGCCACCCTACCAAGCCAGTCTTGTAGACAAGATTTTGGCCCAAGATGCTGTGATTATTGGAAAGACCAACCTGGACGAATTTGCCATGGGGTCCTCCACGAAAAATTCCTATTTCGGCGTGACCAAAAACCCCTTGGATTCCACCAGGGTGGCCGGAGGGTCCAGTGGTGGAGCTGGAGCTTCTGTGGCTATGGATTCCTGCCTCTTGGCTGTGGGAACCGACACCGGAGGAAGTGTCCGTCAACCGGCGACTTTTTGCGGTCTTCCAGGGATGAAACCCTCCTACGGGTCCATCTCCCGGTCAGGAGTTGCCTCCATGGCCAACACCTTTGACCAACCCGGAGTCATTGGAAAAAATATAGATGACATGGCCCTTTTATTGGATATCATGCAAGGAGCTGACGAAAAGGATGCAACAGCCCTAGGCAATGACTCCTTTAAAAAGATGGAAGACATTGACCTGTCCAAGATGAAGATTGCTGTGGCTGATTGTCATATGGATATGGAAATGGATCCAGACGTCAAAAAGGCCTTTGAAGAAGTTTTAGACAAGCTCAAGGAAAAGGGAGCCCAAGTGGACCGGGTAGAAACAAAAAATCTCCAACACGCCATTATCGTCTACCATATCCTGGTGAATGGGGAAATTGCCCCTAACATGAGTCGCTATGACGGTCTACGTTTTGGCCACCGGGCAAAGGACTATTCTGACATCAACGAACTCTTTACCCGGTCTCGGAGTGAAGGTTTTGGAGATGAAGTCAAGCGCCGGATTATGATTGGAACCCATATCCTGTCTTTGGACCTGGCCAAGGAATACTATGACAAGGCCCTGCAAGTCCGGCATGGAATTATGGACGACTACAAGAAGATCTTCCAAGACTATGATGTAGTTTTGTCCCCAACCTACCCGGTTAAGCCCTATCTCATTGACCAAGAAATGACCCCGGTGGAAATCTACAGTGCAGACCTGTGTACTGTTCCGGTAAATATTGCCGGTCTACCAGCAGTGTCTGTTCCCTATCCTCTAGGAGATGGACTCTATATGGGCCTACAATTTACAAGTGACCACTTTAAGGATAATGTATGTCTTTCTTACGGAAAGGCCTTGGAAGGGATGATAAAAAATGACCTATAGAACCATTGTCGGCCTGGAAATTCACGTGGAATTGTCCACCAAGACCAAGGCTTTTTGCGGATGTGAAAATAAGTACGGGGGAGAACCCAACACCCGGGTTTGCCCAGTTTGCCTGGGGATGCCAGGAGCCTTACCCGTTTTAAACAAGGAAGTTGTGGAATATGCAGCTATGGCTGGAAAGGCCTTTAACTGCACCATCCATGAAAAAAGTGTCTTTGAACGGAAGAACTACTTTTACCCCGACCTGGTTAAGGGCTACCAATTGACCCAAAACCAACATGCCCTTTGCAATGACGGCTATGTGGAAATTGACACAGAAGAGGGTAAGAAAAAAATCGGTATCCACCAAATTCAAATTGAAGAAGATACAGGAAAGGCCCTCCACTCAGACGACCGAGATACACTTATGGACTACAACCGCTGTGGTGTTCCCCTGATTGAAATCGTAACAGAACCAGACATGTCCTCCAGTGATGAAGCCAAGGCCTTCTTGGAAGCGGTTCGGTCTAGCCTTCGCTACCTGGAGATTTCAGACTGTAAGATGGAAGAAGGATCCATGCGGTGTGATGTCAACATCAACGTGGAAAACCTGGAAACAGGCCAACGCTCAGCCATAGCAGAAGTGAAAAATCTCAACTCTTTTCGGGCTGTAGGTCGGGCCATTGACTTCGAAACCCAAAGACAAATCGACCTGATGGAAGCTGGGGGAGAAGAAAAGAAAACTACCCGCCGCTGGGATGACGTCAAGACAGAAACGGTCATCATGCGGGTGAAATATACAGAAAATGACTACCGTTTTGTTCCTGAAGGGGACCTACCCCCTCTCTATGTGGAACAGGACTGGTTGGACAAGATTGTAGACCGGATGCCGGAGCTACCCAAGGCAAAGATGGACCGTTTTATCAAGGACTACAAGTTACCAGATTACGATGCCCAAGTCTTGACATCCTCTAAGGAATTGGCCCAATACTATGAAGACTTGGCCAAGGACTTTGACGACTACAACATGCTTTCTAACTGGATTATGGGTGAAGTCCTTCGTCGGGTAAACCTGGAAGAAGGCTTTGACCTGCCCTTCCCAGGCCAAGACCTTCTTGACCTCTTAAAGATGGTCAAGGAAGGCAAGATCAACAACAATGCCGGGAAAAAAGTCCTAAGAGCCATGTTTGAAGAAGGGGGCAAGCCCCAAGACCTGGTAGAAAAAATGGGCCTTTTACAAATGCAAGACAGCTCTGCCATGGAATCTTTTGTGGACCAAGTCCTGGCTGAAAACCCCGAAAGTGTGGACCAAATCAAGGCCGGCAAGGACCGGGTCCTGGGCTTTTTAGTAGGCCAGGTCATGAAAAAATCCAAGGGCAAGGCCAACCCCCAAGTGGTCAACCAACTCTTGACAGAAAAAATCAAGGCCCTTTAAAATCCAAGCTGGCCGGGTTTAAAGACCCGGGAGCCTGGGAACTTATGCTATAATAAGGACATCGGAGGAATTCATGAAAAAGGGAGATAAGATTGTTCTCGCCTCGATTATCGTCATTAGCCTGGTCTTGTTTTTCTTGACCAGCCAGACCCTAAGAGAGGCCCAAAACAAGTATGTCAGTGTCCAAATTTCTGGACGAGAGGTCCAAAAAATATCTCTGAAAAAGGAGAAGGAACTTAGGGAATACAACTTTAAAACCAAACTTGGGACCAACAAGGTCTTGGTCAAAGACGGCAAGGTCTGGGTCCAAGAATCCAACTGTCCCGACCAGATTTGCGTCCATATGGCCCCCATTGAAAAGGTGGGGGAGACCATTATCTGCCTGCCCCATGAGTTTTTAGTGGAAATCAAGGCGGACAAGAAGGCCCCGGACGACTTAGACTTATTGTTGAGGTAGCCTATGAAAATACAGATAAAAAAAATGGTTTTTTTAGCCCTTTTAGTTTCTATGGGGGTGGCCTTGGGCTTTATTGAGTCCATGATCCCCCTGCCCCTGCCTCTGCCGGGAGCCCGACTGGGCTTATCCAACCTGGTGGTTTTAACCAGCCTCTTGGTTTTTGGCAACAAGGAGGGATTTATTGTGGCCTTTTTAAAGTCCCTGCTTTTAATGCTGGTTACGGGAAATGTCATGGCCTTTTTCTACAGCGCTACAGGGTCCATCCTGTCCTGCTTGGCCATGATTGGGGCCATCCGTTGGATTATGCCTCGGATTTCCTCTATCGGTGTCAGCTTGATTGGGGCCAGCTTCCACAACTTGGGCCAGGTCAGTGTGGCCTGCTTGATTGTGTCGAATTGGCGAATTTTTGCCTACCTGCCCATGCTCCTCTTGCTGGGGATTTTTACAGGATTTTTTGTGGGACTGGGGTCCAATTTTATCGTGGACCAGATGAAAAGAAATAATATTGTCTTTAAGGAGTAGAAATGATTTTAGCCAGTGCTTCCCAGAGAAGAATTGATCTTTTAAAGAAATTTTCATACGACTTTACCGTTGAGGCGGCAGATATTGAAGAGAAAAAAGAGGGGAAGGACCCTCAAAGCCTGGTCATGGCCCTGGCCTATGAAAAGGCCCTGAAGGTGGCAAAAGACCATCCCCATGACTTGGTCCTAGGGGCAGATACCCTGGTTTTTGGTCAAGGTCGGGCCTATGGCAAGGCTCAAAACCGGGACCAAGCTCGGGAGTTTTTAAAGGACTTATCTGGTAAGACCCACCAGGTCTATACGGGGTTTGCCCTGGTGAACCTGGACCAAAAGCTGAAAATCATTGACTATGACGTGACTTCTGTGACCTTTAAGGACCTGACAGACCAAGAACTAGAAGCCTACTTGGACTCTGGTGAATGGGAGGGCAAGGCCGGGGCCTATGCCATCCAAGCCGGGGCAGGAAATTTTGTCAAAGACCTTGACGGAGACTTAAACAATGTCATTGGCCTACCCAGTAAGCTGTGTGATTATTTGGAGGACTTGGACCAATGACAGAATCCTATACCATCCTCAACCTGCCCCAGGAGGAAAGACCCCGGGAAAGACTCTTGACCTATGGGGCAGACAATCTAAGCAATGTGGAACTCATTGCCATCCTTCTAGGGTCTGGAACCCAAAAGGAATCGGCCCTTCGTCTGGCAGAAAAGATTTTAACCAAGTGCCAAGATATGCAGGGTCTAGACTCCCAAGCCGTATCGGGCCTATCCCAACTCAGCCGGATCAGCCTTAAGTCCCTAAAGGAAATCAAGGGGGTAGGAGATGCCAAGGCAGCCACTATTTTGGCAGCTATGGAGCTGGCCAAGAGGGTCAGTTTTAGTCAAGAGCCCATCAAGTACAAGCTCAACAGCCCCTTAAAGGTGGCTGATTTTGTCTTGGGACAAATGAGTTGGGCCTCAGTGGAAGAATTTGTCCTCTTGTGCCTAAATACAAAAAAGGAATTAATTTCTGTCCATAGGATGACCAAGGGGACCTTAAACTATACTGTGGTCCACCCCAGGGACGTCTTTAAGCACTGCCTGGACTGTGGGGCCCATAGTGTGATTTTAGTACATAACCATCCCTCAGGAGATGTGACGCCTTCCCAGGAAGACATCCATCTAACCCAACGCCTTAAGCAGGTTGGGGACCTGGTGGGGATACCTGTCGTTGACCACCTCATTGTAGGGGGTAAGGGATATTATAGTTTTTTAGAAGAGGGGAAATTGGTGGACTAGGCCATGGATAAATTAAAAAAATATCGACAAAGAGCCATCTTGCTTGGAATATCCGCAGTGCTTATTTTTTTACTGGGCTTTACCAATACTGGTAGGCTTAGTTTGCATGTCCTGGACCGCTTTTTACTAGATGTGACCCAACCCGTCCAAACGGGCCTGGCCAGAATAGGCCAAGGTTTGGGCCAAGGAGCCAGTACCCTGGTTCACCTGCCCAAGCTCTACAGGGAAAACAAGGCCCTGGAAAAAGAAGTGGCGGCCCTGGCAGATGAAAACCGTAAGCTCAACCAAATTATCGGCCAAACAGACTATCTAAGGGCAGCTTCTGAAGTAAAGAAGTCCACTGACTACAAATTGGTGGAAGCCCGGGTCATTGGCAAGGACCCCAGCAATTATTTTTCCAATTTTGAAATCAACCGGGGCAAGAAGGACGGGATAAAAAAAGATGCCACAGTCCTTTTAGGAGTAGACGACCCCCAAGGCATCATTGCCCAAGGCCTGGTGGGCCGGGTGGTTGATGTAGGGGACAACTGGGCCAAGGTCACGGCCATTATCAATGAAAACCAATCTGTGGCCTTTAAAAATATCCGTAACCAGGAGGGGGGAATCCTGGCCGGCAAGTCCGGTGACCTCCTTTGGGGCTATAGCTATGACGATGCGGCAGACATTGTGCCGGGAGACCGGCTCATTAGCTCCGGAGTGGGAGACCTTTACAAGGGGGATGTCTACCTGGGAACGGTGGACAAGGTCAAGAGGGATGAGGAAAAGATGATCCAGGAAATTAGCCTGAAACCTGCTGTGAACTTTAAAAAAATCTACCAGGTTTTTGTGGTGGTGGACTAGGCCATGGTTTTAGCAATTTTTATCTCCAGCCTAGTTTTTTTCCTAGACATTTCCCTTTTCCAACAAATTCCCCTCTTAAACCAGGTGAACTTCCTCCTTCTGGTCCTGGTGGCTTTGGCCTACCAACCCTCCCGGGTCAAACCCGTCTACCTGGGTCTCTACCTGGGCTTTCTCTATGACCTGTGTTTTTTAGACAGTTTTGGCTTTTACATGCTGTCTTTTTTCGCCACGGGTTTTTTCATCCAAAGCCTGATTTCCTATTTCAATAGTAATAGCTTTGTCTCTGCAATTTTGACAGGGATTTTTAGCTTTTTATTCTACCAATTATTTACCGGGATCTTTCACCAGCTGCTGGGAACTGGCCTGGCAACAGAAATGGTCCTAAGGCAAAGTGTCAACCTCCGACTCTTGGTCCAAGGAGGCCTACAGGGACTTATTTTTATCTTTTTAAACCGCTACAAGGGGGGAAAGTATGATTCGTTATTGGATTGAAAAACTCGATAAAATCAACCGCTTTCGCTTTTTTGGCCTTGCAGTGGCCCTGTTTTTTATCCTCTTAATGGGCCGGCTCTTCCAGTTGACCATCCTCCAAGGTAACCACTGGCGGGAGGTTTCGGAAAATAAAAGGGCCAAGGACCTGGTCCTGACTGCCCCTAGGGGGGAAATCCGGGACCGAAACGGCCTTTTAATTGCAGGCAACAAGCCAGTTTACACTGTAGAATTAAGAAAAGACGAATTGGACAAGCTGGACCGGGAAGAAAAAAACCGGGATTTTTATAAGCTGGTCCACTTTTTAGAAGAAGATGGGGCCAATGTCGTAGACGACTTCCCCCTGATTATCAATGATATCGACTTCAAGTCCGTCCAGGAAGAAGTTTCCATCAAGGAAAGTGCCATGGAAGTTTTCATTGCCAAGATTTTAGACAATGACCTCTTGCCAGACTTGGTGGACCAAACCATGCAGGTGGATTCTCTAGGTCAAGTTGAGACCTTTTTCATGGCCCGGGAATGCCTAAGGGCCCTGGGACAGGGCCAAGCTCCTGTGAACTACAGCCTAAATGGCTTTGCCTTCACCAGCCAAGAAGACCAGGTTGACTGGCTTCAAAAAAACCACCTGGATCCCAAGTTGACAGCCAAGGAGGCCTTGGTGACCCTCTTAAGAGAAAATCCCACGGCCCTGAAAAAAGTCCTATCCAATGCCCAGGCCCGAAAGCTGGCCTTTGACCTGGTTTCTTCCAAGGGACTGGCAGAGCCCTTGACCCTAAAGCCCTATGCCAATAAATTTGACAAGGACTACAAGAAATCCAAGATGGCCTGGATGGACTCCTATCCAGAAATCACCCTCCAATCCTCAGCCAAGGAAGACTTCCTAACGATTTTTAAGGACAAGGGAGCCGGGGGGTTGGCCTTTAAAAAGAGCCTGGAGGAAAAAGACATCCAGGCAAAAAAAGACCTGGTTAAGGTCCTAAACAAGCAGGGCCCGGAAAAGATTAAATTAGAGCCTGAAAATAAGGAAGGGGTCTACCGGGACAAGGACGGGAAGAATGCCCGGGACTATGTCTCCCAAAAACTCATGGACCTCAATATCTTGGAGGCCTGGTTGGAAGAAGACCCTGTCCGGAACCTGGCCCAGGGAATCTTGATTGACCAGGGCATCTATACGGGAATTTCCATTGCCGACGGAGGTTATAATTATGTCAGCCTTAAAAACAAGGAAGACTTTTACCAGGCCTCCAAGGTGGACCTGGAAGTCCCGGACCAAGAAGCCTTCCAAGGCCTAAGAGACAAGTATGACCTATCGCCCAAGCTGAGTCCCTACGATGCTCGGGGGATTTTAAACCTCTACTATGAATTAAATAAACAAGGCAACCTGGCCTACCTGCCCATTATTGTGGCCTACAAGATCCAGGACCAAACGGTGGCCCAAATTAGCGAAAACTTCTCTGAAAATCCTGGCATTGCCGTTGCCTCCAAACCCATCCGGTCCTACCCCCTGGGTAAGACTGCAGCCCATGTCTTGGGCTATTTGGGAAAGATTTCTTCCGAAGAAGATATCAAGAAATATACCAAAAAAGGCTATGAGCGGGATGCCATTATCGGCAAGACCGGCATTGAAGAAAGTTTTGAATCCTACCTCCATGGGAAAAATGGCCGGCAAAGAGTCCAAGTAGACGCCAAGGGAAATACCACAGCCGTCTTGGACGAAAGGGCCCCTGTGGCAGGAAAGAATGTCTACCTGTCCATTGACTTGAACCTGCAAAAAAAAGCTGAGGAAGTCTTGGCCCAGTCCCTCTACCTCATCCAAAGGGGGGGAGTTTACGAAAGCCAATGGGGCAACTTCCCCTTCCTGGCTTCCAGGGAAAAGGGCAGGCCCTATGTCCATGCCACTTCTGGTGCCGTCATGGCCGTAGATGTAAAAACAGGGAAGATTCTCTGCATGGCCAACTTCCCATCCTATGACCCCAACCTCTTTGCCACGGGGATCTCCAGTGTGGACTGGGAGTCCCTAATCCCCCTGGAGGAAAAAAATCCCCTGGCAGCCAGACCCCTCTACAACATCCCCTTCCAAACTGCCGTCCAACCCGGTTCCATCTTTAAGATGGTCACGGCCCTGGCAGCCATGGAAAAGGGTCTGGACCCTGAAATGACCATCCAAGATGGGGGCTATGTAGATGTGGGAGGGTCAGTCTTTGGTTGCTGGCTTTGGAACCAATCCAAGCAAACCCACGGGGCTGAAAGCCTCAAGGATGCCATCCGGGATTCTTGTAACTACTACTTTTATTCCCTAGCTCTGGGAGAGGACCAAAGAAGAGGCAAGAGCCTTCCCCTGCAAATTGATGAAAAGGAAATTAAGACCATGGCCGAAAAATTCGGTCTGGGGAAAAAGACTGGGATGGAAATTACCATGCCTGCAGAGGCCAGGGGAACCCTACCAGACCCTAAGCAGAAAAAAGAAACCATGAAGCAGCTTCTTAGAAACCTTTTAAATCGGGTTTTGAAGGAAGCCAGCAATGAAGTCTTAACAGAAGAAAAACAGGCTGAAGCCAGCAAGGCCCTGGTGGACCTTATGGACAAGAGCCAGGCCCCCAGCCGGCAAGAAGTGGTAACCCTTTTAGAAAGCTTTAACATTGACCCCAACCACTATTTGAAGAAAGAAAAAAGACCCCTGGTGGACTATATGGTGTCAGACTACTACAACCAGGCCAATTGGAACCTGGCCGATACCATGAACATCACCATTGGTCAGGGGGCCAATTCCTATACCCTGGCCCAAATGACCCGTTATGCCATGGCCCTGGCCAATGGGGGTAAACTCTACCCCTTGAGCCTGGTCCAAGAGGTCAAGGACGAAAACAATGCCTACTCCCTTTACAAGCCCAAGGCCAAGGGAGAACAAATTAAATTAAACCGGCCAGAAAGCATCCAAGAAGTAACCAAGGGGATGCAACTGGCTGCCCTGGCAGGGGGGAATGACCGGTGTTACAAGGACTTTCCTGTGGAAGTGGCCATTAAGACCGGAACGGCTGAAAGGGCCGGAGTCAACCCCTATACTGGAGAAAGCTACGATTCTTTTTCCTGGCAAATAGGTTTTGCTCCCTACAAGGATCCGGAAATTGCTGTGGCAGCTGTCCTCTTCCAAGGAGGATCTGGTATGAACTGTGGCCCCATCCTAAGAGGGGTCATGGCAGAATACTTTGGCTTGAACAAGCAAGTTGTTACAGAAACCCTCCCTATTGAAAACCAATTAACTCCCTAGAAAGGAAGCACATGAAAACAATCATTATAGGAGCAAAAGGAGGGGTGGGATCCACCTCTTTTGCTCTTCTATTAGCAAAAACCATCCAAAAGTCCATCTATGTCAGCTTGAATTTTGGCCGAAAAGACGCCTCGGCCAGTCTGGACTTGCCCTCTCCCATCTACGACCTCTATGACGCCTGCAACCGAGGCGCCCTCTTAGAGGACTGTATCCTTAAAGGAGAAGGGGTCCATCTCTTGGAAGGGCCCCTTTTAAAGAAGAGGGAGGACCTGGACCTGGAGGGCTTGAAAAAAGTCCTGGACCAATTGGAAGAGACCTATGACCACATCTTCCTGGACCTGGGTCCCAGCTGGAAGGACCTGGAGGACCTTTTGGAGCCAGAGGAAGTCTACTTTCTCTCATCTCCTGACCGGGCTGGACTTTATGCCATGGATCAGGTAAAATTGAACAACCGTCTTTGGGGGCAGGGGGCGACCTTTGTCTTTACTTGCGTAAAAGACCCCAAGAAGCTCCTGGAAAAAATAGACCAGGAGGGTCTTTCTTTTGACCCAGTCAAAACTCTTCCCAGACTGGATGGCCCAGAAGAGGGCCAGGCCTTTTTCTACCCCCAAGACTTTGCAAAAATATACACAGACCAGGCTTGTATGGACCCTGGAGTCCAGAAAAAAAGCCTGTGGAATCGACTTTTAAGGGGGTAGTATGGATTTAAGAAAATTAGATGCAGCCTTGAAAAAGGTGGAAAAGCCCGCCCGCTATATTGGTGGGGAACTGGGGGCCGTGGTCAAGAATGCGGACCAGGTCAAGGTCCGTTTTGCCTTTGCCTTTCCCGACCTCTATGAAATCGGCATGAGCCACCTGGGCCTGCAAATCCTCTATGGGATTTTAAACGACCAAGAAGACATAGCCTGTGAGCGGGTTTTCGCTCCCTGGTTTGACATGGAAGAGCAGATGCGGACCTTGGGAATTCCCCTCTATAGTTTGGAGACCAAGACCCCCATCAAGGACTTTGACTTTTTGGGCTTTACCCTCCAATATGAATTGTCCTTTACTAATATTTTGAACATGCTGGACCTGGCTGGGTTGGAAGTCTATGCCAAGGACCGGAAGGAAGGCCCCATTATCCTTGCTGGAGGTCCTGTAGCCTATACACCAGAACCCCTGGCAGACTTTATCGACCTCTTTATCTTGGGAGAGGGGGAGGAAGTCAACCTAGAACTCATCCGCCTCTACCAAAAGATCAAGGACCAGGGTGGGACCAAGGACGACTTTCTCTTGGCTGCCGGCAAGATCAAGGGCATCTATGTCCCCAAATTCTACCGGGAAGTCTACAAGGAAGACGGGACCATTTCCCACAGGGAAGTCCTGGCTGACCTTCCGGAAGTCATTGAAAAACGCAAGGTGGACCAGGTGGACCAAATGGCCCAAAACAGGAAGCAAATTGTCCCCTTTATTGAAACCGTCCACGACCGGGTGGTCTTGGAGATGTTCCGGGGTTGTACCCATGGTTGTCGTTTTTGCCAGGCCGGGATGATCTACCGGCCCATCCGAGAAAAGTCCAAGGAAAACCTCCTGGACCAAGCCCGGAGACTCATTGACCAAACAGGCTACCGAGAAATTTCCCTGTCCTCCCTAAGTTCTTGCGACTACCGGGACCTTCTGCCCTTGATCCAAGACCTCATGGAAGAATTTAAGGACCAAAGGGTGGCCATGAGCCTGCCCTCCCTCCGGCTAGACACCTTTTTTGTCGACGTCTTAAAGGAAATTGAAAAAGTGAAAAAAACCGGTCTGACCTTTGCACCGGAGGCAGGGAGCCAAAGACTCAGGGATGTCATCAACAAGAATGTCAGCCAAGAAGACCTTTTGGCTGTCTGTCAAGACGTCTTTAAGGAGGGCTGGTCCAAGATTAAGCTCTACTTTATGATTGGCCTGCCCACAGAAGAAGAGGAGGACCTTTTGGGAATCCTCCAACTGGCAGAAATGGTCAAAGATGCCTTTTTCAACCGGCCCAAGGAAGAAATCAAGGGAAACTTTACCGTTACGGCCTCGGCCTCATGCTTTGTCCCCAAGGCCTTTACCCCCTTCCAATGGTTTGGCCAAAATACCAAGGAAGACTTTTTGCAAAAGGCCTACTTTATCAAGGAAAGGGTCAAGGATCCCAAAATCCGCTTCCGCTACCACGATCCGGCCACATCTGTTTGTGAGGCTGTCCTGGCCCGGGGAGACCGTCGGACGGGAAAACTCCTCTACAGGCTCTTTGAACTGGGAGCCAGGTTTGACGGTTGGACCGATGGTTTCAAGGAAGACCTTTGGATCCAGGCCATGGAAGATACGGGAATTTCCCCGGACTTTTATGCCTATAGGGAAAGACCCCTGGACGAGGTCCTGCCCTGGGACTTTATTGACATTGGCGTGACCAAGGCATATTTAAAGAAAGAATACCAAAAGGCCCTTGAGGGCCAAACCACCCTGGACTGCCGGAAGGGCTGTCATGGATGTGGGATTAAAAATTGTTCGATGTGGGAGGACTTTCATGCAGGTACGTGCTGAATATACAAAACTAGGAATGATCCGTTACATTAGCCACCTGGACCTGGTCCGGCTCTTTGAACGGGCCATTGAACGGGCCAAGATTCCCGTGATCTACTCCGAGGGCTTCAACCCCCATCCCAAGTTTACCCTGGGCAACCCCCTATCCCTGGGGGTGGAGAGCCAAAGTGAATTTATGGATATCCAGGTTGAAGATGGCTATCCCTTGGAGGAAATGAAAGACCGGCTAAACCGGGAATTGCCTCAAGGGGTGACCATTAAAGAAGTCTTTGCCGACTTTGATAAGACGGCCATCCAACAGAGGATCCAGGCCTGTCTCTATGCCTTTGACTTAGGAGATGACAAGCTGGACCTGGCCCAGGCCTTTAAGGACCTGGACAAGCTTATGATCCAAAGACGGAGAAAGCGGGGCCGGAAGAAAATTTTAGTAGAAGAAGATGCCTATGATCTGGTGGAAGAAATTTGGCAGGAGGGCCCCATCCTCTACGGGAAATTTTCCAGTAGGGAGGGGGCAACCCTAAGACCCGACCTCTTTCTAAAGGCTATGAAAGAATCCCTGGGCCTAGACTGGGACATGGATGAAATTGGCGTAAAAAGGGTGACCAACTATGATGAAAACGGACAAGTCTTTCACGGAAGATAAGGACTTTATCTTTATTGACAAGTTCAAAGACCCGGTTTGGGTGGAATTTAAAGAAGGACAAATCCACCGGGTTCGGCCCTATAAAAAATCCCTGGTGGGGAACATCTACCTGGGTCGGGTGGACCACCGGGTCCCCCAACTTAAGGCCTACTTTCTAGACCTGGGCCAAGGGCAAAGGGGCTTTTTACAAGAAGACCTGGACCTGGCCAAGGGGGACCTGGTCCTGGTTCAAGTGGCCAAGGATGCCTATAGCAAAAAATATCCCGGCCTGAAAACCGACCTCTCCATTCCAGGAGACCGGCTGGTCTACTTTCCCCAAGGCAAGAAACTCTACTATTCCCTAAAGAATAAAAAGGCCCTGAAAAAAATTTGGCAGGAGGCAAAAAAAGACCTACCACCGGGAGGCTGGCTCATTCGGACCAAGGCCCAGGACCCTAAAAGAGACCTGGAAGAAGCCAAAGACCTCTACCGGCTTTGGCAAAAACTCCTCCAGGAAGAAAGACTTTCCCCCAAGGCCAAGTGCCTCTATAGGAAAGACCAGGTCCCAGAAGGACAAAGGGTCTATACCAACGACCCCGACCTGGCCCGAGAAATGGGCTGGATCCATGTGGAAGACTCCCTCTACCATATGGAGGACTACCGACAAGTCTTGGAAGAACTCAACAAGGTCCAGGTCCCCTTGGAGGGAGGGGGCCTCATCCGGATTGAAAAAACCGCAGCCCTAACCAGCATCGATGTAGATAGCTCCCAGGGCCCAGACCAGGGTCTGACTCCGGAAGAAATCAACATCCTGGCAGCCAAAAAAGCCAGCCAGCAAATTCTTCGACGGGACCTAAGAGGGATGGTAGTCATTGACTTTATTACCTGTGACCAGGACAAGAAAAAAGACCTGGAAAAAATCCTGGCAGAGGCCTTCCGAGAAGACCCCCAGGCCATCCTCTACGGTTTTTCCCCCATGGGCCTCTATGAATTGGTTCGGAAGAGAAAAGAAAAGTAAGAAAGATATTGCAATTTAGCAAAGTTCATGCTAAAATACTTAGATGTAACCGCACGAAACAGGTCTTTAAAATTTATTACCTGGCTAGGCGAGTCTTAGAAAATAAGGGGGTGCTACAATGTACGCAGTAATTGAAACCGGCGGCAAGCAATACAAGGTGCAAGAAGGAGACAAACTTCGTGTCGAAAAGCTTGATGCCCAAGTAGGCGATACCGTGACTTTTGACAAGGTTCTTTTCCTAGGTGGCGATGACGTAAAAGTTGGTCGTCCATACGTGGAAGGAGCAAAGGTTGAAGCCAAGGTTCTTGAACAAAACAAGGCAAAAAAAGTCGTTGTCTACAAGTTCAAAGCAAAGAAAAACTACCGGAATAAAAGAGGACATCGTCAACCATATACATTTATTGAAATTGGAACCATTGCATAATGATCCAAATTGATGTTTATGATGTAGAGGGTATCCTGACAGGCTTTAAGGCCAAGGGCCATGCCGGCAACAACCAAGGCGAATACGACCTGGTTTGCGCCGCAGTCAGCATCTTGACCCAAACCTGTGTGGAAAGTTTACATCAAGTGGCGGGCCTAGCAGAAAAAGACATCCCCTATCAGATGGAAGATGGCTTTTTAAGCGTTAAGATAGACCCAGCTACTGCAGAGGATAAAACCATTCAAATCATTTTTCAAACAATGGTCTGTGGCTTAGAAATGATTGAAAAAACAGCCAGACCCTATTTGAAAATTACAGGAGGTAAAAAATGTTAAGATTAAATCTACAATTGTTCTCCTCTAAAAAAGGAATGGGATCGTCAAAGAACGGTCGTGATTCTGAATCAAAACGTCTAGGACTTAAAAAAGGTGACGGACAATATGTTCTCGCTGGAAATATTCTAGTACGTCAAAGAGGAACAAAAATTCATCCCGGCGAAAATGTAGGCCGTGGTTCCGACGATACACTTTTTGCAACAGCAAACGGCATTGTTAAATTCGAAAGAAAAGGCCGTGGCATGAAAAAAGTTGTCAGTGTAGAAGCGGAAGAATTAGCATAAAGAAAAAAAGGACCCTTTAAAGGGTCCTTTTTTAATGGGAAATTTTGAGTAAAAGTTGATTGGCATGAAGGGATTAACCTTTGTGCCGATTTTTATATGTCAATTTTTCCTATATGCAAATATTCTGTTTATTTCTGGATTAAATTCTCTCATATTTGCATATTTCTTTGGCAGGGAACAGGTTTAATATCCTTAGAGAAATAAAGCCCATTTTTTGAGGAAGTTCTTTAAGACAAAATAGTAATTTTGATTAAAAAGACGGAAACAAATCCATCTTAAGAAATATATAAAGATTAGGCTCTGGAATGTGGTATAATATTACAGAAATACTGTACAAAGTAGAAGATTAAATTGGGGTGGGATATGGGATTTTCCTATGACAAATTATGGAAAAAGTTAATAGATGAAAAGATGAATAAATTAGACCTACAAAAAGCTATAAATACAACTCCACATACCATTGCAAAAATGGGACGAGATGAAAATGTGAGTATGGAAATACTTGGTAGAATTTGTAGGTATTTTAAATGTGATATATCTGATGTATTGGAGTATAGAGATGAGTGAAAACTTACATAAGAATTCGATACTATATTCGTAATTATGGAATCTAATTAATGACGGTAGAAACTATGAAAAAGATACTAATAATTGAAGATGATAATAATTTAAATAAAGGACTTTCCATAGCCTTAAATAAAGAATATGAAATTTTTTCTGTAAACACAATTAGTAAAGCTAAAAATTTTATTGATGATGCGGATTTGATTTTACTCGATATGAACTTACCGGATGGAGATGGGCTTGAAATAATAAAGTATACCAGAGAAAGTTCATCAATTCCTATTATAGTTCTATCAGCTATAGATCTTGAGGCATATATCATTTCAGCCATAAATTTAGGGGCAGACGACTATCTAACAAAACCTTTTTCTTTGGGAATATTAGAGGCAAAGATAAAAAGAGCTTTTGAAAAAATAGTGCCTA
>NZ_OCTU01000013.1 GCF_900232945.1 Urinicoccus timonensis
GATAGCTTAATTATTTTACCACCGGTAAAAGGTCTTTGTCAAGAACTTTTTTACAATTTCTTAAAAAGCTTTTTACTTGTGGAAAACAACATGTATTAGTTTACCAAGTCTCCCTGTCTTTGTCAAGAGGATTTTTGGTTTTTCTTTTGCTGCTTTTTCAAAGGGCCTTGGCCTTGTTTTTAGCAGCTTTTATAGTTTACTTAAATTTCAACTTTTTGTCAATAGAAAAACGAGAAAAGAACTTAGAAATTTCTAAGTTCTTTTCTCGTTTTTCTATTCTTGGTTTTCACCGCTATTATTTCCGATACTTTCTGAAGTTTCTTGACTTTGATTTTCAAAAGTCATCTGTCTCCGAGCAGATTCTCTTTCCACAAACCAATAGGAAATATCATCAATCATCTTTTCTTCTCCCTCTAGGGTAGACATATGGATGTTTTCCTTTTCTAGGGACAAGCCAAAATAGGCCAAGTCCACGATTTGCCCATAAGATAAGTCACTTTCGATATTTTCATTTGCAATATCAACTAGTTGGGGCAACTTAAATAGCATGCTTTTGTTTTTCATTTTGTCAAAAAGAGACATGAGAAATTTTTGCTGTTGATTGATTCGTCCAATGTCTTGGTCTGCATAGGCTTTTCGAATCCTTAAAAAGTCCACAGCTTTTTCTCCAGCCACAAGGTGATATCCCTTGGTGAAATTAATGCGTAATGCCGGTTTTACCAGGGTGTCTGTATATTTATAATCCACTGGTAAGTAGACTTCTACTCCACCGACTGCCTGGGTTAATTCTTTTACTGCATTGTATCGAACAATGGCATGGTAGTCGATTTTAATTCCCAGGAAGTCTTCTACTGTTTTTTCCACAAGAGGGTAGCCCCCATGAGACCAAGCATGATTGATTTTCGTCTTGGCATAGCCTGGAATACTAACATAGGTATCTCGAGGAATAGATAGAAGCTGAACTGTTTTTTTAACTGGATCAATTGAAAATACCATAATTGTATCTGATCTAGATCCGTATTCTTCTGCTGTATATTCATTTGTTGCTGTTTCATCGACTCCTAGGATTAAGACGTGAAGAGGTTGGTCTCCCTTAAACGCATTGATTCTAGGTAGGTCTTTAACATCTGTCTGTTGGGATTGATCGCTTCGTACTTTTACCTGTTTTGAGGATTGAGGTTTTAATAGGTTCCCCAAAATGAGTCCTGCCAAAAGCAGGAGAATGGTAAGGACGATAAAGATCCGATAGAGTATTTTCAATTCAAACCTTCTTTCAATAATATGTTTTAATTTATTTTACCTAATTTTAAGCAATACTGCAAGATTGATTCTTCCTTATTTAAAGAAAGAAGGCTGGAAAATTCCAGCCTTACTCTATATCGATATCCAGAGGTTGATCAATTGTTTCCCCTACATACTTCCCATCTTTTTTTCTTTGTTTTACGCATTCCGTTAAAAGATATTCAATTTGTCCATTGATTGAACGAAAATCATCTTCTGCCCAGGAAGCAATTTGTTCATATAACTTCTTTGAAACTCGTAAGGGAATTTGTTTTTTAGCCGTCATTAATAGAGACTTCCCGAATTAATAATGGGGGATACCTCGCTATTACCACAAAGAACCACCATTAGATTGGAGACCATGGCAGCCTTTCTCTCTTCATCCAGGTCAATAACCCCCTTGTCTTCTAATTGGTCTAAGGCCATTTCAACCATTCCTACAGCCCCATCAACAATCATAGATCTAGCATCGATCAAGGCAGACGCTTGTTGTCTAACCAACATGGATTGTGCAATTTCTGGAGCATAGGAAAGATGGGTAATACGGGCGTCTACAATTTCTAAACCCGCAAATTCAACCCTAGACTGGATATCTTCTTTGATTCTTCTTGCAACAACTTCGCTAGACCCTCTCAAGGACCCATCATCAGGTTCTCCGTCTCCTGTCGTGTCAATTTTATAGTTTGGATTTACATCATAGGGATATTGACGGACAATGTTTCTTAAGGCCGTATCTGTTTGAAGAGATAGATATTCTTTAAAATTATCCACATTAAAGACAGCCTTTGCTGTATCCTTAACCTTCCACATGACTGCAATGCCTATTTCAACAGGATTCCCCAAATAATCGTTGATTTTTTGCTTGCTATTATTTAAGGTCATGACCTTTAAAGAAATTCGCTTATCTTCTAAGGCTCCTGGACTTCTCTCTTGTCCCTTGTCTGCTTGACCTAGCTTTTTTATCTCTTTAACATCACCACTTTGTCCCAGTCGAGTACTCGCAGCGGGATTAAAGGCCCTGGCAAAGGGGTGGATAAAGTAAAAGCCTTCTCCTTTTACAGTGCCAATATATTTCCCAAATACGGTAAAGACATAAGCCTCTTGCGGTCTAAGCACCTTTAAACCACATAATATAATCCACGCCAGGCCTATATAGAGGATAGCTAGAATAAAAACCAGTTTTTCAGTAAATCCAGCACCATAATAAGTAATGTAGCCTACATAATTTATTATATAAATAACCGCCAGCACTAGGCCCAATAAGTATCCCAATAGAACATAGATTCCTATTTTACGTCCCTTGAGAATCTTTTCTTTAATTTCTTCTTCTTTATTTTTCATAATCCACCTCCAAGATTTATTTTGATATCAAAATAATATCATATTTTCAATTGGCTAGCAAGGCTTTTTATAAAATAAAAAGACAGGCATCTTTCGATACCTGCCTTGTCAGTTTTTCTAAGCTCTTAGCTTAATAATTTGGATACAACTCCTGCTCCTACTGTACGTCCTCCTTCACGAATTGCGAAACGAAGTCCTTCGTCCATGGCAATTGGGGTGATTAGGGTTACGGTAAAG
>NZ_OCTU01000003.1 GCF_900232945.1 Urinicoccus timonensis
GAGATAGGAGCAATCTTAAGAGAATTGTGTAGTTGGAAAGAAGTAAATATAATAGAAGCCGAAGTCTGCCCAGACCATGTGCATATGCTCTTAGAGATACCACCCAAATTAAGCGTCTCAAGCTTTAAGGGATTTTTAAAAGGAAAAAGTAGCATCATGATTTACGAACGATGGGGAAGCTTAAAATATAAATATAGAGGGCGACAATTTTGGTGTTGAGGATATTATGTAGATACAGCCGGTAAAAACACAAAAGCAATCCAAGAATATATAAAAAGTCAACTTAAAGAAGATGAATTAAGTGGACAAGTAACAATGGACAACTTAGACCCCTTTAAGGGGTAGCAAGTAAAAATTGCGTGTGGTAAACCACAGGCGCCCTTGAGACGTAGCTAGTAAAAAAGGCCCTTTGGGCCGCAAGAGAAAAACCACCGACTACGCCGGTGGATTCTTATTGCAAGGGGGGAACATGTTGATATGGGGGAATCATGGTTATTGTTTTTGTTCTATATATTATATCTTCTGATTATCAATAAGGGCCGGACAAGCCGGCCCCTACAATTGTTTTTATTCATCCAAACCATACAAAAAACCAGTCGGTTTTCCCGACTGGCTATTTTTATTGTTCCACTTCTTGGCAGAGGGTTTTAATTAAATCATCGACTTTAATGGGGCAGGAAACTTTATGGGTGCCAGGCTTGAATTGGCCTTGGACTCCCAGGGCCTTGACTCTTTGGACG
Organism: Urinicoccus timonensis; assembly: GCF_900232945.1. GTDB lineage: Bacteria > Bacillota > Clostridia > Tissierellales > Peptoniphilaceae > Urinicoccus > Urinicoccus timonensis. Next base: position 741 of record NZ_OCTU01000003.1, read on the forward strand.
AAGGCGGGTTTACTGGCAATGAGGTCTTGGGCCAAAAGGATGTCGGCCACTTGTTCATTGGTGACATTACTGGGTAGGGTTACGCTGATATCTTGTAGGCTAGCCAGCTTGTCCTTGGTTAAGATATGGATCATTTCCTTGACGGTGGCATCTTGGGGGATGGTAAAATCTCCAGGGACGAAGTAGTTATAGACGCCCATTTCTGTAGCGACTTGGATGAAACTGGCCTTGTCTTTAATGATGCCTTGAGCCAAGAGGGTGTCGGCAACGGTTTTTACATTGACATCGCCTTCCAGGCTAATTTCTTTCCCCTTGGGGGCTTCAATTTCTTCTTCTACTATGTCAGGAGTGGCGGCCTTGGATAGGTGGGCCCGGCTGGTGAGGTTTCCGATTCCCAGGTAGACAATGCCTAAGAAGATGGATAGGATCAGGAGGGTAATCAGGATCCGGCCTATGTGGACCAGGGCCTGGGACATCCATTGACTAAATTTCATAATATTCCTCTTTTCTATATTTTGTCTGTTATAATAATTAATTATAGGTCTATTATAACAAAAAATTCACTAAGGGGAAACAATGAAGGAATTTAGGATTGATCGAAATGATGCCGACCAAAGGTTGGACCGCTACCTGGCTAAACTTTTGCCGGGAGCAGGCAAGGGGCTTTTACAAAAGTCCCTACGAAAAAAGAATATTACAGTGAATGGGAAAAAGGCCTCTCCCCAGGATATGGTCCAAGAAGGGGACTTGGTTAAGGTTTTTTTCTCTGATGAAACTTTGGATAAGTTTATGAGGGATAGAAAAAAATTTGTAGGCCAAGGGGTCAAGGTCTTGTATGAAGATGACAATTTGATCTTGCTGGACAAGCCCCTAGGCCGGTTGACCCATTCTTCCAAGGATTGCCGGGAGGGTAATATGGTGGATGACCTGGTGGCTTATTTGATCCAAAAGGGGGACTACAACCCCAGGCTGGAAAGGACCTTTACTCCGGCTTTTTGTAACCGGCTGGACCGGAATACTTCGGGGATTTTAATTGGGGCCAAAAATGCCCAGGCCTTGAGACTTTTGAACCAGGCCATGCAGGACAGGGAGATTGAAAAACACTACTATGCCCTGGTTCGGGGGACCTTTAAGGACCAAACCCGGGTGACCAAGTCTGGAAGGAAGATCCAGGAAAAAAATAAGATGGTGGCTGGGGATGACTTGGCCATGGAGACGATTTTTAGTCCGGTGATTTCCGGGGACTATTCCTTGGTGGATGCCAACCTCTTGACGGGCAAGACCCATCAAATCCGCTACCACCTCCAAAGTTTGGGCTTCCCCATCTTGGGGGACAAGAAGTACGGGGACGGGGGCCAGGGTCAATGGCTCCATAACTACCAGGTCATCTTCCACACCAAGGGAGATCTGGCTTATTTAAAGGACCGGGTTTTTACCAGCCCTATTCCAGAAAAATTGGACCGGATTGCCCGGGACTATCTGGGTCAAGACTACAAGGAAAAATTATAAGATTAGAAAAAGTTTGCAAAAGTGGACTTTTTCCCTTATAATAATACCCAGAGGGGGTGTAGGTATTGAAAGAAAAATTTATTGTAACAGGCATGACCTGCTCAGCCTGTCAAAATGCAGTGGAAAAAAGTGTCCAGGCCCTGGAGGGGGTTGAATCGGTTTCGGTCAACCTTCTGACAGGGGACATGCTGGTGGAGAGCCAAGGGGATCTAAGACAAGAGGTGGTCCGGGCTGTCCAATCAGCAGGCTATGGGGTAAGGGACCAAGAAGGGGAAGGAGCTAGTCCGACGAAAGAAGACCCAGCAGCAGACTTAAAGAGGTCTTTTCTCTCTTCTTTGATTTTTTTAATTCCCTTATTCTATATAGCCATGGGACCCATGATGGGGCTGCCGACTTTTCCTTTTTTCCAAGGAATGAAAAACAGTTTGATTTTGGCCCTGAGTCAATGTCTTTTGACTTTGCCGATTTTAATCCTCAACCGGAGGTATTTTATTTCAGGCTTTAAGGCTTTGGCCCACAGACGACCCACTATGGATTCTCTAGTGGCTGTGGGATCTGGGGCGGCCTTTTTATATGGACTTTTTGTCATCTACCAATTGGCCTATGGTTTTTCCTACCAGGATATGGACAGGATCGCCCGCTACCACCACGACCTTTATTTCGAATCGGCGGGGATGATTTTAACCTTGATAACCATGGGTAAGTGGTTGGAAGCCCGGGCCAAGTCCAAGACTACCGGGGCCATTGACCAGCTCATGGACTTAACGCCAGACCTGGCTACGGTTCGACGGGATGGCGTGGAAGAAACCATTCCCCTGGACCAGGTCAGGTTGGGGGACTTGGTTTTAATCAAGCCTGGCCAATCTATCCCTGTAGACGGGGTGATTGTTAAGGGTCAGACCACGGTGGACCAATCTTCCCTAACGGGAGAAAGTCTCCCAGTGGACAAGGGGGTCAAAGACCAAGTTTTGGCCGCTACCATCAACCTGGAGAGCTATATTGAAGTCCAGGTGGACCGGGTAGGGGAAGAAACCACCATCAATAAGATTATTGCCCTGGTAAAGGATGCCAATGCTAGTAAGGCTCCTATTGCCAAGTTGGCGGACCAGATTTCTTCGATTTTTGTGCCGGCTGTTATGGCCATTAGCCTGCTGACTTTTCTAGTTTGGATGCTTTTGGGCTATGGCTTGGAATTTGCCCTGGGCAAGATGATTGCCGTTTTGGTCATCTCCTGTCCCTGTGCCTTGGGCCTGGCTACGCCTGTGGCCATTATGGTGGGAACAGGTATGGGGGCCAAGAAGGGAATCTTGTTTAAAAACGCTGAGGCCCTGGAGGAACTCCACAAGGTCAAGGAAGTTTTTTTAGACAAGACCGGAACCATTACCCAGGGTCAACCCCAGGTAGTGGATTGGATTGACTATGGGGGCTTGGACCAGGAGAAGGAAAGGATTGCTCTTTTAGAGGGCCAGTCGGAACACCCCCTGGCCAAGGCCCTGGTGGACTATTTGCCTGAAGTCCAGGGAGAAAAAGAAGATTTTGACTTTCAAAACATCCTGGGCCAAGGTCTGGTGGGGGATTTTGCCTCTGGCCAGCTCCTTTTAGGAAATAAAAAGCTAATGGATGCTTTTTCCATAGAAATTCAGGACCTGGATGACCTGGAAGGTCGATCTAAAGAGGGGAAAACTCTCTTGTATGTGGCCAAGGAAGGGAAGTTTCTTGGAGCAGTGGCCCTAGCTGACCAGATCAAGGAAGGGTCCAAGGAGGCCATTGACCAATTAAGGGCCCGAGGCTTGAAAACTGTCATGTTAACGGGAGACCATGCCCTGACAGCCCAAGCCATTGCCAAGGACCTGGCCCTGGATGAAATTGTAGCCGGGATCTTCCCGGACCAAAAGGAAGGCCAGGTTCGCCAAGGACAAAAATCTGGCAAGGTGGCCATGGTGGGAGATGGAATCAATGATGCTCCGGCCTTGGCTCGGGCAGAAGTTGGAGTGGCCATTGGGGCTGGAACAGATATTGCCATTGACTCGGCCGATGTGGTTTTAATGCATTCTGACCTGGGAGACTTTGTCTATGCCTGGGACCTGAGTGCCGCTACGGTGAAAAATATCAAGGAAAATTTATTCTGGGCCTTTTTCTACAATGTCATTGGGATTCCCATTGCTGCGGGAGTCTTTTACCCCAGCTTTTCCCTGAGTTTAAGCCCCATGATTGCGGCCTTTGCCATGAGTATGTCCAGTCTTTTTGTGGTGACCAATGCCCTGAGACTCAATGCCTTTAAGGCCAAGACCCTGCCAGTGGACCAAGAGTCCAAGAAAGAAAGTATTGTTCGAGAAAGTTTTGATGAAAAAATAGAAAGGAAGGATTCTATGAATCAAATTGTATTAAAGGTTGAAGGAATGACTTGTGGCCATTGCAAAAAGAGAGTAGAAGAGGCTTTGGAAGCTCTTGAAGGAGTCAAGGGGGAAGTGTCCTTGGAAGAAAAACAAGTAACTATTTCCTATCCAGATGAAGTTTCCATCAAGGACCTAAAGGATGCCATCCAAGCAGCTGGCTATGAAGTGGTTTCATGAAAAGTGATCCCATCCAGGCCAGTCGCCTGATTAAAACTGCTCGGGGCCAGCTAGACGGTCTTTTAAAGATGATTGAAGAGGACCGCTACTGTATTGACATTGCCCACCAAATTTCAGCAACCCAAAGTATTTTGAACCGGGTCAAGGTGGACCTATTAACGGCCCACATTGACCATTGTGTCAAGGAGTCCATCCAGGTCCAGGACCAAGAGGACCTGGATGTCAAGTTGAAGGAAATCAAGACCATTATTAAACAATTGGCCAAGAATTAGTCTTTGGTCAAGTATTTCTTGACCTGGAGACAAATAAAGAGTAAAGTTAAGATAAGAAGAAAGAGCCTACGGGCTCTTTTGGTTTAGATGGAGGGAAAAATGGCTTTTAAATACGAATTGTTAGAATCCTTAGGTGTCCTATCGGAGTCAGCCAGTGGCTGGACCAAGGAGTTAAATATTGTTTCTTACAATGACCAAGAAGGCAAGTATGACTTAAGACAATGGGCCCCAGACCATGAAAAAATGGCCAAGGGGATTACCCTATCCAAGGAGGAAGTTCGCGCCTTGAGAGACTTGCTCAACTCCTTAGACCTTGATTAGGAGGACCCATGGATCGATTTAAAAAATTTATCAGAAGTCGCTATGGCATGGACTCTTTAAACAAATTTCTTATCTTGGCTTCTCTAGTCATATCCATCTTACAGGGATTGGCAGCAAGTTACGACAAGGTCAAGCTGGCTGGATTTTTATCTACCTTTGCCATTGCTTTTTTTGTCTTTTTTGTCTACAGGGCCCTGTCAGGGAATGTGGCCTTGAGAAGGCTGGAAAATGAAAAGTTTCGTAAGATGTCCTTGCCTCTTAGAAAAAATTTAAGGAAAAAACAAAAGGATAAGAATTATGCCTATTTTACCTGTCCAAATTGCCATAAATCCTTGCGTGCACCTAAGAATTTAGGTAAGATAAGAGTAACGTGTAAGTCTTGTCATGAGGAGTTTGAGGTTCGAACCTAGGTCTTTCTTGTTGTTAAAATGGGCTTATGGTATAATTAGTTAGTTAATATGCAAAATGGAGGATGAAAATGGATAAAAGTTACGAAAAGGAAAATAATACGGTACGGTTTAGCTTGTACCTACCAGCAGAAGAAGTAAAAAAAGCAGAAGATGCAGTTTACAAAAAGAATAAACAATATTTTAATATTCCAGGTTTTCGGAAGGGAAAGGCTCCCAAAAAATTAATCGAAAACATGTATGGCAAGGACTTCTTTGTAGAAGATGCCATTAATGAAGTGCTTCCAAAGGTCTATGAAGAAAAGATTGAAGAATTAGAGCTTGATGTTATTGACCAACCAAAAGTTACGATTGATGAATACAATGCTGGTCAAGACGTGGAAGTAAAAATTGAAGTTGAAGTAAGCCCTGATGTAGAAATTGGCGACTATAAAAAGTTAGAAATTGAAAAGGTCTCTGAAGAAGTAACTGAAGACCAAATCAATACTCGTTTAGAACAAGAACGTCAAAAGAATGCAAGACGGGTCAACATTGATGACCGGAAGGCAGAAGACGGAGATATTGTATCTATCGACTATATCGGTCGTGTAGACGGGGAAGAATTTGAAGGCGGATCTGCCCAAGACCAAGAATTAGAATTAGGATCTGGTACCTTTATTCCAGGATTTGAAGAACAAATTATGGGAAAAGAAATTGGCGAAACTTTTGATGTCAATGTAACCTTCCCTGAAAAATACCAAGCCAAGGAACTAGAAGGCAAGGATGCTGTGTTTGAAGTAACCCTAAAGGCTATTTCCAAGGAAGAACTTCCTGAAATCAACGATGACTTCATCATGGACATCAGTGAATTTGACACAGTAGATGAATATAAAAACCACATTAAGGAACACCTGGCAGAATCCAACAAGTCCTATGCTCGTCAAAAACGAGAAGAAGAATTGATGGAAGAATTGGTAAAAATTACCAAGGTTGACCTACCCCAAGTTATGGTGGAAAGAGTCATTGATGACCGGGTAGCCAGCTATTCACAAAACTTCCAACAACAAGGTATCTCCATGGACCAATACCTGGCCATGCTCAACACCAATATGGAAGACTTTAGAGATTCTTTAAAAGAAGATGCAGAAAAAGTAGTCATTACCCGTCTAGCCATGGATGAAATTGTCCGCCAAGAAGGCTTTGAAGTGACTGAAGAAGAAATCAAACAAGAAGCTCAAGAAATTGCAGACAAGTATTTCGGCGAAGACGAAAAACAAAAAGAAGAAATGGTTAAATTTATGCTCAACAGCAATGATGACCGGATGAAGCAAGACTTAACCTACCGTAAGGCAGTAGACTTCTTGCTTGAACATGCAAAAGAAGTAGAAAAGAAAGAAGACGACAAAGAAGAAGCAGATGACCAAGAATAAGGTGGTTTGCGGATTCTTTGCAGATCATAGATGAGGTGATAAATTTGGCATTAGTACCAATGGTTGTAGAACAAACAAATCGTGGAGAAAGGTCTTATGACATTTATTCAAGACTTTTGAAGGAAAGAATTATCTTCTTAAGTGGAGAAGTCAATGATGTCATGGCCGATTTAATCGTGGCACAACTGTTATTTTTAGAATCAGAAGATCCCGACAAGGACATTCAAATTTATATCAACAGTCCTGGAGGATCTGTCAGTGCAGGTTTTGCTATTTATGACACCATGCAATATATCAAGCCCGATGTCTCCACAATTTGTATCGGAATGGCAGCTTCCATGGGGGCCTTTTTATTGGCAGCAGGGACCATCGGCAAGAGATATGCCCTGCCAAATGCGGACATTATGATTCACCAACCTCTTGGAGGAGCCCAAGGTCAAGCCTCGGATATTAAAATCCATGCGGAAAAAATCTTAAAGACCAGGGAACGACTAAATAGGATCCTGTCAGACCGGACAGGAAAGTCCTATGAACAAATTGACTTGGATACAGACCGTGACTTCTATATGACTGCCGATGAAGCTGTAGATTATGGCCTAATCGACAAGGTCGTTAGTTCACGGGTTTGAGGTGTCTAGATGTCAGATGAAAATATGAAGGACCAGGAAAGAACAAAAGAAGCTTTTTGTTCTTTTTGTGGTAAAAGCAATAAAGAAGTTGACCAATTATTTGCCGGAGACGGGGTCAATATTTGTAATGAATGTGTAGAAGTTTGCCAAGAACTCATGGACAACCACCTGGAGGACTTGGACCAAGAAGAGGGAGTGACTTCTTTTTCTGAAGTCCAAGACCTTCCAACCCCCAAGGCCATTAAGAAGATCTTAGACGAATATGTCATCCAACAAGAAAGGGCTAAAAAATCTCTAGCTGTAGCCGTTTACAATCATTTTAAACGGATGACAGCAGAGGTAGGGGATGTGGAATTGCAAAAGAGTAACATCCTCATGATTGGGCCCACAGGATCTGGTAAGACCTTACTGGCCCAAACTCTGGCCAAGATTTTAGATGTTCCCTTTGCTATTGCTGATGCAACCAGTTTGACAGAAGCCGGCTATGTAGGGGAAGATGTTGAAAATATTGTCCTAAAGCTAATCCAAGCGGCAGACTATGATATTGAAAAGGCTGAACATGGGATTATCTATATTGATGAAATTGATAAGATTGCCCGGAAGTCTGAAAATGTGTCCATTACCCGAGATGTCAGTGGGGAAGGGGTCCAACAGGCCCTCTTAAAGATTATAGAGGGAACTGTGGCCAATGTACCGCCTCAAGGTGGTCGTAAGCACCCCAACCAAGAATTTATTGAGGTGGACACCACCAATATCTTGTTTATCCTGGGAGGGTCTTTTGACTCTCTTGAAAAGATCATTGAGTCCAGGATGGGTAAAAGTGGCATTGGTTTTGGATCGGATATTAAAAAGTCTGACAAGAACCTGGGCGAACTTTTAGCCAAGGTTCAAACAGAAGACCTGGTTAAATATGGCTTAATTCCTGAATTTATAGGCCGGCTTCCTGTGGTAGTGACCCTGGAAGAATTAGACGAAAAGGCCCTAATGGACATCTTGGTAAAACCCAAGAATGCCCTGGTTAAGCAATATCAAAAGCTCATTGAAATGGACGATGTGGACTTGGAATTTTCCCAAGACGCCCTAGAGGAAATTGCCCGTTTGGCCATTCAAAAGAAATCAGGAGCCCGGGGACTTCGGGGAATTATTGAAGAATCCATGATGGACTTGATGTACGAGCTTCCCTCGGAAGAAGACGTGGAAAAAGTCATTATCACCAAGGAAAGTATCTTAGGACAAGACAAGCCTAAAAAAATATATAAAGAAAAATAAGATTTAGGAGAGTGTATGGAAAAAGAAAAGTTAGGGGCAGACCTGGACCAGGAAATGGAAAGGCTGCCAATCATCGCCCTAAGAGGGCAGGTTATTTTTCCAAAAACAATATCTAATTTTGATGCAGGGCGACCCATGAGCATCAAGGCAGTGGAAGAAGCCCAAAAGAAAGATGGTAAAGTTTTTCTCCTAGCCCAAAGACAAATTGATATAGAGCACCCCAACCAGGAAGACCTATATGAAATAGGGACCCTTGCCCGAATTAAGCAGGTAATCAAGCTGCCGGGAGGGCTTTTAAGGGTCCTGGTAGAGGGTGAGGAAAGAGGCCAATTAATGGAATTAGAAGAATCGAATCCCTTAAGTGGCCTTATTAAAACTTTACCGGTAAAGGGGATTTCAGACCCCTTGAAAAAAGAAGCCTATCAAAGGTTAATTGAAGAAGACCTAAACCAATATATAACTTTAAGTCCAAGACTCCTTGCAGGGATTTTGGACCCCTCTCTGATTTTGGGGAACCTGGATGATTTCGTCGAGATGGCAGCCAGCTACCTGGACTTGTCCACAGAGGACAATATGACCCTCTTGGTGGAACAGGACCTGGAAAAGAAGTTACAGGCCTTTCATAAAATTCTGGTTAAGGAAATTCAATTGGCCAAGATCCAACAATCCATTGACTACCAAGTCAAGGAAAATATGGACAAGGTCCAAAGAGAATACTTTTTAAACGAGCAAATTAAGGTTATCCGGAAGGAACTCAATGGGGACGAAGATGGAGGAGACCTGGTTGATGAATATAGGACCAGGCTCAAGGAAAAGGACCTGCCCCAAGAAGTAAGGGACAAGGGCCTTAAGGAATTGAAAAAGCTCCAACAAATTAACCCAGCTTCTCCGGAATATACAGTACTTTTAAATTACCTGGATTGGATTTTAGACCTGCCCTGGCAGGAAACAAGCCAAGACAATACAGACTTGACCCTGGCCCGGGAAATTTTAAACCAGGACCACTATGGCCTAAAGGACGTCAAGGAAAGAATTTTAGAATTTATCGCCTTGCAACTGGCTAATCCTTCAGCCAAGGGGCCCATCCTATGTCTGGTGGGACCACCTGGAGTGGGTAAGACCAGTATTGCATCAAGTATTGCCAGGGCCCTAAATAAAGAATACGTTCGGATGAGCCTAGGAGGCGTTCGGGATGAAGCCGCCATTCGGGGCCATCGCAGAACCTATGTAGGGGCCCTGCCGGGGCAAATCATCAGCTTGCTTAAAAAGGCTGGGACGGATAATCCTGTATTCTTATTGGATGAAATTGACAAGCTTTCTTCCAGCTACCAAGGAGACCCGGCTAGTGCCTTGCTGGAAGTTTTGGATCCGGAGCAAAACAATAGTTTTAGTGACCACTATCTAGAACTTCCCTTTGACCTATCCAAGGTATTTTTCATTACGACAGCCAATAGTGTGTCAACCATTCCGGGTCCCCTGAAAGACCGGATGGAGATCTTACACTTATCGGGTTATACTCCCTATGAGAAAAAAGAAATTGCCAAGAGATACCTGGTTCCCAAGCTCTTAAAGAATGCAGGCTTGGAGGAAAAATCCTTTAAGATAACCGACGCAGTGATTGACTCCTTAATTGAATTTTATACCAGGGAGGCAGGAGTCCGGGCCTTGGAAAAGGAACTGGCAAAGATTATTCGCCGGGGTCTTTTAAAGATGAATGAAGAGGGGCTGGAAAAAATTTCTGTAAGCCAGAGGAACTTAAGTGACTTTGCTGGACAAAAGAAGTTTCTTAAGAACCCACTCTCTCAAAAGAATGAAGTGGGCTTGGTTACAGGTCTTGCTTGGACCCCAGTAGGGGGAGTGACCCTGGATGTGGAAGTAACCATTAGTCAGGGCAAGGGCAAGGTTCTCTTAACCGGAAAGCTGGGGGATGTCATGAAGGAATCAGCCATGACGGCCTTGACCTATCTCATGACCAGCTTGGACCAAGACCTTAAGGACTTCCGCTACAGCCATGATTTTCACATCCACGTACCAGAAGGGGCCGTTCCCAAGGATGGACCTTCTGCAGGAGTGACTATTACTACGGCTCTATACTCGGCGATTTTAAACAAGCCCGTCTACCGGGATATTGCCATGACAGGAGAAGTGACCCTAAGAGGGCAAGTCCTGGCCATTGGTGGCTTAAAGGAAAAACTTCTGGCCGCCCAAAGGGCAGGCATTAAGAGGGTCTTTATCCCCAAGGAAAATGAAAAAGACCTCTTAGAATTTGATGAAGAAGTCACCAAGCCTCTAGAAATTATTGGGGTTAAGAATGTTCGAGAAATTTTGGACCTAGCTGTGGAGGACGCCCATGAAAATAAATGATGCAAGCCTAGAGCAAATGGCTGTAGGTCCTAAACAGTATCCCAAAACCGACCTGAAAGAAATTGCCTTTGCAGGTCGGAGCAATGTTGGTAAGTCCAGTTTTATCAATGCCTTGACCCAGAGGAAGAAGCTGGCCTATACTTCTTCAAAACCCGGCAAGACCAGGACCATTAACTTTTATCGGATTGACAATTGTTTCCGCCTGGTAGACCTGCCGGGCTATGGATATGCCAAGGTATCCAAGGCCATGCGAGATGATTGGGCCCAGATGATTGAAGGCTACCTGGCCAACCGGTCCAATATCATTGAAATTATTCTTTTGGTGGATTCTAGGATTGAACCTACCAGCCAAGACCGGGAGATGTACCAATGGATCGTAGATAATGGTTTTTCTGGCATTGTCATTGCCACCAAGGCCGACAAGTTGTCCAAAAACCAATTAAACCGACAATTGAAAAAAATCCACACCAGCTTAGGATGTCCGGAAGAACAGGAAATCTTGCCCTTTAGTACAGAGGACCAGGACCTGATCCAAGAAACAGGGGAGATTTTAGAAGACCTTTTGGCCTTTTATGGTGTCATCTAGACCCAGCTTGTGGAAAAATAGAACCAATAAAAAAAGCAGCCAGACTTATAAGCCTGACTGCTTTAATTTTTTTATTCAACTGGTTCGAATTCGTCTTTGGAAGCTCCACATAGTGGGCATTCCCAATCTTCTGGAAGATTTTCGAATGCAGTACCTGGTTTAACACCGTTGTCTTCGTCACCTACTTGTGGGTCATAAATATAACCGCATGCTTGACATTCATATTTTTGCATGTTCATTTCTCCTTTCATCTGATGAAATACTTTCTATTGATATATTTATCATACCTAAAAGACAGGACTTTGTAAATAGCTTATTAAAAAATAGCAGATAATTTATTGAAATTAAGAGGAAAAGTTTAATTCTTGCTTTATTGGGTAGAATATAAAGGAAATTAGTTCTATATGTTCTAATAATACGATTGAATAGGGGTGAGGGGGATGAACTATATTTTCGCAGGTTCAGTCCCAAGTGACATCCATTGTGCCAAAGAGTTTGTAAACTTAGCAACTCGGTCACTTCATAGTTTAATTTATGATGAAGAGGTGTCTTTCGATATTAAATTAATCATACAAGAGCTGTTGATGAATGGTGTTGTTCACGGAAATGGACTCAACAGAGATAAGTATGTCTCCTTGGGGATTGATTATTCCAGTCATTGCCTTAGGATCCAGGTTCAAGATGAGGGACCTGGCATTGATGTGGAAGAAGACTGTGGGACAAATATGAAGTGTAATGGACGGGGCCTACAAATTGTCCGGGCCTTAAGTGATGGTGTCCAATTAAATGGAAATGAAATTATTGTTATAAAAACAATTTAAAAAATGTGGGCCAAATCTTTTTAACTTATCTAGGGGAGGTTTGGCTTTTTCTTGTAAAAGGCCTTAAGCAGGTCTTTCTCTTTCTTCCAAGGCCCTCAAGGCCTTTAAGGAAAGGAGGACAGCTCCCAAAGTCAAGAGGATGTGCCCCAGTCCACTGGTTACGGCTAGACAGGTCTTTACAAGAGGGGCTGGATCATAGGGGTCTACAAGCCCATGGAGGAAGAAGGAGGAAAAACTCAGGTAAATGCCAAAATTAAAAATTCTTACAAGCTTTCCCAAAGAGCCCTTGTCTAGACCCTTATCTCTAAGTAAGAGGTAAAAAATTGACAGGACTAAAAAGCCCAAAACAATCAGGTGGGTATGGAGTCGGGCAAAATAGAGACTAAGAGGATAAATCTTTCCCAACTCCCGATAGAGGGCTCCGGCGAAAATTCCCAAGAATAAATAGGCAACAGCAAAGTCCACCATGTCCTTTTCCACAAAGTCTTTTTTGATGTTTCTATAGAGCTTAATGACCACTAGGACATACATAATGGTTTTTGGCATCATGAGCATGCCAATAAGGGGGTAGGTATTTTTAAAAAGAACAACGGGAATGTAGAATAAGAAGCTAAAGAAAACATAAATGGCCAGGTGGCTAAAGGAAGACCGGTCCCTTTCTTTCCAAAGTAGGATAAAGTCTACCAGGCCCATAAGGACAAAGGGAATGTTTGAAATAAGGTCCATGGTCTGGGATTGTTTAAAAGATAAGAAGACGGTTACCACCCGGACTAAAAAGCATCCGTAAACCAGGATATTTAGAGACCGCCAATCTTTTTTTGTATGGTCCCCCTCTTTACGAATATAGATGTAGAGGAGGAGGTAAAAAACAGACATAGTCAGGGCTGAAATCCGGGTTCCAAAGAAAAGGGCTCCTTGGTTTAGGTCAAAGCCGTCTAGCATAGCATGGGAAATAATTCTTGGAATTAAGTGAAAGGAGTCTCCCAGGCCTAAAAGTAGGGTCATAGACCCCAAAAGTGGGCTGGACTTGTCCTTGATTAAGAGCATCCGGATGCCTATAAAGAGGACAAAACTAAGATAAAGGCTATCAAAAAACAATTCAAATGCTTGCATGAGAAAGACCTCCTAGTAACCATAAAATATATAAGTTGCAAGTGCTGGTAAATCGATTTTTATCATAATTTTCTGTAATACTTTCTTTGATCAGTTGATGGAAAACGGCCATGAGAAAGAGCATCCTCTGGTAGTCTTCTTCTTTTAAAGATTTTTTTAAAGAAGCCTTGCCATGGGAGATAAAGCTGCCTTCGAAAAGAAAAAACTTGGCCCGGTAGAGATTTTTTAAATTTTGCTCATAAAGTTGGTCCACCAGGTAGTCCCTGTAGGCATAGAGGGTTTCCTCCAAGTTCTGGTTATTTTTTTGAAGAAGCTGGATAAATTCATGGTGGATTTGGCCACTTGCTTTTTGTAAAACAGTAAAATAACAGTCTGCCAAGTCTTCAAAATATTGGTAAAAAGACCCTCGGGCAATACCGAGTTTTTTGACGATGGCAGAAACGTTGATATCTTCTAAGTCTGATTCTTCAAAAAACTCCTTTAAAAGGACATAAATTTGCCCTTGTTTTTCCTGGTCTAGGTGGTGAAAAGTAGATTTTGCCATAAAAGCCTCCTAAAAGTGACACTGTGTCATTACCCTTTAAGAGTAATACTTTTTAGGTCTTTTGTCAATTGAGAAAAAATTAAAAAAAATGGATAAAAGGCAAGAAAAGCCCTTATCCATGGGCCCCACACCTTTTTCTTTTGGGCAAGTTCTGCTATAATGGGTGAAGATATAAAAGAAAAGAGGAGTTCGATGACGAAAAATATACGAAATATAGCAATCGTAGCCCATGTTGACCATGGGAAAACAACCTTGGTAGATCAACTACTAAAACAATCAGGAGTCTTTCACCAACACCAACAAGTGCGTGAAAGAGTCATGGATAGCGGGGATATTGAACAAGAAAGAGGGATTACCATTCTTTCTAAAAATACAGCTGTCCACTACAAGGATACGAAGATTAATATTATAGATACACCTGGCCATGCCGATTTCGGTGGAGAAGTGGAACGGGTTTTAAAAATGGTGAGTGGGGTTGTTCTCTTGGTGGATGCCTATGAAGGCCCCATGCCCCAAACAAAGTTTGTCTTAAAGCAGGCTTTTGATTTAAAACTACCTGTTTTGGTCTGCATGAACAAGATTGACCGCCCCGAGGCTAGACCCAGTGAAGTAGAAGCGGAAATTTTGGACCTATTTATTGAACTAGGGGCAGATGACCATGCCTTGGATTTCCCCTTCATCTATGCATCGGCTAAAAATGGCTATGCAAGTTTGGATCCCCAAGACCGGGAAGGAAGTATGGAGCCCTTGTTTGAGGCCATCTTAAAATATATTCCTGGACCGGAAGACAAGGATGACGAGCCCTTAGCCCTTTTGATTTCCACCATTGACTACAATGACTATGTGGGACGAATTGGGATTGGTTGCATCAGCCAAGGGACCATCCATGCAAATGACCAGGCCTTGATTGTCAACCACCAAGATCCGGACAAAAAGGAAAAGGTGAAGATTGCAGGGATTTTTGAATTTGAAGGTTTGGAAAGAGTCCCGGCGGAAGTAGGGACAAGTGGAAACATTGTGGCTATTGCGGGAATTGAAGACATCTCCATAGGGGATACCATTACAGATCTTGAAAACCCCCAAGCCATTGCCTTTAATAAAATTTCTGAACCAACCATCAGCATGACCTTCCGGGTCAACGATTCTCCTTTTGCTGGCCAAGAAGGAAAGTTTGTCACATCTAGACAACTTCGGTCCAGGCTCTTTAAGGAACTGCAAACCGATGTCAGCTTGCGGGTAGAAGATGGAGATAGCACAGACTCCTTTAAGGTTTCTGGCCGGGGAGAACTCCACCTGTCTGTCCTAATTGAAAACATGCGCAGGGAGGGCTATGAATTTTCCGTATCCAAGCCCCAGGTCCTCTTTAAGGAAGTTGATGGAACTCGTTTTGAACCCATTGAGCTTGTAACCATTGATGTGGGACAAGAGTTTGTAGGAAGTGTCATTGAAAAGCTTGGCCGCCGAAAGGGAGAAATGATTTCCATGTCAGAACCCTCCGGAGGATATGCTCGTTTGACCTTTGAAATACCTGCCCGGGGTCTTATTGGTTACCGGCAAGAATTTATGACCGATACCAAGGGCAGTGGGATTTTAAACTCTGTCTTTAAGGACTATGAAAAATATAAGGGAGACATTCCAACCCGGAAAACTGGGTCCATTATTTCTTACGATACCGGGGTTTCCAGTGCCTATGGCTTAAACAATGCCCAAGAACGGGGTAGCTTATTCATCGGACCTGGTAAGGAAGTCTACGAAGGAATGGTTGTGGGGGAAAGTCCCAAGGGAATTGACCTGGAAGTCAGTGTTACCAAAACCAAAAAGCAAACTAATGTCCGGGCTTCTGGTAGTGATGATGCCTTGAAGCTATCTCCACCAGTCCTTATGTCCTTGGAACAAGCCATTGAATTTATTGAAGATGATGAAATGATTGAAGTGACACCTACGGACTTTAGAATCCGAAAAATGATTTTAGATACAGGTAGACGCTACAAGGCATCAAAAAGAAAATAAAATTAAGATAGGTAGGTGGCAATATGCTTTCCAGTTTTTTAACGGGGCCCTATGCGATAATTAAAGGCTATGCCTTAGCTTTTTCTAATTTATTTATTTTAAACTTGCTCCTAAGTGCAGCGATTATCTTCCTGGAAAGGAAGAAGCCTACATCCACCTTACTTTGGGTTATGACAGTGAACTTCCTACCGGTTTTTGGCTTTATCCTTTACCTACTTTTGGGACAAGACATGAGCCGGAGAAAGATTTTTACAGAAAAGCAATCTGTGGATGCCAATTTAAGAAGGCAGGCAAAAAGGCAACTCAGAAAGATTAAATGGGGGACCATGACCTACCACAATGAACGTATTGCCGACTATGAGGGCATGCTTCAAATGTTCATCCGGGGTGAAAGAGAAATGCTGACCCAGGATAATGATATAGATATTTTTACAGATGGGCCCGATAAGTTTAACCAACTGCTCAAGGACATCCGGGAGGCCAAAGAATGTATTTGCTTCCAATACTATATCTTTAAGTCCGACGAATTGGGAAGGCAAATCCAGGATCTTTTGATCCAAAAGGCCCAAGAAGGCGTGAAAATCTTTATGCTCATTGATGGCATGGGAGGACGAAACTTCCCCTTAAAAGACCGCCGTCGCTTGAGAGAGTATGGGATTAAGATTGCTATTTTCTTTCCGGGAATCTTACCCAGGCTCAACACCCATATGAACTATCGCAACCACCGAAAGATTGTGGTTATTGACTATGAGATTGGCTATGTAGGGGGCTTTAATGTTGGTGATGAGTACATCAACAAGGATCCCTCCTTTGGCTATTGGCGAGACACCCATTTTCGTATCATTGGACCGGCCGTGAGAGACCTCCAATGGCGGTTTTTCTTGGACTATCGCTTTGCTGGAGATGAAGATGATTTTGTTGGTTTTACCAAGCTCTCCTATCCAGTTAAGGGGGACAAAGAACTAGTTATTGTCTCTTCGGGACCAGATAGCCATGCCGATTCCATCCGAAACGGCTATGACCGGATGATTACTCGGGCCAAGCAGGACATCTACATCCAAACACCCTACTTTATTCCCGATGAAGGACTTTTTAACTCCTTGAAGATAGCCCTTATGGCAGGAAAGAACGTCCATATCATGATTCCGGAAAAAAGAGACCACCCCTTTGTTCATTGGGCCAGCCGGTCCTTTATTGGAGACCTTCTCCCCCTAGGAGCCGATGTCTACCTCTACCAGGATGGCTTTATCCATTCCAAGGTGGTCTTGATGGATGACTTTATTTCCTCTGTGGGAACAGCAAATTTTGATATTCGGTCCTTTATTCTCAACTTTGAAGTCAATGCCTTTGTCTTTGATGAAAACATCAATGGAGAACTTGTAAAAAAATTCTGGATGGACGTCTACCATTCCAAGCAATTGACCTTGGGAGACTATCAAAAACGATCCAATTGGACCAAGATTCGGGAAGACCTATCCCGACTTCTATCGCCTATATTATAAAAACAGCTCCTTATGGGGCTGTTTTTTTGTAATATAAAGAAGAGCACGAATGAACATAGAAAAGGTTCAGTAAATAATATATAGGGTGAAAATAGCGTTAAAATGTATTATACTAGATTACAGTGATAAATGATTTTTGTAGAAAATTTTAAGGAGAGACTATGGAGCAAGTAAATCAATGGCTCTGGGCCAAGAAATCTGATAAAAATGGAGAATTGCAATGGTTGCCCTTAAAAAATCATCTAGAAGATACACGGTGTGTCATGGCTTTACTTTGGGAGCATTGGCTTTCAGATGGAGTAAAAGAGTATTTGTCAAGGTCTATTGAGGGAAGTAATGATGATTCGCTGGAAGAGGCAAAAAAACTTTGTATGTTTTTGGGAGCAGCTCATGATCTTGGCAAGGCGACACCAATTTTTCAGGTGAAAAAATCTTTTCGTCCTCAAGATGACCTGGACTATTTCATGATTAGCCAACTGGAAAAAGCTGGATTTACAGGAATTGAAAAATTTGCTGCAAGCAAGAAGGAAAATATTTGGCATAATGAAAGTGGCCAATATTTACTGGGAAAGTATGGGGTGAATTTTTGTCTGGCAAATATTGTTGGGTCCCACCATGGGCGACCAATTTCTAGACACACAGCTGACCATAACAGCTCCTATACATCTAGCTACTACCAAGAAGAGGATCCAAGCAAGGAAATACATAAATATTGGGAGAAGACTCAGGAAGATATCATTCAGTGGGCCTTAAAAGAATCTGGATACCCAAGTCCTCAAGACCTTCCCTTGGTGTCCCAACCTGGACAGGCTCTTTTGGCAGGGCTACTGATTATGGCCGATTGGATAACTAGTAATGAAGCTTACTTCCCCCTGATTAATATCTACCAGGGAAGGGTGAGTCAAACGCGCCTACAAGATGGATTTACAAAATGGCAGTACAATAAAAGACAGGCTTGGCAACCCAGAGATTACTTTCAAGGAATCTACCATGAACGCTTTGATTTTATAGACTATCCCAAAGAAGAGCAAGAAAAAATTTCAAGAGCAATTGACTTAATTGAAAAACCGGGAATTGTTATTTTGGAAGCCCCTATGGGCATGGGGAAAACAGAAACGGCCTTGGTTGCCGTAGAACAATTAGCCAAAAAGACTGGTAGAACGGGGATGTTTTTTGCCCTTCCAACCCAAGCAACCTCTAATGGAATTTTTAGCCGAGTTAAAAAATGGCTTAGTCAAGCAGAAGATTCAAAATCAGTAAGGCTAATGCATGGTAAGGCAGCCTTAAACGAAGAATTTGCTAACCTGCCCAAGAGCAGTAATATTCATGAAGATGATGAAATCAGTGTGAATGAATGGTTTACTGGAAGAAAATTAAGAATTCTAGATGATTTTATTGTGGGGACAGTGGACCAAGTTTTATTGGCTGCCTTAAAACAAAAGCATTTAATGCTGAGACACCTGGGTCTAGCCAATAAGGTCTTGGTTATTGATGAAGTCCATGCATATGATGCGTATATGAATACCTATCTCTACCAAGCCTTAAAGTGGATGGGGGCTTATGGGGTTCCAGTAGTTATTTTGTCTGCAACCTTGCCAATACAAAAACGAAATGAGCTTTTAAAATCCTATATGGTAGGGGCTGGATATAAGTTCCGACACTTGGAAAAACCAAAAAATTTTCAATCCAATGAAGCCTACCCTCTTTTAACCTACCATGATGGGAAGCAAATCAAACAACTGGATGACTTCAATCAAGTAGCAGGAAAAAATTTCGAAATTATTAAGAAGAGTAAAGAGGAAAGTCAGGATTTAGTGGGATTGATTCAAGATTTAGGTTCAGATGGAGGAATTATTGGAGTTGTCGTAAATACTGTCAAGAAGGCTCAAAAATTTGCTAAAGATTGTATGGAAGCTTTTGGAGAAGAAAATGTAGACCTCTTACACTCTTCTTTTATAGCAACAGACCGATATGCCAAGGAAAAAAACTTATTGGACACAATCGGTAAAGAGGGGGATCGGCCAAAGTTTAAGGTGGTTATTGGAACCCAGGTTATTGAACAATCTCTTGATATTGATTTTGACCTGCTGGTTTCAGACCTAGCCCCCATGGACCTTATCTTGCAGCGGATGGGTCGTCTTCACAGGCATCTTCGCCAAGACCGTCCGGAAAAGCTAAAAGAGCCAAAAGTATATATTTTAAATTGTGGGGGCTTTGACTTTGATATGCCCAGCACCTATGTCTATGACCCCTATCTTCTTTTCAGAACAGAATATTTTTTAAAGGATCAAATTAACTTACCCAATGATATTTCTCATCTGGTTCAAGAGGTTTACGGGGACAAGGACTTGGAAATTCAAGGAGAAGACTATACTCGTTATTTAAATTATCAAGAAAAGAGTCTGACCAATAGAAAGAAAAAAGAACTTAAGGCAAAAGCCTATCGCATTGACAGTCCTAAAACCAATAAAATTTCTGAAGACAAAAACCTGTCAGAATGGATAGAAAATTCAAATAAGGAATCGGAAAAATCAGAGATAAAAGCTTATGCTCAGGTTCGGGACAGCCAAGATACAGTAGAAGTTATTGCTCTTAAAAAGGGAGAAAATGGGTATGAATTCTTTGACAAGAAGATGAAGTTGGATCCCAGGGACAACAAGATGGCTATGGAGATGGCAAAAAGAACCATCAGACTTCCAGCTGCCAGCTATTATGGCCATGGAGTGGACCAGTTAATCCAATTTCTAGAAGATTATTATCAAGAAAATTTGAGGGACTGGGACCAACAAGACTGGTTGAAGGGGTCTTTAGGCCTGGTTTTTGATGAAAACAATGAGTTCAAACTTTTTGATAAGATCTTAAAGTATGACAGAAAGTATGGGCTAACAATAGAAAAGGAGGAGGAAGATGAGTGACTTTAACCTAATTGATGAAGGCTGGATTTCAGTGGTTACAGACTACAAAGGGACAACAAGGCTTGTAGGATTAAAAGAATTTTTTGAAAACGCCCACAATTATATTGGCCTAGCTGGGGATATGCCTACGCAAGATTTTGCCCTTATGCGGTTTTTATTGGCCATTCTTCATACGGTATTTTCAAGGTATGATGCAAAAGGTGAGCCTTATGAGATGGTTGAACTTGACCAAAGGATGAGGCAGGTTGAAGAAGTCGACGATGAAGATGCAGAAGAATATGAAGATGCCTTGTTGGAAACCTGGCAAGACTTATGGAAGGCGGGAAAATTTCCTCAAATTGTTTGCGACTACCTAGAGGCTTGGCGAGACCGTTTTTATCTTTTTGATGACCAATATCCTTTTTATCAGTTAACAAAAGAACAGGTGACTCCTGATAAAATTAGCAAAACACAACCTAGTGAAATATTGGGGAAAAATATGAACCGGACGATTTCAGAAAGTGGAAATAAAGTAGCGATTTTTTCTCCAAGGTATGCATCTAGAGGAAATAAGGATCAATTGACTCTGCAAGAGGCTGTAAGATGGCTAATCACCTACCAATCATATACAGGATTATCTGATAAGGTTATTTTTGGAAAGGAAAAATATAAGTCATCAAAGGGTTGGCTTTTTGATCTGGGGGGTGTTTACTTATCTAGTAGTAATTTATACAAAACTTTGCTATTAAATCTCCAACTTATAAATTATTCCAATCCAGAATTTAATCAAACCATAGAAAAACCTTGTTGGGAATACAGTCCCTCAGAGCTTTTAGAAAAGTATCTGGCCTCAGAAACCTTGGATAATATTGCTGAGCTATATACAGCTTGGAGTCGAGGAATTTGTATTGATAAGGTGAATCCAGAGGAAGCTTTTTCTATGGACATTGTTAAAATACCAGAAATCAGGCATACAGATCAATTTTTGGAAGCAATGACTATTTGGAGATTTAATGATAGCGGGGAAAATAAGGGTAAATTTACTCCTAGAAAACATCAATTAAATAAAGCGATGTGGCGTTCTTTTGGATTGATTACAAAAAATGAAAGTATGGATGAGAGTAAGGACAAGATTCCCAAAAGAAAACCTGGAATTATTGACTGGTTAAACCATATAGAAGATTTCATTCAAGGGGAAAGGGTACAAGTCAATGCCATAAGCATGGAAGATGATGGAAATGCAACTTCTTGGGTTCCAACCAATGAGATTACTGATGAAATTCGTATGGAAGAGTCTGTTCTTAATGACACAAAAGACCTAGGCTGGGTTAACCGTATCAATGATGTTGTAGAGGAGACAAAAGAAGTTGTCGATAAAATTTATAGGGGGTTTATCAATGACATTAAAAAAATAAGAAACATTGAATCTAAAGACTTTACATCGAAGTATATTGAAGAAATGTATTACCAGTTAGATAAACCTTTTAGAGATTGGCTTGAAAATATTAACTACCAAGACAATAAAGATGAAAAGATACAGGAATGGTTAAAAACTTTAAAGAAGCTTGTAGTTTATGAGGCGGAAAAAATGCTTAAAAATTCTGGGACAAGAGACTATATTGGGATTACAGAAAAGGAATCTGTTAAAAACATCGCCACTGCCTTTAATCATTTTATGTTTAGGCTGAATAAAAAATTATAAGAGGAGGGAAAGCATGCATGATTCAGAAATGACCGTGTACAAGGTCACAGCCAAGATACTAAGAAAGCTTGACAATACTAGAGACACCCCTGGGACCAGGGCAATCTTAGCAAATATCCGCAACTCTATTGGTAAGGACTATTCTAAAAGTATAGATTCTTTATCCTATGTTTTTTCCAACCTGCCAGAAGAATACATAGGCCATGGCAGGGTATTGAATGCCTATGAAAAATCCATTTTAACAGCCATACAAATGTATGCCTTGCACCAACAGGCAAAGGCGGAATCGGTTTTAAAACTGGATTATCAAGAAAAAGAACGAAGACAGAATGTTGGAGAAGCATTAAGTTCTTTACGAAGTGAAGAAAGCAAGTCCATGGATAGGCGGTTTAATGCCATGGTTACTTCATCAACTTTTTCAGAACTGCAAAATCATCTAAGACAGCTAGTAAAGCTATTAAAGGCAAAATCCAATGCAAGAGTAGACTATGCAAAACTTGCAGAAGACCTCTATTGGTTCTTAATAGGTCAAAAAAATGAAGTTAGTTTACAATGGGCAAGAGCCTATTATCAATTTAGAAAAAAAGAAAATTTGGAAGGAGACCATCAAAATGACAAGTAAACTATTTTTAGACATTCATGCAATTCAAACCCTGCCACCGGCAAATATCAATCGGGACGATACAGGAAGTCCTAAAACTGCCCAATATGGTGGAGTTACTCGGGCTAGAGTCAGCTCACAAAGCTGGAAAAGAGCCATGAGGACCTATTTTAATGAAAATGGAGACATTAAAAATGTAGGCATTCGGTCTCTAGAAATTGTAAGCTATGTTGCCAAAAAGATTGTAGAAAAAGATTCTTCTTTATCTATGGAAGAAGCTATGAAGATGGCAGAAGAAACCTTAAATAAGGCAAAAATTTCCACTAAAGATCAAAAAGCCAAGGCCTTATTCTTCCTAAGTGATAGGCAAGCCGAAAAACTAGCCCAAGCCAGTATCGAGAAAAATACTGATAAAAATTACTTACAAGGGCTCTTAAAAGAAGACCAAGCTATTGACATCGCCCTATTTGGAAGGATGGTAGCTGATGATCCTTCCTTAAATGTCGATGCTGCTTCCCAAGTAGCCCATGCTATTTCAACCCATGCCATTGAAAGTGAATTTGACTTCTTTACAGCAGTGGATGACCTAGCTCCGGAAGATAATGCAGGAGCTGGAATGCTAGGAACCATCGAGTACAACTCCTCTACCTTATATCGTTATGCAAATATTGCCCTTCATGAATTTTCTAAACAATTAAAAAATCCTCAAGCTACTGTCAATGCAACAAAACTTTTTGTTGAAGCCTTTATAAAATCTATGCCAACAGGTAAAATCAACACTTTTGCCAACCAAACACTTCCCCAAGCTGTAGTAATGTCTCTTAGATCAGACCGTCCCTTAAATATGGTAAGTGCCTTTGAAAAACCCATAAAGTCTTCTGAAGGATATGTAGGAAAATCAGTGGAAAAACTCTTTGACGAGTATGAAAAATACGACAAAATTTTAGAAAAGCCTGAGTTTACTGCTTATCTATTATTGAATGACTTCAACAAAAAAGAAATTGGTAAGGAAGAAGCTAATTTAAATGACATATTAAAGGATTTAGAAGTAGAATTAAAAAAATTAATTGAAGACTAGGTGATCTTGTGAAAACAGTATTGTTAAAATTAACAGGCCCCATGCAGTCCTGGGGAACATCCTCACACTTTGAAACGAGAACAACAGACTACTATCCTTCAAAATCAGCCGTTTTAGGTATAGTCGCTGCAAGCCTAGGATATAGACGAGACAATGATGAAGCCATTAGAAAATTAAATGATTTAGACTTTGCTGTACGCGTCGATCAAGAAGGGATCCTATCAAGAGACTTTCACATAGCCAGAAAATTAAAAGCCAATGGAAGTCTAGATAGAAATTATGTAACCAATCGTTACTATTTAGAGGATGCTGTTTTTGTTGTAGCCCTGGGCCATGAAGATGATGCATGGATGGATGAAATTATTAAGGCTTTAGAAAATCCATACTTTCAACCCTTTATGGGTAGAAGATCTTGCCCTCTTCCGGGAGACTTTATCCTTGAGGTAAAAGACCTAGGAGCTATTGATGCTTTAGAACAATTACCCTGGCAGGCTGCAGACTGGTATCGGAATAAACATAAGAACTATCGTGGAGAAATTTATGCAGATAAGGACTTATTCGATGCAAAGACATGGATTATGAGAAAGGACCAAGTCATTTCTTTTTCCCAAAAAGAGAGAAAGTTTGGGCCTCGCTTTGAGTCGCGGAAGAGTCAAATTTTATCCCAAGAAGAAACAGAAGACCTGGATTTTTTTGAAGAAATATAGGAGCAAATACATGTATATTTCAAGAGTAAAATTAGACCTGGACAACAGAAAAAACCTTCGTGACCTAAGTCACTTGGGCTGTTACCATGGCTGGATTGAGGATTCATTTCCGGATGAAAGAGGCAAGGGAAATAGAAGCCGAAAACTTTGGCGGATTGATTCAATTCATAATGAATATTACTTGTTAGTTTTGAGTGAGGAAAAACCCGAAGAATCCATCCTGGAAAAGTATGCTGTAAAGGGGAGTTTAGAAATTAAAGACTATGATCCTTTTATAGAAAAACTAAGAGAGGGCATGCAGGCAAAGTTTCGGATTAAATTAAATACAGTCAAGTCCCTAGCAGATCGGTCTCAAGGGCGTAGGCGTGGTCGATTAGTCCCCGTCCCCCTAGATGAACTCATTCCTTATTTCCTTAGTCGAGCCGAAAAAAATGGCTTTCATGTCGATGAAGGTGACTTAAAAATCGTTGCAAGATCTAAGGAATTGTTTGAAAAACAAGACCAAGAAGATACAAGAATAAAACTTGACCTAGTAAGTACAAGCTATGAAGGACTTTTGACCATAACAGACTTGGAAAAGTTTAAAAAAGCCCTAACCCAGGGGATTGGTAAGAAAAAAGCCTATGGCTTTGGTCTACTGACCATTATTCCCTACCATGGATAAAAAAAGTGGAGCAAAAAAGACAGACCTAAAAGAACTGCCTAAAATTTCAGATCGTGTCAGTTTTATCTATGTAGAGCGAGCAAAAATAAACCGACAAGAGAGTGCTATTACCGTAAGTGATTATCGAGGAATCGTCCATATTCCAATAGCCATGCTTGGTCTTTTAATGTTAGGTCCTGGAACAGACATTAGCCACAGAGCTGTAGAGCTGATAGGAGATACGGGAACATCCTTAGTCTGGGTAGGAGAAAGAGGAGTTCGTTATTATGCGCATGGACGAAGTCTTGCTCATTCAACTCGCTTTCTAGAAAAGCAGGCAAAACTTGTGTCTAATAATCGGTCTAGACTGGGAGTTGCCCGGAAAATGTACCAAATGAGATTTGTCAATGAAGACGTCAGCCATTTAACAATGCAACAACTCAGAGGTAGAGAAGGAGCCCGCATTCGAAAAGTTTATCGGGAAGAATCTAAAAAACACCATGTAGAATGGACCAAAAGAGAATACGATATAGACGATTTTCAAGCTGGAAGTCCAGTTAACCAAGCCCTGTCGGCAGCCAATGTGGCCCTTTATGGCTTGTGCCACAGCATCATTGTAGCCTTGGGCATGAGTCCGGGTCTAGGTTTCGTTCATACAGGTCATGACAAATCTTTCGTCTATGATATTGCAGACCTTTATAAGGCAGAAATTACTATTCCCTTAGCCTTTACACTTGCAGAGACAATAGAAGAAGGAGAGGACATCGAAAGACTGGCCAGGTTGGGTTTAAGAGATAAAATAGTAGAGACGAAATTATCCCAAAGAATTGTCCGAGACTTGCAATACTTAATGGAAATTCCAGAGGATGATCAAATCTATCTGGATCATATTGAATTATGGGATGATAAAACATCTAATGTTCAATATGGAATTAGCTATACAGAGGTTTAAAATGCCTTTTACTGTCATAACATTAAAAAGTTCCCCACCCTCATTAAGAGGAGACCTGACAAAATGGATGCAGGAAATAGCAACAGGTGTTTATGTAGGGAACTTTAATAAAAAAGTAAGGGAAGAATTGTGGGAGCGAGTGGTTGAAAGCTTGGGTCCAGGAGAGGCCACCATGACCTATGCCTTTAGAAATGAAATTGGCTATAAATTTGAGACCCATAACTCAGGTAAGCTAACAATAGATTCCGATGGAATTCCCCTGGTTCTAATCCCAAATAAAATTGAAAAAACCCAAGAGCAAGATAAACATGGGTTTAGTAAGGAAGCTAAATTTAGAAAAGCCAAAAAATATACCAGGGTCAGAGAAAAGAAGAAAGAAGAATATATTGTATTAGATCTTGAGACAACAGGGCTAAACCCGCTGGAAGATTCCATTTTAGAAATCGGAGCCATAAAAAAAGCAAAAAATATTGAAGAATTTCACACTATGATACAATATAAGGGAGAGTTGAAAAGAGAAATCCAGGAACTCACAGGAATTAGGGCGGAAGAGCTAGAAAAAGGAGAAGAAGAAAAAATTGCCATAGAGGAACTATTAGACTTTATTGAAGATAGACCAATCCTGGGCTATAACATTGATTTTGATATAAAATTTATCAATGAAGCCTTAAAAAAACAAGGTTTAGATAAAATACGCAATAAAACATATGATATTATGAAATATGTGAAGCGAGAAAAACTTTTTCTAAAAAACTACCAGCTTCAGACCGTGATAAAAGAATATGGAATGGAAGAAAAAGTGCCTCATCGGGCCCTAGAAGATGCAAAAATAATACAAGCCCTAGCAGAAAAAGTAAAGGGATTGATGGAAAAGTTAAAATGAAAATGGCTTAGAATAGGGGATCTTTTACTGTACTACCCGCACACGCGGGGATGATCCTAGGCTTTGCGATTCACTGTTTTTGGATATTGCGTACTACCCGCACACGCGGGGATGATCCTCGCAGGATTGGACATGGCCGAAGCACAAAAAAGTACTACCCGCACACGCGGGGATGATCCCAACTTTATCCCAAAGTCGTCAGAAAAAAAAGAGTACTACCCGCACACGCGGGGATGATCCCGTAAATCTTTTTCCAACGTGAATTTGAAGGTTGTACTACCCGCACACGCGGGGATGATCCCATGTGATTTTAAGGTACTTTTTAAGTGGTGTAGTACTACCCGCACACGCGGGGATGATCCCCATACACGAGAAGCAGGGAAGTAGGTAACACCGTACTACCCGCACACGCGGGGATGATCCCGCGAAAGCATTGCAAGATATTTTTTTTCGCGTGTACTACCCGCACACGCGGGGATGATCCTAAACTCTTAAGGGTTTCCCCTCTTAAGGGTTCGTACTACCCGCACACGCGGGGATGATCCCTTTTACGAGCGGTTAATGGACTACCTGCCATGGTACTACCCGCACACGCGGGGATGATCCTAACCGTGTCTTGGTACCATTGAGACAAGCAGTGTACTACCCGCACACGCGGGGATGATCCTCACATGTTTAGTTTTCCTTGGGACCAGCCTTTGTACTACCCGCACACGCGGGGATGATCCTCAACTAAAAACAACATAATCTATATTTCGTAAGTACTACCCGCACACGCGGGGATGATCCTGAAAAAGTATTTTTTAGAAAAATTAGAAGCTAGTACTACCCGCACACGCGGGGATGATCCTCTCTTCTGCCGTCTTAATGGATTGACCCTCAAGTACTACCCGCACACGCGGGGATGATCCCGGCTGTCCCCATGTCAATAAAGGCATTTTTTAGTACTACCCGCACACGCGGGGATGATCCCTGTATTGGCTGCGTAAAGGGTGGCAAGGGTTAGTACTACCCGCACACGCGGGGATGATCCCCAAGGTTGTCATTGGGGAGAAAAACAAGAATGGTACTACCCGCACACGCGGGGATGATCCCGTTGAAAGAAAAGGGCAAGACCCTTTTGATTTGTACTACCCGCACACGCGGGGATGATCCCATTGTTAACTGTGTTCTTAATTTCTGTTAAATGTACTACCCGCACACGCGGGGATGATCCTTTGAGTACAAGTGGGAAAATGAAAATCTACTTGTACTACCCGCACACGCGGGGATGATCCTCGTCAAACCTCAACTTTGCAAGTATGCAGACCGTACTACCCGCACACGCGGGGGTGATCCCATTTATAAACTACCTAGAAGTTTTGATTTTAGGTACTACCCGCACACGCGGGGGTGATCCTATCAATACCTTAAGCCTAGAGCTTTGTATCAAGTACTACCCGCACACGCGGGGGTGATCCTCTCGAGCAAACCCCCCCTTTTTGAGACTTTCAGTACTACCCGCACACGCGGGGGTGATCCTACGGGTTCATCTACTTCGCACCATGTGATGAAGTACTACCCGCACACGCGGGGGTGATCCTCCCGGAGCCGGGGCTGGAGCTATGGCCCACTAGTACTACCCGCACACGCGGGGGTGATCCCACATCCTCACTTAGGTTGTCATAGTTGGCCACGTACTACCCGCACACGCGGGGGTAATCCTAAAGCCCTTGATACCGCCAACTACGTGGTTAAGTACTACCCGCACACGCGGGGGTGATCCCACGACTTGGCCCGACTGACCAAGGCCCTGGACGTACTACCCGCACACGCGGGGGTGATCCTGACAACGGAGTCTGGTGGTGGCGACTGGACCTGTACTACCCGCACACGCGGGGGTGATCCCAAGGTCTGGGAGGGGGCTCCCGAAGTGGTCAAGTACTACCCGCACATGCGGGGGTGATCCCCTACCTCCTTATGCTGCTTGAGTAGTTTCGGGGTACTACCCGCACATGCGGGGGTGATCCTGCCGTGACGGCCAAGGTGGTGGAAAACAACACGTACTACCCGCACATGCGGGGGTGATCCTACAGATGACTAGACTGGACCTGGCCTTGGATAGTACTACCCGCACATGCGGGGGTGATCCCAGATGGACAGATAAAAGCCTTTAGAATTGCTGGTATTACCCGCACACGCGGGGGTGATCCTGACTATAGTATAAAACCAGGAGAGACCTTAAAGTATTACCCGCACACGCGGGGGTGATTCCGTCGCCGGATATTAACCAATTTAAAAAGGCTAGTATTACCCGCACACGCGGGGGTGATTCTATCTGTTTTTAATTCAAGATCGTTTGTGTTTAGTATTACCCGCACACGCGGGGGTGATTCTTACTGGACCCGGGGCATGGTGGAGGTCCTGGGGTATTACCCGCACACGCGGGGGTGATTCCCTAAACAGCTTGAACGACGCTAGAATAGAAATGTATTACCCGCACACGCGGGGGTGATCCTGGAACCAAGAAGCCCAACAGGCCCTAGTTACCGTATTACCCGCACACGCGGGGGTGATCCTGGTCTTGCCTTTACGCTTGCTTATCTTCTCATGTACTACCCGCACATGCGGGGGTGATCCCAGGACAAGCGATATTGTCTTTAACATCGTTTTGTACTACCCGCACACGCGGGGGTGATCCCAATTAGAAACAATTAAAAAATCAATTATTAACGTACTATCCGCACACGCGAGGACGATTTATATTTCAAGTTATTAAAAAGCCTTGGTGAAAGATGACTGGACTAGAGTCTTAAAAAAGAGAAAAGACATGATTTAAATATTAATTTTTAAACTTTTAACTAGCTGTTCAACGAATAAGGAGTTAATTGAGGTTTGGAGCTTTTTCATTCAAAAAAAGAAAGCAATGAAAACATGGGAACTGAAAGATGTTTTGATAGGGTCCCTTAAAGAGAAAGAAGAATTAAGGGCTATTATAATGAGAGAGTTCATACGTATGGGGATTTTACATCCTAGTCTAAAAATCAAACTATCGATTTAAAAGAGCATTGGAGATGGGGAGCTGCTTTGCTAGGATAAAGTAAAGAGACGAGGAGACAAGTCTCATAGCTACTTTGGCTCTTATCATCGATATCTGCTGCGTCCTGGGTTGGATTCTATTTTTTATTCCAATAGGTCTACTGAGTATTTTTACTAGAAAAAAGTAAAAAATAGATTTTTTAATGGGACAGGCCCAGGTTTAGGGGTCTGTCTCTTTATTTTATTAAACAAGAAGCTTTTAAGCTCCTGTTATAGGTTGGCTTTTTCGGGTATCATTATAGGGAATGAGGAAAGAAAGGATCGAAAGCAATGCGTTCAAAACTTTTGGAAAGCCAGGGGCTTTTAACTTATATTAGTGGGAAAAAATTTTCTATGTCTTATAAAAAGGAGGGGAATAAGGTCAAACACTATGTTTTGGATATGTGTAATGACCTAGGTTCTGTTCCTAAGATGATTTATACAGGCTACCAAGAGCATTCTCTCAATATCCAATATTGTGATGGGGAGAATGGTGAGGACTTTGTCTATGGGAAAATTTTTTACAATACAGATGGTTTAATTACAGATAAGAAGCAAGTTGCCTTATTGGTGAAGTTTGCAGACTGTTCACCGGTGGTTCTCTATGATCCCAAGAAGGGGGTTCTGGCCCTGGTCCATTCTGGATGGAGGGGAACAGCAGGGAAAATTGCTGCTCTGGCCCTGGACCGGATGATGGTCAAGGACTTTTCCTCTTCACCGGAAGATGTCTATGCCTATATCGGCCCTAGCATTGAC
This sequence comes from Urinicoccus timonensis, assembly GCF_900232945.1. GTDB lineage: Bacteria > Bacillota > Clostridia > Tissierellales > Peptoniphilaceae > Urinicoccus > Urinicoccus timonensis. The sequence continues at coordinate 31,343 of NZ_OCTU01000003.1, forward strand.
CAGGAAAGTTATGAGGTTGGTCCTGAAGTCTACCAGGCTTTTGAGGGTTTTGCCAAGCGGGATGACTTTTTTTACACGAAGGGGGACAAGTACCACTTGGACCTTTTGGAAGCCAATGAGGCCATTCTTTTAGAAGGAGGACTCAAAAAGGAGAAAATTGAAATTTGCCCGGTGTCGACCTACCGGTCTAAAGACTTCCATTCAGCCCGTCGAGATGGGGCGGACTATGGATTAAATTCCATGATTGTTATGATGAAAGACTAGGAGGATGTTATGAATTTAGTAATTATAGATTGTCAAAATGACTTTGTGCATGGTGCCTTGGCAGCAGTCAATGGGGAAGAAACTGTGGATGCCATTGTGGATTTTTTAAAAGACCATGATGATTTAAAGGTTTTTTATAGCCTGGATTTCCACCCCACAGACCACTGTAGTTTTAAAGACCAAGGAGGGTCCTGGCCAGCTCACTGCGTGGCTGACACTGATGGGGCCAAGGTTCATGAAAAGTTTAGTCAAACAAAATATCCGGCGGATATCAACCGCTCCTACTACAAGGGCAGGGACAAGGACCGGGAAGAGTATTCTGCCTTTGATGCGGAAAATGACCTGGGCCATCTCTTACGGGATGACCTGGAAGGGCCCATTTACCTGGCGGGGATTGCCAGTGAATATTGCGTTAGAGAAACAGCCTTGGATTTTAAAAAGGCCGGCCGGGAGGTTATCGTCTTAAAAGACCTCTTGGGCTATATTGACCAAGAAGACCATGAAAGAAATTTAAAAGACTTGGCAGACCAAGGAATCCAGGTCCAATAATTTAAGGAGTCCTTTAGAGGTCTGTAAGCTTTTCTTAAGAATTCTTTGCTATAGTTTTCTTAGGTGATGAATATGAAAAAACTTTTAAAGGGAATCTTCCTAGTGGTCTTTTTCTTATTCTGTGGTCGAGTCTTACTGGCTAGCTACCAGGAATATAGGCCGGGGAAGAAAGATTTAACTCTCTCATCTAGTCCTAGTTTGGGAGATTTAGACCAGAGGGAGACCTATGTAAATCTTTTGCAAGAAGAGGCATCCCAAGACCCAGATGCAGAAAAAATTTACCAGCAAAAGGAAGTCTTACCGGACAAGCTCTTAAAGCTTGCAGCTTGTGAAAAGGAAGCTAGGCCCTTTGTTTTGGGCTTTTTAGAGGACAATCCTTCTCTAGCCCTGAAGTCCCAGGATTTTTCTGTGGAGTCTCCCTTGCCCTATTATGCCCAATGGGATCGGAGATGGGGCTACCGGGCCTTTAGTGGGGGGATTATGGCTACTCATGGTTGTGGCCCCAGCTCTATAGCCATGGTTTTGGAGGGCCTTGGCATCCAGGTGGATCCTGGGGATATGGCCAGCTATATCGAGAAAAATGGCTACTTACAAGATGGCTATACGTCTTGGAAGGTCTTTGATGGTTTGGTTCAAGACTATTCCGTCCAAGTGACTTCTATTCCTGTAGACCAAATCCCAGACCAGCTAAACCAGGAGGCCTATGTTGTAGCCAGCCTGCGGAGGGGAAATTTTACCTCTACTTCCCACATGGTGGCCATAGCAGGTTTAGATGACCAGGGACGGTTGATTATCAACGACCCAAATAGTGTTCGAAATTCTAAGCTCCATTGGCAATTACCCAGGATTCAAAGTCAGATAAAAAATGCCTGGGCCATAAGAAAATAAAAAGCAGCTTACCAGAACCGGCCTAGAGAGGATTAATTTCCTCTCTCCAGGTTGGCATCCAGGATAAGCTGCTTTTTTGTTTTTTCATCCAAGACTAAAAGGAGGGCACCGGAAATGCCTGACCGATCTTTTAACTTGGGGGTTTTGATGTAATCATCCAGGGGAGGAAGAGGCAGGTAGTCATGAAAGTAGGCTTGAAAGTTTTCCTTGACCTTGTCCAAAAGTCCGGGGCTGTGCATGACTCCACCACCTAAAGTAATCTGATCTGGCCGTAAAATCACGGTATAGGATACCAGGGCCTGAGCCAAATAATGGGCCAGGAAGGTCCAAACTTCGTGGTGGGGACCTAAATTTTGTCCCAGTTCCTGGTAGCGGGCATAGATGCTGGGGCCAGCAGCCATTCCTTCCAGGCAATAGTCATGATAGGGACAGGTGCCTGAAAAAGAGTCTTTGGGATGGGGCCTTAGAAGGATGTGACCCATTTCAGGGTGGGACAATCCTTGGAGGGGGTGGCCCTTGTAGATATAGCTTCCTCCAATACCTGTTCCCACAGTTAAGTATAGGAGAGATTTTTTGCCAAGACCATTGCCCAGGTAATATTCTCCAAGACCAGCTACATTGACATCTGTCTCTAGGACCAAATTGGTCTGGGGAAGAGCCTGGTTTAATTCTTGATAAAAAGGATAATTTCTCCAGCCCTCCTTGGGGGTATTTAAGAGATGACCAAAATTTTTATTTTTTGGGTCTAGCTCCACAGGGCCGAAAAGCCCCAAGCCCAAGGCTTTGACTGGATGATCTTGATAAAAAGAAATGATTTGGGCCAAGACTTCTTGAGGACTTTTCGTAGGAAGGGTCTTTTCCTTGATAATTTTGCCCTGGTCATTGGCCAGGGCCAGGTTAAATTTTGTTCCACCAGCTTCAATTGCTCCGTACATGCTAACCTCCTTGCTTTTCTTTTATCCTAGCATAGATGGTGAAAAAAGAAAAAAATTTTAAAGAAATAATAGAGAAAGTTTAGATAAATTTTTAAAATTCAGCGAAAAAGAAGCTAGATTTTAAGCCTTATTCTGTGTAAAATATGAATGAAAGAAAATCGAAAGGAGTTTTTATGCAGCTACTTGAAGAATTATTTCGTGTCCAGGAGGATGGATTTCATTTTCAAGCCTTCAGCCGACTACATATTGTCCTAATCTTGGTCATGTTTTTAGGAGCTTATTGGATCTACCGCAAAAGAGAAGACATTCGAAAGAATCAGGACCTGGATACCTGGGTTCGGGGAGTTTTAATTACAATGATTGTCTTCCACCAAGTGACCTTTCTTTATTTTTCCTTTTTCATTCGGACCGACGGTTTAGCTTCAGGCCTCCCTCTTTACACCTGTCGCATGGCTCTTTGGACGGCCTTGTTGGCCCTTATCAGTAAGAAGGAAGCTTTTAAGGGGATTACGATTTACTGGGGCTTGATAGGGGGGATTCTTCCCATGATTCTTCCTGACCTTATGGCCTATTCCTGGCCCCATATAACTAATTTCAATTATTTTTTAACCCATTATTCGATTTTTTGGGCATCTATTTATTTTTTAGGGGTGGACCAATACCAGTTTAGCCAACATGATTTAAATTTTAGCCTGGCCTTTGTGAATTTATTTTTAGTTCTTTGCCTTTTTGCTAATAAATTTTTCTACACAAACTATGCCTATTTGTCTGCCAGTCCCGTCCTAACCACTAGCTTGGAAAGCATGCCCCGGATTTTTTATTATGCCGTGGTCTTTTTGGCCTACAACCTATTTATTGTCTTGGTCCATTGGATTTTCATCAACAAGGAAGAACTTGTTGTCAAATTCTCTCAGTGGAAGGAGAAAAAAGCTGCCTAGGCGGCTTTTTTTTATTGTAATTAGAAAACCCCCGGTTAGTGCACTGACCCCCAAAAGTTGGACCAAGAAATCCAACCTTTGGGGGTCTTTTAATGGCAAAATACAGTTACGAATTGAAGAAGAAAATCGTCGAGGAGTACTTGTGTGGTAAAACAAGTTATCAAGCCTTAGTAATGAAATACCAAATCGAGAAGTCCGTTCTCAGGCTATGGATTAGCAATTACAAAAATTATGGCGATGAAGGCTTAATGCGCTCTAGAAATAATCGTGCGTATAGTGTAGAGTTTAAGTTAGAAGCTATTACACGCTATGAAACGAGCGAATGCAGCTACCGACAACTTGCCCTCGAACTCGGTTTGACGAATCCGTCCATGATTGTCAATTGGCGAAGACAGTACCGAGAGAAGGGCATCGAGGGGCTGCTCCCGCATAAGCGAGGGAGACCTGTGACAAAGAAAAATAACCACAACCAACCACCAAAAACTGTAAAGAAAAGCGAATCCATCGACGCCTCCACACGCGAAGCATTGGAAAATCGTATCAAAGAATTAGAGGCAGAAAATCGGAAACTTACCATTCAAAAGATGTTCTGGGAACAGCTCAGGAGTTTGGAGAAAGAAGAAGCAATGAACAAAAGGCGAAGATTGTCTCCAAACTCCGAGAACAATTCCAACTAATAGAGATTCTTGCCGCCATCCATTTCCCAAAGTCCACCTTTATGTATTGGCAGAAAAAATGGTCCGAAGAAGACAAGGATCAATCCTTAAAAGACGAAATCCTTGTCATTCGGAGCCAACACAAAGACTATGGTTATCGCCGCATTCATCTGGAATTAAAGAACCGGGGCCAGGTGGTGAACAAAAAGAAAGTGCAACGATTGGTCCAAGACATGGGTCTTCAAGTCCACTCCTATGGTAAGAAATACAAGAAGTACAATTCCTACAAAGGCGTCGTGGGGAAAATCAAGAAAAACCGAATCAACCGCCGGTTCAATACCAGCATCCCCTTGCAAAAAATTACCACAGACACCACAGAATTTAAATACTATGAAGAAGATAAGACCGGGAAACTTCAAACAAAGAAACTCTATCTCGACCCCTACATGGACATGTACAACCTGGAAATCATCAGTTACGTCCTATCCGATCAGCCCAATGGAGTCACCATGCTGCAAGGTTTAGAAGTAGCCATTGAGCGAACAAAGGCCTGTCCTTATCGACGGACCTTTCACTCCGATCGTGGTTGGGGTTATCAAATGACCGCATACCAAGCCATGTTAGAAAAACATCATATTTTCCAAAGTATGTCAAGAAAAGGCAACTGCTATGACAATGCACCTATGGAAAACTTCTTTAGCCTATTGAAAAGAGAAATCTACTATGGCCACAATTACCGTAGTCGTGAAGAACTGGTGCAGGCAATTGAGCAATATATCCGTTACTACAACGAAGATCGAATCAAAGAAAAGTTAGGAGGTCTAAGTCCAAAGCAATACCGTGAACGCATGCAATCCGCATAGAACGAATGTTATGTAAAAACAAAATCGAGTAAGCGAAATGCTTACTCGATTAGGTCCAACTTTATGGGGTCACTCTAATATGCTGAGGGTTTAAACACAAAAAAGTCGGACTCTCGTCCGACTTTTCTTTATTGATGACTTTAGTCAGTTGAGCACGCAACGCGTGCGAAACAAAAAACTACCCGCTATGCGGGTAGGCAATAAAGGTTATACCAAAAAATCACCTCAGTATTATAATAGAGTTGTTCAGACCTAAAATAATGAAGAGGTGATTTAAATGGTTCAAAAGGCAAATTCATTATCACACACAAAATGGATGTGTAAATATCATATTGTCTTTACACCAAAGTATAGACGAAAAATTGTTTTTAATCAATACCGAGACAGTTTGGGAGAAATATTTAGAACATTATGCAAATATAAAGGAGTCGAAATAATAGAAGGACATTTAATGCCAGACCATGTGCATATGCTAGTTAGTATTCCCCCAAAAATATCAGTGTCAAGTTTCATGGGATACTTGAAAGGAAAAAGTGCACTAATGATGTTTGACAAGCATGCAAACCTAAAATACAAATTTGGAAACAGACATTTTTGGGCAGAGGGATATTATGTAAGTACGGTAGGATTGAATGAACAAACAATAGCAAAGTATATAAGAGATCAAGAGCAACACGACATAGCAATGGATAAATTAAGTGTAAAAGAATACGAAGATCCATTCAAGAGAAGATGAAGTAAAGCCCTTTAAGGGCAGGCTAAAGAGGCAAAAACAATAAGGTTTGAACAAAGTGAAAACCAGCGCCTTGAGACGCTGGTTGGTAATACTTGGGCTTATAGCCCGTGATCAAACCACCCGTTTTACGGGTGGTTATGATTGGAAAAGTTGAAGATAGGATTTTTCATTTTGGGGAATTTCCACAAGACTTGGCTTCGATTTGACAAAAGACTTTAGAGGGGCTTCTTTAGTCTTTCAATTGGTCCAAGATATTGTATAATAGGACTAAAGGAGATGGATTGGAATGAAAAATTTAGAAAAAATAGATAGATTAATAGGCAAAACCCCCCTAGTAAAGATTGACTACTCTTATCAAGGACGGAAGGGGGCCCTCTATGCCAAGGTGGAATACTACAATCTTTCAGGGTCTGTAAAGGATCGGATGGCCTGGTATATCTTGAAAAAATCCTATGAACAAGGCCTGATCAAGGAAGGGGACGCAATTGTTGAGGCAACTTCTGGTAATACAGGGATTGCTTTTTGTGCCCTGGGGGCCTATACGGGGAATCCTGTGATTATCTTTATGCCAGACTGGATGAGTCAAGAAAGAAAGAAGTTGGTTTCTTCCTTTGGGGCAAAGATTATTGATGTTTCCAAGGAAGAAGGGGGCTTTTTAGGCTCCATTGACCTGGCTGATAACTATCAAAAAGACCACGACCATGTCTTTTTACCCCATCAATTTTCCAATGACCTCAATACCCAAGGTCAATATGAGTCCTTGGGTAGGGAGCTAGTGGCAGACCTTGAAAGAAATGGCCTGGTATGTGATGGTTTTGTGGCCGGAGTTGGCACCGGTGGTGTCATTACAGGGGTGGCCAAGGCCATCAAGGAAGTCAACAAGGAGGCCAAGGGCTTTCCCTTGGAACCCAAGGAATCGCCTACTCTCTCCACCGGCTACAAGGTGGGGTCCCATAAGATTGCCGGAATTAGTGATGAATTTATCCCGGACCTGGTAAAGGAAAAAGACCTGGATGACATCGTCTCTGTCTATTCTGATGATGCCATTATCATGGCTCAAAAGCTGGCTAGAAAGGGCTTGGGAGTTGGAATTTCATCTGGAGCCAACTTTTTAGGGGCTATTTTGGCTTCAGAAATCCTGGGCCAGGACAAGGTCGTAGCCACAGTCTTTTCTGATGACAATAAAAAATATCTTTCCACGGATTTGATGAAGGAAATTCCCCAGCAAGAGGACTTTCTTTCAAAAGATATAGAAATTTTGGATATCCAGGCCATTTAACTTGGGCCCTTCCAGGAATTCTAGGAAGAGAATAGATAAAAGTGGAAAAGTAGGGTATAGATACTATATAGTAATTTTTTATGAGGTGAAAATATGTATGATTTAATTATAATCGGGGGAGGTCCTGCAGGACTCAGTGCGGGCCTTTATGGTGCCCGAGCTCGGATAAAGACCTTAATTATAGAAAAGGAAATGGCCGGAGGGCAAATGAACAAGACCCTGGATGTGGAAAACTATCCTGGAATCCCCAACGGCCATACAGGAATGCAACTGGCCATGCGGATGGAAGAACAGGCCAAGTCTTTTGGGGCGGAAGTGAAGCATGAAACAGTGGAGTCTGTGGATTTAAGGTCCAATCCCAAAAAGATTAAAACGGACCAAGGGGAATACCAGGCAGCCAGCATCATCATTACCACTGGAGCCAATCCCAGAAAGCTAAATGTTCCCGGAGAGGAAGAATTTGCCAGCCGGGGAGTTAGCTATTGCGCCACTTGTGACGGGGCCTTTTATGAAGGGGCCGATGTCTTTGTCATTGGCGGTGGGGATGCGGCAGTGGAAGAAGCCCACTTCCTAACCAAGTTTGCCAACAAGGTCTACCTGGTCCACCGCAGAGACCAATTAAGGGCTGCCAAGTCCTTGCAAGAAAAGATCCTCAACAATGAAAAGGTTGAAATCCTATGGGACAGTGTTCTCAAGGAAATCAAGGGAGAGGGTACGGCCCAAGAAGTCTTGATTGAAAATGTCAAGACCAAGGAAGTCAAAAGCTTCCGGTCCTCTACAGACTACAAGGGAGTCGGGATCTTTATCTATGTGGGCTACACTCCTTTAACGGACTTTTTAAAGGGCCAATTGGACCTGGTAGATGGCTATATCCCAACAGATGAAAAGATGCAAACGGAAATTCCCGGAGTCTACGCAGCTGGAGATATCCGCTATGAAGGCTTTAAGCAAGTGGTGACAGCAGTAGGGGAAGGAGCCACAGCAGCCATGGTGGCAGAAAAATATTTAGATGACTTGGAGCCTTGATTTTAGGGGGCTTGGGGCTATTGAAAATATTTTTTATTTGTGATAGTATCTAATTAGGAAAGACGAGACTAGCGCGTCTTAGGCATTGCCCGATTATTTACGGTAGTGACTGAACCTTTTATAGGGGAGGTTCCAGGTCATTACCGTATTTTTGGGTTAAAATAAGACTGCACCAGACTCTAAATTCATAGAGCTGGTTTATTAGCTTGTACATATAGGGGGTAGATAATGATGGAAAACAGATTACGCTGTGAAAAATTAAAAAGTAAATTAATGACTGCCAAAGAAGCAGCTGAATTCATTCAAAAGGATATGACCATTGCTACAAGTGGTTTTACACCAGCTGGTTATCCCAAGGCTATTCCCTTGGAATTGGCCCGGAGGGGAGAAGCTGGAGAGAAATTAAATTTAACCGTCATTACAGGAGCTTCTGTTGGACCCGAAATTGACGAAAAAATGACAAACGCTGGAGTGGTTGCCTATCGTTTCCCCTATCAAACAGACCGGACCCTCCGCAAGGCCATTAATGATGGCAAGGTCAAATACCAAGATATGCACCTATCCCATGTGCCCCAACAATTAAAGGCGGGCTTTTTAGGCCATATTGATGTAGCCATTGTGGAAGTGGTGGCCATTACAGAAGAGGGCCACTTGATTCCCTCCACCTCTGTGGGTCAAACCAACATCTGTGTGGAAATGGCAGACAAGGTCTTGGTTGAAATCAACACCAGCCAACCCATGGAATTGGAAGGCATGCATGATATTGCTGAATTACCCCTTCCACCCTACCGTAAGCCCATTAACTTAACCCGGCCAGAAGAGAGAATTGGCAAGCCCTATATCGAGTGTGATCCAGACAAGATTGTAGGGATTGTAGGATGTGATATTCCCGACTCTACGGCTCCCATTGTGGAACCCGACCAAGTCAGTATTGATATCTCCAAAAACATCATTCGCTTTTTAAAGGAAGAAGTTAAGGCAGGAAGGTTACCTAAAAACCTCCTTCCCCTCCAATCTGGAGTGGGCAATGTAGCCAATGCCGTCTTAAAGGGAATTACCGATTCAGACTTTGAGCACTTGACGGTTTATTCTGAAGTTTTACAAGATGGAATTATTGACCTCTTAATTGCCGGCAAGGTGGACTATGCTTCTGGAACTAGCTTTACCTTGAGTCCTGAAATGAATGCAAGACTGGGAGAAGAACTGCCCAAAATCAAGGACAAGGTGGTTTTAAGACCTGTTGAGATATCCAACAATCCTGGCTTAATCCGCCGCTTGGGAGTAATCGCCATCAATACTGCCCTGGAATTTGATATCTATGGCAATGTCAACTCCTCCCATGTTTCTGGGACCAATATGATGAATGGTTTGGGAGGGTCCGGGGACTTTACCCGGGGTGGCTACCTGTCCATCTTTACAACCCAATCCACAGCCAAAAAGGGCCTGATTTCTGCAATAGTTCCCTTTGTCCCCCATGTAGACCATACAGAACATGATGTCATGGTGGTGGTCACGGAACAAGGCTATGCAGACCTACGAGGCCTAGACCCAGTGGAAAGGGCTAGAAAAATTATTGAAAATTGTGCCCATCCGGACTACAAGGCCCAATTGGAAGACTATCTAAACCGAGCCATCAAGGAAAGTCCAGGACAACACACACCTCATATTTTATCGGAAGCTTTTTCCTGGTATGACCGGTTAAAAGAAACCGGCACCATGAAGATAGACCAATAGGAAAAGGTCCAGGCCCTAGGGCCTGGCTAAAAGGAGAATCTGTTAAGAATTAAGGAGAGATTATGGTTCCCATTCGTATACTCGTAGCGAAGCCGGGCATGGATGAACATGACCGAGGTGCACGAATCCTGTCCTATCGTTTTAGGGAGGCAGGAATGGAAGTAATTTATACCGGCCTTAAGCAAAGTCCCCAGCAGATTGTATCGGCCGTCCTCCAAGAGGATGTGGATGCCCTAGGGATTAGTATCCTATCCGGAGACTATAAAAAGCTTTTAAGCGAAACCCTATCCTTATTAAAGGAAAAGGACTTGTTTGAAGACCTACTGGTCTTTGCTGGTGGAATCATCGATGCAGCAGACATTCCAGACCTGAAAAACCAGGGCTTGGCTCAGGCTTTTCCTCCAGGGACAGACCTAAAAGATGTCATTTGTTTTGTAAACCAGCATATAAAAATAGACAAGGAGTAGGCTATGGATCTTGTAGAAAAATTAATAGCAGGCAATGAAAAAGCCTGTGCAAGATGTATATCCCTTGTAGAAAATCAAAGAGAGGGCTATGTAGACCTCTTGAAGTCTATCTACCCCCATGACAAGGGGGCCTACCGGGTGGGCTTTACCGGTCAAGAGGACCTGGCCAAGTCCAAGCTACTGGTAGACTTGATAGAAGGATATTTAGAAGAGGGGAAAAAAGTCGGCCTTTTACTTATGGGCCCCTCCAGCCCCCAAACCGGTGGAGCCTTCTTAGGAGGTCGGGAAAGATTCGCTCAACTTTCAGGCAAGGAGGGAGTTTTTATCCGGTCAGTGGCTTCTCGGGGCCACCAGGGAGGGATTTCCTATGCGGTCCCTGGCATGATGAGGATTTTGGATGCCTATGGATGTGACTTGATTTTGCTGGAAAGTTTTGGAGGCCCTCTGGATACAGACCTTAGTCAGGTGGTGGACTGCCTGGTTAATGTCATTTCTCCAGACCTAAGCCAAGACATGGAATTGCTTAATGCAGGGAGCCTGGAATTGACCCAGATCTTTTTTGTCAACCAAGGAAGGGGGCGGCAGGAGGAAAAGACCAAGCTGGACATTGAAATGATGTTGGACCTCCAAGAGGACCGGGAGGAAAGACCCCTGGTTTTAAGCTTCCAAGACCAAGGAGTTTCGGGTTTGAAGGAAGTCATTGACGACTTTAAAGACTATCTCTTGGATATGGGACACTGGAAACAAGACCGTCTAAAACAAGAAGTCATGGAAGTTGAAAGCAGGATGAGAGGCTTTTTAAAAGATGACCTAGAGGCGGTGATTCGTTTTGAAGAAGAGGCCATTAAAAGAGCTCTAGAGGAAGGAAGTAATCCCTATCTCCTTGCAGAAGAACTTTTGGATCGCTATTTTAAATAGACCTATAGGGCAGAAGTTTTTCTAGCTTCTTAAAAAAAGATATGATATAATTTTTACTTGAGTAAGTCATTCAATCGCATGTGCAAACATGAGGAAAGTCCGTGCTCCATAGAGCGAGGATGCCGGATAACGTCCGGTGGAGGCGACTCCAAGGCTAGTGCAACAGAAAGATACCGCCACATTGTGGTAAGGGTGGAAAGGTAAGGTAAGAGCTTACCAGCAATTTGGAGACAAATTGGCTCTGTAAACCCCATCCGGAGCAAGACCAAAAAGGATCAAAAGGTGGCTGCTCGTCACCGCCAAGAGGTAGGTCGCTGGAGGTATTTGGCAACAAATATCCTAGATAGATGATTGATAAAACAGAACACGGCTTATAGACTTGCTCTTACATACAAGTCCATATTTTGTAAGAAAATCGGAGTTTCTTTGATATTTCTTAGGAAAAACAAAAAAGTTAGAAAAGTCGTTACTTTTTTGTAACTTTTTGTTGTAATTTTGAAACCTTTTTGTTATACTTTTATATGAAAGTTGACCAAAAGGTTTTAAGTTTTTTATAGAGATATTAAAGGAGTTTAATTGTGAAAAAACCTCAGTTGAAAAAGACCCTAGGGCTAGCGGCTCTATGTGCTGTAGCACTAGTAGGCCTAAAGGATACTGGTATCTTACTTAGCGACCACACTACAACTTTGAATAGTGGTAAGACTTTAAGCTTTGCAGCAGAAGAAGAAGTCAATATCATTGGAGAAAAAGAAGGCATCTTTACCGTGAAAAAAGGAGATGCACAAGTTTCCATTCCAAAAAATAAACTGATAAAAACAGAGGTAAGTGAAAAAATTTTCATTACCAAAAAAAATACACCTATTAAATCCAATGGCAAGGTTCTGAGAAACCTCTTCTTAGGAGAACAGGTTACTTTAACCCAAGACCGCAACGACGGTTATGTGGTAAAGACAAAAGACGGCCTAAACGGATTGGTTTCCAAGGATGCTTTAGAAGCAGCCGGAATGAATAGTTACATAACCAAGGGGACTTCCAAGGTAAACAAGACCTTAAAGAACAACAACAAGACCCTAGTGGTGAAGAAGAACCAAGAAATTTCCATTGTTTCTTTTGAAAAAGGAAACTTTGTTCTAATTAATGAAAGTGGGGATGCTTTTTATCTTCCCATGGCAGACGTTCAATTGGATGGAAAAGACATTGCGCCAGCAAGTCCTGCACCAGCCAAGCCAGTAGCCAAAGCAGTTTTACCAGAAGCTAAGGAAGAAGTTGCTCCTGCAGATGGATCAAAATCCTCTAGAGTTCTTGCTTCTCTTACAAACAAGTTAGGTTCAACCTATGTTTATGGAGATACAGGTAACGCCGGATATGATTGTTCTGGTCTAGTTTATGCCATTTACAAAAATGAGCTAAACATCAACGTTCCAAGAACTTCCAGTGCCCAATCCCAATTTGGTAAACAAGTTTCTAAAGACCAACTCCAAAGAGGGGACCTAGTTTTCTTTGCCACTACTGGCACAGGAAATGTCAGCCACGTAGGTGTCTATATTGGAAATGATGAATTCATCCATGCAGCCAGTGGCCAAGGTAAGGTTGTTAAAAACAAATTAACTGAAAAATACTATACACAAAACTTTGTCAATGCAACCAGAGTTTTATAAGTAGATTCTTTTATTCCCGATCTAGTTTACAAGGTCGGGAATTTTTTGTGTTCAAAAAGAGGGTAAATTTGGGAAAAGAAAGTCCTAGATTTTTGGAAACCTGATTGATTTTGTGTAAAATAACCTGCTATACTAGACTTAGGAATTATAATAATTATTAAGGAGGAATATCCATGGTCTTATTTTTAATTGGACTTGCTATTTTGCTGGTTGGAGGCCTTGCTTACGGGAAGTACTGTGAACGGGTTTTTGGACCAGATGACCGGGAAACGCCTGCTGTAAAATTGGCAGACGGCCTGGACTATGTTGGTATGAAAAAATGGAAAAACCAACTTATTGAACTTTTGAACATAGCTGGGACAGGCCCCATCTTAGGCCCCATCCAAGGGATTTTATTTGGTCCCATTGCTTTTTTAACTATCCCCATTGGCTGTGTCTTGGCAGGATCACTGCATGACTACTTTGTCGGGATGATTTCCATGCGTAATGACGGGGCCCAAGTGCCCAAGCTGGTAACTCGCTATTTGGGAAATGGCACCAACAAGGTCTACAATATCATTATTTGGATCCTAATGCTTCTAACAGGGGTTGTCTTTATCTATACGCCAGGAGACTTGATTGTCAATGACGTCTTGGGAATGGATATACAAAGTAATGTTATTTGGATTGTCTATGCCTGTATTTTGGGCTACTACATCCTGGCCACCCTTTTTCCCATTGACGCCATCATTGGTCGGGTTTACCCAATTTTTGGAGGATTTTTAATTCTTTCTGCCCTGGGAGTTTTAGTTGGGGTTTTAATGGATGGAGGAGCTAGCCTTCACCCCATTACAGAAGGAAGCTTGCTTTCAGTCCATCCCACGGGCCAATCCTTTATCCCGGTCTTTTTCATTACGGTAGCTTGTGGGATTATGTCTGGTTTCCACGGGTCCCAAGCAACCTTGATCTCAAGAACAGTCATGGACGAAAGAGAAGGGCGACAAACCTTCTACAACATGATGTTAGCCGAAGGTTTTATTGCTATGGTCTGGGCAGCTGGCGCCATGGTTCTCTTTAACCGGTCTGCAGCAGTGGATACTTCTGCAACCTTGATGGTAGGTCTGATATCCAAGGAATTTATGGGTAAAATTGGGGGCTTGATTGCCATTATCGGGGTTATTGTTCTCCCCATTACCAGTGGAGATACAGCTTTTCGGTCTCTACGCCTCATGATTGCAGAACAGTTCAACATTGACCAAGGGAAAAAGATCAAACGGGTTCTCTTATCCATCCTTATCTTTATTCCTGCTGTGGCCATTCTCTACTATGCCAAGACCAATAGCGAAGGCTTTGCCACTCTTTGGCGGTATTTTGGCTTTGCCAACCAATTGGTTGCAGTTTTTGCCCTCTTGATGGTATCCACCTATCTCAAGGGCAATGGAAAGAACTATTTCATCTCCCTCCTACCAGGGATGTTTTACACCTTTATCGTTTCCAGCTATATCTTCCATGATCCTAAATTGGGCTTGAACTTTGATGGCCGTCTGGGCCTAGAAGGCTATACCGGGTCTTACTTGGTAGGGTTAGTCTTTGCCATTCTTTTTGCCTGGTTTGTGGCTTATTCGAGTAAAAAGAGAAAAGATATTATTTTAGACTAAGAAAAGGGCCCTAAGACTCATTGAATTAGGGATTTTAGAAAAACTGATTTAAAGAGTCTTTAGGTGGCAAGAGAAAAGGCTATGAGTTTAATGCTCATAGCCTTTTTCTTATATACTCTTGAAAGTATTATCTGAGTTCTCATTTTTTGTTTTAAGACCACTTTTTATTGCAAGTAAGACACCTGCAATTATAAATACAAATACTATTAATATAGGAGTATAATTAATATTTATTATCAGCTCTTTTATTCCAAAGCCTAATTCATAGTTGCTCCTATAGGCTCTTAACACAATGCCTATAGAAAACATAAAGATATATGCTAAGAAAATATTTTTAAATAATATTTTTACTTCAGAAAATACCATCTTTTCAACCTGTTTTTTTGTCATTCCAGTAGTTTATAGAAGTTTAAAATCATTTGCTCTCGCTTTAAGGTTGCCTTTAAAACTATTATAGGCATTAGAAAAAGCGATGGTTATAAGAATAATTTGTATGCCAAGATTTAAAAGTTTTTCATTTCTTGTCTGTTCTTTATTCATAGCAGCTCTTATAATTTCTGTAGAAGTACCATGATCTGATTTTGGAAAATAGGTTGAAATCACTTTTTCGGCATCTTCAAATACTTTCTCTTTATTTTTATCGGCTTTGATTTTTACAAAATAATAATATACAGGATTAGCTTCATCAATTCCGTACTCATCTATAAAATTTCTTAGACTACTTTCACTTGTGTAAATAGCTATTTCATTTGACTTATATGCCTCTAATTCATAAGGCATCTCTTCTATAGATTCGTCAATTCTTATTTTCATAGCCTTTGCCTTTTCATTTCGTAAACACCAACGATAGTATATGTCTTTTTATTTTCAATAATCTTAGAACCTAAATCGTACTCCTTATTTTTTATTAAAAATCTCTCTGGTACTAAAAGTTCATTTGAATTTTCCAGTTTTCTGCCATTTTTGATTTCGTAGCCGAGAAGACTTTCAGAATCTCCATGTTCATATATAACTGCATTGAAGTCTGTATTAATAATTTTATTAAAAGAAACTTTTTCTATATGATATGTACCCTCTTTACTGGACAAACCAGTAAGGAGGGTATTTTTGTGAAATATAGCTATGAATTCAAAAAAGAGTGCATACAGTTGTATAGGCAAGGGAAATGGCCTGATACACCTGATGGGACCAAAGAAGAAAACCTTCATGCTTCCATTAGAAAATGGTTTAGATTAGAAGAACTTCATGGCCCAGAAATTTTAANATTCAAAAAAGAGTGCATACAGTTGTATAGGCAAGGGAAATGGCCTGATACACCTGATGGGACCAAAGAAGAAAACCTTCATGCTTCCATTAGAAAATGGTTTAGATTAGAAGAACTTCATGGCCCAGAAATTTTAAACCATGGAAATAATATCCACTGGACACCAGATGAAAAATTAGAAATGGTGTCGAAAGTGCTGGCTGGAAATTCAATAAAGGCAACTGCAATCGAAAATGGAATAAATGAAGGACAACTTTATTCATGGCTTAACAAGTATAAAAAGGATGGATATAATGGTCTTGTGAATAAAAAGAAAGGCCGTAAATCTAAAAATACAACCATGAAAAAGAAAAATATCCATAAACCAAAAGAACTGAATGAATCCGAAAGAGAAGAACTCATAAGACTTAGAGCAGAAAATGAATATATGAAGGCTGAGAATGAAATAATAAAAAAAGAGATCGCCTTGAGAGAAGAACGTTACGCTGCGCAACTCAAGGCGAAAAAGCAGCGATTGTCAAAGAACTCAAAGAAAAAGGATACAGACTAAAGGATCTTTTAAGAGCCATTGATTTGCCGAGGTCAACATACTACTTTGAACTAAATAAAGTGGATAAAATAAAAGTTAAGAATCGTCCGATTGCAGATAAAATAGCCCAAATCTTTCACCTACACAAAGGAAGATATGGAGTGCGAAGAGTCTATATGGAGTTAATAAATCAAGGCTATGTCATAAACCATAAAAAAGTACAAAGGATTATGCACGAACGAAAACTTTTTGGAAAGGGCTCTAAAGAAAAATACCACTCCTATCAGGGGAAAATAGGTAAAGTAGCAGATAATCTAATCAATAGAGACTTCAAAGCAGATAGACCTTTACAAAAATGGACCACGGATGTCTCTGAATTTAAATTTTCTTGGGGTAAATGCTACATCTCTCCAATACTTGATATGTATACCAATGAGATTATCTCCTACGACTTATCCTTAAGTCCTAATTTAAAACAAATATCTACTATGTTAAGAAGAGCATTTAGAAAATTTCCAAAACTAAAGAACTTAATACTACATTCAGATCAAGGTTGGCAATACCAACATAAATATTATGTCAATGAGCTTAAAAAACATGGGATAAAGCAATCCATGTCAAGAAAAGGGAATTGCTATGATAACTCCATTATGGAGACATTCTTTGGAAGGCTAAAAAATGAAATGTATTATGGTTATGAAAAGAGCTATCGCTCTTTTGACGAATTTTCGAGAGCAATAGAGGAGTATATAGATTATTACAATAACGAAAGAATTCAATCAAAAACAAAATGGATGCCACCTACAAAGTATAGGTTAGCATCCACTACAACGAATTAATTAAATATTGTGTCCAGTTTTATGGGTACACATCAATATCTGTATCATTTTTTAATTTATCATAAAAACTTTCGTCAATTTCAGCTATATCTACATGATAATCTTCAATAGTTTTCTTTACATATTCATACTGTTCAATGTTCATTGAGTCGAAAATAAAAATAACAGTTCCTAGTAAAATTACTACTAAAAGTATGGAAATTTTAATGGCTAGTGCGTCTTTTTTATTATTTTTAACATCTCCACTGGCAAGATCATTAATAATTTTCATATTTAAAATATATATTTTTAAAACTAGATAAATATTACGTTTAGATTAAATAAAAACACCTTTAAACACTGTTGCCGGGTGATGTGATAAAATTAAGGAAAGAATAAGTTGAAGGGGAGGTTTTAGATATGAAAAAGATGCAAAAGATTTTATTATTTATATTTGCGTTTTTAATCGTTTTGGGAGCGGGCAGTGACTCTTACGCATTTTCTGCAAAGCTAGAAAAAAAGGTAAAGCTTAACAAAAGTTCATTTCTTTCAGATATGGCAGTACATAAAGGCAAGCTATACTATACAGATGTGAAGATAACCAACCAGGAAAAAGATAGTAACGGTAACCTTTATGGAGGAAACTGCTATGTCAAAGTATATGAAAAGGATTTAAAAACGGGCAAAACTACTTTGATAAACTCCTATGACTCTTATAATTTATCAGCAAAAGACATTTCATTTAAAGTATTAAGTGATGGGAACCTATACATGATCTACCATCTAGGTGGAGGTTTTATGGGAAGTGATTTTGTCTACGGTCTAACTGGACCTAGTAGGGGCAAAAATATTTTGACCTACAACTATGGAAACTTTCAATTCGATAAGGATAATAAATCTATAATTATAACTCCTACAGGGGCATATAGTGGAGATATTGTTAGAGAGATGAATGGAAAAAAATATTCTCAAACTAAGGTGGAATCCTACAGTGGCGTATATTTCCTTGAATCTTTAAAGGGAAAAGGCCAAGCATTTAGCTATGCTGATAAATATTCTGCCCTTAGAGGAGACACTCTCTATCTAAAAAAAGATTTAGACACAAAAGATAATTTTAATGCATATGATTTGATAACTTTTGATCTTGAAACAGAAGCTGAAGCTTGTCTAGCTGAGGGTATCCATTCTATGTTTATGGGAAAAGATGAGATCTACTTCTTAAAGGATATACCTACTACCAAAGATATGGCTGAGCCTCAAAAGATGCTTTATAAATATGATTTAGCTTCAAAGAAAACGACTCTTTTAAGCAAGGGGAATAATCCTTACTATGATATTCTACCAATCGATGGAAATGTATTCTTTGTAGATTCTGGAGGATATTTTACGGATGGTAAAAATCCAAATCTATTTATGGCTAAGGGTGATGGAAGTGGAACGAAGAAATTATACTCAAATGTAAATGAGGTTGTATCTGATGGCGAAAAATTAGCTGTGGTCATCAGCAATAAAAAGGGAACAAATATAGATTTTATAGATGGTCATGGAAAGAAAATTGGTAAAGTCAGTGTCCCACAAACTCACGTCAGTGTGCATTTGTCAGGAGATGAATGTATAGTATGGTCTTGGCAAAACCGCTGTGTAAATTATTATAAATTAAATAAATAATTGATTTATTCTAAAAGATTATATTTTAGCTTATAAATAATAATCTTTAGAGTTTTATTTAGAGTATAGAATATCAAAAAAATGGCGGCATATGTCGCCATTTTTATGGGCTAGGGAAATCTTGCAAAAAATAGGAAAATATGCTATAATAGCCCAGTAAGAACTGTTATTTAACGGTGGTTACCGATTTTATTGGTAGTTTTTATCTGATGCAGGAAGTGTGATTGTGCCCTAGAAGTGCCTGATGTGGGATTTTTTGTGGCCTTAAAATGCTTCTGTTGGCTCAGAGTTTTTACAAGAAAAAATCATCTAAACAAAAAAGCATCAACACCATCCGAAGATTGCGCGATTAGGAAAGCCTAAGACAGCAGTCTTTTTTGCTTTTCTAGTCGTAAGATTAGGAGTGAAATTATGCTCAGTGGGATACTGAGACGCTTAGAAATTACGAAAGATGATTTGTTGAAAATTTCGATTGGATGTGCCATTATGGCTTTTGGAGTCATAAACATCCACGAGCCTTCCCAGATTACAGAGGGCGGAGTCCTGGGCCTGGGCCTCTTTTTAAAGAAGGTCTTTGGCCTTAACCTGGCCTATACCTCTATTATCTTGGATGGTCTATGCTATGCCCTGGGATTTTCCATCTTAGGCAGGCCCTTCTTAAAGAGGTCGGCTGTGGCAACACTGATGTTCTCGATTTTTTATGGGATCTTTAACCAAGTGGGGCCGGTCTTACCGGACCTGTCCCAGCTGCCACTTTTGGCCGCCATTGCCGGTGGAATTTTTATCGGCTGTGGTTGTGGGATTGCCATTACTGCTGGGGGTTGTGCTGGAGGCGATGATGCCTTGGCCATGGTGATTTCTAAAAAAGCCAAGTGGCCCATTGCTCGGGCCTATTTATTGACGGACTTTGTGGTTTTGGCCCTGTCCCTGACCTATATCAGTCCAGGTCGCCTGGTTTTTTCCTTTCTAACCACCCTGGTTTCTTCTTATTTAATAGGCCAATTTGAAATTAAAATGAAGGTACCAGCCTGGCAGGTTAGCCAAGGAGGCCTAGAAAAAAGTGCATAGGATAAAATCCACCCCTAGGGGTGGATTTTTCTCTTTTTGAGATGAAATCTATGTCCGGGGTGGAAATTAGGAAACTTATCAAGGACTTAAAGTATTTAGTTAAAAGCTTTGCCATCATTAGAAATGACCTAGATTAAATTTAGAAGATGGCCAATCGGATATCTAGGCTAAAGGGAAAAGCTGCATAAAGAGGCTAAAAAGGGGGTATAAACAATAAATAAAGAAGGTGGAAGGAGGAAAAATATGAAAAAATTTTTAAGCTACCTTCAAGGATTTAGCCTCGTGAGTCTCAGTCTTATCCTGGTGGGAAGTCCCATCTATGGCCAAGATGACCCCATTAACTTAATTGTCAAGGGCAAGCAGACGCCTACAGATGTGGAGCCCTTTGTAGAAAATTCCAGGACCCTGGTGCCTGTTCGAGCCCTGTCTGAAGCCCTGGGTTTTCAAGTAGACTGGAAGGCGGACAAAAACCAAGTCAACCTGACCAAGGGGGATAAAAAATTGATTTTCACCCTGGGGGATAAAAGGTTGAAGGTCCAAGAAGGAAAGACGACGAAAGAAATCACCATGGATGTACCTGCAAAGGCTGTAAAAAATCGAACCTTTATTCCTGCCCGGACCGTGGCAGAAGCCTATGGGGAAAAGGTGGACTGGAATGGCCCTATGAGAACTGTTTTTATTGGAGAAAAGAGTTTTCCAACTCTAGACAAGGAAAAGCTGGCCAAGATGACCAAGAGAGACTATCCGGAAATTGGCTTAAGCTTGTACTTACCGGAAGGCTTTGATGAGGCCATCTCTACTCGCTTTAATATTGAAAACAATGCCTATGAATTTTTCACCAAGGATCGAAATGAATTGATTGCATCCATTGGAAGAACCCACAATTATAGTTTTTCTACCATTGTCCTGACAGAGGTCCTCAAGTATGACCAGGGATATTTCACAGAAGTCAACTATGCTTCAGACTTGCCCTATGGTCCAGAGTCGGAAAAAGCCTACAAGGAAAAGGAAAAGCTCTTTCAAGAAGCCCTGGCCACCGTCCAATTTGTGGATAATCTAAAGGAAGAGGAAAAATACGTAGCCTATATCAACTCCCTGGACAAGGAAGCGGGGAAAATTAACCTGAATCCCGGGGAATTTATCTCTATTAATAATGTGAAAAGACGGACCGACCTCATGCTAGGGCCTCCAGCCTTGGGTCCCAATGTCTATGATGATAAGGAAGAAGAAGTTTCCTTTGACTTAGCCAAGGACTGCAAGTTTTACCTCCGGGAAGAAAAGGGCATGGTTACAGCTGCCCATGAAGTTTCTTATGAGGCCTTTGAAAAGGAAATGGCTGGCCGGAAGTTAAAACCACCATTTTGGGTTCAATTTGATGGAGAAAAAGTTGTGGAATTAGTAGAAATTTACATCAATCCCAATGCAAAATAAGAGAAGACAAGGAGGGGGGAAACCCCCTCTTTTCTTTTGGAAAAAGCCTGAAAGAGACCTCTCGCTTCTTATAAATAGCGAGGTTTTTTATGGGCACTATAGTGGAGGACGGTTTTCGTTGGCTTTTCCCAAGGTCTTGTGTATAATACTTAGTAAACAAAAAACTTATTTTAGACAAGGGAGGCTTGCATGGAATTAAGAAGTGACCAAATAAAAAAGGACCTACTGGACCAAATTAAAAAACAAATAGAAGATGGGATCTTGGATGGAACCAAAGAATGCTGTATCTTCCGTTTTGGAGAGGATTCAGGAGCCAAGTCCTATGAGAGGGGATTGGTTAAGACGGCCCAAAGTCTGGGTATTAAGCTTCGGACCTACCATTATGACCAGATGACCGACAAGATCTTGGAAGACTTTGCCAGGGAAAACAAAGACCACCGGGTAGGGGGGATTCTTTTGTTGGAACCTATTTTTAAGGAAGTGGAAGACCAGCTCAAGAGGGAACTAGACCCCAAAAAGGACCTGGACGGGGTGACCCTCTACAACCGGGGGGCCCTTTACAGTGGCCTGACTCCCTACCATATTCCAGCCACCCCCAGGGCGGCCCTTATGCTCTGTAAGTCCCACTGCCAGGACTTAACCGGCAAGGAAGTGGTGGTCATTAACCGGACGACTGTGGTGGGAAAACCCCTCCTCCACCTCCTCTTAAAAGAAAATGCCACTGTCACTCTTTGCCATTCCAAGACGAAAAATTTAAAAGACCACCTAAAAAGGGCTGACCTTGTCTTTACGGCCACAGGTAGGGCCCATAGTATCCAGTCAGAAGATGTAGGAGACCATGCCCTGGTTATCGACATTGGCTTGGATATGAAGGATGGCAAACTCGTAGGAGATGTGGACTACCAAGGCTTTAAGGACAGTCAAGTAGTGACTCCAGTGCCAGGAGGTGTTGGGGCCTTAACCAATACCCTTTTATTGGAGTCTTGCCTGAAAAAACATAGGGATTAAAAAAAGAATTGACGACTTTTGGTCGTCAATTCTTTTTTTATCTTTGGTATTTAGGTTTTAGGAAGTCATCCAAGCCAGCCTTTAAAAGCTTGGTGCCCTTATAGGCTGTGTGGAGTCTTAAGCCCTTGTGGCAAATTTTGGCCAGGCTAATTCCTCTTTTTACGCGTTTGATTTTTTTTCTTACTTTCATGGGAGCCTCCTTGTTTCTTTTTCTGGTCTTTTCTTTGGTCTTGTTTTTCTTCTTCCTCTAGCTGGTCCTCAAACCATTCCCGGGTATGGATGTCGCAATAGTCTTGGTCGATGTTTTCCATATCCATGGGTAACTTGTCAGGTCTCTTTTTCCCCTGGTAGGGGTCTGACCTTTGGTAAAAGCTCTTTAAGATAATTGTATCATAGGGACAGAATTTTGTAATTCTCTTTCCTGAAAGACGACAGACCTTGTAGGTTCTGTGCTTGGTGTCGTAGTCGGTGGGCTCTTGACCCTCTTCGAAAAATTCATCGTAGTTTGCCCGAGCCCTCTCAGTTTGGGCCGAGGCCAAAAGGCCACTTTTTTCACTGATGTTGACATAGTGGATTTGGTCGGGGATGGGGAATTTTTCAATGGACTCCAGGGGCTTATGGGCCATGTAGGCAACTTGGTTCCAAAGGTCTATCATAAAGTCCTTGTTGGAATTCAAGGAGACCTTGGGCTGGTCACAGCCCATCCAAGTTCCGATGGTATAGTAGGGGGTGTAGCCAAAGAGCCATTGGTCACTGGCAAATTTATTTGTCCCATAGATGGCAGCCAGGGCATTGCTCTTCACACTGACTCCGGCGGCTTGGCCCTGGATAGCGTTGGTCCGCAAGAAGTCTGTCAGGATGGCAGCATTTTTTCTGGAGCAAAGTTCCCTGTATTTTCGGTCCTTACTTTGGTAGATTAGGCTGCCGGAAGGATCCTTGATGGACTTGATAATGGTGGGTTCCTTGTAGCTACCTCCAGCTGCCAGGCCGTAGTAGCCCGTGGCCAGGTCGTAGCAGGTGGTTCCCTTGCGCATATTGCCCAGACCTAGGGAGTCCAGGGTCAAGTCGTTGTAGGGGTCTTCTTCCGGGTGGACGAAAAAGTCTTCTTGGGGCCTGTGGGGCTTATAAATCCCCAGCTTGGAAAGGGTGGTCAGAACCTTTTTAAAGCCTAGGTCCTTGACAATTTTTACAGGGACTGTATAGGAGTCGTGTTCTAAGTTCTTTCGCATGGTTTCTAGGCCATAGTACTTGCCCGAGGGGTTTTCCGGCCAAAAGACTCCTTCGTTTTCTTCCAGGGCATCGTCGTAAACCGTAGCAGGTTTTTTTCCATTTTCCAAGGCTGTCAGATAGGCATTAAAGGGCAGGATGGCCGTTCCAGGAACCCGGGGGCTCATGGTGGCCCGGTTCAGGAGTTTGGACCCCCTGGATTGGATGTCCAATCCACCGATAATGGCCCGGACATAGCCGGTTTGGTTGTCGATCAGGATGGTGGAAAGCTGAGGCTGGATGGTTTCTTGGCCCAGACTATAGTAGTTGGGGTTAAAGAAATAGCCCTGGGGGGTGGTTTCCACAAAGTCCGGGGACTTGTCCAAGAAGTCTCTGGAAATCAGGACCCGGTCTCCCTGGTGCTTGGCCCCATCATCCAATCTCCATTGGCCCAGGTCATAGGTCTTTAAGACATGGCTGGCGTCAATGGAATAGAGGGGCTTAAAGTAGATGTGTCGGGCTTGGAAGGAAAAATAGGAAGCCGGTAAAGAGAGCTGGCCTTGATCGTAAAAAACCTGGTCGCTAGGAATAAAAAACCGGAGGCTGGGGTCCAGGACCTGGTCTCTAGCCAGGTAGAGGATTTGACCATTGGCATCCACTATATGGCCCTGGTCATTACTTTGGAAGCTCAAGGCCCGGGCTCCTTCTCGATAGGAGGATTGGACCAGGTAGTTTTCCAAAAAGTTCTTGTAAAAATTTTCAATCTTGCCCTGGAGGTCCAGGTTGAGGCTGGTTTCAATATGGTAGCCTCCGGTAAAGAGCTTGTGTTCCGCTTCGTCCAGAGAGATATGGTAGGTTTTGGCCAATTCTTGGGAGGCCTGGGCCTTGATGAGGTCCATGGCATAGGAGCTCATGCTGTGGTGTTTCTTTTGCAGGGGGACAATAGAGGCCAAGACATCTTCTTTCTTAGCGGCTTCATAGTCCTCTTTAGAAATTTTTCCTTGGCGGTAGAGTTCAGCCAGGACAATTTTTTGCCGGTCCAGGCTCTTGGGATTTAAGTAAAGGTTGTAGTCCACACCGGAAATTTCTTGCTGGCCAATGGCCGGCCGGTCGACTTTTTCCGTCACAGGCACCCTTAAGAGGGGGGAGTAGTCCCGGGGACTTTTGACAATGCCAGCCAAGAGGGCCGATTGGGCCAGGGTCAAGTCCTGGGCATTTTTTGAAAAATAGGTTTGGCTGGCCCCTTGGACCCCATAGGCCCCTTGGCCCAGGTTGATCCGGTTTAAGTAGGCTTCTAGGATTTGATCCTTGGACAATTGGGATTCCAGTCTCAGGGAAAGATAGGCCTCCTTGATTTTTCGGTCCAGGGATTTTTCCTGGCTCAAGAAGACATTCCGGGCCAATTGCTGGGTAATGGTAGACCCTCCCCGGACCATGGATCCAGCCCGTAAATTATCTAGGAGACTGGAGGCGATTCCTCTGGGGTCCAGACCCCGGTGCTGGTAAAATCTTTTGTCCTCAATGGCAATAAAGGACTTTTGTAAATTTTCCGGCATATCCTTCAGGGGGATGATGGTACGGAATTCTTCGGATTCAATATTCTCCAAGAGGTTGCCTGACTCATCATAGATGCTGGATGTTTGATAGTAGCTGGTGGACAAGTTTTTCAAGTCCGTATCGGGAATGGAAAACAAGATCCCCACAAAGAGGCTGGAAAAAAGCCCTACAAGGGCAACTAAGATAAAGGCCAGGCCCAGGAGAATAAGAAGTAGGCGGTTTTTATTTAAATGAAAGCGAGGGATTCTTTTTTTCATGATTTACTCCTTTCGTTCATTATAACACAAGAAAAGCCAGACTCTATAGAAAAATAAATAAGACCACGGAAGGAAAAAGAAAAGCCTTGAAAAAAGAAGGGCTTTAAGAGAAAATAGAAGAGAAAAGACGGAGATAAAGGGGCCCCAAGGGGCAGGGAGGAAAAAGATGAAAAAGAAAAGTATAGTCAAGGGGATTGTATTGGCCCTCTTGGTCCTTTTGGCCATCCTGGCCCTTTGGGTCCTGCTAGGATTTTATGGAAACCCCTTATCAAAATATTTGGCCAACCGGGCTGCGGACAGTTATCTTGAGACCCACTACCAAGACCTGGACTTGGACAGGTCCGAGACCTACTATAATTTTAAAGATGGGGCCTACATGGTCTGGCTCCAGGATAAAAATAGTATCGACTCCAAGTTTAGCCTTGCCTTTGACTGGCGGGGGCGGCTAAAGTATGACTCTTATCCCAACAGGATTTTTAACACCTATATCCGCTTTACAGACCAGCTCCGCCAGTATGGGAAAAAATTGGGAAAAGACCATGGCTTTCCCTATGAGATTAACCTAAGACCCCTGGACCAAGACAAGCTGGAAGACCAGCTGACCCTGGACCAGGAAGTGGACTTTAACCACTTCCCCAGCCGGGTCCAAGCCCAGGCCTATGGCTATTCTAAAGAACCCCAAATCCAGGAGGCCTTAAAAATTCTCCAAGACCTGCAAAAAATCATGGACACCAGCCCCTTGAGGGTGGAGACCTATTCCATTATCTTGGTCCCGGAAAAAGACCGGGGACCAGATGGAGAGGCCGAAAGCTGGGACCATGCCTTGACGATTTTTGACATTCCCCAAGACCTGGTTCGCCAAGGGGACCTGGCAGGCCTTGAAAGGATCCTTAAAGAGGGAGAAACCCAAACAAAGGACTAGGATTATTAAAGAGAAAAGTGGCCCCAGGGTCACTTTTTTCTTTTTTGGAAGTCAAGAAGGACAAGTGGATTGTCCGAGAAAAGTTTCTTTAGTATAATGAAAGAAAGGAGGGTGTCATGGACCAAAAAGAGGGTGTCATTTTACTTACAACAAATTTAAGTCCCAGTAGTCCGGAGGAAACCCGGGCCCTGATCCAGGCAGATAATGGTCGTGTCTTGGCAGAACTATCGCAAAATCTAAAGGAGCCGGGACCCTATTATATTGGCAAGGGGAAACTAGAGGAATTAAAGGCCCTAATCCAGTCTCTAGACCCGGACCTGGTTTTGGTCAATGATGACCTCAAGGGCTTCCAGCTCAGGAACCTGGAAAGAGAGCTGGACATTCAAGTCATGGACAGGACCCACCTAATCCTGGACATCTTTGCCAGCCGGGCCAGGACCAAGCAGGCCAAGCTCCAGGTTCTCTTGGCCCAGCTGACCTATGGCAAGAGTCGCCTAATTGGGTCCTACTCCCTGTCCAAGGCCGGGGGCGGCATTGGTACCCGGGGGCCGGGAGAGCAAAAATTGGAGCTGGACCGGCGAAAGATTGACCGGCAAATCCACCAAATCCAAAGCCGGCTGGATGAAATCAAGAACCAAAGACAGGAACAATTAAAGCAGAGGAAAAAAAGCCAGGTCCCCCTGGTGAGTTTTGTAGGTTATACCAATGCCGGCAAGTCCACCATGATGAATGCCCTTTTAGGGCAGGAGTCGGACAAGCAAGTCTTTGTCAAAGACATGGTTTTTGCCACCTTGGACACCAGCCTAAGGTCGGTGAAGCTTCTGGACAAGCGGCCGGTGATCCTGGCAGATACGGTGGGCTTTATCAGCGACCTACCAGAAACTTTAATGGAAGCCTTCCAATCTACCCTGGATGAGTTGAAAAATTCTTCAACCCTGGTCCATGTCCTGGATGGCCAATCTGAAAGCCTGCAAAAAGACTACATGGAGACCCTGAAGATTTTAAAGGACCTGGACCTGATGGACATTCCCAGGTTGACAGTTTTTAACAAGATTGACCGACCCGACATGAGGCCCCAGGTCATCCAGCCCAGGCCAGACAAGCTCTTGTTTTACTCGGCCCTAAATGACCCGGTGGAAAAGTTGGAAGAGGCCCTGGTGGACCTCTTGGGAGACCAATGGGTCCAAGGGGAAATCTTCTTTAGCTTTCAAGACCAAGGACTTTTGAACCAGGCCCTTAAGGACTATCCCCAGGCCCAGGTTTCCTACAATGAAAAGGGGAGCCTTTTAAGGGGAGAATTTTTAAAGGAAGATATGGAAAGATGGACAGGAGGGAAGCAGTGAAATCTCTTGCCTATGAAGGGATTGCAGAACACACCATGAAAAAGTCACGCTTTATTGGCTATGCAATCCATATAAAAAATGAAGAAGAGGCCCTGGCCTATATTGACAAGATCAAAAAGCTCCACCCCCAGGCCCGCCACCATGTGTCGGCCTACCGGATCAGCCAAGAAATTCTGGAGCGCTATGACGATGACAATGAGCCCAAGTCTACAGCAGGTCTGCCAATTTTAACCAGCATCCAGCAGGGGGGAGTTGACTGTGTCTGTATTGTGGTGGTCCGATATTTTGGAGGTATCCTCTTGGGAAAGGGGGGCCTGGTTAAGGCTTATACCCTGGCCGCCCAGTTGGCCTTGAACCAAGGGAAGTTGGTGGATTGGGAGTCTGTGGACCTCTTGGAGGTGGAATTTGACTATAGCCAGCAAGGGACCCTGGACTTTCAACTGGACCAGGCCAAGTTCCAAGTGGAGGAAAGGACCTACCTGGAAAAAGTCGCCTACAAGGTCCTGGTGGAGGAAAAAAGAAGACCGGCCCTGGAAGATTTACTCCAAAACTTCACCAGTGGCCAGGTGGATATAAGGACCATAAGCCAGGGCAGGGCCCCAATTTTAGGAGAAAAAATTTTATTGGACAAGATGGAGGAAAGATAAATGGACGCAAAAAAAGAAATTCAGGGAATTGTAGCCTGGATGCAAGAAAGAGTTGCCTCAGCCAAGGCCAAGGGCCTGGTAGTGGGCCTAAGTGGCGGCGTGGATTCAGCCGTTGTAGCTGCCCTGATGAAGAGGGCCTTTGGGGACAATGCTCTGGGGATTATGATTCCCATAGACAGCCAAGCTCAGGATGAAGAGGATGCCAAACTTTTAGCCCAAGCCATTGACTTGGAAGTGGAAAGGGTGGACTTGACTTCTTGCTATGATACTTTTATCCAGGCCAGTTTCCATAGTGATAATCAAATGGCCCGGTCTAATATCAAGCCAAGACTTCGGATGATGACCCTCTATTATTATGGTCAAGACCGGGGCTACCTGGTTTGTGGTTGTTCTAATGCAAGTGAATTTTATACAGGCTACTATACAAAATATGGGGATTCTGGAGCCGATCTTTTACCCTTGGCCTCCTATTTAAAGGATGAGGTCTATGAACTGGCCAAGGAATTGGGCGTGCCGGAAGAAATTATCCAAAAGAAACCCACAGCCGGCCTCTTCCAAGGCCAAACCGATGAATCAGAAATGGGCTTTTCCTATGAAGAGTTAAATGCCTATATCCGGACAGGCCAGCCTTCAGCCAATAGCGAAAAAATTAGGCGGATGCACGAAAATAGCCAACACAAGAGAGAATTTCCGCCCATCTACCAAAGGAAGGCTTGACAAAATTTAAATAAGCAGTTATCATGAAGTTAATCAAATAAAAAATTTGTTTTTCAGGGCGAGGTGCAATTCCTCACCGGTGGTGATAGTCCACAAGTCGCAAGATTGAATTGGTGAAATTCCAATACCGACGGTTAAAGTCCGGATGGAAGAAAAACATGTACTTTCGATTGTACAGAGCCCTGGGTAAGGGCTCTTTTTTTATGGGCCCAAGGAGGCAAGATGGATCAACACAAGATGGATCAAGAATTTATGAAAGAAGCCATCCAGGAGGCCCTAAAGGGCCAGGGGCAGACCCTGACCAACCCCCTGGTAGGGGCAGTCCTGGTAAGGGATGGAAAAATCATCAGTCGGGGCTACCATGAAAAATTTGGCTCCAGCCATGCAGAGGTCAACTGTCTAAGGGACATGGACGCCCAAGGGGCCACCCTCTATGTGACCTTGGAACCCTGTTCCCACTATGGCAAGACACCCCCCTGTGTAGACCTGGTTATTGAGAAGAAGGTCAAGAGGGTTGTAGTAGGAGAGTTGGACTCCAACCCCCAAGTTAGGGGACGAGGAATTCAAAAGTTAAAAGAGGCGGGGATCCAAGTGACCTGTGGTGTCTTAGAAGAGGAATGCCATGCTATGAATAGGCTCTTCCACTTCACCATCCGTCAGCAAAGGCCCTATGTCATCTTGAAGATGGCCCAAAGCCTGGATGGAAAAATCGCCACCAAGACAGGAGACAGCCAGTGGATTACCGGGGAAGAAGCCAGAAGAGATGGCCATAGGCTCCGGGGGATCTGCGATGCTATCCTGGTGGGACGGGGAACTGCCCTCCAAGACAACCCCCAATTGACCTGTCGGACAGGAGGGAAAACCCCCCTAAGGGTGGTTTTGGACCGGACCTTAAAAACTCCCAGAACCTACCAACTCTTCCAGGGAGAAAAAACTATTTTTTATGTAGGACCCGACCAGGAAACAAGGGCCTTGACTCCTACAGCCCAGGCCATTTCCATTGGTCAAGGCCAAGATGGCCTGGTCCTGGAAGAATGTCTTGAGGACCTCTACAAGAACCAGCAGGTTTCCAGCCTCCTAGTAGAAGGGGGAAGCCAGGTTCTTAGCAGCTTTATCAAGCAAGGCCTAGTGGACCAGTGGGTCATCTACCAAGCCCCCTTATTCATTGGCGGCGATGGGAAATCTACCATTGCCAGCCTGGGAGTTGAAAAGTTAAGCCAGGCCCTAGAAAGCCAAATTTATAAAGTGGACCGACTGGGCAAGGACCTTCGGATTCAAGGAGGGAAAGATTGTTTACTGGAATTATAGAAGAAATAGGACAAGTCACCAGCCTCCAAACTACAAGTAATGGGAAAAGATTTACAGTGACCTGCCAAAGGGTCCTGGAGGGGACCCAGCTGGGGGACTCCATTGCAGTAAATGGTGTCTGCATTACAGTGGTGGCCCTAACTCCCACAAGCTTCCAAGGAGATGTCATGGAGGTCACCCTGAGAAAGTCTAATTTAAAAAATTTACAAGTGGGGACCAAGGTCCACCTGGAAAGGGCCTTGAACCTACAAACCCGTTTAGGGGGTCATATGGTTTCTGGCCATATCGATACAGTAATCCAGGTCAGCCGGATTCAAGAGCGCCAGGGGCAATTTTTCATGACCCTTTTGATTCCCCTGGGTTACCGCAAGTACATGATTCCCCAAGGGAGTATTTGCTTGGATGGAGTCAGCTTGACCATAGCAGACTTGACAGAAAGTCATGTGACGGTGAGCTTGATTCCAGAAAGTAAGAAGAGGACAAATTTTACCCACTTAAGGGTTGGAGACTTTATCAACCTGGAGTGCGATTTAATAGGCAAGTATGTGGAAAATATGGTCAAGGGCCAGGAGGACAGTTCTCTGGCAGACTATATCAAGTATGGATTTTAGGAGGTAGACATGAGCCAAGTAGAAAAGGCATTAGATGCCCTAAGAAGAGGAGAAATGATTGTCGTTACAGATGATCCCCAAAGGGAAAATGAAGGGGACTTGATTCTAGCGGCTGAATTTGCAGACATTGATAATATAAATTTTATGGCTTCCAAGGCCAAGGGCTTAATCTGTATGCCCATGAGTCAAAAAGAAGCGGACCGTCTCCAATTAGACCCCATGGTCTTTCACAATACAGACAACCATGAAACCGCCTTTACCGTCTCCATTGACCATGTGGAAACCACAACGGGAATTTCTGCAGAAGAAAGGGCCCTGACTGCTCGGAAGGCAGCAGACCCCAATTCCAAACCTCTAGACTTTAGACGGCCAGGTCACATGTTTCCCTTAATTGCCAAGGCCCCGGGGGTTTTGGAAAGAGAGGGTCACACTGAGGCTACAGTGGACCTACTCCGCTTGGCCGGTTTGACAGAAGTGGGAATTTGCTGTGAAATCATGGCAGATAACGGACAAATGCTCCGGGGCCAAGAGGTCATTGACTTTGCCCAAGAAAATGACCTGGTCTACCTGACCATCGAGGACTTAAAGACCTACCGTAAGATCAACGACAAATTAGTTGAGGCCATAGACCCGGTGGATATGCCAACGAAATATGGTCACTTTACAGCTATAGGTTATGAGGAAAAGTTTACAGGCCAAGAGCATGTGGCCCTGGTTAAGGGAGACATTGGGGATGGAAAAGACCTCCTGGTCCGGGTCCATTCAGAGTGTCTAACAGGAGATGGCTTTGGGTCTTTGCGGTGTGATTGTGGTGACCAATTGGCCCAATCCATGCGGCAGGTAGAAAAAGAAGGCCGGGGCATTGTCCTCTATATGCGCCAGGAAGGTCGGGGCATTGGGCTCATTAACAAACTCAAGGCCTACAACCTCCAAGACCATGGCTACGACACTGTAGAAGCCAATGTCATGTTGGGGCTACCGGAAGATGCCCGGGACTACTATATAGGAGCCCAAATTTTAAAGGACCTGGGAGTGAAGGAAATTCGTCTCTTAACCAATAACCCCCATAAGATTTACAACCTAAGCCAGTACGATATGAAGATCGTCTCTCGGGAACCCATTGAGATTCAAGCCCAAGAGCATGACCAAAGATACTTGCATACCAAGGCGGAAAAAATGAACCATATCTTAGAACAATTTAACCTGGAGGAAGAAAAATGAAAAAATTTGAAGGAAAGCTCATTGCTAAGGATAAGAAATTTGCCATTGTGGCCTCAAGATTTAACGAATTTATCGTGACAAAATTAATTGAAGGGGCCCAAGATGCCCTTTTAAGACACGGGGTCAAGGATGAAGACATTGATCTGATTTGGGTTCCGGGAGCCTTTGAAATTCCCATGTTTGCCAAATTAGCCTCTCAAAGTGAAAAATATGATGGGGTTATTTGCCTGGGCGCCGTGATTCGTGGCGAAACCAGCCACTATGAATTGGTGACAGCAGAAGTGGCCAAGGGGGTTGCCCAAGTATCCATGCACACAGAAAGACCCATTATTTTTGGCATCGTAACCACCGACACCATCGACCAAGCAGTCCAAAGAGCAGGAACCAAGGCTGGCAACAAGGGCTTTGATGCCGCTGTTTCCGCCATTGAATGTGTAAATTTAAAAGATCAACTATCTTAAAAAAGAGCCGTCTTAGTGGAAACATTAAGGCGGCTTTTCCCTGGAGGATTTATGCTGAAAAAAATACTAATTTTAATCAATAGTCTTTATTTAATTTGCCTAACAGGTCCCATGGTCCTAAACTACCTACCCCATTACGACCAATTGGCCAGGGTCTATGCCTATAAAAGGAGCCTGGAAGGCCTGCTGGCCGGGAACTATGCCCTGGTCTTTAGCCTGGGCTACCTGGTTTGTCTTATCTCTTTGGGCCTTTCCCTGGGAAAAAAGACCAAGAGGAGCGTGACCTTGACTAGCCTGGCCTTGGTCAACCTGGCCCTCTGTCTTCCCCTTCTTTATGAAGCTGCCCAGGTCTTGATTTTTTAGGCCTTGTAAGTAAAACTACCATACAAGTCCATCTTATGGTAAAATAAACAGGTGAAATAAAGGAGGAATAAGAATGTCAGGACATTCAAAATGGAATAATATAAAAAATAAAAAAGGAAAAGAAGACGCAAAAAAGGGCCGTGTATTTACGAAAATGGCCCGTTATATCATGGTAGCTGCCCGAGAAGGTGGCGGAGACCCGGACTATAACCCCTCTTTAAAGATGGCCATTGACAAGGCAAAATCTTACAATATGCCCAATGACAATATTGAACGGGCCATTAAAAAGGGAACCGGGGAAGATGACGATACCCACTACGAAGAAGTGACCTATGAAGGGTACGGCCCTTCCGGAATTGCTGTTATGGTTAAGACCTTGACAGATAACCGGAACAGGACAGCACCAGAAATGCGCCATGCCTTTGACCGTAACGGGGGCAACCTGGGAACATCTGGTTGCGTATCCTTTATGTTTGACAAGTTGGGAGTCCTCTATCTGGAAAAAGAAGAGGGAGTGGACCTGGACGAAGTCATGATGGTGGCCATAGACAGTGGAGCCGGAGATGTGGATGCAGATGAAGATGGTTTAGAAATTACCACCAACCCAGAAGACTTTGCTGCTGTCCGGGATGCCTTGGAAGAAGCAGGCTACCAACCCAAGATGGCTGAAATCACCTATATTCCACAAAATGAAGTGGAATTGACCTCAGAAGAAGATGTGGAAAAGATGGAAAAACTCATTGATGCCCTAGAGGACAATGATGATGTTCAAGACATCTACCACAACTGGAAGGAGCCGGATGAAGACTAAGCTTCTGGGCCTTTTGGCTGGAGTGGCCTATCTTCTTTTGGTTCTGGGTCTAGGAATTAGTCTGGTGAGCCAGTGGCAGGGTTTTTATGACTTCCAGTTTAAGAAAAATGCCACTGTCCAAGAAACAGGCCTATCCATAAAAGACCTCCACAAGCGGGGCCAGGCCCTGAGGATTTATTTGGAAAAGGGGGATGATGATTTAATTTCTCCCTACTTTAACCAAAGGGAGGTTAGCCACATGGAGGATGTCCATGGGCTTTTTGTCTTAAAAAATCGGATTATGGTTCTGGCGGGTCTGGCTTTTTTGGCCCTCTTTATCTATGGCCATAAAAAGAATTTTTTAAGAGACTATTTTACAGGGAACTGGATTTTACTCCTAGCCCTAATCGGATTTTTTACCTATATTGGAATGAATTTTGACCAAAGCTTTATCCGTTTTCATGAGCTTTTTTTCGACAATGACCTCTGGCTTTTAGATCCTAAAACAGATGTTATGATTCAAATGCTACCCCAGGTCTTTTTTGAACAAATGGCTGGATTAATTGGCCTTTTTGTCCTGGGAATGGAAGGAGTTTATTTCTTTAGCCTATGGAAAATCAAGACAAGGTCCTAGCCCTTATTGGCTACACAAGAAAAAATGGGAATACTCAAGCCCTCTTGGAGGATTACTTGAAAGAATTCGCCCAAGACAAAGAAGTAGACCTGGTGGACTTAAATGCTTTGGATTTTAAGGGCTGCATTCATTGTGATGGATGCCTAAAAGAGCCTTTTTGTCGCCTAAGGGATGACTTTAGTCCCATCTATCAAAAGATAGAAGAGGCCAACCACTTGGTTTTTGCAAGTCCGGTCTACTTTAATGGAGTGACTTGGCTTTTGAAAAAGTCCATAGACCGGATGCAGGTTTACTTTTCCAACCCCAGGGACTGGCAGGGGAAAAAGTCGGCTTGTCTTTTGCTGACAGCCGGAGCCAAACCCTACCCAGACCAGTTTACTACCAGCTACCTAGAGGGGCAAATCACCCTTAAGACCCTGGGCTATAGCACTTTTACCTGCATACAAGTGGGGGATACAGATCGAAGACCCTATGAGGCTGGATTTTTAAGAAAAGAAGCGATTAAAATAGATGGAATAAATAGAAGAAAGGGAAATCAATGGGAATTAATCGAATGATAGACCATACCTTATTAAAGGCTGAGTCTAGTCAAGATCAAATCAAACAACTTTGCCAGGAAGCCAAGGCCCACGACTTTTTTTCAGTCTGTGTCCAACCTACTTGGATTAGCCTGTGCAAGGAAGAATTGGCCGGATCAGGGGTAAAAATTGCCACGGTTATTGGCTTTCCTCTGGGGGCCAACACCACGGAGACCAAGGTCTTTGAAGCCAAGGACGCTATAGAAAAGGGAGCCGATGAAATTGACATGGTCATCAATATTGGTGCCTTAAAAAGTGGCCAAGACCAATTGGTAGAAGATGAAATCCGGGCCATCAAAGAGGCCATTGGAGACCATATTTTAAAGGTCATTATTGAAACCTGCCTCTTGACAGAGGATGAAAAAATAAGGGCCTGTCAATTGACTCTTAAGGCCGAAGGAGACTATGTCAAGACCTCCACTGGTTTCTCCACAGGAGGGGCCAAGCTGGAAGATGTAAAATTGATGAAGGACCAAGTCAAAGACCAGGCCAAGGTCAAGGCTTCTGGTGGAATTCGAGATTTTGCTACAGCCCAAAAGATGGTAGAAGCCGGAGCGGACCGCCTGGGGGTTAGTGCAGGAATTGCCATTGTAGAAGGAGAAAAAAATGCCGAATCCAGTGGCCTTTAACTTATTTGGTCTAGAGGTTCGTTGGTATGGAATCCTTATAGGAATTGGGGTCATCCTGGCCTATGAAATTGCCAAATACCTGGCAAAAAGAATGGGCACCTTGCCGGAAGTTGCCCTGGATGACTTTTTGATTTTAGCTGTTCCCCTAGGAGTCCTGGGAGCCAGGGTCTGGTATGTCCTTTTTGAGTGGGACTACTATTCCCAGCACATGTCTGAAATTATCAATATTCGCCAGGGAGGTTTGGCCATCCATGGTGGAATCATGGCAGGGATTTTAGTGGGTCTGGTATACTGTAAGAGAAAGGGCCACCACTTTTTTGACCTGGCTGACTGTATTGCCCCGGGTTTGGTTTTGGCCCAAGGCATTGGTCGCTGGGGAAACTACATGAATGGTGAAGCCCATGGAGGGCCAACAGACCTACCCTGGGCCATCCTAGTGGA
Organism: Urinicoccus timonensis; assembly: GCF_900232945.1. Taxonomy (GTDB): domain Bacteria; phylum Bacillota; class Clostridia; order Tissierellales; family Peptoniphilaceae; genus Urinicoccus; species Urinicoccus timonensis. The sequence goes on from NZ_OCTU01000003.1 coordinate 67,362, forward strand.
TGGAGTTCGGGTCCACCCCACCTTCCTCTACGAATCTATTTTAGACCTTTGTATTTTTGCCCTTTTATTCTTCTATGTCTTTAAGCGAAGAAAGTTTCGGGGCCAGGTCTTTGCCCTCTATGGGATCCTCTATAGCATTGGCCGCTATTTCATAGAAGGCTTAAGAACCGATAGTTTGATGATAGGTCCCTTTAGGACGGCTCAACTTACCAGTATTGCCTTGATTATTGCTTGTCTTGTGATTTATGTGGTCTGTGGGAAAAAGGAAAAATTATAGAAGATCCTCACTAGAGGATGGAAAAATTGGTAGCCAGGAGGCTGCCAATTTTTTATGGAGATTTTCAAAAGAATTTACTCCTAGATAAAATTAGATAAAATAAAGAAAGGGTTTGGGAAGTCAAATAAAGTTTAATAAGAAGAAAAGAGAAAGTGGGAGAAAAAATCTCCAAAAAGAGAGGGACAAGATGCCCTTTCTTTTTTTATTGGCTAAAAAAGAGGAAAAGGTGTGGCCTTATTCCATAATTTCATGTAAAATATAGGTGAAGTGGTGAGAAGTGGGTTTAAGTGGTAAAAGATGGTGTAAAAATGTTTATTGGGGAATATCATCATACGATGGACACAAAGGGACGCTTGATTGTCCCGACAAAATTTAGAGAGGAACTGGGGCAGTCCTTTGTCATAACCAAGGGCCTTGACCACAGTCTTTTCGTGTACCCAAATGACGAATGGAAACGCATCGAAGAAAAACTCAAACTCCTCCCACTAACAAATCGTGATGCCAGAGCCTTTGTTCGTTTTTTCTTTGCAGGAGCGGCGGAGACGTCCTTGGACAACCAGGGTCGAATCCTAATTCCGGCAAACCTAAGAGACCACGCCAAACTTGAAAAAGAGTCAGTGGTCATTGGGGTATCCACCCGGGTGGAAATTTGGAACAAGGATCTTTGGGAAAGATATACAGATGATGATGCCTTGGGCATTGACTTAATTGCAGAAAAGATGAGTGAATTAGGCATATAGATGAATGGAGAAAAACAATGGAATTTCACCATGTTCCAGTTCTTTATAAAGAAGTAATAGATGGACTAAAAATTAAAGAAGACGGGACCTACCTGGATGGGACAGTAGGGGGTGGCAACCACTCCTTGGGCATCCTGGAGCATTTAAAAACAGGTCGTCTGATTTGCCTAGACCAAGACACCAATGCCTTGGAAGCCAGCAGGGACAAGTTAAAGGGTTTTTCCAATGTATCTTTCTACCATTTAAACTATAAAGACTTTACTAGGGCCCTAGAGGAAGAAGGTGTCCAAGGTCTGGATGGAATTCTCCTAGACCTGGGGGTTAGTAGCCACCAGTTCGACCAAAAAGACCGGGGCTTTTCCTACCGCTTTAATGCGGCATTAGATATGCGGATGGACCAAAGTAAAAGCTTTTCCGCCAAGGACATTGTTAATACTTATTCCTTGGAAGACCTCAACCGGATTTTTCAAGATTACGGGGAAGAAAGGTGGTCCAAGCGGATTGCTGAATTTATTGTAGAAGCAAGAAAAAAGGCCCCTATTGGAACCACCTTCGACTTGGTGGAAATTATCAAAGCGGCCATTCCAAAAGAAGTGCGTAGAAAGGGTGGACACCCGGCCAAGCGAATCTTCCAAGCTCTGAGAATTGAAGTGAATGACGAACTGAATGTTTTAAAAGACACCCTCTACCAGATGATTCAAAGTCTTAATCCTGGGGGCCGCTTGGTGGTAATTTCCTTTCATTCTCTGGAAGACAGGATTGTGAAAGAAATCTTTAAGTACGCCTTTTTAGACTGCATTTGTCCTCCCCAGCAGCCTGTATGTACTTGCGATAAGAGAAGAGAAATCAAGATTATTACAAGAAAACCTATCACGGCCAGCCCTGAGGAATTAGAAGTAAATCCCAGATCCAGCTCAGCAAAGTGTCGGATCGCCGAAAAGCTTTAGGCTAAAGGAGCGAATTATGAATAAGAAGCCTAGAAATAAAAAAATAAATCGACCTGCCAAGACGAATTTATTCTCTTTGAGTCTCTATATCATTTGGGGTCTTTGTGCTTTAATGTTGCTCTTACTTATGGTAAACTATCTAGAGTTGGAAAAACTGAAAAACAACATTGAGCGTCAAAATGTAGAAATAAGTGAATTAAAAAAGACCAAGGACTCTATTAGTGGGCAATTAGCTGGGATTAAAAGTTCTGATGAAGTGGCAAATGTCGCAAGATACAAACTGGGTATGGTCTATCCCGACGATGAACAAGTTGTCTATATCCAAGTAGACGAAAAGGTTGCCGAAACAGATGTAAAAGAAAATGTCTTTTTAAGCCCGGTTATCTCTATTTTAAAAATATTTGGCGCAAATAAAGGGGAGGGATCTCTTTGAAATCACGCCATAGATATCAACACGTTGCAAAAAAGGGTGGAAGAAAATCAAATGGCGCAAAACGGCGCGGGAAAATTTTCTTTTTACTTTTTCTAGCAACGTGTTTATTTTGTGCTTTAATTATCCGTCTATACCAATTACAAATCCTAGACTCCAATGATATTGCTAAAAAAGCCCTGACCCAGATGTCTAGAAATGAGGTCCTGCAACCAGACCGGGGCTATATTTTAGACCGGAATGGTAAGAAGCTAGCAGTAAATGTTTCTGCCTCTACAGTGACCTTGAATAAAAATGCCTTTATGAAAAATGGGAGCCTGGACCAAGAGGCCTTGGACCAGGTTTTAAATAAACTAGCCAACCTCCTCTACCTACCCAAGGAAGAAGTCTATGAAAAATATAAGGAAGGGAAAAAGGCTGAAGTTGTCTTGGCCAAGGATATTGACCGGGCGACTTCTTTGACTATCCAAAATGCAGACTTAAGAGGGGTCTATATCCAGGACCAACAAAAGCGGTTTTACCCAGCCAACAACCTGGCCTCCCACCTAATTGGTTTTATGGACCAAGATGGCTATGGAATTTATGGGGTGGAAAAATATTATAATGACCAACTGGCTGGAATGCTGGGGAAAAGAGTGGGCTTAAGAGATGCCAAAAACCAAGCCTTGACCATGGAAGAGGACCAAAGCAACCTGCCCACCCAGGGCTTAAATGTCCGCCTGACCCTAGATGAATCTATCCAGGGGATTGTGGAAAATATTGCCAAAAAGGCTAAAGAAGAGGTCCAAGCCAAGGCGGTCAATGTCATCGTTCAAGAGGTGGACACTGGGGCCATTGTGGCCATGACCAACCAGGATGACTACAACTTAAACTTCCCCAAAAAGCCTCAAAACAATAAGCAACAAAAGGATTGGGAAGATTTGACAGGAGAAGAAAAAGCCAAGGTTTGGTTTGACAATTGGCGAAATTTTTGCATCAACGACATGTATGAGCCAGGGTCAACCTTTAAAACCATTACTGCAGCAGCAGCCCTAGAAGAACACACAACGACCAAAGACAAGCACTACTATTGCTCGGGCTATGTTCGGGATGTTCCGGGAGGGCCCATTCGTTGTGCCTCCTTGCCTAACCCCCATGGAGACCTTACCATGGAAGAGGGCTATGCCAAGAGCTGTAATGTGACCTTTGTCCGGATCGGCCGAGAATTGGGCTTAGACCGGATGAATCGCTATATCCACGCCTTTGGCTTCGGTCAAAAAACGGGCATCGACCTGCCAGGAGAGGTGGAAGGTCTCGTGCCAGACGACCTTCATAATGTATCCAAACTCCAACAAGATACTGTGAGCTTTGGTCATGGGATTGCCACCACTCCCATCCAATTAATCAATGCAGTAAGTGCTGTTGTCAATGGGGGAAACCTCATGGTGCCCCATGTCCTAAAAGACATTGAGACCATAGACAATAAACCGGTACAAACCTATAAACCCCGGGTTAAAAGACAGGTTATCTCCAAGCAAACCTCCAAGACCATGGTGGAACTCATGGAAAAAGTGGTTAGCCAGGGGGGAGGAAGTCGGGCTGCTGTTCCAGGCTACCGGATTGGTGGTAAGACAGGAACGGCCAACAAGGTTTCCAAAGATGGTGGCTATGAAGAAAACAAGTACATCTCCTCTTGTGTAGGAGTGGCGCCCATTGAAAAACCCAAGTATACCCTCTTACTCATTGTCCAAGAGCCGAAAAATGGCTATTATGGTGGAGCTGTTGCAGCCCCCTATGCTGGACAAATGCTGGGAGAAATCCTCTCCTATGAGGGCTATGAAAAAAGTGACCGAGTCAATGACTCCCAAAAGAAAATTGATGTGGAAGTACCAGATGTAAGGAATATGTTAATTGAAGATGCTGGCCGAATCCTGTCGGAAAAGGGCTTGAAATTCAATACTGAATATACTGGAATGAATGACTTTACCATGGTGACCGACCAATCTCCAGCACCGGGAACCACCGTAAATACAGGAACTATTGTGGATTTATATTTGAATCCCAACAATAGCAATGCCTTAACCATGCCTATTTTGATGGGTAAGAGTTTGGAAGAAGTCAAGGAAATCTTAGAACCCTTGGAAGTAGAATACACTGTCCATGGCAGTGGGCAGCTAGTGAAGCAGGTTCCCCAACCGGGAGCTGTAATCTCTTGGAAAAAGCCCATGGAACTTTATTTTGAACCGGCCTTAAACAAGGACCAAACAAAAGAAGAAAATGAAAATAGGTCTAAGTCGGAAGAAAAGAAGAAAAGTAAGACCAAGAAGGGTCAAAAGAAAGCAAAAGAAAACAATAGAAATGAGGAAGGACAATGATAGAGATTTTTAATCTAAAAAATATCATGATTCTTTTAGGGGCCTTTATTTGCTCCACCCTGGTTGGACGGTTTGTTCTACCACAACTAAAAAGATTAAATGCAGGACAGAGCATCCGGGATGATGGCCCCAGTTCCCATCTGGTTAAGGAGGGGACTCCCACCATGGGAGGAATCATCTTCCTCCTGACTCTTTGCCTGGGGATTCTAGTCTTTCGTCTCTTTGACATTGAAGGCCTTCTCCTGATTTTTTCTACCCTGGCCTTTGGTTTGGTAGGTTTTTTTGACGACTACATCAAGGTAGTGAAAAAGAGAAACCTGGGTTTTACGGCCCTGCAAAAGCTTCTTTGTCAGATCCTTATTGCCTTTATCTTGGTCTTTGTTCAATCCAAGAACCAAGGTCTATCAACAGAAATTATCATCCCCTTTGTCCAATCTCCTTGGGACATGGGAGCCTTTTACATTCCCTTTATTATTTTTGTAGTGGTGGGAACAGTGAATTCAGTTAACCTGACAGATGGCCTAGATGGCCTGTCCAGTTCCATTACCATAACTGTGTCTATCTTTTTTGCCCTGGCGGCCAATGCCTTGAACCATCCCACCATTGAAAGTTTTGCTCTTTTATTGGTTGGATCCTTGGCAGGCTTTTTGGTCTACAACAAGTATCCGGCAAAAGTTTTTATGGGAGACACAGGGTCCTTGGCCCTGGGAGGAGCCGTGGCAGCCATGGCTGTTTTATTGCAACTGCCTATTTTACTACCCCTGGCAGGAGGGATTTATTTTGTGGAGACCCTGTCTGTTATCCTCCAAGTGATTTCCTTTAAATTGACGGGAAAGAGGATTTTTCTTATGAGTCCCCTCCACCACCACTATGAACAAAAGGGATGGCATGAAAAGAAAGTCGTCAAGGTCTTTGTTCTAAGCTCAATCCTTCTCTGCCTTTTGGCCTACCTATTATTGCTATATGGGGTGGTTCGATGAAAAGAAGGATTGCCATTCTTGGCTTCGGAACCACGGGAAAGGCCTGCTACCAGGCCTTAAAAGACCGCTACCAAGTCTATATTTATGATGAAAATGCAGAAATTTCAGAGAACCTAAGATTGACCCAGGACCGGTATGGGGAAGTGGACTATTGTATCAAGAGTCCTGGAATCCATCCTGACCAGGAAATCATCCGCCAATTAGAGGACCGGAAGATTCCAATCTATTCAGACCTAGAGGTCTTTCAAAAACTTCTGGATAAAAAGATTTATACCATTGCAGTGACAGGGACCAATGGCAAGACCACAACTAGCCTGGCCATCCACCACATCTTAAAGGAAGCTGGCAAGAGGGTTTTTTTAGCTGGCAATATCGGCCGAGGGGTCTTTGACCTTATGGGCCTTCTACAGGATGGGGACTATTTGGTCTTGGAATGCAGTTCCTTTCAATTAAAATACATCCAAGACTTTCATCCCAACATCGCCATTATAACCAATATCAGCCAGGACCACCTGGACTGGCACCACACAGTGGAGGACTACCAGGCCAGTAAGAAGAAAATTACAAAGAACCAAAATCCAGAGGACCTTTGTCTGGTTAACAGGGATGACCCTGTATCCTATCAAACCCCTAGCCTGGCCAGGAGAGAAAGTGTCTCTAGCTGCCAGGAGGCAGATGCCTATCTAAAGGATGGTCAAATGATTATCCATGGCCAGGTCCTGGGACCCACCAGCAACTTTCAATTGGTGGGAGACCACAACATGACCAACTTGGCCTTTGCTCTTTTGGCGGCGGAGGAAGTGGGTCTTCCCATTCAAGATGCCTTTCGATATGGGGCCAGCTTTAAGGCTGTTGACCACCGGCTACAATTTGTGGCCAAGATTGACGGGGTGGCCTATTACAACGACTCCAAGGGAACCAATCCCGATTCAACAGATGTAGCCCTAGCAAGTTTTCCGGGTCATATTACCCTAATTGCAGGGGGATATGACAAGGGGAGCAGCTTTTTACCCCTTCTGGAAAAGCACAAGGGAAAAATTTCCCAGCTTATTGTCATGGGGCAAACAAAAGACCGTTGGATCCAGGAAGCCCAGGAGGTGGGCCTAGAATCCATCCATCCTGTGTCCTCCATGGAAGAGGCTGTGAAGAAGGCCAAAGACCTGACCAAAGAAGGGGTTGTCCTTCTGTCTCCAGCCTGTGCTTCTTGGGGAGCCTATAGGAATTATGAGGAAAGAGGCAGGGATTTTATGGACCAAGTGAAGAAGTTGGAGGAGGAGTAAGATGAAAAAAAGGCCTTTCCACCTGGGACTTTTACTTTCCATTGTCCTACTTTTAATTGTCGGTGTTTTATTTGTAGCCAGTGCTTCTTCCTATGAGGGTCTGGCCAAAATGGGAAATAACCTTCATTTCATCAAAAGGCACCTGGTCTTTTTACTAACGGGCTTATGCTTTTTTGTTTTGGCCTCCAGGATGTCTATTGACTTTATCCGGCGGATGAGCCTGCCCTTTTTCGTCCTGAGTGTCTTTCTCTGTGCCCTACTCTACACCCCCCTGGGAGTCAGCCACTATAATAGTGTTCGCTGGTTAAAGATTCCCCTGGTGGGCTTTGAATTTATGCCCTCAGACCTCTTAAAGTATGCGTCTATTTTTTACTTAAGTGATTATTTGGTTAAAAACCGAGGGACTACTAGAAAATTTAAGACATTTGCAGTGATTATTGGTATAATTGGACTATCGACAGGTTTAGTTATTTTAAGAGACTTTTCCACAGGCATGGTTATCGGCCTAAGCCTCCTTTCCCTCTTTTTTGTCTTGGGAATGGAGCCCTACCAATATGCACTATCGGGGCTGGGTGGGGGAGCCTTGGCCTTTCTTATGATTCGGATGATGCCCTACCGGATGGAAAGAATGATGAGTTTTATAGACCCCTTTGACGACATCCAGGATACGGATTGGCAGTTGGCCAACTCCCTATTTGCCCATGGAATTGGGGGTTTTTGGGGCGTAGGTTATTTAAATAGCCGGCTAAAACAAGGCTATTTGCCCATGAGCTACAATGACTTTATCTTTCCAATTATTGGGGAAGAATGGGGATTTTTAGGAACGACCTTTGTGGTCCTTCTCTACTTTATCTTTACTCTTTCGGGCTTACAGGTGGCCAGTCGGTGTAAAAATCTTTATGAGCAATTAATCGCAACGGGAATTACCGTATGTATTTCCATTCAGGCGTTTTTTAATATGGGAGTTACCATTGGAATCCTGCCAGTTACAGGCTTGACCCTCCCCTTTATATCCTATGGGGGAACTTCTTTGTGGGTTTGTCTAGTGGCTGCTGGAATCCTATTAGGACGGTCGAAAAACCACTAGGAGGTTTTATGCGGATTATTTTATCAGGTGGTGGTACTGGGGGGCATATCATGCCGGCCCTGGCCATTGCAGAGGAATTAAAAAAAACAGAGGGTGTTGAGGTATTTTATGTAGGCAAGGAGGGTTCCTTGGAAGAGGAACTGGTTCAAAGGGAGGGGATTAAGTTTTACCCCATCCCCGTAGAGGGCCTACCTAGAAAAAAAGTGTCCACCAAGACTATCCACACCATGTGGTCCTTGTTTCAAGGCATGCAGGCCTGTGGAAAGATCCTCAAGGATATTAAGCCAGATGTTGTCATTGGAACCGGGGGTTATGTTTGTGCTCCTGTGGTCTTAAAGGCCCAACAGTTTGGCATTCCTACAGTTTTGCAGGAACAAAATGCTTTTCCTGGCAAGGCCAACCGCTTTTTGGCCAAAAAGGCCTCCTTTGTGGCCTTGAACTTTAAGGAAGCCAAGGTCTATTTCAAGAGGAAGGACAATTTAATTTACACAGGCAACCCTGTCCGTCAAGCTTTTTTGGACCAGGTTTCAGAGGATAAGTCCCGGGAAGAAAAAGTGGTCCTATCCTTTGGTGGGTCAGGGGGACAAGAGTCAACCAATGAGGCCATTAAGGAAATTTTGGCCCAACATGACCAGCTACCCTTCCACCTTATCCATATTACAGGTCGGGACTACTATGATGAATTTATGGAGGGCTTGGAGGAAAGGGAGGATACGGAAATCCTATCTTTTTCCATGGAAATTCCCAAGTTGATGCAGGGGGCAGACCTGGTTATTGCCAGTTCTTCAGCCATGACCCTGGCAGAAATCAGCGCCCTATCCAAGGCCAGTATCTTAATTCCCAAGGCCTATACAGCTGGAAACCACCAAGTCTTTAATGGCAAGAGCTACGAGTCCCAAGGAGCCTCCATCCTACTTTATGAAGAGGACCTGACAGGGGAAAAACTCTATGCCAGCATTGAAAAACTATTGGAAAATGACCAAATGCGACAAGACATGGGCCGGAGTGCAAACCGCATGTGTAACGAAGATGCAGTAAAGGAAATTGCAAATCGAGTATTGGAGTTGGGAAGAGATGGCAAAAAAAAGAAGAAGAAAAAGGCTAACAGCTAAACAAAGAAACCGTCGTCGGGCTCTCTTTAGTATTCTCTTTATAGGCATCATAACCCTAGGAGTCCACTTGATAAAAAGCAACCTGGTGACCATTAAAGATATAAGGGTCCAGGGAAATAAGAAGGTTTCCCGGGAGGAAATCTTAAAAACCAGCAAGCTAGACCTAGGGGGAAAACTCTACAAGCAAGACAACCAGGCTATTGAAGCAAAAATTGAAAGAATCCCCTATATTAAGGATGCCCAGGTTAAAAAGAGTATCCGAGGAATCTTATCCATCCAGGTTGAAGAAAGAAGTCCTGTGGCCCAGCTTAACTTCCGGGACCACTATGTCAATGTAGACCAGGACCTGCGGATTTTGGAAAAGACCATGCAGTTTCAACCAGACTATATCAAGATCAACGGACTTACCATTAAAAACCTGCAAATGGGGTCCTATCTCTTTTTAAATGACAAGCAAAAGGACCTTCGAAAGATGGTTACGGGAATCCTACAAAGTGACCTCAAGGACAAGATCCAGGCCATTGATATCAAGGCCCAGGGCTTGGACCTCCTAACCAAGGACGACATCCAAGTGGTCTTTGACTCCACCAAGGATAGCGAATATAAGTGCAAGCAACTCTTGGTGGTCTTGGAAAAAATCCAGTCCATGGATAAAAACATTAGCATGATTTTAATGGACAAGGGCAAGGACCCTGTGGCCGTTACAGAAAGTAACAAGGCCCAGGCCAGGGAGGACTCCAATAATATGACTTCTTCAAAGGGGTCCCAAGGAAAAGAAAAAGAGAAAGATTCCCAGGAATAAAGGGATAATAGTTGACTATTTTGTCATTTATTACTAGAATAGAAGTATATAACTCTACTTAAAGAATCACTGTCAAAAATATAGGAGGATTAAGATGTTGGATTTTGATATGGATCATGAAGACTTTGCCAGAATTAAAGTAGCTGGTGTTGGTGGCGGTGGAAACAACGCTGTAAACCGGATGATTAATAATGGAGTAAAGGGTGTTGGTTTTATTGCCTTTAATACAGACCGTCAAGCCCTGAAAAATTCCTTTGCTGAAACTAAGATTCAAATTGGTGAAAAGACTACCAAGGGTCTTGGTGCTGGAGCAAGCCCATCTGTAGGGGAACAATCTGCAGAAGAAAGTCTTGACGAAATTCGTGAAGCCTTAGAAGGAGCAGACATGGTGTTCATCACAGCAGGTATGGGTGGTGGAACTGGTACTGGTGCTGCACCTGTTATTGCTGAAGTAGCCAAGGAAATGGGCGCCTTAACTGTTGGTGTTGTTACCCGTCCCTTTACCTTTGAAGGAATCAAGAGAAAGAAACAAGCTGAAGCAGGAATCAAGGCCTTAAAAGACAAGGTAGATACCCTGGTAATCATTCCAAATGACCGTCTACTTCAAATCAGTGACAAGAAAACAAGCTTTGCAGAAGCTTTTGAAATGGCTGATGAGGTCCTGAAACAAGGGATCCAAGGCATTAGTGATCTAATCAGTGTTCCCAGCATGATTAACCTTGACTTTGCCGATGTTAAAACTGTTATGTACGACAAGGGAATTGCCCACATGGGTATTGGCTTTGCATCTGGAGATGAAAGAGCCAAGGAAGCAGCTAAGATGGCGATCCAATCACCCCTTTTAGAAACTTCTATTGAAGGAGCACGGTCTGTTCTCTTAAACATTACCGGTGGTGGAGACCTAGGTATTTTTGAAGTAACTGAAGCAGCAGACTTGATTCGGGATGCAGTAGACGAAGATGCAAACATCATCTTTGGTGCAGGAATTGACGAAAGCCTAAAAGACCAAGTAAAGGTTACTGTTATTGCAACAGATTTTGACATTTACAATGAAGACAAGGCTTCATCTACTAATCCATTGGATGCAGCTAGAAATAAGATGAAGGAAGACTTAGAAAATAAAGAAGATAAAAAGAATACAGGAGAACTACAAATTCCTGACTTTTTACGTAGATAACAAGGATACGTATCCTCAGGGATACGTATTTTTTTGTTTATTTTTATCTATTTGGAGGATCTATGAAGTGTCCATATTGCAATTACCCAGATTCTAAAGTTATAGACTCCAGACCTTCGGATGAAGCCATTCGAAGAAGACGGGAGTGCGTAAAGTGTGGAGGTCGCTTTACCACCTATGAGCGGATTGAAAAAACCCCCTTGATGGTGGTAAAAAAAGATAAGACTGTGGAATCTTTTGACCCAGACAAGCTCTTAAATGGCATGATCCGCTCTTGCGAAAAAAGGCCTGTGAAAATGGCGACTTTAGAGGCAATTGTAGGAGATATTGAAAAAAGCATACGGAATGAATTTAAAAAGGAAGTCAGCTCAGCAGAGTTGGGACGGCGAGTCATGGAAGCCCTGAAAGAGGTCGATGAGGTGGCCTATGTCCGCTTTGCTTCTGTCTATCGACAATTTAAGGATGTATCTTCGTTTATGGATGAGTTGAGCCAGTTTATTGACGACAGAAAGGGAGAGAAAAAATGACCTATCCGAAACTATTGGTGAAAAGAGACATTGTACTGAAAAATGTGAAAGCCTTGAAAAAACTAACTTCTGAAAATGAAGTGGGAATCTTGTATGGCGTCACCAAGGTTTTTTGTGCAGACCCAGAACTTGCTAAAATTTACATTGAAGGTGGCGTAGATGGCCTGGCAGATTCCAGGATTCAAAATTTGAAAAAATTGCAAAATTTTGATATTGATAAAATCCTCTTAAGACTACCCCAACATTCAGAAGTGGACGAGGTGGTCCGCTATGCAGACATCAGCCTAAACTCCGAAATCTCTACCCTAAGAAAGTTAAATGAAGCTGCTGCTAAGGCAGGCTGCCGCCACAAGGCCATCTTGATGGTGGACCTCGGAGACCTAAGAGAAGGTTTCTTCCAGGAAGAAGACTTCTACCAAGCTGTAGAAGAAGTCCTCAAGATGGACCACTTGATCTTGGAAGGAATCGGAACCAACCTAACCTGCTATGGAGCTGTTATTCCAAAGCCCCATATCCTAAAGCGTCTGGATGACTATAAACAAGGAGTAAAGGATCGCTTTGACTATGATCTCAAGGTTGTCAGTGGGGGGAACTCATCCTCTGTCTATCTTTTGGGCAAGGAAAAACTTCCCAGTATCAACAACCTCCGCCTAGGAGAAACCCTTATCCGGGGAACCGAGTCCTCCTATGGGAAACAACTGCCAGGGACCAATTCCAAGGGCTGGGTCCTTCAAGCCCAAATTATTGAAATCAAGGAAAAACCCTCTGTCCCTGTGGAAGAAACTGGTCTGGATGCCTTTGGTCATGAACCGGTTTTCGTAGACCGGGGAGTTCGCAAGAGGGCCCTTATTGCTATAGGCAAGCAAGACATTGTCAATGAGTCTCTCTATCCCGTGGACAAGGACATGATTGTCCTGGGTGGGTCCAGTGACCATACCATTTTGGATATTTCAGATTGCCAAAAAGACTATCAAGTTGGGGATATTGTAGAGTTTAACCTGGACTATGTAGGCGTTTTGATGACTTGTACATCTGAATATGTGGATGTTGAGATTATCTAAAAAATTTTTCAACTAGAAAATTAGGGGACCTATTCAGAAAACTGAACTAGGTCCCTTGTTAAAGGAGAAGGAGAATGAAGAAGACAGGACTTTGCCCAAAGTGTGGCTCAAAGGATCTTTTATTGGTGCCTGGAAAGGCAGGTGCCTATGGAAGCGGAAATAATATTATGATAGGGCATAGTATTTTTTCGGCAGTTTTAGTCAACCGCTATGTTTGTTGTACTTGTGGCTTTACAGAAGAATGGGTGGACCTAGAGGACATTCCCAAGTTAAAGGGAAAATACGACCAATAGAAAGAAGCCTTGGAAAAGGTCTTTAAGAATGGGATAAGGAGAAGGAATGGATTTATTTACCCTGCAAATGGAAAACAAGTTAAAAACCACGGCTCCCTTGCCGGAGAGGATGCGACCCAAGAGTCTTGAAGACTTTGTAGGCCAAGAGCACTTCATTGGAGAAAATCAATTTGTCAACCGGATGGTAAAAAGTGGCCGGCTAAGGTCCATGCTCTTTTATGGGCCTCCGGGAGTGGGAAAAACCACCCTGGCCTATATCATAGCCCAGGCCATGGACCACAACTTCATAGAATTATCGGCTGTAACTAGTGGGGTCAAAGAGCTGAGAGAGGCCTTGAAAAAGGCGGAAGAAGACCTGAAAATTAGAGGCAGACAAACCATCCTCTTTATCGATGAAATCCACCGTTTTAACAAGGCCCAACAAGATGCTCTCTTGCCCTATGTTGAACAGGGAAAGATTCTTTTTATTGGCGCTACAACGGAAAACCCCTATTTCGAAGTCAACAAGGCCCTGGTGAGTCGCTGTCAAATTTTAAACTTCCATGAGCTGGATGAGGAGGACTTGAAAAAATTGGCCCTTAGGGCCCTGGAAAAAGACCAGGTCTTAAAAGACTTCCAAGCCAGCCTGGACCCCCAGGCCCTGGATTTTTTAGTCAGCCATTCCAACAAGGATGCCCGGGTCATGTTGGCGGCCTTGGAAATGGCCGTTTTAACTACGACCAAAAAAGGAGACCAGCTGGTCTTGACCAAGGAAGACATTGGTCAAAGTATGATGGAAAAACCCATCCTCTATGACAAGGGGAGCACCGACCACTATGATACGATTTCGGCCTTTATCAAAAGCCTTCGGGGGTCTGACCCCGATGCTGCCCTTTATTGGATGGCCAAGATGTTGGTGGCGGGAGAAGACCCCAAGTTCATTGCCCGGCGGATGGTGATTTTTGCATCAGAGGACATAGGCAATGCCGACCCCATGGCCCTGGTCTTGGCTACATCCACCTTTAAGGCTGTGGAAGTCATTGGCCTGCCAGAATGCCGGATCAATTTGGGCCAATGTGCCAGCTATTTAGCCTGTGCTGAAAAATCCAACCGGGCCTACCAGGGCATCAATGCGGCCATGGACTTTGTCAAAAGCCATCCCACAGCCGGTATTCCCATGTATTTAAGAGATCCACATAACCCCAGGGTCCAAGGGGAAAAGGAAGAGGCCTACAAGTACCCCCACCAATACCAAGACGCTTTTGTCCAACAGGACTACCTGCCAGAGGGCTTTCAAGACTTGGTCTTTTACAAGCCATCCAACCGGGGCTATGAAAAGAGAATCCAAGAAAGACAGGCCAAACGCTGGGACGGTAAGAAGGATTGGAGGGAATAGGGAGAAAAGTCTTGTCATTCAGGGCTTTATCGTCTATAATTGTTACATTAGTAGCTAAAAATAAAAATTTCTTGCTATGAAGAGAAGAGTATAGTAAATCAGCCTACAGAGAGCCCTTGCTTGCTGGAAAAGGGTGGTGGGATTTACTAGAAAAACAACTCGGAGCATCGAAAGACGTAATCTTGGCGATAACAAGAATAAAAGTGGCTTGAGCAAGATAGGTGGCACCGCGATGTATTCGTCCTATGCAGAAGGCTGCTTTTTTTATAAGGAGGTTCTATGAAACTAAGAGAAATTTATCAAGACAAAGAAAAGTATTTAAACCAGGATATTAGCCTGGAAGGCTGGATTAAGACAGCCAGAACAGGAAAGAATATCAGCTTTATCAGCCTAACAGACGGGTCAAGCTTTAAACCCCTTCAAGTGGTTTTGGACCAAGACACAAAAATGGACGACCAAGTCAAGCTAAATATTTCCTCTTCTCTTAAGGTTCAAGGAAGACTTGTGGAAAGTCAAGGAAAGGGACAAGATGTTGAATTAAAGGCAGAGTCCCTTGAAATCTTGGGAGAATCCGACCCTTCCTACCCCCTACAAAAGAAACGCCACTCGGCAGAATACCTAAGGACTATTGCCCACTTAAGACCTCGAGCAAACTTATTCCAAGCTGTTTTCCGGGTCCGGTCCCTTTTGGCCTTTGCCGTCCATAAATTCTTCCAAGAAAGAGGTTTCGTCTATGCCCAAACCCCTTTAATTACCGGGTCTGACGCAGAAGGTGCAGGAGAAATGTTTCGGGTAACCACCCTGGACTTGAAGGATGTTCCCAAAAACGAAGATGGGTCCATTGACTATTCCAAGGACTTTTTCAACAAGGAAACCCACCTAACCGTTTCTGGGCAGTTACAGGCAGAAGTTTTTGCCCTGGCCTTTCGGGATGTCTATACCTTTGGTCCTACCTTCCGGGCAGAAAACTCCAACACCCAAAGACATGCAGCGGAATTTTGGATGATTGAACCAGAAATGGCCTTTGCAGACTTGGATGTCAACATGGACGTGGCCGAAGCCATGGTTAAGTACATTATTTCCTATGTCCTGGACCATGCTCCAGATGAAATGGCCTTCTTTAATGAGTTTGTGGACAAGGGCCTTTTGGACCGCCTCCACAATGTGGTTGACAATGACTTTGAACGCATTAGCTATACAGAAGCTGTAGACCTCTTGAAGAAGTCCGGACAAAAGTTCGACTATCCTGTGGAATGGGGGATTGACCTTCAAACCGAACACGAACGTTATTTAACAGAAAAAATCTTCAAACGCCCGGTATTTGTTACAGACTACCCCAAGGAAATCAAGGCCTTCTATATGCGGGAAAATGACGATAAAAAAACTGTTGCAGCCATGGACCTCTTGGTTCCTGGCGTAGGGGAAATCATTGGCGGATCCCAAAGGGAAGAACGCTATGACATTCTAAAGAAAAAGATTGAGGACAACGGACTCAACATGAAGGACTATGAATGGTATTTAGACCTGAGAAAATATGGAACAGCCGTCCATTCAGGTTATGGTCTTGGCTTTGAACGGGCTGTCATGTATGTGACAGGAGTTTCCAACATCCGGGATGTAACAGCCTTTCCAAGAACCGTTGGACATGCAGAATTTTAAGGAGGACCCATGAAAGAATATAATCCAAAAGAGATTGAAGGAAAATGGCAAAAGCATTGGGAAGAAAAAGAAGTCTACCATTGCAAGATGGACCCCAACAAGGAAAAATTTTATGCCCTGGTAGAATTTCCCTATCCCTCAGGCCAAGGCCTCCACGTAGGTCATCCAAGACCCTATACTGCCTTGGATATTGTGGCTAGAAAGAGACGCTACCAAGGCCAGGAAGTTTTATTTCCCATGGGCTTTGATGCCTTTGGCCTGCCAACAGAAAACTATGCCATCAAAAACCACATCCATCCGGCCCTAGTTACCAAAAATAATGTAGACCACTTTAAGGACCAACTCAAGGCCCTGGGCTTTTCTTTTGACTGGTCTCGGGAAGTCAATACCACCGATCCCGACTACTACAAGTGGACCCAATGGATCTTCCTCCAAATGTTTAAAAAGGGCCTGGCCTATAAGTCAGAAATTCCCATTAACTGGTGTACTTCCTGTAAGGTTGGCTTGTCCAATGAAGAAGTGGTAAATGGGTCTTGTGAACGCTGTGGAAGCCCTGTAGTCCACAAGGTCAAGAGCCAATGGATGTTAAAGATTACAGCCTATGCCGACCGCTTGATTGATGATTTGGAAGATGTAGACTACCTGGACCGGATCAAGGCCCAACAAATCAACTGGATTGGTCGGTCTTACGGGGCCCAAGTGGACTTTAGGGTTGAAGACAGTGACAAGAAGCTGAAAATCTTTACCACCCGTCCCGACACCCTCTTTGGTGTAAGCTACATGGTTTTGGCTCCGGAACATCCCTATATCGAAGAATTTAAGGACCGGATTGAAAACTTGGAAGAAATCCAAAAATACCGGGAAGAAGTTTCGAAGAAAAGTGAATTTGAACGGACAGAACTTTCCAAGGAAAAGACAGGAGTTGCCATTAAGGGCCTCTATGCCATTAATCCCGTCAACCAAAAGAAGATCCCCATCTGGGTCAGTGACTATGTCCTCATGAGTTACGGAACCGGGGCCATTATGGCCGTACCGGGCCACGACAGCCGGGACTATGAATTTGCCAAGAAATTTGACCTCCCCATCCTTTCTGTTATCAAGGGAGGGGACCTGTCCAAGGAAGCCTATACAGACATTGAAGATGGAATCTTGGAAAATTCCGACTTCTTAAACGGCCTGTCTGTAAAAGAAGCCAAGGAAAAAATGTATGAATGGTTGGAAAAAGAAGGTATCGGAGAAAGGCACACCAACTATAAGTTAAGAGACTGGGTTTTCTCCAGACAAAGATATTGGGGAGAACCAATACCTCTTATCTATTGCGACGACTGTGGTTGGGTTCCTGTGGATGAAAAAGACCTTCCCTTGACCCTGCCAGAAGTAGAAAATTATGAACCAACAGACAATGGAGAATCTCCTCTGGCTAAAATTGACTCCTTTGTCCATACCACCTGTCCAAAATGTGGTAAGCCAGCCAGACGGGAAACAGACACCATGCCCCAATGGGCTGGATCTTCTTGGTACTATCTAAGATACACAGATCCCCACAATTCAGAAGCCTTGGCCAGCAAGGAAGCCTTGGATTATTTCACCCCAGTGGATTGGTATAATGGAGGTATGGAACACACCACCCTCCACTTGCTCTATTCAAGATTTTGGCACAAGTTCCTCTATGATATTGGAATAGTTCCCACTAAGGAACCCTATATGAAACGGACCTCCCATGGCATGATCTTGGGAGATAATGGGGAAAAGATGTCCAAGTCCAGGGGCAATGTCATCAACCCCGACGACATCGTCAATGAATACGGGGCAGACACCCTGAGAACCTATGAAATGTTTATTGGGGACTTTGAAAAATCCGCTCCCTGGTCCGACAATGGCGTCAAGGGTTGCCGTCGTTTCTTGGAAAGAGTCTGGAAATTACAAGATTCCATTGTAGATGGGGGACTCCGACCAGAAATGGAAGTCCTGACCCACCAAACCATTAAAAAGGTCAGCTTTGACTATGAACACTTGAAGTTCAATACAGCCATTGCCCAATTAATGACCTATTTAAATGAAATCAACTCCCTGGGGTCCATTAGTCGGGAAGAATTAAAAATCTTCTTGACCCTTTTGAACCCTGTGGCTCCCCATATTACAGAAGAATTGTGGACCCTGGCTGGATTTGAAGGCTACCTCCACGACACCAGCTGGCCTGAATACGACGAAGCCAAAACTGTGGAAGACAGCATTGAAATCCCAGTCCAATTTAACGGCAAGGTTCGCTTCACCGTCAAGGTTCCCAGAGAAGCCAGCAAGGAAGAAGTGGAAAAAGTCGTCAAGGCAGAAGATGCCTTTGCAGACCAAGTTGGGGACAAGAATGTGGTAAAAGAAATCTACGTTCCTGGCCGAATTTACAATATTGTTTTGAAATAAGAGAAAATAAGACCAAAAGCGATGGGTTAGCCCGTCGCTTTTTTGTGTGTATGTGTTAGGGCTTCAAGGAGAGCCCCTACAAGGTGGCGGATGGTTTTGTAGGGGCTGGCCTGTCCAGCCCGTCTGCAATTGCGAAAATGTTTATTTTGGGATTGTGGGCATTGATGTTGTTCCCTGTATAGAAATACTCTGTCTATCAATGCGGGCGACACGGGGTCGCCCCTACAGGGTGGCGGATGGTTTTGTAGGGGCTGGCCTGTCCAGCCCGTCTGCAATTCCGGGAATGTTTATTTTGGGATTGTGGGCATTGATGTTGTTCCCTGTATAAAAATATTCTGTTTATCAATACGGGCGACACAGGGTCGCCCCTACAATTGTGTTGTAGGGTGAATTATGAACAGAGTCAGCCCCTACAGATCATTCAATATTTTCCCGAAAATGTACCAATCCGACCATTCCAATAAAAAGAAAAAATCGATGAGCCGTGGTCGCTTATTGACAATTCAAAGATTTGAAACATCGCGACATCTGACCTGCCAACGAAATCAAAGATTTCGGGCTAGGTCATGAAAAAAATTCAATGTTTGAGCGAAGCGAGTTTTGAATTTTTAGGCTTGTCGATTTGTATCACCTTTGACAAATCAAAGATTTGAAACAAGGTGATATCTGACCTACCTACGATTCGAGCTTCGCTCTCGTCGGGTTAGGTCATTTTTCTTACATCCAGTGAGGTAGGGTGGAGGGGGAGGTTTAGGAGGGGCAAGGGGCATCGATAGCCCCTAGGCCCCTCCTAGAGAATAAGGAAAAGAGTGGGTATAGGAGATGCTGAGAATAGAGAGATGTTTCCTATATTTATATATTCTGGTTAGCAATGCGGGCGATATAAAATCGCCCCTACAGGAGAGGAATGGTTTTGTAGGGGCGGCCCTGTGCCGCCCAATGTGTAGAACAGGGTTTGTATATTATGGGGGTGGTCTATCAATGATATTCCCTATATTTATATCTTCTGATTAGCAATGTGGGCCGGACAGGCCGGCCCCTACATGGGCTAGACCTGTTCCTCCCTCTATCTTAAGAAATTTGTAAGATTTTGTTAAAAGATTTGTTCCATGTCTTTGTTATAATATCCTTGAGGTGATAAGAATGCGTGACTACGAAATATTAATTGCCGAAGATGATGAAAGTATTTTACATTCTATAGAAATTTATTTAGGGAACAATGACCGCTACAAGACCACAGGGGTTTCAAATGGCCTAGATGCCCTAGAGGAAACGAAAAAGAAGGACTATGACCTGGTGATTATGGACCTCATGATGCCGGGCATGACTGGGGAAGATGCCATCCGGGAAATCCGCAGGTATTCTGTAGTCCCTATCTTGATCCTATCGGCCAAGTCTGAGGACCTGGACAAGATTATGGGCCTGACCCTGGGGGCGGATGACTACTTAACCAAGCCCTTTAACCCCATGGAACTCTTGGCCCGGGTGGATGCCATTATCCGACGCAACCACGCCTACAACAGCGGCGAAAAGGATTCGGAAATTTTAATCGGAGATGTCAAGCTTCTCTTGGACCAGAGAAGGGTGGAGGTTTTGGGCCAATCCATTTCCCTCACCCCCATTGAGTTTCAAATCCTGGCCCTCTTGATGAAGCATCCAGGACGGGTTTTTTCCATTGAAGAAATTTACGAAAAGATTTGGAAGGAACCGGCCCTGGACCCCAAAACGGTTACAGTCCATATTCGGAGGATTCGGGAAAAAATTGAAGTCAACCCCAAGCATCCCAGGTACATCCAAGTGGCCTGGGGGCTAGGCTATCGTTTTGTCAATGAAAAAAGGAGCTTAGAAAATGGAAAAAACAAATAAAAACAATCCTCGGGTCTTTTTGATAACCCTGGTTTTGGCCCTCCTAGTGAGCTTGGGCCCCATGGCCTACTTTTATTCCAGCGAACCCAAGGCGGACCTATCCTGGATTACAACAGAAACTTATTTTAGAAACATTTTTACAAATTTTATAAATAATGACCGAATGTTTTACGGGGAATCCGAGGGAAATGATGGCCGAAACTTGAGTCTGGCCACAAAGTCCTACTATACCAGCCACTTAACCAAGAGGACGGGGAACTATCTTTTAACAAATAACCCCCAATATGACAATGTCCAAGACCTAGAAAAAGACCTTTTTAAAAGCTTGAACTATGACCACCTGACCTACCTAGTGGATAACCGGTCGGAAGACTGGGCTCGTTACAAGGACCAAGATCCCAAGGATATTAAGCCCAGCAGTGAGGATGTTCTCTTTTTGAAGTATAGCTACAATGGCCAAAAGTGGCAGCTAGACCAAACCCAAATCAAAGAGGATAAGAATATAAGACAGATTCAAAATATCATCAATGAACTTGTCCTTAATACCATTTCCAACTATGAATACACCAATACCTTTAATGAAAAAGAAGAAAATATAGACCTAAACATCCCTGACCAGGATGTGGAGTTTGGCATCGACACCAAGATTGCCTCGGCCCAAGTAACCATGGCCATGACCCAAAAGCAACTGGACAACTTTTTGGGAGAAACCCTCTTCCAACGCCAGTCCATTGACTTGGTTGTCGGCCTGATTCCGGTTTATATCCTGGGCTTTTTTGCCCTCCTGGCCTATGGCCTCTGGGCCTTTAACAAGACCAAAGAAAGAACAGGCTTTGTCCGGTTTTTGGACTTTTCCCCCTGGGAAGTGACCACGGTCCTAGTTGCCGTGTGGATAGGACTTTTCGGCCTGATCTGCAATGAGCCTTCCAGTATCATCTATCCCTTACAAGACTGGACCTCCATCAACCGCTACCTCTTGGTCTTTGCCGGTATCTTCTTTGCGGGTTTTAGCCTGCTTTTGGCAGCTTCCTACCTGGCTTTAAGGATTATCCAAATCAAGGATAGGGGCCTGGCCTATGGTTTCTGGCAAAAGACCCTGGTCTACAAGATCATCCAGGTCTTGAAAAAAATCTTCGGGTCGGGGGTTTCCTACTTGGAAGCCAGCGTCAGCCAAGAAGGCTCATCTCCATCCAGGGCTCCCCTTCTTTACCTGGGCCTGGGTCTCCTCATAATCTTCCTCTTTTTCTTTATTGGAGCCCCGGGGGGAGGAAGGGGGAAATCCTTTGTTCTATTCCTCCTCCTGGTCTTTTTGCTCCTGGTCTTTGCCCTCTTTATCAAGGACTTTTCCGCAGAGATGAAGCGGCTAATCCAGGGATCCAATGAAATTGTCAAGGGGAACTACGACTACCAAATCCCTGTGGAAAGAAGTTATTTCAAGGGCATCGCCAATAACTTTAACCGGATTGCCTCCAACCTGGACAAGGCTGTTTCTGAAGCCGTGTCTTCAGCCAAGGTCCAAAGCGACTTAATTACCAATGTCAGCCACGACCTCAAGACGCCCCTGACTTCAATCATCAACTATTCGGACCTAATGGACAAGGAGGAAGACCCCCAAACTTTGAAAAAATATGCAGGAGTCATCCATGAAAAGTCCATCCACTTAAAAGACCTCATTGAAAACTTGTTTGAAGTCAGTCAAACCTCCAAGGAATTAAGGGAAAGTGACTTACAAGACCTGGACCTAAAAGACCTAACTAGCCAAGTTTTAGGCGAGTGGGAGGACGACTTTAAGACCAAGGGTCTTGATTTAATCTACAAGGACCAAGGACCCCTGCCAGTCCGCATCAACGGAAACCGGGGTCAAAGGATCCTGGACAACCTCTGCTCTAATATCTACAAGTACTCCCTGGAAAATACCAGGGTCTATGTGGACCTCTACCGGGAAGATGGCCATGCCTGCATCTGCCTTAGAAATATTTCAGCCATGGCCCTGGACCCCAGCCTGGACTTAACCAGTCGCTTTACCCGGGGAGACCAAGCCCGGACAGGAACAGGCCACGGTTTGGGTCTGGCCATTGCCAAGAGTTTGCTCTTACAAGTCAAGGGAGACATGGAAGTTAAGGTAGACGGAGACCTCTTTAAGGTCATCTGCCGGGTCCCCTTGAGAGAAGAAAAAACTTTTCAAGAATGATTGAAGCTTTAGATCCAAAACTTCATGATAGAAGAAGTGCATTAAATTTAAGGAGAAAAAAATGAAAAGAACCATGAAAAGAAAATTAGGAACCATCCTACTGGTAGGCTGCCTGGCCCTAGGTGCAGCAGCTTGTGACAAGGCAAGTGCAGCTGGTTATTCAAATAGCCTTGTTTCCCATGAAGAAATCCAAGATGAATTTGTCAAAACCTGTAAAAGTTTGAATTGGCCAGAAGGCTATGCGGTGCCAAAAGAAATTGACTATAAAAAAGACGGCTCATCTTATGAAAAAGGCTTTGGCACCACAAGGGCAAGTCTTTATTGGGAAGCCGCCTGGGAAAGAGAATGGTTAAATAGCTACAAAACAGACCCTGAAAGAGCTGGAAAGGCCCTGGCAGAACTGGAAAAAGCAACAAAGATGACCTACATGTCCCAAGCCAAATGTGACGATGCCACAAGGGAAGCCTTTGCCAAATACCTGGACCAAGCTAGACATGGAGACCCATCAGGCTTTGAAGAAAACATCAAGCTCAATGCCCCTGAATAAGCGGGATGGCTGGGAATTTTCCTAGCTAGAGATCCCTTAAGGTCATCTGACAGCCCCTTGAGGGAAGAAAAAATTCTAAGAATGATTTTTAATTCTCAAAAAAATTGAAAAAAGTGCTATAATAAAGGATAACGAATAAATTAGGCAGCAATGCCTCACTGAAAAGGAGTTGCTTATGAATACTCAGCTTCTTCCACATGAAGTGACACCGGAACTGATTGTCTTACTCAGGTCTGCTTTATTGGTTATCCTTTTAGTTTTGGCCATTTATTATTTGATCAATATAGGCAATACTTGGATTGAACGCAGCCGACGAATTGAAATTGACTTGAAACTCGTGGCGCGGATTTGCGGTGTCCTCTTTGGAATTTATGTTTTACGAGCGATTTTTAACCACTTTCCCATTATAGGTAATACCATAGGGTCCTTGTTTATCGCCATTATCCTGGCCTATGTCATGAACCCCCTGGTGACCTATTTGGAAGGGAAGAATATCAAGAGAAGGTATGGCGTTTTAATTGTCTATGCCAGCTTGGCCCTAATCTTAGTCCTAGTTTTTGTGGTAGTCCTACCCAAAACTGTCAACGAATTCCGGGCCTTTTTCATGGAGATTCCCAGCTATCTGGACACCTGGAACAAGGGGTCTCAAGAATGGCTCCAGAAGTTTGAATCTGTATCCAACTTGAATTTAGAACAGATTGAAAATGAATTTAACAGTGGAATTAACAAGCTCTTAACTAATGCCCAAACTGGGATTAGTGACAAGATTAAGGATATCCCTGTAGGGATTAATGCTCTTTTTTCTCGATTGATTTCCATCATGCTGGTCTTGATTTTTTCCTTTTATTTCTGCGTGGACAAGGACCACTTCAAGGACATTGTTTACAGGCTCCTTCCCAGGAAACACAAGACAGACATCCTCTATCTAGGGGGAAAAATCAACAATGCCCTTTTGGAATTTGTCAAGGGACGCTTGCTTATGGCTCTTTTTGTGGGCCTGATGACCATGATTGTCTTGCTTATTTTAAGGGTTGATTTTGCCATTATCATTGGTCTGGTAACCTGTGTCGCCGATATCATCCCCTATGTAGGTCCCTTCCTGGCGCTTCTACCGGCAGTCTTATTTGCTGCCCTGGATTCCACCAGCAAGGCCCTTTGGGTGGCCATCATCTTCGTCCTGATCCAATGGGCGGAAAATAACCTCTTGGGTCCCAAGATTTTGGGCTCCAAAACTGGTCTCCATCCTTTAGTGGTTCTTTTAGCCATTGTTATAGGTGGGGGAATGTTTGGTTTTATTGGAATGATTTTATCTGTTCCCTTTGTCAGTGTATGTTTAATTTTAAAAGATTTTGCCCTTATGAAAATTCGCCAAAGGCAAGCAGACAAAGACCTACATTGACAAAGCTTCCAAGCTATTTTATAATCAAGTATAGCGACCTCCCAAAGGGCTTTGGGAGGTTTTATATTAAGGAGAGTTGCTATGAAACGTTTAGGTTTACATGAAATTCGTCGTGAATTTCTAGAATATTTTAGAGAAAATGGACATATTGTTGCTCCAAGTTTTTCCTTGGTGCCCAAGGATGACCCATCCCTCTTATTAATTGGTGCCGGAATGGCCCCTTTAAAGAAGTTTTTCACCGGGGAAAAAACACCTCCGGGCAAGAGAATGACCACCTGTCAAAAGTGCTTGAGAACAGGAGATATTGACAATGTGGGTCAAACGGACCGCCATGCCACCTTTTTTGAAATGCTGGGGAATTTTTCCTTTGGCGACTATTTCAAAAGAGAGGCCATTAACTGGGCCTGGACCTTTTTAAGAGAAAATCTGGAAATCCCGGAAGAAGACCTTTGGGTAACGGTTTTTGAAGATGACCATGAAGCGGCAAAGATTTGGGAAGAAGAGATCGGCCTGGCCAAGGAAAAAATTGTTCCATTGGGAAAAGAAGACAACTTCTGGGAATTAGAAGTGGGTCCTTCAGGGCCCTGCTCTGAAATCTATGTAGACCGGGGGGAAGAATTTGGTTGTGGAGATCCAGACTGTAAGCCGGGCTGCGAATGCGACCGCTTTATTGAAGTTTGGAACTTGGTTTTCACCCAATTTGACAAGGACAAGGAGGGCAACTACCACCCCCTATCCCATCCCAATATTGATACAGGCATGGGGCTGGAACGGATTGCTACAGTCCTACAAGGAACCGACAATATCTTTGAAATCGACGCCCTACAAGAAGTTCTCCACAAGGTGGAAGATTTAAGTAACTATAAGTACAAGACAGATAAAAAATTAGACGCTTCAGTCCGGGTTATTACAGACCACATCCGGGCCATTACCTTCCTAATTGGAGATGGGGTTATTCCCAGCAACGAAGGCCGGGGTTATGTTTTAAGACGTCTCCTTCGTCGGGCAGCTTCCCATGGACGTAAGCTGGGCCTGGACCAACCCTTCCTGGCAGAAATTGCCAAGGTGGTTATGGACTCTTGGTCCGTTAACTACGAGGAATTAACTAGCCACAGGACCATGATTTTGGAAGTAATTTCCAAGGAAGAAGAAAAGTTCCACGAAACCCTGGAAACAGGTATGGTATTATTGGAAGACCAAGTGGCAGACCTAAAGGCCAAAAATGAAAAGGTCCTGTCTGGGGAAAGAGCCTTTAAGCTCTATGATACCTATGGATTCCCAGTGGACCTAACCAATGAAATCTTAAAAGACTATGGGATGACAGTAGACTTTGATGGTTTCCAAAGTCAAATGCAAGCTCAAAAAGAAAGGGCCCGATCTGCCAGAGATGACAGCAACATGGGCTGGGAAGCCAGTGAAGAAGAATTACAATTGGATTTCCAAACAGAATTTTCCGGCTATGAAAAGATGGAAGATTCATCCAAGCTTTTAGCCCTAGTCTATCAAGGCCATGAAGTCCAAAGTTTAGAAGAAGGCCAAGAGGGCTATGTAATTGTGGAAAGGACCCCCTTCTACCCAGAAGGTGGGGGACAAATTGCCGATACAGGAAAGATCTCCTGGCCTGAAGGAAGGGCAGAAGTTCTGGACACCCAAAAGACTAAGAATGGAACAATTTATAGCCGGGTTAAGGTCAGCCAAGGCAGCCTGGAAGTGGGAAGTCAGCTTGACCTAGAAGTGGACAAAGACCGCCGCAAGGCCATTATGCGAAACCACTCTGTAACCCACCTCCTTCATGGGGCCCTAAGAGAAGTTTTAGGTCAACACGTCCAACAAAGCGGAAGTGAAGTTCGAGATGATTGGATGCGGTTTGACTTTAGCCACTACAAGCCCATGACAGCAGAAGAGGTCAAGGCTGTGGAAGACCGGGTCAATGAAATGATCCTGGCCAATATTCCAGTTAGCAAGGAGCTTCTAGCCTATAATGATGCCAAAAAACAAGGAGCCATCGGTCTTTTTGAAGGCAAATACGGAGAAAAGGTCCGGGTAGTTACCATGGGAGATTTTTCCAAGGAACTTTGTGGAGGAACCCATGTTGAAGCCACAGGAGATATCGGAAGCTTTAAGATCCTATCGGAAGCTGGTATTGCCGCCGGTGTCCGCCGGATTGAATCCACAACAGGTTTAAATGTTCTAAAACTCTTACGGGACTATGAAGCCAGCCACAAGGCCTTGGCTGCCAAGTTAAAGACCAATGAACAAAACCTACTTGACCGGGTGGACCAAGTCCTCCAACAACAAAAAGAATTGAGAAAAGAAGTAGAGGACTTCAAAAAACAACTGGCTTCCAGTGACCTGGATTCCAGCCTAAGCCAAGTGAAAGAAGTCAATGGAATCTCCTACATTACAGCGATTTTAGAAAATGTAGATGGAGAAAACCTGAGGAACCTGGCAGAAGAAACCAGAGATCGCCATGCGCCTGTAGTTGTTGTATTGGCCTCTGTCATGGAGGACAAGGTCCTCTTTGCCTCTGCAGTGACCAAGGAACTCACCAAGCAAGTTCAAGCAGGCAAACTCATTGGAAAAGTTGCTAAAATCGCCGGAGGCGGTGGAGGTGGACGTCCAGACTTTGCCCAAGCAGGAGGAAAGGACCCATCTAAGGTCCAAGAAGCTATAGATGCAGTAGAACAATTCTTGGCTGAGTAAGAAGTTTATAATTAGGGGGGCTCTGGCCTCCCTTTCTTATGAAAACTTTCCCTAAAGAATCTCTAAGGGAATTTCTAAGTTTTTCTTGTAATCTCTAGGGCAGTATGGTAAACTTGATAAGTACAAGTTAAGACCTAGGGGTATAGTTCAGTGGCAGAACGTTGGTCTCCAAAACCAAATGTCGAGGGTTCAAATCCTTCTACCCCTGCCAAATTGCCGTCGATGATTCGACGGTTTTTTCTTTTTAGAAAGTAAAGTCCTTAAAAAAGCCAATGATTGTACTTAATATCAACTTTTGGTATAATAAGGTATAAGTTTATGGAGGTGTTTTCGTGGAAAAATATGTCAACGAACAAACCACTGATGGAAATGTAAAAATAGCAGATGATGTCATTGCAAAAATAGCCATTGTTGCCGCGTCCCATGTGGAAGGAGTCTACTATCCCAGCAAGGATTTAATGAGTGGAGTTGCAGATGTTGCAGGCAAACTCGGTGTAAAGACTCCCGCTAGAGGGGTCAAGGTAGCTGTAGGAGAAGGCGAGGGAATTATTGACCTGTCTCTTTCCATAGAATACGGCAAGAATATTCTTGATATTTGCAATGAAGTCCAAGAAAAGGTCAAGGAATCGGTAGAAAATATGACGGGCTTATCCATTGTAGAAGTCAATGTTCATGTTGTTGGGATTTCAACTCCTACAAGTGAACTCTTGGCAAAGGCATAAGAATGGCCATTAGTCAAAGAAAAAAACGGATCCTTTTTATGCAGGCAATTTTTCAATTGCCCTTTCATAGCCAGGAAGAAGGGGCCGATTTAGACTCTATTTATCATTGGCTAGAAGACCAACCGGCTCCAGTAAGTGAAGACTTTGCTTCCTTTTTGGACCATCGGGAGGAAATTGACCAAGTCATTGATTCAACCCTAGTTGGCTGGGACATCCACCGTCTGGCCAAGGTAGATTTAGCCATTATCCGCCTTGCTAGCTATGAAATTTTCTATTGTCCAGAGATTCCTACCAAGGTAAGCATCAATGAAGCTGTTGAATTGGCCAAGAAGTTTTCAACAGATGATTCTTCCCGTTTTATCAATGGGATTTTAGGATCTGTAATAAAAAAATACGAAGATAGGATCGAAAATAAGGGTTGCCAATAGATTTAATCTGTGGAAACCCTCTTTTTTACAGGAGTTTTTATGAAAGCAATACAGGTTCATGAATTAACCAGCTATATTAAAAGAACCATTGACATGGACTACTTCCTCACCAACATCCTGGTGGAGGGGGAGCTTAGCAATGTCAAAACCTACCAATCCGGCCATACCTACTTTAATTTAAAGGATGACCGGGCCAGCCTGCCCTGTATTTTTTTTCGCTGGGAAAAAGAAGATGGAATGTTTTCTTTTAAAGAGGGGGACCGGGTTTTGGTTCGCGGGGGTCTGTCCATCTATGAAAAAGAAACCCGGCTAAACCTCTATGTAAAAAGTATGACCAGCAAGGGTCTGGGACCCCTCTATCAAAAATTTCTGGAAACCAAGGAAAAATTAGAAAAAGAGGGTCTTTTTGACCAAAAGTACAAGCAAAAGATCCCCTCTTTTGTCAAGACTCTTGGTGTGGTGACATCCAGAGATGGGGCCGTCCTAAGGGACATTATCCATGTTTTGAAAAGAAGAAACCCTGGCGTGTCCTTGGTTTTATATCCCTCTCAAGTCCAGGGAAACCAGGCTCCTGCCAGCCTAAGAAAGAGCCTGGGACAGGCCCTGGAGGACCCCCGCTTGGATGTCATTATTATTGGCCGGGGTGGAGGGTCCTTTGAAGACCTTATGGCCTTCCAAGACGAAGACCTGGCCCGGGATATTTTCTGTGCCAAGACCCCGATTATTTCTGCTGTGGGTCATGAAACGGACTATTCCATTAGCGACTTTGTTGCCGACTACCGGGCTCCAACTCCTTCAGCTGCAGCAGAAGTGGCCGTTGCCCAAAAATCAGACCTGGTCCAGGGTCTGGACCTTTTAAAAAGACAGGTAGACCAGGAATTTCGCCATGGCCTAAACGAGAAAAAGATGGCCCTGGCTCAAGAAAAACTAAAGCTTAGCCACTATTCTCCCGGACAAATTTTGGCAAGAGAGTATGGTCGCCTGGACTTAAACCGCTTGAAGCTGAAGACAGGGATGGAAAAATTTTGCCAAAAGCAAAAAAACAAGCTAGCTGAAGTCAAGCTCCAGGTGGATTTTTACCATCCCCAAAAGAGATACCAGAAGGAAAGAGACCGGATGGGCTTTTTCAGAGACCAGGTTGACCAAGCCATGAAAGATTCGATCCAAAAAAGAAGGGGGCACATCTTGGACCTGGGCCAAGATTTGGAAAAGATTCAAAAGAACTACCCTCTGGCCTTGATTAAAAAGCAAGGACAGCTGGTTCAATCGGTAAAAGACTTAAGAGACCAAGACTATGTGGAACTGATTCTAGCCGATGGCTCTAGAGGAGCCCGGATTGAAAGTAAAGGAGACCGCCATGCATGATGAAATTTCTTATGAAGAAAATTTAAAGGCCCTGGAAGACTGCCTGGAAAAGCTTCAAAGGGAAGATATTTCTTTGGAAGAGAGCTTTAAGAGCTACCAAGAAGCCCTGGGCTACTACAAAAAGTGTATGAAAACCCTAAATGACTTGGAAGGCAGACTGGAAGAATACAAGGAAGAAAGCCAAACTTTTGAGAAACTGGAAATAGGTGAAGAGTCTTGAAAGATGTAGAAGTTGTTATACTGGAATCTTTAAATTACTTTAAGGATAGTTATATCTACCATCCTATTGAATATGCCCTAATGGCTGGAGGGAAAAGACTTAGACCCAGGATCCTATCCCTAGTGGGAGACATCTACCAGGCCCCAGAAGAGGACCTGGAAGTTCTCATGATAGCCCTTGAGTGGATCCACAACTATTCCCTAATCCACGATGACTTGCCCGGGATGGATGATGACCACTTCCGCCGGGGCCAACTCACCCTCCATAAAAAATTTGACGAAGCCACAGCCATTTTGGCAGGAGATGCCCTCTTAAATGGGGCCAGTGAATTGATCTTACGCCATAGCCTTAGCCTGGAAGGAAAAAGGCTGAAAAACTTTTTACAAGCCGGCTACCTACTTTTAAAGGCAGCAGGGAGTCATGGCATGATCCAGGGCCAAATGGTGGACCTCCATCCCAGCCTGGACCAGGAAGATTATATGAAAAAAACCAATGAGCTCTTCTATGCCGCCTTTATGGCCCCCTTGGTCTTGGTGGAAGCAGATAGCCAGGAAAGGGGAGATATGGAATTATGTGGCCGGAGCTTTGGCAACCTCTTCCAACACAAGGACGACCTGGATGACCAAGAATTGGACCACTATAATAAAAAAGACCAGGACATCTTGACAGAAGTCATGGACAAGGCCCTGGAAAGACTGGAAAGTAAACGGCCTGAAGTCAAGCAGCTGAGAAAATTTATCCAGGAGGCCCTCTATGGCTAAAGACCGTATTCGGGCAGACCTCTTGGTCTATGAACAGGGTCTAGCCTCCAGTAGGGAAAAAGCCAAACGGCTCATTATGGCAGGACTTGTAGTTCATGGAAGCGAAAGAATTGACAAGCCCGGTCAGCTTTTAAACCGGGAGGACCAGCTCCGCCTCAAGGGCCAGATGAAGTATGTCAGCCGGGGAGGCTACAAGCTGGAAAAAATATTGGAAAATGAAAAAATTGACCTCAAGGGGAAGGTCTGCATTGATATTGGAGCCTCTACTGGAGGTTTTACCGACTGCATGCTCCAACATGGGGCTAAAAAAGTCTATTGCATTGATGTGGGCTACAACCAATTGGACTACAGCCTCCGTCAAAACCCCCAAGTGGTCAATATGGAAAAAGTCAATATCCGCCACTTGGACCCTGAGACCTTTGCAGAAAAGGCAGACTTTATCAGCATTGACGTCTCCTTTATCTCCTTGGAATTGGTCCTGGATGTAGCTAGAGACCTCTTAAAGGACCAGGGACAAATTTGTGCCCTGGTAAAACCCCAATTCGAAGCAGGCAAGGACAAGGTTGGCAAGGGGGGCATTGTCCGGGACCCCAAGGTTCACCTGGAAGTACTTAATAAGATGGCCGGACTTTTTAAAGACCTGGACCTGGATGTAGAAAAGCTAACCCCTTCTCCCATTCATGGGACCAAGGGAAATATAGAATTTTTAGCCCTCCTGAAAAAGGGCTACCAAGAAAAAGAACTTGGGCTTGCCCAAATTGTAAAAGATGCTCATGCAAGTGGAGGACAAGATGCTGGTTGAGTTAAATATAAAAAATTTTGCCATCATTGATGACTTAAGTGTGGAGTTTTCCA
The DNA here is from genome assembly GCF_900232945.1 of Urinicoccus timonensis. Classification (GTDB taxonomy): domain Bacteria; phylum Bacillota; class Clostridia; order Tissierellales; family Peptoniphilaceae; genus Urinicoccus; species Urinicoccus timonensis. Next base: position 98,938 of record NZ_OCTU01000003.1, read on the forward strand.
AGGGCTTGAATGTGTTAACAGGAGAGACCGGGTCGGGAAAGTCCATCTTAATCGATGCCCTGGACATGATCTTAGGAGGGCGGGCCAACAAAAGTTACATCCGGACAGGATGTTCTTCGGCCTTTGTCCAAGGGGTTTTCTTTAACCAGGAGGCTGGCCTGCAAAAGAGCCTGGAAAGAAACGGCCTGGCCCAAGAGGACTACTTAACCATTAGCCGGGAAATCTTCCTGGACCGACCCAGCCTTTTAAGAGTCAATGGCCAGGTGATTTCCCTCAACCAGCTCAAGGAAATTACCGGCCAACTGGTGGACATCTTTGCCCAACATGAGGGCCCGGCCCTTTTGGACAGCCACAAGCAAAAGTTTATCCTAGACTCCTTTGGTGACAAGGCCCACAGCCACCACCTGGAAGACCTGGCCCGGACCTACGAGACCTACCAGGCCTTGAAAAAGGACCTGGACAAGTTGACCATGGATGACCAAAGTCGGATGCGGGAAATTGACCTTTTGGACTTTCAATGCCAAGAAATCCAAGAGGCCCAATTGACCCAGGAGGATGAAGAAGACCTGGTTCAAGACTATAAAAAGCTGGAAAACCAAGAATCCATCCGGGAGGGCTTGGAACAAAGCCTGCAAAGGCTTCAAAGTTCCTATGAGTCTGTGTCTGCCTTGGACCAAATGGATACAGCCCTAGCCAATCTCTATAAGATCAGCGACTATGATGAGGAAATCAAGACTTGGGCAGACCAATTGCAAAGTCTTCGTCATGAAGTCCATGAGGTGGGCCAGGGTTTAAACCGTCTTTTAGAAAATAGTGACCAAGACCCTGAAGCCCTTCGTCTAGTGGAGGACCGCCTTAACCTGGTCAACAACTTAAAGAGAAAGTACGGAGACAGCGTCCAGGAGATCTTGGCCTACTATGAAGAAAGTCAGGCCCGATTAGAGCTTTTAAAAAACTATGAAGAAGAGGTTAATAAAAAGCACAAGGACCTGGAAGAGGCCCATAAAAAACTCCAGGACTTGGCCCAGGTGGTCCACAAGGACCGGGAAACCCTGGCCCAGGCCCTGGAAAAAAGAGTGGAAGATGAAATCAGCCAATTAAATTTAAAAGATGCTCGCTTCAAGGTCCACTTGGAAGAAAAAGACCTGGGGCCCGATGGCATGGACCAGGTGGTCTTCTACCTGTCTACCAATTTAGGCGAAGACCTAAAGCCCTTGTCCCAAGTGGCATCAGGAGGGGAAATGAGCCGGATGATGCTGGGCTTTAAGAGCATCATTGCAGACCGGGACCACATTATGACCCTGGTTTTTGATGAAATTGATGCCGGAATCAGTGGGCAGACAGCCCACATAGTAGGGAAAAAATTAAAGGCCCTGGCCCAGGGACGGCAAGTTTTGGTGATTTCCCACTTGCCCCAAATGGTTGCCCTGGCCCAAACCCACTACCGGATTGAAAAGACATTAAAGGATGGCAAGATGGTTTCAAATATCCGAAAATCCAGTCCCCAAGACCAGGCTTATGAATTAGCCCGCCTGATTAGTTCAGGTGAAATCAATGAAAGCACCCTAGAAACAGCTCGAAGCATGATTAAGAAAAGCAGGGAGGATCTATGAATTACGAAGAAAGAACCATGAAGTCCAACAAGATCTATGAGGGTCATATCTTAGCCCTCCGGGTGGACACAGTGGAATTACCCAATCAAAAATACTCCAAAAGAGAAATTGTAGAGCACGTTGGAGCTGTAGGGGTTGTGGCCATTACAGAGGATGGTCAAGTACTTTTTGTTAGGCAATACCGCAAGGCGGTGGAAAAAAGCCTATTGGAAATCCCTGCCGGTCTGGTAAATTCTAATGAAGAACCAGGCCTTGCGGCCAAAAGAGAATTGGAAGAAGAAACAGGCTACACCTGTGACAAGGTGGAATTTATGACTGAATTTTACCCCTCTCCAGGATTTTCTACAGAAAAAATCCACCTCTTTTTGGCTAGAAACCTAGTCAAGGGCCAAGCTAATCCAGATGACGATGAATTTTTAGAATTGGAATCCATGCCCTTTGAAGAGGCCTTGCGGAAGGTCTACCTTGGAGAATTTAGCGATGCCAAAACCATGTTGGCTCTTTTACTGGCAAAAGATTTTATGGAGGAAGTAGAATGAATGCACTAGACTATATCAAGGGAAAAATCAATATTGAACCGGAGTTGGGAATTATCTTGGGTTCCGGCCTAGGAGATTTTGCAAAAAACATTGAAGACCCTATCCACATTCCCTTTTCAGAAGTTCCGGATTTTGCTGCGTCCACTGTCCAAGGGCATGCCGGGGAATTTATCTTTGGCCAGCTCTATGGCAAGAAGGTCGTGGCCATGAATGGTCGAGTCCACTATTATGAAGGCCATCCCATTAGCCAAGTGGTCCTACCTGTCAAGGTTATGACAGACCTGGGAATTAAAAATTTAATTGTCACCAATGCAGCTGGAGGAGTCAACAAGGACTTTAACCCTGGAGACCTGATGATTATTACAGACCATATTAACTTTACCGGAGTCAACCCCTTAATTGGTCCTAATGAAGATGACAAGGGACCTAGGTTCTTGGATATGAGCGAGACCTATAGCCTGGACTCCATTGCCCTGGCAAAAAAAGTTGCCCGGGAAGAAAATCTGGACCTAAAAGAGGGGGTCTACATGTGGTTTACAGGTCCCTGCTATGAAACGGCAGCAGAAGTCCGTCTAGCCAGGACCCTGGGAGCTGATGCAGTAGGCATGAGCACAGTACCAGAAGTCATTATTGCCCACCATAGGGGGGTCAAGGTTCTGGGTATATCCCTTATTACCAACCATGCTACAGGGGTTAGCGATGAACCCTTAAGCCATGAGGACGTTGTTCTGGCTTCCAAAAAGGCAGAGGGACGGTTTAAATTATTAGTAGAAAAGATAGTTCAGGTGATCTAATGCATATTAATGAATTAATCGAAAAGAAAAAACACGGACAAGACCTAAGTTCAGAAGAAATCCACTATTGGATCCAAGGCTACTTAAAGGGAGAAATCAAGGACTACCAGGTTTCTGCCCTTTTAATGGCCATTTACTTTCAAGGCTTAAATGAGAAGGAAACCTACGACTTAACCAATGAACTTCTCCATTCAGGAGACACTGTCGACTTAAGCTCCATCCAGGGCATCAAGGTGGACAAACACTCCACTGGTGGAGTAGGGGATACTACCAGCCTGGTCCTAGGACCCCTAGTAGCTGCAGCCGGCTGTCCTTTTGCCAAGATGAGTGGACGGGGCCTAGGCCACACTGGCGGAACCCTGGATAAACTAGAGGCCATCCAAGGCCTATCGGTGGACCTGACTGTCCAAGACTTTATCAAGCAAGTCAATGAGATCGGCCTGGCCATTGCAGGCCAAACAGCCAATATCACTCCGGGAGACAAGAAACTCTATAGTCTAAGGGATGCCACCCAAACCGTAGATAATATTTCCCTTATTGCTGCCAGTATCTTGAGCAAGAAAATTGCCATTGGATCCGATGCCTTGATTTTGGATGTCAAGGTGGGGGACGGGGCCTTTATGAAGACCAAGGAAGAGGCGGAAAAACTTTCTTCAGCCCTGGTAAAATTAGGCAAGGCCTTTAACCGCAATGTCATGGCCCTGATTACTTCCATGGAAGAACCCTTGGGACAGGCTGTTGGAAACTTAATTGAAGTCCAAGAGGCCATCCGGGTCCTAATGGGCCAAGGCCCTCAAGACCTGGAAGACCTCTGTCTGAACCTGGGAGCCAAGGTCCTGGTTCTGGCCAAAAAGTTTGACCAAGAAGACCAAGCCCTGGAGGCCTTAAAGGAAACCATAGAAAATGGCCAAGCCTTGAACAAGTTCAATGAAATGATCAAGGCCCAAGGAGCCCAAATAGATGCCCAAGGCCTTTTAGACCAAGACCTTAGCCCCTTGTTGGGTCAAGTTACAGCTCAAGAAGATGGCTACCTGGCCTCTCTTCATGCTCTAACCATTGGGGAAGCTGCTCGGAGATTAGGGGCTGGCCGCCTGACCATGGAAGATGTCATCGATCCTGGAGCAGGAATCTACCTGGTAAAGAAAATCGGTCAAAAGGTGACAAAAGGGGAAACCATCCTGGAACTTTACGGCAAGGATTCTTCTGAAATCCAAGAGATTATTAAAGACATCCAGGCAGCTATTAGCTATAGCAAGGACCCAGTCCAAGCTCCGACCTTAATCTTGCATGAGGTCCGCTAATGAATGCCACCATAGAAATTTACGCTTCTAGAATCTTGGCCCTTTTGGTGGCCATTATCGGTCATGAAATTGCCCACGGCTATGTGGCCTATTTAAACGGAGATACCACGGCCAAACGGGATGGACGTTTGAGCATCAACCCCATCAACCACATCGACCCCCTGGGTCTGGTCTTTATGATTGTCTTTCGTTTTGGCTGGGCCAAGGCAGTGCCCATTAACCCCTATGCCTTTAAAAAACGGAAATTGGGCATGATAACCGTATCCCTGGCAGGGGTGGTCTATAACCTAGTTATGGCCTTTATCTTTGCCGGGGTCTTCAGCTACCTCTATTTTCATCCCAGTGGAAGCCATTTTATCCAACTCTTGGTAGAAAACCTCCTTTGGTACAATATTATGCTGGGGCTCTTTAACCTAGTTCCCCTGCCACCCCTGGATGGGTCCAAGCTCTTGGCTAGCTTCCTACCCAGGTCTTGGGAGGATAAATTTTACCAGTATGAAAAATATGCCTACCTGGTCTTGGTGGTTGCAATTTTTTCCGGAGCCATTGACAAGGTCTTGGGTCCAATTTTTAATTGGGTCATTAGTCTCTTTCTAAATTTTTGGGGAAATATTTTCTATGTATGATGTAGAACTTGATGTCTACCAGGGCCCCATGGACCTGCTCCTGGACCTGATAAAGAAAAATGAATTGGATATCTATGACATCCCCATAGCCTTTTTAACCACGGAATTTATTCGAGAAATGAACAGTCGGGACCTGGATATGAATACCCTGTCCTCCTTCCTCCTGATGGCCTCCACTCTTTTGCAAATCAAGTCCAAGCTTCTTTTGCCTAAGAAGGAAGCCCAGTCTGAGGAAGAAGAGGAAGAAGATCCTCGGGACGCCCTGGTTCGGAGACTTTTGGAATACCAAATCTACAAGGAAGTGGCCCAGGACTTTAAAGGTCGGGAGGAGGAGGGGCGAAAACTCTTGACCCGCCTACCCCAAGAAATTATTTCCAAGGAGGAGGCCTACCTCCTTCAAGACTTGGAAACCCAGGACCTGGTGACTTGTTTTGCCCAAATCCTAGTCAAGTACCAGGACCGGACCAATGAGGAATTAAGACCTATCTATGCAGAAAGGTTCAAGGTCAGCGACTGCATTGAAAAAATTCGCTTTTGCCTGGTGGACCAAAAGAAGGTATCTTTTGATAGTCTCTTAAGTGACCAGCCCTGTCGGGAAGAGATTATTACAAATTTTTTGGCCATCTTGGAGTTGGCCAAGGCAGGAGGCTGCCACTTATCCTACCGCCCCCAAGCCAGGGAATTATTTATTGAAAGAAGGGAGGAATAACTTGGAAAAACTTACAGCAGTTTTAGAGGGCATCCTATTTGCCTGGGCAGAGCCCCTGGCCCTGACAGAAATCAGTCGGGTCTTGGATATCCCCCTGCCCCGCCTCTATGAAGCGGCAGAAGCATTGGAAAAAAAATATGCCCAAGAAGATTCAGGTCTCAAGTTAATCCAGGTGAAAAACACCCTTCAATTGTCCACCAAAGAGGACTGCTTTGAAGAAATTGAAAAATTCTTCGAGGACAAGAAAAAGAAAAACCTCTCCAATGCAGGTCTGGAAAGCCTGGCTATTATTGCCTACAAGCAACCAGTTACCAAGGTTGAGGTGGAGGACATCCGGGGAGTTCAATGTGACAGCATCATCAGGACCTTAATGAAGATTGGCTATGTAGAGCAAAGAGGGACCCTGGACCGGCCTGGCAAGCCCAGCCTTTATGGGACGACAGACCTTTTTTTAAAGAAATTTGGCCTGAAAAGCATCAAAGATCTGCCGGATATTGACCTTTTTAAGGCAGAGCTTAACTTGGAAGATGAGGAAGAATGATGCGACTACAAAAATACCTGGCCCATGCTGGCTTGGCCTCTCGAAGAAAAAGTGAAGATTACATTCTACAGGGCAGGGTGGCTGTCAATGGTCAAACCATTACCAGCCTAGGGACCAAGGTGGAACCTGGGGACCAGGTGTCCTTTGACGGCAAGCCGGTAAAGTTACAAGAAGAAAAGGTCTACTATCTCTTGAATAAACCCGCCGGTTATGTCACTACCAGCTCGGATGAAAAGGGGCGTAAGACCGTCCTGGACCTGGTTCCTAAAGGAATGAGGGTCTACCCTGTTGGTCGCTTGGATTTTAATACAACAGGCCTTTTGATCCTAACCAATGATGGGGACTTTACCTATACCATGACCCATCCCTCCCATGAGGTGGAAAAATGCTACCGGGTCACTGTCCAGGGGAGACTGGACGAAAAAGACCTGGCTCCCCTAAAAAAGGGCATCCGCTTCCATGGAGAATCCTATGCCCCGGCTAAGTTTGCCAGAGTCCTTCCCGGCAAGAGTCAAAGTCAATTTGACCTCACCATCCATGAGGGAAAAAACCACCAGGTGAAAAAAATGTGCCAAGCCCTGGGTTTTAGTGTCAAAAAACTCCACCGCCTATCCCTAGCCAGCCTAGACCTCAAGGGATTGGAAATAGGCCAATACAGGAAACTCACCCCGGAAGAAGTAAAGGAGTTAAAGGAAGACCATGCTTGAAGAAAATGCCATTGTCCTTATGCGAAATTTTATTCAAAGACATAAAAAGGAAGTCGATTTAGCCCTGGACCTGACCCTGGGTAGGGGGAAGGACAGCAATTTTATCCTGGAGACCTATCCTGGGAGTCGGGTCTTGGCCTTTGACATCCAAGAAGAAGCCCTGGACTGGGTCAAGGAAAACTTGAAAAACCAAGACAGGCTCCAAGTCGTCTTAGATGGCCACCAAAACCTGGATAGCTACCTGGATCAAGAAGTGGACCTGGCCATGATGAACCTGGGCTATCTTCCCGGGGGAGACAAGACCATCATTACCAAGGCCGCCACTACTGTCATGGCCATTGAAAAGGCCCTGGAGGCCTTAAAAGTTGGAGGACTTTTTACCCTCTTAGTCTACCGGTCCCACCCAGGAGCAGGAGAGGAAGTAGCAGCAGTGGAAGACCTGGTTAGAGTTTTGGACCAAAGAGACTACCGGGTCCAAAGGATTGAATTTTATAATCAAAAAAACCAACCCCCGGTCTTTTTTGGAATTGAAAAAAGGATGAAGAAATGAAAATTGCCATAATTGGAGGAGGACCTGCCGGTATGATGGCTGGAATTATAGCCAGTCGCCACGGTCAAGTCAGCCTCTTTGAAAAAAATGAAAAATTGGGAAAGAAACTTTACATAACGGGCAAGGGCCGGTGCAACATCACCAACAACAAGGACATTTCTGAATTTTTTCCAGCTCTTGTTCGCAACCCTGAATTTTTATATTCTGCCTTCTATCAATTTACCAACCAGGACCTCCAAGATCTGATCCCTCTGACCTTTAAGGTGGAAAGGGGAGACCGGGTCTTTCCAAAATCGGACAAGTCTTCGGATGTCATTTCAGCCCTGGAAAAAATGCTCCGGGAGGCCGGGGTCCAAGTCTATAAAAACACCCCGGTCCTGGACCTGGAGAAAAAAGGCCACTTCCTCTTAAAGACCAAGGAGGGGACCCAAGCCTTTGACCGGGTCATCCTGGCTACAGGAGGCAAGTCCTATCCAGTTACAGGGTCTACAGGAGATGGCTATGGCTTTGCTCAAAAATTTGGCCACAGCCTGGTTCCCCTTAGGGGAGGTCTGGTGGGCATCCTTCTGAAAGATTCCTTTGTCAAGGACTTAGAAGGCCTCAGCCTGAGAAATGTCAGCCTCAAGGCCCAAGGAGACGGCAAGCTTTCCCTTTTTGGAGAAGCCCTTTTTACCGGCCAAGGCCTGTCTGGTCCCATAGCCCTTACCATGAGCTCCTACATTAACCGTTGGGAAAAAGTGGACCTGGTCTTGGACCTAAAGCCCGGCCTGACCCTGGAAAAATTGGACCAAGCCATCCTAAGAGACTTCCAAGAAGGACAAAACAAGGAAATCCAAACCATCCTGGCAGGCCGCCTACCCCATAGGCTGGTGGATGTCTTTTTAAGTGTCCTGGACCTAGACCCCCATCAAAAGGTCAACGAAACCACCAAGGCAGAGAGACGACGCCTGGTAGAAGGGATGAAAAATTTTCCCCTCCATTATGGTGGATTGGACAAGCTAGACCATGCCATCATTACCAGTGGGGGAGTGGATGTAAAAGAAATAGACCCCTCCAGCATGGAATCAAAAAAAGTTCCTGGTCTCTATTTTTGTGGCGAAGTCTTGGACCTAGATGCCCTAACTGGGGGATATAATTTACAAATTGCCTTTTCCACAGGCCACCTTGCCGGGGAAAGTGTAGGGAAAGGATTTGAAAAATCCTAACAAGTTGAGTATAATAGAAGAACAGTTGAATAAGCTGAAGAGATAAAATCGCTAACCCAGGTTAGTGATTTTTTACCATGGGAGGAATTAAGATGTCCATAGCCATTGACGGGCCCAGTGGAGCCGGCAAAAGTACTATTGCCAAGGCCCTGGCCAAGAAATTAAACATAGCCTATGTGGATACAGGAGCCATGTACCGGGCCCTGGCCTATGCCTTTATCGACATGGGCGACCCCAAGGACTACCACCAGGCCCTGGAAAAAATGCAATTAAAAATATCCCCAGAGGGGATCTACTACAAGGATAAACTATTAAGCGATGAGTTACGGACCAGCCAGGTCTCCAAAAGAGCTTCCGAGCTCTCTAAGGAACCGGCCATTCGGGCCTACCTACTGGACTACCAAAGAAAATTGGCCAGTGACCAAGACGTGGTTATGGAAGGAAGAGATATTGGCACAGTGGTTTTAAAAGATGCCAAGGTAAAATTCTTTCTAACCGCTTCAGACCAAATCCGGGCTAGGCGCCGCTACCAACAAAACCTGGAAAAGGGCATCCAGATCCCCTTGGACCAGGTGGAAAAAGATTTGAAAGAAAGAGATGACCGAGACCGGACTAGGAGTCTGGCCCCTCTAAAACAAGCAGAGGATGCCATTGTCATTGACAACAGTGACTTGACCCTGGAAGAAACCGTGGAGAAAATGGCAGCCATAGTGGAGGTCAAAAATGGGACTCTATAAGTTTTTTGTCATCTTAGCCAAAATTATCCTAAACATCTTCTACCGGATTGAAGTCCAAGGCCGAGAAAATGCTCCGGAATCCGGAGCCCTGGTTTGTAGCAACCACATCAGCGCCTGGGACCCCATCTTTATTTCAACCTTTTACCCCCATCCCATTAAGTGGATGGCCAAACATGAGCTCTTTGAAAGTAAATTTCTAGCCAAATTGCTCAACCACCTGGGAGCCTTTCCGGTTCAAAGAGACAAAAATGACCTAACCGCCTTGAAAAGGGCTATTCGCCTAGCCAAAAAAGGCGACAATGTAGGCATTTTCCCGGAAGGGACCCGGGTAAAGGAAAGAGATAAGAACTTGGTAAAACCTGGCATCGGCCTCTTGGCCCTTAAGACCCAGGGCCAGGTATCTCCTGTAACCATCCTGGGAAACTATAAAATTTTTTCCAAGATGAAAATCATCATCCATCCAGCCATAGATGCCCAAGACTTGGTCCAAGCCAAGGACAAGGGCCAAGACCTCTACCAAGAGGTTGCCTGGGCCATTATGGATGAAATCTATAGAGTGTAAAGAATAGGTGATGGTATTAAGATTTATTTAGCCAAACACGCAGGCTTTTGCTTTGGGGTCCAAAGGGCCGTAGCCCTGGCTGAAAAAACAGCCCGGGAGGAAGAAAATGTCTACCTGGATGGTCAATTGGTCCACAACGACCGGGTCAACCAGGACCTAAAAGACCTGGGGGTCCAAGATTTGGAGTCAGACCAAATCCAAGGAGCCACCATTATTACCCGGAGTCATGGCTTGGACCTTCAAAGGTTGAAAAACTTTCAAAAAAATAATAAGGTCATTGAAACAGTATGTCCTTATGTAAAAAAGATTTATGACTATGTCCAAGAGGCCAACCAAAAGGCCTATGGAGTCCTAATTCTGGGGATGAAAAACCACCCAGAGGTTGAAGGCATCCTATCTAGAGCCCAGGAGGGCTATGTGGTTTCTTGTCCCAAGGACCTGGAAAAAATTCCAAAAAATAAGAATTATATGGTTCTTTCTCAGACAACAAACCAAAAAGATTTTTTTAATTCTTTAGTAAATGAGATTTTAGGTGTTTTCACGGGACATATTTTAGTATATAATACTATTTGTAATGCTACATCTATTCGTCAAGAAGAAACAGAAGAATTGGCGAAAAAAGTAGATTGTATGCTTGTCCTAGGTGGGAAAAATAGTTCTAACACGAAAAAACTTGTACAAGTCGCAGAAAAGCATTGCAACAAAGTGATTTTTATTCAATCCATTGGAGACTTAGACCTCGATGGCTTGAAAAAAATAAAAAAAATAGGTATTACCGCCGGTGCTTCCACACCGGATTGTGTAATCAAGGAGGCAGTTAACTGTATGGAAAATTTAAACAATGAAGAAATGAACAATGAGATGATGGAGGCAATTGATAACTCCTTTACTCGTGTTCGCAGGGGAGAAATCGTGGATGGCGAAGTTTTATTTGTCACTGAGAATGAAGTCATGGTCAACATTGGCTATCGGGCTGATGGGATAATTTCTCGTGAAGAACTATCAAGCGATCCAGAAGCATTGCCAAAGGACTTATATAAACCTGGAGACGAAATCCAAGTTTATGTAATGAAAATGGACGATGGAGATGGCAATGTTGTTCTTTCCGCAAAACGTGTAGCAAACATGAAGATTTGGGACGACATGGAAGAAAAATATAACAATAAAGAACGTGTCAACGCCAGCATCAAATCTGTTGTTAAGGGTGGCTTAACTTGTGATGTAGAAGGATTAAACGGATTCATTCCTGCATCTCACGTATCTACTCGTTTCCAAAGAGACCTACAAAAATACGTAGGAACAGACATGGTTTGCGAAATCATTGACTTTGATAAAAATAAACGTAAATTTGTTCTATCTCGCAAAAATGTTGAAACAGAAGAATTAGAAGAAGTTCGCGACAAGATTTACAATGAAATCCACGAAGGGGATGTCATTAAGGGAACCGTTCAACGTCTAACCAACTTTGGTGCTTTCGTTGATATCGGAGGAGTCGATGGACTTATCCATATTTCCGAACTTTCCTGGAACCGGGTAAAACACCCATCTGAAGTCGTTGAACCAGGCCAAGAAGTTGAAGTTCAAGTTCTAAAAATGGACCGTGAACGCAACCGTATTGCCTTGGGCTTAAAACAAACAACTGAAAAACCATGGGATGTCTTCACAGAAGAAGTAAAAGTTGGAGATGTTGTTAAGGGTAAAGTTGTCAACCTACTTGACTTTGGTGCCTTTGTTCGTCTTGAATCTGGCGTAGATGGACTTCTTCATGTTTCTCAAATTTCTAGAGAACACGTTGAAAAACCAGCTGACAAGTTGGCCATCGGAGATGAAATTGAAGTTAAGGTTACAGACATCAATGAAGAAGACAAGAAAATTAGCTTGTCCATCAAGGCCTTAACTGAACCAAAACAAGAAGAAAAACCTAAGGATAAACCGAAAAAAAGAGAACGTAAATTTGAAAAACCCGTTCAAAAACAAGAAGAAAATAACGACTTTACTCTATCCATCGGTGAAATTCTTCAAGGGCAAAAAGAAGACTTCCCTGAAGCTCCAGAGTCTTTAGTTGAAGAAAATACAGAAGAAGCTCCAGCTGAAGAAACTGCAAGCCCAGAAGTAGTTGAAGAAACAGTTGAAGTAACTGAAGAAGTCACTGAATCTGAAGAAGAATAAGTTGAATGACTAGGGTAATGCGCTTTCATTATGAGAGCGCATTTTTTCCTATCATAATGGAGGAAATATGCTGATTGAAGTCATTGTAATAGGGCTTTTGGTCCAAGCCTTCTTTTGGAAAAAAGCAAGTCTCAACCTAGACTACCTAAAGACCATCTTGGGGATTTTGGCCCTCTTACTTGTGCTTCGTTTTCTAATCCGCCTAAACCCTCAAGGACCACAAGTCCTATACCAACTTCAGGGCTTTTTAATCATAGGCCTTAGCCTACTTTTACTTAGGCAAAAACCTAGACTTGGATTTATACTTTTTAGTATAGGTCTCTTTTTAAATGGACTCATGCTTGCCCTCTATGGCCGGATGCCGGTAGACCCTTCCGCCTTGGTCCAAGCAGGCCAAGAGTCCGTCTTAAAACTTTTAATCCAAAACCAATCCACCAGCCACTGCCTTATGGGCAGGGGCCTCCAAGAATATTTAGGGGACTGGATCCCCCTACCCAAGGCCTACCCCTTGGCCCGGGTCATTAGCCCGGGAGATATTCTTATGAGCCTAGGCTTGGCCTACCTACTTATCATTCAACCAATAGTAAAGGAGATGTCAAATGACTGAATTTATCGCATCTCGACTCAGCAGCATCCGGATCCGCGACCTGGTGGATATCCTGATTGTTGCGGTTCTTGTCTACAATTTAATCAAGATCCTAAGAGGGACCCGGGCAGAGCAATTGAGCAAGGGGATTATCTTCATCCTAGTCCTGACTCAAATCAGCGAGAGCTTGGAACTCTACACCATTAACTGGATCCTAAGCCACCTTATTACCCTGGGTATGGTAGCCATTCTTATTGTCTTCCAACCTGAGTTAAGACGGGGGCTAGAATTCATCGGACGGAGTTCCTCCATCCGCAAGGGGATGGGCCTGGGAACCAAGCGAACCAATGCCATGGCTGCAGAGATTGCTTCAGCTGTAGGCTCTCTGTCTCGGCAAAAGATTGGGGCCCTCATTGTCATTGAAAGACAAACCGGCCTAAGTGAAATCGCCGATACAGGCACCTCTCTGGATGCCTTTATCTCTTCCGGTCTTTTGATTAATATCTTTATTCCCAACACCCCCCTCCATGACGGAGCCGTCATTATCCGGGGGGACCGGATTGTAGCTGCAGCCTGCTTTTTACCCTTGACAGACAACCGAAACCTGGCCAAGGACCTGGGCACCCGTCACAGGGCAGCCATAGGCATGAGCGAACGGTCAGACAGCTTGTCCATCATTGTCAGTGAAGAAACCGGGGCCATTTCCACCGCTGAAAACGGAAAGATTTCCAGACATATCGACTTAACCACCCTGGAAGATATCCTAGACCAGGTCTATGAGCCCAAGGTTCAGCGCTTTGAAAACCTAATGGATAAGATAGGAGGCACAGACCATGAAGGAAAAGATTAAAAAACTGAAACAATCCGACCTCATGCCGAAAATTTTATCCCTGGTTATAGCCATCCTCTTGTGGTTTTACGTCATGAACGTGGTGGACCCCCTAACCAAACGCTCCTTTAAAAATGTCCCTGTCCGGATTGAGGGTCTCCAAGACCTCCGGCGACGGGGCCTAACCCTCATGAATACAGAAGACATCTACGTCAACCTGGAACTCCAGGGTAACCGGTCCTACATGGACCGGGTCAACTCCTCCAACATCCAGGCCTATATTAACTTGGAAGGCGTGAAAAAAGGAGAACAAAGCATCCCCATCCACGTCACCAACTACAATGACAATGTCAAGGTAGTAGGCAAGGACCCCTTGAGCGTGGTCCTAAGCATTGAAGAAAAAACCAGTATCCGGGAAGATATAGAAATCAAAACCATAGGAACCCTTCCTGAGGGCTATATTATGGGAGACATGAACAAGTCCCAGGAAAAAGTGACAATTTCAGGTCCCAAGTCCCTAACCGACTCCGTCCATTCCGTAGTGGCCTATGTCAACATTAAGGACCGGACCGAAACCACCGTCTTAAACTGTAAGCTTGTTCCCTTGGACGCAGACCTGGAAAAAATCCAAGGCCTCAGCCTGGAACCCTCCAATTTGGAAGTGGAAGTTCCTATCTATAAGACCAAGACCGTTCCTGTGACCTTGAATTTTTCCAAGGCCCCACCAGACGAAATGTCCAAAGACCTTATTGACATTCAACCAAAAACCGCTACAATAAAAGGAAATACAGCTCTTCTAAATGAGATCGAAGAAATTAAAACCAAGCCCATATCCTGGGATAAATTGCAAGAAGGCATCCTCACCAGCATCGAATTGGAAAAGCCTGAAGGAGTCAACCTGGTCAATGATAAACAAATCTACCAAATTGGCCTAAGAACCACCCAAATAGAAGCCCGGACCGTGACCATTTCAGATCCTGGAATCCGCTTTGTCAATGTGGAAGAGGGCCTCCAAGGACAAATCCTGTCCCCCCTACATGAAATCCAAGTCCGCCTAAGTGGCGACCAAGAAAAACTGAAAGGCGTCAACAAAGACACCCTTAAATTTTATGTAGACTGCAAGGACCTGGGCCTGGGAGACCACCAAGTAACCATAAAAGTGACACCCCTAGAAGGTGTTCATATATCAAGCATAGAACCCAGTAAAGTCAACATTACGCTAAACAAAGAATAGGAGGAAGTATGAAGTATATTGGAGACGGACTAACATTTGATGACATTCTCTTACTACCAGGAAAATCAAGTGTACTACCCAACGAAACAGACCTAAGAACAAATCTAACCGAAAAAATTCAGCTGAACATCCCCTTAATGAGTGCAGGCATGGACACCGTCACAGAATCTCAAATGGCCATAGCCATGGCTAGAGAAGGTGGCATCGGCATCATCCACAAAAACATGTCCATCGAACAACAAAGAGAAGAAGTCGACCGGGTTAAACGGTCCGAACACGGCGTCATCACAGACCCCTTCTCCTTGAAAAAAGGCCACCTCATTGAAGACGCCACAAGACTTATGCAACACTACCGGATTAGTGGCGTTCCCATCATCGATACCGAAGGCCGCCTGGAAGGAATCATCACCAACCGGGATATCCGCTTCGAAACCGACCTGAAAATCCCCATCGACGATGTCATGACCAAGGAAAACCTCATTACAGGCAAACAAGGCATCACCATGGACCAAGCCTTGGAAGTCATGAAAAAATACAAGATTGAAAAACTTCCCCTAGTAGATGACCAAAACCATCTGACAGGCCTTATTACCATCAAAGACATCAAGAAAAGCGTCCAATATCCAAACTCAGCTAGAGACTCCAGCGGCCGCCTCTTAGCAGGAGCTGCCATTGGTGTTACCAGCGACGTCATGGAAAGGGTTGAAGCCCTAAGAAGCGCAGCTGTAGACGTCTTTGTTATAGACACCGCCCATGGTCAAAGCGCAGGCGTCTTAAAGACCATCAAAGAAATCAAAAAAACCTATCCCGACATCCAACTCATTGCAGGAAATGTCGCCACCTACCAAGGAACCATCGACCTTATCGAAGCGGGCGCCGACTGCGTAAAAGTTGGGATTGGACCTGGGTCCATCTGTACCACTCGGGTAGTTACAGGGATTGGAGTTCCACAAATTTCAGCCGTCATGGCCTGTGCCCAAGCCGGAAAAGAAAAGAACATCCCCATTATTGCTGATGGTGGTGTTAAATACTCCGGGGACATTACCAAGGCCATCGCAGCAGGAGGCGACGTGGTTATGTTGGGATCCATGTTTGCCGGAACCGAAGAATCCCCAGGAGAAGAAATCTATGTGGAAGGCCGCCACTACAAGTCCTACCGGGGCATGGGGTCCTTGGGAGCCATGGACTCCGGATCCTCCGACCGCTACTTCCAAAACGAAACCAAAAAATACGTCCCCGAAGGCGTAGAAGGCCGGGTCCCCTACAAGGGCAAGGTAGGAGATGTAGTCTACCAATTGGTAGGAGGCCTCCGGTCCGGTATGGGCTATATTGGAGCAGCCAATATCCAAGAATTGAAGGAAAAATCCAGCTATATGAAGATCACCCCAGCCACCCTTCAAGAAAACCATCCCCACAACATCACCATTACCAGAGAATCTCCAAACTATATTTCAAAATCAGACCGTTAAAAAGTGCCGGGAAGCCCCCGGCCTTTTTTATTAGAAAACCCCCGGTTAGTGCACTGACCCCCAAAAGTTGGACCAAGAAATCCAACCTTTGGGGGTCTTTTAATGGCAAAATACAGTTACGAACTGAAGAAGAAAATCGTCGAGGAGTACTTGTGTGGTAAAACAAGTTATCAAGCCTTAGTAATGAAATACCAAATCGAGAAGTCCGTTCTCAGGCTATGGATTAGCAATTACAAAAATTATGGCGATGAAGGCTTAATGCGCTCTAGAAATAATCGTGCGTATAGTGTAGAGTTTAAGTTAGAAGCTATTACACGCTATGAAACGAGCGAATGCAGCTACCGACAACTTGCCCTCGAACTCGGTTTGACGAATCCGTCCATGATTGTCAATTGGCGAAGACAGTACCGAGAGAAGGGCATCGAGGGGCTGCTCCCGCATAAGCGAGGGAGACCTGTGACAAAGAAAAATGACCACAACCAACCACCAAAAACTGTAAAGAAAAGCGAATCCATCGACGCCTCCACACGCGAAGCATTGGAAAATCGTATCAAAGAATTAGAGGCAGAAAATCGGAAACTTACCATTCAAAAGATGTTCTGGGAACAGCTCAGGAGTTTGGAGAAAGAAGAAGCAATGAACAAAAGGCGAAGATTGTCTCCAAACTCCGAGAACAATTCCAACTAATAGAGATTCTTGCCGCCATCCATTTCCCAAAGTCCACCTTTATGTATTGGCAGAAAAAATGGTCCGAAGAAGACAAGGATCAATCCTTAAAAGACGAAATCCTTGTCATTCGGAGCCAACACAAAGACTATGGTTATCGCCGCATTCATCTGGAATTAAAGAACCGGGGCCAGGTGGTGAACAAAAAGAAAGTGCAACGATTGGTCCAAGACATGGGTCTTCAAGTCCACTCCTATGGTAAGAAATACAAGAAGTACAATTCCTACAAAGGCGTCGTGGGGAAAATCAAGAAAAACCGAATCAACCGCCGGTTCAATACCAGCATCCCCTTGCAAAAAATTACCACAGACACCACAGAATTTAAATACTATGAAGAAGATAAGACCGGGAAACTTCAAACAAAGAAACTCTATCTCGACCCCTACATGGACATGTACAACCTGGAAATCATCAGTTACGTCCTATCCGATCAGCCCAATGGAGTCACCATGCTGCAAGGTTTAGAAGTAGCCATTGAGCGAACAAAGGCCTGTCCTTATCGACGGACCTTTCACTCCGATCGTGGTTGGGGTTATCAAATGACCGCATACCAAGCCATGTTAGAAAAACATCATATTTTCCAAAGTATGTCAAGAAAAGGCAACTGCTATGACAATGCACCTATGGAAAACTTCTTTAGCCTATTGAAAAGAGAAATCTACTATGGCCACAATTACCGTAGTCGTGAAGAACTGGTGCAGGCAATTGAGCAATATATCCGTTACTACAACGAAGATCGAATCAAAGAAAAGTTAGGAGGTCTAAGTCCAAAGCAATACCGTGAACGCATGCAATCCGCATAGAACGAATGTTATGTAAAAACAAAATCGAGTAAGCGAAATGCTTACTCGATTAGGTCCAACTTTATGGGGTCACTCTATTATGCTGAGGGTTTAAACACAAAAAAGTCGGACTCTCGTCCGACTTTTCTTTATTGATGACTTTAGTCAGTTGAGCACGCAACGCGTGCGAAACAAAAAACTACCCGCTATGCGGGTAGGCAATAAAGGTTATACCAAAAAATCACCTCAGTATTATAATAGAGTTGTTCAGACCTAAAAGAATGAAGAGGTGATTTAAATGGTTCAAAAGGCAAATTCATTATCACACACAAGATGGATGTGTAGATATCATATTGTCTTTACACCAAAGTATAGACGAAAAATTGTTTTTAATCAATACCGAGACAGTTTGGGAGAAATATTTAGAACATTATGCAAATATAAAGGAGTCGAAATAATAGAAGGACATTTAATGCCAGACCATGTGCATATGCTAGTTAGTATTCCCCCAAAAATATCAGTGTCAAGTTTCATGGGATACTTGAAAGGAAAAAGTGCACTAATGATGTTTGACAAGCATGCAAACCTAAAATACAAATTTGGAAACAGACATTTTTGGGCAGAGGGATATTATGTAAGTACGGTAGGATTGAATGAACAAACAATAGCAAAGTATATAAGAGATCAAGAGCAACACGACATAGCAATGGATAAATTAAGTGTAAAAGAATACGAAGATCCATTCAAGAGAAGATGAAGTAAAGCCCTTTAAGGGCAGGCTAAAGAGGCAAAAACAATAAGGTTTGAACAAAGTGAAAACCAGCGCCTTGAGACGCTGGTTGGTAATCCTTGGGCTTATAGCCCGTGATCAAACCACCCGTTTTACGGGTGGTTATGATTTTTACATAACNGGCAGGCTAAAGAGGCAAAAACAATAAGGTTTGAACAAAGTGAAAACCAGCGCCTTGAGACGCTGGTTGGTAATACTTGGGCTTATAGCCCGTGATCAAACCACCCGTTTTACGGGTGGTTATGATTGGAAAAGTTGAAGATAGGATTTTTCATTTTGGGGAATTTCCACAAGACTTGGCTTCGATTTGACAAAAGACTTTAGAGGGGCTTCTTTAGTCTTTCAATTGGTCCAAGATATTGTATAATAGGACTAAAGGAGATGGATTGGAATGAAAAATTTAGAAAAAATAGATAGATTAATAGGCAAAACCCCCCTAGTAAAGATTGACTACTCTTATCAAGGACGGAAGGGGGCCCTCTATGCCAAGGTGGAATACTACAATCTTTCAGGGTCTGTAAAGGATCGGATGGCCTGGTATATCTTGAAAAAATCCTATGAACAAGGCCTGATCAAGGAAGGGGACACAATTGTTGAGGCAACTTCTGGTAATACAGGGATTGCTTTTTGTGCCCTGGGGGCCTATACGGGGAATCCTGTGATTATCTTTATGCCAGACTGGATGAGTCAAGAAAGAAAGAAGTTGGTTTCTTCCTTTGGGGCAAAGATTATTGATGTTTCCAAGGAAGAAGGGGGCTTTTTAGGCTCCATTGACCTGGCTGATAACTATCAAAAAGACCACGACCATGTCTTTTTACCCCATCAATTTTCCAATGACCTCAATACCCAAGGTCAATATGAGTCCTTGGGTAGGGAGCTAGTGGCAGACCTTGAAAGAAATGGCCTGGTATGTGATGGTTTTGTGGCCGGAGTTGGCACCGGTGGTGTCATTACAGGGGTGGCCAAGGCCATCAAGGAAGTCAACAAGGAGGCCAAGGGCTTTCCCTTGGAACCCAAGGAATCGCCTACTCTCCCCACCGGCTACAAGGTGGGGTCCCATAAGATTGCCGGAATTAGTGATGAATTTATCCCGGACCTGGTAAAGGAAAAAGACCTGGATGACATCGTCTCTGTCTATTCTGATGATGCCATTATCATGGCTCAAAAGCTGGCTAGAAAGGGCTTGGGAGTTGGAATTTCATCTGGAGCCAACTTTTTAGGGGCTATTTTGGCTTCAGAAATCCTGGGCCAGGACAAGGTCGTAGCCACAGTCTTTTCTGATGACAATAAAAAATATCTTTCCACGGATTTGATGAAGGAAATTCCCCAGCAAGAGGACTTTCTTTCAAAAGATATAGAAATTTTGGATATCCAGGCCATTTAACTTGGGCCCTTCCAGGAATTCTAGGAAGAGAATAGATAAAAGTGGAAAAGTAGGGTATAGATACTATATAGTAATTTTTTATGAGGTGAAAATATGTATGATTTAATTATAATCGGGGGAGGTCCTGCAGGACTCAGTGCGGGCCTTTATGGTGCCCGAGCTCGGATAAAGACCTTAATTATAGAAAAGGAAATGGCCGGAGGGCAAATGAACAAGACCCTGGATGTGGAAAACTATCCTGGAATCCCCAACGGCCATACAGGAATGCAACTGGCCATGCGGATGGAAGAACAGGCCAAGTCTTTTGGGGCGGAAGTGAAGCATGAAACAGTGGAGTCTGTGGATTTAAGGTCCAATCCCAAAAAGATTAAAACGGACCAAGGGGAATACCAGGCAGCCAGCATCATCATTACCACTGGAGCCAATCCCAGAAAGCTAAATGTTCCCGGAGAGGAAGAATTTGCCAGCCGGGGAGTTAGCTATTGCGCCACTTGTGACGGGGCCTTTTATGAAGGGGCCGATGTCTTTGTCATTGGCGGTGGGGATGCGGCAGTGGAAGAAGCCCACTTCCTAACCAAGTTTGCCAACAAGGTCTACCTGGTCCACCGCAGAGACCAATTAAGGGCTGCCAAGTCCTTGCAAGAAAAGATCCTCAACAATGAAAAGGTTGAAATCCTATGGGACAGTGTTCTCAAGGAAATCAAGGGAGAGGGTACGGCCCAAGAAGTCTTGATTGAAAATGTCAAGACCAAGGAAGTCAAAAGCTTCCGGTCCTCTACAGACTACAAGGGAGTCGGGATCTTTATCTATGTGGGCTACACTCCTTTAACGGACTTTTTAAAGGGCCAATTGGACCTGGTAGATGGCTATATCCCAACAGATGAAAAGATGCAAACGGAAATTCCCGGAGTCTACGCAGCTGGAGATATCCGCTATGAAGGCTTTAAGCAAGTGGTGACAGCAGTAGGGGAAGGAGCCACAGCAGCCATGGTGGCAGAAAAATATTTAGATGACTTGGAGCCTTGATTTTAGGGGGCTTGGGGCTATTGAAAATATTTTTTATTTGTGATAGTATCTAATTAGGAAAGACGAGACTAGCGCGTCTTAGGCATTGCCCGATTATTTACGGTAGTGACTGAACCTTTTATAGGGGAGGTTCCAGGTCATTACCGTATTTTTGGGTTAAAATAAGACTGCACCAGACTCTAAATTCATAGAGCTGGTTTATTAGCTTGTACATATAGGGGGTAGATAATGATGGAAAACAGATTACGCTGTGAAAAATTAAAAAGTAAATTAATGACTGCCAAAGAAGCAGCTGAATTCATTCAAAAGGATATGACCATTGCTACAAGTGGTTTTACACCAGCTGGTTATCCCAAGGCTATTCCCTTGGAATTGGCCCGGAGGGGAGAAGCTGGAGAGAAATTAAATTTAACCGTCATTACAGGAGCTTCTGTTGGACCCGAAATTGACGAAAAAATGACAAACGCTGGAGTGGTTGCCTATCGTTTCCCCTATCAAACAGACCGGACCCTCCGCAAGGCCATTAATGATGGCAAGGTCAAATACCAAGATATGCACCTATCCCATGTGCCCCAACAATTAAAGGCGGGCTTTTTAGGCCATATTGATGTAGCCATTGTGGAAGTGGTGGCCATTACAGAAGAGGGCCACTTGATTCCCTCCACCTCTGTGGGTCAAACCAACATCTGTGTGGAAATGGCAGACAAGGTCTTGGTTGAAATCAACACCAGCCAACCCATGGAATTGGAAGGCATGCATGATATTGCTGAATTACCCCTTCCACCCTACCGTAAGCCCATTAACTTAACCCGGCCAGAAGAGAGAATTGGCAAGCCCTATATCGAGTGTGATCCAGACAAGATTGTAGGGATTGTAGGATGTGATATTCCCGACTCTACGGCTCCCATTGTGGAACCCGACCAAGTCAGTATTGATATCTCCAAAAACATCATTCGCTTTTTAAAGGAAGAAGTTAAGGCAGGAAGGTTACCTAAAAACCTCCTTCCCCTCCAATCTGGAGTGGGCAATGTAGCCAATGCCGTCTTAAAGGGAATTACCGATTCAGACTTTGAGCACTTGACGGTTTATTCTGAAGTTTTACAAGATGGAATTATTGACCTCTTAATTGCCGGCAAGGTGGACTATGCTTCTGGAACTAGCTTTACCTTGAGTCCTGAAATGAATGCAAGACTGGGAGAAGAACTGCCCAAAATCAAGGACAAGGTGGTTTTAAGACCTGTTGAGATATCCAACAATCCTGGCTTAATCCGCCGCTTGGGAGTAATCGCCATCAATACTGCCCTGGAATTTGATATCTATGGCAATGTCAACTCCTCCCATGTTTCTGGGACCAATATGATGAATGGTTTGGGAGGGTCCGGGGACTTTACCCGGGGTGGCTACCTGTCCATCTTTACAACCCAATCCACAGCCAAAAAGGGCCTGATTTCTGCAATAGTTCCCTTTGTCCCCCATGTAGACCATACAGAACATGATGTCATGGTGGTGGTCACGGAACAAGGCTATGCAGACCTACGAGGCCTAGACCCAGTGGAAAGGGCTAGAAAAATTATTGAAAATTGTGCCCATCCGGACTACAAGGCCCAATTGGAAGACTATCTAAACCGAGCCATCAAGGAAAGTCCAGGACAACACACACCTCATATTTTATCGGAAGCTTTTTCCTGGTATGACCGGTTAAAAGAAACCGGCACCATGAAGATAGACCAATAGGAAAAGGTCCAGGCCCTAGGGCCTGGCTAAAAGGAGAATCTGTTAAGAATTAAGGAGAGATTATGGTTCCCATTCGTATACTCGTAGCGAAGCCGGGCATGGATGAACATGACCGAGGTGCACGAATCCTGTCCTATCGTTTTAGGGAGGCAGGAATGGAAGTAATTTATACCGGCCTTAAGCAAAGTCCCCAGCAGATTGTATCGGCCGTCCTCCAAGAGGATGTGGATGCCCTAGGGATTAGTATCCTATCCGGAGACTATAAAAAGCTTTTAAGCGAAACCCTATCCTTATTAAAGGAAAAGGACTTGTTTGAAGACCTACTGGTCTTTGCTGGTGGAATCATCGATGCAGCAGACATTCCAGACCTGAAAAACCAGGGCTTGGCTCAGGCTTTTCCTCCAGGGACAGACCTAAAAGATGTCATTTGTTTTGTAAACCAGCATATAAAAATAGACAAGGAGTAGGCTATGGATCTTGTAGAAAAATTAATAGCAGGCAATGAAAAAGCCTGTGCAAGATGTATATCCCTTGTAGAAAATCAAAGAGAGGGCTATGTAGACCTCTTGAAGTCTATCTACCCCCATGACAAGGGGGCCTACCGGGTGGGCTTTACCGGTCAAGAGGACCTGGCCAAGTCCAAGCTACTGGTAGACTTGATAGAAGGATATTTAGAAGAGGGGAAAAAAGTCGGCCTTTTACTTATGGGCCCCTCCAGCCCCCAAACCGGTGGAGCCTTCTTAGGAGGTCGGGAAAGATTCGCTCAACTTTCAGGCAAGGAGGGAGTTTTTATCCGGTCAGTGGCTTCTCGGGGCCACCAGGGAGGGATTTCCTATGCGGTCCCTGGCATGATGAGGATTTTGGATGCCTATGGATGTGACTTGATTTTGCTGGAAAGTTTTGGAGGCCCTCTGGATACAGACCTTAGTCAGGTGGTGGACTGCCTGGTTAATGTCATTTCTCCAGACCTAAGCCAAGACATGGAATTGCTTAATGCAGGGAGCCTGGAATTGACCCAGATCTTTTTTGTCAACCAAGGAAGGGGGCGGCAGGAGGAAAAGACCAAGCTGGACATTGAAATGATGTTGGACCTCCAAGAGGACCGGGAGGAAAGACCCCTGGTTTTAAGCTTCCAAGACCAAGGAGTTTCGGGTTTGAAGGAAGTCATTGACGACTTTAAAGACTATCTCTTGGATATGGGACACTGGAAACAAGACCGTCTAAAACAAGAAGTCATGGAAGTTGAAAGCAGGATGAGAGGCTTTTTAAAAGATGACCTAGAGGCGGTGATTCGTTTTGAAGAAGAGGCCATTAAAAGAGCTCTAGAGGAAGGAAGTAATCCCTATCTCCTTGCAGAAGAACTTTTGGATCGCTATTTTAAATAGACCTATAGGGCAGAAGTTTTTCTAGCTTCTTAAAAAAAGATATGATATAATTTTTACTTGAGTAAGTCATTCAATCGCATGTGCAAACATGAGGAAAGTCCGTGCTCCATAGAGCGAGGATGCCGGATAACGTCCGGTGGAGGCGACTCCAAGGCTAGTGCAACAGAAAGATACCGCCACATTGTGGTAAGGGTGGAAAGGTAAGGTAAGAGCTTACCAGCAATTTGGAGACAAATTGGCTCTGTAAACCCCATCCGGAGCAAGACCAAAAAGGATCAAAAGGTGGCTGCTCGTCACCGCCAAGAGGTAGGTCGCTGGAGGTATTTGGCAACAAATATCCTAGATAGATGATTGATAAAACAGAACACGGCTTATAGACTTGCTCTTACATACAAGTCCATATTTTGTAAGAAAATCGGAGTTTCTTTGATATTTCTTAGGAAAAACAAAAAAGTTAGAAAAGTCGTTACTTTTTTGTAACTTTTTGTTGTAATTTTGAAACCTTTTTGTTATACTTTTATATGAAAGTTGACCAAAAGGTTTTAAGTTTTTTATAGAGATATTAAAGGAGTTTAATTGTGAAAAAACCTCAGTTGAAAAAGACCCTAGGGCTAGCGGCTCTATGTGCTGTAGCACTAGTAGGCCTAAAGGATACTGGTATCTTACTTAGCGACCACACTACAACTTTGAATAGTGGTAAGACTTTAAGCTTTGCAGCAGAAGAAGAAGTCAATATCATTGGAGAAAAAGAAGGCATCTTTACCGTGAAAAAAGGAGATGCACAAGTTTCCATTCCAAAAAATAAACTGATAAAAACAGAGGTAAGTGAAAAAATTTTCATTACCAAAAAAAATACACCTATTAAATCCAATGGCAAGGTTCTGAGAAACCTCTTCTTAGGAGAACAGGTTACTTTAACCCAAGACCGCAACGACGGTTATGTGGTAAAGACAAAAGACGGCCTAAACGGATTGGTTTCCAAGGATGCTTTAGAAGCAGCCGGAATGAATAGTTACATAACCAAGGGGACTTCCAAGGTAAACAAGACCTTAAAGAACAACAACAAGACCCTAGTGGTGAAGAAGAACCAAGAAATTTCCATTGTTTCTTTTGAAAAAGGAAACTTTGTTCTAATTAATGAAAGTGGGGATGCTTTTTATCTTCCCATGGCAGACGTTCAATTGGATGGAAAAGACATTGCGCCAGCAAGTCCTGCACCAGCCAAGCCAGTAGCCAAAGCAGTTTTACCAGAAGCTAAGGAAGAAGTTGCTCCTGCAGATGGATCAAAATCCTCTAGAGTTCTTGCTTCTCTTACAAACAAGTTAGGTTCAACCTATGTTTATGGAGATACAGGTAACGCCGGATATGATTGTTCTGGTCTAGTTTATGCCATTTACAAAAATGAGCTAAACATCAACGTTCCAAGAACTTCCAGTGCCCAATCCCAATTTGGTAAACAAGTTTCTAAAGACCAACTCCAAAGAGGGGACCTAGTTTTCTTTGCCACTACTGGCACAGGAAATGTCAGCCACGTAGGTGTCTATATTGGAAATGATGAATTCATCCATGCAGCCAGTGGCCAAGGTAAGGTTGTTAAAAACAAATTAACTGAAAAATACTATACACAAAACTTTGTCAATGCAACCAGAGTTTTATAAGTAGATTCTTTTATTCCCGATCTAGTTTACAAGGTCGGGAATTTTTTGTGTTCAAAAAGAGGGTAAATTTGGGAAAAGAAAGTCCTAGATTTTTGGAAACCTGATTGATTTTGTGTAAAATAACCTGCTATACTAGACTTAGGAATTATAATAATTATTAAGGAGGAATATCCATGGTCTTATTTTTAATTGGACTTGCTATTTTGCTGGTTGGAGGCCTTGCTTACGGGAAGTACTGTGAACGGGTTTTTGGACCAGATGACCGGGAAACGCCTGCTGTAAAATTGGCAGACGGCCTGGACTATGTTGGTATGAAAAAATGGAAAAACCAACTTATTGAACTTTTGAACATAGCTGGGACAGGCCCCATCTTAGGCCCCATCCAAGGGATTTTATTTGGTCCCATTGCTTTTTTAACTATCCCCATTGGCTGTGTCTTGGCAGGATCACTGCATGACTACTTTGTCGGGATGATTTCCATGCGTAATGACGGGGCCCAAGTGCCCAAGCTGGTAACTCGCTATTTGGGAAATGGCACCAACAAGGTCTACAATATCATTATTTGGATCCTAATGCTTCTAACAGGGGTTGTCTTTATCTATACGCCAGGAGACTTGATTGTCAATGACGTCTTGGGAATGGATATACAAAGTAATGTTATTTGGATTGTCTATGCCTGTATTTTGGGCTACTACATCCTGGCCACCCTTTTTCCCATTGACGCCATCATTGGTCGGGTTTACCCAATTTTTGGAGGATTTTTAATTCTTTCTGCCCTGGGAGTTTTAGTTGGGGTTTTAATGGATGGAGGAGCTAGCCTTCACCCCATTACAGAAGGAAGCTTGCTTTCAGTCCATCCCACGGGCCAATCCTTTATCCCGGTCTTTTTCATTACGGTAGCTTGTGGGATTATGTCTGGTTTCCACGGGTCCCAAGCAACCTTGATCTCAAGAACAGTCATGGACGAAAGAGAAGGGCGACAAACCTTCTACAACATGATGTTAGCCGAAGGTTTTATTGCTATGGTCTGGGCAGCTGGCGCCATGGTTCTCTTTAACCGGTCTGCAGCAGTGGATACTTCTGCAACCTTGATGGTAGGTCTGATATCCAAGGAATTTATGGGTAAAATTGGGGGCTTGATTGCCATTATCGGGGTTATTGTTCTCCCCATTACCAGTGGAGATACAGCTTTTCGGTCTCTACGCCTCATGATTGCAGAACAGTTCAACATTGACCAAGGGAAAAAGATCAAACGGGTTCTCTTATCCATCCTTATCTTTATTCCTGCTGTGGCCATTCTCTACTATGCCAAGACCAATAGCGAAGGCTTTGCCACTCTTTGGCGGTATTTTGGCTTTGCCAACCAATTGGTTGCAGTTTTTGCCCTCTTGATGGTATCCACCTATCTCAAGGGCAATGGAAAGAACTATTTCATCTCCCTCCTACCAGGGATGTTTTACACCTTTATCGTTTCCAGCTATATCTTCCATGATCCTAAATTGGGCTTGAACTTTGATGGCCGTCTGGGCCTAGAAGGCTATACCGGGTCTTACTTGGTAGGGTTAGTCTTTGCCATTCTTTTTGCCTGGTTTGTGGCTTATTCGAGTAAAAAGAGAAAAGATATTATTTTAGACTAAGAAAAGGGCCCTAAGACTCATTGAATTAGGGATTTTAGAAAAACTGATTTAAAGAGTCTTTAGGTGGCAAGAGAAAAGGCTATGAGTTTAATGCTCATAGCCTTTTTCTTATATACTCTTGAAAGTATTATCTGAGTTCTCATTTTTTGTTTTAAGACCACTTTTTATTGCAAGTAAGACACCTGCAATTATAAATACAAATACTATTAATATAGGAGTATAATTAATATTTATTATCAGCTCTTTTATTCCAAAGCCTAATTCATAGTTGCTCCTATAGGCTCTTAACACAATGCCTATAGAAAACATAAAGATATATGCTAAGAAAATATTTTTAAATAATATTTTTACTTCAGAAAATACCATCTTTTCAACCTGTTTTTTTGTCATTCCAGTAGTTTATAGAAGTTTAAAATCATTTGCTCTCGCTTTAAGGTTGCCTTTAAAACTATTATAGGCATTAGAAAAAGCGATGGTTATAAGAATAATTTGTATGCCAAGATTTAAAAGTTTTTCATTTCTTGTCTGTTCTTTATTCATAGCAGCTCTTATAATTTCTGTAGAAGTACCATGATCTGATTTTGGAAAATAGGTTGAAATCACTTTTTCGGCATCTTCAAATACTTTCTCTTTATTTTTATCGGCTTTGATTTTTACAAAATAATAATATACAGGATTAGCTTCATCAATTCCGTACTCATCTATAAAATTTCTTAGACTACTTTCACTTGTGTAAATAGCTATTTCATTTGACTTATATGCCTCTAATTCATAAGGCATCTCTTCTATAGATTCGTCAATTCTTATTTTCATAGCCTTTGCCTTTTCATTTCGTAAACACCAACGATAGTATATGTCTTTTTATTTTCAATAATCTTAGAACCTAAATCGTACTCCTTATTTTTTATTAAAAATCTCTCTGGTACTAAAAGTTCATTTGAATTTTCCAGTTTTCTGCCATTTTTGATTTCGTAGCCGAGAAGACTTTCAGAATCTCCATGTTCATATATAACTGCATTGAAGTCTGTATTAATAATTTTATTAAAAGAAACTTTTTCTATATGATATGTACCCTCTTTACTGGACAAACCAGTAAGGAGGGTATTTTTGTGAAATATAGCTATGAGTTCAAAAAAGAGTGCATACAGTTGTATAGGCAAGGGAAATGGCCTGATACACCTGATGGGACCAAAGAAGAAAACCTTCATGCTTCCATTAGAAAATGGTTTAGATTAGAAGAACTTCATGGCCCAGAAATTTTAAACCATGGAAATAATATCCACTGGACACCAGATGAAAAATTAGAAATGGTGTCGAAAGTGCTGGCTGGAAATTCAATAAAGGCAACTGCAATCGAAAATGGAATCAATGAAGGACAACTTTATTCATGGCTTAACAAGTATAAAAAGGATGGATATAATGGTCTTGTGAATAAAAAGAAAGGCCGTAAATCTAAAAATACAACCATGAAAAAGAAAAATATCCATAAACCAAAAGAACTGAATGAATCCGAAAGAGAAGAACTCATAAGACTTAGAGCAGAAAATGAATATATGAAGGCTGAGAATGAAATCATAAAAAAAGAGATCGCCTTGAGAGAAGAACGTTACGCTGCGCAACTCAAGGCGAAAAAGCAGCGATTGTCAAAGAACTCAAAGAAAAAGGATACAGACTAAAGGATCTTTTAAGAGCCATTGATTTGCCGAGGTCAACATACTACTTTGAACTAAATAAAGTGGATAAAATAAAAGTTAAGAATCGTTCAATTGCAGATAAAATAGCCCAAATCTTTCACCTACACAAAGGAAGATATGGAGTGAGAAGAGTCTATATGGAGTTAATAAATCAAGGCTATGTCATAAACCATAAAAAAGTACAAAGGATTATGCACGAACGAAAACTTTTTGGAAAGGGCTCTAAAGAAAAATACCACTCCTATCAGGGGAAAATAGGTAAAGTAGCAGATAATCTAATCAATAGAGACTTCAAAGCAGATAGACCTTTACAAAAATGGACCACGGATGTCTCTGAATTTAAATTTTCTTGGGGTAAATGCTACATCTCTCCAATACTTGATATGTATACCAATGAGATTATCTCCTACGACTTATCCTTAAGTCCTAATTTAAAACAAATATCTACTATGTTAAGAAGAGCATTTAGAAAATTTCCAAAACTAAAGAACTTAATCCTACATTCAGATCAAGGATGGCAATACCAACATAAATATTATGTAAATGAACTTAAAAAACATGGGATAAAGCAATCCATGTCAAGAAAAGGGAATTGCTATGATAACTCCATTATGGAAACATTCTTTGGAAGGCTAAAAAATGAAATGTATTATGGTTACGAAAAGAGCTATCGCTCTTTTGACGAATTTTCGAGAGCAATAGAGGAGTATATAGATTATTACAATAACGAAAGAATTCAATCAAAAACAAAATGGATGCCACCTACAAAGTATAGGTTAGCATCCACTACAACGAATTAATTAAATATTGTGTCCAGTTTTATGGGTACACATCAGTCTAGGGCTGGTTTTCTTGCTCTTTATTGGTCTTTCAACTTCTTATACTTATCTCCACTTCCTATGCCAAAAAGCATTGAACCAATGATCCATGCATATTCCGTTTTTCCCGTTTTATAGGACATATATATTGAGGTTATAAGTATCATAAATCCTAAAATCATTAATATTAGCCACAGGTTCTTTTTGTCCATTTTTATTCCCCTTTCCTGTTAATAAGTTCTATCCAATCCTCCTATTCAAAATCTTTCTATCGATTTCATAGGACATATCCCAAAAGATAAACCTATAGATTAGAAAATTCACTATAATCATTGGAATCATGTATTTATAAGAAAAACTGCTATATTCCATTATGGAATAATATAAGCAAATGATCAAAAGTGAGCTTCCTGAAATAAAAGAATGAATAAAACCTATGTTTGTATACATTTTTGCGGGATTACTTATGATAAAGAGGTCTTTTAAACTCTCTGAAATGAAACTTTTTACTATTGTAAATCCACAGACATAGGAAAAATATACTAAGAATGCATTTATTTTTAAGACATATGAAATTAAGCAAAAGACCAAAGTGAATATTAGCAACATGGAAGTCTCCTTTCTATAAACCGATATCTTATTTTCATCTTATAAATTTTACATCACTGGGTCTATATAGCCTAGCTCCATGGCCTTATTGTAGGCTTCAACAATATTATTAACACTTAGTTTTCCATATATATTGGCAATGTGGTTATAGAGGGTTCTCTCACTGATAAAAAGCTTCCTTGCAATGTCCTTTTTATTTTGACCCTTGATTAGCTCTTTTAGGACTTCTATCTCTCGTTGGGTCAGGGGATCAGCAATGTACTTGTCTATTTTCTTATGGTTTCCCCTATATACATTTTTTATTCTCTCTAAGAGTTCCTCAATTTCTACAGACTTATTTATAAAATCCCTGACTCCTAACTTAAAAGCCATATCCTTGTAATAATCTAAATCATAAGATGTTAAAACGATTATCTTTTGCTTGGGATGATCATCAATCAAGTCTTTAATTAAATCAAGGCCTGTCTTCTGGTCTTTTAAATTTATATCCATTAAGAAAATATCATAGGCATCTTTTTGTATCCTATTTAAAAAGTCGCAAGTGTTTGACACATAGTCACATAAGATTTCATCTTCTTGCTCTTCTAAAAGCATCTTAAGAGACTCCCCAAATATTTTATGGTCATCCAACAAAATAATTTTCATCCTGGTCCACCTCCAAGCAAACTCTGGTTGAAAGGATATCCTTATTTAATCCATAAGAAATATTTCCTGCATTTGAATCGATTAAAAGATTCAGGAGCAAGACCCCTCTTTTTGAGTCCTTAATTTTATTATAGTCATCTGGGCCTGTACCATCGCTTTCCATCTCTATATAGACGAAATTTCCTTTTTTATAGAGCTTATAAGATAAATAGTTGGCATCGGAGTGCTTGTAAACATTATTTATCAGTTCCTTTGATATGATTGAAATTAATCGAATGAGTCTTTTATCTTCTGTTAGGTCACTCGCTATACCTTTCGTAATTTCGATATTTTTATGAGGATATAGGGAGCTTACATTATCAAATATGGCTAAGAGGGACCCTTCTAAGTCTGCTTTTTCAAACAAAGAAGATTGGTAGAATTTCATTAGATTTCTTGTTTTTCTTTCTAATTCTCTTAGGATATTTTTTGAATAATTTATATCCGGATTTTTTGAAGATAGGTAATTTTTACTTGCATAGATGTCCTGCAAAATATCGTCATGGATGATCCTTGCAAATTCATCTCTTTCCCTGGCCATATAGTCTGATAGGTAGTAGAGTTTGAAGGTTTTCTCAAAGGCGAGTTCTTTTTCCTTTAAAAATAGGATAAAGAAAAATTCTATAATAAGAAAAACTATCTGGATAAATATATTGATCATTAGCAGGTCTATATCAAATAGGTACATCACTCCACAAATAAAAAATATAAGACCTAGGGTAAAGAGTTGGCTCGATTTTCTTGAAATTGGTAAGATGTTTATATATTTTACATTCTCTAAAACCAGATATTTTTTCATAAATAGGCTTGTTGAGCCTATACTTATAAGGGCGAATACGACCTTATGGGGCAAGGTATTTATTAAAGTCAAGCTCAGCGGCAAAAGGGATGTAAACACAGTCAAAATAGAAATTCTTCCCGGTATTTTTTTATTTGAAATCTCTGTATAGATCAGTCCATATAAGGTATAAAGTAAAATAAGTGAAACCGCATTTAAAACTGGGCCCTCCTCTACTAAGGTCTTGTTTTTAAAAAGAAGACCCCAAAATAAAATGACCATTAAATGGCTGATTACAATTTTTTCTAATTTCTTATACATATCTAATAGTAGCTAACTACAATCCTTTCTTTTTTCGTATTTATACCCAAAAATATACTAATCGAGCCTAGGATAAAAAACTTAGTCATCAAATAGAAGACCAAGGAATTTGTAAAATTGTAGACTAGGACGGAAAATATCATGACGGCTAAGGATAGCCCCATTAAGGACATTTGGAGAGAATTTACTTTATTCATGTTTCGAGTGCAAAGAATGATCAAGACGATTATTAAAGTGTAAAGCAAACTTGATAAGATCAAGTTTAAAGCAAGAATCAGGCTTAGATCAAGTTTTACTAGATTTAATATCAGGCTTGGAAGGACTATTATCAAGGTTGCAAAATAGATGCTAAAGAAATATTTGCCTAGGATTTTCTTCATAGAAAGTCCATTTGCAAGTAAAAATTCAAGCCTTTTGCTAATCTTATCTGATACCAAGGTGTTTTTAGCGAGTTCTACTCCAAACATTACAAAAAGTATTAAAATTCCATCAATTTTAACTATATTCATGACCTTATTTATTTCTTGACTTCCTCTATCGCCAAAAAACAAAGCCATAAAGGAGCAGATGACTGCCATAAGTGACATTAATAGGGCATTTTTATCTAAAAGCTTTCTTAAATCCTTCATGACTATCTTCATGACCAGGACCCTTCTTTCTTAATTACAGCTTCATTGTTCATCTTAGACAAATCTTTTATAGAAAAAACTGCAAAGATGAAGGCTAAGCCTATATTTATTCCTAAGATGATATAGATAATGTTTAGATCATATTTTTCTATCAATGATAGAATCTTCTCTGAAAATGTGCCTGCCAGGTAAATTAAAATTGTCGTTCCAAAGAAAACTATATTTTTGAAAAACTTAAAGTTTTTTTGGGATAGACTTATTAGGTTAAAAAATAGGATTTCAAAATAGGTCATCCCTATCATTGTCACAAATATACCCACAATCCACTTAAATTCGATTTTATAGTCATATAAAACATATGATAGAAAAAATAATATAAAGGGAACAATGGAAGATAGGCGCCACATTTCTATTGCATAGGCTTTCATCACATCTTTTATATTTATTCCTGATGCTAGGATAAATTCTATTCGTTTATTTACTTTATCCTTGACTGTTAAATTGACAAGCATAGAATTAGACATAAGAATTGAAATTCCAAGCATTAGTACATATAGCATTAATACAATATAATCATTTCCTCTAGAATCAAAGGTCCCCTTAGATAGTAGAAAAATAAAGCCAAGAGAAATCAAAGTAAATAATAATAAATTTAAAATAAAATCCTTGTCTTTACTTAAATAGTAGCGACAAGCCCTATTAATATTCATCTTATCCTTCATTTTGAACCTTCCTCTATAAATAAATCTTCCAAGCTTTCTCCTTGAATTTCATCTATATTCTTTGTAAAAAGTAGCTCTCCTGATTTTATCATAGACACTTTGTCAGCCACCTTTTCAATTTCAGAAAGATCATGACTTGTAAGAACGATGGTCTTCCCTTCATCCTTTAATAATTTTATGAGTTTTCTTATCTCAACTCTTGATATTGGATCAACTCCACTTGTTACTTCATCTAAAAATATGATCTCCCTATCCATCATTACAATAATTAGTAAGGATAATTTCCTCTTCATGCCTTTAGAATAGGTTGAAACATTTCTATCCAGATCATTTGTAAGTTCTAACAAATCAGCATATTTTTGGTAAGAATCTAGATTATATCCGAAATACAAACCATATAATTTAATGTTTTCTAGCCCAGTCTTATCTTCATACAAATAGTCATTTTCAAGTAACATTGCATGACTTCCCTTAACATTTACCTCGCCCTTATTTTCATCATAAAGACCTGTTAGTATTCTAAGTAGAGAAGTCTTACCAGATCCATTCGGTCCAACAAGAGCATGAACCGTATTTTCTTCAATCTCCAAAGAAAAATCGTTGAAAAGCTTCTTGTTTTTAAAGTTTTTACTCATATTTTTCACTTCAATTACATTCATTGATAAACCTCCTATCCCTGATGCTGTAGATATTTATACTTGCTCATTCATATCGCAATCCTCTTTTTTATTGTATTTTATCTTAAAGCATCCAGGGATAATTCACATGAGTAAATACTGCAAACTTTAACAAAAAAGACTGGAAATGAATCCAGTCTTTCTTTATTTTATGAGCTATATATATGAGTAAACTATTTATAAGTCTCTAGCAGATATGAATTATAGCTATAAAAAATAATTATTGCTCTATTCAAAAATCAACTTCTATTTTTCATTCAAACTAATTTCATTTTTCTCAATTCTAAGGCTTAAATCCTTAATATTTTTTTCTATTTTAGATATAATTTCCCTAAAAAACTCATCATCCTGACCTGTGGGATCTTCTAAATTCCAGTCCTCTGTGTATTGATTTTCTACAATCGGACAAACCACATCACATCCCATAGTAATGGATATATCAATATCTGGCAGGTCAGAAATCAGCTTTGAATATTGAGTCTTCTCCATATCAATATTGTATATATCTTTCATTAATCTGACAGCATCTTGATTTATCTGGTTTTTTATTTGGGTTCCAGCTGAATAGGAGTCAAACACATCTGAAGCATATTTTTTCCCTAGGGCTTCTGCAATTTGGCTCCTACAGCTATTGTGGACACATATAAATGCAACTTTTGCTTTTCTCATTTTAATTTACACCATTTTGTTCTAGTAAATCTTTCACTTCATCCTTGTTTAAAACTTTGCCATAGGATACAACTTTGCCGTTTATTACTAATGCCGGAGTAGACATAACTCCATAACTTGCGATTTGAGAAAAGTCTGTAATGTGGTCTATATCTTCTTCAACATTAAGTTCAGCCAAGGCTTCTCTGGCTGATTTTTCTAAAGCAGCACATTTCGAGCAACCAGAACCTAGTATTTTTATCCCCTTCTCTTTTTTCTTTTCTTCTGCTTTTTCTATATTCTCTGATGAGTAATTTACATCACAACAACTTGTTTCTTTGACTTCCTTGTTATTAACAGGTTGGCAATTGCCTCCGCAAGTACAATCTTTCTCTCTTTTTTCTTTCTTACCAAATAATCTCATTTTTTCCTCCTTAATCCACACGATTGTTTTCACAAGAGCATCTGTTTTTTGCTTTCTTCTGAATACTTTCATTTTACTCTTCCCCATTAAATTAAAATAGGGCTAAAAATGTTAAATAAATATCCTACAACCATGATCCCAAAAATACAAATTCCTATGAATAGAAATAAAAGCTTTGGTTTAACTGCTTTTTTTAACATAATCAATGATGGTAGGCTTAGTGTTGTTACTGCCATCATAAAAGATAGAATAGTTCCTAGTTGAGCACCTTTTGCCAATAAAGCTTCTGCTATTGGTATACTTCCAAAAATATCAGCATACATTGGTACTCCGACAAGAGTTGCCAAAACCACTCCAAATGGATTCTTGCTGCCTAAGATATTTTCTACCCAAGTTTGAGGAATCCAATTGTGGATCAATGACCCTATGCCCACACCTACTAAAATATAAGGAAAAACTTTTTTGAACGTGTCACTAACTTGCGTTTTAGAAAAATCAACCCTGTTTTTTAATGTTAAACTTGGCGAGCTAATATCAACCTGACTTGCATTTTTTATAAAATCTTCTACATACCTTTCCATATGCATTTTTTCGATGAGGCTACCACCAATTACAGCAATAATTAGCCCTAAAACTACATATGCTAGAGCTATTTTACCTCCAAATATACTCATAAGTAAAACAAGGCTACCCAAATCAACCATTGGAGAAGATATTAAAAATGAAAAACTCACTCCAATAGGCAATCCAGCACTTGTAAAGCCCATGAATATAGGAATTGAAGAGCATGAACAAAAAGGTGTTACGGTGCCTAGTAAAGCAGATATGATATTTGCCCCTAATCCATCAAAACGTCCCAGAATTTTTTTACTTCGTTCAGGTGGGAAATAGCTTTGTATATAAGAAATGATAAAAATCAACACACAAAGTAATATTGTAATTTTTATAACATCATAGATGAAAAATTGTAAGCTTCCTCCAAGTTTTGAAGTCATATCAAGGCCAAAATTTCTTAATACTTCTCCTATCAATTCATTGAGCCATTTCATACCTAGAATTTGATCTTGAATAAAACTCCACATATCTAACCTCCGTAAACTTTAGATTCTTTATTTTCTAAAAACCAGTGTTTTGTATTATTGGTAATATTTACTAAGAATAACATAAGAGGTACTTCAGTCAGAACACCTACAGTGCAAGCTAATGCAACTGGTGAATCTATCCCAAATATTGCTATTGCAACAGCTACAGCTAACTCAAAGAAATTTGAAGCTCCAATCATGCCTGCTGGTGCAGCTATTTCAAAAGGTAGACTTACTTTTTTGCTTAAGGCATAGGCTATGGTAAAAATTAAGAATGTTTGAAGGGTAAGTGGAATAGCTATCAATAAAATATGAAATGGGTTTTCTAAAATTATATTTGCTTGTGAAGAAAATATAATGATTAGGGTCAATAGTAGTCCAATAGTTGTCATTCCATCAAATTTACTTAGAAATTCTTTTTCAAAATAATCCTTTCCTCTTTTATCAACTACTATTTTCCTTGTGATGACACCTCCTAATAATGGAATAGCAACAAATAAAAATACACTAGTAAATAAGGTGCTATAGGGTACTACAACATTAGATACACCTAATAAAAACTTCACTATAGGTACAAAAGCAAATAAAATGATTAAATCATTTGTGGCTACTTGAACCACAGTGTAAGCAGGATCACCCTTTGTAAGAGTCGACCAGACAAAAACCATAGCAGTACATGGCGCAGCTCCCAGCAAAACAGCCCCCGCTAAATAATCATTGGCCAAATCATTAGGAATGATATGTTTAAATATAATAAAGAAAAACAAATACGTTATTCCAAACATTGTAAATGGTTTTATGAGCCAGTTAACAGCCCATGTTACAAATAGGCCCTTTGGATTTTCTCTAACTCTTTTAATACTTTGAAAATCTACTTTCATCATCATAGGATAAATCATAACCCAAATTAAGATTGCTATCGGTACAGATATACCTGCAATTTGCATTTTACCTAAAGCAGATGGGATTATAGGTATATATTTTCCTATAAGTACCCCCACAATCATGCAAAACAATACCCATAAAGTTAGGTATTTTTGAAATACATTAATTCCTTTATCCTTATTTTTTTCCATAGTTCTTCTACCTCCTTTAGTATAGATATATTCAAATGTTTCTATGTATAGCCCAAAAAAATTTACTTATTCCTAGTGTGACAAATACATTCCTCTCCGCCATCAAATATTTCCTTTAAGTCGGATTTCATCTCCTTCAGAATTTTCTTATTGGCAATGTAATATATATTTTTTCCTTCTCTTCGACTAATAACTAGATTGGCATCCTCTAATCTTTTCATATCATTCGATAGTGTTGGTTGTGTTATATCGAATTGCTCTAATATCTCACAAGCACAAAGTTCATCACAAGATAACATATCTATAATTTCTAATCGCTTTGGATCACTCAAAACTTTTAATTTTTTTGATATCTCTAGATATTTATTTTTCATGGAAACCTCCTTCATCTTTTCATATAAAATTATACAAAACATATAGAAGGTTGTCAATGTGTTTCCCTTTATCTCTTAAAATTGTTTCCTTTTCACCATCTCAACTCATTTATACCTATAAACTTGCCTTATCGCTGTCCATTATCCCTGGCTTTATTATTGAGCTATATTCTCTACTCTTTCTAAGATTATCCTCATAAAGATTTCTCCTAGCTGATTTTTGTTTATGATTTTCATAATATACTGATCATTAGCCTGATACTATCTTCCTGTTCACTCCACCTAAAGTATTCGCAGGGAATACAGACTCTGCAATAATTTACAAATGGACTATTTCCTCCAAGTAGCATTTAAAGCAAAAAAATTAGGCTTTTAAGATTTCTTCTAGAGATCCTAAAGGTCGCCTGTTTCAACAGTCTTATAAGCTATTTACTCATTTTTTTGACATCAAGACTATCCTGATGATAACCCTATATCAAGAAATAGGTCTTAACGCTCGTTGCAGAGCGAAAAATAGCAAAGGGAATGTTGTTTGCTGATAAAGCCTAAGGCACTACAAGCTGGGTTTTGTATTACAATTTGTTTCCACTTTCATCAAAAAGCTTCTTTAAAGCTTTCTCAGTAGAAATCACAATTACAATAAAACTCATCATTTGAATCATGGTAATACCAAGTCCTATCCAGCCTATCCTATCAATTGGTTTACTACTCACTGTAGGCATAATGGCAATGGCTAATATCAAGGAAGGGAAAAACATATACAAGGAAATTTTTGAGGAATATTTTTGAGCGAAATCCCATGTATCTTGATTTTTCATAGACCGTTTTGATCTATATCCACTTACATTATTAATTGTTTTAAGTTTTGGGCATAGATACCACATTAATAATAGTGCTGCAGGTATCAACAAGGTAGCTATAAACATAAACATCCAAAATCCCATATTTTACAATTCTCCTCCAACTTCAAATTTTGTTATTTGATAATAGTAATACAGATTCCAAATAAAGTTAGGTTAATTCCAATGATAAATTCTACCAATCCCACTTTCTTGGCATATTGTTTTGTTTTCCTTCCTGCTTTATAACTTCTTCAAAACCGTTGATTAGGTTGTACTTCTTTTGAAAATAAATCTTATATCCAAATGTAGTAAATGCAACACTGAGCGTCACTAGCATAATTTTTAAAAGAGCCCTTAAGTATACCTCCTCCCTAAGTCATTTTTTGTTGCACTTGACAATTCAAGATAGAGAAAAAGCTTTTTACCTACTCTGCTGTGTTCGTACAAGTCTTATAGGTTTTATCTAATAGAAACTTATAACTTGCCAAGCTTGATAAACTTAGATGGTTGAACATCATTATTTAATCAAATGACTACTGATTCTATCAAATGTTTCTTCTCTTAATTTCCAAATACCTGCATAGGGCTGCTCAACATAACTACTATTTTTGTCTTTATATAAATATACAAGGCTTGGACTTTCTTCTGCATTTTTATGATGAAATTTAAGGATAATATAATCATTTATATTTGTGGGTTGATCATTAACACTTTCTCTACCAGTATCATTAGTACTTTCCTTAATCTCTTCAATTATGCTAGATATTTCATCTTGATTCTCAATTTTCAAACTTTCTTCTGAAGTGGTTTTCATAATTTCAATTTCTTTTATTTCTTCGGCTTTTGGTAGGTTTATTTTTTTATTACTAGCATTTTTATTA
Organism: Urinicoccus timonensis; assembly: GCF_900232945.1. GTDB lineage: Bacteria > Bacillota > Clostridia > Tissierellales > Peptoniphilaceae > Urinicoccus > Urinicoccus timonensis. The sequence continues at coordinate 138,490 of NZ_OCTU01000003.1, forward strand.
CTAGCATTTTTATTACTAGCACATGCAGTTAATGACAAAATAGTGATTAAAACGAATGCTATTCCAATATATTTTTTCATGGTTTTCATCTCCATTTTCGATTTCTTGTAATGCTATCTCAGCACAATTATTTTCTTTTTTAAGTCTGATTTACCCAATTTCTTTTGAAAGAATAGCTATTGCTTCCACGTGGCTTGGGTGTTAGTGTGGATAAGGTTTAATATTTCTCAAAAACCTCATATGTGGGAATATGTTAATCAATAAGCATCTTATAATTATTATATCATTTTAGAACTAAAAAAACAGCCATACATAATGCTCATTGAAAGAAAAACTGGTTTAGAATTCTTTAAATTACATGGTAAAGGCTATGAGTTTAATGCTCACAGCCTTTTACTTATATACTCTTGAAAGTATTATCTGAGTTTTCGTTTATTGTTTTAAGACCACTTTTTATTGATACTAAAACTCCTGCAATCATAAATACAAATACTACTATTAGAGGGATATAATTTATATTTGCTATAAGACCTTTTATCGCAAATTCTAGTTCATAGTTGCTCCTGTAGGCTCTAAGTGCAATTCCAATAATAAACATAAAGATATATGCCAAGAAAATATTTTTAAATAATATTTTCCCCTCTCCGAAGATCATCTTTTCCATTTGTTTTTCTGTCATACCTGCTGTTGATAGAAGTTTAAAGTCATTGGATCTTGCCCTAAGGTTGCCTTTAAAACTATTATAGGCATTGGAAAGAGCGATTGTTATTAGAATGATTTGAATAGCTAGGTTTAAAAGTCTTTCATTCCTTGTTTGCTCTTTGCTTGCTGCTTCTCTTAAAATTTCTGTAGCTGTTCCATGGTCAGACTTTGGTACATAATTTGAAATTACTTTTTCGGCATCTTCAAATACTTTTTCCTTGTTTTTTTCAGCCTTTATTTTTACAAAATAATAGTAAACAGGATCTGATTTATCTATTCCATACTCATCAATAAATTTCTTCATATTACTTGTGCTTGTGTAGATGGGTATTTCATTATTATCATAAGCTTCTAAGTCATAAGGCATTTCATCAATACTTGCGTCAATTTTTATATTTATTGGTTTGCCCTGTGCATTATATTTTAAAGTAATATCTCCAAATCCCTTATCAGAAATTTTTATATACTCACTAAAAGCATACGGAGTTTTATTATCTTTTCTTATCTTATTAAGCAATAAATAAGATGCATGAGAGATGTTATTTTCTTTTAAAAGCTCTTCAAAATCTTCATCTGTTAAAGCATATATACTAGCATATAGTCTATCATTTTCTATTTTGCCACTAGCTAAAGAATCTTTTAAATCTTTAGAAATTAAATCTTTATTATCGTCAAGGTAAAACTTAGTGTCATTTCTTTGATATAGGTGAAGCTCTTTTATTCCGTCAACTTTTTCTAAATCAGCTAATAAGTTTTTATCTAAATTCTTATCAGTGTAAATACTTGAATTAAAATTGTAAGGACTTTTATAAGAGTTATATTTTTCGTTCAAAGTTCTATAGGACTGGCTAACTAAAACTGTAGTCAGTACAAAGGCAGAAAGAGCCATTGAGATTACAATAATTCGATAGGTTGAACGATAGGACCTGTAATAATCTTTTGCTAAAGTCTTTTCTATAGGTCCATTTATTTTTGATTTTCCTAATTTTATATTTTTTTCTGTAATCCCATTTAAACCTTCTATTATCTTTAATTTTGCACTTTTCCTAGCAGGGATTGTCGCAGATAAATATACTGTCAAAAGCGATAATAAAATAATTATTAAAATAGAAGTAGGATCTAAATAAACTAGGTGAAAATCTGGTGCCTTAAAACTTTCTCCAATTATCTCAGACATATTCTTATAGGATACTGAGTTATTAAGCCACATTAAATACATTAATAAGTTTGCGAAAACCCAGGATAGAAGTGTACCTAAGGCTACTGGCAATGCAGATAGCTTAAAGGCTTTCTTTTTTATCATTTTTTTAACTTGTTTTGCAGTCATACCTGTGCTTTTTAATAGGGCAATTTCTTTTAAATCCCTATTGTTCCATACGTTAAATGCACCATAGATAATAAAAGCAAATAGAAGAACTAGAAAAAAATACGCACTATACTCTTCTACAGCAGATTTTATCACTGACTTAGGCGGAAATATTCCTTGAGGATAAATCAACTTATACTCTAAAATATCTGTATTATAAGATAGTCTTCCTATGTCTATTGAAGACTTCTCGTCTATATTCATAGTAGATAAAATTTCCCTAGTCTTTGTATAAGTATCTCTTGGATGCTTATACCATATTAAGGCTTCTAAACCTCCATTATTTTTTAATAAGTCCATCTTTTTATCACTATCAGCCATAGTAAGTAACATAGACTTTTCAAAAGAATATCCATAATCATCATAGGCTCCAACTATGGTATAAGTTTTATCACTTGCAGTAATTTTAGAGCCTATATCATAAGTTTTATTCTTTGTTAAAAATCTTTCTGGTACTATTAGTTCATTTGAATTATTAGGTTCTCTTCCTTTTTTTATTTCGTAGCCAGTTAATAGGTTGCTATATTTTCCATTTTCATAAATATTTGCATTTAAATCTGTCTCTATGATTTTATTAAAGGAAATTTTTTCTATATCCGTATCATTTATTAATTTATCATATAGTTTTTCATCAACTTCAGTAATTGCTACATGGTAGTCTCCAATAGTTTTTCTTACGTAGTTATACTTGTCATTTTTTAAGGATCCTACAATAAATACAACTGTACCTAGCAATATAACTGCTAAAAGTATGGAAATTTTAATAGCAAAACTGTCTTTCTTATTATTTTTTACAGCTCCATCAGCTAGGTCATTAATAATTTTCATAAGTTTCATCTCCTAAGAAATTTAACCTACCATCTACCATTCTATAGACCTTATCACAAGAATTTGCTACTTTTTCATCATGAGTTATTATCATAATTGTAGAATTTAATCTCTTATTTACAAGTCTGAAAAGTCCTGTGATTTCTTCAGAATTTTTTCTATCGAGATTTCCTGTAGGCTCATCTGCTAAGATTATTGCAGGTCTTGTAATCAAACTTCTGGCAATAGCGACTCTTTGTTGCTCTCCACCGGATAATTGTTTTGGATACCTATCAAGCTTTCCTTCTATTCCTAGTATCGATAAAATTTCCTTTAAATATTCGTCATCTGCCTTTTTATTGTCTAACAAAAGAGGAAGTAAAATATTTTTTCGAACGTTGATGTTTGGAATCAAATTAAAAAATTGATATACAACGCCTATATTTCTTCTGCGAAAGATTGTCATCTCATCTTTGTTAAACTTAGTAATATTTTTATCTTGAATAAAAATATCCCCACTTGTTGGTTTATCAACTCCTGCAAGTAAATGAAGTAGTGTAGATTTGCCAGATCCACTGTCTCCAATGATGGCAACTAGGTCTCCTTTTTCTAGTTCAAAGTTTACATTTGAAAGGGCATTCACTTCTACTCCGCCCTTATATGTTTTTGTTAAATCAACTGTTTTTACTATATTCATATTGTATCCTCCTTAACTTGTCTATATAATATTAGACTTAAGTGACTGGAAAGTGACTAGAATAAAAATCCACCGGCGTAGCCGGTGGTTTTTCTCTTGCGGCCCAAAGGGCCTTTTTTACTTGCTGCGCCTCAAGGGCGCCTGTGGTTTACCACACGCAATTTTTACTCGCTACCCCTTAAAGGGGTCTAAGTTGTCCATTGTTACTTGTCCACTTAATTCATCTTCTTTAAGTTGATTTTTTATATATTCTTGGATTGCTCTTGTGTTTTTCCCGGCTGTATCTACATAATATCCCCGACACCAAAATTGTCGTCCTCTGTATTTATATTTTAAGCTTCCCCATCGTTCGTAAATCATGATGCTACTTTTTCCTTTTAAAAATCCCATAAAGCTTGAGACGCTTAATTTGGGTGGTATCTCTAAGAGCATATGCACATGGTCTGGGCAGACTTCGGCTTCTATTATATTTACTTCTTTCCAACTACACAATTCTCTTAAGATTGCTCCTATCTCTAATCTTTTACTCCCATAAAATACTTTCCTTCGATATTTTGGAGCAAAAACTACATGATACTTACAATTCCATTTTGTATGTGATAAACTATGGGTATGATTCAAATTCATAAAAACCTCCTGTTTTTTTGTGTTTTGGTAAACCACAAATTTATTCTAACATGGAGGTTTTTATTTTTTATCGCTAAAGCTAAACGGAACCCCCGGTCTAATGCACTGACCCCCAAAAGTTGGACCAAGAAATCCAACCTTTGGGGGTCTTTTAATGGCAAAATACAGTTACGAATTGAAGAAGAAAATCGTCGAGGAGTACTTGTGTGGTAAAACAAGTTATCAAGCCTTAGCAATGAAATACCAAATCGAGAAGTCCGTTCTCAGGCTATGGATTAGCAATTACAAAAATTATGGCGATGAAGGCTTAATGCGCTCTAGAAATAATCGTGCGTATAGTGTAGAGTTTAAGTTAGAAGCTATTACACGCTATGAAACGAGCGAATGCAGCTACCGACAACTTGCCCTCGAACTCGGTTTGACGAATCCGTCCATGATTGTCAATTGGCGAAGACAGTACCGAGAGAAGGGCATCGAGGGGCTGCTCCCGCACAAGCGAGGGAGACCTGTGACAAAGAAAAATGACCACAACCAACCACCAAAAACTGTAAAGAAAAGCGAATCCATCGACGCCTCCACACGCGAAGCATTGGAAAATCGCATCAAAGAATTAGAGGCAGAAAATCGGAAACTTACCATTCAAAAGATGTTCTGGGAACAGCTCAGGAGTTTAGAGAAAGAAGAAGCAATGAACAAAAGGCGAAGATTGTCTCCAAACTCCGAGAACAATTCCAACTAATAGAGATTCTTGCCGCCATCCATTTCCCAAAGTCCACCTTTATGTATTGGCAGAAAAAATGGTCCGAAGAAGACAAGGATCAATCCTTAAAAGACGAAATCCTTGTCATTCGGAGCCAACACAAAGACTATGGTTATCGCCGCATTCATCTGGAATTAAAGAACCGGGGCCAGGTGGTGAACAAAAAGAAAGTGCAACGATTGGTCCAAGACATGGGTCTTCAAGTCCACTCCTATGGTAAGAAATACAAGAAGTACAATTCCTACAAAGGCGTCGTGGGGAAAATCAAGAAAAACCGAATCAACCGCCGGTTCAATACCAGCATTCCCTTGCAAAAAATTACCACAGACACCACAGAATTTAAATACTATGAAGAAGATAAGACCGGGAAACTTCAAACAAAGAAACTCTATCTCGACCCCTACATGGACATGTACAACCTGGAAATCATCAGTTACGTCCTATCCGATCAGCCCAATGGAGTCACCATGCTGCAAGGTTTAGAAGTAGCCATTGAGCGAACAAAGGCCTGTCCTTATCGACGGACCTTTCACTCCGATCGTGGTTGGGGTTATCAAATGACCGCATACCAAGCCATGTTAGAAAAACATCATATTTTCCAAAGTATGTCAAGAAAGGGCAACTGCTATGACAATGCACCTATGGAAAACTTCTTTAGCCTATTGAAAAGAGAAATCTACTATGGCCACAATTACCGTAGTCGTGAAGAACTGGTGCAGGCAATTGAGCAATATATCCGTTACTACAACGAAGATCGAATCAAAGAAAAGTTAGGAGGTCTAAGTCCAAAGCAATACCGTGAACGCATGCAATCCGCATAGAACGAATGTTATGTAATAACAAAATCGAGTAAGCGAAATGCTTACTCGATTAGGTCCAACTTTATGGGGTCACTCTAATATGCTGAGGGTTTAAACACAAAAAAGTCGGACTCTCGTCCGACTTTTTTTTGTTGATGACTTTAGTCAGTTGAGCACGCAACGCGTGCGAAACAAAAAACTACCCGCTATGCGGGTAGGAAAAAAAGGTTATACCAAAAAATCACCTCAGTATTATAATAGAGTTGTTCAGACCTAAAATAATGAAGAGGTGATTTAAATGGTTCAAAAGGCAAATTCATTATCACACACAAAATGGATGTGTAAATATCATATTGTCTTTACACCAAAGTATAGACGAAAAATTGTTTTTAATCAATACCGAGACAGTTTGGGAGAAATATTTAGAACATTATGCAAATATAAAGGAGTCGAAATAATAGAAGGACATTTAATGCCAGACCATGTGCATATGCTAGTTAGTATTCCCCCAAAAATATCAGTGTCAAGTTTCATGGGATACTTGAAAGGAAAAAGTGCACTAATGATGTTTGACAAGCATGCAAACCTAAAATACAAATTTGGAAACAGACATTTTTGGGCAGAGGGATATTATGTAAGTACGGTAGGATTGAATGAACAAACAATAGCAAAGTATATAAGAGAGCAAGAGCAACACGACATAGCAATGGATAAATTAAGTGTAAAAGAATACGAAGATCCATTCAAGAGAAGATGAAGTAAAGCCCTTTAAGGGCAGGCTAAAGAGGCAAAAACAATAAGGTTTGAACAAAGTGAAAACCAGCGCCTTGAGACGCTGGTTGGTAATACTTGGGCTTATAGCCCGTGATCAAACCACCCGTTTTACGGGTGGTTATGATTGCCTAAAAATGATAATAGACAGAAAAAAAGCAGAAGGGAAGAGGGCCTTCTGCTTTTTATAAAGACCATGACACTAGGCCAAGATCAACTAAGACAGGGGCAGGGAAAAATTTTCCAAGTTCACCGTGGCCCGGTGGATGCCCTGCATAGTTTCTTCAATTTCTGCCAAGCTTTGGGCACAGGCCTTGAGTTCCTTGTGGTGGATTTCCTTGTCCTTGCTGGTATTCTTGTATTGGAGGTCGTGTTCTAGGCTGGCCCAGTAGTCCATAGGAATGGTCCTGAGCTGGATTTCCACCGGGACAGACTCCTTACGCTTGGACAAAAAGACCGGCACCTTCACCAGGAGGTGGAGACTGCGGTAGCCCGACTCCTTGGGCTCTTGGATATAGTCCCTCCGCCGGATAAAGGTCACATCATCTTGGGCCAAGAGCATTTTTTCGATAATGTAGACATCGTGGAGATAGCGGCAAATAACCCGGATCCCCGAAATATCCGTAATGTGTTCCCGCATAGAAGGGATGGTCTTTTGGATATGGAGCCGGTTCATCTTTTCAATAATACTATGCATGGACTTCAAGCGACATTCCATGTGGTGGATTGGATTATAGGTGTAGTTCATTTGAAATTCTTCGTCTAGAATTTCCAACTTGGTGCTGATTTCCTTGAGAGCACCATTGTAGAGTTGCTGGGTTTCAAACCAGCCCGTCACATTGCTTAAAAGCTCCTTGGTATCTAAGGCTTGGCTGGAATCAGGGTCAAAAAGAGCCTGGTTTTCCAAACGGTCCTTTAATTCGTCAATGGACAAGTTGGTGTTGCGGTATAAGATCAATTCTATCCTCTCCTTTTCCTAACATTGATACCCAAAGAGCAAAGGATTTAGTCAGGAAATAAACCCTTTCGACTTGGATTTTAAATATCAAATCAATCGCCAAGAGCCTAGAAGCCTTTGTTTAAGGCAAAATCAATGCTATAATGATTATTAAGAAAGTGAAACTAGACAAGTAAGGCCCAGCTAGTTTAAGTGGGCCTAGAAAATGGACTTAGCAAATAGTAGAAGGACAAGAAAAGAGGAAAGCCCATATTGTAACTTGTAACAAGTAAAACAAGGGAGGAATCTTATGAAAAGAATAGCTATCTTTACCTTACTAGGTCTGGCCCTGACCCTGGTGGCCTGTGGCCCCAAAAAGACCCAAGACCCAGCCCAAGCCCTGGCCCAAGACTTTGCCCAGGTCTACCTGGCCCAGCTGGACTTTAAGGAAGAGGACTGGCAGCAGATGGAAAAAGACCTTAGCCAGGCAGGCCAGGTCCTTAGCCTGGATGGAGACCTAAGCCAAGAAGCCGACCAAGACCTGCCCGCCCTCTATGACCCCTTTAAGGAAGTCATGACCCAAGAGGCCCTGGAGAGGATGGTGGCCAATGGGGACTACCCCTACTTCCCCCTAAGAGAGAAGAGCCTGGATCAGGTGGACCTGGTTTCTGTTAAAAGAGTGGACCCAGATGATGACAGCTACGACCTGATCTTTGTTACTAAGAAGGGGGACCAGGAGACTCAGCATGTCCTCAGAGCCAGGATTGACCAAAAGATTACCTATATAGAAAAGCCCAGCCAGGTCTTTGACCTCTAAGGGCAAGTAAAAGGCTGCTAGCAAATGGCATGGTCATTCTGCTAGCAGCCTTTTTTTGGTTTGGTATAGAAAATTTAGATTGGGTCCATGTCGGTGAGGGTGAGCGATTTATTGTAGTGGAAGCAAAGTATCAGAGCAAAGGATTTAGTCAGGAAATAAAAGGCCTTGAATTAAAAGCTAGAAAGTATTTGTCCCAAATTGATGAGGGAACAGTAGAAAAGATAGTAAAAGAGATACGGGAGATTGAAAGAAAATGATTATTTATGCTATAATTAGGTAGTAAATCTATATATTTAGAAAGGTAAAATATAGAATTGGAGAATGATATGGGATTTTCATATAATAAATTATGGAAGTTATTAATAGATAAAAATATGAACAAAACAGACTTACAATGTGCAATCGCAACTACACCCAAGACAATAGCAAAAATGGGAAAAGACGAAAATGTAAGTTTGGAAACATTAGGAAAGATTTGTGAGTATTTCCAATGTGATATTGGAGATATTATTGAATATAAAAATGGAGTTAAAATAAATGATAAATAATACTCTTACCTATATTTCTTTATTTTCATCAGCAGGAGTTGGTTGCTATGGATTTAAACAAGAGGGTTTTGAATGTGTAGCAACGAATGAAATTATTGATAGGCGTTTGGAAATTCAAAAAATAAACAAAAAATGTAAATTTGATAGTGGATATATAAGCGGAGACATCCAGAAGCAGGAAACTAAAGATAAAATTTCAAATGAAATAAAAAAATGGGAAAAATTTGGTAATGATAACATTGATGTTGTTATTGCAACTCCTCCTTGTCAGGGAATGAGTGTAGCTAATCACAAGAAAAATAAGAGCGATTTACAAAGAAATAGTTTAATAGTTGAAAGCGTTGAGATTGTTAAAGATATTAATCCTAGATTTTTTATTTTTGAAAATGTTGCTGCATTTTGGAAAACAGGCTGCACTTTAAAAGATGAAACCATTCTTCCAATAGGTGAAATGATTGAAAGAAAACTTTCAAATAATTATTTAATTTCTAAGAGAGTAATTAATTTTAAAAATTATGGCTCAAATTCATCAAGGACTAGGACATTAGTTATCGGTGTTAGAAAGGATTTGTCCGATATTGTAGTACCTATAGAACTATATCCAGATTATCGACCAGAAAAGACTTTGTTTGAAGTTATAGGCGATATGAAAAGTTTAAATTGGGGAGAATATGATGACAATGACTTTTTTCATAGCTTTAGAGAGTATCCTAAAAGGATGAGAAAATGGATATCAGATCTTAAACCTGGAGAGGGAGCGTTTGCAAACAACGATCCTGAGAAGATACCTCATAGAGTTATAGATGGAGAAATTGTATTTAATAAAGCTAAAAACGCTGATAAATATACAAGGCAAGAATTTAATAAGGTAGCTCCTTGTATACACACAAGAAATGATCAATTGGCTAGTCAAAATACTGTTCATCCTATTGATGATAGAGTATTTTCAATTAGAGAACTTATGAAGATGATGACAATACCAAGTGATTTTAAATGGACAGAGGAATCTTTAGATGCATTAAATTCATTAAGTATTGAAGATAAGAAAAAAATGTCTAAGAAGACTGAAATGAATATTAGACAAAGTATAGGAGAGGCTGTTCCTACAAGTATTTTTAGGCAAATAGCTAAAAAGGTAAAGGAAAATATTTTTAGAAAAAGCTTGAAGGATAGGGAGATTCTGGATGTTATAGATGACAAAAAATTAGAAGATATTAGCAATCTAACTAATTTTTTAAAATATAATATAGGCACATATACAGAATCAACAAATTTAAGAATAATAGAAATAGCAAATACTAAAAGGCAAACACATTCAGCTTTTTATACGAATAGATTTATAGTAGAGCATATAATTGAGGATTTGCCAGAATTTGAAAAAGATGAAATAACTATAGTAGAACCATCAGTTGGTGCTGGAAACTTCTTGAAACTTCTTTATAAAAAGTATGAAGATAAAAAGCGAGTAAATCTTATATTAATTGATATAGATGGGGACATATTAAGAATTTTAGAATCATTAAATAATGTTCCAGACAACTTTAATGTTAGCTATATCTGTGATGATTTTTTGAATTATGATTTTAATAATCTAAATATAGATTTAGTGATTGGAAATCCTCCATTTGCTAAAGTTAGTGGCAAAATATTAAAGAAATATTTAGAAAATAATTATAATAAGGATACTAAGAATTTGGCTGAAATGTTTTTAGAAAAGGCAATGAGAATTTCTGATTATGTTTCATTGATATTACCTAAAAACATCTTAAATACGCCTGAGTTTATAGAAACAAGGAATTTGTTAAAAGAGAATTCTATAGACTATATATATGACTTTGGGGAGTTAGGTTTTAAGGGTGTTCTTGTTGAAACTATAAACTTGATGGTAGATACAAGGCTAAAAAGACAAAATACAATAGTAAAATCAATTACTGATAGTACTATTTTCAAACAGAAGTTATCTTATATTTCAGACGAAAAACTTCCTTATTGGGTAATTTATAGGAACGAGTTTTTTGATAATATATTTGAAAATATGGAATTTAATATATTTGACGTATTTAGAGATAGGCAAATTACAACTAAGAATTCTACATTGGAAAATATGCAAGATTCTAATGAATATGTAAGAGTATTAAAATCTAGAAATATTAGCGATGACGGAAGTGAAATTATAAATATTGATTCTTATGATTCTTATATAAATGTGGAAGACTTAGAAAATTTAACAGTAAAGAAATTTATGGATAGAGATGATATATATATGACACCTAATATGACTTATAAGCCAAGAGTAATGAAAAAAGAAAAGGGATATGTTGTAAATGGATCCATCGCATTATTAATACCAAAAAATAATGAACATCTTAATGATGAGCAAATGAGATATTTCTCAACAGATGAGTATAGGGAATTTTATAAATTAGCAAGAAATAAGCAAACACGTTCATTAAACATTGATAAAACAAGTGTGTTTTGGTTTGGGAGAAAATTATAAATATTTATGGAGGTAAATATGGAAAAATTAATTTATGGCAAGCTTGGTCAAGTGAAATTTAAAAATTTAAAAGAAAAGGAAGAGGCAATTGAGTATCTTTTGACATCTGAAAATGTTGATTTTAACATACATGAAGACAATCAGTTTCAAGGAGCGTGGGGCCCAGAAGATAGAATTCATTTTAAAACATTAGTTGGCGTGCCTGAATGTTTAAAAAGAAATATGACTGCTGGCAATTTGGGTGCTGAGGGTAGAATTAATTGCAAAGAATTGTGTGAGGAATTACGAGAGGAGCATAAGAAAAGAACTGATAAAGAATAGAGGTATTATAATATGTATGAAAACTTTTTAGATAAATATGACTACGATGTTAGAAAAACTGGTGATGCTAGATGGATTGATCAGAAATGCACTTATGATGTAGCTTCAATAATTGCAGACTGCATAATAGAGTATGTGGATGAAAATGATGTTAAAGAATTTACTGTTTCTGATATATGGCATAGTGAATATGCTAGAGAAAATGTAATTTCTATCTTTTCAAAGCCTGATCCAGAATTAAAAGCTGGAAATGAATATGACAAGTATTTTGGACAACCTATAAAACTATTAGGTTATAGCAAGATTCTCGATGTCAGAAAAGAGAAGAACAGATATTACTATTCTATAAATAATAGGGAGTTATTAGAGAAAATTGCTTTAAGGCCGACAAATGCTTTGAATTTTTTGTATGAATATATAGTTAAGGTTTTAAAAGACAGTGGAATTTGGGATTCTTTTGAAGAGTTCTTTAAGATACAGACTAAAGAATCCTATAAAGATGTTAGGGACACTTTTATAAGATTTACAATAAACAATACAAAAATAAATGGAGAAACTGAATGTGGCAGGATTTTTACAAAAGTCATAAATCCTCTTGCTTTTAAATTAAAAAAACAAGGCACTGAAAGAGGTAGGATTTCTAAAAATACCATTACACTAAGTGACTTGCAATATAATCGTGCCAACTGGAGAGATGAACTAAGTGGTAAAGATAAGTCAATTACTAGAGCTGAACATGAGCCAACAGTTGCACAATTGCAAGCGAGAGCTATGGCTAGCTATACAGTAAATAAAGCTAAAAAAGCAATGCGTAAATTTAATGATAGTATGTATAATGGAAAATCTGAAATATATCAATCAACTGAGATGGTAAATGCAACTCAAGCACACCATATTTTTACTCAATCAGACTATCCAACTATTGCAGATTATGTTGAAAACTTGATAATGCTAACGCCAAACCAACATTATTCAATGGCTCATCCTAATAATAATACACAATATGTAGATAAAGATTTTCAATATATATGTCTTATTGCAAAATCAACCAAAATATATCTAGATTTAACCTCTGAGAAAGAGGATAAGTTCTATGATTTTGAAGATTATAAATTTGTATTAAATACTGGTCTTGAGACAGAAGACTTCAGTTCTATAAGTTATTTAGACTTTGCAAGCATAATAGACAAGATCGATTATTATTACATAGATAATATTAGTAATAATAAATATTATAAATTAATAAATGACAACAAGTTAGATAGAAATCAACAGTATTTGGAAAATTCTATTGATTTTAAAATGGTAGCAGAAGAACAAACTGATTATAGAATTTAAATAACCGTTACCAAAAAGGTTTGGAGGTGAAAAATATAATGTGGAAAGATAGTGAATCAAAAATTGACTATATAGATTTTGAATATATAGCAGACTTAGTAAATTATATAATTTTAGAAGACAGTTTACTACCAGCAAGTATTGGGGTGTATGGCGATTGGGGTAGTGGAAAATCAAGCATTATGTCAATAAGCCAAAAAAGGTTGCAAGATCAAGATGATAAGGCTTTGATTGTTAATTTCAACGCATGGTTGTTTGAGGGTTACGATGATATTAAAACAACAATTATTAACTATCTTTTAGACTCAATAGAAGAAAAGAAAAAATTGGGGGATAAAGCAAAAGAAATCTTGCAAGGATTGAGGAAAAGTTTGTTAAATATAAACTTAATACCAGTCATATCAAAAGGTTTTTTTGCTGCACTATCTACATTTAGTACAAATCCATCTGCAAGTAAATCAGAATTAATCCTTGGACAGTCTGAGAATATAAAAGATTTTATTAACACGGTTAAAGATAATTATATTGAGGCAACATCTGATGAGAAAATTAGAAATGAAATCTCAATGTTCAGAGAAAAGTTTGGAGAATTAATTGATACAACAGACATTACACGTGTAGCAATTTATATAGATGAAATTGATAGATGTTCCACTGATACGATTTTAGAACTTTTTGAGGCGATGAGACTATTTATGTTTTCTGGTAAAGTAGCTTTTATCTATGGAGCAGATGAAAGACAAATTGCTTATGCAATAAAGCAAAAATACTCGGAAGATATATCGGATAGCGGTTCAAAAATAGATATTGGTAAAGAATATTTAGAAAAAATCATTCAATATCCAGTGCGTATTCCAAGAATGAATGTTGCTGAAACAGAGATTTATATAACATTATTATTAAGCGAGAATACAGTAGATAAAGACGAATTTTCATCATTAAAAATTGATTTGATCAAACAATATAGAGAAAAATTATCAAGAGTATCTTTACCAAAAAAAAGCAAAGACAATGCACTTATAGTTAAAAATTTTACATTAGCAAAAAGGATAGCAGAACTTTTAAATTCAGGATTAAATGGTAATCCTAGACAGTTTAAAAGATTTTTAAATGAATTTGAATTAAGAAAAAGAACTGCTGAATTAAAAAACATTGAGATTGATGATCAGGTTTTAGTTAAGGTAATGGTCTTACAATATGTCAAACCATCAATATTTACAGATTTTATTCAGCTACAACAAGAGAACAAATTAGATGAGATTTTGAGTTATTACCAAGAGATTGAGAATGAAAAAAAATCTTATGAAGATCAAAATATTAAATCTAAAGCAAACAATCTAAAAAAAGAGGAAAAGATAGATAAAAAATGGAAAGATGAATGGTTTGAGCAATGGGTTAGAATAGAGCCCAATCTTATAGATCATGATCTCAAACCTTATTTCTACTTATCACGTAATAAAGGGTTGGACTCAATTACATTCGGAAAAGCATTATCTAACGATGCTGTTCAAGTTATTAGAGCTTATTTATCAGGGAATGACATTGCTAAATTAAATGCTGAGGAAAATATTAATAATCTTTCTTCTGTCGAACTTAACTTAATAGTTGAGCAACTTTCTGAAGAGTTTATTAAACAGCCTGAAGATAAGAGGTTAGGCGTATTTAAAGGTTTAATCGATTTAAGCACTAAAAGAAATGAGTGTGCAGATTTTGTAGTAAGAAAAATATCTGAGTTGCCTATAAACTATATGACTAAACCAATGAAGATGTACGCTAATAATCTAATAGATTTAGAAATACCAGCAAGTAGCGAAATGAGCAAAGTTGCTAATAGTTGGAATGATAAATAAAGATGGAGGTATGTATTGGGTACATCAAGTTCTTTTAAGGGAAAAAAAGGGAATACATTATTACCAAATGACTTTTTACAAGAAGATGAAAATAACGATGACAAAGACAATAAAAAAGATTTAGATAAGCCGAATTGGACATCAGCCAAAACATCCATGAGTAAATATATTTCTTCTGGTGGGAACATTGGAAGTTCGAAGAAAGTTGTCAGTAATTATATTGGGGCAAATGGTGGAGCTAAAGCTTTCTCATCAAGGCAAGGGATAAGTTCCGCAGGGAGTAATTTTTCTAATTTATTGAGTAGTATAACAAAAAATGGATTTACTACTACGATTGCTTCATTAGGGAATCAATTTAAAAATAAATCCACCGAAGAGTCTATATCGCTTTTGGTAAACTATGTTTTAGAAAATTCTATATCAAAAGATGATATAGCTATAAGGAGTGCTACAGTAAACACTTTGGAAGAAATGAGTTTATTGTTGGGTGATAAAAATTCTTTAACTGAAATTGAATCAAAATACTTACTTCAGTATTTTACTAGGGAATTAATTTGGCAATTAATGTTAGTTGATTACGGATACTCATTTGAAAAAAAGGGTAGCAATATTCAAGAAGCTATTAGGATTGAAAGAGATGTTAAGGAATATATTCAAGCTTGCGTTGAGGTGGGATTTAACTCATATAAAGATGACTATTTTACCGAAGATTCATTTAATAAGATTTTAACTTCTTGCTTAGAGATTATGGAGGAATAAAATGAGAATATATTGTACAAATGAATCAATTGATAATATTCCTGAAGGATTTGATGAAAAACTAGATATAACAAATAAAAAAGATATTGGTTTTAATTTTTGGGATAATTACATTAAGTTAGAGAAAGAATTTTCAAAATTAGCCATTGATTTATTATATTTATCTATTTTTGTTTTTGTAGCCGATCGAATAGTAAAAAGAGATACTCAAAATGATGGTTGGACTAGGACTATTAAACTAAATGTTCCTGTATCTGACAATGATTTTTGGAACTCTCAAAAAGTATTAGTAACTGATATGTTGAATTTTTTAAGTGGTGACAATTGGACTTTTGAATTTAGACCTAAAACTGTGTATCAAGAGCAAATATACTATTCATCTAAAAAGTATAAAGAGCTGGATAAGAGGAACTATGACAAAATTTGTATGTTTTCAGGTGGCTTAGACTCTTTTATAGGAGCAATAGACTTGCTCGAAGATTCAACCTCTTCAATATTATTAGTTAGTCATTACGGTGGAGGAAAAGGGACTAAAAGCTATCAAGATGATATTTTTAAAGCTGTAAAGAATAAATATAAGTTAGATGATAGAGATCAGGTTCAATCATATGTTGTTGCTAGGAATGGTAAAAAAGAAGATACAACTAGAACAAGATCTTTTATGTTTTTTTCGCATGCAATTGTTTATGGCTCAGCTTTTGGTAGAAAAACTCAGCTATATATCCCTGAAAATGGTTACATCTCCTTAAATGTTCCCTTATCTGGATCAAGGTTTGGGAGCAGCAGTACAAGAACTACACACCCATACTACATGAAAAAAATACAAACTTTAATAAATAATATGAATTTAGATATTAAAATCATTAATCCATATCAATTCAAGACTAAAGGAGAGATGATGAAAGAGTGTAAAAATAGTAGCTTCCTAAAAGAGCAGTATGTTAATACTATGTCTTGCTCACACCCAGATAATGGTAGATTTAAAAAAGAAAAGACATCAAAACACTGTGGAGATTGTATACCTTGCATAGTTAGAAAAGCAGCTATAATATCAGCTTATGGGAAAGATGAAACGGAGTATAGACATAAAAACTTAGAAAAATCTCAAGCTGGGATCTTAAACAGAAATGCTTTTTTACAAATGCTTGAAAAGCATAATCCTAAAAGAGCGGTATTTGAGATACAGAAATCTGGTCCATTAACAGATAACTTATTTGAGTTTGCAGGCGTTTATAATAGGAGTATAGAAGAATTAAATAAAGTATTTAATGAGGTAGATTTGAATGAAGTTGATTGATTTTCATTGCCATCCAGATTTATATAATGACAATTTTAAAATGTTAAACAATGGTAATAAAATAGTGTTTATGACAAATTTACCAGTTTTGTTTGAAAGATACTATCAAAAATATAAAGATTCTAAAAATAATTTTTTAGCTTTAGGCTATCATCCAGAATTGATTGAAGAGTACCCCAATTATTTTGAAAAATTTAAACGAAATTTGTATAAGACAAGGTTCGTAGGGGAAATAGGTCTAGATAATTCTGAAAGAAATAAAGAATCTTTTGAAAAACAACTAAGAATATTTCGAAAAATAATGGAGGAGTGTAATAAAAGTGATGGTAAGATTATATCAATTCACTCAAGAAAAGCTGAAGGTTTTATATTTGAAGAACTAATTAACAACAATAATATATATATTCTACATTGGTACACAGGAACTCTTAAAAGACTACTAGATGGTATGATGAAAAATCAAAACATATATATATCTGTCAATTTAGATATGACAACAACAAAAAAAGGTGCTGATTTAATTCACAGTGTACCTATAGATAGAATTGTTTTAGAAACAGATGCTCCTTTTACAAAAGAAAGTAAAAAAAGATATGATTATAAAATCTTAGAAGACACTATTACTCAAATAGCAAAAATAAAAAAAAGTAACTTAGAGGATGTTACCATTCAAATTCAAGCTAATTCAAAGAAGATATTAGGATAGGAAGTAGTTGCCTCTCTACCCCCTTTCCATAGTAATTTTCATAGTTTTCCTATACTGAACAAGATCGGAAAATTGCTCTTTATTCAAAGAATACTCTTGCATAAGGGCGTTCTTTTTTTCTTGCAATTTATCGAGGTTTGATAGTATTTCTTTTGTGTTTGGTAGTTTTTATAGTTTTCTAAGATTTCTTTAGCAGCTATTTTGTAGACGGAAAGTTCACTATAATATTCTTTTCCATAAATTACAGTCCCGGGATGGTTTTGCAGGGAGTTTTCCCTGGCAAAAGTTTTATCCCGGGTTTTTTTAGGGGATACTTACTGGGATAATCTTGGTCCTAAAGCTTATTTTTGCTATAAAAAAGGAGCATTCTCTTGTGGAATGCTCCTTTTTCATCTCTTTAAACTTAAGATTAAACTGATAGGTCATAAGGGCCTATGAACTTATTCCTTTAACTTTTTGCTATCTTCTTCAAGTTCTAAGAACTTATCAAAATCACTTTTGTAGAGTTGGTCTTGTATAATTCTATATTTTTCAAACTCACTTTCTGCGTGTTTTTTAGCAAGAACTGCAGAGACTTTTCCTGCATCGTTTAAGATTTCTTTATCCCATAATTGTAAAAAGCCATTAAGTCTTTTTTCCCAATCTTCCATAGTCATTGGAATATGTCTTTCGGCTTGTAGTTCTGCCATATCTAGATAAGCAGAGACGATTCTTTGCATTTGATTTAATTCTTCTTCATTTAAATAATTTTTTGCAAGGCCTACATCATATTTATGAATTTTTGAATCTGGGGAGCCTTCCCAAGTTGTCAGTCCCATATTTTTAGTTTTATGATTGGCTCTATCGACAATTAATTCGGCTGCAGTTTTCCCATGAATGGCATAGTGCAATTTATTTTGAATAGCGGAAAAAAACCTTTTTGTTGCCTTTGCAGATGGATCATAGTCTAAAGATGTGGCATAAATATCTGTGATTTTTTGATAGAATCTTCTCTCAGATAATCTAATTTCACGAATTTGTACAAGTAATTTTTCGAAATAATCCTTGGTAAGCCTTGTGCCAGAATTTTTGAGTCTTTCATCATCCATTGCCCAACCTTTAATTGTAAAATCTTTTACAATTTGGTTTGCCCACTTTCTAAATTGGACGGCACGTTCGTTATTTACTTTAAAGCCTACTGCAATAATTGCTTGTAGGTTGTAGTGTTTTGTATTATATGATTTTCCGTCGTTTGCAGTTATTAAGTATTTCTTAATAACTGAATTTTCGTCTAGTTCGTTATCGTCAAATATTTTTTTTAGATGCTGATTTATTGCCGATACACTTACATCATAAAGAGCTGCCATCATCTTTTGACTTAGCCAGATATTTTCATCTTCATATCTAATCTCAATAGCTTCCTGGTCATCGCCACTAGCAGCAATAAAGGTTAAATATTCAGCTGCAGATGATCTTATTTCCTTGTGTTTTTCTGTAGGCATAGTTTCCTCCAAGTATTCATTCCATTTTACACAATAGGCTCTAGTTGGTTGATTGACTAGCTTAATTATTTTATGTAAATTCCTAGATTTCTACTGGACTTATAAGCCTATTATAGTATAAAGATTTCTGGACGTAAATAAACTGCATGGCGGAAGAAGGTCTCAAGAGGAGCCATATCTTAACCTGGTTGGAGAAGGGGAAGGGAAAAGGACTTGGTCAAGTAAAGACCCATAGGAGTCAGGAAAAGCTAGGATGGAACTAGGTTTTTCCATGTCCTTACCAGGATGTCATGAAAGTTATTGGAAAAATTTTCTTCCCAATATTATTTAGGTCAGCCTCTTTTAAAGTGTGTATTTCACTAGATTTTCCCTGAAAAGTGTGTTCATTTGGCCCGGAATGTATTATACTTATACATAATGGAAGATTGTGTGTTTTTTTATATAGATTGTAAGATTTTGAAGGAGGAAACGTGACGAAGCAAATAGAAAGTTGGTTGGAACCGGTGAAAAAGGACCCAGAGGCTTTTTCCTGGTTTCGCAAGCAAGTAGAGGATAAGAAGGGGGTCTTGGAGGACTTGTTGGAAGACTTGGCCTACACCAAGACCATCCACCGTTACTATGCCAAGAGAAAGTCCAAGGAGCGGTTTGTCTCCAATGAGAAAACCAGAAAGTATGCCTTGGATGAAATCTTGCTCCGGGACCAAATCAAGGAATTTAAGGATATAGACCCCATCCATTTTTTGGCCTATGGGGAGGTTTTTTTCGAAAAGAACCAAGAGGCTAGGCATTCCAACTTGGTCTTGACTGCCTATGTCCGGGAGGCCATTGGCCGGATTACCGATGTCCTACACCGGGGAGATGCGGTCTTTTTAAGGGGTCACTTGGGAACGGGAAAAACGGAATTGGCCTACGAGGCCATGGAGGTTTTCTCTTTTGAGGTCCACTTGGACCAAGTCCTTTGGCCACTTTTGGACAAGGCCCAGGAAGAGGACTACCGGGAAATTTACCAAAAGGCCTATGACCAGGTTCAAAAGGAAAGCCTGGCTTCTCCCTACTTTATTTCTGGGAACAAGGACATCCGGGCTTCAGACTTATTTATTGAAAAGTCTCTGAAGTTAAAGGGGGCCTTGGAAGGCAAGAGCATCCAAAAGGCCTACAAGGAATTGGAGGCTTTAAGGGAAGAATTGGCCGACTCTCAAGAGGAGAAGGAAGTGGTCAACCAACTTTACAGCATGAAGTATGGGAACTTTGGTACGGAAGTTATTGACCTGTCTAAGGAGGTCTACCTGGCTATTAAGGAAGGCCGACCCTTGATTATTGACGAGCTCAATGCCATTCCCATGGAGCACCTTATTGCCCTGAATGACCTTTTACAAAAGAAACCGGGAGAATCAGTTTACATTACGGGAATTGGCCAAGTCCTCATTAAACGGGGCTTCGGTTTGATTGCAACGGGGAATATTTCTACAGAGTCTATTTTTTACGAGGGGACGGAGGACTTGAACCCGGCTTTTTCCAGTCGGTTTATTTCCTTGGAATATGACTATTTGCCCCAAAATATTGACGACCGCTTTGCCAAGATGGAGGACCCGGGGAAAAACCAACTCTACCAAGTTTTGATTTCTCTTTTAACCAACCAAGATGGCAAACTCTACCTGCCGGGAGGCTTGAAGTCCATGGAAGAGCTCTACCGGCTGGCCCAATTGGCCAAGACCACCCAGTTGATTTTCTCCAACCGTTGGTATGACAATGGGGATATGGATGTAGAATTACGGGAAGGGGTCATCAGTTTGCGCCACCTGGTCCGGATTTTAGAAGAATGGGCCTTTGGGGAAAAGATTGACCTATCTATGGCCCTCTACCAAGGCTTTATTTCTTCCAACCACAATGACGATGATGTCAACCTCTTGTTGGAATTGGCAGCCAATTACGGATTTTTCAAGTCTTCTGACGGCTGGACTGTCAAGAGACGGGGGGTAGGGGAACCGGCTCCCTTGAAGGAGGAATTGCGGTCTCGTCCCTACCACTACCTGCCCTTGGACTTGGAGGAAGTGGCCCGGGAGGACTTTTTGGCTATCTTGTTTGGCCCCCTGCCCAAGTGGGAGGAGATCCCAGAAGAATTGGCTTCTGTCTACCAGGGTCAAGGAGTGGACCCGGTGGAATTTTTGGACTTTAAAAACCGCCTCCAGGACCTAGAGGAAAATATTTCTCTAGTGGAAAGGATGGGAGACCAGGACAAGGATGAAGTTTAATAATTTTGTCAACCGGCAAAAGGAAGACCTCTTGAAGCTCCGCCTTATGGAAACGGATATCCATGCCAGTGGGCAAGTGTCCCAGGATTTTGTGGACACTCTAAAGGCTCTGGAAGACCGGCAAAAGGGGGAAGAGGAAGAAGTTATTGACTTTTTAAGCCGCCACCAGGCCATGGACATGGACTACCGGTTGACCTATGAAAAAATTAAGATGCCCTTTAAGGATGACCTGGCCTATATGGATAGCTGGTCTGGGGCTGACTTTTTTGTCGGAGCTCATGGTAAGATCCTGGTCCGGCCCAAGGATGAAGAAGAAGAGGCCCAAGAACTGGAAGGTTTTGATGGCCACGTCCTGGCTGTGGAAAAGATGGGGCCTGGGTCCTATCTTTTGGCCGGCGGGGATGGAATCCTAAAGAGGGTTTTTCGGAAAAAAGCTGAATATCACTTGGAAGATCTAAGTCAGGACTTGGGACACGATATCCACTATATGAAGAAGGTCCAAGGGGGGCTTTTGGTCTTAGGATCAGGAGGCCTTCGGGGCCTAGCCCGGGTGGAGACTTCTCAAAACTTGGTCCTTGTAGAGGACTGGACCTGGTCTGAGGAAACTTGGATCTTCGGCCAAGCAACGGACCGGGGGATTTTCTCTGTCAGCAGTGGGGGCGTCCTGGCCTTGGGAAATAGGCAAGTAGGAGACTTTGGACAAAAGGTCCATGGAGTTCTGGCTTGGCAGGGGGACTTTTTAGTCTATGGGGACCAGGGAAAGATTGCCCGTTTTTCCTTGGACCAAGAGAATTTTGTCCAAGACTATGAGGGAATTCAAGGTCCCATCTACCAGGCTCTTGCCTTGGATCCTGATACGGTTTTACTTTACCAATCCAATGGCAGGGCCTACCTCCTCCACCCGGCCCAAGGACAGGTCAACCAGGACCTGGATGGTTTTGGTTCTTACATTTCCTCGGCCCGGCAAATGGAGGATGGGAGCCTGCTTTTGGGAGGCTGGAATGGCTTCGCCATGAGGGCTCGGGCTTCTAAACCGGAAAGCTTCCAGGACTATATGGATAGATACAAGGAGTCGATTGGATGGGCTTAGAAACACTTTATGAATTTATAGCAGCGGAAAAAAGGGGGATGGTCCTCTATTCTAGGGACCCTCATTTTCTTGTGCTAGGGTCTACGGAAAACCCCAAGTTCCGGATTGACATTCAGGAAAAACAACTCTTTGTCCCAGTCCAATGGTTTGACGAAGGGGGCTTGACCACCAAGGAAATGGAGTGGAAGATCTACCATGAATTGACCTCCTATCTCTTTTTAAAAGAGGACTACAAGTACCTGGCCCACCGCAAGGACCGGATTATGGAAAAGGCCCGGGACTTTAATTCTTGGATGGCCCGGGACCTCTTTCCCGGCAAGGACCTCAATAACGCCAACGTTTTTGACTATGTCTTGACGGAGGTCCGACGCTTTTACCACCACCTGGACCGGATTGCCCAGGGGGTCCACCTGGCCCAAAGGCTTCCCATTTACCGGGAGGCGGAATCGGCTGAGGCCATCTACCAGGTCTTGGTCCATGAGGGGGTTACGGACAAGCTGGACAAGCGGTCCCCCCATATTCAATACCTCTACAATATGGAAATTGAGGCCTTAACGGGCCATCCTCCCAAGGACTTTGGCAACTATGAGTTGATCCACCGGAAGATCCTGGGCAAGGACACCATTGACTTTCTAAAGGATGTCTGCCTCTACCCCCAAGGAGTCCGAGACGACCTCTTTGACGGTTATTTTTATCCCGTCTACCTGGAGCTTTGGATTGAAGAATTGGAAGCTCGTTACAAGGAGGCGGAAAAGAAGTTCCAGGATGTCAAGGAAGAGCAAAGGCTCATGAAGGTCATGGAGGACATGGACGAAGAGGAAGAAACCATCGATGCCATTGACCTCCAAGACCAGGACCAGCTGGCCAATGAAGAATTGGACTCTCCTGACAATGACGACCAAACGGCCCAGGAGAGAAAGGACAACCGGATCGAGCATGAAATCCAGGAAATGGACAAGCACTGGTCCATAGAGGGTCGAACTCGGGCTGAGTACGAGCAAATTAAAAAGGAAATCAACCCCTTGCGAAACCAAATGCAGACCTTTTGGAAGCAAATGCTGAGAAATAGTCTGCAATTTAAAAAGGTCTTTAAGCGGCCCTTGAAAAAGGGGAGCCTGATTATTGATGAATTTGTCCGGGGCTATCCGGACTACCAAGAGTCCATGAGGAAGGGGTCTTTGAATGACCTGGAAATTTACGGTCAATACCAAACCCGGGTCAAGAGCATGATTGGGGTAGACGGGATTGAAGTCACCTTGATGATTGACAACTCTGGGTCCATGGACGATATCAAACGCCACTATGCCAAAAGGGCCATGTCGGCCATGCTGTTTTCCCTCCAAGACCTAAATGCCTACCTGGTACGCTATCGAAAGCTTTTAGGTAAGAGGACGGACATAAAGACCCAGGTTTACTATTTTGGGTCGGACTTTGAAGAAATCCGCCCCTTGAGTCGGCCCCAGTCCTTCCAAAAAGAAGAAAAGCAGTGGCTGGACCTCATTGCTTACCTCAACGGACTTTCGGGCCACACCCATGATGAAAAGCCTCTCAGGGATGTCTATGAAAATCTAAACAAGGAACAAAAAGACCTCTTGGCTAAAAACAAGCTTTTAAAGATTATCTTTGTCATTACCGATGGAGCCAGCAACGACAAGGAAAAGGTCAAGGAAGTCTTGGCCAAGTTGAGAAAAGAAAAAATTGTGGTTTTGGGCGTGCAAATCGGCCAATTGACAGAGGAAGAATTAAAGCAATTTAAGTATATCTGGCAAGAACCGGGCACCTCCCAAGGAATCATCTTGGGCCAAAACCTTTCCAAGCTTCCCCAGCTCCTTTTGGGCCAACTTGGAGACTTGCTAAACCTGATTAAATAATGTTTGGCAAGCCTTAGGAATTGTGTTAAACTATTTTCCGTATTAAAAGGAGTGGTGAAATGAAAATAACATCTGTTGTTGGTGTAAACTTTGGCGATGAAGGAAAGGGCCGGATGGTAGACTACTTTGCCGGCCAATATGACTATGTTGTCCGCTACCAAGGTGGGGACAATGCCGGCCATACGGTTAAAAATGAATTTGGAGAGTTTGCCCTCCACTTGATTCCCTCGGGGATCTTCCACGAAAAGACGGTAAACATCCTAGGCCCCGGCATGGTGGTGAACCTGGAAAGTCTGAAAAGGGAAATCGACCAGTTGAAGGAGGGGGGCATCCATGTGGGACCGGATAATTTAAAGGTCTCCCACAGGGCCAGCCTGCTTTTGCCCTACCATGTCCAACAGGACCAAGAAGAGGAAAAACGTCTCAAGGACAAGAAGTATGGGTCCACCAAGAGGGGGATTGCCCCGGCCTATGGAGACAAGTACATGAAAAAAACCATCCAATTGGGGGAACTCTATGACATGGACCTGTGTAAAGACCACTTTGACCAGCTGGTGGAATATAAGAAGGAAGTCTTTAACTACCAATACGACTTCACAGGTATCTGGGACCGGCTGGTGGAATTAAGAGAAGAGCTTTTGCCCTATATTGTAGATGTCTATGATATCTTGGACCAAGCTGTCAAGGACAAGTCCATCTTGTTGGAAGCCCAACTGGGGGCCATGCGGGATGTGGACTATGGAATCTACCCCTATACATCTTCCAGCAGCCCCTTGGCCTGCTATGCTCCCTTGGGCTGTGGTTATCCCAAACTCAAGATTGATTCTGTGGTGGGGATTGTCAAGGCCTATGGGACCTGCGTAGGTGAAGGCCCCTTTGTAGGGGAATTAACTGGAGACCAAGGAGACCGGCTGAGGGAGATGGGCCATGAATATGGGGCTGCCACAGGTAGACCCCGTCGGATCAGCTACTTTGACTGTGTATCCAGTCGCTATGGAGTTAACCTCCAAGGGGCGACGGAATTGGCTTTAACCAAGTTGGACGTTCTCAGTAGCTATGATGAAATCCCCGTGATTGTGGCCTATAAAAAGGGAGATATAACTACAAAGGAATTTCCCTTTACTCCTATGTTGGATGGCTTTGAACCAGTCTATAAGACCTTTAAGGGTTGGAAACAAGACCTTACAGGAATTAAGACCTACCAAGACCTACCCCAAGAAGCCAAGGATTATATTGAAGCCATTGAAGAAGAATTGGCTACCCCAATCAAATACATCTCTATTGGGCCTGCCCGGGATGAATTGATTGTAAGATAAGTCGAAAGAGGAAAAGAATGAAACGGCGTCTATTGATTGCATGGATTTTTTTACAACTTTATATGTCCACCCTATCCAAGATGGACGCCATGACCCTAAGAGGGATCCACCTTCTTTTTGTCCTGTCTTTAAGTGGCCTGTTTTTTATAGACCATAAAAAGTTGTCCTATCTCTTTGCTGGCCTGAGCGTCTCGGCCCTGGGGGCCTTTATCTATCTCTACCCCCAACTTTCCCTAACTGGGGGGCGGTTGGACCCTGTCCACCTCTACCTGGGCCTGGCCATTATTCTTTTACTTTTACTTATGGCCTTTAAGGTCAGCCGGGAATTGGCCTATATTTGCCTTTTCTTCCTGTCCTACCTCTGGTGGGGCCAGTGGGTTCCAGGAATCCTAGGTCATGGGGGCTTTTCCCTCTACCGGCTTTGCGACCATATGGTTTGGGGGAGCCAGGGAATCTTTGGCTTGGGGGCCGGGGTTTCCATGAGTTATATTTTCTTGTTTGTCATCTATGGGGCCCTTTTAAAAGAGTCGGGCTTTATCCAAATGATCTATCAATTATCCCATAAGTTTTTAGATCGGAGCCAGGGGGCCTGTGCCAAGATGGCCATCTTGGCCTCGGGGCTCTTGGGGATGATGAACGGGTCTGCTGTGGCCAATGTGGCCACCACGGGAACCTTGACCATTCCCTTGATGAAAAAAAGTGGCTATTCAAGTGAATATGCAGCGGCTGTAGAGTCTGCAGCTTCGACGGGAGGGCAATTTTGTCCTCCCATTATGGGGGCTGTGGGCTTTGTCATGGCAGAGTACTTAAGTATTCCCTATAGCCAGGTCATGGTGGCTGGCGCTCTACCAGCGGCCCTTTACTATGCCAGTCTCTTTATCCAGGTCCACTATGAGGCCAAAAAGACCGGGATCCGAGGGGACATTGCCAGGAAAGACTTTGACCCCTGGGACCTTTTACCCCTCTTGTCCATCCTCTGTCTTATTGTCCTAATGGTCAAGGGCTATACCCCTATTTATAGTGTTCTTTGGGCCATCTTGGTCCTGGTGGTTACTATGCAAGTCCACCCTAGAAGAAACTTCCGGGGGAAGGAGTTATTTGACGGCCTGGAAGAGGGGGGCAGGATGGCCTTGAAAATCAGCCTGTCCTGTATCTTAATCGGCCTCTTAATCGGGTCTGTAACCCTGTCAGGCTTTGGGGTCAACTTTGGCCACCTGGTCCTATCCAAGCTGGCAAGAAATTCCCTAATCCTAGGGGGGATTTTTGTCATGGTCCTCAGTGTGATTTTAGGCATGGGGGTTCCAGGAGTGGCGGCCTATATTATTGTGGCTTCTGTGGCAGTGCCTGTTCTTTTGGAACTAGGAGCTCCAGCCCTGGCGGCTCACATGTTTTGTCTCTACTATGCTGTCTTGTCCAACATCACTCCACCAGTGGCCATCTCTTGCTATATGGCCAGCTCTTTGGCAGGGTCTAACCCTTGGAAGACAGGACTTTTGGCCATTAAAATAGGACTCGTTGGATTTATTCTACCTTTTTTATTTTTATTAAATCCTATTTTACTGGGTCTGGGGTCTTGGGGAGAAGTCTTTCTTCCAGCTGCCTCAGGGGTCTTGGGGACCTTTGCCCTATCTGTATCCCTGAGTGGTTTTTTCAAGACCAACTTGTCCAAGCTGGAGCGGGGCTGCCTATTTATAGCCGGCCTAGGCCTTATGGTGCCTGGCCAAGGATCGGACCTCTTGGGCCTGGGCCTGGGAGCCTTGATCTATGTCAAGCAAATGAGGAGGTGGAAAGTTGAAAAAGCTTAAGATTCTTTGTCTGCTTCTTTTGGCCCTTTTAACTACATCCTGTGGCCAGAAAGAAGAGGTCATCAACATCCCTACAGCAGCTACATCGGGTAACCTCTACCCCTTGGGAGCAGCCCTGGCCAACCTCTACAATGACAAGATTCCAGGAATCAAGGCCTGCAACCAAGCCTCCAATGGGGGACTGGACAACCTCCATTTAATGGAGAGGAAGGAAGTCCAACTGACTTTTGGTGTCAGCAATATTGTCTATGATGCCTATATGGGTCAGGGGCTTTTTCAAGGCCATGCCAACAAGGACCTCCGGGTCATTGCAGGTCTCTACTATAATCCCAACCAAATTGTCGTCCGGGCAGACCGGGGGATTGAAAGTTTGGAAGACTTAAAGGGCCATTCTTTTGCCCCGGGGTCCCATGGGTCTACAACGGAGACTGAATGTCGCAACCACCTGGGACTTTTGGGTCTTGACCCGGACCGAGACCTGAAGGCCCAATACCTGGGTTTTTCAGAAGCTGGGGAAGAAATCCGCAACGGGTCCTTGGACGGGACCTGGATTATGGCCGGGACTCCTACGGCGGCGGTAACAGAGCTTATGACCACTAGCCCTGTTAAGATCCTGTCCTTGGACCCAGACTACCTGGCCCGGATCCAGAAGGACTATCCCTGGTATGCAGACTATACCATTCCAAAGGGGACCTATCCCAAGCAAGACCAAGATGTCCATACAACAGCTATAAAGATGTTAATGTATACAGATAAAGACCTAGATGACCAAGTGGTTTATCAAATGTGCCGGGTTTTTTGGGAAAATATCCAAGACCTTCAAAAGACCATTCCCTCCTTAAAAGAGGTGAAGGTAGACCAGGCCCTGGAAAATATCTCCAATTTGCCTGTCCACCCCGGAGCCATGAACTACTACCAGGAAATCAGCCAAAAAGCCATTGACTCGGAGGAATAGAATGATAAGAATAAAAGAAGTAAGAAGTCAAAAAGACTACCAGGCCTTTGCAGACCTGGCCAAGGACCTCTACCAGGACAACCCCTACTGGGTCCAGCCCATTCGGTCGGACTATTTGAAATACCTACAGGGGCAAAATAATGATTTAAACCTAACTCCCCATAAGCTCTTTTTGGCCTATGAGGACCAAAGGGTCCTGGGACGGGTTTTGGCCTATATTGACCAAGACCTGAACAAGTACCAGGGCGTTCAAGTGGGTTATTTTAGCGAATATGAGGCTGTGGACCGGCAAGATGTAGCCAATGCTCTCTTAGATGCTTGTGTGGATTTTTTTGCTGACCACGATATTGAAATCATACGGGGCCCCAATACCCTGCCTGGTGGGGATGACCACCGGGGCTTTATTATTGATAATTTTCAAGAAGTCCCCTCTATTATGAATACCTATAACCTTCCCTATTATGCCGGACAAATGGAAAGCTACGGTATGGAAAAACACCATGATGTCTTTGCCTATACGGCTGAGAAAAGTGACCTCCAAGCCAAGGTGGACCGTTTAGAAAGGACTATTCCCTTGGTGGAAAAGCGCTATAATTTCCATGTGGACACTGTGGATATTAAGGGTCATCTCAAAAAGGAAAAAGAAGATATTCACCAAATTTTACAAGAAAGCCTCCCTAAGGAATGGGAAGATTTTAAGCCCATTACTAGGGAAGAGATTGACAATATTTTCAACCAGTTGAAGTTTTTTGCCGTGGAAGACCTCATTGCCATTGCCCGGACTGAGGAAGGCCGGCCTATTGGTTTTGCCCTATCCCTACCGGACTACAATGAGCTTTTAATTCGCTTTAAGGGTAAGTTGGGCCCTATCCAACTCTTGGAATTTTTCTTTAAGCGCAAGAAGATAAAAAGGGTCCGGATGTTCGTGCTCTTTGTGGTTCCAGACTACCACCACAAGGGGGTTTCTGCCGCCATCTACTATAAGGTCTTTAAAAATGCGGTAAAATTGGGCTATGAAAAATTAGAAGGGTCCACAATTTGGGACTACAACCAACCTATGATCAATGACATAGAAAAATTTGGAGCAAGGAAGAACATCGTCTACCGGATCTATAAAAAGAAAATAAAAAATTAGGAGAAAAGTCACAGAAAGCTGTGACTTTTTTGTTTGTTTTTAAGGAATAAGGGTACATAAATTACAACGGGTCAATTATAAAGCTCCCGTAATATTTTGTAAGTAGAAAGATTTGAATCAACAAACAACAAGGAGAGGTTTTGCAGGGGAAAAGCTCCTGGAAGTGGGACTGAAATTTATCATAAATTCCAAGGACTATTCTGCAAGAAAACCTTTGACTTAAAAATACTATTATGATAGTATAGTCTCATAGTATAGTATATATTTGTTAGGGTATGATTCAAGAAAAGGAGGCAAACATGTTATTTAAAACTACTGAAAAGCATGAAGAGTTTAGAAAAAAAGTGCGTGAATTCGCAGAAGCTGAAGTAAAACCCATTGCTTTTCAACTCGACCAAAATAACGAATTCCCAGAAGAAATTGTAAAGAAAATGGGATCCGAACTCAACATTATGGGGATTCCATATCCCAAGGAATATGGTGGACTAGGAGAAGATGTTATTTCTTACGCCATTGCCGTAGAAGAATTATCTAGAGTTGACGGTGGTGTAGGGGTTATCTTATCTGCTCACGTTTCCTTAGGTTCCTATCCAATTGAAGCCTTTGGTACTGAAGAACAAAAGAAAAAATATCTAGTACCTCTAGCCAAAGGGGAAAAAATCGGTGCTTTCGGTTTAACAGAACCTGAAGCTGGTAGTGACGCTGGTGGAACTCAAACCACAGCTGTCTTAGAAGGCGACCATTACATCTTAAATGGTGGAAAAATCTTTATCACCAATGCTCCCTATGCAGACACCTATGTTGTCTTTGCTGTAACTCACCCAGGAATTGGTACTCATGGTATTTCTGCCTTTATCGTTGAAAAGGGATGGGAAGGATTTACCTTTGGAGACCACTATGACAAGCTTGGTATCCGTTCATCCTCTACAGCAGAATTGATCTTTAACAATGTGAAGGTTCCAAAGGAAAACTTACTTGGTAAAGAAGGTCAAGGATTCCGGATCGCTATGCAAACTCTTGATGGTGGTCGGATTGGGATTGCCTCTCAAGCATTGGGTATTGCCCAAGGTGCTTATGAAGCTGCCTTAAAATATGCTAAAGAAAGAGTTCAATTTGGTAAGCCAATTGCTGCCCAACAAATCAACTCCTTTAAACTTGCTGAAATGGCTACAAAATTACGGGCTGCTCGCTTCTTAATTTACAGTGCTGCTGAAATGAAACAAAACCATGAAAACTTCAGCATGGAAGCTGCAATGGCCAAGAAATATGCCTCCGACAAGGCTCTTGAAATTGTCAACGATGCTCTACAAATCCATGGTGGTAATGGATACTTGAAGGGTATGGAAGTTGAACGCTTCTACAGAGATGCTAAGATTACAACAATCTATGAAGGAACCAACGAAATCATGGACGTTGTTATTGCATCCAACATTGTTGGTCGCCTAGGAAAATCCTCTCATGCAGGTGGAGCCAAGGCTGCTGCCAAAAAAGATGGTCCTATTACCGGAGAACGTAAAAGAGAAATCATCAAGGCAGACACCCCTCAAGAAGCTGTAGATACCCTAGTTGCTAACCTGAAAAAAGACGGTTATGACTTTACTGTAGGTATTCCAATAGACACTCCAGTTTACGATGCAGAAAGAGTTGTTTCTGTAGGTAAGGGAATTGGTGGAAAAGAAAATCTTCACTATGGAGAAGAATTAGCCAAGGCTGCAGGAGCTGCCCTAGGTGGATCTAGACCTGTTGCAGAAACCTTGAAATTAATGCCCCTAGACCGCTATGTTGGAATGAGTGGTCAAAAGTTCAACGGGAACTTATATATTGCTTGTGGAATCAGTGGAGCAAGCCAACACTTAAAGGGAATTAAAAATGCTTCCACTATTGTTGCCATCAACAAAAACGCTAATGCTCCAATCTTTAAAAACTGTGACTACGGAATTGTTGGAGACATGTTTGAAATCATGCCTTTACTTGCAGAAGCTCTAGGTACTGAAGAAAAAAAGCCAGCACCTCCAATGAAAAAGGTCCGTCGGTCTAAACCAAGAAAATTAGCCCCAAACCATAAAGTCATGGTATGCCCAGGCTGTGGTTACGAATACAAACCTGAAGAAGGGGACTCAGAAGCTGAAATCGATCCAGGAACAAGTTTTGAAAAATTACCTGAAGAATGGACTTGTCCAAACTGTCAAGAAGAAAAACAAAACTTCATTGAAGAAGAATTCCCAGCTGATCGTAAGTAAAAAGGAGGAAGAGTATGTATTGCGTACGCAAGGTACAAGATGACCTATATTATGTTGGTGGAAATGACCACCGTCTAGCGCTTTTTGAAAATATCTTTCCAATTCCAAGAGGGGTTAGCTACAACTCCTACCTTTTGCTAGATGAAAAAACTGTTTTATTCGACTCTGTAGACTGGTCTATTGCCAAAGAATACCTTCGCAATGTTGAAGAAGTTCTAGATGGTCGTGAATTAGACTACATGGTTATCCACCATATGGAACCAGACCATGCAGGAGCCATTGACGAAATTGTTTTACGTTACCCCAATGTAAAAATTGTTTCCAGTGAACAAGGCTTCCAAATCATGCGCCAAATTGGCTACCATGTAAAGGATGAACAAAGCATTATCGTAAAAGAAGGGGACACCATCTCCTTTGGTAAACACGAATTCTTGTTCCTAGAAGCACCCATGGTTCACTGGCCAGAAGTTATCTTAAGCTATGACACCACTACAGGAACTCTCTTCTCTGCAGATGCCTTTGGTAGTTTCGGAGCCCTAGATGGAAAACTCTTTAACGACGAAGTCAACTTTGAAAGAGACTGGTTGGATGATGCTCGTAGATACTACACCAACATTGTTGGTAAGTATGGTCCCTTTGTTGAAGATGTTCTTAAAAAAGCATCTACTGTGGACATTAAGATGATTTGTCCACTTCACGGACCTGTTTGGAGAACGGATATTGCTTGGTTCATCGACAAGTATATCCACTGGGCAACCTACGAACCTGAAGAAGAAGGGGTTATGATTGCCTATGCCTCCATGTATGGAAACACTGAATATGCAGCCCAAGCTCTTGCTTCCGCTCTTTGCGAACGTGGTATGACCAATGTTGTTGTCTATGATGTATCCAATACAGATGTTTCTCAATTAATTTCTGAAACCTTTAGACTTTCTCACCTAGTCTTGGCTTCTGTAACCTACAACTTGGGAATCTATCCAAAGATGAAGAACTTCCTAGTTGACCTTGAAGCCCTAAATGTTCAAAATAGAACTGTTGCCCTTATCGAAAATGGATCTTGGGCATGTACAGTAGGTGACAAGATGGAAGACTATATGGATGAAAACCTTAGAATGTTTGACGTTTTAAATGAACGTGTAACCCTAAACACTTCCTTAAACGAAGCAAACGAAAATGACATGAATGCCCTAGCAGATTCCATTATTGAATCTATGAAAAAAATCAGAGAAATTAAGGAAAAATCTGCTGAATAAAAAAGCAAGATAGCCCACCTCAGGTGGGCTATTTTTATGCCCAAAAGAAGTTTGCTAGGAGAAAGGATTAATTTTTTATAGGGCCTTTTCATCTAACGGCTTATCCTATAAAATAAGATAGGTTAAAATAAACTTGATTTATCAGAAAAGGTCAAGCCTTCTTGTTGGAAAGTTTTTCTTGTGCTATGATAAGTTTAAGTAAAAAGAAAGGGAAACTAAATGCGTAAGTATCGGAAACAAGAACATATAGAAAATTATCTAAGGGCAACATACCAGGGGAATCCTTTATTTAAAGATGTTTTTATAGAACACGATTCCATGCCTGACTTTGCCTATGATGACATTGATACAAAGATGAACTTTATGGGGAAAGAAATAGATTTTCCCTTGATGATCAATGCCATTACTGGGGGCACAGACTTTGCTGAAACCATCAACAAGAACCTGGCTCAACTGGCCAAGGATTTTAATATTCCCATGGCTGTTGGCTCTCAAACCATTGCTCTTGAAGATGACGATGCCATTGAAAGCTTTGCTGTGGTTCGGGAAATTATTGGGCCCCAAGGCTTGATTTTTGCTAACATCAACGGTCTTTTGGGCTTGGAAGAAGCTAAAAGAGCTGCAGACATGATCCAGGCAGATGCCCTACAAATCCACCTAAATCCTGGTCAAGAGTTGATTATGGAAGAAGGGGACCGGGACTTTAAATCCATACGAAAAAACATCAAGGAAATCGTCCAAGGCTTGGATATTCCCGTTATTGTCAAGGAAGTGGGCTTTGGAATGAACTCTAGGGTCATCCAAGACCTCTATGACTTGGGGGTCCGGACCATAGACCTGGCAGGTTTTGGAGGCACGAACTTTTTCGAAGTGGAGAATTTAAGGTACCCTGAAGAGGACTTTTCAGAACTCTTTAACTGGGGCAACCCTACGGCCCTTTGCTTACTTTGGGCTAGAGACATGAAAAAGGATGACCTGACCCTGGTGGGATCAGGGGGAATTCGAGGAGCTGAAGACTGCCTCAAGGCCATGGCCATGGGGGCAGATATCTGTGCCATGTCTGGAGAGCTTTTGAACTACTTGATCCATGGGGGCTATGACTACGCCCATGAATTTTTGGACCAATTGATCCATAAGATGAAGATTCTTATGATGCTGACCAATTGTAGACAAGTCCAAGACATCCACAAACTGTCCTATAGGATAAAGGGAGACCTTAAGGACCTCTATGAGGGCCAGCAATAAATTGGATAAGATAAGAAAAGGATAAAGGTGGCCCAGGTCATCTTTATTTTTTATTTTCAAAATTTTTGTTTGCTTTTTCAAGACAAGAGAGAAAGATTGAAAAATAGACATTTTAAAAAGAAAAATAAATAAAAAAATTTTCAAAAAACCCTTGACACCACATAGGGGGGGTGGGTATAATAGTAGATGAAAGATGAGCAATAACTCATATGAATGTTAACTAATTTATCTAAGGAGGATGTACAATGTTATCTTGTGGAAGTATGAAAAAAGGCGAAATTTACAAATGCCAAGACTGTAGTTTTGAAATCCAAGTAATCAGCGAATGTGATTGCGACCATGACGAACCATGTCAAGACAACCAAGAACAATGCTGTGACTTCACTTGCTGCGGCAAACCAATGGTTCGCAAATAAGATTGCTTGAAAGGGGCCTCTTGAGAGGCCTCTTTTTTTATTGATGACTTTAGTCAGTTGAGCACGCAACGCGTGCGAAACAAAAAACTACCCGCTATGCGGGTAGGAAACAAAAGGTTATACCAAAAAATCACCTCAGCATTATAATAGAGTTGTTCAGACCTAAAATAATGAAGAGGTGACTTAAATGGCTCAAAAGGCAAATTCATTATCACACACAAAGTGGATGTGTAAATATCATATTGTCTTTACACCAAAGTATAGACGAAAAATAGTATTTAATCAATACCGAGACAGTTTGGGAGAAATATTTAGGACATTATGCAAATACAAAGGAGTAGAAATAATAGAAGGACATTTAATGCCAGATCATGTGCATATGTTAGTTAGTATTCCCCCAAAAATATCAGTGTCAAGTTTCATGGGATACTTGAAAGGAAAAAGTGCACTAATGATGTTTGACAAGCATGCAAACCTAAAATACAAATTTGGAAACAGACATTTTTGGGCAGAGGGATATTATGTAAGTACGGTAGGATTGAATGAACAAACAATAGCAAAGTATATAAGAGATCAAGAGCAACACGACATAGCAATGGATAAATTAAGTGTAAAAGAATACGAAGATCCATTCAAAAGAAGATNGGCAGAGGGATATTATGTAAGTACGGTAGGATTGAATGAACAAACAATAGCAAAGTATATAAGAGAGCAAGAGCAACACGACATAGCAATGGATAAATTAAGTGTAAAAGAATACGAAGATCCATTCAAAAGAAGATGAAGTAAAGCCCTTTCAGGGCTAGCTAAAGAGGCAAAAACAATAAGGTTTGAACAAAGTGAAAACCAGCGCCTTGAGACGCTGGTTGGTATTACTCGGGCTTATAGCCCGTGATCAAACCACCCGTTTGACGGGTGGTTATGATTGGAGAAATTTTTCAAAAAATATAGAGTAATTCAAGATATTGAGAGCCTATGTCAAAATGTTATAATATAAATGATTTAAGCTGGGACCCAGATTTGGACCGGGTCCAAGTATATTTAATCCAAGGAGGAGAGTAGAAGTGAAAAAAGATGCTCAAATGCCCAAGTATGGGATGCGGAAATTATCCATCGGTTTTGTTTCTTGTCTTTTAGGGTTGACCCTGGTGGCAGGTCTTGTTCCGAGCCAGGCCTATGCAAGTTCCAAGACGGAGTTAGCAAAGATGACAGAGGTCAAGGAAGACAAGGAGTCCTTTGACCACCGGGTCAAGGAGGCCAAGGAGGCCTTGAAAAAATACATGGATACCCTGGACCCTGCCGTTTTGGACAACCCGGCCATCCACTATGAAAATGACCAGGTCAAGGGCCAAGTCAAAGCAGCAATCCAAAGGGCCAAGGACCTCTTGGCTGATGATAAGATAGACCAGGCCAAGTTGGAAGAAATGGAAAAAATTCCCTTTAAGAATGTCGACGGGAAAAAATCCGGTCTTTTCAGGGACTTTACCCACAAGGCCCTGGTGGACTTTGAAGTTTTAGGAGACAGGGACCAAGAAAACCCCCATAATAAAAAGAAGTATACCGCCTTAAAGGACAATAAGATCTGGATCAAAACCAACTTGAAAGAGGCCAAGAAGATGGGAGAAAGCGACAAGGTCTTCTTGAAGCTCAACTATGTCAAGGACCAAGACTACAAGGATCAAAAGATAGACGCCCTATCTTCCTCTACACCCAAGTACAAGAAGCAAGAGCTTCCTCTTGGGGACTATAGTGTCAAGGCTGTGGACCAAGGCTATGAAATTACCATCCACAAGCTTCCAGAAGCCTGCAAGTTTATCAAGCCCATTGTCATGGTAAAATTGGCCGACAAGACCTATTTTGAAAATGGGGACCTGGTCTTTGCCAGTCTGGAAAAATCTGACCAAAAGGCGGAAAAGGCCAAGTATGAAAAATACATCTATGGCTATGAGGACCAAAGTTTCCGTCCGGAAGGAAAAATTAGCCGGGCTGAAGCGGCATCCATGATTGCCCACCTGGCCGGTTTGGACCTGACAGACCAATCCAAGGCCAACTTTAAGGACACCCCCAGCGCCTGGTACAATGCAGCCATCCATGCCATGGTGAAAAAAGACCTGATGCTGGCAGACAAGGATGGCAATTTCCGTCCCAACGACCCCATTACCCGGGGAGAATTTGCCCGGGCTCTGGCAGGAATTGACAAGAAGTCAGACAAAAAGGCCCCCTTTGCCGACATCAAGGGTCATGAATTTGAAGAAGCCATCAACCAAGCCTATGGCAATGGCCACATTGTAGGCTATCCCGATGGCAGCTTTAAACCCAATGGTCAAATCCAAAGGGCAGAAGCTGTAACCATCCTCAACCACTATGATGGTCGGATTAAGGACCAAAAAGACCTCCTAAAAGAGGCCAAGGACCTGAAGACCTTTAAGGATGTCAAGGAAGGCTACTGGGCCTATGTGCAAGTCGTCTTGGCAGCCAACAGCTTCAAATAAATAAAAATAAATTCATAAAAGAAAGCCCGGACCTTCCGGGCTTTTCTCATAAAAAAGGCAAGACTTGCGTCTTGCCTTTTGTCTTTTAATTGTTGTTATTGTCTCTTTGAGACCTGGACTTTTTCGAGGATTTTCTGGAGTTCTTGTCGTTGTTGTTATTGTTATCAGATCGTTTTTTCCGGTCTTCTTTTTTATCCTTGTCTTCATCCTCATCTTTTGGTTTTGGACGATAGAGTTTGTTGGTATTTTTGGGAGATGTTCCTTCCACAAAAATTTCTGTATAGCCGGCACCGGAAATATACTTGCGGTAGAGGCCATCGGGTTTTTCAAATTCCTTGTCCTCCAGACCTTGGTGGACATCAGTCATAATGGCCCTCCATAGTCGGGCAGCCATTCTAGAATAGTCCCGAAGAGGGGTGTTGTCGTCGTTTCCAATCCAAACACTGCAGGTATAGTAGGGGGTGTAGCCCACAAACCAGGAGTCCCGTTTTCGGTTGGTGGTACCCGTTTTTCCAGCTTCATGGAAACCAGGCAGGTTGGCATAGGTACCTGTACCTCGACGGACGACATCTTCCAAGATATTGGTCAAGATATAGGCATTTTGCTTACTCATGACCTCCTTGGGAGTCCGGTCGGCTTCGTAGAGTTTTTCACCAATACTGCTAGTGATGGAATCTACAAAGGTAGGTTTGATATATTGACCCTGGTTGGCAATGGCAGAAAAACCGCCGGCCATTTCAAGGGGGCTAATCCCATATTTCATTCCACCCAGACAGAGGGCAGAGGGGTTAAAGTCGTTGTATTTTGGATCCTTGTCTGAAAGGACCAGGCTAGTAATTCCAATATTTTGTAAATTATCTACAATCTTTTGCCAGGAGTCATCGTCATTTTGACCGATGCTGCGTCCTACCAGGTAGGAACCTACGTTGGAAGAGTTCACAACAAGCTTTCGAACGGTGGTCCAACCTTGGTAACCGGTGGAGTTTTTAGGAGCATAGGGGGTCCTCCGACTCTTAGAAATGGGAGAGTCGTTATAGGCGTCCCCTGCGGTAATTCCGTTGTTTAAAGCTGTCATATAGACAGAAATAGGCTTGATGGAAGATCCCGGTTGCCGGGGGTTTTTGGCCCGGTTTAGGATATTGTTTCCGGCAATGCCCCGGCCACCAATAAGGGCCCGGACTTGACCGGTGGATTGGTCCAAGATAACCGACCCAACTTGGGGTTGGGGGAGACCATGCTTGTCGGTGTGGTTACCAGCAAAGTAACGGTCCTTACTAACCACGTTTTGGAGTTTATTTTGCATGTCTAGGTCCAGGGATGTGGCAATGTGGAGTCCTCCGTTGTAGAGGAGGTCATTTGCTTCTTCATTGCTATGGCCTTGGGCCTTTAAGATTTCTAAAACTTCGTCCTTGACAGCATCTACATAGTAGGAAGAAAGTCCCTTGGTCTTACGGGTTCCCAGAGCAATTTCAATGGGTTGGCCCATGGCTTGGTCGTACTCTTGGGGAGAGATGTAGCCCAATTGCTTCATCTTGTAAAGGACAACTTCCTGTCTTTCCTTGGACTTGGGGTTAAAAACGGCCTTGCCCATGGTGTATTTGCCAGAGAGGATTTGTGAGTAATCGTAGACGTCAATCTTTTCATTTTCATAAAAATACTTGGCCCATCTTGCTTCGTCTTCTGTAACATCGTGGGGTTCTTTTTGGGGGGTCAAGCTCAATTCAATAGTGGACAAGTCATCTTCTGGACTAATGGCTTCCACAGTAAAGGGAGTGTACTTGGTAGGATACTGGGTAACACCAGCAATCAGGGCCGATTCAGCCAGGCTCAATTCAGAAACATCCTTGTTAAAAAAGGTCTTGGCGGCAGCTTGGACCCCTACAGTTCCCTTAGAATAAGAGGCTGAATTTAAGTATCCCTCTAAAATTTCAGGCTTAGAAAGCTCGTTTTCCAAGCGGTAGGCATTGTAAATATCCTTTAACTTCCGACCAAAGGTCTTGTCGTGGCTGGTATAGAGGTTTTTTGCCAACTGCATGGAAATGGTTGAAGCCCCTTGGTCCAAGGACCGGGTCTTTATATCGTGAATAAGAGCTGAAACAACCCGGCGGAAGTCCACACCGGAGTGCTTATAAAAACGTTCGTCTTCAATGGCCACAGCAGCCTTTTGCATGGACTCGGGAATTTGGGACAGGGGAACGAATTCTAAGTATTCATTTTGGACAAGTCTCTCCACAAGCTGGTCGTCCTTATCGTAAACTCCACTGGTTTCGGAGAGGACTTTTCGATAATTCTTGGGATCGATGTCCGGGGAATCTTTAAGGGTTGAAATGGTATAGGTTGCCAGGATCCCACCTAGACTAACCAGGAGGATACAGACTAATAAAATTAATACCTTTAAAACGCCTAGGAATCCAAATCCTTTGTGGGATTTAGACCTTGAGCGAGATCTTTGACTCATAGAAACCTTCCTTTCATGGTGTGTTTATCTAGAATATTACTTCTATTATAGCATGGATTCCTTGATTTGGTGAGATTTTATGAAAATTAGAAAAGTCTTAAAAATTTTTTCTCCCTGTTTAGGAATGAATCTCCTGGATATAGATAAAATAAGCTGGATATTTTGTTAAAATTTAGATTTAAATCTTGTAATGAAAAAGAAGTATGCTATAATAGCAAAAGATAGAAAAGGAGTCAAAGACATGTTTAAAGGATCAATCACAGATGTTCCAGGAATCAAGGTAGGTCACAGTGAAATCAAAGAAGGCCTAACAGGGGTTACAGTCATCCTTCCCCCGGAAGGAACAGTAGCCGGTGTTGATGTCAGAGGGGCTGCCCCGGGAACCCGGGAAACGGACCTTTTAAAACCGGAAAATACGGTACAAGGAGTCAACGCCATCTTCCTATCTGGTGGATCAGCCTATGGTCTTGCCGTGGGAGATGGAATTATGAAGGCCCTGGAAGAAAAGGGGATTGGTCTGGA
Organism: Urinicoccus timonensis; assembly: GCF_900232945.1. GTDB lineage: Bacteria > Bacillota > Clostridia > Tissierellales > Peptoniphilaceae > Urinicoccus > Urinicoccus timonensis. The sequence goes on from NZ_OCTU01000003.1 coordinate 178,621, forward strand.
TGTTGTCGTAGCCCAAGTGCCCATTGTGGCTGGGGCTGTAATTTTTGACTTGACAACTGGCGACCCAAAGATTCGTCCGGGCGCCAAGGAAGGCTACCAAGCCGTGGTCAATGCCAAGGAAGAAACAGCCCAAGGCCTGGTTGGTGCCGGTCTAGGTGCCAGCGTGGGAAAATACAAGGGCCTGGACTATGCCATGAAAAGCGGTTTGGGAACAGCTTCCATGAAGGTAGGAGACCTGGTTGTGGGAGCCCTTGTCATAACCAATGCCTTTGGGGACATCTACGATGCCAGAAACAATGAAAAAATTGCCGGAGCCTATGACCGGGAAAAGAAGTCTTTTATTGACACCCGTCAGGCCCTTTTTAACCAAGAGGGGCAAAATTTCATCGGCGGCAACACCACCATTGCCTGCTTGGCCACCAATGGCAAGTTTAGCAAGGCCCAATGTCAAAAAATCGCTGGCATGGCCCACAATGGCTATGCAAGAAGTATTTTTCCAACCCATACTACAAATGATGGGGATACCATTTTCTGTCTAGCTACAGGTCAAGTGGAGGCAGACGTCTCCTTGGTGGGAGCCATGGCAACAGATGTCATCTCCCAAGCCATTTACAACAGTGTAGCTGTCCATAATTGCGGTGGACTACCCGGAAGGGAGTCCCTAGAATGACCGGCATCTAGAAATAGAGCTGGATCGGAGGTAAAAATGAATCAAGAAAAAAAATCACCAGCCAATCAAAAAAGCGCGACTCGGCGCCTTGTGATTGTAGCCATGTTAGGGGCCATCACCTTTGTTTTAGGCCTAACCCCCCTGGGATTTGTCCCTATTGGACCCTTAAATGCAACAACCATGCACATCCCAGTTATTATTGGAGCCGTGCTAGAAGGACCCCTGGTAGGAGCCCTAGTTGGTCTAATCTTTGGTCTATCTAGTTTGTTTAATGCCATTACTAGACCAACAGCCATTAGCTTTTGCTTTTACAATCCCTTAATTTCCATTGTACCCAGGATACTTCTTGGACTTATTGCTGGTTATTTATTTAAATTTTTAAAAGATAAAGACTCTCACACCACCAAAACAGTGGTTCAAGTGGGATGGGTTGCAATTATTGCCTTTTTACTCTACGGCCTTTACCGGTCTTTAGTACCAGAAGTAAAAGTTTATTCAGCCATCTTTAATGGAATCCTATCCATTGTGAGTCTTGTTTTATTCTTCTATCTAAAGAAATACGATGAAAAGAACTTTGCTGTAATGGTCAGTGCCTTTGTCGCCACCATTATGCATACCATCATGGTTATGGGAGGAATCTACATCTTCTTTGCAGAAAGATTCCTAGCAGCCCTTAAGCCAGATGCATCCCTAGATATGGCCCGGAAGGTTATTTTTTCCTTTATCTTTACCAGTGGGGTGCCAGAAGCAATTATCGCAGTCATCATTACAGCTGCCGTGGCCAATGCTGTAAGAGAAAGGATTAAAAACTAAATGTTATTAGTGATTGATGTAGGAAATACCAATATCGTTTTTGGTGTCTACAAGGAAGAGGAACTGATCCACGACTGGCGGATCTCCAGTGACAAAAATAAAAGTAGTGACGAATATGGCCTACTTTTCCAACAAATTTTAGCCAACCGGGAAATTACACCGGAAATGATTGACGATGTCATTATTTCCTCTGTTGTCCCCAACCTCATGCACACCCTGCCCAATATGATTGTAAAGTACTTCCATAAGGATCCTATCGTTGTGGAGGCCGGGATTAAAACAGGTTTAAACATCTGTTATGACAACCCTAAGGAGGTAGGGGCAGACCGGATTGTCAATGCAGTGGGAGCCCTAGAAAAATACGGCGGCCCTTTGATTGTCATTGACATTGGAACCGCCATTACTTTTTGCGTCATCAATGAAAAACGCCAATACCTGGGGGGTCTAATCCTGCCGGGAATCGGCATCAGTGCCGACGCCCTCTTTATGCGGACATCCAAGCTGCCAAAGATTGAAATTGTAGAACCCTCCAAGGTTATTGCCAGGACTACGGTGACCAGTATGCAGTCAGGTCTCTATTTTGGATTTTCAAGTATGATAGATGGAATCATTGAAGCCATCCTAGAAGAATCTCAAAAAAAGGCCCAAGACGTAAATATTGTTGCAACAGGAGGCTTTGCCACCATGTTGGTAAGTCATAGTAAGTATGACATCCTTATTGATCGCTATCTAACCCTGGATGGTTTACGCATTGTCTATGACATGAACCATTAACAAGAGCCTCCCGCTAAGCGGGAGGTTTTTTAGAAAGGATACCATGAACTTATACTTAGCACCCCTGGCTGGCTATACAGACCCCTGCTACCGGTCCATTGTAGACCGCTTCCAGCCCAAGGGGATGGTGACGGAAATGGTCAGTATGCGGGCCCTCTACTACAAGGACAAAAAAACCCTAAAGATGCTGACCCCTCCTCAGGAAAAAAATACAATTTTACAAATTTTTGGAGATGACCCCCAGATCATGGAGACCTGCGTCAGGGAATATTTAAACCACCTGCCGGGTTTTGTGGCCTTTGAAATCAACATGGGCTGTCCGGCTCCTAAGATTGTCAAGTCCCGGTCTGGATCTGGCCTCTTGCTGGACCAAGACCGGGCCCAGGAAATCATCCAAAGGGTCAAGGAAGCCGCCAACCGTCCGGTGGGGGTCAAGACCCGTAAGGGCTTTCATGACGACGAATTGGGCATGGACCTGGCCCTGAGGGCCCAGGAAGCCGGGGCGGACTACCTGGTTATCCACGGCCGAACTCGGGACATGTACTATGAGGGAAAAAGTGACTGGGACTTCATCCATAGGCTGGCCAAGAATGTAAAGATTCCCGTCTATGGAAATGGGGATATTTTTACCATCCAAGAGGCCCAGGACCGGCTGGCCTCCAAGGACCTGGCTGGAGTCTATATTGGCCGAGGAGCCATTGGCAACCCCTGGATCTTCCAGGGCATCCAACCCAGCCTAGAGGAAAGAATCCAGGTCATGATGGACCACCTGGACAAGGCTTTGGCCTATTATGGACAAAGGCAGGGGATTTTGGAAATGCGCAAGCACCTTTTGGCCTATATGAAGGGCTTGGAGTCTTGCAAGGAGGTCAAGCTGGCCCTGGTCCAGGCCAAGACAAGGGAGGAAGTAAAAGAAATCCTAGTAAAATACCAGGAAGACAGGATGCAATCTTGACATTTTCCCCTTTATTAGCTATAATAATTCACATTATTAAAGCAAGAGAAGAGTCTTGCTTAGGTTAGGAGAGAAGAATGGATAAGGACATATTTTTTACCCCAGAAGGGTTAGATAAGATTGAAAAAGAAATTGAATATTTAAAAACAGTTCGCCGTAAAGAAGTGGCAGAAAGAATTCGTGTTGCCTTGGGTTACGGAGACCTATCAGAAAACTCAGAATACGATGAGGCTAAAAATGAACAAGCCCATGTAGAAGAAAGAATTGCCAAGTTGGAAAACATGGTTAGAAATGCCCGGGTTGTTGAAGAAGATGAAATCGACAAGGACACTGTTGGCGTTGGAACCCATGTCAAGGTCAAGGATAAAAAATCCGGCGAAGAAGATATCTTTGATATTGTAGGTTCAGCCGAAGCCGACCCCTTGGAAGGAAAAATTTCCAATGAAAGCCCTGTAGGGGCAGCCTTAATTGGCTGCAAAATTGGCGATGTAGCAGAAGTTGAAGTACCAGATGGAGTGATTCACTACGAAGTGGTTGAAATTTCACTCTAAGGCCAGGAGGTAGAAAAGTGGAAAATTTAAATGAAATGCGACTCATGCGGCGTCAAAAGTTACAAGAACTTCAAGACGCAGGAAAGAACCCCTTTGTTCATGAAAAATACGATGTAAAAGAGTATTCCACAGACATCAAAGACAATTACTCAGACTATGAAGGCAAGAAAGTCTCTGTGGCAGGACGGGTCATGAGTAAACGGGGACATGGAAAGATTATGTTCTTAGACCTTCAAGACATGAAGGGCAAAATCCAACTTTTCGCCCGAAAAGACGTCCTGGGAGAGGACTATGAAGATGTAAAGACCTGGGACATTGGAGATATTGTCGGTATCAAGGGGGAAGTCTTTACCACCAAGGCCGGAGAAGTTTCCATCCGGGTGACTCAAGCCGTCCTCTTAAGTAAGAGTCTACAAATTTTACCTGAAAAGTTCCACGGCCTCAAGGATACAGACCTCCGCTACCGTCAACGCTATGTGGACCTCATTGTAAATCCTGAAAACAAGGAAATTTTCATTAAACGGTCCAAGATTATCAAGGCCATCCGCCGCTTTTTAGATGACCTGGGCTATTTGGAAGTGGACACCCCCATCCTGGGAACCGTGGCTGGTGGAGCCAATGCCCGTCCCTTCTTAACCCACCACAATGCCTTGGATATTGACATGCAAATGCGGATTGCCAACGAACTTTTCTTAAAACGCCTCATTGTCGGTGGTTTTGACAAGGTCTATGAAATGGGTAAGATGTTCCGAAACGAAGGTATCGACACCCGTCACAATCCAGAGTTTACTAATATTGAACTCTACCAAGCCTATACTGATTATGAAGAAATGATGCGGATTACAGAAAACATGTTTGCCTATGTAGCCCAAGAAGTATTGGGAACAGCCAAGATCAACTACCAAGGTGTGGACATTGACTTGACCCCTCCTTGGAGACGGATCACCATGCATGATGCCGTAAAAGAATACGCCGGTATTGACTTTGACCAAGTAAAGACAGACCAAGAAGCCTTGGAATTGGCCAAGGAAAAGGGATTAAAACCCGAAGCCTTCTGGACCAAGGGCCACGTTTTAAGTGAACTCTTTGAAGAATACTGTGAAGAAAAACTGGTTCAACCAACCTTTGTCATTGGTCATCCAGTGGAAATTTCTCCTCTTTCCAAGAGAAATCCCGACCATCCAGAAATTACCCAACGCTTTGAAGCCTTTATCAATACTTGGGAATTTGCCAATGCCTTCTCAGAATTAAACGACCCCATTGACCAAAAGGGACGTTTTGAAAAGCAATTGGAAGACAAGGAAGAAGGAGACGACGAAGCCCATCCCATGGACTACGACTTCATCAATGCCCTAGAAGTAGGACTTCCTCCCACAGGCGGCCTGGGAATTGGCGTAGACCGGATGATTATGCTCTTAACAGACCAAGCCAGCATCCGAGATATTATCCTCTTCCCAACCATGAAGCCCCTAGAAGGAGAAACAGAAGTCAAGGCCACAAGTCCCAAGGAAGATAAGGAAGAAGCCGCTCCTGTCAAGGACCTGGACCTTTCTAAGATTCAAATCGAACCCCTCTTCCAAGAAGAAGTGGACTTTGACACCTTCTCAAAATCAGACTTTAGGGTTGTCAAGGTAAAAGAATGTGTAGAAGTACCCAAGTCCAAGAAACTCTTGAAGTTCACCCTGGACGATGGTAGCGGCCAAGACAGGATTATCCTGTCCGGCATTAAAAACTTCTATACAGCCGAAGAATTGGTAGGTAAAAACCTCTTGGCTATTACAAACCTACCAGCTCGCAAGATGATGGGAGAAGAATCCTGTGGTATGCTCCTATCAGCCATTTGCGAGTACGACGGAGAAGAAAAACTTAACTTAATAATGTTGGATGATAATATTCCAGCAGGATCAAAATTATATTAAAGAACACGCTAATTATTAAACTGGGATTTGTAATGAATCCCAGTTTAATTTTTATAATTGGATTAATAGAATTATTAAGCTATATAATAAAATCAATTTAAAGAAAAATAAATATTAGATAATACCAGGCGATAGCAATTAAAAACTCTATCGTCTTTTTTTATACTAAAAATAAGGACGGAATAACACAACAAATTCTCTAAAACAAAACACTAAACCAATGCAAGATTAAATGAAATCAATATCTATGATATAATTAAATAAATCTAATAAAGAGAAAAAGAGGGATATTATGGCACTTAACTATAAACCATTATGGATACAGTTAGCAAAAAAAGGACTAAAGAAAACAGATGTAATAGCCATGGCAGGACTTACAACAAATGTTATGGCACAAATGGGCAAGGATAAACCAATTACATTTAAGAATTTAGAAAGAATATGTAAGGCTTTATCTTGAACTCCTAATGATATTATTAGTTTTGAAGATGAATTTGAAAAAGAGATTTAAATTCTTATAGTTCTTTACACTTGATTTACAAGGGATCAAAGAAAATCTTAATAAGGGTTTCTAAAATTTTATTGAAATAATGTATAATTTGTGATAGCTTACTTACAATTTTAGAATTGTAATCTTTATATAGGGTGTTTTTATATCTTGTCAATGATTTTGTAAATATCTTTTAGATTGGAATCCAAAGTTTTGTGAGTAATTTATTTGAGAATTTACAAAGCTTCTTAATACATGACCTGTATGTGTATAATGACATTGACAAGAAGACATCTGTGATTATAGATTTTAAGTAACTATATAAATTGTAAAAAAGTATAGCACTAATACTAGCAAGAAAATTTATACGAATTTAGTTGACACAACTAAGAAAAATTGCTCCCATTTACGAAATGGTTTATACTTCAAGAGAGGAGGTAAACTAAATTGATGAAAACACTTGGTATGTTAACAATCATCTGCTTAACAGCATCAATTATGATGATGAATTTTATACTTATTATACCAAAATTTGGCTCGAAGCATTTCGGCGCACCTGATGATATCAAAGTTATGATGAGTAAGTTGCCAGATAAACCGATTTGGGTCAATATAATCGGCGGACTTATCATGATACTTGGATTGCTAGCCATTGCAGCCGTTCTAGGCTGGGCAATTGTTGATACAGTAAAATTTAGTTTAACTTTTCAGAAAGCCTTTGTTAGATTTTTAATACTATTTGAAGGATATAAGCTTTTTGATATTATCTTTTTTGATTATCTCATGCTTACCAAGTTAAAATTGCCGACTAAAGTTTACCCAGAGACGGTTGGTGCTAAGGGTTATGATAATTTTGGTTTTAATGGGAAAAGTCAGATTGCAAAAATTATAATCTTCTTTTTCGTGAGCCTAATTTTGGCATATTTACTGACCGTTTTGGTTTAACTAGAAATTCATCACTTATAATGTTCAATTCGACTTCTTGGCTATTTGTTTTAAGGGGCTGTAGCTTAAAAAAACCAATTATCAGAAATAGATATAAGCCATGAACAATTATATGAAGATGGGTTAGGGTGAAATATAATCGAAAGAAACTTCAATCTAATGAATGTGAGCATATCTTAAAAACAAGACAAGAACCATTCCTATACAAATATCTATACATGCAAATTCATATAAGATAAAGGCGTATAAAAAAATTAGTTTAATCACAGCAATCACAATTTAAATTGTGATGTTCGCAAGCTAAACTACGGACTTCACTAGGAAGTTTCCCTTTGTATCTTTTGTAATAAATAGAAAATTTGCTATGGGATGCGTATCCAACAGATTGAGCTATTTCCTTTATAGGAAGTTTGGTATTTAAGAGAAGAGTCTCAGCCACGTTCATTCTTTTTCTTTGAGTATATTCTGTAATGCTTTGACCATATTTTTCTTTGAATAGATTTTTTAATTTAGTCCCGCTCATTGTAGATATTTTTTCAAGAGTTTCCTGGTTTACATTCATGGCGAAATGATCATCTAAAAATCTGGCTACATCTTCAAGTGCTTTATTATCATCAGATTCAATTTTATATTTTTTCCTATTTAAGTAGGTATCTATTACTATACTTACCCATTCATTTGCTTTGGCTTTAAAGAAAAAATCAGCGGCTGGAGCATCCATCTTACAATTTAATATTTCCATTGCCACTTTTTCTAAAGACTTTGTAAGTATTATTTGATTAGTTTGAAGTAAAGCCCTATAAAATGATTCCGGATCAATATTAATGGCTGATAGGTGGTTTTCCAAAAGCTCTTTTTTAAAGCCTATAGAAACAGAAAGATAATTTGAATTCTCGTGTAATAAAAACAGAAAGTCATCTTTTATATTATCAAAATCAAAAGTACATAAGGAGTTTGCAGTAAGTGTTTGATAAGGATTAAATTTTTCACCGTTTGCACTTACTATGTACTTGTATTGGACGATGGGGAAATTGTTCAAAGAGGAAAACACAGAGATTTAATAGAAGAAGAGGGACTATATAGAAGTTTTATGAGAATCAGGGGTAAGGTAGAAAATTGGAAAATATAATAAGGAGATAAAATAAATGCTAAAATTGAGTCACATATCATGTAGGGTTGATAATTTACAAGAGGCTTGAAAAAATCACTGAAATGGGCTTTAAAATTGAGTGGGGCTCTAATAATATAAATAAAAATGGCAGAAGAATTTATCTACTAATAGCCTACATCTTTTATCTTTGTGGGAAAATATGATAAAAAAGATAAACAAAAAGTTATAACATTCCAGATTGGGATTACATGGAAAGATATATAGAAAACGTAAAACTAAAATGTAATATAGAAATGTATAACATTTAGAAAAAAGACGATTAGAAAAATAAAAATCTAGTCGTCTTTTTTATTTTAGGAAAGGATATAAGTATGAAAAAATTAGAACAAATAAGACAAGAGTTAAAAGAAATAAAAGATAAAATAGACGATACAGAAGAAAGATTAAGGCAACTAAAAAATCAAGAACAAAAGATATTAAAACAAGATATAGTAAAAAGAAGAAAGTTTAAGTCAACAGAATCTTCATTTACTACAATTTTAAAGAATTTAAATTATGACACCCAAAATGTCACTCAAAATGTCACTCAAAGTGAGGGACAAAATGAGGGTAAAAATGACGGTCAAAAGTTAAAACCAAAAGATAGACGAAATAAGATAGTGAAACTTATGAAAGAAAATTCAAACATAACAACAATTGAATTGTCTCATATATTATTGGTATCTGTAAGCACGATTGAAATAGATTTAAAAGTTCTCACAGATGAAAAAACAATTGAGTATATAGGCAGTGCTGAAGACGGATATTGGAAAGTAAACAAATAAAGTGAATAAGAAAATCCAATTCTCCCGAAAATAATATAATATTCGGGAGAAATACTTTGAGCGGGAGAGAAATCTTTCGTTTTTTTAACTTACAGAGTCATGAATGAAATTAGTAATAGTAGAGAAACCAAGTGTAGCAGTTACAATTGTAAGAAAAAATAGATATTATGAAGGGGAATGAATACATTGTTTTCTGGTGTCTAGGTCATTTAATTCAAATGCCAAGTCCAGATAGGATAGATGAAAATAGAATAGGGGGCAATGGAACAAGTTTTGAATATTGACTTTTTGTCCAAGAAATATTTTAATATAAATAAAAGAATTAACGATATGGGGATATCAAAAATGGAAAAGACTAATATTAGATAGTATGGAAATAAAATTTGACTTTGAAAGAGAGTGGTGCACAGATGAATTTAGCAGATCCTCAAGATATTATTGTTAAAATAGTTGTTTTATTGATTCCAATTATTTTATGCTTATTTTCTTTATATATGATAGATAAGACCAATGGAAATATTATAGCAGGATTTAATACTATGGAAGAAGAAAAAAAGAAAGAGCTCATAAGGAAAGGATACCTGTCCAAAGTCAAAAAAATGCTTTTAATAATGATTCTACCCTTACTTATTGCCTTTTTGTCTAGTTTTTTTATTAAGGATATTGAGCTATATAATGATATTCTCATGGGAGCATGGGGTTTATTTGGAATCATTACGATTTTAGGAATTGTAGTTGTTAATTATTCTATGCGAAAATAAAGTGGATAAGAAAATCAATTGTCACGAATAGAATACAATATTGGTGACAAAGTTTTGAGCGGGAGAGAAATCTTTCGCTCTTTTTATATCCTTATAAAAAATAAAAAAGTTGACAGGTCCGGAGAAAAAATGTACTATAAATGTAACCAAAAATGTACTATAAATGTAACCATCGAAAAAAGGAGATGCAATGGATGTAGAAATTGACAACAGAATTGCAGAATTTCGTAAGGAGCTTGGCCTGTCTCAACATCGGCTGGCCCAGGCAGTGGGGCTTAAGAGACGGTCAATTATGGCCTATGAAAACAAGACCATTAGCCCAACCCTGGAAACGGCCTATAAGATTTCCAAGGTTTTAGGCAAGGACCTGACAGAAGTGTTTATTTTTAAATAGGAGGAAGACATGGGACTTTTATTCAACAGTAATCAAGAAATCAACGAAAAAATTAAAAGTGAATTTGGAGACTTAGACAACCATCTCCTGGCCTTTAAGCATAATGATGTAAAAACAGACTTGTTCAAGTGGCTAGTCCCAGGGGGCTTGTATTATACAGTGGATTCCACCAGGACCTTTATCTTGTATTTTTCCAGCAAGGGTATCCATGAGGAGGAAATAAGCAATTCTGTAAAAAGGGATTTTTTACTTATGCCTTGGCATGAAATCAGCTCTTTTGAGCTAAAGGTTAAAAACAATAAGGCCATCCTGGAATTGGTCCACATAGGGAAAAAAATAGGTTATGAAATTCCTTTCAAGGGAGTAATCTTTAGGGACAACAAGGAGAATTTGCAAAAGCTAGAAAGTAAGGACTGGAATCGGATCTAGCCCTCCAAGGTCCGGGCAATTCTTGTAATCCCAGGTAGACTTTCCTATAATAGAAGAGATTGAGAATTTTGCAAAACTTGGAAGTAAAGGATGGACAGATGAAGAAAAGGACAAAGAAGTGGGGGAGCCTCCTCCTAGTGGCCCTGGTGGTTCTAGCCAGTTTATTCCTAGGGAACGAATCCCTTTTAAATGGCTTGACAGGCCTGGGGATGAGTCAGAAGAGTGTTCGAAAGCTCCAGGCCCTGGTTGGCTTGGGTCAAGGTAAGTATGAACCGGCTAAAAACAGTGACTACTATATCTTGGATGACCAGGGACCTCTTTTTTCCCAGGAGGACCTAAAACCTGGTAAGGACTGGCAGACCTTTAGCCCCCTGGATTCCCTAAACCGGGTAGGACCGGCCAATGCCCTGATTGGTCCAGATTCTAGACCCCGGGAAAAGAGGGGAGATATTTCCAAGGTCTACCCCACAGGGTGGAAGCAAAAGAAGTATGACTTTGTAGATGGCCAGGCCCTCTACAACCGCTGCCACCTCATTGCCCACCAGCTCACCGGAGAAAATGACAACTGGCTCAACCTCATGACTGGGACTCGGTCCTTTAACAAGTATGGAATGCTGCCCTTGGAAAATATTGTGGCTGCCTATATCCGGGATACCGGGAGCCAGGTTCGCTACCGGGTGACGCCGGTTTTTAAGGACCAGGAAGTCTTGGCCCGGGGCGTCATTATGGAGGCTGCTAGCGTGGATGATGGAGGCAAGGCGGTATCCTTCCGGGCCTTTGTCCCCAACCAGGAGCCGGGAGTGGCCCTGGACTACAAGACTGGCCGTAACCATAGAGCCCAATAGATTTTGATGACAAAAAAGACCCCGCATCCTAGGATGCAGGGTCTCTTTTATTGCTTATGCAGATTGTAAAATCCCTAAAGAAGATAGGATAATCAAAACCATAGCCAGGGGAACAATGTACTTCAAGGTAAAGTAGTAGGCCTTAAAGGCTTTTTGTTCAAGGGTATGGTGGTTGGTTAATTCATCAAAAATGGCTTCCTTGTCATAGAACCAGCCCAAGAAAATAATCTCAATAAAGGCGGCAGATGTCAGCATGTAGTTGGAGGTCAACTTGTCCAAAAAGTCAAAGAAAGTAAGACCAGCAATTTGCAGGGAAGAATTTTCTCCATTGGACAAACTGCTTAAGATGGACAAGAGGAAGATTCCGATAGCGGCAAGAACCGAAGCCTTTTTCCGAGAAAGCTTCAAGGAATCCACCCCAAAGGCCACAGAGGATTCCAAGAGGGAGATAGTAGAGGTCAGGGCAGCCAGGGCCAGTAGGACAAAAAAGGCCACGCCAAATAAGTAACCTCCTGGCATTCTTGGAAAGACATTGGGCAGGGTGACAAAGGCCAGACCGGCTCCCTGGGTGGGGTCCAGGTTAAAGGTAAAGACCGAGGTAAAAATAGCAATCCCGGCCAAGATGGCAATCAAGGTGTCAAAAAATGCAATGGAAAAAGCAGACTTGACGATGTTGTTGTCATCACTGACATAGGACCCGTAGGTGGTCATAATGGCCATACCCAGGGACAGGGTAAAGAAAGAATGCCCCAGGGCCGCCAAAAAGCCCGCCATGGTGAATTTAGAAAAGTCTGGATAGAATAAGAAACGGAGACCATCTCGTCCTCCCTCCAGGGTAAGGCCCCGGATTCCCAGACAAATAACAATAAAAAGCAAGATAGGGATGGCGATCTTAGAGACCTTTTCAATTCCCTTATCAATTCCCGACCGAACAATCAGCATGGTCATAAGCATAAAGACGAAGGTCCATGCAATGGGCTTGATGGGGGAAGAGATAAAGCCGGTAAAGAGATTGGAAATTTCTTCTGGACTTTTTCCCGCGAATTCATTGGTTATACTCTTGAAGATATACTCCAAGGACCAGCCAGCCACAACAGAATAAAAACTTAGGATTAAGAATGAGGCAATGACGGCGATGATCCCTGAGATATACCATTTTTTGCCCGGGGCCAACTTTTTAAATGAATCCACACTATCACTTTTCGCCCGGCGGCCAATTAAAATTTCACTCATGAGGATTGGAACGCCGATAACAAGACAGATGACGATATAGACAAGCAGAAAAGCTCCCCCTCCGTTTGTTCCTACAATATATGGAAACCTCCATATATTTCCCAGGCCTACAGCTGAACCAACAGCAGCCATGATCATTCCGAAATTACTGTTAAAGCCTTTTCGTTCCATAAGTCCTCCTTTCAAAGAATAAGACACAATAGCCTCCGAATAGACGCTATTAAAATAAATTTTTAGAATTATATCATATATCAAAGAAAAAGTAAAGGAAAATCTAAAAGGCCTCCAAGACAAGGCCTAAGCTAGGATATAGGAGAAGTTCCACTAGATTGGAAAGGAAAATTCATAAAAAATCTTCCAAAGCTTGCCAAGCTTGTAGAAGCGTGCTATACTATAAATAAATAAGAAACCTTATTAAGAGTGGTGGAGTGACTAGGCACTGTGAAACCCGGCAACCTGAATTGGTGCTAAATCCTACAGAGTAATCTGAAAGATGAGGTGTAATTGGACCTATTCTTTTAGAATAGGTTTTTTTAATTTCAAAGGAGGAAAAATTGAAACGCTGGTTATTTACATCAGAATCCGTAACAGAAGGCCATCCAGACAAGGTCTGTGACCAAATTAGTGATGCGATTTTAGATGAGATTTTAAAACAAGATAAAGATGCTCGGGTGGCCTGTGAAACTGTGGCCAATACTGGACTCATTTTAATTACAGGAGAAATTACTACATCAGGTTATGTAGAATTCGACAAGGTTGTCCGTCAAACCCTAAAGGAAATTGGCTACGACCACCAAAGTGGCGGAGGATTTTCCTATGAAAACTGCGCCGTGCTCTCGGCTATTGAAGAACAATCCCATGACATTGCCCAAGGGGTGGACCGGTTCAAGGAAAGCAATATCGATGCCATGGACGCCTTTGGTGCTGGAGACCAAGGTATGATGTTTGGCTATGCCTGCAATGAAACCGAAGAATACATGCCCATGCCCATTTCCCTGGCCCACAAGTTGTCCAAGAGACTGGCCGATGTGCGTAAGGACAAGACCCTGGACTACCTAAGACCTGATGGTAAGACCCAGGTAACCCTGGTATATGAAGATGGCAAGCCCGTAGCAGTGAAAAATATTGTCGTGGCAGCCCAACATGCTCCAGAAGCCGACTTGGAAGAAATTCGCCGGGACATTAAAAAACACGTTATCGAACCCATTATCCCTGCAGACTTTATTACAGAAGATACCCAATACTACATCAACGCCACAGGCCGCTTTGTTCTAGGAGGCCCCCTGGCTGATGCTGGTTTAACAGGCCGGAAGATTATTGTAGACACCTATGGTGGTTATGCCCGCCATGGTGGTGGAGCCTTTTCAGGAAAAGACCCGACCAAGGTGGACCGGTCTGCAGCCTATGCCGCTCGTTATGTGGCTAAAAACATTGTAGCTGCTGGCCTGGCAGACAAGTGTGAAGTGGGACTTTCCTATGTAATCGGGGTGGCAAAACCCTTGAGCATCTATGTGGAAACTTTCGGTACAGGAAAAATTTCCGATACAGAAATTGAAGACCTAGTCCATAAAAACTTTGACCTAAGACCTGCAGCCATCATCAAGGAACTAGACCTCTTAAGACCCATCTACAGACAAATAGCCAGCTATGGTCACTTTGGTCGCAATGACTTGGACCTACCCTGGGAAAGACTGGACAAGGTGGACTTGTTAAGAAAATAAAGAAAAGACAAGCTAGAAAAGAGACCTCCGGGTCTCTTTTTTCTTTGGCCTGGATTTGGTACAATGGATGAAAGGAGGAGCTATGGAAATTCAAGGAAGAATCGAATCAATTGTCTACCATAATGACGGAAACGGCTACAGTGTTTTAAGGGTGGAAGCCGAAGATGATCTCATTACCTGTGTAGGCTACGGCTATCAATTTGAAAAAAATTTAGACTACATATTTCAAGGAGACTGGATTTTCCACCCCAAGTACCAAGAGCAGTTTTCCTTTCAAGAAGCCAAGGCCCTTGAGCCCTCTAGCCAAGAATCCATAGTCCGCTACCTTTCCTCGGGTTGCCTGCCCTTTATCGGACCCAAGACCGCCCAGGCCATTGTGGACTTGTTTGGCCAAGACAGCCTCCGGGTCATGAAGGAAGAACCGGGGTCCTTGCGACAAATTCCTGGCCTAGGCAAGAAAAAAATTGCCAAGATCAGCCAGGCCTTAAAAGAACAAGAGGGGATGGACATCATGGTGAACTGGTGCCTGGACCGGGGCTTGTCCATCCAAGAGGCCATGAAGCTCTACCGGGTCTATGGGGAAAACACCCAAACCACCCTGGAAAAGAAACCCTACTGGGTCCTCCAGGACCTCAAGGGGCTTTCCTTTAAAACCATTGACAAGATAGCCTTAAAATTGGGCTTTGCCAAGGATGACCCCATGCGGATTGGGGCCTATTTTGTGGAAATTTTAAAAGACGCCCTCTTCCAAGGCAATTGCTATGTCTACTATAGCCAATTAAAGAGCCAATTTAGCAAGGACCTGGGCTTGGACCCAGAAAAGGCCCCAGACCCCTTGCAAATGGCCATGAACCCCAGCCTCTACCTGGAAAAAGCCCAGGAAGCCGGCTGGGAGGGAGACTACAGGGTCTACCTGAGTTATGTCTACCAGTGTGAAAAAAATATAGCCCAAAACCTCCTGGCCCGGCTGGGGCAAAAAAACATGCAAATCAAAACCGCCGGACAATCCATCCTCCAAGACCATAAAAAGGATTGGATCAATCGGCTAAGCCCCGAGCAAATCCAGGCTGTGGAAAAATCCCTGGACTCCTCTGTCATGGTCCTAACTGGGGGACCGGGAACGGGGAAAACCACCACCCTCAAGGCCCTCATTGAACTCTACGAATCCATGGACCTCAAGGTCTGCCTGGCAGCCCCAACTGGTCGGGCGGCCAAAAAAATGAGTGAGGCCACATCCAGGCCCGCTTCCACCATCCACCGACTCTTGGACCTAACCCCCCATGAAGACTGGGTGGACTTCCAAGATACAGAAAATGAAATTGATGCCGATGTCTTAATCCTAGACGAGGTATCCATGGTGGACATCTTTTTAATGGTCCAAATCCTCCTGGCCCTGGAGGAAAAAACCAAGCTGATCCTGGTGGGAGACCACAACCAGCTTCCCAGTGTGGGACCAGGAAATGTCCTGGGAGACATCATAGCTTCAGGTCGGGTGCCTACAGTAGAATTAACCAAGATCTTCCGCCAGGCAGAACAGTCCAATATCGTCCAAAATGCCCACAACATCTTAAAGGACCGTCCCCTTTTGATGAACCAAAAAAACGGCGACTTTTTCTTTATCCAGGCTCCGAGACAGGACATTGCCCAAACCATAGTGGACCTAATTTCCAAGAGGTTGCCGGACTACTACGACCTGGACCCCATGGAGGATATCCAGGTCCTAAGTCCCATGCACAAGGGACCTGTTGGGGTGAGTATCCTCAACCAAAGACTCCAAGAGGCCCTAAACCCTCCCGGAGAGGATAAAAAAGAAATCACCTATAAAAAGATGATTTTCCGGACAGGGGACCGGGTCATGCATATCAAAAATAACTACCAGTTAAAGTGGTCCATCCAGTCCGAGGTCTATTCCAAGGAGGGAGAAGGAGTCTTTAACGGCGACCTGGGCCGGATTCTTTCTGTGGATCCCGAGGCCAAGAGCCTCAAGGTAGTCTATGATGAAATGAAAATAGTGGACTACCAGGAATACGACTTGGACGAACTGACCCTGGCCTATGCCTCCACCATCCACAAGGCCCAGGGAAGTGAATACCCCATTACCATTATGACCTGTTCCTGGGCCCCAGCCATCCTCCAAAGCAAAAACATCCTCTACACCGCCATTACCCGGGGCAAGAGGGGGGTCATCCTGGTAGGGAGCCTGGACTCCTTACAAGAAATGCTCAAAAACAAGGACCAGCTAGAGAGAAGAACCGGCCTGGTTCGCCGCCTGGAAACCGAGGGGGTCCTATGAATTTTTTAGATTTTTTCCAAGACCACACCTGCTATCTCTGCCACGAGGAAGAAGGGACCATCCCCTACCTCTGTCCCCAATGCCGGGACCGGCTGGACTTTCAACCTGGCTACAGGCAAAAAAATGGCCAGGCCATCTACAATGGCTTTTTCTATACCGGAAGCCTGCGAAAGATTCTTACAGACTACAAGTTTGAATCCAAGACCTACCTGTCCAAGACCCTGGCCCACCTTTTTATCCAGGTCCTGGGCCAATTTGACCCGGGGCAAGACCTGGATGGTTTTGTGGTGGTTCCGTCGGCCAAAGAGACCCTAAAAAAAAGAGGCTTTGACCCCATGGACCTCATAGGTCTGGAAATCCACCGCCTGTCAGGCTTAAACTACTACCAGGGCAGGCTGGAGAAAATAAAAAATACCCCCCTACAACTTGGCCTGTCTGGCAAGGAGAGGGAGGAAAACTTGGTCCAAGCCTTCCGGGCTAGGGACCTGGAAGGCAAGAATATTTTATTGTTAGATGACATTCTGACTACAGGATCCACCCTCTACCAGGCCAGTCTGGCCCTGGAAGAAGCTGGAGTCCACCAAGTCTACCCCATCAGTCTGTCAGCTTAGTTTCCTGGGGCAGGAGGTCTTTTAGGAGGGAATCCTCCCGGGGCCAATCCAAGCCCCCTTGTTTTTTCAAATAGGCCAGGGCGTTGATTTGGCAGCCGATTTGCAGGACGACATTGACCAGGTAGATCCACAAGAGCATGAGGATAATCCCAGTGAAATAACCATAGGTTATGGCGTAGCGGCCAAAATTCGTTACATAGTAGGTGAAAAGCACCGTCCCCAATAAAATTCCCACCAAGGCAAAAAGACTGCCAGGAATTAGGGTTTTTAGGCCCAGTTTTTTCATGGGAAGGTTGGGACTAATCCCATAGAGACAAACCAGGAAAATCAAGGCATAAAGAGGTCCAATGATGTTTAGGGACTTGTGTAAAAATCCAATGAGCTCTTGGTTTAAGGGGATGTAGTTATTGATTTGCTGGATGAGCTCAGACCCGATAATCCGGGAGAAGAGAAGGAGCAAGATCATAACAATCAAACCCAAGGTAAAAGCTAGACCCAAAAAAGCCATTTCGAAAAAACTTCGATTTTCTTGGAGCTGGTAGGCCTTGTTAATGATCTTAATCAATTGCCGAACACCGCTGGAGGCCGACCAAAGACCCAATAACAAGGAAACACTCAATAAAGAAGCCGAAGAAGTCAGGGCAATCTGGTCCACAAAGGACAGGATAATAGAGGCCGTGGACTCTGGCAAATAGGACACCAGATTTCGGATAAAGGAAGGGTCCAAAAGAGGAGTGTAGTTCAAGATATTTAAAAGAGCAATAATAAAGGGGAATAAGGACAGGGTCGTGAAATATGACAATTGTCCCGCTCTTGGAAAAATTTCAAAATCAATAATTCGCTTGGCCAGGGCATCCAGAAAACTTAAAACAGAATTGTCCCGGTGCCGGTAAAGCCAGTTTTTTAATGGTTTTAACATAAGGGCTCCTTTCCTAATGAATATAGATACCCAAGATATCGTATTTTTCACTAAGATTTTCTTGCGAAAGAGAAAAGAAGGGCAAGAAAGATAAAAGATGTTGTATAATAAAGACAAAGAGGTGGAAAAAATGCAATACAATATATTAGTCTGCGACGATGAAAAAGACATTGTTTCAGCCATAGAAATTTACTTAAAAGCCCAAGGCTACCAGGTCTTTCCAGCCTACAACGGCAAGGAAGCCTTGGAGATTATGGAAAAAGAAACCATCCATCTAATCTTGATGGACTTGATGATGCCCGAGATGGACGGGATGACAGCCATCCTAAAGATTCGGGAAAAGAACAACATCCCCATTATCATCCTATCGGCCAAGTCGGAAATTACCGACAAGATCCTGGGCTTAAATGTAGGGGCCGACGACTATATCACCAAGCCCTTTAATGCCATCGAGCTTATTGCCCGGGTCAATTCATCCTTGAGACGCTATATGAACCTGGGGTCGGCAGATATCGACCAAGACGAGATGCAAATTGGCCGGATCGTCCTAAACGATGCCAGTAAAACCGTCACTGTAGATGGGGAAGCAGTCAACCTGACCCCCTACGAATACAAGATCCTCTTCCTTTTGATGAAAAACCAAGGTCGGGTGTTTTCCAGTGATGAAATCTACGAGCATGTCTGGGAAGAAGAAGCCCACGATGTGAAAAAAGTCATCAGTGTCCACATCTCCCACTTGAGAGACAAGGTGGAAATCAACCCCAGAAAGCCGGACCTGATTAAGTCAGTCTATGGCATGGGCTACAAGATAGAAGGATAGGTATGGTAAAAAAAATTAGGAGATTTTTTTCTAAAATCTATGACTATATTTTTTACCGGGCCTATATCGAAGAACTCTTTATAGAATTCTTCCTCTTGATTTATGTCTTGAGCCGGATTTTTTATTGGCCCGATGGACTCTTTTTCAACCTGGTCATGTTAGATGTGGGAATTTGCTTGGTTAAGCTCTTGCCCATTCCGGGCGTCCGGCGGTTTTTTACCGTGGCCCTGATGCGGGAAAGTTCCAAGTCCAACTCCTTTATCTACTATGCCGTGGCCAATATTATCCTGCTCTTTGTCCTCTTATTGTCTCCTCTAATTTTCGGAGAGACCTTTAGCCTGGTCCTGGCCCTGGTCTTTTTGATCCTCTTGTTTTTCGAAAAAGAGAGGGTTCAATTTGTCCTGGTCATTGAGGGAATCGAAGAGACAGCCAGCCTGGGGATGCCCCAAATGGAAACCCACCTGGCTGAAAAAGAAAGCATCAAGGCCCTGGTCCAATTGGGCAACATCCGGGAGGGCCTGTCCGACGCCGTAGAAGAGAGGATGCAGTCGGAAAAAATGAAGACCGACCTCATCACCAATATCTCCCACGACCTCAAGACCCCCCTGACCTCCATTATCAACTACACAGATATCCTAAGTAGCAAGGAGACCATGGACGAAGAGGCCAAAAACTACATCCGGATCCTGGGCCGGAATTCCGAACGCCTAAAGAGCCTGGTTATCAACCTCATTGATGCTTCAAAAACTGGGTCTGGCAATGTCCAGGTGGAAAAAGTCGTCATCGACTTCAATGAACTTTTGAGTCAAATCTATGGGGACTTTGAATCCGACCTTTCAGCCAAGGGGCTGGAATTTATCTACAATTCCGACAGCGAGGATGCCAAAATCTACACCGACCCCGAAGTCCTGGGCCGGGTCCTATCCAACACCCTGTCCAATGCCTGCAAGTACGCCCTGGAAAATACCAGGATCTATGCCAAGCTCATCCAGGACCAATCCAAGTACTACTTTTCCATCAAAAATGTCAGCAAGAACCGGCTGGGGATTTCTGCCGATGAATTGATGCAACAATTCGTCCGGGGAGAAAAGTCTCGGACCACAGAAGGATCCGGCCTGGGCCTGCATATTGCCAAAAACCTGGTGGAAGCCCTGGGGGGAGAATTCCGCATCGTCATTGATGGAGACTACTTCCAAGTCTTTATAGAATTAAATAAAGAATAAAGAAAAAGACAGGTTCCAAACCTGTCTTTTTTAAGCTCCGGCCTGGCCCTCAGGGGCCATTTTCAGCCATAGAGCTTAAAATCAACAGTAGATATTATACCAAGAAGACCAGGGCCTTTCAAGCCCAGAAAATAGAAAAAGACCAGGTTCCCTAGGGCCTGGCCTTTTTTCAAGCTTCCATCTCTGCTTTATGACTTTCCACAAAGTTTTTCAAGCGGGAGACATCCTTTAAAATCACTTCAATATGGTAGTTGTAGACAACCGCTTCCTGCCTTTTCAAGTCCCCCTGGTAGAGGATGGTATAGGAAAAAAGTCGCTCAATGGTTTCCACATTCTTGCCAAAAATGGTCGGCGTAAAGGGCTTGAGTTCCTCTAGAAGCTGAAAACGCAGGTAGATTTCGTTAATCACCTCAATAATAGAATGGGGAATCTGAAAGTCCTTGCCCGAATAAAAGGGAGAGTGCATTTCTTCATCCAACATATTGTAGTAGTTGTTGACCTTGTTAATGGTCGCCTCTAGCTGGGTCAAGTCCGAGGGATAGGGCAAGAGCAGGCAGGACCGGGTCAGGTCGAAAATTTCCTGGTAGGCCTCTTGGACACTTTGGAAAAAATCCTCGTGGACCTTGGGAGCCCGGATCAAGACATTGATCAAAACACTAATGGCAACCCCTAAAAAGGTTCCGATTAAACGGTTGATCCCATAGGTCATGTGGTTGGTCCGGGTGGCAAAAGAAGCCACAAAGACGATACAGGCCAGGGTCGTCATATTCTTCTGTCCCGTCAGCTGGTGGAGGACAATGGTAAAAATCACACCGATACCAGCTAAGATGGGAGTCAGAAAAGGATTGTTCGTTATTTGGGCCAAAAGATAGCCAAAAACCACACCAAAGACACAGGTGAAAAGCCGGCGCTTGACCTGCTCCGAAGTATCCGTAAAGGAAGGCTGCATGGTTGTAATCGAGGCAATGGCTGTAAAAATAGGGGCCTGTAAATTTAAGAGGTGGGAGAGGTAGAGACCAATCACCACCGAAAGGGCTGTTTTAAACGTCCGCATACCAATACGGACCCGCCAAATTTTCATAAGATTAATCACCAAGATAAGTATAGCAAACCTAAGCGGGTCTGACAATTCTTCTAAAAACAAAGTAAAAATTCAGTTAAAAAAAATAAGTTTGGGTATATATGCATTACAAGAGAGGAGTGCTTTATATGAAACTTGAATATTTAGGTAAGAATTTAGAATTAACCGACGCTTTGAAGGAACAGGCTGAAAAAAAATTATCTAAATTAGACCGTTACTTCCAAGAAGAAATTCGGGCCAAGGTGACATTTTCTACCAAAAAAGGACGCCACAAGGTAGAAATTACCGTCTTTTTACCTGGCCACATTCTCCGGGCAGAAGAAAGCACTGATGATATGTACGCATCCATAGATATTGCCGTCCAAGCCTTGGAAAGACAAGTCCGCAAGTATAAGACAAAATTAAAGAAAAGATACCAAAACAATGACAGCATCCGTTTTGAAAACTTTGAACAAGAAAAACCCAAAGCTGATGAAGAAAGTCCCGACGGCCAATTGATCCGGAACAAGGACTTCGACCTAAGACCCATGGCCATTGATGAAGCCATCCTGCAAATGGACCTTTTAAACCACAACTTTTTCGTCTACCTAGATGCAGACCAAGACGAAGTTTGCGTGGTTTATCGGAGAAAAGATGGCAACTACGGCCGGATTATCAGCCATAGACCATAAAAAGATAAAATAGAAAAAGAACCCCGCTCGGGGTTCTTTTTTTGTTGATGACTTTAGTCAGTTGAGCACGCAACGCGTGCGAAACAAAAAACTACCCGCTATGCGGGTAGGAAACAAAAGGTTATACCAAAAAATCACCTCAGTATTATAATAGAGTTGTTCAGACCTAAAATAATGAAGAGGTGATTTAAATGGTTCAAAAGGCAAATTCATTATCACACACAAAATGGATGTGTAAATATCATATTGTCTTTACACCAAAGTATAGACGAAAAATTGTTTTTAATCAATACCGAGACAGTTTGGGAGAAATATTTAGAACATTATGCAAATATAAAGGAGTCGAAATAATAGAAGGACATTTAATGCCAGACCATGTGCATATGCTAGTTAGTATTCCCCCAAAAATATCAGTGTCAAGTTTCATGGGATACTTGAAAGGAAAAAGTGCACTAATGATGTTTGACAAGCATGCAAACCNTTTGATAAAGAAAAATGGCAAACTGGAAATTATGTTATTATAGGCGAAAAAATAAAAAATAATTCTGACTATAAAGCTGGCGATAAAATAAAGATTAATGTCAAAAATAAAGTCAAAGAAGTCCAAGTGATGGGGAAGGTTGAATATAATTTTTCAAATGGTCTTAGATATTTCCCTGTAATTAAGGAAGATATAAACGACGAATCTAGTCCTACTTTAGGCTTGGAATACATTTATATGAATCCGAATGAGTATAAAGAGCTCACAGGAGATAAGAGTATAATGTCCTATGGATTTGATGTAGAAGATAGCGAAAAGGAAAATTTTGATAAGTTATTAAAAACTTTTGAAAATGAGCCAGACTTTTCCTATGATTCAAGGGATCTTCAGATCAAATCTACAATGGAATTCAAAAACCTAATAGAATTTGCTGGTTACAGTCTATCTATAGTATTATTCTTAATTTCTGTACTGAATTTTATTAACGTCATTGCTACTGAAATTTTGAGAAATATGGTTAACTTATCAATTCTTGAAGCAATTGGAATGACAAAGAAAAATATTAAAAAATATTTGGTGAAAAAGAATTTGATCTATTCTTTATGTGGCTTAGTATTTTCTTTCATCATTATGCTTCTTGTAGATAAATATATCTTGATAGGTTTTATGGAACAAACTCAGTGGACTTCCTATAAATTTGTAATCACGCCACTTATACTTGTAAACTTAGTAAATATAATTATTGGGATAATATTTACAGGTAGATTCTATGAAAAGCACAGTCAAAATAGTCTTGTAGATAGAATAAGAAGTTTAGAATAACATTTTTTATGTTAACCACAAATATAAAAGGCTGTGAGTATTGAAACTCATAGCCTTTTATCTTGCCACCTAAAGACTCTCTAAATCAGTTTTTCTAAAATCCCTAATTCAACGAGCCTTTGAGCGGTCCTTTTTTAATGGAAATTTATATTAAAGAATTTTATCAAATTAGGAAAAGAAGGTAGTTGTTAAAGATAAACCGGCTGAGATGGGCCATGGCAATCCCCAAGAGGGAGCCAATGACCACATCGGAGGGATAATGGACAAAGTGGTAGAGGCGGGAAAAGGCAATGAGTCCTGCCAGGACCAGGCAAAAGGTCCCCAGGCCTTGGTTTTGAAAGAAGATGGTGGTGGCAGCTGCAAAGGAGGAGCTGGCGTGGCCGGAGGGGAAGGAAAAGTCTGTGGGATTTTTAATTAAGAGGTCAATCTTGTCAATCCAAGAGGGTCGGCTTCTTTTCAAGAGGGGCTTCAGGGTGAGGTTACAGATTAATCCGTTGACCACCAGGGCCAAAAGGACCCGGTAGCTTAGGCTTTTTTGCCCCTGGATAAAAAAGACTAGGCTAAAGAGGAGCCAGACGATGCCTCCGGTTCCCAGGTGGGTGATAAAGATCATAATCTGGTTCATGGGCTTGCTCCTAAGGCCGGTAAGCCAGTGTAAAAATTTTCGGTCCATGGGATCCTCCAATCTGTTTTTTATTTCTTCTTACTTACTTAAATCATAGTGGAAGGAGGGGATTTTTTCAATAGGGAAGTGGGGCCTAGCCAATAAAAAAACAGGAAGAAGCTAAGGCTTCTTCCTGCTTTTTAATTATCGGGTGGGGACATCGGGGATTTGACCGGTGCCCTTGTTTTGCCGAGTGTTGTAACGGATAAATTCCTTGTTAAAGCGTCGTCCGATGTTCCAGTTCATTTCTCTGGTGTCGCTGATCATGAGGCCGTCTTTCAAGGTGGCGTGGACATAGATGGGGCGGTTGTTGTTCATGCCCATGTAGATGCCTACGTGGTTGTAGCCCAGGTAGAAGTTGGGGCTGTAGTTAAAGATCAGGTCTCCGGGCCAGGCCTTGGAGAAGTCTGCTGGGTAGCGGATACCACCGAATTTTTCTGCGGCTTGGTATTGGACCCGGGTGAGTTCGTAGCCCTTGTGGAGGCGGAGGTTGGCATCCTTCCACAAGGGTCCGGGAAAAGGGCGGGAAAAAAAGAAAAGAAAAATTTTAAAATCCTCTTGACAGGACTGGGAGGAGAGGGTAAGATATTGTTCAATATCACAGTTAAATTTTATAGTAAAAATTTGGAAAAAAAGACTAGCCTTATGGATATTTACAGAGAGTAAGCGGTTGGTGGAAGCTTATAGTGGAAGTCAGGTGAAAATCATTTTTCTTATTGCAGGTCTGAACCAGAGTAAGACTTGTCGCCTTGGTAGGCGTTATCAATACCCGGCATTGATGGATGCTTGAGAGTCTATCGTTTTATCGATAGGAATAAAGGTGGTAACGCGGAATATTTTTCGTCCTTGGTCTAATTTTAGACTGAGGACGTTTTTTTATTACATAAAATTTAATTGCTTGAAGAAAATAGGAGGATTTATGAAAAAGTTAAACAGAAGTGAATTTACCCAAGTCAGTGTGATGTTGTTCGGATTATTTTTTGGGGCAGGAAATTTAATTTTTCCACCTCTTTTGGGTAACCAGGCGGGAGACCAAACCTGGGTGGCCTTGGCAAGTTTTGCCATAACAGCTGTTTTATTCCCGGTTTTAGGAGCTATCTTAGTAGGCAAGACCGATGGCTTGTCCAACCTGTCCAACCGGGTGGGGGCTCTTTTCTCCATCCTCTTTACCACGGCCATCTACCTGTCCATAGGACCTGGCCTTGGGATTCCTCGGGCTGGCAGCGTGCCCTTTGAATTGGCCATTGCCCCCTTGCTTCCTGAAACTACCAGTTTGGGCTTGGCCCGCCTGGTCTATACTCTTTGCTTTTTCGGCCTGGCCCTGTGGATTTGTCTGAAACCCACTAAGCTGGTTAAGAGGGTGGGTAAGTATTTGACCCCAACCCTCTTGGTCATGATTTTAGTCCTTTTTGTCCGCTTTATCTTCCTAAGTCCCCAAACGGCTCCGGCCCTGGGGGACTATCAAACATCTCCCTTGACCAAGGGCTTCTTGTCAGGTTATGAAACTATGGATGCCGTGGCTGCCTTGAACTTCGGCTTTGTTGTCACCCTGGCCATCAAGGGCTTTGGCGTTACAGACAAGGAAGAAAGAACTCGTTATACCGTCAAGGCCGGTCTGGTTGCTGGAAGTCTTTTATTGGTCGTTTATGCCATGTTGAGTTATATCGGCATGGTGACTTCTGGTCTCTTTCCAGGAGCGGAAAATGGTGCTCAAGTTTTAAGCCAGGCTGTCCAATTGGTCTTTGGCCAAGGAGGCCTCTATCTTTTAGCTGCCATCTTTACCCTGGCCTGCCTCACCACTTGTGTGGGTCTAATCACCAGTGGGGGAGAATACTTCCATGTTCTCTTTAAGAAAAAACTCTCCTACCGGAGCTGGGTCTTGATCTGGACTTTCTTTTCCTTTGTCATGGCCAATTTTGGCTTAAATACCCTCTTGGCCTTTTCCGTTCCCCTCTTGACCATAATCTATCCTGTGGCCTTGGTTTTAATCGTCATGGGGATGACCCAAAGATTTTTCGGCTACAGCAAGCTAGCTTACGGTTTTGGAGCCTTCTTCTCCCTGGCCCTTCCCTTGGTGGAAGTGCTGAATAAGACATTTAAGCTGTCTCTACCATTTTTAACCGACCTGGTAAAGTCTCTTCCCCTTTATGAAGAAGGACTTTCTTGGGTTCTTCCCAGTCTTTTAGCTGTGACCCTGGTTAGTCTTTTGGGAAAGGTCTATGAAAAGTACCAAGAAAGAGGCCAAGTGGGCCAAGAAATTTAAGACTCGAAAGGACCGGATCTTACCGGTCCTTTTCTCTTATATTAGAAGAAAAAGCTTGAAATTTTAGGGAACTTTTTATAAAATGGGTGTATACAATTATTCCTTGTTTGATGTGAGCCAGAGGGTGGACAAGAGAGTCTGCCTAAACCTGGCCTTTTTTCTTGCAGAATTCTTAGACAAAACTTAGACGCAAGATAAGCATTCTTTAAGGGACCTATGTTATAATTGAGAAAATAGAAAGAGAGGTGGAAATCTTGTTTATCGATGTTGCACATATTAAGGTCATTGCCGGCAAGGGCGGCGACGGAGCCGTGGCTTGGCGCAGAGAAAAATATGAACCGGCAGGAGGACCTGCTGGTGGCGACGGAGGAAACGGGGGAAGTGTCATTTTACAAACCGATACAGGCTTACACACCCTTATGGACTTTCGCTATCAAAAAGAATACCGGGCCCAAAATGGTGAAAATGGCCGGAATAAAAAGCAGTTTGGAAAAGATGGAGAAGACATCATTTTAAAGGTTCCCGTGGGAACCCTGATTAAGGATGAAAAAACCGGCCATGTCATTGCTGATTTAAATGAGGCTGGTAAGACCTATATTATTGCCCAAGGAGGCCGGGGAGGCCGGGGCAATGCCAAGTTTACCACATCTACCAGACAGGCGCCTTCCTTTGCCCAAGCTGGATCTATGGGGGAAGAAAGGGAAATTTGCCTGGAGCTGAAAGTTCTAGCCGATGTGGGCTTGATTGGTTTTCCCAATGTGGGTAAGTCTACCCTCCTATCTGTGGTTTCTGCAGCAAGACCCAAGATTGCCAACTACCACTTTACCACCCTCCAACCCAACCTGGGTGTGGTTTCCATGGGCCAAGGCCAGTCTTTTGTGGTGGCAGATATTCCTGGTTTAATTGAGGGAGCCAGCCAGGGCGTGGGCCTGGGCCATGACTTTTTACGTCACATTGAACGGACCAGGATTTTGGTCCATGTCTTGGACATGAGTGGCCAAGAGGGCCGGGACCCTCTGGATGACTATGTAAAAATCAATGAAGAGCTGGTGGACTACCATGAAAAGTTGGCCCAAAAGCCCCAATTGGTTTTTGCCAACAAGATGGACCTACCTGGAAGCCAGGAAAACCTGGACCGTTTTAAGGCCAAGTACCCGGACCTGAAAGTCTTTGCCGGGTCGGCAGCCACTACTAAGGATTTGACTCAACTTCTCTATGGGATCCAAGAGGCCCTAAAGGACCTGCCCTATGAAAGCCTGACCTTTGACCAAGAATATGTGGAAGAAGAAAAAGAAAGGGCTCCGGGAATTGAAGTCAAGAAGGAAAATGGACGTTTTGTAGTCCAAGGACCCTATATCGACAAGCTCTTACGGTCCACCTACTTTGACGACCGGGAATCCTTGAGGTACTTCCAAGAAAACCTTCGGAAAAACGGAGTGGTAGACAAGCTGAGAGACCTGGGAATCCAAGAGGGAGAATCCGTCTTTATCAACGACTACGAATTTGAATTTTTTGAATAGGAGGATCCATGAAAGGAAAACAGAGATCGTATTTAAAGGGCCTGGCCAATGGCTTAAAAGCCAAGATGCAAGTGGGCAAGGGGGGCTTGAGTCCAGAGTTTTACAGCCAACTGGAAGTGCTCTTGGAAAATGAAGAATTGGTAAAAATCAATGTCTTGAAGAATGCTCCAGTCCAAGCCCGGGAAATCCAAGAGGAAATTTTAGCCCAAACTGGGGCGGAATTTGTCAGCCAACTGGGTAACAAGTTGGTTATCTACCGGCCCTCTTCTGAAAACCCCACCATTATCTTGCCATGACCAAGCGCTATGGAATTATGGGTGGGTCCTTTGACCCCATCCACATGGGCCACCTCATGATGAGTGAGTATGTCCGAGTGGAACTGGATTTGGATGAAATCATCTTTATCCCTACGGGAAACCCACCCCACAAGCAAAAGGGACTTTTAGATGCCAAAGACCGCCTGGAGATGGTGGAGATGGCCATTAAGGACAACCCCCACTTTTCTGTGTCGGATATAGAAATCAAACGAAAGGGCATCAGCTATTCTGTGGATACCATTTTGGCCTTAAAGGAAGCCTACCCCCAGGATGACTTTTACTTCCTAATTGGTTTGGATATTTTACCCGACCTAAGGGGCTGGCGGCGTTTTGATGAACTGGCCAAGGAGGTAGAATTTGCCCTGGCCATTCGTCCAGGTTTTGACAGCATGAACAAGGAAAAAATGGTTTGGGAAATCAATACCTTGAAAGAGCAATTTCAAGCGGAAATTATTGTGGTAGAAACGCCCCTATACGAGATTTCTTCTACGGACATCCGCAGGAGGGTCCGGGAGGGCAAGTCTATCCGCTACCTGGTCAAGGAAGAAATTAGACAGAGGATTCAAGAAAAT
The DNA here is from genome assembly GCF_900232945.1 of Urinicoccus timonensis. Lineage (GTDB taxonomy): Bacteria > Bacillota > Clostridia > Tissierellales > Peptoniphilaceae > Urinicoccus > Urinicoccus timonensis. The sequence continues at coordinate 207,313 of NZ_OCTU01000003.1, forward strand.
GGATATTACAAGGGATAAAGAAGAAATCCAGGACCGGATTGGCAAAAAACGTATGGCCCATGTTCTTAGGGTGGCAGACTATGCCAAGGACCTGGCAGTCCAATACGGTCAGGACCCGGAAAAAGCCTACATTGCTGGCTTTTACCACGATTGTATGAAGATCAAGGACCTGGACCTTTTAAAGAAAGCGGCCCGGGACCTAGGCCTGGAATGGACGGAAGAATTTAACCAGGCCCCCCAGCTGGTCCATGGATTTTTAGGGGCCCTGGCAGCGGAAAAAATTTATGGAATCCGGGACCGGGATATCTTAAATGCCATTGCCTACCATACGACAGGAAGGGCCGGCATGACTGATTTGGAAAAGATAATCTACCTGGCCGACTATGCCGAACCCATGAGGAACTTCGACGGTGTAGACCAGGCTCGAAAAGAAATAAAGGAAGATTTAGACCAAGCTATGTACCAAGCGTTAAACCGAACAATCCAATACTTAATTAAAGAAAACAGCTATATTACTCTTAAGAGCCTAGAAGCGAGAAATGATTTTTTAAAGAAGGTGACCCATGGGAAAATTTATTAAAGCCTTTCTCCTAACTCTGGTGGTTTTGGTCCTGGCCTCCCTGGTTGGGGTCTTTTATGTCGGGGCCTCGGTCCACCACCAAGACCCCCTGGACTTGGTGACAGATTTAACCACTAACCGTAGAGACAGCCTAGACTTTTTACTGATTGGGGTGGATTCCAAGGATAGGAGTCAGGGCAATCCCCGGTCAGATGTTATGATGTTGGTCCACCTAAACAAGACCAACAAGTCCATCTCCCTGATCTCCATCCCCCGGGATACCCGGACCAAGATTGAAGGCAGAAAGCACAAGGAAAAAATCAACCATGCCTTTGCCTATGGGGGACCGGACCTATCCCTCAAGACGGTCAACCAACTTTTGGGAACCCAAATCCCCTACTATATGGTGATTGACTATGAATTTGTCAAGGACATGGTAGATACCATGGGGGGAGTCCAAGTGGATATTCCCATGGAAATGAACTATGAGGATACCACAGTGGGCAATTCTTTGATTATCCACTTTAAACCCGGCCTCCAAACCCTAAACGGGGAGGACGCAGTGAAGTTTTTACGCTTCCGGAAGGGCTACAAGAATGCCGACCTGGGTCGGGTCCAAGCCCAACAACAATTTATTGGCGCCTTTTTAAGGGAATTGAAAAAGCCAGAACAATGGGTCAAGGCCCCAGTTTTCTTGGCAAAATACCAAGACAATGCCGATTCCACCATTCCCTTATCGGCCCTGATTCAAATGAGCCCCATCCTGGCCCAAATGGGAGAGGACGGCCTACAATCGGCTACCCTGCCTGGTAGTCCCCGGATGATAGACCACCTATCCTACTTTATCCTGGATGAAGACCAGGCCAGAAATCTTTTGGCCGCACAAGGAATCTTATAGGCACCCTGAAAAGGGTGTCTTTTCCTTTATAAAAAAGAAAAACTTTAGTATAATAAATGAAGGAGGTAACTATGGCAAACTTACAAGAACAAATTCAAGCAATCACCCAGGCTTGCCAAGATAAAAAGGCAAGCGATATCGATGTTTTACCTGTTGGAAAGATGACGTCCTTGACAGAATACTTTGTCTTGGCCAGTGGGAATTCCACAGCCCAAGTGGATGCCATTGCCGATGCCGTTATTGAAAAGATGGAAGACTTAGGGATTGAACCCAGCCACCGTCAAGGGCAAAGAGAAGCCCGTTGGATTGTCCTGGACTTTGGCGATGTCATTGTCCATATCTTCCACCGGGAAGAAAGAGACTACTATGGTCTGGAAAGACTCTGGAAAAAAGACCAGGAGGACGACCATGAAGAAGATTGAAACTACAAAAGCCCCGGGAGCCATTGGGCCCTATAGCCAAGCCATCCTTGGGGGAAATTTGATTTTTGTTTCCGGTCAACTTCCCCTAGATCCTGAGACGGGAGACTTGAAGCTAGATATCCAGGAAGCCACCAAGCAGAGCCTGGAAAACATCAAGGCCATCCTAGAAGAAGCAGGGTCCGGCCTGGACAAGGTGGTAAAGACCACCATCTTCATAACGAATATGAAGGACTTTCCCTTGGTCAATGAAGTTTATGGGTCCTATTTTACAGACCACAAACCGGCCCGGTCCTGTGTGGAAGTCATGAGCCTGCCCAAGGGAGCCAATGTGGAAATTGAAGCCATTGCCCTGGGATAGATATGTGGAACAAGCCCTTTAGCCCAAGAGAAAAGAAACTAGCGGTCTTTTTGGCCCTGGTTCTCTTTCTTTTGGGTTTTTATGCAAAAAATTCCCGTCAGGCCCCCAAGCCCCAGGAGGACTTTGACCCAGCCCAGGCCTTGGAAGTGGACACCAGCCAGGACCAGCCTATAGAAAAAACAGCCAATGGGACCTATGTCCATATTACAGGAGCTGTAAAAAAGCCGGGGCTCTATGAATTTTCAGAACCCGTCCGGGTAGTGGATGTGGTTAATACAGCCGGGGGCTTTACCGACCAGGCCGACCCCGACCAGCTCAACCTGGCTGCCAGGGTCCAAGACGAGGCTAGGATCCATGTTCCCAGCAAGGGTGAAGTTAGCGACCAAGCCCAGGGCCAATCCCTAGACCAGGGAAAGATAAACATCAACACTGCCAGCCTGGAAGACCTGCAAAAAATTCCAGGTGTGGGAGAAAAAACTGCCCAAAGGATCCTGGACCAAAGGCAAGAATCCCCCTATCAAAAGATTGAAGACTTGAAAAACCTACCGGGGATTGGAGAAAAAAAGTTTGAAGAAATGAAGGACTATGTGTCTGTATTTTAAAAAAGACAGAAAAAAACCAGGAGGCCCATTGATCCTCCTGGTTTTTCTTAGGACAAGGTCCTAAGCTTTTGTCTTATGTAAACTCCACAATGCCGTTTCTTCATTTAATTCAGACCCGCCCTGTTGCTAAGGTGGGTATCTTACTAACTATCTTTAACGTCCCCTCAAGGGGGCTTGCTATCAACAGTTAAACACAGATTCCCGTGTCTGATTTGTCGGTTGAATTAACATGAAGTCCATCGAACATCGTAGAGCTTTCTTTACAGATATTATACAATGATTTGTTGAAAATAGCAAGGAAGCAGGAGAAGACTTGGGCCACTAAAGAGTAAAAATAAGTCAATGAAAAATCTCAATCATGTCTTGACTTTAGGGGCTGGATAGATTAAAATAGTTTAGAAAAAGTTGAGGAATAAAACAGGAGGACAAAATGACTCGTCAATCCAATTTTATTAGACCGTCGGACTGGTCTACAACTGAATATAAAGAAGCATTTCGACTAGCAGATCTTATTTTACAAAAGCCGGAGGAGTTTTCCCATTCTTGTGAAGGTAAGGTCTTAGCTAGTCTTTTTTTTGAGCCATCTACTCGGACCCGCCTATCCTTTGAGGCCGCCTTTAATCGTTTAGGGGGTCGAGTTATTGGTTTTTCTGACCAAGGCAATACATCAACAGCAAAGGGAGAAAGTCTTGCGGATACCTTACGTATTATTGAAGGTTATGCGGATTTAATTGTTATGCGGCACTTTTTGGAAGGAGCCGCTTTTTTAGGGAGCCAGGTCCTGACTCGGGTCCCCATTATCAATGCAGGAGATGGGTCCCACCAACACCCTACCCAAACTCTGACAGACCTCTATACCCTCCACCGCTATGGAAAATTAAATAAAAAGTTGACCATTGGCCTTTGTGGGGACTTGAAGTTTGGCCGGACGGTCCACTCCTTAATTGAGGCCTTGGAGCTTTTCGGAGGCTGTGACTATGTCTGTATCGCCCCAGAAGACCTGGCCCTACCGGACTATGTCAAGGAAAAAATCCAAAAGGGTCATGTGACCTATGTGGAAGACCTGTCCCAGGTTATGGGGGACCTGGATGTCCTCTATATGACCCGGGTCCAAAAGGAACGTTTTGTCTCTGAAAGAGAGTATGAGCGGCTCAAGGACTTCTATATCCTGGACCAAGAAAAAATGTCCCTGGCCAAGGAGGACATGATTGTCATGCACCCCCTCCCCAGGGTCATGGAAATTGAAAAGTCCCTGGATCCGGACCCAAGAATGGTCTACTTTAACCAGGCCCACCTGGGTATGTATGTAAGAATGGCGCTGATGATGATCTTGTTGGGGGTTGCCAATGATTAATGTATCTAAGATTCGCAGGGGAATCGTCATTGACCACATCAAGGCCGGGGAAGGAATTAAACTCTACCATGGCCTGGAATTGGAAAATGTTCAAGGAGTGGTGGTTCTAATGACGGGAATTCCCAGTAGTAAGATGGGGAAAAAAGACCTGATTAAGATTGAAACGGACTTTGACTTAAACATGGACCTGGTGGGTCTTATGGCTCCCTCGGGCACTGTCAACATCATTGAAAATGGCCAGGTGGCCAACAAGGAAAAAATCTGCCTGCCTAAACATATTCGGGGGGTTTTAACCTGCAAAAACCCGGCCTGTGTCAGCAACCACCAAGATGTGGAAGAAATGTTCGACCTGGAAGGGGAGGACCCGGTAAGATATCGTTGTTGCTATTGTGATCAAGTAATGGAGTTGCATCATGGCTAAAATAATTCGTCAAGATCAAATTAATGAATCCACCTATGTCCTTTGGTTGGAGGAAAAATCTGTCCCCAAGCCCGGGCAATTTTACATGGTCTATCCCAAGGATGGGGCCAAGCTTTTGGGCCGGCCCATTAGCGTTTTCGACTACCATGAAGGTCAGCTGGGTCTCCTCTATGAAGTTGTGGGGGGAGGAACGGAAGAATTTTCCAAGCTGGAGGCTGGAGAGGACCTGAGGATCCTGGGGCCCTATGGCCGGGGCTTTACCCCCTATCCAGACAAGAAGGTGGCCTGTATTGCAGGTGGAGTGGGGCTGGCTCCCTTTATCTACCTGAGTCGCTTTCTCAAGGGGAACACTAGGGTCTACTTTGGAACCAGGAATGGTCAGGGCTTTGCTGACTACTTAAAGGACTATCCCCTGGATTTGAAAATCCAAGAGGGAGGCTATATTACAGATGCTGTGGACTTCCAAGCCTATGACCAGTTTTACACCTGTGGCCCCCGGGTCATGATGAATGTGGTCTTGGACCGCTGCCGCCAGGAGGGCAAGGACTTGGAGTTGTCCCTGGAAGAGAGGATGGGTTGCGGCTTTGGAGCCTGCCTGGCCTGTACTTGCCAGGGAAAAGAAGGCCGGAAGAAGGTCTGTCTGGATGGACCGGTATTTGCAAAAGAGGAGTTGGACCATGCTTGAGACAAGGATTGGTAAGCTAAAATTAAAAAATCCCCTGATTATGGCTTCAGGGACCTATGGCTACGGAGAAGAGTACCGGAGGTTTTATGACCCATCTATAGTAGGGGCCATTTCTTCCAAGGGCTTGACCTATGCCGGCAAGGATGGAAACTCCGGCATCCGGATTTGGGAAACGCCTTCGGGAATTTTAAACTCCATTGGCCTGGAAAACCCCGGCATTGAGCATTTTTGCCAGGAAGAGTACCAAGAGATGCGGAGCCTGGATACAGGCCTGATTGTCAACCTGGGTGGGAACAGCCGGGATGACTATTTAAGAGGGGCAGAAAGGTTAAACGACCTGGATATTGACCTTATTGAATTAAATATCTCCTGTCCCAATGTCAAGGAAGGGGGCCTGCTCTTTGGTCTCAAGTGCGACTCGGCAGCCTCCATTACCAGGGAGGTGGTGGACCTGTCTCGCCACCCTGTCATGGTGAAGTTGTCTCCCAATGGGGACCCGGTGGCAGACCTGGCCCAAAGTGTCCAAGAGGCTGGGGCAGATGCCGTAAGTCTTATTAACACGGTCCAGGGCATGGCTGTGGACATTGCCCATCGCAAGCCTGTCTTTGACAATGTCTATGCTGGTCTGTCAGGCCCCTGTATTTTTCCTCTGGCCTTGAGGATGGTCCATCAGGTGGCCAAGGCGGTGGACATTCCTGTAGTGGGCCTGGGGGGCATTGCCTCGGCAGAAGATGTCCTGGCCATGCTCATGGTGGGAGCATCTGCTGTTCAAATTGGGACCATGAACTTCCATGATCCCTTCCTGGTGCCTAAAATTCTTCAAGACCTGGAGGCCTATTGTCACGAAAACCACCTAGAAAATATATCGGAAATAATAGCTTGTATAAAGTGAGGGGAAAGATGAAAACATATTTACAATTAGAAGATGGAAGTCTTTTTGAGGGAACGGCCTTTGGCTATAAGGGCAAGGATGTTGTAGGAGAACTCACCTACAATACTGCCATGGTGGGACACCAAGAGTTGATTACAGACCCGGCCTATTATGGCCAACTCCTGGTCTTTACCTATCCCTTAATTGGGACCTATGGTTTTAACCTAACAGACGAACAAAGCCCGGACATCCAACTCAAGGGGGTCATTTGCCGGGAAAAAATTGACCACCCCAACAACTTCCGCTATGAAATTAACATCGACAACTACTTAAACTACCACAAAATTCCAGGAATTTGTGGCATTGATACCCGGGCTCTTTCCCGTTACCTCCTGGACCACCATTCCTTCCGGGGGATTATCACCCGCAAGCCCAAGACGGAAAGTGAGTTAAAAACCCTTCTGGATGATATGGACTTAAGCCATGGAGTCTTTGATGTAACCTGCGAAGAAAAAATTTCCTATCCCGGTAAGGGCAAGGACGTGGCTGTTTGGGACTTCGGTTTAAGAAAGAGCTTGATTGACTATCTCAAGGTTAGGGATTGTTCCATTACCCAGTATCCCGCCCAAACAAGCTTTGAAAAAATCCTAGATGCCAAACACGACCTCTTGATCCTGTCTTCTGGTCCAGGAAACCCCACCATGGTCCAAGATATTATCTCAGACATTGAGCAAATTCTTGGAAAGATTGACATTGTGGGTATTGGCCTGGGAGCACAAATGCTGGCAAGAGCATTGGGCTGCGGAATCAAGTTTCTTCCCGGCCACAAGGGGTCCCAACCCATCATGGACTTAAAGACCAAAAAGATCTACCACAGCCACCAAAACTACCAGTATGGTCTAATTGATGAAAAGCCTATTGAACCTAGCTTTATCAACCTGCTGGACCAAACAACGGCAGCTTTTAAGGCCAAGGACTACCGGGCCTGGGGATTCCTCTTCCAAGCGGAAGAAGACCCCTACCATGGCGAATGTAACTTTGTTTTAGATGAAAGAATTGGAGAGTGAGAAGATGGGCAAATTTGAAGGCGTAAAAAAAGTATTGGTTTTGGGGTCAGGCCCCATTGTCATTGGCCAAGGAGCTGAATTTGACTATTCAGGAAACCAAGCCTGTCAAACTCTAAAGGATAATGGGGTGGAAGTTGTCTTAATCAACTCAAACCCCGCCACCATTATGACCGACCGGGGTATGGCCGACAAGATCTACATTGAACCCATGACCTTGGAAGTGGTGGAAAAAATTATTGAAAAAGAAAAACCCGACCACCTGATTCCAGGGATGGGGGGACAAACTGGCTTGAACCTGGCCATGGACCTTCATGAAAAGGGGATCTTGGACAAGTACGATGTAAAAGTTTTAGGAACTCCTATTTCTGGTATCAAGAAGGGGGAAGACCGGGAACTCTTCCGGGAGCTAATGGAAGAAATTGACGAACCTCTTATCCCATCCAAGACGGTAACAGGCCTGGATGAAGCCTTGGACTATGCCGACTACCTGGGCTACCCCGTAGTGGTCCGGCCAGCCTTTACCCTGGGAGGAACAGGGGGCGGAATTGCCAAGACCAAGGAAGAATTGGTTGAAATCGCTACAGGAGGCCTCCACCGGTCCCGGGTCCACCAAGTCTTGATTGAAAAGTGCATTACTGGTTGGAAGGAAATTGAATTTGAAGTGATCAGGGACCACGACGGCAACAAGATTGTGGTGTGCTCTATGGAAAATATCGACCCTGTTGGGGTCCATACTGGGGATTCTATTGTGGTAGCTCCTACCCAAACCCTGAGTCCTCTAGAATACGGCATCCTACAAAGGTCTGCCTTTAAGATTATCGATGCAGTAGGGATTGAAGGAGGCTGTAATGTCCAATTTGCCCTCCACCCAACTTCCACCAAGTATGCTGTAATCGAAATCAACCCCCGGGTCAGCCGGTCCTCGGCCCTGGCTTCCAAGGCCACAGGCTATCCCATTGCCCGGGTGGCTACCAACATTGCCCTGGGCTACCGCCTAGACGAAATTGAAAACCGGATTACCAAAAAGACCTCAGCAGCCTTTGAACCAGTTATTGACTATGTAGTTGTTAAGATTCCAAAATGGCCCTTTGACAAGTTCTACAATGCCAAACGGCAATTGGGAACCAAGATGATGGCTACAGGAGAAGTTATGGCCATTGGGTCTTCCTTCCAAAGTGCTCTTCTCAAGGGGCTTAGGTCCTTGGAAATTGGGAAATTTAGCCTAGAGCACCCTGGCCTAGCTGAAAAATCCCTCCAAGAATTGAAAAAAGAAGTCCTATCTCCTTCCGATGAAAGACTCTTTGTCCTGGCTGAACTCTTAAGACGGGGCTATTCCATTAAACGTCTAGGCCTGGAAACGGGAATTGACGAATTCTTCCTCTATGAAATTGCTGACATTGTCCAAAGGGAAAGCAAGCTCAAGGAAATGACCAAGGATGACCTAACAGAAAATACCCTGAGAGACTTGAAAAACCGTGGTTTTTCAGATGTGGCCATTGGAAACTTTATTGGGGAATCTCCCAAGTTCATCTATGAATTAAGAAAACTCTACAATATTACAGCCTCCTTTAAGGGGGTAGACACCTGTGCGGGGTCCTTAAAGGTGGACTCTCCCTATCTCTACTCTAGCTATGACCTGGAATCCGAAGAAAAGACCCTGGAAAAAACAGGCAAAAAGGTCCTGGTTATTGGGTCTGGTCCCATCCGGATTGGCCAAGGGATTGAATTTGACTACTGTTGTGTCCACTGTGTTCAAACCTTAAACAAGCTGGGTTATGAAACCATCTTGATGAACAACAACCCAGAAACAGTATCTACGGACTTTGACCTGGCAGACAAGCTCTACTTTGAACCCCTGACTATTGAAGATACCCTAAATGTTATAGACCGGGAAAAACCTGATGGGGTCATCCTACAATTTGGTGGCCAAACAGCCATTAAGTTGGCAGACTTCTTTAAGGATTCTGAAATTCCCATTTGGGGCACAGACCCCGATGCCATTGACCGGGCAGAAGACCGGGAACGCTTTGATGAATTGCTGGAAGAATTGGGCATCCAACGTCCCAAGGGCCATGGGGTTTGGACCACAGAAGAAGCTGTGGATATAGCCAAGAACCTGGGCTATCCTGTTTTGGTTAGGCCCTCCTATGTCCTAGGAGGCCAAGGAATGGAAATCTGCTATGGGGAAACCCAACTTCGCTACTATTGCGACCGGGGCTTCCAAAAAGATCCCAAGAACCCCATCCTCATTGACCAATACATTGACGGCATGGAAATTGAAGTAGATGCTCTCTGTGATGGGGAAGACATTTTAGTTCCAGGAATTATGGAGCACTTGGAAAGAGCCGGAATCCACTCCGGAGACTCCATCTCCATCTACCCCACAGACAACATCCCCCAAGACAAGAAAGAAGAAATTGTCCAAGTAACCAAAAAAATTGCCCTGAGCCTAGGGGTTATTGGTCTGGTCAATATCCAATACATCCTAAAGGACCACCAACTCTATATCATCGAAGTCAACCCAAGATCTTCTCGGACCGTTCCCTACCTGTCCAAGGTAACTACTATCCCCATGGTGGATGTAGCTACAGAATTGATCCTGGGCAAGAAGCTCAAGGACATGGGCTACGGAACAGGCCTCTATCCAGAAGGCGACTTGGTTTGTGCTAAGATTCCCGTCTTTTCAACAGACAAGTTACAACAAGTAGAAGCAGGCCTTGGACCTGAAATGCGGTCTACCGGGGAAGACCTGGGAGTGGGCTTAAGCCGCAAGGAAGCCTTGGCCAAGGGCTTTATCGCATCGGGCATTGACCTGGCTAGCCACCCCAGACGGGTTTTAGTAACCCTGGGAGACAAGGACAAGGAAGAGTTGAGGGACTCTATCCTCATTATGAAGGACATGGGCTACAGCTTTGCAGCTACGGAAAATACCAAAAACTTCCTGGAAGACTTGGGCATCCAAGCTGAGCATGTTCGTAAGATTGGGGAAGACTACCCCACCATCTTGGACGAAGTCAAGGAAGGAAAATTTGACCTTGTTATCAACACCCCAACCAAGGGAGGAGATGCCAAAAGAGATGGCTTTATGATCCGAAGAGCAGCCATTGAATCTGATGTGGAACTCTTAAGTAATGTAGACAAGGCCAAGAGCCTGATTGAAATTCTCCATGAAGAAACCCTGAAAGATGGGATCAAGCTCTACGAATTAAACCAATTTGACCAATATAGAAGGTAAGGAGACAGGATGGAAAAAATTCTCGAAAAACTACAATGGCTTTGCCAGACCCCCAGCCCTACAGGCATGACCCAGGACCTCCTTCAAGGAATCCAGGACCGCTACCCCCAAGTAGCCTGGTCCAGAACCCGGAAGGGGACCCTCCTAGGCCAGCTGCCTGGGAAGGGGAAGAAGATTGCCCTGGCCTGCCACATTGACACCCTGGGCTTGATGGTGCAAAAAATCAAGGACAATGGCCGTTTGGAAGTTACCACTTTGGGAGGCTTTCCTCTCAACTATGTGGAGCAGGAAAATGTCCTGGTCCATACCCTGGAAGGTAAGACCTATGAGGGGACTGTCCGACTAAAGGATCCAGCTGTCCATGCCAGTAAGGATGCCGAATCAGCCAAAAGAGACACCCAGTCTATGGAAGTGGTCCTGGACTATCTTGTAGAGGACAAGAAGGATGTCCAAGACCTGGGGATTTGCAACGGAGACTATATTTCCCTGGACCCCAGGTTTCGCCTGGCCGGAGATGGCTACATTAAAAGTCGCCACCTGGACGACAAGGCCTCTGCCGCCATCCTATTGACCCTAATAGACCATTGGGAGGACTTTGACCATCCTCCTGTAACTATGGTTTTTTCCTGCTATGAGGAAGTGGGCCACGGAGCTTGTGGCCTAGACCTGGATGTGGAGGACTTTATCGCCGTAGACATGGGGGTCATTGGGGACAAGTTGGAGGCCAAGGAAACCGACGTCAGTATTTGTCGCAAGGATTCCAGCGGGCCCTATGACTATGACTTGACCAAGGACTTGATTGACCTGGCCAAGAAAGAGGGACTGGACTTTGCCACAGATGTCTTTCCCTTTTACGGGTCCGATGCATCGGCAGCCCGGTCTTCCGGTTTAGATGCCCGTTTTGCCCTCATCGGTCCTGGAGTTTCTGCCAGCCATGGCTATGAAAGAACCCACAAAAGGGGACTGGAAAACACCTACCGGCTCCTTGAAGCCTATTTAAAGGCCCAAGGAAGCTGCTAAAAAAGTGGAATAAATGTAGAGGGGTGTATAAAAATAGTTTGCTAAGTCTTTAGGTGGTAAGAGAAGAGGCCATGAGTTTGAATACTCATGGCCTCTTCTCTAATTTTTGTAATTTTCCGACTGCTCTAAAACCATATAAAATATTTATTCACTCTATTGAGGAGGGTATCCATTTTCGCAAAGTAGAATTAGCAAATCCATCTTTATTTGTACTCATCCTGAAGTTCAATAAAATTTTTAAGGAATCCGATATAATTTCCAATAGTTAGAGAACATGAAAGTTAAATATTTGAATAAACTATTTTTTATCATCTATTTTTTATTTTCTTTCTTCTTTCTAAATAAAATATAATAAAAATACTTATAATTTCAATAAATGTTACCACTATGCTGCCCTCTGGCCCATAAATTTCATCGTACAAGTTATAATTTAAAATTTTAAAGTTAAGTAAGCTATCAAATCCACTAAAGCCACTTACATTTAAGCCATAAATCATTGCCATGGAAAAGTTCCAACCTGCATGAACTCCAGAGGTCAACATAATATTATCTTTATAAAATAGTAATTTTGCAAAAAATATACCCACCAGGATTGTGTTAAGGGTGGATAAAATTGTAACTCCCTCATTACCCAGGTGCAAAAGTCCAAAAACAATCGAAGGAAGTAGGATTGCAACGTTTCTTCCAAATCGATCAGATAGAGCTCTCGTTAGGATTCCTCTAACCAAGATTTCTTCTGATGTTGATTGGATAAAAAATGCTATAAAGTAGGCAAGAAAAATCAAATTAAAATTGCCATAGCTACTTCCACTGTATTCAAGAGCTCCTCTTCCCATGTCTAATAAGACATAAATTGAAATTTGCAAGAAGCCAAGGAAGAGTCCAATGCCAATGTTCTTGGCCAGGCCTTCCGTCTTAAAAAATATGTAATCAATTTTCTTTTTCAAAATAATTTTTACAAAAAAGATGGCCGCCAATAATTGACCCGTAGTTCCCATTAGCATCACTAGGTTTGCATTTTTATAGTCTCTATTATAGGTCTGTCCATAAAAAATTATTGACAGGGCAAGCATAATCCCACCGGTGAAAATGACGATTGCCAGTAACAATACAAAAATCTTTAAGATAATTTTAAAAAAATTATTTATTTTATTTTCCATAATCTTCTCTCCTCTCTTCCTCTTAATAGTTTCCCATCTCTCATTTACCACTTAATTATCTAACTATTTCATATTCCAATACTTCCGACATATCACACTTAAAATACTTACAAATTCTACCAAATATCTCCATGCTCACATTCTCATCTCGTCGCATTTTACAATTGTGTGTGGACTTGTATCTATTGTGGTTTGTAAGTATAATTGATGATAGGAAAATTCCTTAATCCATCTCAATTCAATCTTCCACTTTATACAGATTATCTTTGATATTATACCTTATTCTATAACTCATGTATAGATATTTCTCAAGGTAAACTTGGTCTAGTTTTTACTAATTGAATTGAGCAAAATATTTTGAAAAATTGAGAAAATTATAATGTATTAAGACCATTCTCCTGTGATATAAAACCATATACAAACTAAGATATAGAGTATTTAAGAATTTTAGATGCTCATGAACATAAAAGCTCTGACTATATAATGTAAGATAGTAGGAAATAATTATAAATTTAATAATAAAATTCTGATAAAAATTACCGGACAAGGATCCGGTAAAAGTTTTGGAGGTCGTCTTGTATTTCATTCTTTTAGGCCTGGTTCTGGCAGGGCTTCTCATCTATCGGGAGAACCAGTCCCTGGCCCTAAGCCACTATCAAATAAAAAGTAAAAAAATTAGCCGGTCTCTTAAGATTTGCCAGATATCGGACTTCCACAACCATGACCACAGGGGCTTTCAAGAAAAAGTCTACCAGGCCATCCGCCAGGAAGACCCAGACTATATTTTTTTGACAGGAGACCTGGTGGATAGTCGGAAGACCAAGCCAGAAGTTACTCTGAATTTCTTAAAAAGACTGGTGGCCCATTATCCTTGCTATTATGTAACCGGCAACCATGAACACCGGGTCAAGAACCTGGAAAAAATCCACCAGGCCTACCGGGATTTGGGCATCCATATCCTGGACAATGAGTCCCTGGTCCTGGAAGAGGGGTTAGTCCTTCACGGTCTTCAAGACCCCCGAAGTCAGGGAAGGGGTTTGTCCAAGCAGGATATGGAAAACTATTACAGGAAGCTTTTGGACCAAGAATCTTTTGATCCTCAAGCCTACCAGGTCCTCCTGGTTCACAGGCCGGATTTTTTGAGCCTCTTTGCCTCCTACCCTCTGGACCTGGTCCTTGCGGGCCACCTCCATGGAGGGCAAATTCGCCTACCCATCCTGGGGCCCCTTTTTAGTCCCTATGGAGAATTTTTCCCCAAGGGGGCTCAAGGAATGCAAAAACTAAAGAAAACCAGGCAAATCACCAGCCGGGGCTTGGGAAATTCTTCCTTCCCCATCCGGATAAATAACCCTCCGGACCTGGTGGTGGTAAGCCTGGAAAGAGAAAAATGACAGTCAAGAGGACTGTCATTTTTTTTCAAGGAATTTTTTAATTTTTCTCAAAAGTCCCAGGACCAAGAAGGCCACCAGAGCTGTTAAGACCACACTTCCTCCCGGTTTAATCCCGTAAAAGTAGGAAGACAAGAGTCCCGTCAGCATGTAGATGGTGCCCAAGAGGACTGAGGTCAGGTAGACCTGCTTGTAGGACTTGGCAAACAAGAGGGCCGTAGCTGTGGGTAGGACGATAAGGGAAGAAATCATCAAGGCTCCTACCACCTTGCAGGAAATGGCAATGGTGGCCGCAGATAGGATGGTAAAGAGGGTGTCGATTTGTCCTTCCTTGACTCCGTTGATCCGGGCCAGGACGGGGTCAATGGCCAGGGCCAAAAGGGCCTGGTAGTAGTAGACCGAGGCAAAGGCCACCAGGACAAAGCAGATAGTAATTAGGAGGGTATCCAGGGAAGAAACCACAGTAATGGACCCAAAGAGGTAGGCATCAAAGGAGGCTCCACCCTTGGTAAAGTCCGAGAGAATAGAGGCCAGGGCCAGGCCGGTGGACATGACAATGGCTGTGGCCATGTCGCCAAATTGGGGGAATCTTTTCCGGATGACATTCATGGACAGGCCGGCAAAGATACAAAGGCAAAGGGCCCCAATAACCGGGTCAATGTTTAAAATCAAACCCAGGGCCACACCGGCCAGGGAGGAGTGGGACAGGGCATCTCCAATCATGGAGGTCTTCCGGTGGACCATAACCACCCCTAGGGAGGGGACCATAATAGATAGGAGGAGTCCCACGTAAAGGGCCTGGCGCATATAGGAAAATTGTAACATTTCAACCATGTCTTAAGCCCTCCTTGTCTAGAGAATAAATTTGAGCCCCAGGAAGACTTTTAAAGTCCGGGTCATGGGTTACCATGAGGATGGTCAGGTTCCGGTCTCGTCTCAGTTGGGCCAAAAGGTCTTTAAAGGAAGCCAGCTGGTGGACATCAATGCCTACAGTGGGCTCGTCCAGGATTAAAAGTTGGGGGTTTTTTACCAGGGCCTGGGCAATGAAGACCCTTTGTCTTTGGCCACCAGATAGGGTTTGAACTGGTTGTTTGGCCAGGGAAGTCAGACCAAGGTCTTCTAAAACGTCCAGGGCTTGGGCCTTGTTTTTCCTGCTGGGCTGCTTAAAAAGATTAAAGGATTGGTAGAGGCCCAAGAGGACATATTCCAAAACATTAATGGGGAAGGATAGGTTGATTTGGTCTCCCTGTTGGGGAACATAGGAGACAGAAGAAAGGTCCATATTTTTTTTGACTTCCTGGTCAAAAATTTTTATTTGTCCCTGGTAGGGCAAAAGACCCAGGATGCACTTTAAGAGGGTGGATTTTCCGGACCCATTTTCTCCCAAGAGCAGGGCCAGGTCTCCCTTTTGGACCTCCATAGACAGGTCCTTTAAAAGGTCCTGGTCCCCATAGGAAAAAGTTAAATTTTTTATGCTGAGGGCAGTCATTCATTTAGACTTTCTGCAATGTTTTTCAGGTTCATTTCCATTAAGTCTTTGTAGTGGAGGTCTTGACCATCTTTTCCTGGTACCTTCATTTCCATGGTAGCCAGGGGGGCAGCTTCAATATTGGCTTCTTTAGCTATGGTTTCAGCTCCCTTGGAGGGACCACCAAATTCATAAAAGACTTTTTTGATGCCAAGCTTCTTACAAGTTTCAATGGCTTCTTGGATGGTCTTTAAGTCCGGTTCGGAAACGGAGGTAAGGCCTTGGAGGGGGTATTGGTTGAGACCAAAGTCCCGGGCCAGGTAGCCAAAGGCTTGGTGGGGAACGATAAAGGTCTTATTTTTCTTTTGGGCAAAGACTTCCTTGTATTGGTTCAAGAGGTCTTCCAGGTCCTTGGACAGGGCTTGGGCTCTTTCGTTAACGGAATCTTTTTTGTCACTATTTAAATCGTCCAGGGCTTGGTTGATCTTAGCCACATATTGGATGGCATTGGCTGGGGATAAAAAGCTGTGGGGGTCGTTGGGACCATGATGGTGATGGTGGTGGCCTTCGTGGTCTTCTTCATGGTGGTGGGCTTCTTCGGCTTCGTCATGGTGGTGGGCTTCTTCGGCTTCGTCATGGTGATCGTGGTCTTCATCGGCCTCGTCGTGGTCATGATCATGATCTTCGTCAGCATCATCCTGGTGGTCTGCTTTAATTAAGTCAAGACCTTGGCTCAGGTCAAGAACCTTCAAGTCTGGAAGGGCTTCTTGGACCTGGGGAAGCCAGGCTTCCATTCCCGCCCCATTGACGATTAAAAGATCGGCTTGGGCCAGGTCCTTAATATCTTTGGCAGAAGGTTCCCAGTCGTGGGCTTCAGCTTCCAAGGGCATAAAGGACCGGACGTCGAAGTCTGGACCGGCCAGGCTTTGGGTTAAATCGTAAATGGGGAAAAAGGAAGTATAGACAACTTGCTTAACTTCCTTGCTAGTTGTATCCATTTCTCCTGGATCATTGGCCGGAGCCTTTTGGCAGGCAGCCAAGGCAAAGGCGGTTAAAATTAAAAGAAAACGAATAGATTTTTTCAACATAGAAACATCTCCTTTTTGCTAGATTTTTAGTCAATGAACCTATTGTACCATTAGGAGGAGAAAAGTCAAGGGTATAGATAGGAATCGGTTGCAATAAATAGATTTTTTATAAAAAATAATTTCAAATAAAAGCTAAATAATATGATAAAAGCAACATATAAGCAAACATTCATATTATTTAAGAAGAAAAATGAAATAGAAATGAATACTAACTACATTAATATTTTCAGGCCCCAAGGACTGTGATATAATGAGTTCATGGAGGATTTATGAAGCAATTAACCATTTTACAAGCCATCCAATCCAAGGAGACTTTTTCCCAGGATGTATGCAATAAAGAAAATATAGGTTTGGAAATTCAAGACTTTACAGAAGTCAACGTGTTCCAAGAAAACTTTGCGGATAGTTTAGATTATTATTTAGCCAGAAGAGAAAAAATCAGGGGGCCCTTTGCCATCCATGGGGCCTTTATTGACCTGAAGCCCTATTCCTACGACCGGGCCATTCAAGAGGCATCCATGTTTAAATACCGGATGAGCCTAAATATGGCGGTCTTGCTCAGGGCGGACTATTTAATTTTTCATTCACAAATCAACCCCTTTGTCCAAAACTCTCTTTTGATGGAGATAGACCGGAAGGAAAACAAGAGGGTCTTCCATGCCCTGATGGAGGAGTTTTCTTCCTTCAAGGGCTACTTGCTTTTAGAAAATGTCTATGAAGACGACCCCAGACGGCTCCGGGATTTGGTGGATGCCATTGACCATCCCAGGGTCCAGGTCAACCTGGACCTGGGCCATGCCCGACTGTCTAAAAAATTTTCCCTAGACCAGTGGTTTGAAATTTTAGGAGATCGGATCCGCTATAGTCATGTCCATTGGAATGATGGTTACAAGGACCAACATGGGGTGCCCAGCCTGGAAGATAGGGTTGAAATTTTGTCCCTCTTTCAAAGACATGGGCTCAATGTGCCCTTGAGCTTGGAGTATTTTCCCCAGGATATCTTAAAGGAAGTGGCCCTCTTCCAAGAGGCCATTGACCAGGGAGGCTTGGACTATGTTTTATGAGGGAAATGTCTTAGAAGCATCCTTTGTCCACCGGGATAACCGTTTTATTGCTCGTTGCCTTTTAGGAGGCAAGGAGGTCCTGGTCCATGTGCCCAACACTGGTCGCTGTCAGGAATTGCTCATTAAGGGGGAAAGATGCTATCTCTTGGAGAGCCAAAACCCCAAGAGAAAAACCAAGTACAGTCTGATTGCCATCAACAAGGCAGGGCGGCTGATTAACCTGGATTCAGGAGCCCCCAACAAGCTAGTTAGGGAGGCAGGTCTGGCGGGGAAAATTCCCTTTATGGACCCGGCCAGCCTAAAAAGCGAGGTGACTTTCGGCCATAGTCGCTTGGACTTTGCCGATAAGGACAGTTATTTTGAAGTCAAGGGGGTAACCCTGGAACGGAAGAACCTGGCTGCCTTTCCTGATGCCGTAACAGAAAGAGGGGCTCGCCATATTCAAGAATTGGTCCGGGCCATGGATATGGGCAAGAAGGCCCACCTAATCTTTGTCATTCAAATGGAAGGAGTGGACCTCTTTAGTCCCAACCAGGCCATGGATCCATTTTTTGCCCAGACCCTGGAGGAGGCCATGGACAAGGGTCTGGGAGTCCACGCCTATGACTGCAGGGTCAGCCCTGGAGAAATCCATTTAAATAGGCAAGTGCCTATCCAACTAGGAGTTGATTTTTATGCGTAAGGGAAGAATCCAAGACCTAGAAGCTGTAGAAAAAATTTACCAAGAGGCCAAGACCCGGATGGCAGCAGGAGGCTTGGACCAGTGGCAGGGAGCCTATCCTTCTGGGCTTGATTTTTTGAAAGACTTGGAAGAGGACCAGGCCTATGTCTGGGAGGATGGGGGCCAAGTTATTGCTGTAGCAGCCTGTGTTTTGGGCCAAGAAAAAAACTATGAAAAAATCCAAGGAGCCTGGACCCTTCAAGGGCCCTATGTCACCATCCACCGACTGGCTATAGGGGATGCAGGCCAGGGCCGGGGCCTTGCTAATGGCATCTTCCAGGATATTGAATCTTATTTTGCTCAAAAACTGCCCCTGGTTCGCATTGATACCCATAGGGACAATAAGGCCATGCAGAGAATATTGAAGAAAAGAAACTACCACTATGCCGGGGTCATCCAAGTAGCTGATGGAACGGACCGGGATGGATTTGAAAAAGAATTGAGGTAAAGATGAGTCGATTTATGTTGGCGGCTATGAATTCAAATAGTGGAAAGACCACCATGACCATGGCCCTTTTGGCAGCCTATAAAAAAATGCAGATAGATATCCGGAGTTTTAAAACTGGGCCGGACTATATTGACCCCATGTTCCATGAGAAAATCTTGCACTTGACCTCCAGCAACCTGGACCCCTATATGATGGAAGATGATCTTTTAATCCACCTCTTGACCAAAAATGCCGGAGACCTATCCATTATTGAAGGAGTCATGGGCTATTACGATGGAGTTTCCACTGGTATTTCCTCTTCATCCTACGATCTGGCCCGGAGGACCCAAACTCCCGTGGTCCTGGTTGTAAGACCCAAGGGTCTGGCAGCCACCTTGGCAGCCCTGGTTCAAGGAATCCAAAACTTTCGCAAGGATGCAAACATCCAGGGAATCCTACTCAATGGAGTGTCTCCCATGATGGCGGCCTATTATAAGAAGATTCTAGAAGACAATACAGGCATCCAGGTTTATGGCTACCTGCCCCTTTTTGAAGAGGGCTTGGAAAGTCGCCACCTGGGCCTGATTACAGCTGACGAAATTGAAAACCTCCAAGACCTAGTTGGGACTTACGGGGACCAGGCCTTGGAAAGTGTGGACCTGGAAGGCCTTATGGCCCTGGGGCAAGGAGCCGGAGACTTGATAGATAGCTATCCTGAAGTGAAAAAAATAGGGCAAGTTCGCTTGGCCCTGGCCCGAGACCGGGCTTTTTCCTTCTATTATAATGACGCATTAGACTACTTGAGAGACCTGGGAGTGGAGATTGTAGAATTTTCGCCCCTGGCCAACCAGGCTGTCCCCCAAGATGTCCAGGGAGTCTACCTAGGGGGAGGCTATCCCGAGCTCTATATGGAAGACTTGGAAAAAAATCAAGCCTTTTTGGAAAGTCTTCGAGACTGCCACAAGAAGGGGATGCCGATTTTTGCAGAGTGTGGTGGCTATATGACCCTCTTGGAGGGCTTTCAAGAGGGAGACCGAACCTACCAATTGGCGGGCTTAATTCCAGGAACCAGTCAAATGACTGGCAAGTTACAAAATTTTGGCTATATTGACCTGGTGGCCCAGGAGGACAACCTCCTGGCCCAAAAGGGAGACCACATCCGGGCCCATGAATTCCACTATTCCAAATCCACCAATCCCGGGGAAGTCTTCCAGGGCAAAAAGCCCCAAAGTCAAAGGGGCTGGTCTGCCATGGTCCAAGATGGGAACCTATGTGCAGGCTACCCCCATATCCACTTGATGGCCAATCCCAAGGCGGCCCACCGCTTGGTAGAGGCCATGGAAAAATATAAGGAGATGAAGCGATGACCAAGGCACTGATGATTTTAGGAACGACTTCCAATGCAGGAAAGAGCATTGTAACGGCTGGCCTGGCCAGGGTTTTTAAGAGAAGGGGCTACAGGGTGGCTCCCTTTAAGGCTCAAAATATGGCCTTGAATTCTTTTATAACCAAGGATGGATTTGAAATGGGCCGGGCCCAGGTGGTCCAGGCTGAAGCTGCGGGCATTGAGCCGGATGTCCGGATGAATCCCGTCCTGTTGAAACCCTCCAGCGACCGTAAGAGCCAGGTTATTGTTATGGGCAAGGTCTACAAGACCCTGGCCGCTCGGGACTATTATAAGGAAAAGGACAAGCTCTTTCCAAAAATTATAGAGGCCTTTGACTCTTTAAAAGAAGACTATGACCTCATTCTTTGCGAAGGGGCTGGGAGCCCATCGGAAATCAACTTAAAAGACCAGGATATGGTCAATACGGGCTTTGCCAAAAAAACCCAAACCCCCTTTGTCATTGTAGGAGACATTGACCGAGGAGGAGTCTTTGCCTCCCTGGCAGGGACCATGCTCTTGTTTGACCAGGAGGAAAGGAGTCTGACTCGGGGCTTTATCATCAATAAATTTCGGGGAGACCAGTCCATTTTAGACCCAGGTCTAAGGCAGTTGGAGGACATTACCAAGGTGCCGGTTTTAGGGGTCCTGCCCTATTTAGACATTGATATTGAAGATGAAGACTCCCTTTCAGACCACATGAACCGCTTCAAGAAAAGAGGCCGGGTCCAAATTGCCGTGGTTCGAATTCCTAGGATATCCAATGCCACAGACTTCCATGCCCTGTCCCTCCATCCGGATGTAGACTTGACCTATGTAACCAGCCCCCAAGAGCTGGAAGAAGCAGACATGATTATCATTCCGGGGTCCAAGTCCACCATGGATGACTTTAAGTGGATGAAGGAAAGAGGCTTGGACAGTAAAATCCTTCAAAGAAAGACCAAAGGAGTACCCATTCTCGGCATCTGTGGAGGTTACCAAATGTTGGGAGACTGGATGAAAGACCCCTATGGGGTGGAATCTGGGGGTAAACTAAGGGGCCTGGGTCTCTTGCCCATGACCACTGTTTTTTCCAAGGAAAAGACCACGGTCCAATGCCATGGAAGGATCAAGGACCTGGAGGGTTTCTACTCTTGCTGGTCGGGACTGGACTTTAAGGGCTATGAAATCCACATGGGTCAATCGGATTTAAGGGGAGGACAAAACCTCCATACCAACTCTTCAGAAAGCCAGGGAGCCTGCCAAGATGCAGTGGCTGGAACCTATGTCCATGGATTTTTAGACCAAGGGGAGATTATCCAAAATTTAGTGGAGGCCCTACTAAAGAGAAAGAACTTAGACCCTGGGGAAGAAAGTTTTGACTTTGCTGCCTACAAGGAGGACCAATTCGATAAATTGGCGGATGGATTAGAGAAAGCCCTGGATATTGATGCCCTAGAAAAGATGATTTTTCAAGCATGACAGCACTTTAACAAGATATCAGAAAAAAGTAGTCCACAAATCCTTGAAAAGCCTTTACTTAATTTTAGAATTTAGGTATAATAGTAAAAACACCTACTAAGAGATAGTTCTTTTAGTATGTTAAAGAAAAAAGGGGGAAAACTATGAAGAAACGTAATCTAAGAATTGTCACTATGTTACTTGCATTAGTGATGCTTGTAACGGCTTGCGGTGGCGGCGGAAACAAACCAGCCAACAACGCAGGTGGAGAAACTGCAGATGGTAAGGCTGCAGAAGGAAAGATTTTACGTACAAACAACAGTTCCGAACCAGGAACCTTAGACCCAGCCTTAGCAACTGGTACTCATGACTCATGGCCAATGCAACACATCTATGAAGGTCTTATGAAGTACAATGAAAAAGGCGAAATCGTTGAAGGTGTTGCCAAAGAAATGAAAGTTTCTGATGATGGTTTAACTTACACCTTTACCCTTCGTGATGATGCAAAATGGTCTAATGGAGACCCTGTAACAGCAGAAGACTTTGAATTTTCTTGGAAGAGAGTTTTAGACCCAGAAACAGCTAGTGAATACTCCTACCAACTTTACTATCTAAAGAATGGGGAAGCTTACAACAATGGAGAAGCTACTGCTGAAGATGTTGGAGTTAAGGCTCTTGATGACAAGACTCTTGAAGTAACTCTTGAATCACCAACTGAATACTTCCCAAGCCTAGTTGCTTTCTACACCTACTATCCAGTACAAAAGAAAACTGTTGAAGCAAATCCTGATTGGGCAAAAGATCCTAAGGCTGGAGACTTTGTTACCAACGGTGCCTTCAAATGTGTAGACTGGAAACACAATGAAGCTATTGAACTTGTTAAAAACGACCAATATTACGATGCAGACAAGATCAAGTTAGCTGGAATCCACTTCGATATTATTGAAGACCAAAACACAGCTTGGCAAAGATATGAAGGTGGAGAATATGACTTCTTATACAACCCACCAACAACAATTGTTCATAAGTTAAATCAAGAAAAGAATCCTGAATTAACAATTACAGATGAACTATCCACTTACTACTATGAAATAAATACAGAGAAAAAACCACTGAACAATGCAAAAGTGCGTGAAGCTCTATCTCTAGCTATTGACCGTAAGTCTTTAGTTGAAAACATCACTCAAGGTGGCCAAGTTCCAGCTGAAGGAATGGTTCCCTACGGATTAAAAGACGATGCTGACAAGGACTTCCGTGAAGCCAACGGAAACCTAATCAAGGAAGATGCAGCTGAAGCAGTAAAACTTCTTGAAGAAGGTCTAGCAGAAGA
Source organism: Urinicoccus timonensis (assembly GCF_900232945.1). Classification (GTDB taxonomy): domain Bacteria; phylum Bacillota; class Clostridia; order Tissierellales; family Peptoniphilaceae; genus Urinicoccus; species Urinicoccus timonensis. The sequence goes on from NZ_OCTU01000003.1 coordinate 230,275, forward strand.
AAACATGACTCGTGAAGACCTAAACGGTATGGTTATTGTTTACAACACTGACGAAACTCACAAAAAATTAGCTCAAGCAATTCAAGAAATGTGGAACTCCAAACTTGGTATTTCCTTGAAACTTGAAAACATGGAATTCCAAACTTTAATTGACCGTCGTCGTCAAGGAGACTTCTCCATTGCTCGTGCAGGTTGGGTTGGAGACTATGCAGACCCAATGACTATGCTTGACTTATTCACAACTGGAAACCCACAAAACAACTCTAGATGGGGAGATTCAGAATTCGATAAGTTGATCAAGACTGCAAAGACAACAGTTGATTCTAAGGAACGTATGGATTCCATGAAGGAAGCTGAAAAAATCTTAATGAGAGATAAACCAGTTGTTCCAGTATACTTCTACACTGCAGCATATGTAACAAAACCATATGTTAAGGGTGTTTACAAGATTATGATGAACTATCCATTCTTGACTTATGCAGAAATGACGGACGAAAAATAACATCCGAATTTCATTGTAAAGATAAAGTAGAGAATCGCTTACCGATTCTCTACTTTACATTTAAAGTTGACACATCAGCCCTTAGAGAAAGGATGAATAATGAAGAAATTTGTGTTGAAGAGGTTTTTAATCTCTCTTGTAACACTGTGGGTGATTATCACCATTACTTTTTTACTGATGCACACCATTCCGGGTGACCCCTTTGCCAAAGATGGTCGGATGCCTGAAACAGTTTATAATAACTTGCGTGCACGGTATGGACTTGATCGCCCCTTAAGTGAACAGTATGTAATCTACTTAAAAAATGTTTGTAAATTAGATTTTGGGGAATCCATGAAATCTAAGGCAGAAAATGTAAATCAAATGATTGCCAGGGGAGCTCCAGTATCTGGACAATTGGGGATTCAGGCCTTTGTCATTTCCATTATCCTTGGACCAGCCTTGGGTTCTATTGCAGCCCTTTACCAAAATAAGTTTCCAGACTATTTGATGATGATTTTGGCAATTATCGGGATTAGTGTGCCCTCCTTTGTTTTGGGAACCCTCTTTATCCAGTTCATTGCCTCTAAGGTTTCCTTCCTACCTATTGCAGGATGGGGAACCTGGGCCCATACCATCTTGCCAAGTATAGCCTTGTCCTTTATGCCCATGGCTTCTTCCGCCCGGATTATGCGGTCATCCATGCTGGAAGTTTTAGGTCAAGACTATATTAAAACAGCTAAGTCAAAGGGACTTTCCAAATTCCGTGTCATTATGGGACACGCAGTTCGGAATGCCATTTTACCTATTGTATCCCAAATGGGGACCACAATTTCTGGTCTTTTGACAGGATCTTTTGTTATTGAAAAGATTTTTGGGATTCCTGGTCTTGGTAACTTCTTTGTTACCTCTATTATCAACCGGGACTACACCCTGATTATGGGAACGACAATTTTCTATTCAGCTATTTTAATTTTAATGCTATTAATTGTTGATATCCTATATGTTGTTGTAGACCCAAGAATTAAATTAGGAGGAGAAAGTTCATGATGACTAACAAACCAATACCCAGTGAACTTTTTGCTCCAGCAGAGCGGAAAGATGATGCCGATAAGATTACCCGTCCAACCATTGGTTTTTGGAAGGATGTCTTACGTCGCCTTTTACAAAATAAATTGGCTATGTTTGGCTTTTTCTTAATTGTTGTGATGCTGATTATGGCCTTTGTTGGACCACAAATTTCTGGATACAGCTACTACCAACAAGAATTAACCCACATGAATATTGAGCCCAATGGCCAATATTGGTTCGGGACAGACACCCTGGGTCGTGACCTATTTACCCGGATTTGCTTTGGAATTCGCTACTCCCTCTTGATTGGAATCCTGGCAGCAGCCATGGACTTTATCATTGGGGTTAGCTATGGTGGGATTGCCGGCATGGCTTCTTCAAAAGTCGATACAGTTATGATGCGGATTGCTGAAATTGCCTATGCCATTCCCTATATGTTGATTGTTATTTTGATTTCCGTAACCATGGGGAAAGACCAAGGGGCTAGTTTATATACCCTGGTTTTAGCTATGTCCATTACGGGCTGGGTTCCTATGGCAATTATGGTTCGTGGTCAGGTTCTTCAATTAAAAGAAAATGAATACTGCCTGGCCAGTCGGTCCTTGGGAGCAAGCAAAAATCACATTCTAATCAAACACATTATTCCCAACACCCTGGGACCCATCTTGGTTAATATCACCCTAAGTGTTCCTCGGGCTATCTTTGCTGAAGCAACCCTATCCTTTATGGGTCTGGGCTTGCAACCACCCCAACCATCCCTAGGGGTTTTGGCTACAGATGGTTTGGAAGTAATGGGGGTTGGCCTCTTTTACCAAATGCTATTACCGGCCTTATTTATTTCATTAATCATGTTTAGTTTTAACGTCTTCGGTGACGGTCTACAAGATGCTTTAGACCCAAGATTGAGAAAGTAGGATTGCCATGGTAGAAAACAAGGAAAATTTCGAAAATATTTTAGAAGTTAAAAACTTGGCTGTCTCTTTCCAAACTTTTTTCGGAGAAGTTGAGGCTGTTCGAGATATTTCTTTTAACTTAAAGAAGGGATCTAAGCTTGCCATTGTAGGAGAATCTGGTTGTGGAAAAAGTGTTACGGCCAATTCCATTGTCCAACTTTTACCCAAGCCTCCTGTTCTTTACAAGGGTGGACAAATCCTCTTTAAGGGGGAAGACCTTTTAAAATATGACAACAAGCAAATGATGGATATCCGTGGGAATCAAATCTCCATGGTCTTCCAAGACCCCATGACTTCTTTGAACCCAACCATGAAGGTGGGTAAGCAAATCGTGGAAGGAGTCCGTCGCCACAAGAAAATTTCTGCCAAGGAAGCAGAAAAACTGGCCATTGAAATGTTGGATCTTGTTGCCGTTCCCCAACCGGAACGTAGAATCCAACAATATCCCCATGAATTTTCTGGTGGGATGCGGCAAAGGGTTATGATTGCCCTGGCCATGGCATCAAAACCGGAACTTTTAATTGCTGATGAGCCGACTACAGCCTTGGACGTAACAGTTCAAGCCCAAATTCTGGACTTAATGAAAAAATTAAACGAAGAATTAGGCACATCTATCATCCTCATCACCCATGACCTGGGGGTTGTGGCAGATATGGCGGATGAAGTCATTGTCATGTATGCAGGACAAATTTTAGAAAAGGGAACTGTGGAAGAGATCTTTAATGACCCCAAACACCCCTATACAAGAAAGTTGTTGGCAGCTGTTCCAAAAATCAACATGGAAAAATCGGAAGTCCTTCACTCCATTGAAGGAACTCCTCCAGACCTCTACAAACCACCGGCAGGCTGCTCTTTCTACGACCGTTGTGACCAAGCCATGGTCATCTGTCGAGACCACCTGCCTGAACTTGAACACCACCAAGGACAACACTGTAGTCGCTGCTGGTTAAATCATCCGGACTGTCCACGAGGAGGTGCTGAAGTTGAAGGATAACAAGATTGTTGAAATTTCAAACTTAAAAAAATACTTCCACGTTGGTGGGGGAAACCTCAAGGCAGTTGATGGGCTTAACTTTTTCATCTATGAAGGAGAAACTTTTGGTTTGGTAGGAGAATCTGGTTGTGGTAAGTCCACAGCAGGTCGGACTATCCTTCGGCTCTATGAGCCCACAGACGGGGAGGTTAAGTTTGACGGAGTGAATATCTACGACTTAAAGGGCAAGGACCTCCATGAGGTTCGTAAGGACATGCAGATGATTTTCCAAGACCCCTATGCTTCTCTGGATCCTCGGATGACAGTGGAAGACATTATTGGGGAGCCCCTGGATATTTATGGAACCCTAAAGGGCAAGGAACGCTACCAAAGAATCATAGATCTTTTGGAGTTGGTTGGGCTTTCTGAAGAACACGCCCAAAGGTTCCCCCATGAGTTTTCCGGAGGTCAAAGACAAAGAATTGGAATTGCTCGAGCTCTTGCCTTGAGACCAAAATTTATCATCTGTGATGAACCTATTTCTGCCTTGGACGTAAGTATCCAAGCTCAAATCGTCAACCTCTTGAAGGACCTGCAAAAAGAACTGGGCCTAACTCTTTTATTTATTGCCCATGACCTATCCATGGTTCGCTATATTTCAGACCGGGTAGGAGTTATGTATCTGGGGCAAATGATGGAGTTGGCCAGTAGTGAAGACCTCTATGGAGGCCCCCTTCATCCCTATACCAAGGCCTTACTATCAGCCATTCCTGTAGCAGACCCTGAATTACAAAGGGCCCGGGAAAGGATTAAGTTGGACGGAGATGTTCCAAGTCCTATTGATCCCAAGCCAGGCTGCCGCTTTGTAGACCGTTGTCCCTACAGTGACGACCAATGTCGGGGTAAGGATCCCGTTATGGAAGAAGTCAAAGAAAATCACTATGTCGCCTGCTTCAAGGTGAGAGAAATCAACCAATTATAATTCATTTTTTCTAAGGGCAAAGAAAAGATAAATATATTGCAAAGACCATAGTGGTATGGTATACTACTATGGTACTTGCCGGAGTGATGGAATTGGCAGACGTACTGGACTCAAAATCCAGCGGTGGCAACACCGTGCGGGTTCAAATCCCGCCTCCGGCACCAAAGATAAGCTCTAAATGCAGGCCATGTGTTTAGAGCTTTTTATTACGATTTTCCTTATCAGCCAGGGAAATTTACTTGTTTTATAAGAAAGATTAGGAGGCAAACCATGAGGCAATGTATGGACTCTGAAAATTTACACCGTCGCTTGAATAAGATTATAGGACAGGTGCAAGCCATTAATCGGATGATTGATGAAGACGTTCCTTGTGAGGATATTCTGTCACAAATTAATGCAGCTAAATCAGCCCTTCACGGGGCAGGGAAGATTGTCCTGGAAGGCCACATCAAACACTGTGTCAAGGATGGTCTAACCCATGGAGATGTGGATTTAACTGTAGAAAAATTTACCAAGGCAGTGGAACGTTTTGCAAATATGAGATAGGCTTATCTAAGGTAAGTCTTTTCTTGCAGGGAGGTTAGAATGCACCAGTACAAGGGAAGGTTAATCGTCCATACCGGGTCTATGTTTTCCGGGAAGACATCAAGTTTAGAAAAAGACTTAAAGCGCTTTTCCATAGCCGGCTATAAGGTCTGTGCCTTTAAGCCCAGGATGGACAGTCGTTGTGGGGAAAATGAGATCATGAGCCATGACCAAGAGGTCACCCATGCTTACCCCTTGGACAATATTGACGACCTGGAGGCCATGGTCCAAGAAAAAGACCTGGATGTAGTGGGGATTGACGAAATCCAATTTATTGACCGGGACCCTCAAAGGGTGGTAGAGGTCTTGTTCAGGATCTTAGACCAGGGAATTACCATTATTGTAGCGGGTTTGGATATGGACTACCAAAAGGTCCCCTTTGAGATTATCAAGGAACTCATGCCCCGGGCTGACTATGTCCACAAGCACCATGCCGTTTGTACCTGTTGTGGGTCGGATGCCTGGGTCAGCCACCGGAAAAGCAGCAAGACCAGCCGGGTGGTCCTGGGAGCTATTGACGAGTATGAACCCCTTTGCAGGGCCTGTTATGAAAAAATGAAGACCAAAGAATAAAACCCCGGTCCGGGGTTTTTTTATGGAAAAAAGACTAGGTTAAAAGTTTTTTCAGCAAGAGGGCTGAGATTTTGCTATAATATGACTTAGATTAAAGTGACTTGTGAAAAGGAGAAGACATGAAAAAAGAAAAAATAGCCGGAGCCTTACTCCTATGCCTGTGGTTGGTTTTTATCCTACCCATCCTAGGCCAGAGGATGGCTGTGGAAAAATCCTATAGGGGCTATGAAACCCTTGTTAATTACGAAGATTTTAAGTCCCAGGCCTTTGCCAGGGGCCAGTCCATCCAGGACTATTTCACAGAATTGGCCCAAGCTGGAGCCACGACAGTAACAGTGGGAGAAGCCACCATTAACTCCCTCAAGGTAGACCCCGGGTCCACCATAGAGACCTCCATGAATGGGATTAACCTCCGGGTCAAGGGGTCCAATGAAGAATTGGCCTTTATCAAGGAGGGCCTCAAGTGTCTGAAAGAGGAAAGGGAAATTAAGGACCTGGGCAATGGAGAAATTGAAATCCAAGGCAAGGAAAAGGACCTGGTCCTAGTCCGAAAAGAAGCTACAGATGTTGTCAAAAACAAGCTGTCTGACCGGGGAGAAAAGGCCTCTATCTTAGAATATGTGGGTCTGGGCTATCAAAAAGACCTGGTGGAAAGCCTAAGAGCCATTCCCAATTTAAATGTCAACCTGACTCCCACCTTTATTGCTGGAGTCCAAGATGATGAGAAATCCATGGACCGTTTTATGGCCAGCCTGGAAGAGTTAAGTCGGGACCAACACTTTGTCCTCTTTCCTGGCAATACCCTTTATGGGGCAGGGCTAGAGAATCCCAAGGACCTTCAAGATCGCTTTGCCCAATTCTTAGGTCAAAAAAAACTGGCCCTAGTCTTAATGGAAGACATCACCCAAAGAGGAAATATGCCCCTAAAGGCTGGAGAGGACTTCATCAAGCGTAGTGATGTAAAGAAGGCCCGCTGCCTGATTACCTGGGACTTTTTACAAAAGCACTACGACTATGAAATTCCCTTCCACCACAACGGAGAAGAGCTAACCAATGTCTACTATCGGGCAATTTCTGAAAGAAACATGGCCATGGTTATGACCAAACCCTTTATGAAAAACAACCTGACCCTACCAGAGAGTCAGGTCTATGCCAATGTTTTAGGCCCCCTCCACCAACGCTTGGAAGACATGCACTACCAAAAGGGACAAGTCCAAGGGATGGAAAACTTCAAGGTGGCTGAGATCTATAAGATTTTACCCTCAATCCTGACAGTGCTTGGAGGGATTATCCTCCTAGACCAAATTTTTGGCCTGAAAAAATTCTTGAAGATAGGAATTTTCATCCTGGGATCTGGTCTGGCCTTTGGAATCTTTGGCTTAAACAAGGCCACCTCCTTTGGAGACCTGGTCTTTAACCTAGCCAACATCATCGTCTTCCCCTCCTTGGCCATGGTCTTTTTGGCCGAGACCTATGACCGAATCAAGGAGGAAAGACCCCAGAAAAGCCTAGCAAAAATCTATGGTCAAGGAGCTGGCGTTCTGGCCCTAGCCCTGGGAATTTCCATGATTGGAGCCCTAAACGAAGTCGTCTTCTTGGCTTCTACAGACTATATGATGGAAATCAATATCTTCCGGGGGGTTAAAATCTCTCAAATTCTTCCCCTGGCCCTGGCTCTTTTAATCTTTGCCAGAAAGATCTACCTGGAAAAGGACCAAAAAATGGGCTATCCTCTTTGCAGAGACCTGCTCTTGTCGGATGTAAAAATTTGGCAGGCCTGTTTGGCAGGGATGGGAGTTATCGTCCTGGGGATCTTCCTCTTAAGAGGGGGAAATACCTCTTCCAAGGTTCCCAGCCTGGAACTACTCTTGAGAAACCTCTTTGAAAACCTCTTCTATGCCCGGCCCAGAACCAAGGCAGTCTTTATTGGCTTCCCGGCCATCATCCTCTTGGTTTATGGGGCCCATAAGGACTTAGGCAAGGTCTACGCCTTTATCTGCTTTATGCTGGCAGCCATTGGTATGGTGGATATTACCAATACCTTCTCCCATATCCGGACACCTCTTTTGATGTCCCTTGCCCGGGTGGGGATTGAATATCTTGGAGCCCTCATAGTAGGAGGAATCCTATTTTGCCTGGCCCAGCTTCTTTACAGGCGCTACCACAACTATGACCAAGTCCACCTAAAATAAAGTTTAAATCCTCAACGAAAGTTGGGGATTTTTCTTGACTTAGATTAAACAAAAGATTATAATATAAACATAAGTGAGAAAAGGAGGCGACTGATGACACCTAGAGAAGAAGAAATCATGGAACTCATTAGAAAAAATCCAAGAATCAGTCAAAAGGAAATCGCTCAGCGACTCAACATTCAACGTTCATCGGTCGCTGCCCATATTAACAACTTAAGTCAAAAGGGCCACATTTTAGGGCGAGGCTACTTGCTTCGTCAAGATCCCTATCTTGTAGTGGTTGGTGGGGCCAACATGGACCTTAGGGGGATTCCCCAGTCTGTTTTAAAGATGAAGGATTCCAACCTGGGATCGGTCCAATCCTCTCCCGGAGGAGTGGGGCGCAACATTGCTGAAAACTTGGCCCGCCTGTCCAACCAAGTCTACATGATTTGTATGTTGGGAGACGACCAGTGGGGCAAGGCCATTATGGACCAAGGCTCCTTGGGAGGCCACTTGTCCTATGAAAAGGCCTATATTCTACCAGGAAGGCAAAGTCCTGTCTATTTGGAAATCCTGGACGAAAACAAGGACATGTTAACCGCCATTAACGACATGACCCTGGTGGAAGAATTGACCCAGGCCCGACTGGCCCAGCATAAGAGGTTTATCGAAAATGCCAGCTATGTGGTCCTAGATACCAACCTACCCCAGGAAAGCCTGGCTTATCTTTTGGACAAGGTCCCCCAAAAGTACCTTGTAGATGGGGTCAGTGGCATCAAGGTCATGAAAATCAAGGACCATTTGGACAAGGTCCACCTTTTAAAGGTCAATGAATATGAGGCCGCAGCCTTGGCAGGCCTGGACCCTCAAGACGACCAGGACTATCCCAAGCTGGCTAAGACCCTTTTGAAGAAGGGCCTTAGCTACCTAGTAATCACTTGTGGCAAGGAGGGGGCCTGGGCCTTCCACAAAAAAGAGACGATCCACCTAAAGGGCAAGGCCCTGGAGGTCAAAAATGCCACAGGAGCAGGAGATGCCTTTACAGCAGGCCTAGCCCATGCCCTGGGCCAAGGTAAGTCCCTAAGAGAAAGTCTTTACTTTGCCATGGGGGCCAGCCGCCTGGCCTTAAAGTCAGAAAAAACCAATGCAGAAGAAATGTCAATTGAAGGAATTAAGAGAGAAATAGAGGAGGTATTTGAATGTTAAATAAAGAATTTTTACAAGCCCATATGGATATTAGTCCAGAAGTGAAAGAAGCCCTGGAAAAGAACCAAGCCGTTGTGGCCTTGGAATCCACCATTATCAGCCACGGTATGCCCTATCCCCAAAATTTAGAAACAGCCAAACGCTGTGAAGAAATTGTCCGGGAAAATGGAGCAGTTCCAGCCACTACAGCCATTATCAATGGTCGGATTAAGGTGGGCTTGACAGAAGAAGAATTGGAATTCATGGCTACAGACAAGACCATCATCAAGTGTTCTACTCGGGACTACCCCATGATGGTGGCCAAGGGCTTAAATGGAGCCACAACTGTAGCAACCTCCATCCTAACAGCCAAGCTGGCAGGGATTAAACTTTTGGTAACTGGAGGGATTGGTGGGGTCCACCGGGGAGCCCAAGAAACTTTTGATATTTCCAGAGACCTTCAAGAATTGGCAACAACAGACATTGTAGTTGTCTGTGCAGGTTGTAAGTCCATCCTGGATATTGGCTTGACTTTGGAATACTTGGAAACTTTTGGAGTTCCGGTTTTGGGTTACCAAACAAAAGACATGCCAGCCTTCTTTACAGAACGGTCAGGCTTCCAGGTAGACTATGCCATGGAAAACCCCCAAGAAGTAGCTTCCCTAGTCCATGCAAAATGGAACCTAGGCCTGGATGGTGGGGTCCTTTTAACCAACCCCATTCCAGCAGAAGATGCTATGGATGAAAAAGTCATCAACAAGGCCATTGAAGAAGCCCTAGTTGAAGCCAAGGAAAAAGGCATCCATGGAAAAGAAGCAACCCCCTTCCTCCTATCCAAGGTTGTGGAAGTAACAGAAGGTAACAGCCTCAAGGCCAACATTGCCCTGGTAGAAAACAATGCAAAAATTGGCGCCCAAGTGGCCTGCCAAATGGCAAAATTAAACAAATAAAACCAATAAAAAAATCCTTGGTCCCAGACGGAAAAGTCTGGGACCAAGGATTTTTATTTAGCATTTTTTATTGGGCCTCTCTCTTGTGGTAGTGGACACTTAAGACCAGGCCCAGGGCAATGAGGTTGACCAGCTGGAAGGTTCCCCCATAGGAGAGGAAGGGCAGGGGGATTCCAGTAATGGGCATAAGCCCCATATTCATTCCCACATTTTCCCAAATATGGATGAAAAACATGGCCGTATAGCCAATGGTTAAATAGCGACCACAAAGGTCACGGCTGGTCCGGGCAATGTCCATAAGCCGGTAGAGCATAAGGCCGTAGAGGACCAGGAGGCCGGCGCCACCGATAAAGCCCAGCTCTTCTACTAAAACCGGAAAAATGGAGTCGGTTTGTTTGGTGGGGATAAAGTTATACTGGGTTTGAGAGCCCTGGTAGAGGCCCTTACCAGTAAACTTTCCAGACCCAATGGCGATTTGGGCCTCGTTGGCCTGGTAGCCCGACCCCTGGGTATTGGCAGAAGGATCCAAAAAGTCCAGGATCCGGTCCTTTTGAAAGTCATCTAAAAAGGGGTAAGAAATAGGTAGAATTAAAATCCCGGCCAAGAGGGCTCCCAGGATGTACTTCCAGGAAATGTTGGCGAAAAAGAGCATGCAGGCAATGATAAAGATAAAGACCATGGCCGTTCCAAAGTCCGGTTGGAGCAAGATTAAGCCCACAGGAACCAGGGCAAAGACCACCACGCTAAGGAGTTGCAGGGGCTGGTTGATGTCGTCCTTTTTCTCTAAAAAAACACTTAGAGAGTAGACCAAGCCCAATTTGATAAATTCCGCTGGTTGAAAATTAACGGGGCCAATACGGAGCCAGGACCGGCTTCCCCAGGACGTATCCCCATGGCCAAAGACCAAGGTGGCCAAGAGGAGGATATTTCCCAACATATAAATAATTAGGTAGTATTTCTTAAAGATTCGAAAGTCAATCCGCATTAAGATAAAGAGGCAGATAAAACCTAAAACACTTGCCAGGGCCTGCTTTCGAACATAGGAAACAGGATTGATATTTAAGGTGGCAGAAGATAAAACCACCAGGCCAAAGATACATAGGCCCAGGATGGTTGCCAGTAAAAGATAATCTATTTTATGGCCAGGAAAGAGTAAAAAACGGCCTTTTTTATTTTCCATGGGGGTCCTTTCTAAAACATTCAAAACTTATCTATCCTAAAATATAATTATACCAGTTTTCCAGTTAAAAAGACCATGAAAATTAAGAGGAATTCATCTCCCAAGACCTTGGGTAAACTTGTCTTTTATGGTATACTACAAAAGATAACGAGAAAAAGGGGGATTATCGTTGAAAAAATTTTTCAAGATATTTTTTATAGCCCTGGTTGTAGTCCTATCAGGAGTCTATTTTGCAGGGGTAGGGATTTTTCACCAATACACCCTGGCCAATACCTATATAAACAATAAAGATTTTTCCTTTGTCAAAAAGGACCAGATAAAAGACCAGTATGAAAAAAAGATGAAAAAACTCCAAGTCACAGTCCTAGGCCGGCATGACTTAAAAGACGTCTTTAAGGCCCAAGATATTGACTATTATGAAAAGCTCACAGGGAAGGCAGATCTCAAACAAAATCCCTGGGCCTGGCCAGTTCTCTTCTTTTCCCACAAGAATTACAAGCTAGACTCCGAGCTCATCTACAATGACCGGGTCTTGAACCAAAGGATTGCTTCTTCACCCTTTGTGACAGACCCCACAGCTACAGACCCCAAGGATGCCTATGTCACCTATAAACAGGGCAAGGGCTTTGTCATTGAACCCGAAGTCCAAGGAACCAAGGTGGCTCCGGAAAAGTTAAAAAATGAGATTTTGCAGGCCCTGAAAAATGAAAAGTCCAAGCTTGACTTAAATAAGGAAAATGTCTACCATGACCCCAAGGTCACCAAGGATTCTCCCTATTTAAAAAACCAATTGGCCTCCCTGGCCAAGATTTCTTCCATCAATGTGGTCTATGACTTTGAGGACCGTAAGGAAGAATTAAATGGGGAAAAGCTCCTGGCCCTCTATACAGATGATGGTCAAGGGAACTTAAATCCAGATCCAGAAAAAGTCAAGGCCTATGTAGCTGACTTAGCCAAAAAATACGACACCTATCGGGGGACCCGGACCTTCTATGCAACAGGAGGCCAAGCCGTTACCGTCCAAGGTGGCATCTATGGTTGGCGGACAGACCAGGCCAAGACAGGTGAAGAACTGCTGAAGCTTTTAAATGAAGGCCAATCCAAGACCCTAAAACCCGTCTATAGCCAAGAAGCCATGAGCCGGACCCAAAACGACATTGGGTCCAACTACGTAGAAATTGACCTGACCCGACAACACATGTGGGTCTACAAAAACGCCCAACTCATGGTGGATACCCCCATTGTTACGGGGAATCCCAACAAAGGAAATGCCACTCCAACAGGGGTTGGTCGAGTTTGGTCCAAGGAAAGAGACCGTTATTTAACAGGGGACACCTACAAGAGCTATGTCCGTTATTGGATTCCCTATACCTGGGTAGGCGTGGGTATCCACGACAGTTCCTGGCGGTCCAGCTATGGGGGTAAAATCTACCAAGCCGGAGGAAGTCATGGCTGCATCAATACACCCCCCAAGAACATGCCAAAAGTTTATGAAAACATCGACTATGGAACCCCAGTGGTGGTTTACAAGTCCTAAAGAAAAGATCCCTGAGGGGGTCTTTTTTTCTGGCTTTTTAAGAAAGGATTGCTTGTTGACCTTACTATAGAAGGGGGTATAATAAAACTAGAAAGATGTCATTTGCATCAAAAGCTAGAGAAGGTTTCATAAAGTTAAAATCCTTCTTAAGCTAGGAGTAAGGCTTTTTACAGAACCAATAGCATATCTTTAGGAGATTTTGTTGTAAAAATCATTTATATTCTAAAGATGAAATGGAGTGGAAGTTGAAAGGAAAGATTGATATGAAAAAATATTCATGGATTCTCTGTCTTCTTTTACTGGTTGGTCTTGTTTCCTGTAAGGGAGAAGATAAAAAATCAGAGGAAGCGGGGCCCTATGTTTCTGCGGGAGTGAATCAAGACTATATTAAACAGTCGATTCCTGATTTTACACCACAAGACGCTGCCTTAATTTCGAGTCGGTTGACAGAAGAGGCCTCTAAAGTAAAAGACCTAGAAAGCAAAGAGGGCAAAGAGTTAACGGAGATAAGAGAAAAACTTTTTAAGGAAAAGCAAGAGGAAATTTTTAAGGGCTATAACTTTAGTCAAGAAGAGATGAAGGCCATCGCCAAGGAATCTTACTTGGGCTATGTGATGGATAATGTTTCCTATACCGAAAAGGGCCACCATAAACTGGAAGTTAGTAAAGAAGATTTACAAAGAGCCCAAGAACAAAAGGCAGACCAAGAGCAAAAAGAAGAAGAGGGCTTCCATGTCTATGCAGACTTCCCCTTTGAAAAAATTCAAAGTAAAATCCCAGAATTTACCCTAGAAGAATCAGAAGTTCTTTCTTGGCGACTAACAGATGAGTTAGAAAAAATGGATGACTTGCAAGGAAAACAAGGAAAAGAACTGACAGAGCTAAGAGAAAAAATTTTAAAAGACAAGGAAAAAGAACTCTTTAAGGGACTTAGCTACTATAACCAAGAGGAAAAAGACTTTATCTGTAGCCAATCCTCCATTGGCTACAAAATAGATGGGACCGAATATAGAGAATAAAAAGAGGACTTCGAATCAAGTCTTTCTTTCGGAAAAGATCCCTGATTGAACTGACCCCATAAAGTTGAATCAAATACCAGAGAGAATTTACATTTTCTCTGGTATATTTTATTTGGCCCTTTATAAAAAAATTTTCCAAGGGGTCTTTTTATTGACGGGAAAAGACTTTTTCACTACAATGAAAGAAAGAAAGGTTGTGAAAATATGGAAATGGACAAAGCAACACAAGACTTATTAAAAGATTTAGATGAAATTGTATCTATAAATAGTGTATCCATAGAAACGGATGACCCCCAAGCCCCCTTTGGCAAGGGAGCTGCTGAGGCCCTGGAAAAAACCCTGGCCCTTTGCGAAAAATATGGGATGAAGGCAAAAAATTGTAACCACATGGTGGGCTATGCCGACTATGGGGACAAGGGGGACCTCATTGGCATCCTCTGCCACCTGGATGTGGTACCGGCAGGAGATGGCTGGTCTTCAGACCCCTTTAAGGTAACCATCAAGGGGGACAAGATCTACGGTCGAGGGGTTACCGATGACAAGGGGCCGGCCATGGCTGCCATCCATGCCATGAAGGAGCTCATTGAAGAAAAAGTTCCCTTTAACCACCGGGTCCGCTTGATTTTCGGCCAAGCTGAAGAAACTGGAGCCTGGAAGGACATGGACTACTACCTGGCCCATGAAGACCATGTGGACTATGGTTTTACACCAGATGCAGAATTTCCTGCCATCTATTGTGAAAAAGGGATCGCTAATTTAAAGATTTCCTTTCCCAAGGACCAAACGGCCTTTGACAGCATCCAAGGGGGCAATGCCACCAACATGGTGGCGGACTCCTGTGAGGCCCAGCTGAAAAACGGAAAGACCCTTAAGGCCCAAGGCAAGTCTGCCCACGGGTCCACCCCCTGGGATGGGGACAATGCCATTGTCAAGCTCTTTAAGGAAGTGGAGGAAGAAGATTGCCTCTTAACTCGTTTCTTCCAAGACTGTGTCAAGGAAGAAAACAATGGAAAGAGCCTGGGAGGCTACTGGTCCGATGAGGAAAGTGGCGAAATTTCCTACAACTATGGGATTATTGAAAGCGACCAAGACCAAATCAGACTCTATGTGGATATCCGCTACCCCATTACAGGAAAAATCCAAGACATTATCCAAAATATAGAAAGAGTCTTGGAAGAAAAGGGCCTTGGGGCTATAAAAATTGACCTAATTCGGGACGAAGCTTTTGTCCACTTGGACCAAGACGGTCCTGTTATGACCAAGCTTCTGGAAGCCTACCGGGAAAAAACAGGAGACCAATCTCCAGCCAAGGTCATTGGGGGAGGAACCTATGCCCGGGCCATGGACGGGATTGTGGCCTTTGGTCCCATGCTACCGGGCCGGGAAGCTACAGAGCACATGCCCGATGAAAGTATTCTTATTGAGGACCTGGTCCTGGCCAAGGAAATTTACAAGTCAGCCATTAAAAAACTCGTAGACTAATGAGATGAAGGAAAGAGACAAGACAGGGACTCCTTGTCTTGTTTCTTTATAAGGAGAGGACCCATGAACCCAATCCAAAACTACCTAGTAGAAAATTTTATTTTCCTAATTATCGTCTTTAGCACCTATTTTGTTGTTTCTGTCAAGTCTTCAGTGGACCGGGACATCAAAGAGGGGATGGCTATCAACATGACCCTGCTTCTTATCATTTCCATCAATGCCTTTTACCGGGACTACTTAAATAGTCGGGGGATTTCTTCCGGGGCCTGGGTCCTAGCCAGCTTTTTCTTCTATAGCTTAAGGCCCCTGCCCATGGCGGCCATGATTAGGATGGTGGACAAGAAAAAAGCGGTCAATTACATTCCTGCCTGGATAAATGCCCTGGTCTACCTGGCTTGTTTTTCTGGGGTCTTGGAAGAAAACCTGGGAATAGGTCAAGACCTGGTGGATTTTTTTATCCAATACACCTATATGATTACAGAATGGGCCTATTGGATTATCTTCCTCTTTGTCTTAAATATGAAATTATACAAGGAATCCAATAAAAATCCCCTGGGGGCTTTTTGCTTTATTTCCGTTTTAATGACGGCCAATATTTTGGATTCTGCAGGGATTCGTCCTGGAATTTTGGTCAAGACCTATGCCATTAGTTTTTTGCTCTATTATCTTATGATTCACGTCTACATCTCCCAACAAGTCAATAGGGAAAAGGACATCAAGCTTAGGGAACAGAGGTTGTCCATGATGCTGTCTCAAATCCAACCCCACTTTTTGTACAATACCCTCAATACCATTACAGCCCTTTGCCGGACCGACCCCAAATTGGCGGAGGAAACTACTGTTAAGTTTTCCAAATACCTAAGAGAAAATATGTACGGGGTAGACTCTAGGGAAGTTCACCCCTTTAGCCAGGAGTTAGACCATATCAAGATCTACCTGGATATTGAAAAACTCAGGTTTGGATCCCGATTAAACATTGTCTATGACATCCAATCTACAGACTTTGACGTTCCTGTTTTGACCCTACAACCCA
Organism: Urinicoccus timonensis; assembly: GCF_900232945.1. Classification (GTDB taxonomy): domain Bacteria; phylum Bacillota; class Clostridia; order Tissierellales; family Peptoniphilaceae; genus Urinicoccus; species Urinicoccus timonensis. The sequence goes on from NZ_OCTU01000003.1 coordinate 246,453, forward strand.
TTGTGGAAAATGCAGTTAAGCATGGGATTTGCAAAAGACTGGAAGGTGGGACGGTGGAAATTAAGAGCCAGAAGATTGGCCGGGACCACCTTATCACCATTACAGATGATGGAGAGGGTTTTGACCCCGAAAGGGTCCACCTGGATGGGAAAAAACACATAGGGATTGCCAATGCCTATGAAAGGTTAAAAAATACTGCTAAGGCCCAAATGGACATTGAGTCCATGCCAGGCTTCGGCACCAAGGTCAAGATTCTTATTCCTGGAGAAAGAGAAAAGATACAGAGATTGGAGGGAGATCGCCGTGAAATACATAGTATTGGACGATGAGCCATTGGCTGCCAACTATCTAGCCGACCTCATTAGGGAAAATGACCCAAAAGCACAAGTAACAGTGGAAACCAACCCCTTGAAGGGTCTGGACCTGGCCAAGAGGGAAGAATTTCATGTCTACTTTATTGATATCCAAATGCCCGGCCTAAATGGGGTGGACTTTGCCAAGGAGCTGAAAAAAATCTATCCCAGAAGTAACTTTATCTTTGTTACAGGCTATGACGACTATATGAAAAATGCCTTTGCCCTGGATGCCAGCGACTATCTTATGAAGCCGGCCAGTTCTGACCAGGTAGGCCATGCCATTAAAAATTTGAGATACCAGCCAGAAGAAGGAGGAGAAGCTCTGGAAAAACGAGTTAAGATCACTTGTTTTGGAAATTTTGACATCCTGGTTGACGGAAGGCCGGTGAAGTTCAAATTTGATAAGACTAAGGAACTTTTGGCCTTCCTGGTCCATCGACGAGGGGCCCGGACCAGCAACCGGGAAATTATGGCCAATCTTTGGGAGGACGAAGGCCATGATTCCTATTTCCGCATGCTGAAAAAAGACCTGAGAGACTGCCTCCAGGACCTGGCCTGCCAAGACCTAATCTACACAGAAAGGGGCTATATGAGCCTGGCCCAGCCAGACTGGATCCAGTGTGACTATTTTACCTGGCTTCAGGATAAAGAAGCAGGGGCAGACCTCTACCATGGAGAGTACATGGCCCAATACTCCTGGGCAGAAGAAGTGAACTCACTTTTAGAACAGGAAAAATATTATTTTTAAAATTCCTGGTCATATTGACACTTCATTGACAAGCAGTCTGCTAGACTATCCTTAAAGTAGTAAAAAAATAATTTAAGGAGGAAACAGCATGAACGAAAATGCAAAAGTAGCTAGGCTGCCAAATAAACTTGAAGCCTTAATACCCATTATCTTTTTATTGGCCGTTATGATCTCCAACTATGTCTTTGGTTGGGGCCAAGACCCCCACATCCCAGTAACCCTGTCTTGTGGAGTTGCCATGATTATTGGACGGATATGTGGCTATACATATAAGGACATGTTGGCTGCAGGTCTAGAAGCGGTCAACCAATCTCTAGAAGCCATTATCATCATCCTACTGGTTGGTTGCCTCATTGGATCTTTCACCGCTTGTGGAACCATCCCCGCTGTTGTCTACTACGGCTTGAAACTCTTATCTCCAGGAATCTTCCTACCCTTTATCACCTTGATGTGTGCCGTTGTAGGGATTGCCCTGGGTTCAGCCTGGACAGTATCTGCCACCCTGGGGATTGCCTTTATGGCCATTGGAAAAACCATGGGCTTAAACCCAGCCCTTATTGCCGGAGCCATCTTGTCCGGAGCCTGCTGTGGAGATAAATTTTCTCCCCTATCAGACTCTACCAACCTGGCAGCCGGGGCCTCCCAAACAGGTCTTTTTGACCACGTTGGAGCCATGGTAACCACAACCTTCCCAAGTTTAGTTATTGCCATTATCATCTATGCCTTCTTCTCATTCTCCAGTGTCAATAGCTATGACCCTACCTTGGCTGATAATCTTTCTGCAGAAATTGTAAACCACTATAACTACATGAGCCCCTTGCTCTTAATCCCCATCTTAATGATCATCATCGTTGCCGTTATTAAGATGCCAGCTATCCCATCCATTGTCCTCTTGTCTTTGGTAGGTTGTATCTTTGCAGCCGTCCTTCAAGGGGCCGGAATTGCCGATTGTATCCGAATGCTCCACTATGGTTATTCTGCTGAATCCCAAAATGAACTTTTCTACACCCTGGTCAACCGCGGGGGAATGGACAGCATGCTTTGGACCAACAACCTGGTTATTGTAGCTGTAGCCTTTGGTGGAATCCTACAAAAAATTGGGGCCATTGAATCCATCCTGGGTCACCTGATCAACAAGGTCAAGACCCCCTTCCAATTGGTTTTTGTTACCCTTATAACTTCCATCTTCTGTATTACCACCATGTGTGACCAATACCTTGGTTTAATTATCCCATCCTCTATGTACAAGGATAATTATGACCAAATGGGCCTGGGCCGGAACATGTTGTCCAGAACCTTGGAAGACGGTGGAACCCTCTGGTCACCCCTAGTACCCTGGTCCTCTTGCGGATCCTACCATACATCCGTTCTAGGAGTACCAACCCTGTCCTACCTGCCCTATTGTTTTATGAACCTCATCAACCCAATCTTTGCCTTAGTTACTGCAAGTTGGGGAGGAAATATCCTCTTTGCAGATGGGTCTAGAACGACCTTCTATGGAAAATTGAAAAAGGGCCGGGGACCTGCAGGAGCGCCAGAAGAAGCGCATGAAATTGCCATGAAGGCCTTGATTGAAAAGAGAAAAGCAGGAATCTATAAGAGTCTTTAAGAAAAATAAAGTGAGTGAAAGCGATGAAATACTATGGAATTCTACCAGAGCGAAAGCTTTGGGTTAAAATAGCAGCCCTTTTATTAGGCATCTTATCCATTTACCAGGCCTTGGCCCATCAAAATTGGTTTTATGTCCCCTTTGGTTTAGTGATTATTCTTGCCAGCTTTTCTGAGAGAAAGCAAGTGGTATCAGACCAGGGAGTGGATATCGAGTACAAGGTCTTGGGGCATTGCTTTCATAACCTTTGGACTTATGAAGAAATTCAAGCCGTCCACAAGGACAGCTTAAAGTCGGCGCCCCGGGTGGAATTCCACTTTAACAAGGGGGCCATCAACCGACGCTTTATCTTTAGTCCGGAAGATGCCCGGGCCATTGAAGACCTATTCCGTGAGAAAAAGCCCAAGATAAAAATTTTAGAGGTAAACCATGGAAATTAAATAACTTTCCCTCATAGGAGGCTGGAAGCTTGGAAGAATCTCCAAGAGTCCAGCCTCCTATTTTATGGAGGGGACTTTGATTCTAATTCTCAAAACATCTTGACAAGGCTAAGGAAATTTGCTATTCTATAAACGAAGAGAATCTTCAGGGCGAGGTGTAATTCCTCACCGGTGGTTAGAGTCCACGAGTCGTAAGACTGAATCGGTGTAATTCCGATACCGACGGTATAGTCCGGATGAAAGAAGGATCTTATAGCCCCGAAGTTGTGGGCATTTTTTTATGCCTAAATTTAAGGAGGTTACAATGAATCAAGTAAACATCAAGTCGACAAAACCAAGAATGGCTACCAGAACCATGACCAAGGTCAGTGTCCTGTCAGTGATTGCCTTTATACTTATGTATGTAGATTTCCCCATTACCTTTTTGGCACCAGGTTTTATTAAAATGGATATTTCAGATGCTCCAGCCCTCATTGGCGGCTTTGCCATGGGTCCCTTGGCTGGAATTTTCATAGAAGGAATCAAGGTTATTTTAGAGATGGTCTTTAAGGGGACCACCACTGGCGGGGTAGGGGAGTTATCCAACTTCCTAGTTGGTTGTGCCTTTGTCATTCCAACCAGTCTTATCTACCACCACCGTAAGTCCTACCGGAGTGCCCTAATAGGTCTTGTAGTGGGGATCCTAGTTATGACTGCCTTTGCAACCATCAGCAATTATTTCTTTATCTTCCCCTTGTATTCTAAGTTCATGCCCATGGATGCCATTATTGCAGCAGGAAGTGCTGTTAGCCATAAGGTTACAGACCTTTGGTCTCTTATGGTCTACTGTATGATTCCCTTTAATCTCTTTAAGGGAGCAGTGGCCAGCCTAGTGACCCTCCTTTTATACAAGAGAGTGTCCCCCATTCTCCACAAGTAAAGATTTTAAGAAGACCACCCTGGAAGAGGGTGGTTTTTTTATTGTGACTTTAGTCAGTTGAGCACGCAACGCGTGCGAAACAAAAAACTACCCGCTATGCGGGTAGGAAACAAAAGGTTATACCAAAAAATCACCTCAGCATTATAATAGAGTTGTTCAGACCTAAAATAATGAAGAGGTGACTTAAATGGCTCAAAAGGCAAATTCATTATCACACACAAAGTGGATGTGTAAATATCATATTGTCTTTACACCAAAGTATAGACGAAAAATAGTATTTAATCAATACCGAGATAGTTTGGGAGAAATATTTAGGACATTATGCAAATACAAAGGAGTAGAAATAATAGAAGGACATTTAATGCCAGATCATGTGCATATGTTAGTTAGTATTCCCCCAAAAATATCAGTGTCAAGTTTCATGGGATACTTGAAAGGAAAAAGTGCACTAATGATGTTTGACAAGC
>NZ_OCTU01000001.1 GCF_900232945.1 Urinicoccus timonensis
TTGATAAAGAAAAATGGCAAACTGGAAATTATGTTATTATAGGCGAAAAAATAAAAAATAATTCTGACTATAAAGCTGGCGATAAAATAAAGATTAATGTCAAAAATAAAGTCAAAGAAGTCCAAGTTATGGGAAAAGTTGAATATAATTTTTCAAATGGTCTTAGATATTTTTCTGTAATTAAGGAAGATATAAACGACGAATCTAGTCCTACTTTAGACTTGGAATATATTTATATGAATCCGAATGAGTATAAAGAGCTCACAGGAGATAAGAGTATAATGTCCTATGGATTTGATGTAGAAGATAGCGAAAAGGAAAATTTTGATAATCTATTAAAAACTTTTGAAAATGAGCCAGACTTTTCCTATGATTCAAGAGACCTTCAGATCAAATCTACAATGGAATTCAAAAGCCTAATAGAATTTGCTGGATATAGTTTATCTATAGTATTATTCTTAATATCTGTGTTGAACTTTATTAACGTTATTGCTACTGAAATACTACGAAACATGGTGAACTTATCAATCCTTGAAGCAATTGGAATGACAAAGAAAAATATTAAAAAATATTTAGTGAAAAAGAATTTGATTTATTCTTTATGTGGCTTAGTATTTTCTTTCATCATTATGCTTCTTGTAGATAAATTTATCTTGATGGATTTTATGGAACAGACTCAGTGGACTTCCTATAAATTTATAATCATGCCACTTATCCTTGTAAACTTTGTAAATATAATTATTGGGATAATATTTACTGGCAAGTTCTATGAAAAGCACAGTCAAAACAGTCTTGTAGATAGAATAAGAAGTTTAGAATAATAGAGGAGGTTTTATGAAAGAAAATTTAAGCAAGAAGATATTTCTACTTGGACTCGTAATATTTGTAATTTCTTACCTACTTCCAGTAGATATATTTCAAAGCTATACAAACCTAAGACCAACTGGACTTACATCAATGTTTGTCTGCCCAATTATTGGACTAATAGGTTTAATATTTGGGATAAAGGACAAAGATAAGTTGTTTATAATATTGAATCTACTTTTAATTTTATTACTGCCTATAGCAATGTTTGTAGGTCATCTAATATAAGTAATGCGACTTAAACAAGAAGATAGTAATTTAAACAGCTCTTTTGTGGGCTGTTTTTTCTTTGTTCCAAAATGATATAATAAATTATAAGATGTTTATTTATTGACATATTCCCACATACGAGGCTTTTAAAAAAAATTAAATTTTATCTATTCTGACCACTCAAGCCATTGTGAAGCCCTAGCCCTACTTGTCAAGGAGCGAAGCGACGCTGAGAAGTAGAGGCAGGTCTCATGCAAAGATTTCCCAAGAGAATCGACCAAATAGGGAGCTTCGATTGCCAGAAATTGATTGCTGAGGCTATTGCCCTGTTGTCACGAGCGTGAAGGAAGTGTATTCATAATTATATTGTAATTAGATAGTAGGTGAAATTATGATGAATAAAAAAATTAAGTCTAAGCGAGATGGACTGGAGCTGGAACTTGCTATCATCGAGCCAAGCTCTAATCCTATTGGAATTGTTCAGCTAGTTCATGGAATGTCAGAGCATAAAGAGCGTTACTACGATTTTATGAATTACCTAGCTCAAAACGGCTACATCTGTGCGATTCATGACCATAGAGGCCACGGAGCTAGCGTTAAAGACCCATCTCACTTAGGATATTTTTATACAGAGGACAGCTCTGTTATTGTTGACGATGCTCATCAAGTGACAGAATACTTAAAAGAAAGATATCCTTCGCTGAGTATTTCAATTTTTAGTCATAGCATGGGCACTCTTGTTTCTAGAAATTATTTAAAGAAATACGATCATGAACTTGAGAAAATAGTTTTATGTGGCCCGCCAACTGAGAATAAATTAGCAAGATTTGCAGTATTTTTAGCAAAAATAAGCAGTATTTTTTATGGCAAATATAAGCCCAATAAATTTTTAAATGCTTTATCAGTGGGTCAATATAGCAAGGGATATGAAAACCAGCTAGATTGGATTTGCTCTAATCCAGACACAGTCGAGGCATACGAGGCAGATCCGCTTTGTGGTTTTATATTTACTACAAATGCCTTTATCAACCTATTTAAATTATTAGAGTCAGCCTACAAGGGCAGAGACTGGAGACCAAAAAACATTGCTTTACCAATATTTTTAATAGCTGGAGAAGATGATCCTGTTATTCAAGGCAAAGAAAAGTTTAAGGGTTTAGAAAGATTTTTAAAAAGTCTTGAATATAAAAACATTAAAAGCAAGCTTTATAAGGGTATGAAACATGAAATACTTAATGAAAGAGATAAAGAAACTATTTACCAGGACGTGCTAGAATTTTTACGCTCTGATACAAATAAAAAAGAAAAGATTTAGAGGCAATTAACTTTTTGGCCATTAAATAAGGAGGAAAAGGATGGGCATACTTTCAGTGCTGACTAGATTATTATTAGCAGCCCTTTTAGGAGCGATTATTGGCATAGAAAGGGAAGCTAAGAATAGGGCAGCTGGTTTTAGAACACACATTATTGTCAGTGTGGGGGCATGTTTAATTATGCTCATAGGCATTGATGCGATAGGTGAGGTATCTAGTGACCAGGCAAGGGACACCGCAAGACTTGCAGGGCAAGTTGTCAGTGGCATTGGCTTTTTAGGTGCAGGTACGATCCTTCAAAAAAAGAATGGGGTATCAGGCCTGACCACAGCAGCAACCCTATGGCTGTCTGCAGCCATTGGACTGGCAACAGGAATTGGATATTATGAGGGGGCAATCATAGCAACGATCATTTGCCTAATAACCCTGGTATCACTACAAGGAGTTAGTGATTTGATCAATAGGAGAACAACAAAATCCTATATAATGATATTTGATACTGACAATTTCAATCGGGATTATTTTCGGGAACTCACTTCAAAAGAGGGTGTGGAAGTAAGAAGGTTAAATATCCTTGATGAGGACATGGATGACAAGTCAATGGTCCAAGCAAAATTATCTTTTTATAAAAATTATAATATTGGTCGATTTTTTAAGAAACTAAAAGCAGACTTTGACTTAGAATCAGTAAAATTGTCCAAACAAGAAGATTGGGACCAAGAAATATAATTAGGAGGAAGAACAGAAACCATAAGATTATCATATCCAGATTATATAAGTGGAAGATTGGATACCTATTCTTTTGGAGCAAGCTTCTGCAATGTATTTTCCTCAAAATTAACCCATTGTTGGGGAGATGTTCCAGCACGAATGGAGAAGAAAAGTCAGTCACAAATGGAATTTTGAGTGAAATTGAGGTTTTATATGGTATCAAAATTGCACAAGCCGGGCTTTGTGAACAAATCGTCTGATAGGATGATTACAGTTGGTGGAAACTGCACAGTTTCACTTGCTCTATTTACATGCTTGTCTAGATAAACAGTCCCTAGGGGCTGTTTTTTCTTGACTTTATATTGATATAATTAACTAAAATAACGGATACATTTAGATATACAAGGCATTTGAACAAATCCTAATTGTAGTCTTAGTCCATGCAGAAGAACTGGTCCTACTTGGAATAAATAATACTTAAATGACTTGCATTCTAAAGGAAAATTTAAAGATCATTTTCATCGTCATCAGAATGTGAGACGAATGGGTGGGCTATAATGATGATAGAGATTTCGTGTTTTAATCCCGCCACAAGAAATGTATCGAAGCCAAATATATAAAAATGGCGAGAAAAATCTCGCCAAACTTGATTTATCTACGCCATTTATACTATAATGGCGAGAAAGGAGGCTTGTATGAGAGACTTTAATTATAAAAACCTATTAGCTTTAAAGCTGCCTGTAAGGATTTACGAATTAATAGCCGGGATCTATGAATATAAGGGGAAACAAGAATTATATGTAGCTAACTTTTCTGATGTATTGGATAAGATGGTGGAAGTGGCAAAAGTTCAATCTACAAAATCATCGAATGCCATAGAAGGGATTTCTACAAATGATAGCAGGCTAGAAGAATTAATGAATAAAAAAAGCCAGCCTAGAAATAGAAATGAAGAAGAAATTTATGGCTATAGAGAAGTTTTGGATCTTATCCATGAAAACTATGGGACCATTGAACTGACAAAAAATAATATTCTAACCCTACATAATAAGCTCTATTCATATTCTGGAGAAAATCACAAAGGTAAATTTAAAACCATAGATAACAGTATTATAGAAGTGGATTCACTTGGTGAGAAAAGAATAAGATTTCAGCCGATATCAGCTTTTGAAACAGAAGCCTCTATTGATAGGATGCTTGCTGCTTATGATGAGGCTGTAAGGGCAAAGATCCCTCCCCTCCTCTTAATTCCGACTTTTGTTCATGATTTCTTGTGTATTCATCCATTTTCCGATGGAAATGGAAGAATGTCGAGACTGCTAACCCTCCTACTTCTTTATAAAAATGGGTTTTTTGTAGGAAAATACATTTCTTTAGAAATGCTCATTGAAAATACGAAAGATCTTTACTACGAAGCACTACAAGCTTCTAGTGAAAACTGGCACAATGGGAAAAATGATAACCTCCCCTTTATAAACTATATGCTATCTATTCTTTACAAGGCATATAGTGAGTGTGATGAGAGATTTAAGTTGATAGGAGAGAAATCCCTAACTTCTGCAGAAAGAGTGATGAAAGTGTTTGAAAACTCTTTAGAACCCTTATCTAAATCTGATTTGATTTTATTGTGTTCAGATATTTCCCAACGGACCATTGAAAGAGCTTTGAAGGAATTAAAAGATGAGGATTTGATTAAACAAATAGGCAGGGGAAGGGCAACAAAATATATAAAAGTTTAAGGGTTTTGGTATGGTAAGTCTTAGATAGGTTATCTAATCTCCACAGATATCTGTGGTCTTATAAAGATAGGGAGGAAAAATAAATGAATGAGCAAAATCAATTTGACTGGGTCGATTTTTATAGGGAATTTGCAGTAAAGCTATTGGCTTACAAAAATAAAAGAGGAGAGCTGGTAGAAAAGGTAAGGGCTATCTATACTATGACAGGGATCAATATGCCGACCTTGGAAAAGGATAACGAGCTTGTGGACATTGATCCCTTTACTGTATTTGGCCTTTTTAACAAGAAGATAACAGAAGACAAGCGTATTAAGATTATACAGGCAATAGCAAATTTATTTAACGTCAAAACACAGGTTCCGACATCCTTTGACAGTCTTCCAGTTCTTAGCCCCCAGAATGCGACCTTCTATTATTTTATAGACCAAAGAGGTCAAGAGGATATTGACGACTTGTGGGAATTATTTGCATCCGCCCTAGCCTATGCAGAGGCCCCAACAGACCAAAATCGAGAGATTTTTTCTCGCTACTTTGACCTGGTAATGAATAAAAAAGGGAGTGGGAACAGTAAAATTACCATGGCTTTGTATTGGACATCACCAGATACATTTTTGAATTTAGATAGACGCAATAGGTGGTATATCTATAAATCTGGCAAACTGCCAGTGGATGTCGTAGAGCAACTCCCCAAAATGCACCCCAAGATTCCTGCTAGCAAATACTTTAAAATTATAGAGGCCGTGAGGTCTTATTTACAAAGTGAAGGGAGTGACCTAAAGGACTTTAAAGAACTTTCCTTTCAAGCCTGGATATATTCAGAAGAAGTAAACCAACAAAATAAAGTGGAAGAGGATAAGAAAACCTCTAAGGCTGCATTTTTGCGCTGGTTTGGTCCCTTAATTCAGGCCCTTCGTGATTTGGGTGGATCTGCATCTCCGGCTAAAGCCAGAGAAAAAATCATCGAAAATGAAAATTTGTCAGAAGAAGAAGTTAATGAGACAAGAGGAAAAAACAAGGTAAATAAATTTGCAAATGAAGTGGCCTTTGCGCGGAATTATCTTGCAAATGCAGGCTATATTGATAGAAGCCTTTATGGAGTATGGACCTTAACTGAAAAAGGAAAGACGGTCAATATGACAAGAGAAATGGCCTCAGATATATTTAAAAATGTCTTGTCATCGAGCTCAGATAAAACGGAAAATAAATCCACTGCCTTGGCAGACCAGGATGTCCACACTGTTCGCTATTGGATCTATGCTCCAGGCAAAGGATCATGCAGGTGGGAGGAATTTTATGATGAAGGCATTATGGCCATTGGTTGGGGAGAGCTTGGGGACCTCACTCAGTTTGACAGCAAGGATGCCATGAAGGCCAAAATGAAGGAAATATTTGATGAAAATCTAACCTATCAAAATTCAGCCCACCTAACCTGGCAATTTGCAAATGAAATGAAAATAGGGGACATTATCTTTGTGAAAAAGGGAATGCACCAGCTTATTGGCCGGGGTGTAGTGATGTCTGATTATGAATTTGACACCAGTAGAGAAGATGATTTTAAAAACATTCGTCAAGTAGATTGGACCCATACTGGGGAGTGGCCCCATCCGGGACAGGCAGTACCAAAGACTCTTACGGATATCACCCCCTATACAGATTATGTGGAAAAACTCAATGCCATCTTTGAAGATGAATCTGAAGAAGATGTTGAAGAAGTCGAAAAGATCTACCCGACCTATACGAAAGAAAACTTCTTGTCAGAAGTCTATATGTCAGAAGAAGAATATGACAAACTAGCTGGTATTTTACGAATCAAGAAAAATGTTGTTTTACAGGGGGCTCCAGGAGTTGGCAAGACCTTTGCGGCTAAGAGACTAGCCTTTTCTATGATGGGGGTCAAGGATGTAGAAAGAGTGATGATGGTCCAGTTTCATCAGAGTTATTCCTATGAGGACTTCATCATGGGATTTAGACCTTCAAGCAATGGATTTGAGTTGAAAAGAGGAGCCTTTTATAACTTCTGTAAAAAAGCGGAAATTGATGAAGAGAATGACTATTTTTTTATCATTGATGAAATTAACCGGGGCAATTTAAGTAAAATATTTGGCGAGTTATTTATGCTTATTGAAAATGATAAGAGAGGGATTCCCTTGCAACTCTTGTATTCGGATGAAAAATTTTCTGTCCCCAAGAACATTCATATAATAGGCATGATGAACACGGCAGACCGTAGTCTAGCTATGCTGGACTATGCCTTGAGAAGAAGGTTTGCTTTTTTTGAAATCAAGCCAGGATTTACAACGGATGGATTTAAAAAATACGCAGCTGGCCTAGAAAATGAGAAATTCGATAAGTTGATAGCATGTGTAGAGAACTTAAATGATGTTATTTCTGAAGATGAATCTCTAGGAGAGGGTTTCTGTATTGGCCATAGCTACTTTTGTAACTTGTCTCCATCTACCCTGGATGCCCTGGTCCTGTCAGGCATTGTCGAATATGAATTGATCCCACTTCTGAAAGAGTATTGGTTTGATGAGCCAACAAGAGTAACAACTTGGACCAGCAATTTAAGGAGCGCCCTTAAGTGATACCAGTTCAAAATGTTTATTACATGTTATCCTATGCCTTTAAAGCCCTTAACCAACAAGGATACAAAAAGATAGCTACTGAAGAATTTAAGAACACAGCAGAGCTGATGGCGGCAATATTGGCAAAAGGCATCGCTAGTCAGTTGAAGCAGGGACTTAAAAAAGACTATATAGCTCAAACAGAAGAACTATCCGCCATTAGAGGTAAAATCGACATAACACAATCCCTAAAGACAAATAGTATGCTCAGAAAAAGGCTAGTATGCTCATATGATGATTTTTCTGAAAACAATACGATGAATCGAATCATCAAGTCAACGGCCCAGCTCCTTCTTAAGGCGGACATATCAAAAACTAGGAAAAAAGAACTCCGCAAGTTAATGGTCTACTTTACAAATGTAAGGCCCATCAACCTATATAGGGTCAATTGGAACCTGCAGTACAATCAAAACAACCAGACCTATCAGATGCTGATTTCCCTATGCTATTTGATTGTAAAGGGTCTGCTTCATACAAATACCAATGGAACAAGCAAACTCATGGACTTTCTTGATGAGCAGAGAATGTACCGTTTGTATGAAAAGTTTATTTTGGAATACTATAAAAGACATTATCCAGACTTATCCGCCAGTGCTTCACAAATACCCTGGTCATTGGATGATGGAGTGGACCATATGCTGCCAATCATGCAGAGTGACATCCATCTTGAGAGAGGAAATACAGTGCTTATTATCGATGCCAAATACTATAAAAGATCGACCCAGACCCAGTTCAATAAACACACCTTACATTCCAACAACCTATACCAGATATTTACCTATGTAAAAAATCGCCAATACCAATTTGGCGATGAGGAGAACACGGTTTCTGGAATGCTCCTATATGCCAAGACAGATGTTTCGATACAACCCGACAACGTCTACCAAATGCATGGAAACCAGATAAGCGCGAAAACTCTAGATCTAAATCTTCCCTTTGAAGAAGTTGCCAACCAGCTGGATAGGATTGTGGAGTCACATTTTACGGATATAAATAAAGTTTATTAACAATCTTAAAACTTAAAGAAAGGAGAGAAACATGGATATCTTAAGAATTATATTTCCCCTATTAATCATAGGCCTAGCAGTAATTTATGTCCTTTATCTTGCCAAGACCAAGAAAAAGGACAAGAACCAAGACAAAGAAGGACAAGGCACAGATAACTACATGGCAGAAGGGATGTCCATTGGTATGTGCTTGGGGATTGCTTTGTCAACGACACTGGACCAGGACATGGCCATGGGCATATCCCTGGGCATGCTCTTTGGCATGGCCATAGGAATGGGTATCAAAAAATAAAAACAGATAAAACCTCGACACGGTGAAAATAAATCCACCCTGCCGGGGTTTTTTATTGATTTATATGAAGAAAAGATAGACAGAAAAAGCCCATGCAAGAGATGGGTCAAGCCAATGTAAATTTTGCGTAAATTCTGTATTTTTACAAAAAATTAAGACCCAAAAAAGAAAATTTTGGGTATAATTAGGAATCACTAGAGAATAGAAAAAGGAGACTTAAAATCTCTTCTTAGAGACCTTTTCCCAAGAGATAAAATTGCTGAAAAGCCATAAGCGGGGACCGTAGAAAGGATTTTTTGTGGGAAGAAAATTTAGAGACCAATTTACAGACCCTAAAACCATCAAAAAAATTGAAGATTTTGAAAAAACTCCCCAAAACCAGGCTAGGTTAAGGTCTGTAAAAGAAGGGATGAAGGAAAAAATCAAGAAGCCCTTTTATATTGGATGCCTGGGCCTGCTTCTTGTCTTTATTACCCTTGCCTACTTAAAAAGCTATGGGGTCATCCTACTTTGCCTTGCCTGGTATTTTGGAACTAAATACCTTAGAGAAAACCAAGCAAGTCTTGCAAGGGACTATACCGACCATTTTTTGCGGCCTGTCTTGCAGGAAATTTTGCCCCAAACAAGAGTCAACTACTTTGAAAAGATGGATGTAGGGATTTTACAAAAGCTAGTCCCTGGGTCAGAAGGATACTATTCAAATTGCCACATCCTATTTGGAGACGACCTGGAGACAGAGTTTTGTAACATGCAATCCTACCACTATATAAAAGATAGCGACGGCAACGACCAGAAGCGAGTTGACTTTACAGGCCAAGTCCTAGCCGTCAAGCTCAATACACAAATTAAGGGCCACATCCGGATTGTCCCCCTTGTGAAAGAAAATTTTCTGGGCCATAAAAGCTACGGGCAATACGGGGAAAAGAGGAGAGAGGAAGAAGAAATCCAAACAGAGTCCCTGGTCTTCAACCAGGCCTATTCCATCTTTTCGACAGATACTTTTTACAGTCGCCTAATCCTGGACCCCCATATTTTGGACATCTTAAACAACTGGAAAGACAAGATGAAACTCTGCCTCTACCTGGACCAAAAACAGATATCCCTGGCCTTTGAATCCCGGGAATTTTTATTTTCCGTCCCCAAGACCCCAGAGGATATAGACAAGCTATCCCTGGCAGGAGAATATGAAAAAATCCAGGAAAAACTAGCCGATTTTTATGACCTAATCGATAGAATTGTAGAAAAATTGTATTAAGGAGGAAAAATGGAAAAATACATCAGCTTAATAGGGCTTCCCCTGGTCGTCCTGCTAATTGGACTTTGGTTTATCAAAAGTTCCAACCGGCTCAACAGGTACCTGGTCAAGATTGAAGAATCCAAGAAAAATCTGGATATCGCCCTGGCCAAAAGATACGACACAATTTGTGAAATGGCAAAAGTGGCCAAGTCTTTTGCCAAACATGAAAAAACCACCCTCTTGGATGTTATCAAACTAAGACAAGAAACAGACCTCCAAAGTCTGGGCAAGGCCATAAAAGATCAAAACCAAGCCATTGACCACATCTACGCCCTGGCAGAAGCCTATCCAGACCTCAAGTCCTCCCAAGAATTTTTACGACTCCAAGAGGAAATTGACGACGAAAATGAACAATTGGCAGCGGCCAAGAGAATCGTCAACAGCAATATCAGCCTGATCAACCAAGAAATTGTCAGCTTTCCAAGGTCCTTGGTGGCCAAGGTCAAGGGCGTGGGGAAAATTGACTTCCTCCAGGAAGAAGACCTAACCGGCAAAAAGTCCATCCATGACTTTAATTATGACCTCTAGTTAGATAAAAGGACTTAAACCAGCGAGTAAAAAGACCATCCTAGGAAACAATGCCTTGCCAAGGGACCCCAACAAGCTTGGCCACTTTTCCAAGGGAAACAATAAATAAAATCAAGGAGCAAGTCGCATGAAAAAAGTAAAAAAATTAGGAATCCTGCTGGTGGCCCTGGTGGTCCTGGGAGGTCTTGGATTTTCCATTTTTATAGGCAAGCAAGTTTTTGAGGGTTTTAGCAATGTCATCCCCAGGGAAGAAACCCTCCGCTATGCTAAAGACTATGAAAAAGCCTTTGACCAATTTGCCCAGGACAAGGACCTGGAAGAACTGGCCATTCCCTCCCGACAAAAAGACCACACCATTCCTGCTATTTTGCTAAAAAAACCCGGCAACAAAAATATGGCTGTTTTGGTCCATGGCCTAGGAGGGACCAAGACCTCCCTGGCCCGGATTATGGACATCTTTTTAGACCTAGGCTACAATGTCCTGGCTATAGACCAGAGAAACTCCGGAGACAACCAAGCCCCCTACAACACCTTTGGCGTCCTGGAATCCCTGGACATCCTGGATGCCGTCCAAGTGGCAGAAAATAAGCTGGACGACGGAGGCAAGCTGGTCTTGTGGGGCGAATCCTATGGAGGAGCCAGCGCTGCCATAGCAGCAGGAAGAGATGACTCAAAAATTGACGTCTTGATCTTGGAATCCCCCCTGGCAGATTCTAATGACATGTTGGACCGAGAACTCAAAAAAATAGAAAAAAACCAGGGAATTCCCCTGGCCTATATGCGGTGGACAGGCGACCTCTATACCCGGTATAAGCTCCACTTTTCCTTTAAAGATATCAACGCCTGCCAGTGGATCCACCAGGTGACCATTCCCGTATTCATCAGTAATTCTGACCAGGACCAGGTCACCCCGCCCTATATGGGAGAAGACCTCTACCAGACCATCCCTCACGATAAGAAGCGGCTCTATACTGCCCAGGGTTTTGGTCATACAGAATTTCCCCAAAAAGAAAGAGAGACCTACCAAAGACTAGTAGAAGATTTTTTACAAGCCAACCTCTAAGCCCCCAACTGGTAGCTGAGAGAAAGCGGCTAAAAAGAATCCTGGTTTAGAAAAATTGACCAAGTTAAAAAATCAGAGAAAATAAGTTTTAAATGATAGGAAAACGGGTAAACTTGCAGAGAAAGCCTACTTGAACCTCACAAAAGAGAGGGTAAGAAATATTACAATTCTGTAAAAGTCTAGTTAAAAACTAGAAAATAAAAAAGAGGTTATGGTATAATGGCCCTTTACAGAAAGATAGATAAATAGAGAGATAGAGATTAGGAGTGGAAATGAGCCAAGATACGAGAAAAAATATAGACAAAAAAACAAGAGGAAAGACACCCAGCATGGTGCCTTTTTCCAATGAATATGTAAAGAAAGTTCTTTTGGGGACGGCAATTATCGCGGGAGGAGTGGGCCTAGCAGGAAGCCCAAGCCCTGTTTATGCAGCCAGCCAAGACCAAGTCCCGGCCATTGTTGAAACAGTTAAAAAAGAAGCAATAGCTTCACCCCAAGTCCAAGGAGAAGGAAAAGACCAGGCAGTAGCTGAAAGTCAAGGAGTAGAAGACAAGACTCAAGACCAAGCAACTGAAAGTCAAGCTGGAGA
This sequence comes from Urinicoccus timonensis, assembly GCF_900232945.1. Taxonomy (GTDB): domain Bacteria; phylum Bacillota; class Clostridia; order Tissierellales; family Peptoniphilaceae; genus Urinicoccus; species Urinicoccus timonensis. The sequence continues at coordinate 12,238 of NZ_OCTU01000001.1, forward strand.
AACTCAAGTTTCAGCAGGAAAAGAAAAATCAAATCCAAACCCAGAAGGCCCTATGGACAAAGAAGGCATAGAGGCTCTATTTAACGTTGACGAAATTAAAGCCCAAGCAGAAGAAAATCTAGAACTAGGAGAAGGAAATCCAGCCCAAGCCCAAAGGGCAGGAGAAACTGCACAAGCAGAAACAACTGAGCCAAACTATTCTGAAGACGAAAAGAAGGTAGGAAACTACCGCGAAAGCCAAATGGAACCGGGCCAAGTAGATGAAAATGGCGACTTAGTTTCCGGTGGCCCAACCCATAATGAATCAAATAAACCCGAGATGGACTTCAAGGACGGAGTTCGCTACAAGACCCTAGAACCAGGTGCCGATAGCCCGGACAAGAAAAAGTTTGGTATTGAAATAGAAATCGACAAGGAAAAGGGCCAAAGGACCTATACGGAGATTGGCTTTACCAATTCTGGAAATCTTGGAGGAGTACTTGATGCTGGTTCTACTCCGGCAAATGATGAAGGGAAAAAGCTTGCTGAGGGCTTCAAAGACCCTAACTACAAGGCTGAGGCTAATCTTGATATAACAAATGCAGGAAGACAAAGAAATGTGAATATTGGGGCTAGTGAAGAAGACCTCAAGCACATCAACAGCACAGCTAATGACAATACTACCATGGCTTGGAAAGGCGAGTACAAAGTTGACAATCCTAATGGACTGAAAGCCACCCAAGGAGATAGTGCTAACTTTTACTTCACAGTCAACCCGTGGCCAAATGAAAATGATAAGCTCCAATTGATGAAGCTAGAAGGAGAATACAAGGACAAGGTCTTTGTCCAAGGCCAAGAAGTAGATACAGGAATTAAAGTAGAGAATCTGGATGACAATGGTAGAGAAAGACTAGTCGGCCAAGTCTACAATCCAAACACAGGCAAGGTCGTACCGGGCGCCAGTGCCTATATTGACGAAAATGGTATTGTTAAGGTAAAAATGCCTAAGGGCGCCCTAAAACAGGATGCAAGTGGCAAGTATGTAGTAGATGAAGAGTCTATTTTTAACACAGCTGACTATAAGGGAATTCAAAGCCTAGATGTCAGATTTTTTGCTCGCCCTAGGACTAAAGCTGAGTTTGAAAATGTAGCTACGAAAAACAATGAATCTACCTTTGGTAATGCACAGTATACAGAAACAGGGGCAGGGTCTGCCACAATTAACCACAAGGGTCAAGATATAGAAATCGACAAGCAAGGCATCGACCGCTATGACCATTACAACCTAATTGGTAAGTTCAACCTAAACCTTGATGATACAAGACACTATGACCAAGTTTTTAAAGATCAACAAGGAAATAAACTTGATGAGCATAGCTCTACAAAAGTAATTTCTGGTGAAGACTTTAGTGTTCAGATACAAGATCCGGCAGAACCTGGTGGAACTCAAAAAACTGGTGCAGACATGGATGGCGCTTATAGTCGTGGAGAAGCATCAGGCAAACTAAAAGAAGAATTCCTTGATATAGCTAACAAACAAATAGCTGATGATTTAGGAGTTGATTATGATGAATTTATCACAAGCGACGATTACGCAGACAAGCGTTGGACGGTTGTTGGTAAGTCTGACAATATTTCCAAGTTTACAATAAGAGCTCCAAAACAAGCCAAGGCAGGAGATTTCTTAGCTCTACCTGTTGAATATACCTATACTAATGGATCTACAGATACCCACTGGTTCCACTTTGTTGTTCAAGAAAGTAACAACAATAGACCAGAGTATTTAGCAGAGGTGGGACCACAAGGAAATGCCTTAGTCAATAAGCCAATCATTACAGAAAGTGAAGAAGACTTAAAGAAAAACCAACCTAAGTCCTACGAACTGATTGGTGATACCTTTAAGGATAACAAGGGAAATGTTTGGAATGTATCTATTGACCAAACAACAGGTGCTGTAACAGCAACTCTTCCAACAAAGCTTCCTGGTGGTAAGGAAATAAATGGTGGGGAAAAACTGACTGTTCCTGTTAGGGTAAACTATACTGACCAAACCACTGGTGAAAAGAAAACCGAAGAGATTAAGGCACAATTTATTGCCACAAAGCAACACAAGACTTTAACCAATGAAACGACAACATCTAAAATTCCTTTTGAAACAAAGGTAGAATATGATGCAAGTCTTCCGGAAGGCTACTTCCAAGAAACACAAGCCGGTCAAAAGGGTGAGTTAAAGATAAGCTTCGTCCAAGACACCCTCAATGGCAAAAAAGGTATCTTCCAACAAGATGGAACTTTTAAAGAAGGCGAAAGCAAGATTGTAGTTGAAACAGTAAAAGAAGCAATACCAAGAATTATAAAAATTGGTACAAAGCCGGCTTCAACTACAGTAGAAATTCCATTTGATACAGAATATGAAGTTGACAACAACCTAGAAGCAGGAAAAACCGAACTTATTAATGATGGTGAAAAGGGTGAAGTGACCATCACCACAACAAGAAATGACGACGGAACAATTACTGTAAATAAAAATGTTACTAAAGAGGCAAAAAATAAGAAGATCAAAATCGGTACCAAGACTCAAGGGCAAATTGTCGACACAGACAAGATTCCATTTAAGTATAAGGTAGAATTTGATCCTGACTTCTACACAAAGTATCCAAATGCAACAGAAAACTATAAGATTGTAACTCCTGGTCAAGAAGGAGAAAATACAAAGACTTGGACCATTGTTAATTCAGAAAAAGTTGGAGAACCAAAAGTTGAAATAAAAAATCCAGTAGATGCAGTCATTAAAGTAGGCCAAAAAGACTACACAGGAACTGTGACAAACACCGTAACCAAAGAAATACCTTTCACTGTGAAGGTTGTAGAAAATCCGGAACTAGAAGCCGGTAAATCTAATGTGAAGCAAAAAGGAGTTGCAGGTTCTAAGACCTTTGAATACTCTGGAGAAATCTTTAATGGAGAGTTAAAAGAAGGTTCTAAATTTACAGAAAAAGAACTTACTAACAAGTATGTAGCACCAACTGAGCACATTATAGAAATTGGTACAAAGCCTGCAAAAAACAGTGAAACTGTAACAAATGAGGTTGATGTAGAAGTTACCTATGTATATGACAATACTAAGGACATAGGTTACCTCAAAGTGGAAGACCTTGTAAAAGGCAAGGTTACAACAGTTGTTGAAAATGAATATGATCCTAAGACCGGCGAAATTAAAACTGTAGAAAAAACAGTTGTAGAACCAGGAACTAGAAAAGTTATTGTTGGAACTAAAAATAAATCTGGGGAATTTAAAGAAGAAATTAATAAAATTATTCCTTATGAAACAGAAATAGTTTTTGATAATACCCTTAAAGCTGGACAAAAAGAAACTGTGCAAACAGGAGAAAATGGTCAAACTACTCAAACAATTACCAGAACAATTGTTAATGGCGAGGTTACAAAGGAAGAAAAATCTGAAGTAACTACAACCAAAGAAGTTAAAAACCAAATTATAAGAGTCGGCACTATGACTGATGGAAAGCACTCTTATACAGAAAAACTTCCATTTAAGTATGAAATCGAATATGATGAAAACTTAAAGGCCGGAGAATATGTTATTGATGTTGAAGGCAAAGATGGATCTAAAACCACTGAATGGACTATCAAAAACTCTGAAGTAGTTGAAGGCTCTGCTAGTGTAACAGAACATACACCGGCAACCAATGCTAAGATAAGAGTTGGAAAGAAAGACTTCACAGGAAATGTAAGCCACGAAGTGACAGAAGAAATTCCTTATGATGTTGTTATCGAAGAAGACCCGAATATGATAGCCGGCACAAGCAAAGTAGTTACAGAAGGTAAGGCCGGATCTAAAACAACAAAATACACTCAAGGAATTAAAAACGGCGAGGCTGATGGACAGCTTCAATCTGAAGTGACTTCAACAACAAATCCTGTCCAACAAGTAATCAAGGTTGGTACAAAGCCGGCTGAAAACAAAAAAGATTATTCAAAAGACGTAAATGTTAAGGTTGAATATGAATATAATCCAAATCTTGACAAAGGTGTAGTTCAAGTTGGCGAGTTGACCAAGGGCAAGGTTGAAACAAAGATTGTTAATAAATACGATCCAAAGACAGGGGAAGTGACAACTACTGAAGAAGAAATAGTCACAGAAGCCACTCAAAAGATTGTTGTAGGTACAAAAGACTTTACAGGAACTTACAAGTATGAAAAAACTTGTCCACTACCATTTGAAGTAGAAATTAAAGAAGATCCAAATCTTGCTAAAGGTGAAAAAGTAGTTGATCAAGAAGGCCAAGCCGGATCTAAGACAACTTACTATGAACAAGATATTAAAGATGGTCAGCCAGATGGAGAAGCTAGGGAACTTACTGAAAAAACTACGACTCAGCAACCTAAGAACCATATTGTCCGTATAGGTACCAAAGTTGCAGAAAGCTCAACAGTAAAAACTGTAGATAGAGAAATACCTTTTGAAACTAAATATATCTATGACGATACTATGGATGCAGGGAGTGAAAAAGTTGAAAGTGAAGGAAAAGTTGGTAAGGAAGAAGTAACTATTACTACAAAAATTACTGACGGAACAGGTGAAACTTCTGAAGAAACTAAAACTATCACTAAAAAAGAAGATAGAAAAGTTAGAATTGGTGTTAAACCTGTTGTTAAGACAGAAGAAATTCCATTTGATACAGAGTATGAACACGATCCAACTCTAGATGCCGGCAAAATTGAGAAAATTTCTGATGGCACTAAGGGTGTGGTAACTGTTACGACTACTTTCAACAAAGATACGGGCAAACTTGAAACAAGTGTCACAAGAACTGAAGGAACTAATGCTAAGTATAAATATGGTTCTAAGACTGAAGGAAGCTTTAAAGTTGAATCTGAAATACCATATAAGGTTCAAGTAATCGAAGATAATACTTTAGATGCAGGAACTTATAAAGTTGAAAGAGAAGGTGTAGTTGGCAAGAAGGAAACTACAGTTAAAGTTAAAAACAGTAAAGAAGAATCAAGAGAAGATAAAACTGTTACTGAAGCTGTAGATAAGATTATCAGAGTCGGCACAAAACCAACTGAAAATATGTGTCCAGTTCCTGAAAAACCAGAAACTCCTGATAATCCCAAAAAACCAGACCAACCAGGAACTCCAGATAAACCAGGAACCCCAGACAAACCAAGCAATCCTGGAAAACCAGGAACCCCTGACAAACCAGGAAGCCCTGACAAACCAGGAACACCTGAAAAACCAAGCAATCCTAATCAACCAAGCAATCCTGACCAACCAGGAAATCCAAATAAGCCAGGAACTCCTGACAAAGCAAACACTCCTGACCAACCAGGAGAAAGTCCAGAAAATTCACGTCCTTCCCAAGAGTCTAAGGACCAAGGTCAAAAAACAGCCACAAGCCCTGTGGAAGAAGAGGCTCAAAAAGTCGGACACCAACAAAGACTTTCAAATAGGGACGATTCCAGGGCTCCACAAACCTTTGACCCAGGTGTCGGATCCTATCTAGGACTTGGAGGACTTGCCAGTGCAATGTTGGCTTTTCTAGCAGGCAAAAAAAGAAAAGAAGAAGACCAATAAAAATTTCAAGATGGAAAAGACACAAATGTCTAACTTTTCTTCATTAAAAAAGGACGGGAAATCTCCCGTTCTTTTTTATGTTTAAAGCTGGATTCTCTTAGAAAAAATCGAAAGAATATGGTAAAAACGTGGAATATACTGTATGATTAATTTAACAAACTATAAGAGTAAAAGGAGATTGAGATATGGAAATAGGCATTGACTTAGGAACGACCAATTCATGTGTGGCATATATTGACCAGGATGGCAATCCACAAATTATCCCCAATGATGAAGGGGGACGGACTACGCCTTCTGTGATCTTTTTTGAAGAGGACCGGGTCATTGTGGGCAACCAGGCCAAGGAAGAGGCCCTGATTAATCCGGAAGATACCGTTTCTTATATAAAAAGGCATATGGGGGACAAGGATTTTAAGTATGCCAGAAAAGATGGGCAAATTTTTTCTCCCGAGGACCTGTCGGCCATTATCTTGAAAAAGCTGAAAAAGACTGCAGAGGACTATTTGGGCCAAGAGGTGGATGCGGCAGTTATTACGGTTCCGGCCTATTTTAATGATGCTCAGAGAAAGGCTACCCAAGATGCGGCTAATATTGCTGGTCTCAAGGTCTTGAAGATTATCAATGAACCCACAGCTGCGGCCCTGGCCTATGGGGTAGGCAAGGAAACGGGCGACCAAACCATTATGATCTACGACTTGGGAGGAGGCACCTTTGATGTGGTCATAATGCGGCTAGAAGAAGGGGAACTTCGAGTTTTAGCCACCAACGGCAACAGGCAGCTGGGGGGCTTTGACTTTGACAATGCTCTTTTGTCCTATGTCATTGACTATTTGGAAGAAAAGTATGACCTGGATGTCTATGAGGACCCCTATATCATTGAGGACCTCCGGGAAAGGGTGGAGGATGCCAAAAAGGCCCTGTCCACCAAGACCAAGACCAATCTTATTATCAATGTGGGCGGAGTCCGGGACCGGCTGGAAATTTCTCAGGATCTTTTTAATTCCATGATTGCTGATGATGTCCAAAGGACTTGTGACATGATGACCTTTACCCTGGAAGATGCTGGCTTGGACTGGACGGATATCGACAAGACCATCTTTGTAGGAGGGTCCTCCAGGATTAACCTGGTCCGAGACCGGGTGGAAGACCTGGTGGGGAAAAAGCCCTCTTTTGAACTCAATCCCGATGAAGTGGTGGCCATCGGGGCTGCCATCCAAGCTTCCATCCTGGCCGGGGATGATAGGCCGGACCAAAATATTTCTGGCACCAAGATTATCGATGTCAACTCCCACTCCCTGGGATTTGCCGCCCATAACGACCAAAATGTCTTGGTCAACTCCATCATGATTGAAAAAAACACCCCCCTACCGGCAGAGGTGACCAACTCCTTTTACCTGATGAATGAAAACCAACAAGCCCTGGACATCAAGATTTGTGAAGGAGAGGACCAAGACATCAACTATGTCACCATCATTTCCGATATTACCATCCAGCTGCCGGAGTCCCCGAGGCAGGAAAGAGCCGAAGTCCAAGTTACCTATTCCTATGACACCGACGGCATCATCCATGTGAATGTTTTTGACGTCACCACAGGAATCCTTATGCGGGCTGTGGACCTGGAAAGGCCCTCCAACCTGACAAAACAGGAAATTCTTGAAAAGAAAAATACCATATCCCAGCTAGAGATCGATTAATTTCCCCAAAGGAGAAGATATGAAAAACTACTTTGCACTCTACCAAGTCAATCCCAATGCATCCGCCCAAGAGCTTAGCGACTTTTTTAAAAAAGAATTGCGGAAGTGGACCATGCGGGCCAATTCTCCCAAAAAAGAAATTCGAGACGAGGCGGAAGCCAAGATCAAGGAAATTTCAGAGGCCCTGGACCATTTTAAAGACGAGGCCAGCAAGGCCGCCTACCTACAAGCCTTAAACCTCAACAACCAGCCCCAAGCCAACCCCACCCCCCAGCCTCAACCTAGGCCCCAGCCCAGACCCCAAGTCAACCCCCAAGGACAAGGTCAGCCGAATACCAACCAAATGGTGGAGAACTTAATCCAACAAGCCAAAAGTTTCAGAGGGGTCAACGATGCCCAAGCCGTTAACCTCTTGACCCAGGCCATCAACTTAAACCCCAGGCATAGGGCTGCTTGGTTGAATCTTGGGAACCAATACCTGAGCATGTACAAGGTTGGCCCCCAGGGGGTGGAAGTCAACCTCAACCAGGAGGCAGAAAATGCCTATTGGAAGGTTTTTGAATTCAGCCCTAGGGACGTCCTAGCTGCTTTCAACCTCTTTAACTACTACAGGAATTGGAACCGACGGGACCAACAAAAGCAGATGTTTGACATCTTATATCCTCAAATCAAGGACAAAACTTCCAAGCCAGCCTTCCTTTATAGGGGGCTTATGAGCCTGGACCAAGGAAACTATGAAGATGCCGTAAATTGCCTGGAAGAGGTCTACAAGCAAGGCCCCGAAATCAGAAAAATGACCATCGAAACCACTGGGAACCCTCCAAGTTTTTATAGCACAACCTACTACAATGTCAAACGCAACCTAGCCCGGGCCTACCGGGGACGAGCCGAAGATTTTAAAGTCTATGGTGAACTCATTAGCCCAGAAGATGCAGACTCCTATATCTACTACATGACCAAGGCCAAGCAAGTGGAAAGCAGGGACACGGATACAGGTAACATTGAGAGTGCTCAAAGGTTAAAGACCAAGAAAGAATTCAACAAGCTCAAGGTCTTTGGCCTGGCATTTTTGGCCTGGGCACTTAGCGAGTCCTTACTTATAGGTATTATCCTGGGAGTCTTCCTCTACATCACCGACTCCACTCCTGGCTATGTAAAAAATCGCAAGGCCCTCTACAAGGCCCATCCCGACCTCAAGGGCATCCAGACCAGGGCAGACTTTGATGCCAAAAGACTTGGGAATCGGTCATAGGAGGGGCTTATGAATTTTGATGCGGCAGATAGACTGGAATCCATCCTGGAAGAAAGGCTCCAATCCACCAGCCTGGACTCTTTTTTAAACTTTATCAAGAAAAAAGAAGAGGAAGAAGGCCCCCTGGAGGTCTTTTCCTACTATCGAGCCAGGGCCTTTTACCAATATGGAGGGAAAAAAGATGCCCTGGAAATCCTCTTAACCAGTAAAAACAAGTCAGCCAAGGCCTACCTCCTCTTGGCCGAGATTTACTACCAAGACCAACAAGAAGATGCCCTGGAATCCATCCGAGAAATTGTGGAAAACCTCTATCCTGGCAGCCAGGAATTTAAGAAGATCAACTTTATGAACCTCCTCTTAAAAAGGGACTACCAGACCTTGAAAGACCTGGTGGACACCTATCCCGACAAGGGCTTTGAACTCTTAAAAATTACCTATTATAGCAGGGTGGGGGACACGGACCGGGCCAAAAAGCTATCCAGAAAAATCCTTTTAAAAAGCCCCAACTCCAAAGAAGCCCAGGAAGCCAAACGGCTCTTGCAGGAGGCCAGGACGGCAGACCACCAGGCCCAGGAAAAGGAAGCTGGCCTGGAAGAGAGCCTAAAAAAGCTGGACGACCTCATTGGCCTGGAGGAGGTCAAAAGAGAAATTCGAAAGATTGTCGGCCAGGTCCAATTTGAAAAAAACCGGGAGCAGGCCGGGATCATTAATGAGAATAAACAATCCTACCACATGGCCTTTTACGGCAACCCGGGAACGGGAAAAACCACTGTGGCCCGGCTCTTGGGGGATATTTTTAAGAGCCTGGGCATCCTGGAAAAAGGACACCTGGTGGAAGTAGACCGGTCGGACCTGGTAGTGGGCTATATTGGCCAAACAGCTACCAAGACCCAGGAAGTTATTGAAGAAGCCCTGGGTGGGGTCCTCTTTATTGATGAGGCCTATTCCCTGGCCAGGGGTGGCGAACAAGACTTTGGTCCCGAGGCCATTGACACCCTGGTCAAGGGCATGGAAGACAAGCGAGACCAGCTTATTGTCATCCTGGCTGGCTATACCGACGAAATGCGGGACCTTTTAAAGAAAAATCCCGGCCTCAAGTCCAGGATCAATATCGAAATCGACTTTGAGGACTATAGCAATGAGGAGCTTTTGCAAATTGCCAACTATACAGCGGAAAAAAATAAATTTGTCCTGACGCAAGAGGGGCAAAAGGCCTTTATGAAAAAAATTGCCCAAGAAAAAGACCAAGAATTTTTCGCCAACGGTCGGGCGGCCAGAAATATTATCGAAGCCGCCATCCGGGAAAAGGCCCTGAAAATCGGCAATAAAAAGGTCAGCAGGGAAGAATTAACCAGGCTGGATGCCGAGGACTTTGGCCTGGACCTTAAGGCCCTGGAAGAAGACAACATCGAAGCTGCCCTGGAAGAGCTTAATTCCCTGGTGGGCCTAGAATCAGTGAAAAAGCAGGTCCAAGCCATCAAGGACCGGGCCCTTTTCAACCAACTCCTGGAAGAAAAAGGCATGACACCTCCGGCCCTTTCCTACCACATGGCCTTTACCGGCAACCCGGGAACGGGAAAAACCACTGTGGCTAGAATTTTGGGTAAGATCTTTAAAAACCTGGGCATCACCTCTTCGGACAAGTTTGTGGAAGCGGACCGGTCTGCCCTGGTGGGATCCTATATTGGCCAAACAGCACCCAAGACCCTGGATGTCTGTAAGTCGGCCTATGGAGGCATCCTCTTTATTGACGAGGCCTATTCCCTGGCCGATGGTGGTCCAAATGACTTCGGCAAGGAGGCCCTGGCTACCCTGATCCAGGAAATGGAAAACAACCGGGACAAGCTCCTGGTCATCCTGGCTGGTTATAGCCATGAAATGGGCCGACTCTTTGATCTTAACCCAGGGCTGAAATCCCGGGTGGGGAATATCATCGAATTTCCCGACTACAGTGGGGAAGATATGGTGGAAATCTTTAATCTGACAGCCCAAAACGCCTCCTACCATTTAGAAGAGGAAGCTCAAGACCTGGTTAGGTCCTACTTTAACGACCTGGTCCAAAACAAGGACAAGAACTTTGGAAATGGACGGGAAGCCCGGGCCTTTTTTGAAAGACTCACCAGCACCCAGGCCTCCAGAGTCGTTCAAACCAGACCCGACGATATCTTTGCCATTAGCAGAGAAGACGTGGTCAAGACCCTGGGAGGTTGCCAATGAATAAACTTTTCTTTCTCATCAACTATGGGATCCAAAACATCCTTTTGGGCCTAAATATCTTGCTCTTTGCCCTCTATGGCTACGACAAACTCAAGGCCTCTGTCCATGGCTGGAGAATTTCGGAAAAGACCCTCCTTCTCATGGGGGCCCTGGGGGGTGGCCTGGGAGGCTTTATCGGCATGTTCCTCTTTCGGCATAAGACTCGGAAGTCCTATTTCTATATCGCCAACCTGATTGGCTGCGTCCTGGCCTCTCTTCTCTTGGACTAGGATTTGAATAGCTTACAGGAATTTTCCAGAAAAGATGAAAATATAAGACTAAAAAGCCCTAGGCATCATGCCTGGGTTTTTTTATAGGAGGATAAACCAGCCAATTTTTGAAAATTTTTCATAAAAAGCGAATCAAGAAAAAGAAAGTAAATTCAGTTAAAAACAAAGATCCAGCCCCCTGAAAAGCTTGTATATTTAGGCTTAATAAAGTAAAATAAAGGGTGAAGTATTAGGTTGAAAAAAGGGTTTTCATATAATTGGGAATCCATAGGATAATCTATGGCAAAAGGAAACAATATAGGGATCAAACTAGAGCTTTATCCAGAAAAAGTGGGAAAATCCCATTCAATATTCCGGGAGAGAAAAGTGAGCACAAGGGGGACTTGAAAGATGAGAGAAAGAAAGTTTTTTGAAAAAACAGGAAGAAAGTTAGGAGGGGAACAATGAAAAGCCACTTAAAGAACCTATGTATTTGGGTCTTGGTCTTGACCATGATCTTGCCTGGGCCCATGACTGTTTTCGGTCAGGTGAACTACCAAAACCTAGATCGGGACAAGGATAGTATTATTAACGGGAAAGCAGTGAACCCGGCCAAATTAGAAAATGGGCAAACAGCCGAAGAATTAATTAAAAATCCGAAACAACCAGCGATTTATACCCTAAGGACAGATTTTAAGGTCCCAGTTGAAAGGGATCACAAAATCAGCTATCAACCCTATGTAGCAAGTGTAGGGGCAGATGCTACTCCTGCGGAAAAAGCTAAGGTCGATAAGACCATTGACCTACCAGAGCTTGTGGGTTTTGAACGGCCTGATGATGAAGAGGACTTTTCTATTAACTATCAAGATATAGTATATGAAGCAAAAAATGCTACTAAGACAGAAGATAAGGTCAACGGAGACAGGTACACTGCAAACCAAGACTTTAGATACCAGTCAGTAAGTAAGACCATACAAGTAAAAGACGTCTTTCAAGATATCAAGGACTTTAACAAGTATGTTTCCATCCCTGAGCATGATACAAGAAATGTAACAGGAAATACGGGTTCAGCACTTCAAATTTCGGCTTTACAAGATTATGAAATAAAAGGTTTTACACCAGAAGAAAGATCTATCACCGTTCAACTGCCATTAGATACAAATGGTTATGTCGTTGAATACCGCTACAATAGAAATCACTACGAAGTGACTTTTGACACTGGTAATGGAAGTCCTGTGCCAGCCCGTGAACTTTTTTATGGCCAAACAATTCCTACTCTGGATTCAAGTGAAATTCCTACACAAAATGGGAAGAAACTTCTTGGATGGACTGCAAGTCCTACTTTAAAAGGTGCAAATGGCAACTTCTATACAGCAGGCCATTTAAAATCAGATTTAAGCGGCGGCTTAATTATGCCAGCAGGGCCAGTAAAATTTACAGCAGTATGGCAAGATGATCCAAGCGCAAGTGCTAAGAATCCTGCTACAGAAGCAACTTATACTGTAAACCTTGATTATGGCAATGGCAAAACAAAAAAGAGTACAGTAAATAGTGGAACAAAATTTGATAAGCCAAGAGATCCTAACCGTGGAGGGCATACCTTCATGGGTTGGAAATGGATAGAAAAAAGCCAAGACGGTCAAACTCCAGTCCTATACGCCTTTAGCAACCCAGTTACATCTGACATCAACTTAAAGGCTCTTTGGGTTAAAAAGGACAGGGTTGACTTGGATATTTACCACTATTTCCTAGACAAGGATGGGAATAAGGATACCTCTCAATACCCGAATCCTTTAAAAGAGCAGCTATATGACAAACGTGTAGGCGACTACTCAACTACAGTTGGCGATCAAATCAGCGACAAGTGGACCCTGGCAAGTCCTGAAGATATTAAAGATGCAAGTATTAAGAATATTTTTGATACTTATAACACGAAACATGGATTTAATAACTCATTTTTCCAAACAATAATGGTAAAAGAAGATAATAGTAATGGAGATAATGAATTTTACTTCTTCTATAGACCTTTCAAACAACGTGAATACAAGGTCAACTATATTGACGAAAGATTTAAAGGTAAGCCGAACGAAAAAGACGGAGCCATTATCGACCAAGAACTTGTTACAAACGGTAACCGCCACTACGATGCCAGAAATTACCGGCCAATCCCCGGTTGGAAGCTGACAAGCGCCCCTCAACAACAACTTTTCTTTGACCTTAACGAAGAAACCAATGAATTCTTAGGCATCAACAACACAGGAAAAGACGAAATTACCTTCTATTATAAAGACGTAAGGGTAATCGATGTAAAAGACCCTGATGAACCAGTACCGGATGGCTATGTCCGGGTCACCTTTAAGGCAGATGAAGGTGGGTCTTTTGGCAAGGATGCCCAAGGCAAGGACATCAAACAAATAAATTATGATGTCATTAAAGGACTCTATTCACAATTTATTCCAGTCCCACAAGTACTAAAAACAGGCGAAACGAAAGATACAGATAAATACTACATCACTCCCGATAATGGCAAAAACTTTAAAGAGTGGGCAGATAGTCCATTATTAAACGATAATGTAATAATCGAAAAAGACTATACTTTCACAGCAAAATTTGAATGGTCAGGGGTAGTGGCAAAGGAATTAGTTACTACAGAAGCTTTTGAAGATCCTAATAATACATGGACAAATAAATTTGCTCCAAAATTAGAGGATTTAAAAAATCAAATAGTATGGATGGAAAATGGTCAAGAAAAACCACTACCAAATGATGCAACAGTTACATTTGAAGGAATTACAAATGATGAAGATATTTACGAAAAATTAAAAGAACTTGGAGTAGCCGACAAAGATCAAGAATATAGAATAGTAAACTTTAAGGCAATTGTTGAATTTAAAGACAATAAGAATACTAAAGAGATAGACCTTCCAGTAAAAGTTTACAAAAACCGATACGAAGCTTTAACATCAGGAGACAAGCCATTGTTCCTATCTGATGCTGAAAAAAATGAACTAAAAGGTATTTTAAGCGACACAGCAGAAAAGAGATATATAAAAGTAACAGTAAATCCATCAAATAAACCTAATAACAAAGACTCAAAGATTTACTATGTCAATCCAAAGGCTTGGGTAGATATACCTGAAATAAAATTATCTGCCGAAGACAAGGCCAAGCTAAAGTTTTTAAATTGGACTTCAGATGATCCGACTAAGAACGACAATGGTCAAGCAAATGGCAATTTTGATTTTGCAAAGCGCTTTAAATTCACAGAAGACACCATTATTTCTCCGGTATCTGCAAAAGATGTCCTTGAGCAAGAAGGAAACGACAAACCAAATGTACCCGAGTCCTATGTAAAAGTTATTGTTAAGACAACAGATAAGGCGACAGATGAAAGTAAATTTGAAAGAACATTCTGGGTAGACCCAACGAAAAAAGTAGAGATAAATGTTGATAAGCCAACTGGAAAGACTGATCAAGAAATAGAAATTACCGGCCTTGGCAAAGTGAAAGCAAACTACACATTTAAAGGTTGGCAAAAAGTTAAAACTGGTGATGACGACAACAATTTAGTTGATATTGCAGAACCTTTAGCTATTGATATAGCCAAGAACCGATATACAGATAAGGTTACAGTGGTTGAAGCGGCTTATTATGAAAAATTTGCAGCAACACCAATTGTGAAGCCTATCAAGATTGACAAGTTAGATACACCAGAAGGTAAGACAATAGAAGATAAAGATTTAATCGAACAAATTACTCCACCAGAGAATAAAACAATTAAATCAATAACAGTAATTGAAAGACCAGATCCGTCAAAGCCGGGTAAGCAAGAAGCCAAAATAACTATTGAATATACAGACGGCTCAACCCAAGGGTCAACTGACAATCCACTTATCATTCCGGTAGAAGTCCACAAAAACATCATTCCATCCTACGATGGTAAGAAGCCAGAAGGAGCCATTGATAATTATGTCAAGATTACTTTCAAGGCGGGCGAAGGCGGAACAATTACTGATGCTAAGAAGAAAGCTTACTATGTATCCCCAGAAGTCCAAGAAGATATGACAAGTATTGCAAATGCAATCACAAAAACTCCAAACACTGGATATATCAGTGGAGATTGGGATACAAGCGAAACTAAGAAATTAAACAATATCTTCAAAAAAGATACAGTCTTTACTTTTAACTTCATAAAAACAAAAGATATCGTAGAAAAAACGGATGACAGTGTAGAAAAGCCAAAAGATTATGTTGAACTCATCTTTAGTACAGATGGCAATGGAAAGCTAGATAACAACAAAGACAAAATAGTCTACTATGTCAATCCAAAGGCCGGCATTAAAATTGTTAATGGAACAGCAGGAGAAAATCAAATTGCTGTACCAAAACCAACAGCCAATGCCAACTATGAATTTGAAAAATGGCGTGAAGAATTGAATTTAAAAGATCCTATTGCTGCCGACCGTCATTATGTAGCTGGTTTCAAATTGATAAATGTAACTTTAACCTATGATGCAAATGGTGGAATAGGCCAAGGACCATCTGCTAAAACTGTAGAATATGGAACAAGAGAATTTTTAGCCAACCAAGAAAAACTTACAAAAGAAAATTATAACTTCATAGGTTGGAAACTTGATACAGGCGATACAGATAGAATTTATAAGCCTGGAGAAGACATTATTTTAACAGCCGACACAAAGGCAACAGCTCAATGGAAGATCATCCAACACAAAGTAAGTTTTGACACTAAGGGCGGCAGTCTAGTAGACAGTCAAGAAGTAGACCACGGTAGCACAGCGACAAGGCCTGAAACAAATCCAACAAAAGCAGGCCTCGTATTTATGGGTTGGAAAGAAAAGGGTCAAGAAAACCAAACAGCCTTCTACGACTTTAATACAGAGATAATAGCCGACAAAACCCTAGTAGCCATTTGGGAAAAAGCAGTTCAAAAAATTGGAGAAAACGACCCAGTTGGCCAAGAGTTTATTAAAGTTATCTTCAAAGAGGGAACTCACGGCAAACTAACAATTGACGATGTAGAACAAACAGATTCACCAGCATATAAAGTAGGCAAAGACCTATCCTTTGAAGAAGCTGTTAGGTATGGTTTAATCGTTCCAACAATAAAACCCAATGAATACTACAAGGCCCAAGAAACAAATTCTGGTTGGGATCAACCACTGGAATTAAAAGGTAAAGACATTACCTTCATTGCTCAGTATGAGTTAGAAAGCAATGTCATCCCAATTAAGCCAGGAAAGACAGATGAGCAAATTCAAAGAGAAAAACCAGACGGCATGATTGTAGTAGACTTTAAGGTTGATCCAGAAAAGGCCTACATGGTAGGACCTACCAAATTCTATGTAAAGAAGAATGAACCTGTCAACATTAAGCCACCTTTAGTGGTAAAAACAGATTTAAGCTACAACTTCAAGGCTTGGGATTTAAATACAGAAGATGAAGCTAATAAAGTAAGTTTTGATGATGATAGGACAATAGAAGAAGCACCTGAAGAAAAACCAGAGATAGTGATTCAAGACCCAGTAGCAGGACTAAACTTTATAGAGCTCAAAGAATTAACGAATGGAGCCACGGGATTTCTTACAATCATTAGAGGTGATGAGATTTATGAGTTTAATCTTGTAGAAAAAACAAAGAAAGTAAGACAAGGTAGAAGATTTAGAGAAGAAAAAATTAAAGGTTTTGATTTAAAAGAAAATAACATTACTCTACAAAGTGGAGATAGAGTTAGATATTATTCTGTAAATGGTAAACTTGAATCTGATAGAAGAGAAATAAGGGTTAGATAGGGAGAAGGAGTATGAGAACAAAAAAAAGAATATTAACATTTGTGCTTGCATTGTCTATGGCAATTCAAACAATTATACCAACTGTGAGCTTTGCTAAAGAGTCCAGTTCTTATCAAAAAGAAAATATGGTTAAGGTTGGAACATTAGATGCATCAAATCTTATGCCTCTAAACGGTAAGACTATGCAACAAATTAACAGACTAACAAAAAAGGCACAAGACGGACAGCCAATTGAAAAAGGAACTCAGTTATTTTCAAAACCATGGTTTCCAAATCAAAGAGATCCAGAAGATAAAGATAAACCTTTATATTTTGGGAAGGTATATGTAAATCTAAAAACAAAAGGTCTTACACAACAAGATGGGACAGAACTTCCTTTTGACTGGGAAGGTGTTTTTGGTAGAGATGAGTATGGGGACTTAAATAAAGTTAAGGTTATATTTGTACAACTTAACTATAAGGAAGGTTCTTTTTCAACAGAAACAGGCATAAAAGGTATATTAGAAACTGATACTGAAGGAAAACACTATTGGGTTGATGAGAACGGTGATCCGATAAAATTACCTTTATATTCAAAAGACTTTAAACCTTATAAGTATGAAGTTTATATTGAAAGGTCAAATTCTGAAAGAGTAAATCTTATTTTAGATGGATCTTTTGGAACTCCTGATTTCACTTTTGCAAAGCCAGATCCTAAAACAGGGGAAATTGTAGCTGACGTATTTATGGATAATACTCTAATACAAATTGCATCAACAAAGTTTGTTTCAGAATGGAATACAGATACTATTGAAGATGATAGACCAGTTGTAGAATTTTCTTATAACACACATAATAAAAATAAAGATGGGGAAGAAATAGAGGGATATTTCGAATTTCCTAAAAATAATAAAGATATTGAAATCATTAGAGATGATAATGGTGAAGATGGGAAATATATAGCAAGTTGGCTTGAAAAAGTTCCGACAGTTGATGTTGCTGATCCAGACCCTGAATCAAATGACACTTATACACTAGATAGGGATAATAATAGAATTTCCTATAAAGGAAAAACTTATAATTATACCTTTAACTATGATGTCATTAATGGCGGCAAGCTTACTATGACAGAAGTTTTAACTTTAAAATTTGATGCCAATAGCGGTAAGTTTGACTCAATTCAACAAGATCAAGAACAGGTTAAAGAGCACGAGGTTATATATACTAAAAATTTAACTGATACTATTGAAGAACCAAAAAAAGACCGTGAAACTTTTTTAGGATGGGGTATTAAAGACGAAAAAAATAACTTCATTAAAGACAAAAGAGGCAATATTCTTTTAGTTGACGAAAGCGCATTTAAAAATATAAAAGAATCACAAACTTATTACGCTGTATGGGACAAACATCCTATATCAGCAGACCAGTTAGAAGTAAAAGAATCTTTTAAAGATGGTGATACTTGGGTTAATGACTTTATTCCTGAATTAGCTAAGTTAAAAGAGCAAGTAAAGATTAAAGACGCAAATGGAGTTCCACAGGCATTAACAGATGATGATACTCTTCAAATATTAGATGATAGCGGAAATCCTATTGCTGATAAGGATTTAAAAGATAAATTATATGAAAAGTTAAAAGAAGATCCTGCAACCGAAGTTTCAAGACTAGTCACACTAAAGGCAAAGGTAACCCACAAAAATGGAACTAGCCAAACAGTTGATATTCCCATCAAGGTCATTAAAAACATCTACGAAGCCAAGACTGAAGAAGGAAAGCCAAACTACGTTCCGAACGGCTATGTAAAAGTAACGGTAGATCCAACCACCAAGGCGGAAAAGCCACAAAAATACTTTTACTATGTCAACCCCAAAGCGAAAGTTGTCATTCCAGGGGAAAACCCTGTGGGAACGCCTGGAAATAATTTCATCAATTGGACGATTCCGGGAGCGGGAGCAGACCCCGTTGAATACAAATTGACAGAAAGGCCGAGACACCAATTCGATGCTGAAACCACCATTACAGCCAACTACGTCGGAAATATTGTTGAGCAAAAAACCGAAGACAAACCCAAAGTTCCCGACGATTTCGTCAAAGTCACGGTGGACACTACGGACAACGCGACGAATGAGACGAAATTCACCAAAACCTTCTGGGTTAAGAAGGATACGCCGGTTCGCATTGATGTTCAAGACCCCGTGGCCAAAGATGGGGCAGAGGCATTTAGCAAGTGGAGACAAGAGAAGGACACGGATAGATTTGACGTCATTGATTTGAAAGTAAATCAAACATTTACAAAATCAGAAACCTTGATTAGGGCTTTTTACTCACGATTGGCCATTCCAGAACCAAAACAAGGTAAACCTAGCACGGTGCCTGACAATTTTATCAAGGTCATTTTTGACCCGACAGACAAAGCGAAGGACAAACAAAAAATTGTCTGGTGGGTTGCGCCGGATAAAGAGGCTGTTAGATTTGCTATAACGAGTCCTGTAGGTAAGGCCGTACAGGACGACGACGGAAAAACTCTATATACCTGGAAATTCGATACTTGGGAAACAAAAGGCGGCAAGTTGACTGTTGAGGGGAGCAATAGCTACACACTTAACACAAAGGAAGTCACTGATGGGGAAGTCTTTAAAGCCCAGTACAAGACGGACAATATTATCCCCTACGATCCAACCAGTCTCATGGACCAACCAGAAGGCTATGTGAATGTTACCTTTAAAGCGGAAACCGGATTAAGCCTAAAGGATGTCAAGGCATATTATGTGAAGAAAAATGCCAAGGTCACTTTAAATACCATTAAGGATAATGAAAAAAAAGGTTATCCGACAGTGGAAGAAAAAGCGGGATATGCCTTTGACAAGTGGGATCCAGCAGATACCACTGAAATCAAAGATAAGGACATTGTTGTAACGGCAAAAGCTAAACCTGTTTCTGATGTCATGGAGAAAAAAGAAGGTGAAACTAAGCCGCAAGGATATGTTGAAGTAAAATTCGTTCCAACAGACAAGGCGACAGACGAAACCGAAAAAACCTTCTGGGTCAACCCGGAAAAGGAAGTTACCATTCCAGTAAAAGATCCCCTAGGGAAAACTTACTACACATTTAAGGGATGGAAGATTGGCGATGTGACGACCGGTGAAAATTATTCCCCCACCACATTGAAGAAGTTTACAGAAAATACAACCATCACTGCCACTTATGAAGAAACACCGAGTATCATTCCTTACGACCCAACAGACCCCATTACAAAACCCGAAGGCTATGTAAGGGTAAGCTTTGAAGCGGAAGAGGGTATTAACCTGTCCAATGTGAAGGATTACTATGTAAAGAAAAACGCCAACATAACCTTGGGCAACTCGGAACTCGTTAAGCCCACAACGGAAGCTATGACGGGCTATGAATTTAAGGAATGGAACAAGAAAGATTCCTTTGTTATTGGCACTGACGATGTAGTAGTAAAAGCATTAGCCAAAACTATTCCCGATGCAATTGAGAAAAAAGAGGGCGTAGACAAACCAAAGGACTATGTAGAAGTAACCTTTAAGGCAGATGAGAGTGGAAATGGTACAGTTACAGAAAAGACTTATTTTGTAAATCCAAACAAGTATGTACAACTCACTCCACCGGATGATGCCAAGGGGAAAACTGGCTATGAATTTGGTGCATGGAGTGAAAACTTATCAAACTACAAGCAATATACAAAAGATACAGTTATCACAGCATCCTTTAATCCAATTGCTTCTGTCATTCCCAAAACAGAAGACAATGATTCAGAAAAACCAGCTGGATATGTCAAGGTTGATTTTATTATCGAAGGAAAAGGTGGAAAAATTGCGAACAAAGAAACGACCACTTACTTCGTCAATCCAGAAAAGGATGTAACAATTCAACCACCAAAGACAGTTGCAGACACAGGCTATGTATTTGAAAAATGGGATCAAGATACTACAACAAAGGCCAAATATACTAAAGACATAACAGTAAAAGGAAGCTTTAAAAAGCTTGGTGATATTATTCCTTCAACTGATAATCAAGGAGAACCAAATCCAAAACCTAAAGGTTATGTGACTGTCACCTTTGAAAAAGGGCCTAACGGAAAAACAATAACAGGCCAAACCGTTTATTATGTAAACCCACAAGCTGGCAAAACTTTAGCTGATATAACAAAGCCGGAAGTTGAAGCAGAAACTGGCTATAAGTTTACCGCTTGGGATACGGAAAATAGTTTCAAAATCACAGAAGATAAAAGAGTTATCGCCCAATATGAAGAGCTGGAGAATGTAATCCCTCAAAAAAATACTGACCAATCAGACAAACCTACGGGATATGCCACAGTTACTTTTCTACCTGGTGCCCATGGGAAACTAACCGGCCATACAGTTTTTTATATCAATCCAAACAAGTCTGTCCGATTAGAAAGTCACGCTCCGAGGGTAACAGCCGATACCGACTATACCTTTACAGGCTGGGATGCTTCTATCCATTGGCCCATTCAATATAGGGATGGCGATAAAATTACAGCCCTCTATAGGGGTAAGGAAGAATCTGGAGGAAGTTGGCAAACAGGAACTCTTGGACCCACTCGAACTCGGACAGTAACTGTCGTGGAAAAGGAAATTGTCAAGGTTCCGGCAGAAAAGACCTTCCGCAAGGAAGTTCGCTATATGCAAGGTTACAACAACTATTTCAGACCTGGCGCAGGTTTGACTCGGGCAGAAGCAGCTCAAATCCTGGCCAATGCCCTAGTGGAAGACGGCTACCGTTATGACCCCAACTTTGCTATCCACTACAAGGATATCGTGGGCAATGAATGGTATGCCAAGGCCATCCGGATTACAAGTCAAGCCAATGTCTTTAAGGGTTATGACACCGGCTACTTTGATCCCCACAAGAAGATTACTCGGGCAGAGTGGATTGGAACCCTAAGACGTTTCCAAGAACTGGAAAGAGTTTCTGGTAACCACATGCAAGTTCGGGCAGACCACTGGGCTATGGGAGAAATCGAAGCGGCCTACAAGGAAGGCTGGTTGGCTATTTACGGCCAAGGCCTAGCCAAGTTTAGGGCGGACGAATTTATCCCAAGACAAGAAGTGGCAGCTGTAAGTAACAAGGCCTTTAACCGGGTCTTGGACAAGACTTATATCCACAGAAACAGTAAAAACTTAATCAACTATAAAGACGTAAATCCATCCTTGTGGAGCTATGAAGACATCCTCTGTGCCAGCAACGGCTTCATCCACGATGGCAAGTCCTTCTGGGGTCACAAGGTTGACTACAAGAAAGACCTATACAACATCAATTTGGATGGATACACTGTGACAAAAGATAAGTTTCAAAGGTTAGAAAGACGGTAACTTTCTGATCATTTAAAGGACTCTCGAGGCCTGGTGCCTCGGGGGTCTTTTTTTGCCTATGGGAACAGTTTCTTCCCAAGAGGGGCTATGAAAACGGGGAAATCTCTCAAAACATAGGATTTAAGACGAGGGAAAACAGGAAAAATAAAAATTATGAAATCCTTTACCTACTAGACAAAAAGGGGGGCGGCGAGTATAATATTAGCAAGGAAGGGATGATTCATTTGAAAAAAGTAAAAATCATTGCAAACCCATCCTCTGGAAGAGAACAAGCTTTATATAAAATAAACCAGTTGCTGGCCTATATGAGTCGAGATCCTTGGGATATTCAACTTTTATTTACCCAAGAAAAGGACGATGCCAGCCGCTTTGCTATGCAAGAAGACCAAGAAGATGTCATTGTGTGCATTGGTGGGGATGGCACTCTGAATGAGGTGGCCAATGGGATCTACTACAAGGAAAGGGTGGTTCCCCTGGCTATTTTGCCCACTGGGACGGTGAATGATTTTGGGTCTTTTTTAAATCTCCCTCAAGATGTTGCTGGATTTTACCAACTATTGAAGAGGAACCAGGTCAAGGCAGTGGACCTGGGTCTGGCCAATGACCGGGTCTTTGTCAATGTGGCAGCTGGGGGCTTTTTAACAGAAATTGCCTATACGGTTTCTGATGACCAAAAGGCCAAGCTGGGTCGGATGGCTTATTATCTTGAAGGGGCAAAGGAACTGGTTGGAGGGATTATCCGAAGGGACAGGACCCTGGAGTTGGAGGTTGTCAACAAGCACTTCCATAAAACCTGCCAGGCCCAAATGTTTATTATTGCAAATTCAACCTCTGTCGGCGGCTTTAAAAACCTGGCTCCAACAGCGGAAATCCAAGATGGTTTATTTGATGTCCTGATTTTAGAAAATTTGGACTTTAATGAAATAGTTGAAATACTCACACAGTTTATGACCGGTCGTCATATTCACCATGACCGGATGACTTACTTACAAACAGACGAGATTACCTTGTCTTGCAAGCAAGATGTTATTGTAGACCTGGACGGGGAAAGGTACCAATCTCTCCCCATGACTTTTCGGGTTATCCACAAGGGTCTACATGTGTTAGTCTAAAGGAGGAAAGAATGCCATCCACAATTAAAGATGTTGCAAAAATGGCCGATGTATCTATTTCAACGGTATCCCGGGTTATTAATGATTCAAAACCCGTCAGTCCGGAAGCTAGACGAAGGGTCCTGCACGCCATTGAAGTTTTGGACTACAAGCCCAATGAAGTGGCCAGGAGTCTGGTAACAAAAAAATCGAATTTAATTGGGGTTATTGTCAACGATATTGGCAATAGCTATGTCTCCCAGGTCCTAAGGGGCGTGGAAGAAATTGGCCGGATGTTTAACTATGATATCCTCCTATCTTCCTCCTATGGGGACTTGGAAGTGGAGATGAAGTTCGCCAACCTCTTTAGTCAAAAGCAAGTGGAAGGAATCATCCTGATTTCTGATATTTTAAATGAGCGTTTGATGTTTAAACTGGATGAATTAAAGATTCCCTATGTGGTTATCAACCGTTTCTACACCATTGATGAAGCGGCAACTGTGTCCATTAACAATAAAAATGCCACCTACAAGATGACCCAAAATCTCATTGAGGCCGGCCACGAAAAAATTGGTTATGTAGCCTTGAGAAAGGATATGGACCGGACCAATGAAACCTACAAGATTAAGGGTTACAAGGAAGCCATGCGGCAATGCAACTTAAAGCCCCGGGTGATTTATTCTGAAGGTCTGGACCGGGAAGATGCCCTGGAAGTTATGGAGGACATCTTGGACGACATCAAGGACCACAAGTATACGGCTCTTTTCTGTACTCAAGACATTTTGGCCATCCATTTAATGAATGCTCTTTTCGACCAAGGGATTAAGACGCCGGATGATATCAGCATTTGTGGTTTTGGTGGTACGGTTTTATCTGAAATCGTCCGTCCTGCCCTGACTACGGTCAAGGAGCCCTTCTATGACATTGGGGCTGTGGCCATCCGCAAGCTCTTAAAGAGTATGGAATCCAAGGAAGAATTAACGAGAGATACAATCTTTTTACCTGTAGAAATTTTGAAACGTGAAAGTGTCAAATCCTTATAAAAAGGCAATTATTATTGCAAAGACCTATCTACCGGCCATGGGTTTGGGTTGGGAGTTGACCCAAAGGGGGATTCCGACAGAGGTAACCCAAGAAAAGGTCTCCCAAGTGGAAGGGACCCTGACAATCCTGGAAGTGGATGGATATTTTACTTTTTCCTTAAATGTAACGGATAAAAAACTTTCTATAAATGCGTCAAATAGTGAAGTCATCTCTTTTATCGATGAAATTTTAAAGAAGGTTCCCTTGGAGTTTGATGATTTAACAGACAGGGAAAGACGGTTGGTTCGTGGAATATTACAGGGTTTGACGAACAAGGAAATCGCAGCAAGACTCTATTTAAGTGAAAAAACAGTTCGAAATAATTTAACAGCCCTCTATCGGAAGTTGAAGATCCAAAGACGGGAGGAGCTGACAGTACGGTTTAATGGAAATTTGAAAGATTGAGGGAAGAATGGAAGGAAAAGTACAAGTATATACAGGCAATGGCAAGGGAAAGACAACAGCGGCTCTGGGATTGGCTGTCCGGAGTCTTTGTGCAGGCAGGAAGGTGGTTATTGGCCAATTTGTCAAGGGGATGACCTATAGTGAGTTAAAGCTGCCGGACTATTTTGAAAATTTAAGTCTGGAGCAATTCGGGCGGGACTGTTTTGTCTACCGTAAGCCCACTGATGAAGACTATGAAAAAGCAGCTGACGGCCTGGCCCGGATGAAGGCCTACCTGGAAGATGAAAGTATTGATCTTTTAATTTTTGATGAAATTAATGTAGCTTGTGAATACAAGCTTATAGACCCCAAGGAGGTCGTGGACCTGCTTAAAAAGAGACCCAAGACCATGGAAGTTGTATTAACAGGCCGCTATGCCCCTCAAGAATTTATCGACTTTGCAGACCTGGTAACAGAGATGAAGGAAGTCAAACACTATTACAAGAAGGGGCTTAAGGCAAGGCTAGGTATTGAGTATTAAGGAGTTGGTCTAGTTGAAGAGAATTTTACTGGTATGTTTGTGTATGGTCTTGGCCCTACCGGCGGGGGTTTTTGCCCAAGACGTAACGGGGAGCTTAATCCAACCCGGTGTCTATAATGCCAAAAAGGGCCAGACCTTGAACTATAGTTTTGAAATCAACCTAAAAGAAGGCTATCAAAAACGATTAAAATCCTTTAACCTATCCTTGATGATGGACCCAAACCTGGAAGTCAAATCTGTTAAACCCCGAGATTTAAAGACGGGACAAGCTTGGCGCATTAACCAGTCCAGCCTAAATGGCAAGGATGTGATTAACTTTGCCGTAGATGAAGTCAACCAACTACCCAAGGTCCAAAAAATTGTCTTGGATATTACTGTCTTGGTAAAAAAAGATATCAAGGGGAGTGGAAGTTTAAAAAACACCTATGTCCTCTACTTTGCAGACCGGGAGGGCAAGGAATCTTCCGATCAAAAGGAACTCATCACCACCCCTTCCAAGGAAAAGGGCAAGCTCATTGTGGAAGACCTTTCTTCCAAGGAAAATGTCCTAAGGGGGCAAGGACCCAAGAATACGAAAATCCTCCTCTACCGGGGGGACAAGGTCATTGGCGAGACCTATAGTTCCGCCAAGGGAGACTTTGAAATTGTCATCAACCCCCAAGTGCCGGGAACCCGGCTAAGGGTTCAAGCCCTGGACGAAAACAAGCAAGTCCTGAGTCGGGACCTGGTAGTGGACCAAAAGAGCCAAGGCCAAGATCCAGGCCCTGTCCTGGTGGAAAAGGGTCTGTCCATGGAAAAAAGTCAAAAGCTAAAAGACTTTTTAGACTACAGTAAGTCCCTATCTTTAAAGGGCCAATCCCTTGAAAAAGTGAACCGTTTCAAGGCCTATACGGCCATGGGGGACTATATCTTGGTCAAAAGTTCTGCCAAGGATGAGGAGGCGGACCAGGTCATTGGCCAATTGATTGAGGCCATTAAGGAAATCCAACCAGCCTTTATGAAGGGCAAGTCCCAAAAAACCTTTGCGCCAGATGATAGCATGACCCGGGCCGAAGTGGCCAGCGTCCTCTACCAATTAAAGGGACAAGGGGCCAACCCCTATTTCTCCAACTTTAAGGATGTCAAGCAAGAAGATTGGTATGCAGAAGCCGTGGGCTTTGTAGAAGGGGCCAACCTCATGACAGGCACCGGTAAGAACCGCTTTGAACCCAAAAGGAAAATCACCAAGGGAGAATTTGCTGCCATTATGGCCAAGCTGCTTCCAGAGGAAGAAAGACCCTCCTCCTTTGTCCAAATTCCTAGACAGGGGGATAATTTCAAGGATGTAAAAGAAAATTACTGGGCCTATGATCCCATCTTGACCATCAAAAACCGAGGCATCGTCCAAGGGGACCAAAATGGACTTTTCCATCCCCAAAAGACCATGTCCCGGGCTGAATGTTCTACCATGCTCATCCGGGGGATTTACAGTCCATCTCCCCTAGGCAAACAATATGGGACCAACCCCTATAAGGACTTAAAGGCAAACCACTGGGCCTATAATTCGATTTTACAAGCGACAGGCAATGATATGGGGACCAGTGAAAAATAAAAAAGAGCTTAGGAAACTGATGTGTACCCATAAAACTGGACACAATATTTAATTAATTCGTTGTAGTGGATGCTAACCTATACTTTGTAGGTGGCATCCATTTTGTTTTTGATTGAATTCTTTCGTTATTGTAATAATCTATATACTCCTCTNCACTTACTGTGCTTGCTCATATACTAATAGTATAAGAACAGCTTTAAGCATAGTTCTTAAAAATGAACCTAATCATCTATGATAAAATTATAGATATTAGGGATGAAATGGGATTGTTTTATGTGCTTGCTGGGTTTCCAATTTAGGAATTACTCATTTGGTAGACTCCACCCTCATTCCATTGCCTTTCATCTTTTCGGTTGGTTAGGTTCATTTATTGATTACCTGTATAACTCGTGAGCCTGTTGTGGTTTTGGATTAACAGGGCATCCCAAATTATAGGAGGTATATTATGTCAGAAAAAATTGTTGTAGGAATTGATGTGAGTAAAGCTTTCAGTGATATCTGTATTCTATCACCTAATAATGACATCATCAAAAGACTTAAAATTTCTAATGATATTACTGGTATGAAGTCGCTCATCTATGTACTTGAAAAGGTAGAAGATGAGTACAAAGACAGAGCAGTAATTATCATGGAAGCTACTGCACACTATCATCAAATTTTAGCTAATTTTTTCCGTAAGCATAATTACGAAGTCATTGTAATTAATCCGATTCAAAGTGGAGCATTGAAAAATATCAATATCCGAAAAATTAAATCAGATAAAACAGATGCATATAATATAGCGTTGCTATATCGTATTAAGAATTACAACGAAACAATTACACACTCAGATACCGTTAACAGTATCAAAAAGCTTTGCAGACAGCATAAAGAATTGACGGATGAAATTGTGGAACACATCAACCGATTAATCGCTTTTTTAGATATTTCCTTTCCAGATTTCAAAAAAGTATTTACGGATTTACAAGGTAAAACACCTTTGTCTTTGCTTGAAAAATATCCTACTATACAAGAAGTATTATCTCCTGAAAATAAGCAAGATATTATTCAACTGATAAAAGAAAATTCACATAAAAGCAACTCCTATGCCGAAGTAAAATATGAAAAACTATTGAAAGCTGCTGAAAAATCTATTGAAGTTTGTATAGTAAGCCTTAGTTCGGCAGTACTTATTCAAACAACTGTAAGAGTTATTTTTAGTTTACAGGAAGCTTTGAAAGCAATCGATGATGAAATCAAAAGATTATCTCTTTTAGATGAAAAGTTTCATAAAGAAATAGTGCTTTTACAAAGTATTCCAGGCGTTGGAGAGTATACAGCATGTGTCGTTTTATCAGAGCTTGGAGATATATCTAATTTCTCGAAACCGAAAGAATTAGTTGCCTTCTTTGGCTTGGATCCAGGAGTAACTCAAAGTGGAACATACAATAGGAAAAACAATAAAATCTCTAAAAGAGGATCACCTCATGTTCGCTCAATTCTCCATATGCTGGCAAAATCTAATGTGTATCCAAATCGCAACCGAGAGTATTTAAATCCTGTTATGCGAGCTTATTTTGAAAAGAAAATAGCTGAAAAACCATACAAAGTTGTAATGTGTGCAATTATGCGAAAGATGGTTCAAATTATTTTTGCTGTTCTCAGAAACCAAAAATCATTTGAATTAAGAACACCCGAAGAACATCAAAAACTAATTCGAGAAAAAAGTAAGTTAGTCGCATAAATTATTAAA
This sequence comes from Urinicoccus timonensis, assembly GCF_900232945.1. Taxonomy (GTDB): domain Bacteria; phylum Bacillota; class Clostridia; order Tissierellales; family Peptoniphilaceae; genus Urinicoccus; species Urinicoccus timonensis. Next base: position 40,798 of record NZ_OCTU01000001.1, read on the forward strand.
AGTGTTGCCTCAAAAAATGAAAGTATATGAGGTTTATTTGCTATGCACATTTTTAAGTTCTGTGACTGAAAAATATTTTAACATTTTTTTAAAATAACTATTGACTTTCTTAGTTGGTCTATTAAAGTTATAAGCGTTAAGCGTTTATTAGGTTTTATTAATTATACCGCATTTATTGATACAAATAAACAATATAAGATAAACTTCAAGGAATATTCCAAAAATTACTTTTAAATAGGGATTTTTATAAGTATAATGGAATAGTGTAAATATTAAGGAAATCATATTCTAAGTTCTTTAATTTCGTATTTACTAAATCTGGATGTAATTATTTTTATTTTTGAGGGAGGGATAATCCATTCTACACAGGGAATTTGCAGAGGAAAATTATTTAGAAGCTATATATATTTTATCTTTGGAAAAAGATGAAGTAAGAAACATGGATCTTGCTAATTACTTAGAGTATAAAAGACCCACTATTACAAGAATGCTAAAAAAACTTGAAAATAAAGGGTTGATTATTTATGGTGAAGATAAAATAATACACTTAACAGAGGAGTCAAAAACATTTTGCAAAAAAATGTATACAAGGCATAAATATTTAACGGACGTATTTATAAGACTTGGAATAGATGCAAAAAATGCTGAAGACGAAGCTTGTCTTATAGAGCATGTTATTTCTGATGAAACTTTTGAAAAATTAAAAAAACATTTCGATTATAATTTATAGTAAATAGCATAGATGACTCGCATAATGAGATGTCTATGCTATTTTTATTTTTAAAATTATATTTTTAAAAACATCTCAAAGCTATTGATAAAAGCTATCAAATGGTATATAATAATTTTGAGTTAGCCAATACTAACAGAAAATAAATAAAAAGGTGAATTTATGTCAAAAAACTTTGAAATATTAAATAAAGAAATTAATGAAAATAATATAATAGCAAATCTTTTTATATTCCCGTTTGCAGGTGGTGGAGTGTCTGCATTTAGAAAATGGAAAGATGAATTTGAAGATATAAAATTACTTGTTGCTCAATATCCAGGAAGAGAAAACAGGTTTTCTGAAAAGGCTATAAGTGACATTAACATCCTAGTGGATAGTTTATTTGAAGATATGAAAGAAAATTTTGATTTTAGAAAACCTTATTATTTATTTGGACACAGTATGGGAACAAAAATAGTTTATGAACTTGCATTAAGAATTAAAAATTCGGATTACATAAATCCAAGAGGAATAATAATATCAGGAGGACGAGCACCATTATATAAAGAACCTCATCCAATTTATCATCTTGACGATGACGGATTTATAGAAGGCTTGAGAAGATATGAAGGAACACCAAAAGAAATTCTAGATAATAAGGATTTAATTTCCATTTTCTTACCAACACTGAGGGCAGATTTTGTAATAGATGAAGACTATCAAGACACAAAGTTTGAGAAATTAGAATCACCTATACTAGGTTTTATGGGAGATAAAGATCAAGAAATGACCTTAGATGAACTTACAAAATGGCAAGATTATACAACAAAAGAATTCACTTATAGATATATAGATGGCAAGCATATGTTTGTCAACACATCTCCTGATAGTGTCATTAAAGAGATAAAAGAGTTTATAAAAGTAAATGAAAATTGAAGAATACGAGATAAGAAAAATTAAAGATTTTCTTACTTTAGAAGATTTAAAAGATAAATTAGCTAGTAATAATTTAATACTAATTAAGGCTTATACAGATAAATTATTAGAAGAAAAATTACCTCCTTACTTAACTAAAGAGGAGATAAAAAAATCAAAGGATTATAAATCAGAAATAGCAAAAATTAATTATCTAGTATCAAAGGCAATACTTAATTTAGCCCTAAAAGGTTTACTAGAAAAAGAAATTGATGATTTAACAGTCAAAAGAGATAAAAATAATAAACCCTACGTAGAAAGCACTCTAGGATTAAAGTTTAACATCTCACATACTGAAGGCTTAATTTTGTTAGCTTTTTTTAAAAGAGAAGTAGGGGTAGATATTGAAAAAATAAATTATAAATTTGAGTTTAAAGATATATTAGAAAACTGTTTTACTAGAGATGAAATTATAAATATAAATAACAATATAATAAGTTTCTATAGATATTGGACTGCAAAAGAAGCCTATCTTAAATGTGATGGGATTGGTCTTATAAGAAATTTGAGAGAAATTGAAATAATTTCTTATGGAAATAAAGTTATAGAAATTAGCGATAATAAAAACAATATAATAAGTAGATTACAGCCATTAAATTATGATGGCAAATATGTCGGAGCAATATGCTTGGAGGAAAAATAATGAACATTGAATTAAAAGAAAAATTAGAAAAAATTTATGATGAACAAGTGTGGCCGCATATAACCTTAGGAGAATTTATTGAAGATTGTGCTAAAAAATATGGGGATAAAATTGCCTTAGTAGATGGAGATGTTGAATTTTCATATCAAGAATTAAATAGAAAAGCTTGCCATTATGCCAATGGTTTATTGAAAGCTGGATTTAAAAAGGGAGATAGAATCGTTCTTCAACTTCCTAATTGTCACGAATTTGTTATTATCCTTTTTGCCATGTTTAAGATTGGTTTGATTCCAGTATTATCACTTCCAGCTCATAGGAAAAATGAAATAAAGGGAATATTAGAAAAATCAGGGGCAAAAGCATATATAGCTAAGGATAAATATCTTGGCTTTTCATATGTTGATATGATAAGAGAAGTAAAGGAAGAATTAAATATAGATTTTGAAGTTTATATTCTTGGAGATAATCAAGGATATAAAAATTTTTACAATCTTGATGATAAAGATTATTTATCTCAACAAATAGAGATCAATTATAAAGAGATAGGATTATTACTTTTATCAGGAGGCACAACTGGTATACCCAAATTGATACCAAGGAGACACTGCGATTATATCTATGTAGCGAAAGAAACTGCAAAGAGATGTAAAATGGATCAAGACAGTATTTATCTAGCTTCTCTTCCTATTGCTCACAACTTTCCTTTATGTTGCCCAGGGATATTAGGAACATTTTTTATAGGCGGCAAAGTTGTTTTATGCTCAGTAACAAGCCCAGATGAAATCTTGCCTTTAATTGAAGAAGAAATGGTTACTATAACGGGCTTAGTTCCTGCTATGGCAAATATATGTATAGATTTTATAAAGGTAGATGATTATGACATATCATCATTAAAGGTTCTTCAAGTTGGAGGTTCGGTTTTAGAAGAAAAACTTGCAGAAAAAATAGAAAGAGAATTTGGGTGCAAATTACAACAAATTTTCGGAATAGCTGAAGGTCTGATTATGACAACTTCTTTAGATGATGATAGTAAAACTATATTTACAACTCAAGGTAAACCTATAAGTGAGTTTGATGAATTGTTAATAGTTGATGAAGATGGAGAAGAAGTCAAAGATGAAGATTACGGAGAACTTATAGTTAGAGGCTCTTACACAATTTATGGCTATTATAAGCTCCCAGAAGTAAATAAAAGATGTATAGACAAAGATTTATATTTCAAAACTGGAGATAAGGCAAGGAAACTAAAAGATGGGAATTATCAGGTAGTTGGAAGAATTTCAGAAACAATAAATAGGGCTGGAGAAAAAATCACCCCTTCTGAAATTGAAGATATTTTACTATCCAATGAGAATATAGGAGATGTTCAAGTTGTAGGAGTGCCTGATGAACTTTTGGGAGAAAAAATAGGAGTATTCATATTAAAAGATGAGAAGGACGAACTCTCATTAGAAGATATCAGGACATTTCTAGCAAATAAAAATGTAGCGGAATTTAAATTACCAGATTCTATAAAATATATAGATTCATGGCCGCTAACTGCTTTGGGGAAAATTGATAGAAATAAATTAAAAAGAATAGAGTGAAAGGAGCAGAACATGGAATTTGATGCGAGAAAAGAAATTAAACTAATAATTGAAAAATGGTTAAAAGATACCTTGAAGAAATCAGACATAAAAGAAAATGACAATTTAATAGAAAAAGGCTTAAGTTCCATGCAAGTAATGCAACTTTCAGGAATTCTTAAAAAAGAAGGACTTAGAATATCCTTCGCAAAGCTCATTGAGAAGCCTACACTTAATTCATGGTTTGACCTAGTAGCTAATTCAAAAATTATTAAGAAACATTCAAAAGATAATAAGAAATCAAATGATGGCAAAGATTCATTCAATCTTACAGATGTTCAATATTCTTATTTTATAGGCAGAAGTGATGATCAAACTCTAGGTGGAGTGGGTTGTCATGCCTATATTGAAATAGATGGAAAAGATATAGATTATAAAAGATTGAATGATGCGTGGAATAAACTTCAATATAGACATCCAATGCTCAGAGCAAGATTCACAGAAGATGGAAAGCAAGAAATATTAGATAAACCTTTTAGTGAAGAAATTGAAGTTTTGGATTTATCTAATTTAGATGGTGAAGAAAACAAAATTAGACTAGACGAAATACGAGAAAGTTTATCTCATAGAAAACTTAGAGTAGAAATGGGAGAAGTCGCAGGATTAAAACTTGCAAATCTGTCACAGAATAGAAATAAAATTTTCTTTGATTTAGATTTACTTGTTGCCGATGTCATGAGTATGAGTATTCTTTTGAAAGAATTAGGAGAATTGTATTTAGGAAAAGAATTAGATAATCTAAACAATTATACTTTTAAAGACTATATAAACAATCTTGAAGTAGACTCTGAAACTTATAAAAAAGACCAAGAGTTTTGGAAAGATAAAATAGACTCATTTGAGATAGAAAGACCTAATTTACCATTAAAGAAAGCTCCTGAACAAATTAAAGAAACGAGATTCACTAGAAGAAAACGAGTTATTGAAAAAGATAAATGGAGCAAAATAAAAGAGCTTGCAGCAAGCTATAAATCTACGCCATCAATGGTTTTATTAACTGCGTATGCTTTAATTCTAGAAAGATGGACTAACCAAGATAAGTTTTTTATAAATTTACCATTATTTAATAGAGATCTTTCAAACGAAAACTTGAAAGATATGGTGGCAGACTTTACAAATATCTTATTAGTAGAACATGAAAGAAAAAATGATACTTCTTTCCTAGAAACTTTGAATAGAATAAGCGAAACCTTTATAGACAATGCTAGTCATTCATCTTATAGTGGAGTACAAGTTCAAAGGGATATATCAAAATCACAGGGTACAAGCCTTAATGTAGCACCTGTAGTTTTTGCGTGCAACATAGACTATCCACTAGAAACTGAAATTTCAAGGAAAGCTTTGGGCAAAATTACATATATGGTATCACAAACTCCAGGAATATGGTTAGATTTCCAATCTTATATAAAAGATGGAGATTTAGTATTATGCTGGGATAGTGTAGATGAACTTTTCCCTGAAAAAATGTTAGATGATATGTTGAATTCTTTAGAAAAACAACTTTTAAGGCTAACTAAATATGATGATTGGATTGCAAAAAATGAAATTTCAAATAATTATTTACAATATAGAGAGTATAAAGAGTGTAATTTTAATTATAATAAGCTTCAAAGCATTGATGTACCTTTAGGTGAAAAGTCGAGAGTTGATGCAATAAATCTAACAGTAACACAAAACAAAATAATTGCTATATGGAAAAAGCATCTAGATATGAGAGAAATATCTATTTATGATAATTATTTTAAAATTGGAGGTGATAGCTTAAAAGCTATGGGTATAATCAATGAAATTAAAAGGGTTTTTAAATTAGAAAACCAAATTTCAATGAACTTAATATTTACAAATCTAACAATAGAAAGAATATCGGATAAGATTGATGAAATTCTTGAAGATATAGAAGTTTATTCAATTTAATAAAAGAAAGGATGGATTTAATGAGTATAACAGAATTACTAGATATTTTAAACAATAAAAATATAGTTGTTTGGAAAGAGGGTTGTAACGTAAAGTTTAAAGCACCTAAGGGGAGTTTAACAGATGAATTAAAAGAACAACTTAAGATTAATAAATCAATGCTTTTAGAATATTTGGATAAAGAAAAAAACATATATTTTAAAAGAGATGAAATAAATCGTTATGAGGAATTTGATTTAACAGAAATACAGAGTTCATATTTATTGGGAAGGAATACAGCATTTGAATTGGGTGGTGTGGGTTGCCATGGGTATATGGAAATTGAATATAACGAGCTTTTAGATAAGGACAAAATAGAGATAGCATGGAATAAAGTCATAAAAAAGCATGATATGCTTAGAGCAATCATATATAAGAATGGTAAACAAAAAGTGCAAAAGGATGTACCATTTGTTGAAATTGAAGAGAATTTTTCAATAGATGAAAAAGAATTAGATTTGAGGGAGAAATTAGCTAACAAACAGTATAAAATTGGTGAATGGCCAATGTGTGATATTGCAATAACTAAAATAAATGAAAAAACGTTGCTTCACTTTTCTGTTGATATGATAGTTGCTGACTATATAAGCATGAATATCATATTGAAAGATTTAGAAGATTTTTATTATAACCCCGAAAAAGAAGCGTGTAATTCTAGTAGCTATAGAGATATCGTTATATATGAAAAAGAGAGAAAACAAAATAAAAGTGCTAATAGCCAAGAAGATAAAAAATATTGGGAAAATAAGATAGAAAATATGGGAAACTCACCATTCTTACCGACACTAAAGACTGTAGATATAGAAGATAGCTCTTTTCTTCAAAAAAGTATTTTTTTAAATGAAGACATGTGGAGTAAACTCTGCGATTTGTCAAAAAATATCGGTGTAACTGTGTCGGCTGTGGTTATGTCAGTATTGTCAGAAATAGTATATTACTGGTCAGGTACAAATAAATTTTGCATAAACACCACTTTATTTAAGAGGAGTTCTTTAAATATAAAAGATATTAATGAAATAGTGGGAGATTTTACGGATGTGAATGTATCGGCAATAGATATAGACAGTAAATTAACATTTAAAGATAGAATAATAAATCTGCAAAAGAATTTATGGATGGATATGGAACATAACTCATTTTCTGGAGTTGAAGTTCTAAGAATGCTTAGCAGATTAAAAGGTGAGAATGTTGTAGTGCCATTAGTTTTTACAAGCACAGTTGGTCTGTCAAATGAAAATGACGTATTGTTAAAGCGAAAAGTCAATTATAAAATCAGCCAAACACCTCAAGTTTATATTGATTGTCAGTTAGCAGAAGAAAAGACAGGAGCTAGGATAAATTGGGATATTAGAAAATTTGTGTTTGATCAAGTTGTCATGGATGAAATGTTTGCAGGTTTTGTAAATATAATTAAGGAACTATGTAAAAATCCGTATAAAATCCTAGATTTGAAAAATCCAGTGGAATTACCTGAAAATATTCTGCAAGTTAGACATGATATTAATTCAACACAAAGAAAATTTCCAAAAAGAACTTTAGGAGATGGATTTTTAAAAATGCTAAATAAAAATCCAGAGAAAACAGCTCTAATTTTCAAGGGAAATACTTATTCTTATAGAAAATTAAGCTTATATGTTAGTTCGATAATGGAAGCTTTAAAAAATAATAAAATAAAATCTGGAGATAGAATAGCAGTTAATATTGAAAAAAATGAGTGGCAGATTGCATCTGTACTAGCTATTGTATTAAGCGGCGCTGTATATGTTCCAATAGACGTAGACCAGCCAATTAATAGAAAAAACAAGATTCTAAAAAAGTCAGATGTTAAAGTGGTTCTATCATGTGATGAAGAGCTGAGCAATTCTGAATTTAAAAATATAAATTTACACAATATTTCTTTAAGTGAATTTAATAGCATGAAAGATTTAAATTTAGAAAAATATTACATGGATGATGCTTATATAATCTTTACTTCTGGGACTACTGGTGAACCTAAGGGTGTAAGAATAACGCATGATGCAGTTATGAATACAATAATTGATGTCAATGAAAGATATAGGATAAAAGAAACAGACGTGTTTTTAGGATTAGCAAAATTATCCTTTGATTTATCGGTATATGATATATTTGGGTGTTTTGATATTGGGGGAACATTAGTACTACCAGAATCAGAGAAGACAAATGATTCAAAGTATATTTATGATTTAATGTTGCTTCATAGAGTAACTATTTGGAGCTCTGTGCCAGCTCAAATGCAACTGATAGTTAATTATTTAGAGGCATCTGAAAAAATAAAAAAGAGTGAATATTTAAGACTATGTATGTTGTCGGGAGATTGGATTCCAACAAATTTACCAAGTAGAGTATACAATATTTTTGAAAATGTGAAGCTTGTTAGCATGGGTGGGGCTACAGAAGCATCAATTTGGTCTATCTATTATAATATAGGTAAAAATGAGAAATTTGATATTAGTGTTCCATATGGATACCCTATGTCAAATCAAAAATTTTTCGTTTTAAACAGAGATTTAAATCCTTGCCCCGACTATGTTAAAGGTGGATTGTATATTGGCGGTAAGGGAATATCCAAGGGATACATCGGAGATGAAAAATTAAATAAAGAACAATTTATAAGAACAAGAGATGGAGAAATTATATATAAAACAGGTGATACAGGTTATTATTTAAAAAATGGTTTAATTATTTTTACTGGTAGAGAGTCTGGAGATGGACAAATAAAAATTCATGGATATAGAATAGAATTATCAGAGATAGAGGATGCAATTGTTTCTTATAACAAAGTAGATTCTGCACAAGTTGTATATACAAAAGGGAAATCTTTAGATGGTAAAATAAATGCTGTGGTTACTCCTAAAATTAAAAGTTATATATCTAATGATTTTTATTTGGGTTGCGATGAAATTGAGTTTTTAAAAGAGTTAGAATCAAGTGTTTTAGAGAATATGAATCTTGATTTATTAATAAAATGGGGAAATTGTGCTGACAAGGTATCATTGAAATCTATTTTAGGAACATTTCAACATTTTGGAATTTTTACTGACCAAAAAAGCAAATATAATATTCAAGAGATTAAAAAAATAATAAAAGTACCTGAAAAGTTAGAAAAGTTATTAAAGAGATGGCTAAATGTATTGGTTAAAGAAAAAATATTACAATTAGATGAGGAACAATACCAATATTTAGGTGAAGAGAATGGAGAAACACTTGAACAATTATGGAATGATTTTTATAAAGTAGAAAATGAATTTAATTACAGTAAGGATTTTTTAGCTTATCTGAAAAGATCTAATGATTCTTTACCTGAACTAATAACAGGAATCGAAGATCCGCTAAATTTACTTTTTCCAAAAGGGGATTTAAAACCTGCTTTGGCATCATATCACGACAATAAAATAAATAGAATCAATAATGGTTTTATAGCTAATGAAATACATTATTTATATAATGAAAAAATAAAAAATAGCGATAAACCATTTAGGATTTTAGAAGTTGGAGCAGGAGTAGGTGGAACAACTATTGATGTGATTACTAAATTGAAAGATTCAAAAGTTGAATATTATTTCACTGATGTTTCTGAATTCTTTTTTAACAATGCAAAAAACATTTTTCATGAATATGATTGGATAAAATACAAAATATTTGATATAAATGAAGATTTTTATAAGCAGGGTCTAGATGCGTTCTCATTTGATTTAATACTATGTGCAAATGTATTACACAATTCTAGAAATATAGATTTCGTTATAAAAAACTTAAAAAATCTATTAGTAGATTCTGGGACATTGATTATATTAGAGGAAACAAAAATGAGTTATATGTTATTAACATCAATGGAATTCAAGGATGGATTGATAGGATTTGAAGATGAAAGAAAAGAAAGTGAACAAACATTTTTCTCAAAAAAGCAATGGGAAGATATTATAGATAGAAATGATGGCAACATATCTTATGCATTTCCAAGTAGTCAGTTACTAGAAGTATCAGGACAAAGTGTTTTTGTAACGAGATTTAAAAATGAATATTATAACATTGACAAAACAGAATTATTTGAGCATTTAAATGATTCTTTGCCAAACTATATGATTCCATCTGATATAAAAATATTACAAAGTTTACCCAAAACAAGCAATGGGAAAATTAACAAAGAGGAAATATCAAGTTTATTCAAAGTAGAAGATTATGATATTAGTATTGATAAATCTCAAATGACAGAGATAGAAAAAAAGATTGAACATATATGGTGTAAAGAGCTAAATAAGTCTTTTATTGGATTAGATGAAAACTTTTATAGTGTAGGAGGAGACTCTCTTTTAATAGCACAAATTATAAGTGAAATTTTGGAAAAAGTAGAAGAAGCAAAAGATTGGGACTGGAGTTCTTTGCTTACTGAAATGATGCAAACGCCGACAATCAGAGAAATTTCCAAAAAAATTCAAAACAGGTTTGATAAGATTGATAAAAAGATTGATAAGTCTTTATCAGTATTAAAAAAATCCAATTTAGATAATGATAAGAAAACTGCTAAAGTTTTATTTCACGCAGGGACAGGCACATTATCTGCATATACAGAATTATTAGATTATATTATAAAAGATAGTAATGATGTCGAAGATGTATTGGGCTTTTCTTTTGGAGATGAGGCAGAATATGTTTCTATGAAAACTGAGGATACATTTAAAAATCTTGGAGAAAAATATGGAGAGGTATTATGTAAACTCGGTTATTCCAAGTATATCCTTATTGGACATTGCGTTGGTGGATTGATAGCTATTGAGACTGCGAATTATATAACCAATAAAAACATGAATGTATCAGATGTAACTTTATTGAGTACGACTATTCCAAGAGAACAAAACAGAACAGTTTTCCATTGTTTATCAAGAAATAAATATGATATAGCACTAAGGACGAGTTTAGAAAATGAATTACTGCTAGAAAGAACATTTTCTAGGCTAATAAATGCTGATATTTTTAAAGCTGGTCATACTGTAAGTGATGAAAGACTCGATGATTGTATAAAATATATGGTAAAAAATCTAGATGGTGACTTGAAAATAGAGTCATTTGAGAGGCTTGTTGGAGAGTATGAGGATATAGGACTTGAGTTTAAAAGACTTTCTTCAATTCCAATTTCTGAAAGACTAAATAATCTTTATAATTCAATAAATAGAGATAAGTTAAATTTATTAGATAATGAAATAAGAATGTTAAATACACTATTTAACATCTTTTCTCAAAATTTTGGATGTGTATCAACTTATAAACCCCCAAAATATAGCGGGAATGTAAGGGTTTTCTCTTGTGAAGAAACAGAAAAAAGTTTTTATGGAGAATTTTTTGGAGAAGATAAAGAAACTTGGGAGAAGTATTTAGCTGGGAATATATTGTACAGCAGTATATCAGGACAACATTTTGATTGTTTAACTGGAGAAAATCTAAAACAAAATAGCATGAAGATATTAAAATTCATTAATGAATAGGGAATATTCAAGATGATAAAATTATTTAATGATTCAAGCTAAAAATTGAAGTCATATTGGTTTTTATTTACTAAAAGAGAGGTGAATATATGAAAAATCCGATAATTGGAATATTGGGAGGAAGTGGAAATATTGGTTCAAAATGTGTAGAAATTATAAGTGAGATATATCCTTTATATGCTACCTACAAGAACAATAAAAAACAAGATACAGAAAATCGCACCTATGTACAGATGGACATAAAAGATTTGGGTAAAGTCGCTGAATTTTGTAATCAAGTCGATATTTTGATAAATTGTGCTGGAGCATCATATAAAAATGGAGAAAAGATAGCTAAAATAGCAAGTGAATGCAATATTCCATATATAGATCCATCAGGTGAATCATTTTTAGAGGATAAAATAAAAGAAGAACTAGATAACAACATATTTGTTTTATCTTCGGGATATTTCCCTGGATTAAGTGGAATTATGGCAAGTTATGCTTGTAGTTGTTTAAAAAATGTTGATTCTATTTCAGGTTTTAATGTAAGTGAAGAAATTCCCAGTAAATCAGCAATTGAAGACTTTGTTTTAACAAATTTATCTGGGTTTGGAAAAGCGTTATATTATTACAAAAATGGTGAGCTTGTATATGAAGATGGAATTAAATTTGTAAATGTTAATGGTGATATTTATAAGCTATCAAACTATATTACCAAAGAATTTTTAAGAGTAGCAGAAAAATTTAATGTTAACACTGCAAATTGGTTTAATCAAATTTATGACGATAAAGTTATTCGAAAAATGCAGGAAATAGTATTAAAATCTGATAAATTTGAGGGTAGTTATAGTAAAGATATAGATAATATAATTTCATTTTTTAAAGCAAATGTTTCTAAAAATAATTTTAACAAGCTAATAATTTCTGCGAAAAATTCTATGGAAAACATTGAGATTGAAGTAGAAAGTAAAGAAAGCAGTACAATGAGTGCTGTAATTTGTTCTAATCTTGTTAAGAAAATCCTGGAGAAAAATTATAAAAATGGGCTATATTATTCAATGGATATTTTAGACTTTAAAGATATAGAAAGGGATTTGATATTGAAAAATGTTAAAGTAAATATCAAAAAAGAAAAAAAGGAATATGAGGAGGGTGTGTTATAAATGAAGATAGTGGGTGATTTAAACAATCCTAAAATTATGCTAGTTCATGGTGCTGGCTTTTATTGGGAAAATTGTTTTAGGGAAATAATAGAATCTTTAAAATCAAGTTATTGCATTCTATTACCTGTTTTACCAGGTCATAGTAATATCAATGAAGAACCAATTAAATCTGTAGAACAAGTTGCTGCAAGGATAATAAAGGAAATTAAAGATTTAAGAGTTGATAATATTGAACTAGCATATGGTATATCTTTAGGAGCCAGTATTGTTCTTGAAACGATATTGTGTGGAGAAGTTAACATAAAAAAAGTAATCCTAGATGGTGGTCAATATATAAATATGGGAGAAAATATTGAATTATTTTCAAATATAATGTCAAAACAATTTATTGGATTATTAGAAAATAATCATCTTCAAAAAGAAATCAGAGATAACATGGGATATGATGAAAACGACATTGAAGTATTAAAACCAATGTTATTTAAGTCCATAAGTAATGAAACTTTATACAGTACATTTAAAGCTGCATATAGTTATGATATAACAAATAAAAATTCTGACAAATTAGCTACGAAAGACATATCTGTTTCTTTTGGAAGTAGAGAAATATACGCAAAAGATTCTTTAAATTATTTAGAAAAGTTAATAAAAAAAGAATTAGAAGTAGAAGAAATAAAAGATATGGGGCATTCAGAAGCTTTAAGTAAGCATCCAGAAATAATAATTGAGATGATAAAGAGTAGAATTAAATGAGTTGATTATCATAAAAATATGGTATAATATTCAAAGATACCGACATATGTGTCTTTAAGGAGGTGGTAGTATTTCTAGAGTGCGAATGAATGTTAAAGATAGATTGGATCAAATAAAAAAAGCATCAATAGCTGTATTTTTAAAAAAAGGATTTAGAAATACCGTTATGAATGACATTATGGAAGCTACTGGGCTTTCTAGAGGTGGCTTGTATCATCATTATGGTTCTACCTATGAAATTTTATACGACATTATGGTAGAAGGAAATAAATACAGAGAGAAGATAATCTATGATGAGATGAATAAAACAAGTCAGGATTTTAGCGAAGTTTTATCTGAGATTATTTTAGAAAAAATGCTATATCAGAGTGACTATGTTTCAATTTATGCAATGTTTTTGCAGGAATTAAATCATGACGATAAGTTAAAAGACTTATATAAGAAACTAAAAAAATCATCATCTGATAGTATTCTAATGTTATTTGATGAAGATGTAAGAGGTGAATTAAGTGAAGCTATCGAATTAATAACTGATTTGATTAACACATTTATTCTAGGTTGTGAAGTTCTAAATGCAAGAGAAAATTTTGTGAAGAACAAACTTGCATTAAAAAAAATGATACGAATTATCTTAGATAATAATGCTAAGTAGATCTTAGGGTTTACTCAGAAAGAAAAAACATATCTTAAATTGGAGGTTTATATGAAATTAAAAGATATCGTACAAGTTACAATTTTTACAGTAGTGGCGTTTATATTAAACATGGCTGTATCAACAGCAACAGGAATGTTAGGAACTTTATCCTTATATATAGCGGCAGGATTTTCTTCCTTTGTAGTAGCTCCGCCATTTATAATTATGGCTAAAAAATTACAAAAAAGAGGAATAGCTTTTATATTTTTCATGTTGCTGGGTGTATTTTATGCATTAAGTGGATATTGGCCAATGCTTATAGTAAATGCCATCGCAGCTATTGTAGCAGAATTAATTATAGGTAACTATAAAAATGATAATAGAGTTGCCTTAGCATTATCTGCTGGAATGTTTGTTATTTCAATGCATGCAATGACATTTGTAAGATTACTTGGACCAGAAAAAATTGTTGAAGTTTTTAGCGTATTTACAAAAGAACAGGCTGCCTTTATGGATGCCTTTTTTACACCAAAGGCAATGCTAATCTCAATAGGCATTAATATCGTTTTGGTATTAATAGCAGGAAGATTTGGATTATATATAAATAATAAGTTTTTTAAAAAGAGTAAAAAATCAGGAATATTGTAATGGAAAACATAAGGAGAGATGACAACTGTCTTGTAAATCCTATAATCTTATTTGTTTTAATTTTAGCGTTTTCGATTATATTATTTATAACAGATGATATTGGCTACTATATTATGATAGGAATATCAATGTTTCTAACCTTAACTTTTTCCTTAAAACAATTTATTAAACAACTAGCAACAGTTCTTATCTTGTTAATTGTTGGCAAAACATTAACTATTATAGACTTAGGAATAGGTGGAAATGCAATTTTAGGTCTTGTAGAAATCGTATTAAAACTCTTTCCGATATTTATTATTGGCGGTATTCTTGTGAATACATCACCACTTAAAATGATGAGTTCACTTAAGTTTTTACACATTCCAAATGTGTTTGCTCTAAGCATAGTGATAGGAATGAAGTTTATATCAGAGATGGGGTTAAGGATTAAAGAAATAAAGAATGGCATGAAGGTAAGGGGGCTAAGATTAAGTCCCCTCCATCCTGTTAGGTCTTTTGAACTTTACTTCATCCCTCTTATCTATAAATGTTTGCAAGTGAGTGAAACTTTGACTTCATCTATTATATCTAAAGGAGCAGAATATAGAGGGGAAAGGACTAATTATCATAAAATAACTTTTAAATTTTTTGATATCGTATTCTTACTTTTAGCTATTTTCTTATTGTGGAGGTCAATATGAATGTAATAGAAGCAGATATTAAAAAATTCTCTTATGACGGAAATGATAAGGTAATTTTAAAAGATATAGAGCTAAATATTAAAGAAGGGGAACTTGTTGTTATAAGTGGTTTATCTGGTTGTGGAAAAACTACTCTAACAAGAATATTAAATGGTTTAATTCCGAATCATTATCAAGGACAATTGTATGGACAAGTATCTATTTTAGGAAAAAATATTTCGCAATATAACAACGGAGAATTGGCAAAGTATATAGGAAATGTTTTTCAAAATCCAACAGATCAGTTTTTCGCAAATATTGTTGAGGATGAGCTTGCCTTTGTTGGAGAAAATTTAGGAATGGAGCTTTCAGAATTAAAGAAAAGAGTTGATGACTCTTTGAGTGTGATGGGAATTGAAAATTTAAAATATAGAAATATCAATTCTTTATCAGGTGGACAAAAGCAAAAAGTTGCTATCTCATCTACTCTTGTTTATGATACTAAAATAATTTTCTTTGATGAACCATCATCAAATTTAGACTATAGGGGAATAGTCGAACTTAAGAATATTCTTGAAAAATTAAAATCATTAGGAAAAACGATAATAATATCTGAGCATAGATTGTTCTATTTAAATGATTTATATGATCGTTTTTTGTATATGAAAGATGGTAAAATCGAAAAAGTTTTTAAAAAAGGTGAATTAACAGAAAAGGATTGTAAAAATTACTCTCTAAGAACAACGAATTATAATTTTTTGCTATCTGAAAATATTGATAATTGCAAAAATGTAGTTGAGGAGATAAGAGGAGTTGGTATTTCTATTGGTAAAAAAGAATTAATAAAAAATTTAAATATAAGCTTATATGAAAATGAGATAATGGCGATTATAGGTAAAAATGGAGTAGGTAAAACGACTCTTGCAAGATCCTTAGCTGGTTTATTAAACTTTAAAGGCAAGACAAGCTTTGGGAGAAATAAAAAAGAAAGATTAAGAAACTCTTATTATATGATGCAAGATGTAGAATACCAAATATTTTTTGATACGGTGGAAAATGAGCTTTTACAAAAAGATAGAATTAATGACGTTGTATATTTAAATAGACTTAGAAACGAATTAAAACATATTGACCTTTGGGAAAATAGGTATGACCATCCACAAAATCTATCTGGTGGACAAAAACAAAGACTTGCACTATTAACTGCTTGTTTAAGTGGTAGAAAACTAATAATTCTTGATGAACCTACGTCAGGTTTAGATTACAAGAGGATGAATGATATTTCTGAAATAATAAAAAGATATTCAAAAATATATCCTTTTGCCATAATAACTCATGATATAGAACTTATTTTTAAAGTTTGTAATTCTGTGTTAATGCTTGAAGAAGATGGATATAAGAAAGTATATGTTCAAGGACATGAAAAAGATATTTTGAAATTTATTAAAGATGGACTGATTGTGTAAGGAGTTGATTTTTTGAAACAAGATATGAAAGAACAATTATTAAGCAAAAGACCTATAGACCTACTTTTTCAATTATCTATCCCTGCTGTAATAGGAATGATAGTAATAGGTCTTTATCCACTTATGGATGGAATTTTTGCAGGAAATATTATAGGGCAAACTGCAATGACAGCTTGTGGTGTCGCTATGCCACTTACTTTTTTCAATAGCGGAGTATCTACCCTAATTGGTGTAGGGTCAGCATCGGTTTTATCAAGAGCTATAGGAAAGAGCGACCAAAAAACAGTTGATAAAATTATGGGGAATTTAATCTTTTGGGTTATTCTATTCTCAGCTATTATCACAGTAGGTGGGATTCTACTTGCACCACATTTTTTAGATATGGTTGGAGCAAGTGGAGAAATTAAAGAATATGGTATCAGATATTTACGAGTAATTTTTATTGGTTCTTTATTTGTAAACTTTACTCAATCAGCAAACATGGTTATGCGTGGAGAAGGATTAATGAAAAAAGCAATGCTCATTATGGGGCTAGGGGCTTTTTTAAACATAATTCTTGATCCCATTCTAATGAAATTAATGGGAAAATATGCAATTGAAGGAGCTGCACTTGCAACTATTACAGCACAATTTGTCCAAGCAGCCATTACGTTACATTATTTCAAAAACAAGAGTAAAGTTGTAAAAATAAATAAAATAAAGTCTGAGCCAGAAGTAAAAAAAGAAATGTTTGCTGTCGGAACATCTGCCATGATGATGCAAGTTTTATTTATGATTCAGCAGACCATGCTTTACAAAATGTCCTTTAAATATGGAGGAGATACAAATGCTATCTTAATGGCAGCAACTTTAAGAATATATGCCTTTTCCTTTATTCCACTTTGGGGAATGAGTCAAGGCTTGCAACCTGTTGTTGGTACAAACTTTGGAGCAAAAAGATATGACAGGGTAAAGGAGGCAATGAAGGTATTCTCCATTGGAGGACTTGTTCTTGCAGCCATATTTTGGCTACCAGTCTTATTATTTTCAAAAAACATCCTTTCCCTATTTGGAGTAGAAGAAAGTATTATAACTCAGGGAGTAGGAAACTTTAGACTATTCTATTCTATATTTATCTTATATGGAGTAATGGTTATGTCTATAACATTCTTCCAAGCAATAGGAAATGCTAAAAAGGCAGGCATAATCGTCATGCTAAGACAATTATTTTTATTCGTTCCTGCCATGATTATTCTACCAATGACATTTGGAGTTAAGGCAGTATGGTTTGCTGAACCTCTTGTAGATTTAATTATGATTTTAGCTGGAATAGCAATGATGATTGGAGAGCTTAATAGAATGCCCTCTGAAATAAAAAAAATATAATAAACTATTTAAAAATATTACTAAAGGAGGTTTTAAAGTGAATTTAGTAAAAGAATATGTAAATAAAAGAAAAGGCTCATATTTTATGTCAATCTTACTGGCAATAATTGGAGTAGTGGCTGGGCTTTTTTCTTATATATACATGGCGAAAATTATTGTGAATTTGATTAATGGCATAAGGGATATTAGCTTATATACTCCACTATGCATAAATATTTTAATAACATTTGTTATTAAAGAAGTGGCAGCAGGAATATCAACAAGTATTTCCCATACCGCAACTTTTAACTCATTAGGAGAAATCAGAAATGATATTTCTAAGAAACTTTTCAAGATGCCATTGGGAGATGTACTATCAAGATCATCTGGAGAATTAAAAAATATTATAGTTGAGCAAGTTGATTCTATGGAAACATCCCTTGCCCACTTAGTGCCAGAATTTACGGCAAATTTAGTAGGACCTATTCTATTGTTTATTTACATGTTTACACTAGATTGGCGTTTAACTTTATTATCACTAATTCCATTTGTGGTAGGAATGTCTATTATGATGTCTGTTATGAATGCTCATTATAAGGAAATGTTTGGAAAGTCAGTTGCAATTGGTCAACATATGAATAATTCCATTGTTGAGTATATAAATGGGATAGAAGTAATAAAGACCTTTAATCAAAGCGAATCATCTTATAAAAAATATGCTGATGCAGTTTATGACAATGCAAGCTTTTATTATAACTGGATGGGTGAATCTATGAATAGGGTTGCCATAGGTAGATTACTTTCTCCTATGGGAATTATTACCATCATACCCTTTGGGATTTTATTTTATATAAATGGAAGTATTGATTTAGGAAATTTAATTACCTTAATCGTCTTATCCTTTGCTACGGTTTCTAGCATTTTAAAAATCATGAACTATATGGACGACATGTCAAGAATATCAACTATAACTTCTGAAATAGGGAAGATTTTAGATTCAAGAGAGTTAGAAAATATCGACAAGGGAGAAAAAATAGAATCCTATAATATAGAACTTCAAGACGTAGACTTTTCTTACGATGGAAAAAATAAGGTTATAGATAATCTTTCTATGGAAATAAAAGAATCTTCTGTTTCAGCCCTCGTTGGTCCTTCTGGGTCAGGCAAGTCCACAATAGCAAAACTTATTGCTGGGTTTTGGAATGTAGATAATGGATCTATTAAAATTGGCGGAGTAGAAACAAAAGATGTGTCGCTCGAAAACTTGTCTTCACTTATTTCTTTTGTATCCCAAGACAATTTCCTCTTTGATATGACTATAAAGGAAAATATTAGGCTTGGAAATAAGAATGCCTCTGACGAAGAAATTATAGATGTATGTAAAAAATCTGCCTGCCATGATTTTATTATGAATCTATCTAATGGTTATGATACAAGAGTTGGCGAAGGTGGAGGTCATCTATCTGGAGGAGAAAGACAAAGAATATCTATTGCTCGTGCCATGCTAAAAAATGCACCAATCGTAATTTTAGATGAAGCAACTTCTTATATAGATCCCGAAAATGAAGCTCTCATACAAAACGCCTTGGCAAATCTAGTTAAGGGTAAAACTTTAATCATAATCGCTCATAGGTTAAAGACAATTGTTGATGCAGATAAGATATTTGTTATTAAAGATGGTAAATTGGATTCTTATGGAAATCATAAAGAACTATTAAAGTCATCAGAGCTTTATAAGGAAATGGTTGCTGCCAATGTAAGGGGTGATGAAAATGCTTAAGGTGTTTAAAAAGATATGGAATTTTTCTAAGGAAGAACAAGCAAATATTAAAAAATCTATTCTGGCTGGATTCTTTCATGCAGTCTTTAATGCTCTACAATTTGGTGCAATTTACTATATGTTGGTAAATATTTTCTCTAAAACTTTAGACTATAAGGCTATCTTTGTTTGTCTTGGAATATTAGTTATATCCCTTGTTGGAAAAATAATGACACAAAAATCATCACAAATGGCACAAACACACGCTGGATATTTTATGGCAGCTCACAAGAGAATAGAAATAGGAGAAAAGATAAAAAGAGTTCCTATGGGGTTCTTTTCAAGCTTTTCACTAGGAAGATTAACTACTATTGCTACATCTTCACTTTCCCAAGCAGAAATGTGGGTGCCTATGCTTTTGGTTCTTGTACTTGGTGGAGTTTTAAATACTTTAGTCTTTGTCCTTGGAACTTTAATTTTTAATGTAAAGGTAGGACTGGTTGCTGTAGCAGGTGTGGTAGTATTTTTCATCGTTACATCAATGATGGAGAAAAAATCATCAGCTAATGCAGACAAAATGACAGAAACACAAACAAGACTTACAAAAGAAGTATTAGCAACTTTACAAGGAATGCAGGTTATAAAATCCTATAATCTTGGTGGAGAAAATAACAGAGCTTTGAGAAAGTCTATAAAAGATACATCAAATATACTTTTAGATTTAGAAATATCTGTAGCACCTTACACAGTTATCCAAAGAATTGTAATGGGAATAACAACAGTAGCTATGGTCTATGTATCATTAAAATTAAATTTATCTGGTGAACTTCCACTTGCTGAAACAATTCTTATGATTATGGCATCCTTTATTATCTTTGAAGGCTTAATCGGGGCAGGATCAAACATGGCAATCCTAAGAGCTTGCGAAAATGCTATAGATTCTGTAGGTTTTATCGACTCTATGCCTGATATGAGAGAAGGAAGTATTACAGAGTCTATAAAAAATCATGATATAGTCTTTAAAAATGTCAGCTTTTCTTATGATGATAGACCAATTTTAAAAAATGTATCAGCAGAGATAAAAGAAAATACTATGACTGCCATTGTCGGCCCATCTGGATCTGGTAAGACAACATTTTGTAATCTCATAGCGAGATTTTGGGATGTAAATTCTGGCGAAATTTTAATAGGTGGAAAAAATATAAAAGACTATAAGATAGAAAACTTAATGAATTCTATTTCTATGGTATTTCAAGATGTATATCTATTTGAAGATACAATTGAAAATAATATAAAATTTGGAAAACAAAATGCAAGCCATGAAGAAGTAGTTCAGGCTGCTAAAAAAGCAAGATGTCATGAATTTATAGAAGCTTTACCAGAAGGCTATGACACTATCATCGGAGAAGGTGGAGCAAGTCTATCTGGTGGAGAAAAACAAAGAATTTCCATTGCAAGAGCTATGCTAAAAGATGCAGACATAATTATCTTTGATGAGGCAACTGCAAATATAGATCCAGAAAATGAAGATAAACTTAAAGAAGCAATAGAATCATTAACAAAAAATAAGACGGTAATTATGATTGCCCACAGACTAAAGACAATTAGAAATGCTGACCAGATTTTAGTCTTAAAAGATGGAGAAATAGTAGAACGTGGAAATCATGAAGAACTGATTAAAAATAATGGACTTTATTCTGACCTTATAAATGCAAAAGCTAAGGCAGAATCATGGAAGTTAAATAATTAATAGAAAGAAATATTTAAAGTCTTTGAACAGGAAAAACATTTAGAGCAGGTGGACAAGAAAAATCACTTGCTCTTTTTTTTCGTCACTAAATCAAGATGGGAATTTTAAAGATAATCTAGAAGATGAAAATGTTGATGTAGAAAAAGTTGTCGCAACACAAATGATGATTGAAGCATAAAAAATGTATCAACCCTTACCCTTTTATCAGGATTTAGGTTGATACACAAAATTATTTACAGACCCCGTTAATCGTATATTAAGTTATTCTTCTAATTTTTTAGTATCATCTTCTAATTCCAAGAATTTATCAAAATCACTTTTGTAGAGTCTATCTTGTATAATTCTATATTTTTCAAACTCACTTTCTGCGTGCTTTTTTGCAAGAGCTGCAGATACTTTTCCTGAATCGTTTAGAATTTCTTTATCCCATAATTGCAAAAATCCATTTCATCTTTTTTCCCAATCTTCCATAGTCATAGGGATATGTCTTTCTGCTTGCAGTTCTGCCATGTCCAAATATGATGAAACAATTCTTTGCATTTGATTTAATTCTTCTTCGTTTAGATAATTTTTTGCAACGACTACATCATATTTATGAATTTTTGAATCTGGTGATCCTTCCCAAGTAGTAAGTCCCATATTTTTAGTTTTGTGATTGGCTCTATCTACAATTAATTCAGCTGCAGTTTTTCCATGAATTGCATAGTGCAATTTATTTTGAATAGCGGCAAAAAATCTTTTTGTTGCTTTTGCAGATGGATCATAGTCTAAAGATGTGGCATAAATATCTGTGATTTTTTGATAGAATCTTCTCTCAGATAATCTAATCTCACGAATTTTTACAAGTAATTTTTCGAAATAATCCTTGGTAAGTTTTGTACCAGAATTCTTGAGCCTTTCATCATCCATTGCCCAACCTTTAATTGTAAAATCTTTTACAATTTGGTTTGCCCACTTTCTAAATTGGACTGCACGTTCGTTATTTACTTTAAAGCCTACTGCAATAATTGCTTGTAGGTTGTAGTGTTTTGTTTCCCTTGAAACATTTCTAGAACCTTCTTTTTGAACTATTAGGAAATTCCTAATAGTTGCTTCTTCTTGTAATTCACTATCGGCATAGATTTTTTTAAGATGTTCATTTATTGTGGCTACACTAACATCATAAAGAGCTGCCATCATCTTTTGAGTAAGCCAAATATTTTCATCTTCATATCTAATTTCGATAGCTTCCCCATCATCACCATTAGCTGCAATAAAAGTCAAGTATTCAGCAGCGGAAGATCTGATTTGAAGTTCTTTTTTATCATGATTTTCATCTTTATTTTTATCCATTTCTTTACTCATAATTTCCTCCAAGTATAAATTTCATTCTACCTTTAAACACTGGAATACTAATCAAGAATACAATTACATAATGTATAAAGGAATTTATCATCATACTTTTTGTGATTGGTAATTGATGATAAGTTTGACCTATTATTTTAAAAGCGGCTAGAGTGTTTGTTATAAAATCAAGTGCCAACCATAGAGCGACTGATGATCCTATAAAAGCAATTATATAGTTTAAAAGTTTACTGATTTTTGGTAGCTTTTGATTTATTAAGACTAGCAATATTCCATAAATTATTACTACTGTGATTGAAAGGGGAATAGCTAATTTGTTATCTAACTTATCTTTTATGGATATATAAAATCCTAAACCTACAACTATAAAATCAATTAAAAATGCTGAGATTTTTACAGAGTAGGTAGAGATGAGATAGTAGAAAACTATTCCAGAAAGGATTAATAAAAAATATCCTGCAATAAAAATTCCCATAGAGTCTCCTAATAATAATCATCATGTTCAGGGCGATAGTTTTTGAGAAAATCTCCCTGAGGAGTATTAACATTAATTGGTTTATTAAACTTGCCCATTTTTGCTAACTCAGAAATTTTTAGATTTAGTAAATTTATATCTACACCTAACTTTCCAGCGATTTCATAATCACAAACTTGATCATTGATGTTATCTAGGACATCTTCATCACTAATTAATAAATGAGCTGCAAAAATATTAGCTTCAGTTTCAAATTTATTTGTAGGGTTTAGCACTGTTTGGTCATGAAAAGCTCCACCACTCATACAATAATCTCTGTGTAGTTGATCGTGACCTAATTCATGTGCTAATATAGTCTTTCTATTAAAATTTGTGTTGCTACTGATAAAAATAAATCTGTTCCTTTGAATATAATGGTACATTCCTAAAAGTATTTCTGTTTTAGGTAGATATACCAGGTTAATATTCAAAGCTTCTATTAATTCGATAGGATCTCGTGTCTTATATTTTTTTATAAGTCGATTAACCTTATCATATATATAGCGATTCATACTCATAAAATCACCTAATCTTTTTTCTTACGACCGTATTTCTTATTTTCTCTTTTAGCCTCCCAATAAGCACGAGTAATAGCTTCAAAAGCAGCATCTTTATCTTCATCAGAAATTTCTCCACCTGCAAATAAAGAGCTTAGACCTTCAGTTAATGCTCTAGCTTTTTCTAATTCTCTTTTGCCACCCATGTTATAAACTCGATTTAAAAACTCGTCACTTTCTTCTAGAAGATAATTGTAATCACAGTCCATAACTTCAGCTATTTTTTTGTAAACCTCGACATCTCTTGGGTATCTTTCTCCGTCTTCATAATGTACAAGAGTTCTTGTACTTATTCCTATCATTTTTGCAAAATCTGCTTGACTTAACTTTTCTTTTTCACGAAATTCCTTTAATCTATCCGCAAAAGCCATAACTTTAACCTCCTGTACTAATGTGCATTTATAACTTTTAATACGAACAATAGTGCTTGAATTATTTTTCAATTTGAGATATAATACAAACTGAACTTATATTCATATTATAGCACAAACATTCAGGATTGTAAATAAATTGTATTGGGGTGATTAGATTGAGAATAAGTAAAACTTTAAAGAATATAATGAACATGTATGTAGATAGCAACTTGAAATTTGAAGAGATTAGTTCAGCTGCAAAACTTATTTTAAGTTTATATAGACAAGTTACCTGGGCAGTAGATAGCAGGGCAAATTTTATGATGTTTGAGAGTAAAGAAAACTATGGATCAACTTCAGAATCTGCTTACTTGTATCTTTCTACATTTGCTCCAGAAAAAGTTGAAGAAAAGTTTAATAACAGAGTAGCCAATGTAATGGATAGCAAGCTTATGCTTTTAATAATTTATGACGCTTGTGTCAGGCTAAAAGTATATCCAGAGTATGGAGAAATCTATCATAAGATTATTTATAACTACTACATTTCTGAAAAAAAGATTACTGATGAAGCTTGTATGAGAAGTATGTCTTTAGAGAGAACTGTTTATTATCAAAGAAAGAAGGAAGCAATTGCATTGGTAGGTGTAATAATTTGGGGATATACTTTACCGACTGCTATTAGCCAACTTAAAGACGGTCGTAGCATTGAAGAAATAATGAACATCTAAGAAATTAATTTATGACGAACTTATTGCGTACTATTTCCGAATGAAAAAAGTACCATATACGAATTTTATGTGTACTTAAGTGCATATATAATATCCATGATGGGTGGTTTGCACCTAAATTTAATATTGGCATTTATTGACTGAAAGAATTTATTTTCTTTCGGTCTTTTTTTATGCCCAGGAGAATATATGCATAGAATTAGAAGTCCTCCTTGTGTGAATTTCATTTTCAAACAAAAGAAATTCATGCGGGCAAGGAGGAAAAATTAATGGACAAAGAATATTATTTATTTGTAGAAGGAAAGAAAGTATTTGTTAGCAAGGAAGTATATCTTGCTTATCATAGTGAATTGAACAAAGAGAAATATCAAACGAGAAGAGACAGGTTAAATAACTGTTTCTTTTTTTGTTCCTATGATCATGATGGTAATTTTGAAGAAAATTTAGAAGATCTGGAATTTGATGTTGAAAAAATTATCGAAACAAAGGAAATGATTGAAGAAGTAAGAAGAGCTATTTCTAAACTCAATCCTGTTGAAAGGGATTTGATAGAAAGTCTTTTTTATAAAGAAGAAACAATTAGAGAAGTAGCTGCTAAACTGAATATTTCTCATCCAGCCGTTATTAAAAGGCGTAATAAAGTCTTAGAAAAACTAAAAGAAATGCTAGAAGACTTTTAGATGACAGTTACCAAGAGGGTCTGATTTTCACTGTTACTTATGCAGTGGGAATTGGATCTTTTTATTTATCCAAATTTATTTTTGAAAATTGGTTACCAAGAAAGACTTCTTTTCACTGTTAAGTATAAGAGGGTAATTTTAAACAATTTTGTTTCATCAAGATAAGTATTTTCTGATGGTCAAATTTAAAAAAAGATTAATAACTCTCGATAAATTTTGAACCTTAACAATTGAATAGACCAAGACAAGACGTTAATCATTTTTGGAGCGTGATAACCTATCCGCCAAGATCTTTCTGCTGAATAATTCGGCAAAACAAGTACTGCTAAGCTAAAAGCAAGGGAAGAAGAAAGGGAGCGATAAGTAAGAGTTTGAATATAGGGAGGGATACCCTATTCGCTATGAAGAAAATGAGGATAATGATACTTCTAAGGTTGAAGCCGGCTCATCCTGAATAGAGGCGGAGGTGAGATTCCTATGTTGCTAATCCAAGGCACTTGTCAATGTCAAAAAACTTTAATTTTATATTGTGAGGTAAAACCTATGAATACAAAAGAAAAGAAGAAATATAAACCTAAAGAGCAAATATCAAAAGAAGATTATTCTAAAAAAATTACTTACACTCAAAGTGATAAAGAGTCCCTCGACTTACTAGATATTGTAGAACTTTATTTATGTAGAGCTTGTATAAGACTATAAGCTGGGGTGCTGACTTAAAAACTTGGGTGCGGTAAAATATAAGTGGTAGAAGAACTCCTTAATGACTATTTGCCCAAATACAAATTAAGGAGGTTTTGTGATGGAAAAATTTGCTTGTATGTATCTTCGTTTATCGAGAGAGGATGGAGATAGCACAGAAAGTAACTCTATTTCAAATCAAAGACAGATTATCAAATCATATGCAAGGGACAATGATTTTAAAGTTGTTGCTGAATATGTAGATGATGGCTTTTCAGGATCTAATTTTGACAGACCAAAATTCAAGAAGATGATTCAAGATCTTGAAGAAAAGAAGTTCAAAACAATTATTGTGAAGGACTTATCCCGTTTTGGGAGAGATTATATCGAATCAGGTAAATATCTACAAAAGATATTTCCAGAAAAAGGTATAAGATTTATATCCGTAAACGATAACTATGATAGTGAAAATGCAGATGTAAGCGATACACATCTAATTCTTCCTATAAGAAACTTTATTAATGATTCTTATTGTAGGGATATTTCAATGAAGGTTAAATCTTCAAAAGAGATTAAAAGAAAGAATGGTGAATTTATTGGTGCATTTGCTCCTTTTGGTTATAAGAAGGATAGCAAAAACAAACATAAGTTAGTCGTTGATACAGAAGTTTCACACATAATTGAAAGAATCTTCAATATGAAGATAGACGGTTATTCATCTAAAGCCATTGCAGATTTTTTAAATAGCATAGGTTGTGTAACACCATCTAAGCATAAAGAAAATTCTGGCGATAATCATACTACTGGTTTTATTGTTAAAGACTCTAAATGGGACGCAAAAATGGTCAATAGGATTATTACAAACAAGGTCTATATAGGAGTGCTTGAACAAGGGAAAACTAGAAAACTAAATTACAAGTCTAAGAGAGAAGTAGAAGTAAATGAAGAAGATTGGATTGTAATAAACGACTCACATAAGCCTATTATTTCAAAAAGCATTTATGCTTTGGCTAATAAGATGATGCTTCGAGATGTAAAACAATCGGCAGATATACCACATATTTTATCAGGAATGCTTTATTGCAAAGATTGTGGGTCTTCAATGGTTAGAAGAAAGGTTAAGTCCAAGAATGGATATAATATTTTTTATATTTGTTCTCATTATAATAACAAAGGAGATTGCACAAGACATAGTATAAAAGAAGACTATCTAATGGATATGACTCTTTTTGCACTTAAAGATTATTTAAAAAAATATAATGAACTACTAAGTCAAGTTAATAAGTTAGATGTATCAAAAGTTACATTTAATATTGACTTTGAAAGCTTAAACTCAGAAAAAAGAAAGTATGAAAGACTTAGACAATCTTTATATATGGACTTAGAAGACGAACTTATAACTTCTGAAGAGTTTGAAAGGTTCAGAAAAAATTATCTTATTAAGATCAGGGAAATAGAGAAACAAATTGCTACAAAGAAAAATATACTTGCCAACTTGCAAGAAAAGATGAAAAACAAGGACAGTTTGCTTTCTGAAATTGTTCCCACTGATTTAAGTAGCCTAAATAGGCTAACAATCGTATCTTTTATAGATAGGATTGAGATTGGAGAAAACAATGAGATTAATTTTGTCTTCAATAATTTGGAAACAGTTAACTTACTGAAGACTCTTATAAAAGAAGAAAGTGAAAGTAAGTCCGATGTAAAGAAGAATTTGATTTCAATAAATAAGGTCTTTGGAAATGCTCTTGAAAACAAGACTCCAATGCAATTAGTTGGAGGTGTTTTATAATGGCAAGAACTTCCAAAAGATATATTGAAAAGAAAAGTGAAAAGACAGAAAGAAAAGTCTTTAAGGCCGGAATTTATACAAGACTATCTAACGAAAGAACAGAAGAGTGGAGAGAAAAATCATACTCAATAGAAACTCAAATCCTATCTTGTAAAGAATATGCATTAAAAGAAAATATAGATGTTTTAGAAGTTTACACTGACTATGAATATAGTGGGACAAACTTTGAAAGACCATCATTTCAGAATATGATGCAAGATATTAGGGATAGAAGAATCAATTGCATTATTATCAGAGATTTATCAAGACTTGGAAGAGAATATCTCGAAATGGGAAGATTGATTGATAAAGTTTTTCCATTTTTAGGTGTTAGATTTATTTCAGTTAATGATAAATTGGATACAGTCAAAGAAACAGATTCAAAGAAATCTTTTGAGGTTACTCTTAAAAATATTATCAACGATATGTATGCTAAGGATATTTCAGTTAAGATAAAAACCTCAAAACACAACAGAGCAAGAAACGGATACTTTATTGGATCTGTTCCACCTTACGGGTATAAGATTAAAAAATCTAAAGAAGGTCAAAAACTTGTAATCGATGAGAATGTTAGATTTATCGTAGAAGAGATGTTTGATTTAACTCTTCAAGGCAAAAGCCAATATGAAGTCGCAAAGCATTTTAATGAAAAGGGATATGCTCCTGGAATGATTTATTATAAAACTGGGAGAATTTACAGAGAAGACGATGATCCTGAATGGAATAAAGGGACAATTTCTAAAATGCTTACAAACCCAGCTTATACGGGGACTTTAGTACAAGGAGTTAAGCAACAAAATCTAGCAAAAGGAATTAAACAACATTTTGTAGATGAAAGTCAGTATATAATTTGTGAGAATGCACATGAAGCAATCATTTCTAAGGAAGTTCACGAAAGAATCTTACGAGAAAGACGAGAGAGAAAGAAAAATCATGTTTTCAGTTCGCCAATGCACAATTTTGAAAATAGGGACTATGAGAACAGGTTTAAAGGTCTTGTAATCAATAATAATACTGGCAAAGAACTTAATAGAAGAACGCGTATCTATGGTAAGAATAGAGATAGACTTTACTATTCATTTCAGAACGAAAGATTTAGCGGAAGTATAAAACCCGAAAAATCAGTATTCATCATGGAAAGAGATTTAGATCAGGCTATTAGTGATAAAATTTCTGAATTTATTATGAAGACAACTAGCAAGACAAAATTTGTTAATCGAATTAAAGCTAGATTTAATAAAGCGATAGATACTTTTAAGAAAGACATAGAAAATCTTAAAAGAAAAAATCTAAATGAAGAAAATATCATTCAAAGAGCATATGAAGAATATAGCCTAGGTAAGATTGATAGAGATGAGTATTTATTAAGAAGAGAGATTGCTCAAAGTCATATGGCTACATTTGATAACGAGATTTCAGCAATTGAAGTTAATATCTCAAAGCTTAAAAAAGAAAGATTAAAATCAACAAAATGGATAAATGATTTATATGCTTCAAAGAATTTGGAAAAGCTACCTGGTGATTTAATCCATAGCTTAATTGAAAAAATAATAGTTTATGATAAACACGAATTTGAAATAGTCTTTAAATTCAATATAGATAATTTGGTAGGAGGAACAGACGATGAGTAAGATTGCTCTTTATATTAGATTATCCGTTGAAGATATGATAAAGACTGATGAGAGTGAAAGTATCATAAACCAAAGAGCATATCTAAACGATTATCTCGACAAGAATGAAGAATTTAAGATCTTCACAAGAGAAGAATATGTCGATGATGGATATTCTGGAACAAATGAAAATAGACCAGCCTTTCAAAGAATGCTGGAAGATGTAAAGAAAAATAATATCCAGACGATAATTGTAAAAGACTTGTCCAGATTTATGAGAGATTATATAACCCTTGGAGATTACCTTGAAAATATATTTCCATTCCTAGGAGTAAGATTCATTGCCATAAATGATGGCTATGATAGCAACAAAGAAAAAGGAAATGGAACAGATTTAGATATTCAATTTAAGGGACTATTATATGATTTCTACACAAAAGATATTTCTGAAAAGGTAAAGTCATCTATGACTACACTTAAGAAACAAGGAAAATTTTTAGCTTGGAGTCCACCATTGGGATATATGAAAGATCCTAATGACAGACATAAAATCATAGTTGATGAAGAAACAGCTTGGATAGTAAAGGAGATTTTCAAACTTGCACTTGATGGTATATCTTCAAGAAATATAGCTAAGATATTAAATGAAGAAAAAATTCCGACACCATCAAAAAGAAAGAGCGAATTAACCAATCTTGACTTTGAATATTCAATAATTAGAACTGCGAAAAAACCTAGACCAACATGGACTAATGGCAATGTAATAGATGTATTAGCAAATGAAAATTATACTGGAACTTACACTTTTAATATGCAAGATAAGTCAGTGTTAAATCCCTCTTCTTTTAAATTCAAACCAAAAGAAGAATGGGGAAGAGTTGAGAATAACCATGAAGCTATTATATCTAAAGAAGACTTTGAAAAAGTTCAGAAGATTAAGGAGAAGAATCTATTTATGAAAGGTAAAAACACCGATTATGAATGGAGGAAAAAATCTCCACTACAAGGTTTTGCAAAATGTCCAACTTGTAATCACATTCTAGGATGTACTCAATCAAAAAGAAAACGACAAGATGGAACTATAAGGGTTCACACATATTTTACTTGTAGGATATGTAAGTGTAATAATGTAAAACATAAGAACTCAAGAGCAGGAAGCCTTGAAGAGCAAGTATTTGAAGCAATAAAGGAAAAATATGGTTTAGAAGATCCAATCAAGGATGAGAAAGTAAAAGTTAAACCTATGGAAAAATCTATCGAAGATCTTGAAGCTAAGAAAATGCAAAATTTTGAGAAGTATAAATTAGGCAAGATGAATAGACAAAAATTCATTGACTCTAAAAATTTGATAGATGAAGAAATACAAGCAATAAAAGAAAAAATACAAAAAGCAAAAGAAGAAAAAGAAGTAATAGACAACACTAAACTTACCAGAGAATTGATGGAGAAATATATAGACTCAGTATTCTGTGAAGGAAATGAAGTGTTGAACATAATATGGAAGTAGCAAAGGGAGTGATCAATCACTCTCTTTTAAATTACATAACTATAAACCCTTTTTTGTCATAAGCTTGACATGAGAGGGCTTGGTAGGCCTGGAAGGGGACGGCTTCATAGGCAAAGTCCTGACAGAAACTTTCAAAAAGGGCCCGGTCACTCCGGGGGGATAGGGCACAATAGGCTATCTTATGGACCCGGTCCAGGACCATGGATCCGGTTCCTTCAAGATAGGCTGATTTTTTTCCATTTTCCCGGTAGTCGGTCTTTCGGTAGATGGAGCCTTGGGGGAGGTCCCTTAAGAGGAGGTCCTCCAGCTGGGGCAAAAACTTATCCACTTCCGCCTGACGGTTTTTGGCAAACATGGGATAGATGGCCAGGTGGCCTCCAGCATGGGTAGAAAACCAATTGTTGGGGAAGATAGAGTCCGGGGTCCTTGGGTTGGGGGAATCCTTAAAAACATGGACCTGGACTCCCCGGTCTCTCAGGGCCTGGACATAGGTCTTAAATTCTTCCAGGGCTTGTTTTTGGACCTGGTCTAGGGGCTTTTGGTCCTGGTGTTGGTAGAGGTTGTTGACGGCAGTTTCCTGGTTAAAGGCAAAGCAAGAGGGCTCCACCATTAAAACTTCATGGCTTGCTTGTTTTCTCTTCATAATTTCTCCTAAAAAAAGACCCCTGGCCTAGGCCAAGGGTCTTTGCCTTTTATTTCATTGAGGCTTCGTAAATATCTTGGATGGATGCTTCCAAGGTCTTGGTAAATTCTTCATCGCTTTGTTGCTTGGATAGGCCTTCGGTTAGACCTCTGGAGAAGGAGGCAATGACATTTTCATTTTTAGCCAGCTTGTCATTGGCTTCTTCCCGGCTATAGCCACCGGATAGGGCAACAACTCTTAAAACTCTAGGATGCTTGGTTAGTTCTTGGTATAGGTTTGGAATGTTGGGAAGGGTTAATTTTAAGAGGACATCTTGTCCTTCTTCCAATTGGTCTAGGTGTTTTTTCAGTTCCTTGACCAAGAGGGCTTCACATTTTTCTTTTTCTGGAGAGTCAATGGAAACTTCTGGCTCTACAATGGGAACAAGACCCTTTTTAATGATTTGACGGGCTAGATCAAATTGTTGGTCTACAATGCCTACAATGGCTTCTTCGTTGTAGGATTGGATAACGCTGCGCATCTTGGTTCCGAAGATGTGTTTTTCAATAGCCTTGTCTAAAAGGGCATCCAGACCTGGGTTGGGCTTCATTCTTTGGACGCCATTTTCAAGGTCGGCAAGGCCCTTGTCTATTTTCAAGAAAGGAACAATGTGTTTTTCTTCCCACAAGTAGTCAGCTGTTGGCTTGCCTTGGATTTCAGAATCCATGGTCCGTTCAAAGAGAATGGCTCCTAGAATATGATCCTTGGTAAAGGCGGGGTTGGTAATAATCCGGGTCCGCATTTGGTGGACCAGGTCAAACATTTCCTCTTCATTGGAATAGGCATCTTCCAAAACGCCATAGCGTTTCAAGGCAGTGGGGGTGCTTCCTCCACTTTGGTCTAAAGCGGCGATAAAGCCCCTACCATTTTTTATTTGGTCCTTCATTTCTTGGTTCATGAATACATCCTTTCTTTGTTCACATTTTTTTCTTATATACCCAAACGGCAAGTTCTTAAGCAAGTCAGAAGACAGCGATGTGGCCATCGGTTCGTTTTTCTGTACCTCCGCAGTAGATGCCGTTTTCTAAACGTAAAATAATTTGCCCCCGACCCATGGCATAGGAGTCCTTGGCTAGGCTCAGGTCATGGCCCCGGTCTATGAGATTTTTCATAAGTTGGGGAGGGAAGTCACTTTCAACTTCCAAGGTCTTTCCCCCTAGCCACTGCCAACGAGGACAGTCCAAGGCTGCTTGGGGGTTGAGGCCCTTGTCGATTAGATTGGACAGGACTTGGACGTGGCCTTGGGGCTGCATAAAGGCCCCCATAACGCCAAAGCTAGCCACTGCTTGTCCATCTTTTGTAATAAATCCTGGAATAATGGTGTGGTAGGACCTCTTTCTGGGCCCCAGGCAATTGGGGTGGTTGGGGTTCAGGACGAAATTTGCCGCCCGGTTGTTGTAGCTGATACTAAAATCTGGATGGACTAGGCCCGAGCCAAAGCCATCGTAGTTGGATTGGATTAGGCTTACCATGGTGCCTTCCTGGTCAGCAGCCGTTAAATAAACGGTAGAGGGACTGGAAGGAAGACAGGAAAAGTCCTGGGCCTGGTCTGTGAGCATTGTAGACAAGTCCTTGAGATAGCTGGGACTTAAGAGGTCCTGGCAGGGCCGGGGCAAAAAGTCCGGATCACAGACATAGTCTCTTGCTAGGGACATGGCCAACTTGGTGGCTTCAATTTGCCGGTGTAAAAAGTCCTCTTCCTGGCCCACTGGGGCTTGGTTTAAAACCCCCAAGGCCATAAGGACACTAATGCCATGGCCGTTGGGAGGAAGCTCGTGGATCTTATATCCCCGATAGTTGGTGGAGAGGGGGTCTGTCCAAAAGCAGTGGTAGTTTTTGTAGTCCTCAAAATCCACCAGGCCCCCCTGGTCCTGTATGTATTGGGCAGAACCACGGGCCAGGCTTCCCTCGTAAAATTCCCCTCTTTGGGTCTTGGAAATGAGGTCCAAGGTCTGGGCCAAGCCAGTATTTTTATAAATTTCACCGGCCTTGGGGGCCTCTTGCTTAGACCCGTAAAGGTCAAAAAGAGGGGCTAGGTCCATATCCAAACCCCGGTATTTTTCAAATTCCTTCTCCCAAAGGACGGAGATGGTTTCTGATACCGGATAGCCCTCTCGGGCATAGGAGATAGCCGGTTGAAAGACTTCTTGGAAGGGAAGCCTACCAAAACGCTGGGATAGGGCAATCCACCCATCTACCGCCCCGCCAATATTAATGGACAAAGGCCCAAAACTTGGGACCTGGTCATAGCCTAGGTCCTGGTAAGTTTGCCAGCTTGCCCTTCCAGGAGCATAACCTGAGGCATTGAGGCCATGGAGCCTTCCATCCTTGTAGACCAAGGCAAAAAGGTCTGACCCCAAGCCATTGCAAGTAGGCTCCAAAACCGTCATGGCCACAGCCATGGCCAGGGCAGCATCTACAGCATTTCCTCCGGCCCTTAAAATATCCAGGCCCACTTGGGAGGTCAAGGGGTTGGAAGAAGCGGTCATGGCCCGGCCGTAGACCACAGGACGCCGGGAGGGATAGGGGTAGACATGTGGGTTAAAATCCATTGTAACCTCCTTTAAAATATACCATTGAATCCCTCTTGTGACAAGGATTTACAGGTTGAAATTCAAGCAGTGGTTGACAGCCTTGTGCCAACGGTTTAGGCCCAAGTGTCTCTGTTCTGGAGACAGACCAGGGAGAAATTCTCGGTCTTTTTGCCAAATTTTTTTCGTGTCGGCCAAGTTTTTAAAATAGCCAGACCCCAGGCCTGCCATGAGAAAGGCTCCCAGGGCTGTTGTTTCCGTACACTGGGGTCTTAGGACAGGAATCTGCAAGAGGTCTGCCTGGGTCTGCATGAGGAAGTTGTTGTTGGAAGCGCCTCCATCTACCTTTAAGAGCTTTCTCTTTAAGCCGCTGTCCTCCTGCATGGCTTGGACCACATCATGGGTTAGGTAGGCAATGGACTCCAAGGTAGCCCGAACCAGGTGGTTTTTGTTGACCCCCCGGCTAAGGCCGAAAATACTCCCCCGACAATAGGGGTTCCAATAGGGGGCTCCCAGGCCGGTAAAGGCGGGAACCACGATGGCCCCATTGGTGTCTGGGACAGAAAGAGCCATTTCTTCCGATTCCTCGGAATGGGCCATAAAGCCCATTTGGTCTCGGAGCCATTGGACAGCAGATCCTGCCACAAAGATGGACCCCTCCAGGGCATAGGAAGTTTGACCCTTGATGTCCCAGGCAATGGAGGTTAAGAGGCCATTCTTAGAGATAATGGGATCTGGGCCCGTATTCATCAAGACAAAGGCCCCGGTGCCATAGGTGGCCTTGGCCTCTCCGGCTTCCAGGCAGGATTGGCCAAAAAGGGCCGCCTGCTGGTCCCCCAAGACCCCGGTAATGGGAAGGGAATGGCCCAGGAAGGAGGAGGAAGTCGATCCGAAATAGCCGGCGGAAGGGCAGACTTCCGGCAGGATTTCCCTGGGAATATCCAAGAGGTCTAAAAGTTCTTGGTCCCAGGTCTTACTGTGAATATTAAAGAGCATGGTCCGGCAGGCATTGGATACATCGGTCTTATGGATTTGCCCCTCACTTAATTGGTACATGAGGTAGGAGTCCACCGTTCCAAAGGCGATTTCTCCTTTTTTGGCCCGGTCTCTCAGGTCGGGAATCTTATCCAGGAGGTATTTAATTTTTGTTGCGGAAAAATAAGCATCCACAACCAGACCGGTTTTTTCTAAAATCATATCCACATAGCCAGCCTCTTTTAAGGCATCGGCTAAGGGAGCCGTCCGGCGGCACTGCCAAACAATAGCATTGTGGACAGGAAGACCCGTTTTTCGGTCCCACAAAATAGTGGTTTCTCTTTGGTTGGTGATCCCGATAGACTCCAGGTCTTCAGCTCCAAGAGAAGCCTTGGCCAAGGCCTCTGCAGCCACTCCCGACATGGTGGAGTAGATGTCAATGGGATTTTGCTCCACCCAACCTGGTTGGGGAAAGTATTGGGGGAACTCCTTTTGAGCCATGGAGACGACCTGGCCGCTTTCGTCGAAGATAAGGGCCCGGTTGCTGGTGGTGCCAGCATCTAGGGCTAAGAAATATGCCAATTCAATCAGTCCTTTCCCCTTTATTGTACCACAGACCCGACCTGGTAGTGAAAAAAATAGCCCCTAGGAAGGC
This sequence comes from Urinicoccus timonensis, assembly GCF_900232945.1. Lineage (GTDB taxonomy): Bacteria > Bacillota > Clostridia > Tissierellales > Peptoniphilaceae > Urinicoccus > Urinicoccus timonensis. The sequence goes on from NZ_OCTU01000001.1 coordinate 77,007, forward strand.
TAACGACAAGAAGCTGGCTGTGGTATAATACTAAAAAGGTGATAGAATGATTTATTTAGACCATGCAGCCACAACTCCTCTTGATGAGGAAGTTTTAAGGCTTTATATCCAAGAACTAAAAGAAGACTACGGCAATCCCTCCAGCCTCTACCGGCTGGGGAAAAAGGCCAGTCGAAAACTCCGCCAGGCCCGGGAAGATATTGCCGAAATTTTTGGCCTGGAGGACCGGAATATCTACTTTACTTCCGGAGCTACGGAATCCAACAACTGGGCCCTATGGAGCCAGTCCTTGGCCCATAGAAAGGCCTTTGGCCAGGACGAAATTGTCACCAGCAGCCTGGAGCACCCTGCTGTGGTAAAGACCCTGGACTACCTCAAGACCCTGGGCTTTAAGATAATAGAAGTAGCCCCCAGGAATGGAAACATCCAGGTCCAAGACTTCCTGGAAGCTACAAACCAAAAGACCTGTGGTTGGATTTGTATGGCCGTTAACAATGAAACTGGGTCCATCCTGCCTGTGACCCAACTGGGCCAAGAAGCCAAGGATCGGAATATTTACTTCCACATCGATGGAGTCCAAGCCATGGCCCTGGAGGAAGTGGACCTAAAGTCCACCTACTATACCAGCCTAACCTGCTCAGGCCACAAGGTCTATGGCCCCAAGGGCATGGGCTTTTTAGCCACAAAAAACCTCAAGGCCCCCCTCATGGCCTACCACCGGGGAGGGAGCCAAGAATTTAACCTAAGGGCAGGAACAGTAGATGTGCCGGGAGCCCAAGCCCTGGCCAAGGCCCTGGAGATGGCCTATAGAAGAAGCCAAGAAGACCAGGCCCACTGCCAGGCCCTAAAAGAAGCCTGTATCCAGGGCTTAAGCCAAGGAGGTTTGGACTTTGCAGTCAACCACCTGGCCCAGGAATCTCCAAAGATCCTAAACCTCTGGATCAAGGGCGTCCCGGCCCAAGAATTATTGATGAAATTGGACATGGAGGATATCTATGTATCAGCAGGGTCTGCCTGCTCTGCAGGAGCCCTGGGCCCCAGTCGGGTCATTGAAAGCATCTACCCCCAAGACCCCAACAGGGGCTTGGAAAGTATCCGTCTGTCCTTTGGAAGAGAAAATACCCTAGAAGAAATAGACCAGCTGGTCCAAGCCCTGGTTAAAGCTTAAAGGAGATAAAGATGCGTGTAATACTAGGAATGAGCGGCGGCGTAGACTCATCTGTTGCCGCCTATATATTGAAGGAAAAAGGCTATGACGTCATAGGCCTTTTTATGAAAAATTGGGACGACACCGATGAATCTGGGGTCTGTACCGCAGAAAGAGACTATGAAGATGTGGCCCGGGTTGCTGACCAACTGGACATACCCTACTACTCCATTAATTTTGAAAAGGAATATTGGGACCGGGTCTTTAGCTACTTTTTAAATGAATACAAAAAAGACAGGACCCCTAATCCTGATGTCATGTGCAACAAGGAAATCAAGTTTAAGTCCTTTTTAGACTCGGCCATGAACCTGGGAGCCGACTACATTGCCATGGGCCACTATGCCCAAACCAGCCGGGACTCAGAGGGCAAGGTCCACCTCTTAAGAGGGGCAGATGACAACAAAGACCAAACCTACTTCCTCTCCCAACTCTCCCAGGACCAATTACAAAAGGCCATCTTCCCCATTGGAGACCTGACCAAGGCCCAGGTTCGAGCCATAGCCAAGGACCTGGACCTGGCAACGGCAGATAAAAAAGACTCCACAGGAGTTTGCTTTATCGGAGAGAGAAATTTTAACGAATTTTTGGCCAACTACCTTCCCAACCAACCGGGTCAGATGGTGACCCTGGATGGCAAGGTCATGGGCAAGCACAATGGCCTCATGTACTATACCATAGGCCAACGCCAAGGCCTGGGCATTGGTGGTGGAGGAGAAAGTGGAGAACCCTGGTTTGTCATTGGCAAGGACCTAAAGACCAAGACCCTCTATGTGGGCCAAGGGAAAAACCATCCCAACCTCTTTTCCGATTCCTGCCTGGCCAGTGACCTGAACTTTATCCAAGGCCAGGCCCCGGGAGACAGCTTTGACTGTACCGTCAAGGTCCGCTACCGGCAAAAAGATGTTCCCGCCCATGTGGACCTAAGGGGAGATAAGGCCCTGGTTCATTTTAAAGACAAGGTTCGGGGTGTCACACCGGGCCAGGCCGTGGTCTTCTACCAAGGCCAAGAGTGCCTGGGAGGTGGCCTCATTGATGAAGCCTATTTTCAGGGAGAAAAAAGACAATACCAATAAAAAACTCCAGCCTAGGCTGGAGTTTTCTTATGCTTATTTTAGAAAAGTCAACAAGACTTTTACCGGACAGAAGCCCCAAAGGGGAAAAGGGCCAGGCGAGCCTGTTTAAAGCATTGGAGGCCAAAGGGGATGCCGATAATGGTGACACAGAGGGCCAGGCCGTGGACTAGAAAGGCCAGGGCCAGTTCTAGGCCGCCGAAAATCAACCAAAGCAGGTTCAAGATGACATGGTCCTTGGGTCCGTGAGCTACTTCTTTGCCAAAGGGGCAAAGAGAGAGTCGGGCCAACTTAAAACATTGACGACCAATGGGAATCCCCACAATTGTAATCGACCACAAAATCCCCACAAAAAACCAGGACAGGGCCTGCCAAAAACCCGCAACAATGAGCCAGATAATATTGCCCAAACAATTCATGACCAACCTCCTTTTTTCCTATCTTAATAAAAAGAAGCAAGAAAAACAAGCAATTTAGACAAGTCTTTGACAAGAAGTATAAAGAAGTTGACATGAATTTGACATCTTTCCTTTAAGAAAATTTAACTTTTTTTACCTCTCCTTATCCTGTATACTAGAGTCAAGGAGGACTTATGAAACTAAGTGTATTTTACCAAGACCAAGAGGCCTACCCCAAGGAATTTTTAAAGGCCCTTTTAAAACGTCTCATCCAATGGGCCTACCTGGTTGGCCTGGCAGGCCTGGTTTTTTCCTTTCTATCCTACCGGGATGGAAGCACCTTCACTGCCGGGAGTCTTTTGGCAGCAGGGCTGATGTCCCTGGCCGTGGCTTTTTTCGTTCTACCCTTGACCCTAAAGGAATACAAGAGCCAGGTCAAGGCCTCAGCAGGAGAAGAAGACAAGGTTCTGGTTCGCTTTTATGAAGACTATCTGGAAATCCACCAAGGTCAAAGCCACCTGAGGATTGACTATAAAAATATTGAACGCATCTTTACAAGCCAAAATCTCTATATTTTCCAAATGGGGAAGAATTCAGGTTTTTACCTACCAAAAGATGCTCTGACCCCGGAAAAGGAGCAAGATTTTCAAGCTCTTTTACAGGGGCCCTTTAACAACCTGCCTAGAAAACCAAGAGGGTTTTTTAGTAATAAATAGTTTTTTTATCTTAAGGAGGAAAAAATGAAACACAAGAAGTTATTGTCCATGACTCTAGCTGCTGTGGTCCTGATGGGATCTCTCATCAACCTGGGACCAATCCAAGCAGCAGAAAGCACTGGATTAAAAACTGTGACAATTCTTCACACCAACGACACCCATGGTCGTGGAGTAGAAGACCAAAAGAAAGAAGAGCTGGGCTATGCCAAGCTAAAGACCTTCAAGTCTACCCTTGATAATGCCATCCTGGTAGATGCAGGGGACACCCTACACGGAACAACCTTTGCAACCATTTCCAAGGGACAATCCATTGTAGACTTAATGAATGAAACAGGCACAGATGTCTTCGCACCTGGTAACCATGACTTCAACTACGGGGCTGACCGCCTGGTAGAATTGGCCAAAGCTGGTAAATTCCAAACTCTTGCAGCCAATGTCATGAAGGGAAACAAGCTCTTGTTGGGAGACAACTATGTCAAAGAAATCAACGGTTTGAAAATCGGCTTCTTCGGCCTAGCCACTCCAGAAACAAAGACTAAATCTAACCCCTTAAATACTGTTGGGGTAGACTTCCTAGACTATATCACCGTAGCCAAACAACAAGTCCAAGCCCTTAAGGCAAAAAATGTAGACGCTATTGTTTGTGTAAGCCACTTAGGTTTAGATGAATCCAGTAGCCAACGGTCTGATCTTTTAGCAAAAAATGTTGAAGGAATTAACCTCATTATCGATGGTCACTCCCATACAAAATTAGACCAAGGAAAACTGGTTGGGGACACCCTAATTGCTCAAACAGGAGAACACTTCCACAACGTAGGTAAGGTAACCTTGACTTTTAAAGACAATAAACTGGTAGATAAAAATGCCAGCCTAGTTCCCTACAGCACTCTAAAGACTTTGACTCCAGATGAAAAAGTCCTAGACCTGATTAAAAAAGTAGAAGAGTCCAACAAACCCATCCTAGAAAAAATTGTGGGCCGGACAGACCTAGACCTAGTAGGAGAAAGAGAAAAAGTTCGTACAGGAGAAACCAACCTGGGCAACCTCTTAACAGACGCCATGTTGGATGTATCCGGAGCAGATGTAGCCATTACCAATGGTGGAGGAATTCGTGCGTCCATTCCAACTGGAGACATTACCATGGAACAAGTCATTACTTCCTTCCCCTTTGCCAACTATCCTGTAAAAATTAATGTAACAGGAGAAACCATCCTCAAGGCCCTAGAATATGGAGTAGACAAGGCTCCTGAAGTTGTCGGTAAATTCCCCCATGTTGGTGGAATGACCTTTAAATATGACAGCAAGCAAGCTCCAGGCCAAAGAGTTTTCGATGTCAAGGTAAAGGGCCAAGCTCTTGACCTCAACAAGACTTACAGCCTAGTAACTAACGACTTTATGGCAGTTGGTGGCGACGGATACGAAATGTTTAAGGGCAGCAAGGAAGTCGGTGCCTACCCACTTCTTTCTGAAGTTTTAGCAAAATATATCCAAAAACACTCTCCCATCAAGGCAAAAGTAGAAGGTAGAGTTGTAGAAGCAGCCAAGGAAGAAAAACAAGCAGTAAGCACTGGATTTACAGATATTGACAAGCACTGGGCCAAGGACAAAATCAACTATACAGTAGAAAAAGGCCTCTTTGCAGGAACTTCTAAGACAACCTTTGATCCCAATGGTAAGGTAACCCGAGCCATGTTTGTAACAACCCTGGGCCGTTTTGAAGAAAAATTAGCTCCCTTAACAGGAACTGACAAAAATGTCTTTAAAGACGTCCAAGGCGACACTTGGTATACAAAATATGTCAACTGGGCAGCTGCCAACAAGGTTGTTAGTGGATTTGAAGACGGAACCTTCAAACCAGACCAAGAAATCACCCGTCAAGAAATGGCATCCATGATTTCTCGCTATGTCTTTAACCTGAAAAAACAACCCCTTGTCCTTCTTTTACCTGAAAACTTCAAGGACGACAAGGAAATTGGATCTTGGGCTAGAGAAGCCATTTACAATGCCGTAGCCGGCCGTTTAATCTTTGGAACTCCTGAAGGAAACTTCCTACCAAAACAAGGAGCTACTCGAGGAGAATTGGCCAGCATCCTTTACAACTTAAGTGAAAACTTCACCTGGACCAAAAAAGACCAAGAAAAGCCAAAAGATGCCAAAGAAAAAGTAGAAAAACAAGAAGACAAGAAGGCCGCTGACAAGAAAGCAGCCTAAGCTAGTCTTAAGGGAGGGGGAAACCCCTCCCTTTTTATGTTTATAAGATCTAAGAGAATTTGACAAAGGCCTAGAAAATCCCCCCTATATCGAGTAAAATATTAGTCAATAGGGGGAGATTTTATGAGTAAAATGTTGAAGGCAGACCTAAGCCTTCTTTTTGTTGCCTTGACCTGGGGACTTTCCTACTACCTAGTGGATATTGTCATGGAGGACCTGAGAGTTTACGGGCAGAATGCCTACCGGTTTTTTATAGCCTTTGGATTTGCCCTGGTCTTGGGACGGGGCCGGCTGGCACCCTTAAAGGGAGATATTTTAAAACATAGTTTTATCATGGGGGCCATCCTATCTTGCGTCTACTTTGGCTCTACCATGGGGGTTAAGTACACCACCCTGTCCAATACAGCCTTTTTGTGCAGCTTGATGGTGATCTTTACCCCTATTTTTGCCACCCTCTACTATGGCAAGGCCCCCAGTAAAAAGACAATTTTTTGCGTTATTGTCTCCTTTATCGGGATCGCCTTTTTGACCCTGGGAGAGGACTTTAAGATCCAGATGTCCACCCTAAAGGGAGACTTGGTATCCATCTTGGCCGCTGTGGCCTATGCCAACCACCTCCTCTATACGGAAAGGACCGTGCGAAAATCCCCCCAAGATGCCTTTAGCCTCAGTGCCTACCAATTCCTCTTTGTAGGCTTGATTAACCTGGTCCTGATGGCCATCTTTGAAAAACCGGGCCTGCCCTCTAGTGGAATGACCTGGTTTGCCCTGATCTTCTTATCGGTTTTCTGTACAGGATTGGCCTTTATCCTCCAAACCTTGGCCCAAAGAGATACTACGGCCAGCCATGTAGGGGTTATCTTTTCCCTGGAGCCAGTCTTTGCCAGTATTTTTGCCTATATCCTCTTGGGGGAAGTCCTCCTGCCTAGGGCCTATTTTGGAGCCTTCCTAATGCTGGCCAGTGTCATCCTTATGGAACTACCTGGGAAAAAAGAAAGGCTTAAGACTCAAAACCAGGATGGAGAAGGAAAAACTGTCTGAAAAATAAAAAGGAGAGAAAAATGGAAATTCGTCAACTAACCCTGAAAGACTTTGACAAGTACCGGGAGATTTCTTACCGGTCCTACCCCAGCATCCGAGACTTTTCACCCCAAGGCTATCAAGACTACGACCAGTCTGTCCAAGCCTTGATGGAAGGCCAAAATGAAGAACTTTTTTTCGGAGCCATAGAAGATGGAAAAGTCGTGGGCATCATGCGCCACATCCTCTTTCAAATGAACATCTTCGGCAAGATGGAAGAAGTCGGGGGCTTTGGCTACCTGGGAGTAGACCCCTTCTACAAGAGACGAGGCATTGCAGGACAACTCCTGGCCTATTTTGAAAAGACAGCCCTGGAAAGAGGCAACCATACCGCCATCCTCCTGCCCTTTAGGCCAGACTTTTACCACAAGTTTGGCTACGGATTTTTGGGCAAGATGAACCAATACCAAGTCCAAACCAGCTACCTGCCCCAAAAACCCGACCAAGTCACCGTGAGAGAGATCAAGGCCCAAGAAGCCCTGACCTTCCGGAAAAATGCCACAGGAGTCCTCCATGGCATGACCCAGGTTCTGGCCATTGAAGAAGAGGACTTCCAAGACAACTTGAAAAACATCTATATCGGGGCCTTCCTGGACAAAAAACTCATTGCCTATGGAAAATACCACTGGAAATCCCTCAATGAAGAAAACTATACCCAAAATGCCATTGTCCTTTCCGACCTCTTGTCCATCCATCCCCTGGGAATCCAGGGAGTCTTGAGCCATCTAAGGGCCCAATCGGACCAAGCCCGGTATGTGGACTTTTTCAGCCATCAAAAAAACCTGGAACAAATCCTCAATAACCCCACCGACCAGTCCCACCACTACTTTGCCAATGGCTACATCCAGACCAACATCCAAGCCATTGGACTGATGGCCAAGATCTTAGACCCCTGTGCCTTTTACCAGGCCCACTACCAAGACCAAGGGGCCATTGAAATTCGAACAGAGGACAAGGTCTACCGGACAGGGACCAACCCCAAATATAGCTTCTACCTGCCCCAAGCCTGCCTGGCCCCCTTACTTTTTAAAGAAATCTCCTTTCGACAATTCCTAGACCTAGGCCTGGCCCAAGCAGGCCCGGACGACCTTAAGGCCCTGGAAGAAATCTTCCCAGGGGGCTATACCATCTACAACAACGCCGATTTTTAAGACAAGATAAAGAAAAGTCAAAGAATGTCAAAACCCCTTTTCAGGCCATAAAGATTGGGGTAAAATAAGCTTGTAAGACAAACCTGTAAAATAAGGAGGAAGCTTATGATTACAATGGAAAAAATTGACTATGTTATGGCAGCTACAGGAAAAAGCTATGAAGAAGTCCGCCAAGCTCTTTTAGATGTAGACGGAGATGCAGACCAAGCCATTGAAAACCTCAAGGCAGGTCAAGGAAGTTTCAAGGACCAAGACATCTTTAACCAAGAAGATAGAGAAGAAAAGCAAGAAAATACAAGCCGTGACAATGTCCAAGACTTTGTAGACCAAGTAGTCCAAGCCATTAAAGACATTTGGCACAGGGGAAATGCCAGCCGACTGGTGGTAGAAAACAGCAAGGGCGACACCGTTTTAAGCCTCAGCTTAAACGTATCTGCCATTGCCTTTGTCATCGAACCCCTAATCGGCATCATTGGCCTGGGAGCTACCGTCATTACCAGCTACAATATCAAAATCTATATGGACAATGGGGACATTATCGACATCAAAGAATACATCGGCTTAAAAAAATAAGCCTATTACCTACAGGACCAAAGCGACTTTTGAATGAATCTTCAGAAGTCGCTTTTTTAGTGGACCTTTAGCCCCAGTCATAGTAAAATAAGCAATAAGATACAATAAGTCACCGGACCACAGACCCGGAATCCAATCAATAAAGGAGCAAGCCCTTGGCTAAAAAATTAAAAGAAGTAACCATAGAAAGAACCCAATATCCCAATCTGTCCCTGGCCAAAGACCAAGACCAAAACTTTCGCTTCAAGGGAGGTCTTCCCGGCCAAAAAGTGGAGATCATCCCCATGAAAAGACGGCCCAACTACACCCGGGCCAAAATTAGACAAATCCTGGAAGATGCCCCCTATGAGACCGACCCCGGCTGCCCGGCCCATGGCCGGTGTGGTGGCTGCATCTACCAAAAAACCCCCTATGAAATCCAACACGCCATCAAGGAAGCCCAGCTAAAAGACCTCTACCAAGACTATTGGACCCAAGACAGTCGCTTGGAAGAAGCCGTAGACCACAAGCACTACCGCAATAAAATGGAATACACCTTTGGCGACCAAGTCAAGGGAGGTCCCCTGGTTTTAGGCCTCCATCGCCGCTTCCATATGCACGAAATTGTTGACACCACAGGATGTCGGATTGCTCCGGAAGACTTCGAAACAATCCGAGCCTATACCCAAAACTTTTACCGGGAAAGAAAAGTCCCCTACTACCATCGGATGGCCAAGAAAGGCACCCTCCGCCACCTGGTCTTGAGAAAAAGCTTCCGAGAAAAAAGGATCATGGTCAACCTGGTCACCCGGTCTCAGGGAGAAATCTACCTGGAAGACTATATCCGAGGCTTGGAGGACCTAGACCTGGACTGCACCATCTCCTCCATCTACCACACCATCAACGACCAGGCTGGAGATGCCGTCATCTGCGACCAGCTCATCCATGTTAAAGGAGACGACGGCATCCATGAAAAACTCCTGGGCCTGGACTTTAAAATCACCCCCTTTTCCTTCTTCCAACCCAACCCCCTGGGAGTGGAAAAAATCTACCAAAAAGCCCTGGACTATGCCGGCCAAACCCAGGGAAAATCCATCTTTGACCTCTATTCCGGCACAGGAACCCTGGCCCAAATCCTGGCCAGCCAAGCCCAAAGCGTCTATGCCGTGGAAATCGTCCAAGACGCCGTAGACAATGCCAGGGAAATGGCCAAGAAAAACAAGTTGGATAATATAACCTTTGTCTGTGATGATGTGGGAAAAGCCCTGGAAGACTACCAAGGCCAGGTGGACACCATCCTGGTAGACCCGCCGAGAGTGGGCCTCTTGCCCCAGGCCATGAAAAACATCCTCAAGGCCCAGGCTCAAAAAATCGTCTACATCTCCTGTAACCCCAAGACCCAAAAAGACAACCTGGACCAATTCGTGGAAAATGGCTACCGGGTGGAAAAACTCTGCGCCTTTGACCAGTTCCCGGGAACAGTCCATATAGAATCAGTGGTTCTTCTTGAGAAAATAAAATAAATTTTTAAAAGCAAGCAGATCCGTAAAGGGTCTGTTTTTAATATAAGTGGTAATGGTATACTATAAATATGATTATTAATTTATAGTCTCAAATTTTTTATAGACGAATGCTATAAAATAAAATAATTTAATAGATTTCAAATAATTAAATTAAACTCCCTATCAGATGTTTTGCTAACGCTATCTAGTCTTTATGGGAATCTAGCTTAAGGAGTGTTGTATTTTAAATGAAAAATAAAAACAGGAAACATTTAATAATAGTGACTTTAATGATAGGATTGATATTTATAACTGCTTGTTCTAGAGAAAAAAATGTTAAAAGTGAAGAGTTTCATTTGTTTAAAGAAGAGATGTCATCAAATAAAAAAATAGGTGAGATTCAAATAAAATTTTTAAGACCATCCTTATATATTAATTTTGTTACATCTGAAAATTTTGAAATTAATGATGTAAAAAAAGTAATAGATAAATTAAAGCCATTCATAAATACCAATCACATGGATGAAATTGCAAGCAAATATTGGGCAAAAGATACAAAAGTATCTACTGTATATACCTCTTTTTATAATGGGAAAATAGATAAGAATGACACAAGAAAGAATCTCGTGTACAGCATATATACAAATTACTATAAAACTCATGTTGTTGATGATAATCCTTTAAATATAGATGCTTATAGCACATGGTTTATAGAAGTTGATGGGAACGAATATCAACTTGAGGATTACTTAGACGGAAATCATTAAATAATACCTCCTCTTTGTCTAGCTATTAATTTTTGAGGTAGTCGAAATAGACAACTAATTATATATAATTAGTTTGGAAAATTATATAAGAAATAGAAGATTTGAAAATAGATTTAAATGTGTTTTATAATACTTAACAGTACCCGACACGTCTTTTAGTATAATGCGAACCAAGTCGGGTCTTTTGGTTATAAGAAGAAATAATGTGAAGAAATCTCACTAATCTCCCACAAATGTAAGCAAGCAAGTAAAAATTTTATTGTTTTATAGAATAGAATAATAGATGAATTCATAAATTAAAATAGATTTGATGGTTTACCTAAGATGCTTAAAAGCATGGGGTGGTATGGATGGAGAATAGATGAATTTCAGTTAGATATATAAAAAGAAAGAATATGTAGTTAAATAGTAGTCTTTTGGGGTTTGATTTTAAATCCTAAAAGACTATTTTTGTGCTCATAATGATTTATGAGAATAAACATATGAAAATTCATATTATTAATTCATTTTATTAGGTCTTAGATTAATTGAAATATAAAGAGGATGATTTTAATTGTCTTACGTTTAGCAATGTGGTATAATTTCATCAAAATGATAGAAATACACCACAAAGGAGTAAACTATGAATAAATATAAACTAATTTATGGATCCCTAGGGTTGTTATCAGCGTTAGGAATTTTAGGGGCCTATATAGAGAATAAACTTTTTTTATGTTTTTTTGCATTTTTAATACATTTCAAATATCTATTTATTGATATTGACGAGATGTTGGAAGACTACACAAATAAATCTGCCGCATTTTCATTTTTTGCTGGAAATTTAGTTTTTGTAATAATAAGCCTATATAAATTTTTTGTCCTAAATTATGGATTATATGAATCTTTTATATTTGCCTTAATACTAGCTTGGACTATATCGATTTTTGTATATACGATATTAATTATAATTTATGAGTTTAGAGAAAAGCTAGGTATGAGAAATGATTGAAAATAGAATAAAAGAATATAGGGCAAAGTATAATTTTACACAAGCTGATTTGGCGAAATTAGTGGGTGTTAGAAGAGAAACTATAGGAAATTTAGAGAATGGCCGTTATAATCCATCTTTGGAATTGGCTTGGAATATTGCCAAGATATTTAATGTGAGTATTGAAGATATTTTTAACGTTATAGATGAATAGGGGATATTTATGAGGATTTTTATTAAACTAGCATCATATCTTAAATGGGTAGGATTATTTGGTTTCTTCGGATTTGTTTTTGATAGTCAATTATGGAAAATTTTATGGGGATTTTGGATATTTGGTTTTTTTGAGTTATTATTTACTTTGCCAATTTTCATTCAATCTTTAGGACAACTTTTTGCAATGTTCGCTATTCCGTTAAAAAACAATCCTGTCCCTAGTGTTTCAAATTATAAAAGCGGTATTCAGTACTCCTTACCCTTCAAAGGGAAATGGACAGTAGTTAATGGGGGTGTGGATAAGGAATTATCACACTCTTGGAGTATTAACGCTCAAAGATATGCTTATGACTTCATAAAGTTAGATGACAAACTAAAGAGTTATAATGGGGACAGAAAAAAACTAGAAAATTATTATTGTTATCAAAGGGATATAATAGCTCCAGCAGACGGTATAGTAGTTGAAGTATCTAATAAATGCAAAGATAGTAAGATTATGTGGAATAATTCTACAGACCCTTTAATAAGAGATATCAGAGGAAATTACATTGTAATCAAACATATGGAGAATGAGTATTCTCTAATTTGCCATATAAAGCCAAATAGCTTTTTAGTAAAAAAAGGCGATACAGTAAAAAGATATCAAAAATTAGCCGAGTGTGGAAATTCAGGCAATACAACGGAACCTCATATACATTTTCATGTACAAAATAGAAAAGGCTTTGTACTATCAGCTGGACTTCCGATTGAGTTTAAAGACATAAAAGTAGATAAAATAGAAGATTATAATAGGTATGATTCAAGACAAATTAATTCGGGTTTTGACTATTCTATGTATAAAGGAAAATATATTCATAGGGGGCAAATTGTGAGTAATATTTTAGAATAAATTTACTATCAAAAATTTATATAGATATATTTCCACATACGAGACTTTTGAGAAATTTCAAATTTTATCAATACTGACCACTCAAGCCATGTGGAAGCGGTGGCGTTGATGTCAAGGTAATAAAATTAAGTAAAATCAAATTAACAGACTTCTAGGATGATAAGAAATCTTAGAAATCATTATTTTTTAAAATATATTGTGAAGAAATATTAATAAAATTTTTCATAACAAAGATTTACTGAAACTGACTCTTAAAAATAGCCAATGGAGGACATCCAGTTCTAGGATGGATGATGGATAATATCTTCATACGAACTGATCCTGCTGGAAATATAAAAGCAGATAAGGAAAAATCTACTGAGAAGATAGATGGAGTAATTGCTACAATCATGGCCCTTGATAGGGCTATAAGGTGTGGTAATGATACAAGTGAATCTGTATACGACGACAGAGGGATAATAGTTTTCTAAATTGGGTATATATTTTAAAATATTATAGGGAGGTACAGATAAATGATTAATACAAATAGTTTTCTAAATAACTAAGAGAGGAAAAGAAATCCTCTCAAAAAAGTATAGGAGGATTTATGATATATATAAAAAACTTAATAAAAACTTTGCCAGATAGAAGACTATTTGAAATTGATAGTTTATCAATAGATGAAAATGATAAGATAGCCTTAATAGGTGAGAATGGAACGGGTAAAACTACTCTTTTAAGAATAATATTAGGCTTAGATAAAGACTATACTGGTCAAGTAAGAGTGGATAGAGAACTGGGTTATTTATTAAATTATGATGTTAAAGTCAACGACTTTTCTGATGAAATCTATTCTAGATCACAGCTAAGTATTGATGGTAACTATAGTCCAGGAGAGGCACAAAGATTAAAGCTAACAGGTATATTATCTGATAGTTTTAAATTTCTATTAATAGATGAGCCTACATCTCACTTAGACTTAAATCAAAAGGAAGAACTTATAAAAAAAGCTAAATTCAAGAAAAGTTGGATATCTTCTAATTTCCCATGATCGTGATTTCATAAATAAAACTTGTAAAAAGATTTTAGAATTAAAGAACGGAAAAATTGAAGAATATAATGGAGACTACAAATTCTATCTTGAAGAAAGAGAAAAAAGACTTAAGTTTAAAGAAAAAGAGTATTCGAATTTTATAAAAGAAAAAAGAAGACTTGAAAATTTAGCTAGCAATATAAAAGACCAATCATCAAAAGTAAGAACCACGCCTAAAAGGATGGGAAACTCAGAAGCAAGACTCCATAAAATGGGCGATCAAGAAAACAAGAAAAAACTAGATAAACAAGTAAAATCTGTAGAATCCAGAATAGATCAACTAGAAGTAAAAGAAAAACCTAAAGAAGAAACAGAAATACAACTATCCATTCCAGATAATAAACAACTTCACTCTAAAATCTTGATAAGAGGAGAAAATCTAAATAAAGAGTTTGGAAATAAGATTTTATTTGAAAAATCTAACTTTCAAATACAAAACAATTCTAAAACAGCTCTTATAGGAGAAAATGGAAGTGGAAAAACCACCCTTTTAAACATGATTCTAAATCAAGAAAATGTATGGGTGCATCCAAATCTTAAAATAGGTTATTTTAGTCAAATGAGTGATATTTTAGAAGAAGACGCTGATATCTTAGCAAATGTAATAAATACGTCTATATATGATGAAACAATGACTAGGATTGTTCTTGCAAGATTAGGATTTAAGACTAATGATGTCTACAAGATTGTAAGTATTTTAAGTGATGGAGAAAAAGCCAAGGTAAAATTGGCTAAAATATTAACATCTGATTTTAACTATCTTATTTTTGATGAACCAACAAACTTTTTAGATATAAATGCTATAGAAAGCTTGGAAAATCTATTGAAATCTTATGATAGACCATTTATATTTGTAAGCCATGATGAGGAGTTTATAAATAACCTAGCAGATACACTTTTAATTATAGAAGATAAAAAAACTAAAAATTTTAAAGGTAATTTATCACAATATAAAAATAGAAATAAGAAGAAAATAAATGGTAAGGAGAGTAATAGTTTATTACTTGATTTTAGAATATCTTCCATAAGTTCTAGACTAGCAATGGAGATACCTAAAGAGGAAAGAAAAAAACTAGAGGAAGAATATAATAAGCTCATTGAAGAAAGAAAAAAATAAATTTTAGCATCTACAAAAGTAGGTGCTTTTCTTATGGCTAATTTTAGGAGGTAGTAATATAAACATTTTAAATTTAATATTTAAGTCGAGAGACAAACCTAAAGACGGGGAGAGGATATCTTCATCGTCTTTTTTATTTGTAAGAAATATAGCTGGAAGGAATATCAACGGATTTACTGACATGCAAAGAACAAACGTATATTCATATGTGAGAGTTCTTGCTGAAACCTTAGCAGGGCTTCCTCTTCATTTATATAAAAGGAGTTTATTGTTTGTGAAGTAGCTATGATAATAAAGAATAAAAATTAATCAACATATTTACCTATACTAGGCTTTTTAGGAATATGAAGTTTTATCTATACTGACCTATCAAGCCACGTGGAATGTATATTTTTGTTGACTAAAACACACAAGTAAAAGTGTGAAAAAGCTTTGAAATGATGGAAAACAGATAAAAACGAGTAATGAGTGAGGTAAATCATGGCATACGAAAAGAAAAGCATTAGAACAATAATAGATGATGCAAATAGTAGAAGAGTCTACCTTCCTGCTATTCAAAGAAAATATGTGTGGGGAGATGCACAGATTACAAGATTAATGGATTCTATCATGCTTGGATATCCTATTGGAACTTTTCTTTTTTGGAGAGTTAAGAAGACTATTGTGAACCAAAAAGAGTATTCAATGTATGAATTAATAAAAGATTACCATGAAAGAGATGCGTATAAGAATCCGGCTGCACCACAGCCGTTCCCAGTTGGTAGTGGAGATGAAACAATCTGTGCAGTTTTGGATGGCCAGCAGAGATTGACTTCTCTATACATAGCTTTGCAAGGAAGTATGAGCAGAAAACTTCCAAACAAAAGATGGAAGAATGATGATGCATTTCCGAAAAAAGAATTGTACTTTGATTTGCACAGTGAAAAAACTGATGAAGCAGACATTTCTTACGAATTTAAATTTTAACAGCAGAAGATGCTGCAAAGAATAAGGACGATAAGCTTTGGTATTTTGTAAAAGATATCCTTAAGTATTCAGCTGAAGATTTATTAACAGAGGTCATCATTCCTAATGGATGGGCAACCGACAAAGTCGCAACAAAGAATATTTCTCTTTTGCATACAAGACTGGTTACTGATGAAATCATCAACTACTTTGAAGTAGTTGATGATTCGATAGACAGTGTATTGGATATTTTCGTTAGAGTAAATTCTGGTGGAACCGTTCTTTCAAAGAGCGACTTATTATTCTCTACCATTGTTTCTTATTGGGATAAGGCAAGGGATGAAATTGATAAGTTGCTTTCTGAAATAAATAAGAAAGGCGAAGGATTCAAGTTCTCTAATGACTTTATAATGCGTACCTGTTTGTATCTTTTAGATATGTCCGTAGCATTAAAAGTAGAAACATTCAAAAAAGATAGTATACTAAAAATCAAAGAAAACTGGGATTCAATCCGAAAAGCTATCAATGATACTGTTGATTTGTTAAATGAATTCGGATTTAATTCGGAGAACATGATTTCTTATGTGGCTGTTTCGCCTATGGTTTACTACAGATATAAAGGTGGTAATTTTGATTCGAGCAGTAAAGCTGAATTAAGAAAATATATTGTAATTGCACAGGTAAGACAAATTTTTGGCGCTGCGTCAAATTCTGCACTGACAAGCATAAGAGAGGCATTGAAGGCAGCACCATCTAATTCATTTAGTATGAAAAATCTAAATGGGATTAGATTCACAGGTGACAGAACTCTTAGATATACTGTGGATGAGATTGATGCAATGTTTGACACATATGAGATTGGTGCCTATACATTTATGTTGTTATCTCTTATGTATCCAAATTTGAAATATAGTCAGAAAGGTTTCCATCAAGATCATATGCATCCGTATACAGGATTTGAAGAAGGCAAGATTAAAGACTTAGTGTTGCCGGATGGAACAGTGATTGATGATGATACTAAAGAAGATTGGCGTAGAAGAAGGAATACATTAGCAAACTTTCAATTGTTGGAAGGTAGAGAGAATGAATCCAAGAATGCGACACCACTTGTAGATTGGTTGAAGATTACTGAAAATAGTGAAAATGCTAAGTACCTTCCTAGTGATGTTTCTTATGAACTTGCAAACTTTGAAGAGTTTATGGAGAAACGTCAGAAGCTGATGAGCAAGGCATTAAAGGACATTCTTTTATAGCATTTGCCTTTATTAACAATAGGACAAACTGAAAATAGATTATTCTTTCTGGATGAAAGATTCGAACAGGGACTTCCGTTTGATGAGAATGAAACATTATACATTGGAAAGTCGATAGCTGGATTGAAGTTGAATCGGTCGGCACAGAATCCGATTACATATCTGTATACACTTGAGAAAGATAAAAATTATATTTAATGAAATTGACAAATCGGGATTTATAGGAAGTGTGACAAGAAAGCCAAAACGGTATACTGGGAAAAAAGATTAAGAAAAGAATAAAGAGCTGGTTTTAATTGTAAAATTTATGGGGAACTAACATCAGTTTATTGACATAAATTTAGAAATAAGTACAATAATAGTTGAGTAATTGTTCAACTATTATTATTTGAAGGTGAATATATGTCAAAAACGTCTTATATTTGTAATTGCGATGTAATTCATGAGGATATTGTGAATGATGTGAAATCCAAGATGCAGCCAAAAGATGATTATATCCAGTTGGCTTCTTTGTTTAAGCTATTTGGAGATGGAACTAGAGTACAAATCTTACACGCTCTAGAACAGAGTGAGATGTGTGTATGTGATCTTGCAGTGCTACTGGGGGTAACAAAATCTGCAATTTCGCATCAGTTAAAGGCATTACGCCTAGCGAATCTGGTAAAATTCCGTAAAGAAGCACAGATAGTTTACTACTCGCTGGCAGATGATCATGTGAAAGAGATTATTGACAAGGGGTTTGAGCATCTTTGGCAGAAACAATAATTTTTAATATTATAGTTGAGTAATTGAGCAATTAAACAAATTATAAGGATATTATCATGAAACGCATATTTCTATTAAAAGGGTTGGACTGTCCGAACTGCTCCACAAAAATTGAAAAAGAAGTCGGAGAATTGGATGGAGTACAATCCTCAGTTGTAAATTTGATGAAGCAGACGCTGACAATCAATGTTGCTCCAGCTGCCGCAGATACGATAGCCAGTCAGATTGAAACGATTGTTCATAGTCATGAGCCCGATGTGGAAGTTCAGGAAGAAACCGTTATGAATGTTACAAAGAGTTATTCGTTAAAAGGATTGGATTGTCCGAATTGTTCTGCAAAAATTGAAAAAGAAGTCGGAGAATTGGATGGAGTACAATCCTCAGTTGTAAATTTGATGAAGCAGACGTTGACAATCAATGTTGCTCCAGTTGCCGCAAATACAATAGCCAGTCAGATTGAAACGATTGTCCACAGCCATGAGCCAGATGTAGAAGTTTCCGAAATTGCACAGGAATCTTATATACCGGGAAAAAAGCAGGAGGCCAATGAATCCTATAACAATGAGGACAAGAAGTTGACGATTCGTTTAGCGATTGGCGCAGCAATCTATGGTATTGGTATGGCATTGCCAGTTTTTGCGAAAGTGCCACTGCCTGTCGAGTTAGTTTTTCTCATTGTCTCCTATATTATTCTTGGCGGGGATGTTGTATGGCAAGCTGTGAGGAATATTTCAAAGGGACGTGTGTTTGATGAACATTTCCTGATGAGCGTTTCTACGATTGGTGCTTTTGTCATTGGTGAATATCCGGAAGCAGTTGCTGTTATGCTGTTCTATCAAATTGGTGAATTTTCCCAGTCATTGGCTGTTGAGCGTTCCAGAAAATCTATATCAGATTTAATGGATATACGTCCGGATTGTGCTACAGTCAGAAGGAACGGAGAATTGATTACCATATCTCCTGAAAGTGTTGCCATTGGCGAGATTATTATTGTAAAGCCTGGTGAAAAAATCCCATTAGACGGTGTGGTATTGGATGGAGATTCTATGCTGGATACGAGGGCTTTAACTGGAGAATCGGTTCCGAGAAGCGTTCATAAAGGAGACGAAGCACTTTCCGGTTGTATGAATCAGACGGGTGTTTTAACGATTAAGACAACGAAAGCATTTGGTGAATCTACTGCTTCAAAGATTATTGATCTTGTGGAGAATGCGTCCAGTAGAAAAGCACCAACAGAAAATTTCATTACTACATTTGCACGTTATTACACTCCTGTTGTTGTAATCTTAGCAGCTATTCTGGCAATTCTGCCACCGATCCTTCTTGGTGGAGGTTGGACAGAGTGGATTCGCAGAGGATTTGTTTTCCTTGTGGTATCTTGCCCATGTGCATTGGTCATTTCAATCCCGCTGACTTTCTTCGGAGGTATTGGTGCGGCATCTAAACGAGGTGTTCTTGTAAAAGGAAGTAATTATTTAGAGGCGCTTAATAATGTCAGCATTATTGTGTTCGATAAAACTGGAACACTTACAAAGGGTGTTTTCAATGTGACTGATATTCTGTCTGCCAATGGATTTTCAAAAGAACAGGTTCTGGAGTATGCGGTCCAGGCAGAGAGCTTTTCTAACCATCCTATTGCAAAATCCATTCTCTCTGCTTATGGAAAAGAAATTGACCAATCAGTTATCTCTGATTACAAGGAAATTTCCGGATATGGAATCAGTGCCATGGCAGGAAAGAAGAAAGTTTATGCCGGCAATACGAAACTTATGGATTCAGAGCATGTGGAGTACACAGCCTGTGAAAAAGTTGGTACAAAGGTTTATGTAGCGGTAGATGGTCAATATGCCGGATGCATTCTGATAACAGATGAAGTAAAGCCGGACAGCAAAAAAGCAATTTCTGATTTGAAACATATCGGTGTGGAAAAAACAGTCATGCTTACTGGTGATGATGAAAAAATCGGAAAGGCTGTTGCGGAAGAATTGCAGTTGGATGAATATTATGCACAACTGTTTCCTGATCAAAAAGTGGAAAAGGTTGAGCTTTTAGACAGTAAAAAGAGACAGGGAAGCAAATTAGCTTTTGTTGGTGATGGTATCAATGACGCTCCTGTCCTTGCTCGTGCGGATGTTGGTATCGCAATGGGTGGTCTTGGTTCAGATGCGGCCATTGAAGCTGCGGATGTGGTTCTGATGACAGATGAACCATCTAAGCTGGTGGATGCGATTGATGTGGCAAAAGTGACAAAGCAAATTGTCATGCAGAATATAGTGATTGCCCTTGGAATTAAGAGTGTGTTCCTGATCCTTGGTGCTCTGGGTATAGCTGGAATGTGGGAAGCTGTATTTGGTGATGTAGGCGTTACCATAATTGCCGTTTTGAACGCAATGAGGATTTTAAAAAAATAAGAAACGAGGTGGCAATGTGAAACGGAAATTGATTCTGTTAGCAGTTACAATTGTTTTTCTTGCAGGTTTCGGTGTACTTTTGCACTCACCGCCCTCTATGATTGATGCAGTCACAGGAGTAACACCGAAAGCAAAAAAAGCTGCCCAAGCCGCCGCACAGTTGGAAGGCTCTTATGTTCTCGGTATTAATATGATGTCAGATGGTCTCGACAATGAGAACACCCGGAATAAATTAAAAGAATTGGCACTGGACGATTCGAAAACAAATGAAACAGATCTCATGAAAACGGACATTAGTTTTCGGTTATATGTATCTGAGACGGATTATCCGCTTGTCAGTTATGCTAAGAAACTATGTGATAGGTTGAAACAGGCCGGTTTTTTCGTAGATCTGAAAGAGTACAGTAACACAATGATGCTATCAAGAGTGGTAAGTGGAAAGTATGATGTATTCCTGGCATCGGATGATTTTATTGACGTTACAACGCTAACACAGATGGACTATATGATTATGGGCAGCGAAGAAATGAGGTGAGCGGGAATTTATGAGAAAATGGAATACGATTTTGTCTGTTTTAATGCTTCTCATTTTTATGATTCATGGAATCATGGGCAGCTTTATGCTGAACGGAGTTGGAAGTAGTGCAGGGAAACTTCTTGCATGGATTGGTGTTGGTATTCTTGTTGTGCATACGGTGATTGGTGTCATCCTGACGGTTCAGAGTTTACAGACAGCGAAGCAATCAGGAAAAATGTATCTGAAACAAAACGTCATATTTTGGGCGAGACGAGCCAGTGGGATGGCAATACTGATTCTGCTGTTATTCCATATTGGCTTGTTTGGAAAGGTGCAGAATGGGACATATATTTTGTTCCCTTTTACAACTGTAAAGATGGTAACTCAGCTTTTGTTCGTAGCGGCAATCTTTGTTCATATTTTTATCAATATCCGCCCATTGCTCGTATCACTGGGAATCATCAGTTATAAAGAACGAAGGAGTGATATTTATTTGATCCTTTCGGTGCTTCTTCTTTTTATAGCGGGAGCGGTTATTTTATATTATATTGGGTGGCAATATCTATGAGTAAGACAATTATTATTATAGGTGCTGGACTGGCAGGACTTTCAGCGGCTTTGCAGGCAGCGGAAAATGGATGCAATGTAAAACTGGTTTCCTCCCTTCCGTCAGAGCGGGCACAGTCTGTTATGGCGGAGGGCGGTATCAACGCAGCTTTGAATACAAAAGATGAAAACGACAGTCCCGAAGAACATTTTACAGATACAATAAAGGCAGCATGTGGTCTGGCAGATCCAAATGCAGTTTGGGGAATGACACAGGCAGCACCGGAGCTGGTGCACTGGCTGCTAAAACTTGGAGTTAAATTTAACATGAGTGGCTATAATGATGTGGATCTGCGGAATTTTGGCGGGCAGAAAAAGAAACGGACTGCTTTTGCACAGAGCGATACCGGGAAGCAGATCATGACAGCTATGATAGACGCTGTTCGCAGGAAAGAAGCATCTGGTATGGTAGAACGGTTCAGCCATCATTCTTTCCTAACACTTCGTCTGTGTGGCAATATTTGTTGTGGCTGCGTAATCAGGGATGAATACAGTCAGGAGACTGTGGAATTACCGGGGGATGCGGTTATTGTTGCCACCGGTGGTATGCACGGATTGTTTGGAAATACAACGGGTTCGCTGAGCAATACAGGAGAAGTCACCGCAAAATTGTTCCGGCTTGGTGTTCCTCTGGCAAATGGCGAGATGATCCAGTATCATCCGACAACTGTGAAATGTGGTGGAAAACGCATGCTCATCAGCGAGGCGGCCAGAGGGGAAGGTGGCAGGTTGTTTGCCATGAAAGATGGAAAACAATGGTATTTCATGGAGGAAAAATACCCGGAGCTTGGAAATCTGATGCCACGAGATATTACCGCCAGAGAGATATGGAAGGTCAGCCATGAATCAGAGGTATTTCTTGACATGACGGAAATATCGGAGGAGATTATTTCAAATAAGCTATCTGGTCTGGCAGACGATTGTATGACCTATCTGCATAAAGATATACGAAAGGAACCGGTGTCTGTTTTACCGGGAATTCACTATTTTATGGGAGGCATTCTGGTGGATGAGCAGCACAGAACGCCGATTCAGAATCTTTGCGCTGCTGGAGAATGCTGTGCCCAATATCATGGTGCCAACCGTCTTGGTGGAAATTCTCTGTTAGGAGCGTTATACGGAGGGCGTGTTGCGGCAAAATCAGCATGCGAACAGGCAGATGTAGTAGATCTATCTTGTGCGACACAGATAGATTTTCCGCCAGCGTCTCAAATTTCAGAAATAAAGCAATTAAACAAAGTGATGCAGGAGACTATGGGCGTTGTCAGAAATGAGAATACGTTGTTAAATGGGATTCAAACGGTACAAGCGCTGACAGGAAATCTTCCATTGCTTGGCATGGCAGTTCTAAAGAGTGCTCTTGCAAGAAAAGAAAGCCGTGGTGCACACTGGCGGGAGGATTATCCGAAGAGCAATGACGATGATTACCTTAAAACAACGGTAGCCAGATTTGATGGAAAGCAGATACAGATTTCCTTTGTACCTGTTCCAGAAAGGCGGTGATTCACTTGGTATATAAAATAAGAATCAGGCGGCAGGAGAGTCAGAAATCAGACAGTTATTGGCAGGAATTTGAGTATGACGGAAGCAAAAACAGCTCTGTTGCCACTGTTCTAAAGGAATTGAACAGTAGAACCCCTTTGAAAGATAACTCAGGAAATATAGTTACTCCCATCAGCTGGGAATGTAGCTGTATGGTGCGAAAATGTGGGGCTTGCGCCATGCTGATTAACGAACGTCCGAGGTTGGCATGCTCTACATTTCTACATACGTTAAAAGGTTCTACAATCATCTTGGAACCTTTAAGCAAATTTCCGCTTGTAAGAGATTTGATCGTTGACCGGTCAAATCTGTTTGAAAATTTGAAAAAACTGAACCTTTGGCTTGAAAGTGAAGCTTATATGAGTTCGTGGACACATGAACCGAGATACCAGTCGGCACGCTGTCTGATGTGTGGCTGTTGCCTTGAAGTGTGTCCTAACTTCTCTGCAAATGGGACTTTCGCAGGCACTGTTGCTGCAGTCAACGCATTTCGGATTCTGGATGAAGAACAGGAAAGCACTCATTTGAATGAGATTTCTGCTGAATATAAGAAGAGATTTTTTGAAGGATGCGGGAAGTCGTTATCTTGTCATGATATTTGTCCGATTTGTCTGCCTGTGGAAGAACTGCTTGTAAGGTCGAATGCAGCGGCTGTTTGGGGCAAATAAAATGGATGATAAAAGCTATAATGAATGTATGAAGAGAATCAAAAACTTGATTCTCTTTTTTAAAATAAATACATTGATAAATATCTATGTATATATTATATTGAACATAGACAATGATCAATGTGAGGTGTCAATATGAATGCAATGGATGTGGCTTTGATATGCAAGGCTTTGAGCGATGCGAACAGGCTGGAAATTGTACAGATGCTGTCGGATGGAGAAAAGTGCGGGTGTAAACTTTTGGAAAGATTTGAAATTACCCAGCCAACTTTATCCCATCATATGAAGATATTGGTAGGATGCGGCCTTGTGAATGATCGTAAGGAAGGAAAATGGCATCACTATTCTTTGAATTGTGAGACATTGATGAATTACAAACACTTTATAGAATCCCTTACTTGACTTGGATGCGGTGACGGGGATTGTTGTAAATAATTTAAGGAGAGCAGATATCATGAAAAATTTGATTGTGTGCTAATCGCAAATGCACTTCATATTATGCCTAAGCCAGATGAGGCAATGAAAGAAATATATAGGGTTTTAAAACCTAATGGGATTTTGTTTGCTCCTACCTTTCTATGGAAAGAAGGAAAACAAAGAAAAATTATAAAGAGTTTGATGTCTATTTCAGGATTTAAGATTTATCAAGAATGGAATAAAAATCAATTTGAAGATTTTATTGAGGAATATGGGTTTTCAGTAGTTGAAATGAAATTGGTATATGGAGGTCTTGCACCGATCGGTGTAATGATTGCTCAAAAAGTATCTTAACAGATTTTGCTTTTGCGTTTAAACTATCAAGATTATAAGCAATCTAGAAATTTCTTCTATTCCGTAAGAAAAAATCAATATAAAAGGGAGTATAATTTGAATATAAGTTTGGGCAATGATGAACAAGTTGAATCAGTTTCTCTTCTTGAGAAAATAAAATAAATATTTAAAAGCAAGCAGATCCGTAAAGGGTCTGTTTTTAATATAAATGATAATGGTATACTATAAATGTAATTATTGGTTAGTAGCATCAAATTGCTTATAGACAAATGATGCAGAACAAATTAATTTATTAGATTTCAAAGTTGATACATAAGAGGGTTAGAATGAAGAGTGTTTTGATTATAGAGGATAATAAAGAAATTTCATCACAAATGGAAAAGTATTTAGTTAATAATGGTTATGAAGTAGAGATTGCATCATCTTTTTACGAAGCAAGCTATAAGATGAATGTAGACATGGATGTGGCACTATTGGACATAAATCTACCAGATAAAGACGGTCAACATTTGATAGAAAGATTAAAAGATAAGGACATAAGAGTTATTGTAACAACTGTAAAAAATGATGAAGATTTTATAATTGCTGCCTTAGATCAAGGAGCAGACGACTATTTAACTAAACCATTTTCCCTTGCAATATTAAGGGCAAGAATTGATGCGGTTTTAAGGACAATACCTCTAAGTCAAGACAAAATAATTACTTACAAGGATATCAAAATAGATTTAAATGATTCAAAAGTTTATTTTAAAGGTAAGCAAATAGAGCTAACTCCCCTTGAATATGAAATTTTGGTCTTATTTATTAAAAATCCTCACCGAGTCTATACTAGAGGTCAACTGTTGGAAATGTTCTGGGAAGATAGGGATAAGTTTGTAAATGACAATACTCTCACATCAACTATTAAGAGAATAAGAGAAAAAATTGATAGAGAAGTTATTACTACTGTCAGAGGAATTGGTTACAGGATGGATTGAGATGCTATATTTATTTTGGATAATAAGTCTTTTACTTTTTTATTATTTTTTAGAAAAAAGAAAGAAAAATAGAATAAATGATCTTATAGATTTAATAGAAAATATGAAAAATCAGGACTACAAAATTCCTATGAAGCAAGATGATTTTTCGATTTTAGAAGATAAAATTTATAAACTTTTTATAGAAATTGTAGAAGCCAAGGAAACAACCAGCAAAAATAGCGAAAAGCAAATAGAATACCTCGAAGACATAGCCCATCAGATAAAAACTCCTATCACATCTATGCTTTTTTCCATAGAAAATTTGGAGATGGACTTTTCAGATAATGATGATATAGGAATTTTAAAAAGACAAACAATCAGATTAAACTCTTTATCAGATATTTTACTCAAACTATCAAGCCTAGATGCAAACAAAGATTTAATGAAAAAAGATGAAATTCGTTTAGATGAATTAATAGATTATGCTCTAGATAGTTTGAATTTAAAGAAATCTATGAAGGTAGAAAAGAGAACGGATTTAAAAGAAAATAGCATCAATGGAGATTTTTATTGGTTGGCAGAAGCTCTGATTAATATTATGAAAAATGCTGACAATAGACTGACTTGTGATAAAATCACAATTTCATCTTATAAAAATCCCCTTTATACAAGCTTAATAATCGAAGATAATGGCGGAGGAATAGAAAAAGAGAATATGAAAAAAATCTTTAAACGATTTTATAAAACGCCCGACTCAAATGGCTTTGGAATAGGTCTTGCCATGGCAAAGACAATTGTAGAAAAAAATAATGGGGAGATTTCTGTTTCAAATATTGATGCTGGAGCAAGATTTGAAATAAAATTTTTCAATGTCACCTAAAAATCACTTTGCTTTTATATACTTACCTTAAATTAAGGAGGAAAGTATGGAAATATTAAAAGTAGAAAATTTAAGAAAAGAATACGGCGAGGGTAATTCTAAGGTCATAGCCTTAGACGGTGTTAACCTTGAAATTGAAAGAGGCGAATTTGTCGCCATTGTTGGACCAAGTGGGTCTGGTAAATCAACACTACTACATATCATAGGAGGAGTGGATAGTCCAGATGATGGTAAGGTTTATATAGATGGTAACGACATCTCAAAGTATTCCTCAAAAGAATTAGCCTACTTTAGAAGAAGAAAAGTTGGGTTAATTTATCAGTTTTATAATTTGATACCAAATTTAACAGTTCGTCATAATATAGAACTTCCATTAAAACTAGATAAAAGAAAAATAAATCAAGATGAATTTTCAGATATAGTAAATAAACTTGGTATAGAAAGTAAACTTGACTCTTTTCCAAGTGAGCTTTCAGGAGGTCAGCAGCAGAGAGTTGCCATAGCCAGAAGTCTTATCTACAATCCATCTATCATATTGGCAGATGAACCGACTGGAAACTTGGACAGGAAAAATTCTAAGGAAATTATAGAAATCTTTAAATATTTCAATAGAACCTTAAAACAGACAATTATCCTAATTACCCATGATGAAGAAATAGCCTTACAAACAAATCGTATTGTTACAATAGTCGATGGAAAAATTGTAGGAGATGAAAGAAATGAATAAGAAGAATTTTCCTATTTTCATCTCATTATTTATTGTAAGTCTGTTTTTCACTGTAATTTTTTATTACGGATATAGAGGTATGAGGGCTAACTATGGTTATTACATGGCTTCAAGCTTTTATCATGGGGAGATTAAAGACGAGATCTCAAATGAAGACCTTGAAAAACTAAAGTCCATTGAAGATATAGATTTGGTCGGAAAAATGTCTCTTAATCCTGATAATGGAAAACTTGCTGACGATTTAGTCGTTGTCAATTACCAAGACGAAGCTGTAAATCGGATGAGAGAGTATTCAAGACTTATTAAAGGCAGATTTGCAACTAAGGAAGACGAAATTGTACTATCTGAAAGCCTAGTAAAGAAAAATAAACTTAAAATAGGCGATCGTGTAGAACTTGATTTAGGCAAAAGGTTTCTAAATGGCGAAGAGATAGGTCCCACAAGTGCTAATACGGACAGGGAAAAATTTGAGAGCCAAGGCTCCAAAAGCTTTACTTTAGTCGGTGTTTACGGAGATGTCTACAACAAGTATAGTAAACTAAATTTTGCTCTAGGGCTACAAGATAAAATGCCCACTTTCAGAACCTTTGTAAAGTTTAATTCTTTCGAAGAAGCTTATAGAGATAGAGATAAAATTCAAGCAGAAATCAATCAGACTTTGGGCAAAAAAGTTACTTTAGAATTTTCTGAAAGTCTAATAAACTATTACGGAGTAGAAAACGAACCCTTACAAAATATAATGAGCCAAGCTGTTCTTGTTCTATCAGTTCTTGGATGTATAGCAATCTTTGTGTTTTTTATAAAAAATATCTTTTGGGTTTGGGGGCTAAAGAAGATTCGAGAGCTTTCCATTTACAAGTCTATAGGATCTACCAATGGACAAATTTATCTGTTACTTCTAAAGGAAGGACTTATTACAACTGCAATTCCAATACTTTTAGGACATATTGCAGGATTTTTCTTTATATATTGTTTGTATAAAAACATAACGATAGGCGAAGGAGTAAGTGCCTTTGAAGTTATAAAATTTAATCCATTATTAAGTTTAGCAATACTTTTCGTTTCCTTTGTGATTGTAGCATTAGCTATTAAATCCCCTGCGAAAAAGATTTCTAAAATAAATATTATAGACGGCATAAGAGGAAATATAGATTTTTCAAAATCAAAGAAGAAAAGATCCAAAGATTTTTGGAAGGAATTAAAACTTAACAACTTAGCTTCAATAAAATCACAGAGATATATTTCTGCAATAGGGATAATTATAATTTCAGTGTTTATAATCACTATAGGAATCTCAACATACTACAGAGATTTTTCTCATTACGATGATGGCTATAATTTCTCTGTTGATTATTTTAGTGAAAACAACCAAGTCCCAAAAATATTAAAAGAAATTGTCGATAAAATTCCTAACGAGAAGTCTTATATTTCAAAAGATAAATATGTTCAAGTGGAAAATACTAATGAATTCTCAAAGGAAGCAAAGGCAGCTGGATTAGACGAGGAAGCTAGAAAGAATATAGAAAAATATAAGGCAAAAGGTATGGATGGATTTATCATCGCCTTGGAAGAAAAAGATTTAAAAGAACTTGGAGGAAAGAAGGGTGAATTTGTCCTCTACAATACAATTCAAGAAGATTCTTCTATTCCAATAGCTAAGGCAAAGAGAATTCCATATTTTGAAAACCCACAGACTTTAGATATTAACTTTCCAAATGATTATAAGAAGACGATTAAAATTTCAAAGACGATAACAGATTTGGGAAAATATAAGTCGAAAACAAGACCATTCGATGTAAAAATTTATACAGATTTTGACACTTATTTTAAACTTATGGAAGAGTCCGGAGATGAAAAAAATACAAACTATGCTTATACATTAAATATGAAGGTAAACGATTCGGATACCAAAGATGTAAAAGAATATGTAGAGGCTATGATTAGAAGTAAAATCTCGCCTGAAGATCGCTTTAATATCACAACAGGTGAGGAAACCGCAAAAAATGAATATAATGATTTGAAAAGTCTAATAAAAATTGTAATAGGAATTGCATCAATCATCTTTGTACTAAATATCACTAACGGCTACTCATCCATTAATTTAAGTCTAATGAGCAGAAAAAAAGAAATCGGTAGTCTTTACTCTTGTGGAATGGATGTAGATGAGTTAAAGAACATCTATCAAAAAGAATTTATTGGAGAACAGATAAAGTCCTTTACAATTTCTATTATTATGAGCTTAGGAGTTATGTTTGTAATATCATTAATCGCTCCTGATTTAAGAATGAGTACTCTAATAAAATATTATGACTATAAAAGTTTCTTAGGATTTTCGCTAGTCGTCTATGGTATTAACCTAATCATCTATCATTTTTCTTTAAAGAGAATTTTAGACAGACCGACCATAGATTTAATTCGAACAATATAATTTCAAAAAAGGAGAAACATATGAAGAAAAATATCAGTAAAAAATTATTTCTACTTGGACTCGCGATTTTTGCGATTTCCTATCTACTGCCAATAGATATCTTTGAAAGCTATACAAGTTTAAGACCAACTGGACTCACATCAATGTTTGTCTGCCCAATTATTGGACTAATAGGTTTAATATTTGGGATAAAGGACAAAGATAAGTTGTTTATAATATTGAATCTACTTTTAATCTTATTACTGCCTATAGCAATGTTTGTAGGTCATCTAATATAAGTAATGCGATTAAAACAAGAAAATAATAATCTAAACAGCTCTTTTATGAGCTGTTTTTTCTGTGCTTAAGAATAATATAATAAATTACATTATAAATAATAATTTAACATATTTAAACATACAAGATTTTTATAAATATGAAACTTTATTCATACTGACCACTTAAGCTATTCAGGAACCGTTTTTTCAACGAAGATTAAATAGAAAATTATAAGGCTATGAGAATTTAATATTAGATTCAAAAGCCTTATTTATAAAAAGTTTGAAAAAATTTAGAGTTTATAGTAAATCATGAATTAGAAAAAACAGTTATATTGAATTTTTGTTTTAAAATTAGTAGATAAAGTAGTTGTTTACGAGGAGAAATTAAAGGTAATATTCAAGTCTGGAATTGAAACTTATATTGACAAGTAGCAGATCCGTAAAGGGTCTGTTTTTAATATAAGTGATAATGGTATAATGTATCCAAAGCTTTATACAAGGGAGAGCATTTCATTGAAAAAGATATTAATAATTGAAGATGATAAAAATTTAAATAAAGGACTTTCTATAGCTTTGAAGAAAGATTATGAGGTTTTCTCTGTAAGCACAATTAGTGAAGCTAAAAATTTTATTGATGATGCGGATTTGATTTTACTCGATATGAATTTGCCAGATGGAGATGGGCTTGAAATAATAAAATATACGAGACAATCTTCATCAATTCCTATTATAGTTTTATCTGCTATAGATCTTGAGGCATATATCATTTCAGCCATAAATTTAGGGGCAGACGACTATCTAACAAAACCTTTTTCTTTGGGAATATTAGAGGCAAAGATAAAAAGAGCTTTTGAAAAAATAGTGCCTAGTGATTTAAANTTTAACGTATGGAACAATAGGGATTTAAAAGAAATTGCCCTATTAAAAAGCACAGGTATGACTGCAAAACAAGTTAAAAAAATGATAAAAAAGAAAGCCTTTAAGCTATCTGCATTGCCAGTAGCCTTAGGTACACTTCTATCCTGGGTTTTCGCAAACTTATTAATGTATTTAATGTGGCTTAATAACTCAGTATCCTATAAGAATATGTCTGAGATAATTGGAGAAAGTTTTAAGGCACCAGATTTTCACCTAGTTTATTTAGATCCTACTTCTATTTTAATAATTATTTTATTATCGCTTTTGACAGTATATTTATCTGCGACAATCCCTGCTAGGAAAAGTGCAAAATTAAAGATAATAGAAGGTTTAAATGGGATTACAGAAAAAAATATAAAATTAGGAAAATCAAAAATAAATGGACCTATAGAAAAGACTTTGGCAAAAGATTATTACAGGTCTTATCGCTCAACCTATCGAATTATTGTAATTTCAATGGCTCTTTCTGCATTTGTACTGACCACAGTCTTAGTTAGCCAATCATATAGAACTTTGAACGAAAAATATAACTCTTATAAAAGTCCTTACAATTTTAATTCAAGTATTTACACTGATAAGAATTTAGATGAAAACTTATTAGCTGATTTAGAAAAAGTTGACGGAATAAAAGAGCTTCACCTATATCAAAGAAATGAC
Source organism: Urinicoccus timonensis (assembly GCF_900232945.1). Classification (GTDB taxonomy): domain Bacteria; phylum Bacillota; class Clostridia; order Tissierellales; family Peptoniphilaceae; genus Urinicoccus; species Urinicoccus timonensis. Next base: position 108,229 of record NZ_OCTU01000001.1, read on the forward strand.
ACGAAGTTTTACCTTGACGATAATAAAGACTTTATTTCTAAAGACTTAAAAAATTCTCTTGATAGTGGGGAAATAGCAAAAGATAGTCTATATGCAAGTTTATATGCTTTAACAGATGAAGATTTTGAAAAAATTTTAAAAGAAAATAACATCCCTAATGCATCTTATTTATTACTTAATAAGATAAGAAAAGATAATAAAACTCCGTATGCTTTTAGTGAGTATATAAAAATTTCTGATAAGGATACAGGAAAAGTAACTTTAAAATATAATGCACAGGGCAAACCAATAAATATAAAAATTGACGCAAGTATTGATGAAATGCCTTATGACTTAGAAGCTTATAATGACAATCAAATATCTATCTTTACAAGTGAAAGTACCATGAAAAAATTTATTGATGAATATGGAATAGATAAATCAGATCCTGTTTACTATTATTTTGTAAAAATAAAGGCTGAAAAAAACAAGAAAAAAGTATTTGAAGATGCCGAAAAAGTAATTTCAAATTATGTACCAAAGTCTGACCATGGAACAGCTACAGAAATTTTAAGAGAAGCAACAAGTAAAGAGCAAACAAGGAATGAAAGACTTTTAAACCTAGCTATTCAAATCATTCTAATAACAATCGCTCTTTCCAATGCCTATAATAGCTTTAAGGGAAATCTACGAGCGAGATCAAATGACTTTAAACTTCTATCAACTACTGGAATGACAGAAAAACAAGTGGAAAAGATGGTATTTGCTGAAGTAAAAATATTGTTTAAAAATATTTTCTTAGCATATATCTTTATGTTTATTATTGGAATTGCACTTAGAGCCTATAGGAGTAACTATGAATTAGGCTTTGGAATAAAAGAACTGCTAATAAATATGAACTATACTCCTATATTAATAGTATTTGTCTTTATAATTGCAGGTGTCTTACTTGCAATAAAAAGCGGTCTTAAAACAATAAATGAAAACTCAGATAATACTTTCAAGAGTATATAAGAAAAAGGCTGTGAGTATTAAACTCACAGCCTTTTTTTGCTAATTTTAACGCGGTAAATCATATAATTGAAAGGAATCTGTGTTATATGCTATAATTAGGTAGTTAATCTATACATTTAGAAAGGTAAAATATAGAATTGGAGAATGATATGGGATTTTCATATAATAAATTATGGAAGTTATTAATAGATAAAAATATGAAAAAGACAGACTTACAATGTGCAATAGCAACAACACCCAAGACAATAGCAAAAATGGGAAGAGACGAAAATGTAAGTTTAGAAACATTAGGAAAGATCTGTGAGTATTTTCAATGTGATATTGGAGATATTATTGAATATAAAAAATAGAGTTGAGGTAAATGGTAAATAAGATTCTTACTTATATTTGTTATTTTCATCAACGGTACTTGGAAATTCAATTGATTTAAAAATGGTTGCAGAAGATCAGAGTGATTATTCTATATAAGAAATATTGTTAAGCATTAGGGATTATTAAGGAGAAGTATGGCTGAAGATACAAGAACTTATGGTGAAGTAATAGAAGCATATAAACACATTAAGAGTACTAGGGATAATTTTGGATTTCCTAGAAAGTCAATTTTTCATATTCATACTCCAGCTTCTCATGATTATAAATTAATGGAGAATTTAGGCACGGATGGATATAAAAAAATAAGTGAAAAGAAATTAGAAGATATAATTTATGAAAGAAGTATTATACCTCTCATAAATGGAAAAAGAGATGTAAAGTTCGGTAGAGATTTTAATATTTTTGAAAACAAAAAAGAAATATATGCTTTTTTATTGCTGGCTCATGAATTATTAATAAATCAATATGAGATAGCTGTTGTCACAGATCATAATACATTTGAGGGGATAGACAAATTAAAATTATGTATACATCATCTAAAAAAGTTAAAAGCTAAATATAATGTTGAAACAATATTATTTCGAGGAATAGAAATATCATGTGCTGACAAGCTTCATGTAGTAGCAATATTAGATGACAATAAGAATAATGAAGAGGAAGTAATTAAGTGGTTAGATGAAAAATTGATTTCTGAAAAAGACGGTGTATATGTTACTAGTTTAGAAGTTATGGATTTTTTTTCGAGTTTAGGAGCGATAACTTATATAGCTCATATATACTCATCTAATATAAATAAAGATAAGTTTTTAAGTGGGGCGTATAAAAAGAAATTATTTTCCAGTGAAAACACTAGAATTGTTGGTTTAAAAAACAAGAATCAAATCAAAGGTGCAAAAAACTTCATGAAAAATTATAGAGAGGATGTAAATTTTTTAATTGACAATGACTCACATTCAATTGATACATTAGACAATAATTTTTTTTGGATTAAGGGAAGTGATATTAACTTTCAAATGTTAAAAGAAGCTTTAATTGATTTTGATATTTCTGTAAGTTATGAGAACATGAATAAAAATAAAGTTTATATAGAAGGCTTATATGTAATGTTTGAAGAATCTGGTTTTCTATCTAATAAAAAGAAAGATGGAGATTTTACTGTAAAATTTTCAGATTCTTTAAATTGCTTGATAGGGGGAAGAGGAACTGGCAAGAGTACTGTTCTTGAAACAATTGATTTTGTAATGACACAAAGTGTTCATGATGAGAATCTTTTAGATTTTATTTGTAAGCATGGGAACGTATATTTATTATTTCAATGTGATAGAGATGAGTATATTGTTGAGTTTATAAGTCCTTATAAAGAAGATGATGATAATATTTTAAGTCGATTTGAAGAGGAACGACCTTATCAATATGGAAGAAGATATTATTTTAATAGAGACAGAATTAAAAAATATATGCTTAAAAAGTATTTGAACGTATATAAGATAACTTGTAGTAATGTTGAAGAGATGGATATTAGCAATATCGAAAAAGTACGTAATAAAACAAAAGTCCTATCTGAACTTTATGATAATAGGTATTCTGTTAATGATCTTGTTAGATATGCAAGCGGAGATGAAATTAACAGGTTTATTTATGATTTGATGTTTAAAAATAAAGAGTTAGAACCATTTGAAAATAAAATAAAAATTAAAGCTAAATCAGGTTTATCTAAATTTCTAAAAGATATAGAAAGTATTTTAAAAAATAGAAGAGAAGATGTAAAAAAGGTACTAGATCCTTTTAATGAAACTCAAAAAGGAACATTAAAAATCGATTATATTCAAAATGATTTAGTGCTTGAGTACCCCATAGAAGAAATTTATAAAAGCAAATTTTTAAGTATTATTAATAGATATAATATTAAGAGAGAAAATTTAGAGGGATTTATATTTTATATAATAGATAAAAAAGGATTGATTAATTTTTTGAAATCATCAATAAATAAAGATTCTTCTTGGATAAATCCCAAAGAGTTTTTAGAATTTACAGAAGAAAGTAGTTTTAAAGTAATAGATTCTAATAAAACCATTATTAATGCTGATATTGCTAAGGCGTTAATATCGGATTTATTAATATATGCAACTGACGATAAAAATATAGATACATGGATTGGATATTTTAAAAACTACTTTAGAAAACTTGAAGAATACACTATCCTATTTAATATTAATAGTAGAGAAGACAATAAAAATCTTCAAGAGATTTATAAAGATATAAAAAACTTATCATTAGGTCAAAAAGTCGTAGCAATGTTAGACTTTATATTAGGATACGGGAAATATAACAATGATTTCAGACCGATTGTTATTGACCAACCAGAGGATAATTTGGATAGTAGATATATTTATAAAAATCTTGTTCAGCAGCTAAGGAAAACTAAAAATGATAGACAAGTTATAATTGCAACTCATAGTGCAACAATTGTAACTAATGCAATGTCAGACTGTGTGTTAGTAATGGATTCTGATGGAGTACATGGATGGGTGAAAAATCAAGGTTATCCTGGTGAAGTAGCTATAAAAAAAGAAATAATAAATCACATGGAAGGAGGAATGGATTCTTTTAGACATAAAATTTTAATTTATAGAGAAGCCTTGATAAATTAATTATTTTGATATTTACTTGAAAAGGAAGCTAAATATCCCTACCTCTCTACCTCCTTTCCATAATAATTTTCATAGTTTTTCCTATACTGAACAAGGTCAGAAAATTGTTCTTTATTCAAAGAATACTCTTGCATAAGGGTGTTCTTTTTTTCTTGCAATTTATCGAGTTTGGTTAATATTTCTTTTGTATTAGGGAGTTTATTATAGCTTTCCAAGATTTCTTTAGCAGCTATTTTGTAGACTGAAAGTTCGCTATAATATTCTTCAGCGAATTGTTTATCATCAGGATTTTTCTTATGGTATTTATAGATTTCACGATACTTATTTATAGTATTTATATTTTCCATATCTTGTGATAAACTCTTCATTTCAGTTTCAATTTTCTTTATTTTATCTAACAAGTCTTGTCTATCATCAGCAGATTTCTTGATCAGGTCATCGAGTTGAGTAATTGAATTTATTCCTTGTTCTCTTAATTTAATTATTGAATCAGCCATTGTTTTGATATTATGTTTTCTTGCCCAAACTTCATAACCTTTAGAGGATAAAGCTTTTTTATTAGTAGATATATCAATAACATTTCCTACTCGCTTTTTAATAGGATTAGCTTTATTTTTAGTTGCTAAATCTATTCTTTCTTTGATTTTTTCTTCGGCATAATCTTCTCCGATAGTCTTTGCCCTTGTGAATCTTTGCTTATCTTTATGACGAAAAGCAATGTGTTTACCAAACTTAATTTCATAATCAAGAGATTTCATATTTTCTAAAAATTCTTCCCAAGATTTAGATTTATTAATCATTCTATCTATATCAAATTGTAGTTTAGACTTCCAAGAATTTCCTTTCTTGTTTTGATCATATTCGTACCAAGATTTACCAGCAGTTTTATATTTTCTTTTGTAAGCTTCATAATATTCATCAATAACTGAAAGCTTATTTTCTTTACATAATTCGTCACTTTGATACCTGATTTTATGGTAAGTTTTTTTGTTAGACTGGTAGCATTTACCAGTCTTGTAATTAACATTATTAAAAATAATATGGTTATGGATATGCCCTCTATCTATATGAGTTGCAAGCACAAATTCATAATCTTCTTTTAAAATTTTCTTACATAATTTCATTCCAATTTCGTGAGCTTTTATAGGATCAACCTCTCCTGGTAGAAAAGATTGGATTAAATGTCTCGCCAAAACTGTACCTTTAGTATCATTGTCTTCTCGTGTTTTCATAAACTGAATATGGGCAGTAGATGGATGACATTTAAATGAAGATACCAAGACTTTTTCATCAGTTTTTTCACTCTTGGTTATATAATCTATTGCCAAATTTAGAGTTGATTTTATAGGATGTATTTTTGTAATTGCCATACTAGTCACCAGAACTTTCTTTTGATTTATTAAGAAGTAGGGAATGGATCTGCCATATTTCTTTTGATAATTTTTCTATCTGCTTATTCATAGATTCAATTTCTTTTTTGTAAATAACACCAGTTGTATTAGTAGCTTTTGCAATCTGGTTTATATTATTTGTTGCATTTGAAAGTAACCATTGGAGATCTCTAAATGGTTCTAGGTCTACAATATAAATTTCTTTTTCTAATACGCATTTCCTAAGAAAATGGGACATTGTTTTGCAATTAGCAAGTTTCATTTTCTTTTCAAAAACTTCTTTTTCTTCATCTGTTAAATATATTTTTAGTTGATTATTTCTTTTTCTATTATCCATAGTATATCTCCTTATCATAAAACATTGGGGTCTTAGGGTTCTCCCTAACAAGGTAAAATTGATAAAAAAAGAAGCAGTCCATAAAGGTTCTGCTTCATCAATTTTCGTAAGTGGGTACTCACTTACTGTGCTTGCTCATATACTAATAGTATAAGAACAGCTTTAAGCATAGTTCTTAAAAATGAACCTAATCATCTATGATAAAATTATAGATATTAGGGATGAAATGGGATTGTTTTATGTGCTTGCTGGGTTTNTGATGTGTACCCATAAAACTGGACACAATATTTAATTAATTCGTTGTAGTGGATGCTAACCTATACTTTGTAGGTGGCATCCATTTTGTTTTTGATTGAATTCTTTCGTTATTGTAATAATCTATATACTCCTCTATTGCTCTCGAAAATTCGTCAAAAGAGCGATAGCTCTTTTCATAACCATAATACATTTCATTTTTTAGCCTTCCAAAGAATGTCTCCATAATGGAGTTATCATAGCAATTCCCTTTTCTTGACATGGATTGCTTTATCCCATGTTTTTTAAGCTCATTGACATAATATTTATGTTGGTATTGCCAACCTTGATCTGAATGTAGTATTAAGTTCTTTAGTTTTGGAAATTTTCTAAATGCTCTTCTTAACATAGTAGATATTTGTTTTAAATTAGGACTTAAGGATAAGTCGTAGGAGATAATCTCATTGGTATACATATCAAGTATTGGAGAGATGTAGCATTTACCCCAAGAAAATTTAAATTCAGAGACATCCGTGGTCCATTTTTGTAAAGGTCTATCTGCTTTGAAGTCTCTATTGATTAGATTATCTGCTACTTTACCTATTTTCCCCTGATAGGAGTGGTATTTTTCTTTAGAGCCCTTTCCAAAAAGTTTTCGTTCGTGCATAATCCTTTGTACTTTTTTATGGTTTATGACATAGCCTTGATTTATTAACTCCATATAGACTCTTCGCACTCCATATCTTCCTTTGTGTAGGTGAAAGATTTGGGCTATTTTATCTGCAATCGGACGATTCTTAACTTTTATTTTATCCACTTTATTTAGTTCAAAGTAGTATGTTGACCTCGGCAAATCAATGGCTCTTAAAAGATCCTTTAGTCTGTATCCTTTTTCTTTGAGTTCTTTGACAATCGCTGCTTTTTCGCCTTGAGTTGCGCAGCGTAACGTTCTTCTCTCAAGGCGATCTCTTTTTTTATTATTTCATTCTCAGCCTTCATATATTCATTTTCTGCTCTAAGTCTTATGAGTTCTTCTCTTTCGGATTCATTCAGTTCTTTTGGTTTATGGATATTTTTCTTTTTCATGGTTGTATTTTTAGATTTACGGCCTTTCTTTTTATTCACAAGACCATTATATCCATCCTTTTTATACTTGTTAAGCCATGAATAAAGTTGTCCTTCATTTATTCCATTTTCGATTGCAGTTGCCTTTATTGAATTTCCAGCCAGCACTTTCGACACCATTTCTAATTTTTCATCTGGTGTCCAGTGGATATTATTTCCATGGTTTAAAATTTCTGGGCCATGAAGTTCTTCTAATCTAAACCATTTTCTAATGGAAGCATGAAGGTTTTCTTCTTTGGTCCCATCAGGTGTATCAGGCCATTTCCCTTGCCTATACAACTGTATGCACTCTTTTTTGAATTCATAGCTATATTTCACAAAAATACCCTCCTTACTGGTTTGTCCAGTAAAGAGGGTACATATCAAAAAGACCGGCAGGTTTTTTTATGAAAATAATCTGGAAAGATAGGGGAATATTTTGGGAAAATCCAGGGGTAAAGTCCAGACTCAAGCTACAAAAAATGGCCAAAATCTGTTATCATTAGAATATAGGAAGTGAGGTAGAATATGAACCACATAATGACTGTTTTTAATCAGAAAGGCGGCGTTGGCAAGACAACTACGGTTGTAAATTTAAGTGCGGCTTTAGCCTTACTGGGGAAGAAGGTTCTTGTGATAGACATCGACCCACAAGCCAATACCACAAGTGGTTTAGGTTTGGATAAGATACCGGAAAAGTCTATCTACGGAGTCATCAAGGGAAGCAAAAAGCCTCAAGAGGTGATCCAACATACAAAAATAGAAAACCTGGATATTGTAAGTTCTCATGGGGATGTGGCAGGCCTGGAAATGGACCTGGCTATTGAGGGAAACTGGCAGTACCGTTTGAAAGATGCCCTAGAACAATGTCCGGGCTACGACTATATCTTAATAGATTCTCCCCCTTCTCTGGGGATTCTTTCCCTAATGGGCCTGATTGCCTCCAAGGAAATTCTACTTCCAATCCAATGCGAATACTATGCCCTGGAAGGGGTTGGGCAACTCTTTAACACCATCCAGTTGGTTAAGGAGAACTACAACAAGGACCTAGACCTAAATGGGGTTGTCATGACCATGTATGATGGAAGGACCAATCTTTCCACCCAGGTGGTAGAGAATGTAAAGGATTATTTTTCCACCATGGTCTACCAAACCACCATTCCCAGGAATATTAAATTGGCTGAAGCCCCCTCTTATGGGCAAGATATCTTTACCTATGCTCCCAAGAGTGCAGGGGCCAAGGCCTATGAAAGTCTAGCTCGAGAAATGGTGAAAGGAGAAGCTAAGAAATGAGTATGGGACGGGGTCTGGATAGTTTTTTCAAAGATGCAAAAGAAGTAAAAACCATCCTAGAGACCAAGGATCAAGAAACAAACCTAGTTAGCCTCAAAGAAATCTTTCCCAATAAAAACCAACCCAGAAAGGTCTTTGACCAGGAAGAGCTAGAGGGACTGGCAGCATCCATTAAGGAGCATGGAGTCCTCCAGCCTCTGATTTTGAGAAAGACCCAGGATGGCTACCAAATCATCGCCGGGGAAAGACGCTACCGGGCGGCTAAATTGGCAGGCTTGGACAAGGTCCCGGTCCTAATTAAGGACATCAGCGACCAACAGGCAGATGCCATCAGCTTAATTGAAAACCTTCAAAGAGAGGACTTAAACCCCATAGAAGAAGCCCAAGCCCTAAAGGCCATGATGGGAACCCACAAGTTGACCCAGCAAGACCTGGCTGACCTCATTGGAAAGAGCCGGTCCTCCATAGCCAACCTCTTGCGACTTTTAAACTTAGAAGAAGAAGTTCAGGACTACCTGGCCCAGGGAGACCTGACCTTTAGCCATGGCAAGCTTCTTTTAAAGATCAAGGACCCTAAAAAACAAGTGGCCAAGGCTCGAGACATCATCAAAAAGGGCCAAACCATCCTGGAAACAGAGGAAAATCTGGAAGGGAAAAAGCCCAAGAGCCAGGAGAAAAAAGATATTTTCATCCGGGACGTGGAAGAACAATTGACCCGATGTCTAGGTACCAAGGTTCGCTTAAAGACCCAGGGCCGGGTTAAAAAGATCCAAATTGACTACTACAACAATGATGACCTGGAAAGAATTATGGAGCAAATGATGGGAGAGGGTCATGAGGGACTATAAGTTTTTTATTCTTGATGCCTTTGCCCGCAAGGCTTTTCAAGGAAACCCCGCCGGTGTGGTGATAGACCAGGGTCGTCTCAGTGACCAAGAAAGACTTGCCCTGGCAGAGGAATTAAAAATGTCCGAGACTGCCTTTATTGAACGGCTGGATATCAACGACTATCGGATCCGCTATTTTACGCCGGTGGAGGAAGTAGATCTCTGTGGACATGCAAGTATTGCCTCTTTCTATATGCTGGCCCAATACGACTATATTGAAGGCCTGGAAAATGGCGTCAAGGAGGTTCTTTTGCGGTCTAAGGCCGGGAACCTGCCCATTTATTTAACTTATAAAAATGGAGCCCTGGAAGAAGTCACCATGACCCAGTCAGACCCCCAAGACTTTGGTCAAGTCAAAGATATAGGGGCCATGGCCAGGGCCCTGGGCTTAAGGCAAGAAGATTTTTATGCCCCGGAAGACCTGCCCATGGAAAAAATATCTACCGGCATCCGGGACCTCATGGTACCTCTAAAGAGCCGGCAAGCCCTGGCAGACATCCAGGCAGATATGGACGCCCTGGTGGACCTGTCCAAAAAATATGACTACTATTCTGTCCATGCCTTTTGCCAAGAAGGGGGCAAAATCTACCAAAGAAACTTCTGCCCTATTTTGGGGATTCCAGAAGAAGCTGCAACAGGGACCTCTACAGGGGCCCTTTTACACTATCTCAACAAGCACCAAGGCCAAAAGAGCTTTCGGGCCATCCAGGGCCTGGAAATGAACCGGCCCTCTGAACTTGTCGCCAGCTACCAAGGAGAGCCAGGAAAAGAAAAAATCACCGTGGGAGGCAGGGCCTGCCTAGTGGTTGAAGGAGTTTTACATGTCTGAATTAAGTAAGTACAAACTAGATGACTTTATTATCAAGACCCAGGATAAGACATCCAATCCTGGAGGAGGAGCCATTTGCGGTCTGGTAGGAGCCTTGGCTGCCTCCCTGACCCTGATGGTAGACAACCTGTCCAAGCAAGAGGCCCTGGAAGACCCCAGCCAGGTCCAAGACCTTTGTCAAAGACTCCAAGTCCTGATGCAAAAAGACGCCCAGGCCTTTGGACGGGTTCTTAGGGCCTATAAGCTTCCCCGAGAAAGCCAGGAGGAAGAAGCCCACTACCAAGAAGAATTGGAAAAAGGCTACCAGGAAGCCATTGAGGTTCCCCTAGACATCTGCCGGACCCTCTTGGACCTATTAAGGATAGGAAAAACCATGAAGGACAAGGCCCACAAGTATGCCCTTTCTGATCTTAAGGTGGCAGCCAGTCTGGCCTATGGGGCCATGGAAGGAGCAGGCTTTATGGTGGAAACCAACCTGCCAGGCTTGGGGCAAGAATCCCAAAAGACCTATAAAAAAAGTCTGGAGGCCATCTTAAAGGAAGGATATGAATTAAAAAAAGAAGTAAACAATGACGAATAAAAATAAAATCGAAAAGATTCTATTTGTCCTCAATGCCCAAGCTGGGACTGGTAGGACTGAAAAAATAAAAAAAGAAATTCAAGAATCATGTAAGTTCTATAACCTACATGATTTTTATATAGAGAAGGAAGATCCTGCTCAAGCTATGGAGGCCATCCAGGCTCAAGCAGACCAGGTGGACTTGGTGGTGTCCGTAGGGGGAGATGGCAGTAATTTTTGGACCCTCAATGCCCTTATGAAGACCCGGCAAAGAAATCTTGGCCTTATTCCTCTAGGGACGGGAAATGACTTTGCCCATGCTCTGGGTTTGAAAAAATCCATTTCTAGCCAGCTGGAAAGTTACAAGAAGGCAGAAAAAAAGGGCATCTATATAGGAAAAATCCAAGACTATTATTTTTTAAATATCGTTTCTTACGGCTTTGATGTCTGTGTTATTGAAAATTATAACCAAATGGCAAAAGGAGCCCATAAAAAATTGGCCTATATTAGGGCCATCTTCAAGACCATCCGGCAAGATTTTTCCAAATTTTCCAAAGACAATAGGGACTGGCCTTTTATTAGTGTTTTGGCCAATGGATCCTACTTTGGTGGAGGATTGCCCGTAGCCTACCAAGCTAGCCCCTTTAAGCCAGACCTAGACTACATTCAAGGCCATGTTTATAAGACCAAGGATATTCTTCGACTCCTGGTCAAGGTCTTTTTAAAAAACCACCTGACAGACCCTGCTGTCCAGCTGGAAGAAAAAAACCGGCAAGAAATTACAACAGAAACAGAAAAAATCTTCAACATCGATGGAGAGCTTTTGCCTCTAAAGGGGAAGATTATTGTGGAAAAACCCCAAGAAAAGATCCAGCTGTATGGGGCTTATAGTATGTAAAGAGATTGTAATGATTTTGTAATAGTAATCCTCTGAAAATATGTTACAATAGTATGCGTTGTTAAAAAGTTACAAAAAAGTAACAAATAAAACAAACTTGTAACATTTAGAAAGAGGAAGTTATTTGAAAAAGCAATTTATCCTAGGAGCCCTAGCTCTTACATGTCTCATCAGTCTAGGAAGTCAAACCATTCACGCAACAAGTCCAAAAGCCGTAGAGCTTTTTATTGACCAAGAAAGTCTTGGACTTGTGGAATCAAAAGAAGCAGCCCACCGAGCCTTAAAGGAGCTGGCTGTTTTTCCAAAATTAGATGCAAAAGTTCAAAAAGAAATTATTCGCTTTAACAATAAAATTGAGGTCAAGGACCTGGAAGAAAAAGCTCCAGCCGTTATGAGCCAGGAAGACCTGGTCCTTCGTTTGAGGAACCTGTCGAAAGATTACCTTGTAAAGAGCCAAGGGACTTGGCAGGAAGAAGCAGAAAAGTATGGTCTAGACCTTCAAGACCTTTTAACTGCCAATAAAAAGAAACTTACAGATCCTGTGCCGGGAAAAATTTACTTACCAGCCTCCCAGTTAAACCTATCTATTGAGGCCAAAGAAGAGGTCCAATATGACCTGGACGTTTCCTACAAGACCCAGAAGATTGAAGACCACACCCTGGCCAAGGGAAAAGAGGTCTTGGTCCAAGCTGGGAAGAAAGGCCTGGAACGGGTTGATGCCAAGGTTGTCCGGGTCAATGGAGAAAAGATTGACCACCTGGTCCAAAAAGTAGAATTGGTCCAAGCACCTGTAGATGAAATCATCCGGATTGGGACCAAGGAAGGGGCTACAGGATCCTTTATCAAACCCACCAATGGTCGCTTAAGTTCTCCCTTTGGCCCCCGTTGGGGCAGTTTTCACCGGGGAATTGACCTGGCCTGTCCTATAGGGACCCAGGTTGTGGCAGCAGACGGCGGAGTTGTGACCCGGGCCAGGACCAATGCGGGAAGCTATGGCAACTACATTGACATTGACCATGGCAACGGCTACACTACCCGCTATGCCCACCTAAGCCAATTAGAGGTTCAAGTAGGACAAAAAGTCAGCCAGGGAGACCCCATAGCCAAAAGTGGAAATACAGGGCGAAGTACAGGACCCCACCTACATTTTGAAGTTTGCAATCAAGGGAATTTAGAAGATCCCTTAAAACATATTCAATAATAGAGAAAACCTACAGGGACTCCCTGTAGGTTTTTTAATAGGAAGAGATTGAATAAATACTTGAAGGTTGCTTGGACAAGGCCTTTAGGGCCCAAAGCCAAGCTTAAAATAAAAAAATCGTGCCTGACATTGGTCTAATGCCAGGCACGATTTATTTTGGTGGACCTGAGAAGAATCGAACTCCCGCTTCAGCCTCCGGAGGGCTGCGCTCTATCCGCTGAGCTACAGGTCCATAATACATATATTATAGCACAAGATGACCAAATTAAAAAATAAAATTCCTTGAAATTTGATTTTTTTGAATTGATGGCCTAAATAGTGTAAAATAGTCCTATTAGCTAAGGAGGAATATATGGAAATCTTTCGCCGTTTAGGCAAGTTTAAATATCGAATTGCCTTGGTCATTTTACTGACTTTTGGCAATGCCTTGGGGGAACTTTTTCTACCCAGACTCATGAGCCTGGTGGTGGATTTTGGTGTAGCCCAGGGAGAAACGGACTATATCTTGAGGATGGGGCTGGTTATGCTCTTGGTGGTTTTGGCCACAGTCCTCTGTCGGGGGGCTGCAGCCTACCATTCATCTAAGGTGGCCATGGCCTATTCAGCCGATGTTCGTTATGATTTGTTTTCAAAAATCAACCGACTGACAGTCAATGAAACAGAATATTTTGGAATTTCTTCCCTAATCACCCGGTCTACAGATGATGTAAACCAAGTAGAACAAATGGTCCTTATGGGCCTAAGGCCTCTGGTTCGGGGGCCCTTGATGTTTGTGGGGGGCCTGATTATGGCCCTGACAACCAACCTCAAACTCTCCTTGGTTTTTCCCATCTCAATTCCCTTTATTTCTGTGGGAATTTACCTGGTCATCCGGTCAGCAGTACCCTATTTTCCCATCCTACAAAAGAGACTGGACCGGCTCAACCAACTTTTCCGCCGGAGACTGACGGGAATCCGGGTAACCCGAGCCTTTTCCAGAGACGACCTGGAGGAAGAAATCTTTAGAGAGGCCAACCAGGACTATTATGAAATGGCCGTAAAAGTCAATAAAATCATCATCAATGTCATCCCAGTCTTGGGGATCTTCCTCAATGTGGCCCTGGTCCTGGTTATGTATTTTGGAGCCCAGCTCATTAGCCTGAACCAACTGGCTGTAGGGGAACTCATGGCCTTTATCCAATACATTACCCAGGTTTTAATGGCCCTGATTATGCTGAGTTTTTTAATTACCATGATTCCCAGAACCTGGGCATCCATTGTAAGGATTAATGAAGTTTTGGACTACCCCACCCATGAAACGGGAGGGAGCCAGGACCTAAAAGAAGACCTGGTCCATATCGAGGCAAAAAACCTGACCTTTGCCTATCCCCAGGCCAAACGACCCGTCCTCCAAAACCTGTCCTTTTCCCTGGACCAGGGAGAAACTTTGGGGGTTATTGGCGGGACAGGGTCCGGTAAGTCCACCCTCTTGCGGCTCTTTTTGCAATTTTATAATCCCACAGGGGGCCAATTGCTTTTAAATGGCAAGGATATTCAAGACCTGAACAGTCAAGACGTCCGAAGTCAGATGTCCTATGTCCCCCAAAAGAACTTTTTCTTTTCTAAGACAGTGGGAGAAAACCTCCTCTATAGCAACCAAAATGCCCTGGAGGAAGACCTAAGAGAGGCCCTGGGCCAGGCCCAAGCCCTGGAATTTTTAGGCCAAGACCCCCTGGACCAAGAAATGAGCCGGGGAGGGACCAACTTTTCTGGAGGGCAAAGGCAACGGCTGTCCATTGCCCGGGCCCTGAACCGCAAGGCCCAGCTCTATCTTTTTGATGATTCCTTTTCAGCCCTGGACTACCTAACAGACCGTAAGGTCCGCCAAGGGCTCTTGGAAAAAACCAAGGATGCCATGGTGATTATTGTGGCCCAAAGAGTGGCTACCATCCGGTCGGCAGATAAGATTTTGGTTCTAGAAGATGGTGAAATGGTGGGCTATGGAAGCCACCAGGACCTTTTAAGAGACAACCCCGTCTATAGGGAAATTGCCCTAAGTCAAGGAGAGGAGGCAGAGGATGAAGGAAAATAAAAAGAAGAAAAAGAACCCTCAAACCGTAAAACGCCTCCTGGCCTACCTGGGAGTCTACAAGGCCAAGCTGGCCCTGGCTATTTTCTTCACCCTGCTTAGTGTCTATGCCCAGGTCCAAAGCCCCAAGTACATGGGGAAAATCACCACCAGACTCTTTCAAGATGTGAAAGAAGGTCTGGCTGTTGATTTTGACTTTATCCTGAAAACCTGTCTTTTCTTGGTAGTCCTCTACTGCCTCCAAGGCCTCTTTGACTTTATTTGTGGCCGGATCCTGGTAGATGTCAGCCAAGACTTGATCTTTAAGCTAAGGAAGGAAATTTCAGAAAAAGTCCGTCACCTGCCCATTTCCTTTTACGACAGCCATTCCACAGGAGACCTCCTATCCCGGATGACCAATGATGTGGAAACTCTAGGGAAAAACCTCCAACAATCCATTAACCGGGCCCTATCTGGGGGACTTTTGATTATTGGTATCCTCTATATGATGGTAAAGACCAGCCCCACCCTAACTGTGGTCTTTATTGTGACCCTGCCACTGAGCTATGTGTCCACCAAGTTTATCGCCAAAAGGTCTCAAGAATTCTTCCGGCAAAAATCCCAAGGCCTAGGAACCATGGTGGGCTTTATTGAAGAAAGCTTTTCGGCAACAGACCTTATCAAGGCCTATGGTTATGAAGAAGAATCGGAAAAAGAATTTATTGCCCACAATGACCAACTCTATAAAGTTTCCTACAAGGCCAGCTTTATGACAGGAATTATGCTGCCGGTGATGACCTTTATCAGTAACCTGGGCTATGTGGCTATTTGTATTGTGGGGGGACTGGAAGTTCTAAAAGCCAGACTCTTTATTGGAGACATCCAAGCCGTTATCCAATATGTAAGGAAAATTGGTCGGCCTATTGAAGAAATTGCAGAAATGGCCAATATCTTCCAGGCCTCCATTGCAGCTGGAGAGCGAATTTTTGACTTTTTAGATGTAGAAGAAGAAGTTGAATGCCAAGAAGAAAGTCTGGAACGACCCATTGAAAGGGTAGACTTTAAGGATGTCTTCTTTTCCTATGACAAGAAGGCCCCAGTTATTCAGAACTTCTCCTTAAATGTTGAAAGAGGCCAATCCATTGCTATTGTCGGTCCTACAGGAGCTGGGAAGACCACCCTGGTCAACCTCCTTATGCGCTTTTATGATGTGGACCAAGGGTCCATCTCCCTAAATGGGGTGGATATCCACCGGGTCCACCGGGACCAACTCCGAGACTTTTTTGGCATGGTCCTCCAGGATACCTGGCTATTTAAGGGGACCATCCGGGAAAATATAGCCTACGGTAAACCCCAAGCTACAGAAGAAGAAATTATCCAGGCAGCCAAACAGGCCTATTGCCATAATTTCATCCAAACCCTGCCCCAGGGCTATGATACAGAGCTCAACGAAGAGGCATCCAATATTTCCCAAGGCCAACAACAGCTTCTCACCATAGCCCGGGCCCTTTTAAGCGATCCGGAAATCCTAATTTTAGACGAGGCCACCTCCTCGGTAGATACCCGGACAGAGCGTTTGATTCAAAAAGCCATGAACCGGCTTTTGGAGGGGCGAACCAACTTTGTCATTGCCCACCGGCTGTCCACCATTGTGGGAGCCGATACCATCCTAGTCTTACAGGATGGAGATATTGTAGAAAAGGGAGACCACCAAAACCTCCTGGCCCAAAATGGGATCTACAAGGACCTCTACACTTCACAATTTGCCCAAGAATAAAAAGATCCTAGAGATTTTTCTCTAGGATTTTTTATTCTCTAAGAACTTAAAAAATTTTTTCTTTGACTCGATGGAGGAATACCTATTTCTTCCCTATATTTAGCAATGGTTCTTCGCTTGATTTCAATGCCTTCTTCATGAAAAAGTTTAGAAATTTTTTCATCAGATAGAGGTTTTGTCTTATCTTCTTGTGAGATAAATTTTTTTAATAAATCCAAAACTTCTATCTTTGACCTAGATCCTTTATTAGAGTCCAATCCTGAGGGGAAAAAATACTTTAGTGAAAAAATACCCTGGGGACATTGAAGATATTTATGGTCTGTAACTCTAGAAACTGTTGATTCAGACAAGGAACAATGGTCAGCAACTTCTTGCATTGTTAGAGGAATTAATGGACCTTGACCAGAAAAAAATTTTTTTTGGAAAAAGACAATAGATTCAACAACTAAACGAATATTTTTTTGCCTTTCAGCAATGGCTTGTTGAAAAAATAGAGCCCGTTGATATTTTTTTCTTAAGTAATCTGCTGTTTCACCCTGGGCGGTTCTTAAAAGAGAAAGATAGCTATCACTAAAATGAAAAGATTTCTCAGCTAAGTTAGAAAATGTCAATTGTAGGCCAGCTTGGTCAACGCTTAAAAAAAATTCTGGATGGATGTAAGAAGTAGCTTGAGATTTTTGACTTTCATAACCATACAAAGGAGATGGATTTAAGGATTTAATTTCATTAATAATTTGATAGAGCTCTTCGTAAGAAATGTCTAGATCTTTTTTAATCAATTCTAATTTGTTTTCTGCTAAATTTTTTAAATGATTTTGGATTATATATTGGGATTGGCTATTTTTTGTTTGTTGACAAAGACATTCTTCAAGACTTGTAGCTGCAAGACCCAAAGGATCAAAAGTTTGAATAATTTTAAGCATTTTTTCTAAGGACGATTCAGGAATTCCATAGTCTTGGGCTAAATCCGCTATAGATTCTCTAAAATACCCTCGATCATCTAAAGAATCAAGGATTAAAAGTCCAATAAGGTAGTCTTCACGGGATAGGGACAAGCCACTGAGCTGGTCTTTTAAATCTCTTTCAATGCCAGGATTTTCTTGATAGAAATCTTCAAAACTAAAATTTTGATCCGATTCTTCTTTAAAATTTGAATATAGGGGTCTAGAGGAAGCCAGGTCTCGGGCGATTTTTTCTAAGGGAATTTCACTAGGTTGGGAAAATTCAACCAAAACGTTTTCTAAAGCCTCCTGATTAATCGCTTCAAGTAAATCTACCTCATTATAAGATAAGAGTTCAATAGCTAAACGCATTTCTTGGGTTATTTGTAATTGCTGAACTTGTTTAAGATTAACATTTAGCTCTAAAGACATGAAATCACCTCCTTTTTGCGATAGAAATAGATTTATATAATTATATCATAATCTAAAAAGTAGATTTTATACAGCTGATTAGCTGATGTGTCTTAAATAAATTTTAAGAGATAGACTTTTAAAGAATTCGACAGGATAAAATATTCAAATATTTGAATGTTTTATCTCCTTTTTTATACAAATATTTGAATATTTGTTTTAATATCTATTAAAAATGCGATGTTTTAAATAAGGAAAAGGTTGGCATGAAACTTGCATAATATTAAGATGAGATTAAATAAAAGCTTTGGGAAAATTAAATTTAGTTTATGACCCTATCTCTAGAAAGGAGAATAACTTGGAATGAAAAAAGAAATATCGGTTTTTAAATCTCTGGTTCCAATTTTCTTTTTGATTGTCACAATCCTATTGAACAATCTATATGGAAATGGAGAATCCATGCTTCCCTTAATAGCCTCTATTTGCGTTGCTAGCTTTATTGCAATTGCTCATGGTTGGACTTGGCAGGAATTGGAAGATGGAATTATGCACTCTCTTGGATTGGTTTTCCAACCAATTCTAATTTTGATGATTATTGGAATGATCATTGGTTCTTGGATATTATCAGGTGTTGTACCTACAATTATTATCTATGGACTAGAGCTATTATCTCCTAAATCCTTCCTTGTTGCTACAGTTTTGGTATGTTCTTTTATCGCAGTAGCAACTGGAAGCTCCTGGACTACTATAGGTACGATTGGCGTTGCTTTAGTGGGAATTGGCCATGGGTTAGGTATTCCCAGTGGAATGACGGCTGGAGCTATAGTATCAGGTGCTTACTTTGGAGACAAAATGAGTCCCTTATCAGAAAATACAAACCTAGGTTCAGGAATTCTTGGAGTCAATCTATATGAACATATTCGCTACTTATTGTATACATCAATACCCTCTATGATACTAGCCTTAATTTTATTTGCCCTTGTTGGTGCAAAATATAGTGGCACTAGCTTTGACCAAAGCCAAGTAGACCTCATCATTGAAGGCATCCACAGTCAATTTGTAATAAGCCCTTGGCTTCTATTAGTTCCCCTAACAATACTCGTTGTAGTTTTATTAAAGGTTCCAGCTATTCCTGGTTTGATGGTATCTTTTGCTGTAGGGAGCCTTGCTGCAATATTTGTTCAAGGTGCAAGCTTACCAGATGTTGTTGAGGCTGCACAATTTGGCTACTTATCAGATTCAGGGGTAGAAATAGTAGACAAGCTCTTATCCAAGGGTGGGCTTGATAATATGATGTATACAGTATCATTAATTATTGCAGCCATGTCCTTTGGAGGCTTGTTAGAGCAGTGTGGAATGTTAACTAGTATTATTGAAAAAGTTGAACAATTTATTAAAAGAAGATGGTCAGTTATTGCTTCAGCTACTTTAGCCAGTACAGCTATAAATATTTGCACAGGAGACCAAGCTCTATCAGTAATTTTATCCTCTAGAATGTTTAAAGATTTATTCGAACATCATGATTTAGACTTAAAAAATTTATCTCGGTGTACATCTGATGGAGGTGTTGTAACTTCTCCAATTGTTCCTTGGAATGTTTGTGGAGTCTTTGTTGCATCAACTCTAGGTGTGTCAACCTTAAGTTATCTACCCTATAGCTTTTTTAACTTAATCTCTCCCTTGATGTCTATTGTATTTGGTGTATTAGGTATAAAAATATTAACTAAAAAAAGAAAGGAAGATAGTAATGAAAACAACAAATGAAATGATTAAAGATAAGGATCTTTGGGCTGGTTTAAACAATCCGGACTTAGCAATGGAAGATGCAGATATTGTTGTATTTGGACAAGCTTTTGATGGAGCAACATCTGTTCGGAAAGGAGCAGCAGATGGACCACGGTCTATTCGTGAATATAGCTACTCTATAACACCAACTACAGAAGATTTTGAATTAATGGACTCATTAAAAATTAAAGATTTGGGAGATTTTCAGGAAGAAAATCAAGAAGTTTTATTTGATAAAGTTCAAAAACAAGTTGAAGAAATTGTAAAGGCAAAGAAATTTTTTACCATGATAGGTGGAGACCACTCTGTCACTATTCCTGTTCATCGTGCTTTAAATAAAGTATTGGATGATCAATTTGGAATTATTCATATTGACGCACATTTCGATTTGTGTGATACACTTAGTGGAAGTCCATTATCACATGGATGTCCAGCTCGAAGAGCAACAGAACTTGATAAGGTAAATGGCAGTGATGGCGTTTATTTTGTGGGCATTCGATCCATTGAATTAGATGAATTAGAGTTTAAAAATAATAACCCTGTGCATGTTATAAATGCGAGACGATTCCAAACAATAGGAATTGAAGAGTCTGTTAAAGAAGTTGTAGATTACATGAGCCAATATAAGCATGTATATGTAACCATAGATATCGATTGTTTAGATCCAGGGTTTGCAGGAGGCACTGGAACGCCCCAGTTTGGAGGATTAACACCCAGAGAATTATTAGAATTCTTAAGGGGAATTTTCTGTCTACCAATTATTGGCTTTGATGTTGTTGAAGTTGCACCAAGTTTAGATTCTTCCCTAACTTCAACATTTGCGGCAAGAAAAGTTATAACCGAATGTTGGGGACATTATTGGAGAAAAAATCAAAAATAAAATAAATAAAAAATTGAGAGTCCTAGGATTCTCAATTTTTTATTTATTAAAACTTGACGTGTACACTTAGCTTGATACAATGAAAGAAAGGTTAGGAGGTGATTCAATGTTTAAAGAAACTCTAAATCAAGCAATACAGTACTATAAGACATTTCACTATATATTAATTGTGGATGAAAATGGGGTTATAGAATATTCTTCTATGTATGACAAGCATAGGGGAGGATTTATTAATGAAGATATAACTGGTATGCATATTTTGGAGGTTTATCCAAGTTTAAATCCTAATGAAAGTACTGTTTTAGAATGTCTAAAAGAGGGAAAAATCATTTATGATAGTTTACAAAAAATAGACAATTTTCAGGGAGAAACCTCATATTTTTTGAATACGGATTTTCCAATCATTAGTAATGGCAAGGCTATAGGAGTCATCGAAACTTCCAAAAAATTAAAAGAAGATGAGTACAAAAAGCTATTAAACAAAAGTCAATATACCCAAAAAGACCTATATACTGTCGATGATATTATTACAATAGATCCGGCCTTAAAGGATATAAAGAATCGTATTCTTCAAATTAGCAATTCTACATCCCCCGTCTTAATTGTAGGAAATACAGGAACAGGTAAGGATATGGTTGCACAAAGTATCCACAATCATAGTTATAGATGCCATAAGCCCTTTATAGTGCAAAACTGTGCAGCTATTCCTACAAATCTATTAGAAAGCATATTTTTTGGAACAGTTAAGGGGGCTTTTACAGGAGCTGAAAATTCAAAGGGATTATTTGAGGCTGCAAATAATGGGACTCTATTTTTAGATGAGATTAATTCTATGGATGTTTATCTGCAATCAAAGCTACTTCGAGTTGTCGAAGAGAAAAAATTTAGACCTATAGGTAGTACCAAGGCAAAAAATGTTGATGTGCGGATAATAGCAGCGTTAAATGTAGACCCATTGAAAGAGGTAAGAGAAGGTCGTTTGCGTGAAGACCTTTACTATCGCCTAGGAGTTCTTCAACTTCATTTACCAAGTTTAAAAGATAGAAAAGATGACATTATATATTTAACGAATCACTTTATACAACAATATAATGAAACTTTTTCGAAAGATGTAAGGGGCCTGTCTGATTTAGCACGACAAATCTTTTTAGATCATCCTTGGAATGGAAATGTTCGAGAATTGCAAAATGTCATAGAGTATATTTTTAATTTTATTGATCATGACTTAATACAGGTAAATGACCTGCCCAACTATCTGTATACAGGAGAGCAAAAAGAATCCAGAAAAAGTAATATGTTAGATTTTAATGTAATGGAGAATCTTCATAAATATTCTTTAAAAGCTTTGGTTGATAACTATGAGAAATATATTATACAAGAAGCAATTTCTAATACCGACAATTTAGCAAGTGCAGCAAATTTACTTAAAATATCTCCTTCTCTGTTACAATATAAGCTCAATAAGTACAAATTAAAATAAGAGCTAAAATAGAAACCGCAAAAAGCCTGACAATAAGGGAATCTTGTTAATAATAGACTATAAATATAGTAAGCGCTTTATACAAAAGGACCTGTTAGGACATTCTTAGTCCTAACGGGTCCTTTTGTATAAAACTAAATTTCTATCTAAAAATTTCCCCCAACATGCAACGGGCAGACCCGCCGCCGTAGTATTCAATAGTGGGGATATGGACAATTAAAAGTTCCAGATCTTCTTCCAGGGCCTGGACCTGGTCGGGTCTTAGGCTTTGGTAGGCTCTTTGGGAGCAGACTAAAAATCTTTTGCCATTTTGGCCTTCCACTTCCAAGGCATTTCCAGCACATTGGCTAATTTGGTCCAGGGTTAGGTCCACCAGGTCCAAGCCACTGGCCAGGATTCGATCCTCAACTCTGTTCCTATCTTCTGGGACCAGGGCATCCAAACAGACCAGGGCCTTGGTGGATGTAATGGACATTAAAATATTGGTGTGGTAGATGGGGGCTCCGGGTTTCGTGTCATAATAGTGATAGAGGCAAATAGTTATGTAAATGTAAGGAGTTCAAGACTTCTACCAAAGTTTAAAACTCAAAAAATAAATAGTTGGTGTGCTGCTTAGAGTATCCATTTTAATAATGGGTATTGTAAATAGCATACCAATAAAACTAAGGATTCTTTAAAGAGTCTTATTTTGTGATAAAAATTTAATATGTAAATCTCAGACGATAGAAAGTAATAATTCTGTCGTCTTTTTTATTTCAAAGAAAGGAGGTAGGAATGAATTTTGATTATTTTTATAATAGGCAATCTGAAATGTATAACTTCATTAGGTTACCTATGGTATTAATGGAAGATGAAGTTTTTGAGAGCATTTCTATTGAAGCTAAAGTTTTGTATTCATATATGCTTAATCGAATGGGTCTTTCATATAAAAATGGCTGGATAGATGAAGATGGAAAAGTCTTTATTTATTACACAATTGAAAGTATAAAAGATCAATTTAATTGTGCAAGTGAAAAAGCAAATAAATTAATAGCCGAACTTGATATTAAGTCAGGAATAGGACTGATTGAGAAGAAAAGACAAGGACTGGGAAAGCCTAACAGAATTTATGTTAAAGACTTTATGAGCATATTTAATAATATGGAATTAAAAAATCAAGAAGTTCGAAAAACAAAATTCCAGAAGTTCGATAATCGAAATTCAAGAGATTCGAATATCGAAAGTCAAGATTTTCGAAAATCGGAAGGTAACTATAACAATATTAGTAATAATGAGTTAAGAAAGAATAATTTTAGTAAAGGGCAAAAGCCTTATGGAATATATAAAAACATATTTTTGACTGATGAAGAATACAAGGACTTAACAAATGAGTTAGGAAGTAGAATTAATGAATACATTGATAGGTTGTCGTCATATATGAAAGCAAATAACAGAGAATATCAAGACCACAAGGCAACGATAATCAATTGGTATCTTAATGATCAGGCAAAAAACATTAATGATAATACAACAAGGAAAATGAATTACGATATAGGAGAGAGTTTATGAAAAGATTAAAAGATTTTGTATTAAGAGAAAATGATATTGAAAGAAATGGACATATCTATTGCAAGGTATGTGGTAAAAGAGTCGATGGAGAATTAGTTGACCTTGGATTTACAAAGTTTATTCCCAGAATTAAATGTGAATGTGAAATAAAAAGAGATAAGGAAAATGCAGAAAGAGAAATATTAACGAGAATATCATCGCTAAAAAGAGATTGTTTTTCATCGCCAAACCAACACCAATATACTTTTGAGAGATTCTTAAATGAAAAAGTTCAAGCTTACAAGGTTGCTTACAATTATGCTAAAAGTTTTGAACAAATGAAGGAAGACAATGTTGGACTTTTATTTTATGGAGATGTTGGCAGTGGAAAGACTTATCTTGCTTGTTCTATTGCAAATGAATTAATTGCAAGAAAACAAGTTAAAGTTAAGATTATGAATTTATCTCAGGTTATAAATCAAATACAGAAATCAGCATTTAAGCTAGATTCAAATGAAATTATTAATAACCTCTCTAATATTCCTTTGTTAATCTTAGATGACCTTGGAATTGAAAGAGATACATCTTATGCAAGAGAACAAGTATATAACATTATAAACTCAAGATACTTAAAGGGTAAGCCTACAATTTTTACTACAAACTTATCATTGGAAATTATTCAAAACCCTAATATTGACCTTGAGTATCAGAGAATATATTCAAGAATACTTGAAATGACAATACCAGTTAAAGTTACGGGAGAAGATTTTAGAAGAAAAATCCATCAAGAGAAGTTAAGAAAATACAAAGAGTTACTTTTATATGGAGGTGGAATAGATGATTAATGAAGAAGTATCAAGGTCAAGTCTTAATCTTGAAGTAAGACTTGCCAAAGCAACAAGTAAAGCAATTCTTGATGCCTTAAAGAAAGTACACAAGCAAATAGAGGAACAAGGTGGTTTGAAAAATGTAATAAAAAATAATGGAGAAGAAGTAAAACTAAAGGATATGGTTAAAAAGGGACAGTTAGAAGAAATTAATCTAAAAGATCCTGAGTTAAAAGAACTAAAGAAAATTTTAAATAAACACGGAGTGAAGTTTTCTGTTATGAAAGATAAGGAAACTGGTAACCACTCTGTGTTTTTTCAATCTAAGGATATAAAGGTAATGGAACACGCCTTTAAAAAAGCAGTTAAGGCTTCTGAAAGAAAGGCCGATAGAAAAGATTCAATAACGAAGACTATAAATAAGTTTAAAGATATGGCTAAGGACACCATTAGTAAAGATAAAGTTAAAAATAAACATAAGGAGCAAAGCTTATGATAAGTAATTTAAAAACATTTGAAAATAAGAATTTTGGGAAACTCACTGTTATAGAAAAATATGGTGAGTTTTTCTTTATAGCAAATGAAGTAGCAACTATGTTAGGATATGTTAATCCAAGAAAAGCTGTTTATGACCATGTAGACGAGGAAGATAAGGGTGTAACGAAATGGAACACCCCTGGAGGAATACAGAATATTTCAATTATTAATGAGTCAGGACTATATTCACTTATCCTTTCATCAAAACTACCACAAGCAAAAATATTCAAAGCTTGGGTAACAAGAGAAGTCTTACCAAGTATTAGAAAAAATGGAGGATATATAGCAGGGCAAGAAAAGAAAACTAACGAAGAGCTACTTGCAGATGCAATTTTAGTAGCTAATAGAATTATTGCCGAAAGAGAAGAAGAAATTGAAGTATTAAGACCAAAGGCAGACTATTATGACAAATTTGTAGATTATAACCTACTTACAAACTTTAGAAATACTGCCAAGGAGTTAGGAATACCACAAAATCAGTTTATAAGTTTTCTAATGGATAAGGGATTAATTTACAGAGATAAGAAAAAGAAACTCTTACCTTATGCAGATAAGAACAAGGGATATTTTGAAGTAAAAGAATGGGTTGATCCACTAGGTACACTTGTAGGAATACAAACATTTATAACACCAAAGGGAAGACACTACCTACTAATTTTATTAGATAGTGAAGGTTTCTACGATGAATAAGATATTGGAAGCCATTCTTTCTGATATTAAAAACTTAATTAAAATAGACAACCCAAAGAAATTTATGTTATCAAACATTCCCTATCTATCATTCTTCTACATTGGAAATATCTTTTCTAAGCACATCAATTCTTATGTAGGAGGAGATATTATTGATAGAATAATGGTGGGAATTTCTGATATAGGAACTTTATCTTATATACCAAGTATTAATCTAAGGGACTTGTTAGTAGGTATTTCAGTTGCTGCTACTGTTAAGCTAATTGTTTATAGCAAAGGTAAAAACAAAAAGAAATATAGGCAAGGTAAAGAGTATGGATCTGCAAGATGGGGAGAAAGTAAGGATATTGCTCCATACATTGACCCTAAGTTTGAAAACAATGTATTAATAACTAATACCGAAAGACTTACAATGAACTCAAGACCTAAAAACCCTAAATATGCTAGAAATAAAAATGTATTAGTAATAGGTGGTTCTGGATCAGGTAAGACAAGATTTTATGTAAAGCCAAATCTAATGCAAATGCATTCTTCCTATGTAGTAACAGACCCTAAAGGTACGCTTGTGTTAGAGTGCGGGAAAATGCTTTATGAAAATGGATATGACATAAAGATTTTAAACACAATAAACTTTAAAAAGTCTATGAAATACAATCCCTTTGCATATTTGAGAAGTGAAAAAGATATTTTAAAGCTTGTTCAAACAATTATTGCCAACACCAAGGGAGATGGAGAAAAAGCAGGAGAAGATTTCTGGGTAAAGGCTGAAAAGTTATATTACACCGCCCTTATCGGTTATATCTATTATGAAGCACCAGAAGAAGAAAAGAACTTTAAGACGCTTTTAGATATGATTGACGCAAGTGAGGTTAGAGAAGATGACGAAACCTATATGAACCCAATTGATAGGCTCTTTGAAGCTCTTGAAAAGAAAGACCCAAGTCATTTTGCAGTTAAGCAATATAAGAAATATAAGCTGGCAGCAGGAGTAATAGAATTAAGGAGAACACTTAATCACTATTTTAGTGAAATATGTACTTCTTAATTCTTTTTTTATTGAAAAATTAAGAGAAAGGGGGTAAAAATGAGGAATTTTGAAAAGATAACAGCACTCTATGAGAGATTAAGTCGTGATGATGAACTGCAAGGAGAGAGTAACTCTATCATCAATCAGAAAAAAATATTGGAAGAATACGCAAGCAAAAATAATTTGTCAAACATCATTCACTTTACAGATGATGGAATCAGTGGAACGCAGTTTGACAGACCGGGATTTATGGCAATGATGAACGGAGTCAATCAAGGAAATATTGGTTGTATCATTGTAAAAGATATGAGCAGACTTGGCAGAGATTATCTCAAAGTCGGTCAATGTATGGAGATACTAAGACAAAAGGGCGTAAGACTAATCGCTATCAATGACAATGTAGATAGTTTTTACAGAGAAGATGATTTTACCCCTTTTAGAAATATCATGAACGAATGGTATGCAAGAGATACATCAAGAAAAATCCAATCGACTTTCAGGTCAAAAGGCGAAAGTGGGAAACATACTGCAAGTACACCGCCTTATGGCTATATCAAAGATGAAAAAGATAAAAACAAGTGGATAGTAGATGAAAAAGCAGCAGAGATAGTAAGGCGAATATTTAACCTGACCATGCAAGGAAATGGTCCGTATCGAATAGCAAAGATATTGGAGAGTGAAAAAGTAGATATACCAGCCTATCATCAACAGAAATTAGGCTATGGACTATATCAAAGCAAAAACTTTGAACATCCCTATCGTTGGTGCAGCTCAACCATAGCAAGCATTTTAAAGAAACAGGAATACTTGGGACATACAGTCAATTTCAAAACAAGAAAACACTTCAAGGACAAGAAAAGCAAATATGTATCCGAGGATAACTGGCTTATTTTTGAAAATACACACGAGCCAATTATAGATCAAGAAACCTTTGACAATGTGCAAAGGATAAGAGGAAATGTAAAAAGGTATCCTGACGGTTGGGGAGAATATCACCCACTCACAGGACTGATGTATTGTGCAGATTGTGGAAGTAAAATGTATGTTCATAGAACAAGCAATTACAAAAATATACCCTATTACACTTGCAGTGCCTATACTAAAACACCTTGTGGCATGCTTTGTCCATCAGCACACAGAATAAAAGCGGAAGTAGTCTTAAATTTAATACAAGACACACTAAAAGATATTAAAAAATACCTTGATGAAGATAATGAAGCCTTTATCTGTTCCATTCAAAATGAAATGGAAGAAAAAGAAAAAATAGAGATAGAAAAGAAAAAGGTAAGATTAACGGAAAGCCAAAACAGACTTAGGGAACTCGAACGACTTATGTGCAGAATTTACGAAGATATGATCCTTAACAAAATACCAAATAGCAGATATGAGATACTAAACAATCAATATGAAACAGAGCAGATAACTTTAAGCAAAGAGATCAAAGATTTAGAGCAGCAGGTATCAAGATATGAAAAAGAAACAGACAGAGCAAGAAAATTTATATCTCTTATCAGTCGTTATGAAAACTTTGATGAACTTACAACTACAATGATAAATGAGTTTGTAGAAAAGATTATCGTACATGAAAGAGATAGAAAAGGAAGTCAGACATCAAAGCAAAAGATAGAAATTTACTTTAATTTCATAGGTAATTATGAACTGCCACAGGCGGAGTTAAGTGATGAAGAAAAACAAAAACTTGAGGAAGAAGAAAGAAAAATAAAGAAAAGAAAAGACAAGCTACATCAAAATTACCTGAAACGAAAAGCAAGCGGAAAACAGAAAGAGTATGAAGATAAATATAAGGCAAGAAGAGAACAGAAGAAACAGGAGAAAATAAAGGTTTTGAAAAGAGTGGGGATACCGGTGAGTGAGTATATAAAAACAAATATTTAAATCTATCTTGACAAATATTGAATTTTAATTTATTATTAAATATAGATTCAGTATTGGAATAGAAAGAGGTGTGCTATGGCACAAGTATTAAAAGAAGAAGTTAGAAATAGAATACTCGAAGCAGCAGAAAAAGTATTTTATAAAAAGGATTATAGAGGTGCCAAATTAACAGAAATTGCAAAAGAAGCAGATATTCCTGTGGCACTAATTTATACCTATTTCAAAAATAAGGCAGTTTTGTTTGATGCAGTAGTAAGTTCTGTTTATATAAACTTCGAGTCAGCTTTTAATGAGGAAGAATCTTTGGAAAAAGGTTCTGCTTCTGAAAGGTTTGATGAAGTTGGAGAAAATTATATTCATGAACTTTTAAAAGATCGTAAGAAGTTAATTATTTTAATGGATAAAAGCTCAGGTACAAAGCATACAGAAGCAAAACAAAAACTCATATCGCAAATGCAGGTTCATATTGAAGTAAGTTTAAAAAGACAATCGAAACAGGAATATGATCCAATGCTTGCCCATATTTTAGCCAGTAACTTTACAGAGGGACTTCTTGAAATAGCAAGGCATTATCAAAGTGAAAAGTGGGCAAAAGATATGCTAAAACTTATTGCAAAGTGTTATTACAAGGGAGTGGAATCATTGTAAGTTGATTTGATATTTAAATGCGATAAATTTAAATTTTTGGAGGAGATATTTTGAAGATATATAAAGATAAAGAAGAACTGAAATCTGAGATAAATAAAAGTTTTGAAAAGTATATTTCTGAATTTGATATTATTCCTGAATCTCTCAAAGATAAGAGAGTCCCTGAAGTTGACAGAACACCAGCAGAAAATCTTGCTTATCAACTCGGATGGACAACATTAGTTTTGAAATGGGAAAAAGATGAGAAAAACGGTTTTGAAGTAAAGACACCGTCGGATATGTTTAAATGGAATCAACTTGGAGAATTATATCAGTGGTTTACTGATACTTATGCTCATTTATCGATAGAAGAATTAAAGAAACGATTGAAAGAAAATATTATATCTATCTATACAATGATTGATACACTAAGTGAAGAAGAATTATTTCAACCGCATATGAGAAAATGGGCTGATGAAGCTACTAAAACAGCGACATGGGAAGTTTATAAGTTTATTCATGTTAATACGGTTGCCCCTTTTGGAACGTTTAGAACTAAGATTAGAAAATGGAAAAAGATTGTGCTATAATTTTTGATTTGCTGATACAGTAATTTAAAAAAATATAGTGATCGGATAAAATAGACTTTGCGTAATCAGCAAAGTCTTACTTTAAACCTTAATACTGAATTAAAATTCAATATTATTCAATTTTGAAAGGAGAGTTGTTCATGCCGGAAAAAGAATTAAGAAAAAAAGTGATTGGGAAAAACGGTTTATCCAATTCACTTCTTGCTTTAAAAATAGTATTTGATTTGATACCACAAATCTTACTCGTATCTTTGATTAGTTCTTTAATTACAAACAATATTAACGAAGGTAATTTAAAGTATATATTTTTGGGAATCTTTATATCGTTTGTATTAAAAGGAGTGTTTTATTATTTTGCAACAAAGGTTGCCCATGAGAAAGCATACGAAAAATTAACAGAACTTAGGTTAGATATTATCGGTCATCTGAAAAAACTAAGTTTGGGATTCTTTAAAGAACATAATACAGGAGAGCTTACCAACATTGTCCAACATGATGTAGAACAAGTGGAAGTATATCTTGCTCATGGTCTCCCTGAAATAATGTCAGTTACACTTCTGCCTACCATTATTTTTGTAGCTATGATTTTTGTGGATTGGCGTCTTGCTCTTGGGATGATTGCCGGAGTTCCACTCATGTATTTGGTAAAAGTTCTTTCACAGAAAACAATGGATAAAAACTTTGCGATTTACTTCAATCATGAAAACAGAATGAGAGAAGAGCTAATGGAATATGTAAAAAATATTTCTGTGATTAAGGCTTTTGCTAAAGAAGAGGAAATTAGTGAAAGAACATTAAAAACGGCAAGAGAATATATTTACTGGGTTAAAAAGAGCATGGGGATGGTTACAATTCCAATGGGACTCATTGACATATTTATGGAAATTGGAGTGGTTATTGTCATGATTTTGGGAAGCATATTTCTTTATCATGGAAATATTACAACGCCTAATTTTATCCTTGCCATTATTTTATCGTCTGCTTTTACTGCTTCTATAAGTAAGACAGCTACATTGCAACATTTTTCTATTGTGTTTAAGGAAGCGTTAAAGGCGATAGGGAAAGTATTAACAGTTCCACTTCCAAACAAAAAGACAGAACAAGGTTTAGAATTTGGAAACATAGAATTTAAAGATGTGAATTTTGCATACGGAAAAGATAGCTTTGAGCTTAAAAATATCAATTTGAATTTTAAGAAAAATAGTTTGAACGCCTTTGTAGGAGCAAGCGGTTGTGGAAAGAGTACGGTATCTAATTTGCTTATGGGATTTTGGGATGCAGACAAAGGACAGATATTGATAAATGGAAAAGACATAAAAGATTATAGGCAAGAAAATATCTCAATGTTGATTGGTAGTGTGCAACAGGAGGTTATCCTTTTTGATTTAAGCATTTTTGAAAATATAGCAATCGGAAAACTAAATGCAACAAAAGAAGAAGTCATAGAAGCTGCTAAAAAAGCAAGATGCCATGATTTTATTTCGGCATTACCAAATGGATATGAAACACGAGTAGGTGAAATGGGCGTTAAGTTATCCGGTGGAGAAAAACAAAGAATCTCTATAGCAAGAATGATACTGAAAAATGCACCGATTTTAATATTAGATGAAGCAATGGCAGCTGTTGATAGTGAAAATGAAAGACTAATCGGCGAAGCAATTGACGATTTAAGCAAGGATAAAACCATTATTACAATTGCTCATCATCTAAACACAATTAGAGATTCAGACCAAATTATAGTTATGGATAAGGGTGTTGTTCTTGATGCAGGAAGCCATGAAGAGTTGATGAAAAGATGTGAGTTCTATAAGGATATGGTTGAAGCACAGAACAAGGTAGATAGATGGAATTTGAAAGAGGTGGTAACAGAAAATGTTTAGAGAAATGTTAAAGCTGCTTACAAAAACCGGCAAGAGAGATTTGATTATATCAAGTGTATTCTTTGCCCTTTATGGACTAAGCTCCATAGCCATGATTGTTATCGTATTTTCTATACTGTTTCAGATATTTGATGGGACGAGTTTAGCAAGTTTATATAAAGGTTTTATTGCAATTGGGTTACTTGTAGTATTCAAAGGCATTTGTAATATGGTTGCAGATATGAAAAAGCATAGTGCAGGTTTTGATATTGTTCAGCAAATCAGAGAACGCATGATTATTAAATTGAAAAAATTCAGTTTGGGATTTTATACCAATGAAAGACTGGGAGAGATCAATACAATTTTACACAAAGATGTTGATAATATGTCTCTTGTTGTAGGACACATGTGGTCGAGAATGTTTGGCGATTTTTTGATAGGTGCAGTCGTATTTATCGGTCTTGCAAGTATTGATTTCAAACTTGCTATTCTAATGGCTGTATCTGTTCCGATTGCACTTGTCTTTCTATATCTGACAATTAAGCAATCTGAAAGAATAGAGAATCAGAATAATTCAGCACTTCTTGATATGGTTAGCTTATTTGTTGAATATGTTAGAGGAATACCTGTACTAAAGAGTTTTTCAAACAATAAAAGCTTGGATAATGAGCTTATGAACAAGACAAAAAAGTTTGGAGAAACAAGCAAAGTAGCTTCAAGATTCAAGGCAAAACAGCTATCTATATTTGGGTTTTTACTGGATATTGGATATTTAGTTCTTTTAATTGCAGGAGCAATACTTGTTATAAAGGGAAGTCTTGATGTACTTAATTTTATTATCTTTGCAGTAATTTCAAAAGAGTTTTATAAGCCGTTCGCTTCTATGGAACAACACTATATGAACTATGTTTCGGCGGTAGATAGTTACGAAAGACTTTCAAGAATTTTATATGCAGATGTAATCCCGGATAAAGTGAATGGAATTGTTCCGATGGATAATGATATAGCTTTTGAAAACATAGATTTTTCCTATGAAAAAGATGAATTTAAAATGGAAAAATTGAGCTTTTCTATTGCTGAAAAAACTATGACAGCCTTAGTTGGAGAATCAGGTAGTGGAAAGACTACTATAACCAACTTGCTTTTAAGATTTTATGATGTGCATAAAGGAAAAATTACCCTCGGAGGAACTGATATAAGGGATATTCCTTATGATGAGCTTTTAGATCGTATTAGTATTGTCATGCAAAATGTTCAGTTGTTTGATAATACCATTGAAGAAAACATCAAGGTAGGTAAAAAAGGAGCAACGAAAGAAGAAATCATTGAAGCTGCAAAGAAAGCGAGGATACATGATTTCATTATGAGTTTACCAAAAGGTTATGAAACTGATATTGGAGAAAATGGTGGGATTTTATCAGGTGGACAGAGACAAAGAATATCTATTGCAAGAGCTTTTCTAAAGGATGCACCTATTTTAATTCTTGATGAAATGACAAGTAATGTTGATCCTGTAAATGAATCTTTGATACAAGATGCTATTACAGAACTTGCAAAGAATAGAACTGTACTTGTAGTGGCTCATCATTTAAAAACCATTCAAAAAGCTGACCAAATTCTCGTATTTCAAAAAGGAAATTTACTTGAAAAAGGAAAGCATGGGGAACTTCTTGAGAAAGATGGTTACTACACAAAATTATGGAAAGCTCAGTACGAGGTATAATCATGATTTTGTTAAAAAATGTTTATTATGAATGGGAAGATGGACGAACTGCTTTAAAAAATGTCAATCTTGAAATTAGAAAAGGTGAATTTGTTTTAATTTCAGGGAAAAGTGGAAGTGGTAAAAGTACTCTTGGAAGTGTGATGAATGGTCTTATTCCACATTATTACAAAGGCAAAATGAAAGGGGAAGCCTTTGCGTCCGGAAAAGATATAAGCAAATTATCGCTTCATGAAATAGGGCATATTGTAGGGACTGTATTTCAAGATCCAAGAAGTCAATTTTTTACGACAACGACAGATGAAGAAATAGCTTTTGGGCTTCAAACCATTTGCAAATCAAGAGATGAAATAAAACAGAGAGTAGAAGAAGTATATGCAGAACTGGATATTGAGGAACTGAAAGGAAAATCTGTTTTTGAATTATCAAGCGGACAGAAACAAAAGATAGCTATTGCAAGTATCTATGCGATGAATCCGAAAGTTTTAATTTTAGATGAACCTTCAGCAAATTTGGATATGAAAGCAACATTTGACCTATTTTTAATTTTGGAAAAATTAAAGAAAAAAGGAACAACAGTTGTTCTAATTGAACATCGTTTGTACTATGTAAAATCTTTATTTGACCGTTTTCTTTTGGTGAAAGATGGAGAAATTGCACTGGACTTGAGTCGGGAAGAAGTTATTCATCTTGAAGGGGAGTTTTGGGATGAGAATGGACTAAGAACTCTTGAATTAGAAGAATATAGGATAAGTGAGAAGAAAGACTCATATCAATTAAATGATGAAAGTATAAACGGAAAAGGCTTGAGATTTTGCTATCCGAATGTAGCTAAGGATGGAAAGAAGCAAAAACAGTACATTTTAAATCATCTTGATTTCAATATGGAGTGTGGAAAAGCCATTGGTCTTATAGGCTTAAATGGTACCGGGAAAACCACCTTTGCAAGAGTGATTTCAGGACTTGAGAAGATAAAAGAGGGAACAATATGGGCTGGAAAAGATAAGTCGCTTAATCATAAAGATTTAATGGATATGTCATATTTTGTCTTTCAAGATTCAGACTATCAGTTGTTTTCGGAAAGTGTACTTGATGAAATGCTACTTGGTATTTCAAGTAAAGATAAAAAAGAAAATACTCAAAAGGCAAAGTCTATTTTGAGTGTACTTGGCTTAGACAAATACATTGATAAGCATCCGTTTGCTTTATCAAGAGGAGAAAAACAAAGACTGACAATAGCTTGTGGAATGATGAAACAGGCAAAAGTTTTTATCTATGATGAACCAACATCAGGTTGTGATAAAGACTCAATGCTTTCGGTGGCAAAATTGATTGAAGAACAATTAAAAAATGGGACAACAGTCTTGGTAATAAGTCATGATTTTGAGTTTTTAGCAAACACAGTAAGCGATCTGTGGGTAATGGGAGATGGAAAAATAGAAACTGTTTTAGATATGAGTGAAAGTAACAAATTTCTCATATTAGACAAGATGAGAGGAGGTAGAGAACTTGATAGATAGAAAAACAGTCGATCCGAGAATAAAACTTATTCTACTTCCAATTGCCTCCTTTACCAGCTTTTTTATAAGCGATACAATCCTACTTTTCGGACTGATTGTCTTTGCCTTTTTTCTGTATGTATACAGTAGTATGTGGAAAAGAGCATTACGCTTTATTTTGTTTTTTGTGCTTTTATACTGCATAGAGTTAGGGCTTGGAAAGTTTCGTGAAGCAAGTATCGTATTTGCAATATATATGTTTATTTACTTTGCATCAAGGATGACCTTAATTGCTATGTTTGGTGGATATATAACAAAGACTACAAGTGTAAGTGAAATGCTTGAAGCATTAAATAGAATGAAAGTACCAAGAAGCATTGGTATACCTTTTAGTGTTTTGCTTAGGTTTGTACCAACTATAAGAATAGAACTCAAGGCATTAAAAGAGAATATGAAGATTCGAGGAATCGTAACAAGTAGATTTTTCCCGTTGCTACATCCATTTAAATATATTGAATATACGCTTGTTCCACTTTTAATGAGGATGATTAAGATTTCAGATGAACTGTCAGCTTCAGCACTCATTAGAGGACTTGATAGTGATGAGAACAGGGTTACATTGACAAAATTGAGGTTTAGATGGGCGGATTTGTTGATTGGACTATTAGGAGCTTTGATGATTGCTCTTGTGATAGTAATACAGAAAATTTATTAGGAGGACTTTTATGAAAAACAAATTAAATGGTCGTGATTTTATTACAATCGGAATCTTTAATGCAATTGGAATTGTCATATACATGGTGGTTGCATTTGCTATGGCAACAACAGTGATTGGAGGATTTATTGCTTCAGGAGTTAGCTTTATGGTAGCTGCTACCGTTTATATACTTATGGCTTTGAAAGTTAAAAAGAAGGGCGTATTTACAATATCAGGAACGCTTCTTGGTTTAATTGCATTGTCAGGAGGACATTTGCCTCATGCAGTCTTTGCTGTAATCGGTGGAATTATATGTGATTTGATTATAGGAAATTATGAGAGCAAGGGACGAATGATTATTGGATATGGGATATTTGCATTAGCAGATTTTTTAGGAACAGTAATTCCTGTGATTTTATTCGGGACAGCTTCTTTTGTGGAAAGAGCATCAAAATGGAAAATGAGCGAAGCACAAATAAATGAAGCATTATCTTATTTCAAAGTTTCGTGGGCAGTAGGATTTGGCTTGATAACTTTTGTTCTTGCTTGCATAGGAGCATTCGTTGCAACAAAGATACTCAAAAAGCATTTTGAAAAAGCAGGAGTGATTTAATAATAAATTTACTTAGGAGGGAAAATAATGGAGGGATAATTATGTCAAAACTTATAGTTTCGGTTTTCACAGAACGATATAATTATCCTTTTTTATTCTTGGAATTGCTTACACATAGCAATAATACTTTACCAGAAACAACAAAATAGAAAATTATATAAAACATTAGTTTTTAAGCCGAGAGGACTTTTTACGTCAAAGTGTAGAAGTCCTCCTTTTTTATTCTCAAAACCAAAACAGAGAACTTAAAAAGGAGGATGACTAAGTGGCAAAGAAAGAATATTACCTTTATGTAAAAGGCAAAGCCGTACCTGTAAGTGAAGAAGTCTACAAAGCCTATTGGAAGATAACAGAGCATGAAAAGTATCTCCAAAGAAAAGATTGGAAGCATAATGTAATACCATTTTCGGCACTGGATCATGATGGACACTTTGTAGATAACATCATAGATGAAAAGATAGACTTAGAAAAAATTGTAGAAGTAAAAATGCGAATTGAAGAACTTCATAGAGCATTAAATACTCTTTCAAAAGAAGAACGAGAGTTGATGGAAGCCATCTTCTACAAAGAAGAAAGTCTAAGGTCAATCAGCAGAAGAGAGAAAGTTACACATCAAGCAATCAGTGGGAGGAGGGATAGGATTTTAGAAAAACTGAGAAAGATTTTAGAAGATAAAATCTAAAAACTTGGAAAGGTTAAGTGTCAAAAAAAGGTGCTTAACCTTTCTTTATGGAAACAAGCAGATACCAAAACGGAGGAATGAAAAATGAAGAAAGAAAACACATTACAGGAAGTACAGGAACAAATTTCTGAACTTCAGCAAGAAAGAGAAAAGTGCGATGTGAAGCTGAAACAATTACAAAATCAAGGCAAGAAATTAGAAAAACTTGCAAACGAAAAGGAACGAAAAAGAAGAAATCATAGGCTCATACAAAGAGGCTTGATAGTAGAAAGAGTCATTAAAAATCCTATCATGTTTACTAACGATGAGATAGAAGAATTACTTAAAGTTGCTACTCACACAAAAGAATACAGACAAGCCTATGAAGAAATGATAAATGGGAAAGATATGGAAGATGAAACAGAGATAGAGTAGATAAAATAAAAAACCATAGTTTTTTCAGAAGCTCCCTGCAAGGGCAAAAAGCTTCGCAGAACGCAAAGCACCCTTTAGGGTGTATAATTGCGCCCTTAGAAAAACTAAGGGATTTTAGCAAGTCTTTAAAAATCCAAAACTTAATAAAAACATACGGATAAAGTAGATAGGAAAAGATACAAAAAATAACCTGTCTGCTTTTTCCTTTACCTGAAAACAAACAAAAAAATGAAAGGAGCTTAAAAGTGGCAGAAACATTTCACTTTAATATTTCCATGATAAGCAGAGGAAAAAGTAAATCGGCAGTTGCAAGTGCAGCATATATCTCTTGTGAGAAAATCAAAAATGAATGGGACGGAGAAGTTCACGATTACCATAATAAAAAGGGACTTTTACATTCAGAAATCTTCTTGCCGGAGAATGTTCCCATAGCATTAAAAGATAGAACTACATTATGGAACAGCGTTGAACTAAATGAGAAAGCAAGCAATGCACAGCTTGCAAGAAATTTTATCATTGCTCTACCAAAAGAATTATCCTTTGAAGAAAACAAGAAACTCATTACCGACTTCATACAAGAACATTTTGTATCAAAAGGAATGATAGCAGACCTTGCAATTCATGATGAAAGTGATGAAGAAAATAACAATATCCATGCACATATTATGACTACTCTTAGACCGATTAATAAAAAAGGAGAGTGGCTGGCAAAAAGCAAAAAAGAATATGTTCTTGATGAAAAGAGAGAAAAGATAAAACTAAAAAGTGGTAATTACAAAACAAGAAAAGTAGAGCTGACAGACTGGAACGATAAAGGCAACGCAGAGAAATGGAGAAAGAATTTTGCAAGCCTTTGTAATCAGTATTTAGAAAAAAATCATCAGGAAAAGAGAGTGGATCATCGTTCCTACAAAAGACAAGGGATAGAAGAAATCCCAACCATTCACATGGGAGCAAGTGCCAGTGCCTTAGAGAAAAAAGGAATCGAAACCGACAAAGGAAATATCAATAGAGAAATCAAAAAGCATAACTCTTTAGTAAAAGCCATCAAGAACAAGATAAAAGAAATCACCTCTTGGATAGACTCTTTACTTGGAAATCTGCAAGCAAAATACGATGAGTATAAACAGACCAAGAAAGATGAACTGGAGAACAAAGCGGAACTCTTTAACCTCTATGAGTATATTTCTATCTACAACGAGATACAGGGAGAAAAAACAAAAAATTTATCCTACTACGGACAGATAAAAAAGGGAAATGCAGACCTAAAGAGATTTGTAAAAGCAATCTACTATTTGAAAGATAATCATCTTCAAACCATAGCAGACCTACAAGGAAAAGTCTTTGAACTGGCAAAGCAAAGTAAAAAGATAAGTGGTGATATTCAAGATAAAACACAAAGAATAAAAGACCTAAATCAATGTGTAAGCTGCATAGACGCTATCAGAGAAAACAAAGAAGTCTATCAGGAATACAAAAGCAAGACACTATTCAAAGACAGTTTTTACAATTCCCATAAAAAAGAAATAGACAGATACCAAAGAGCAAGAAAGATCATAGAAAAATTTACTGGAACATCAGCTATAAAGTCGAGTGATTGGCAGAAAGAAATATCAAGCCTTGAAAATCAGATACAAGAGCTAACCAAAGATAAAGCTAAAGTTCAAGACGAATTTAAGCAGATAGACCATATCAAATATGCAGTAAAGATTGTCAATGAAGAGTATGGAATAGACCTAAGCATAGAGATAGACAAGGCAATTAAGAGAGGAGATAAACCAAGTGTGATTGCACAACTGAAAAAATTCCAAGAGCAAGAGGAAATAAAGGGGCAGTACAAACAAAAAGCCAAGGAAAAGGCTAAAGAAAATTATAAAAATAAAGGGGAGGAAAGATAAAAATGGCAGACAACAGAAGATACTATTGGTTAAAATTGAAAGAAGATTTTTTTACAGATAAGAGAATCAAAAGGCTAAGAAAAATATCAGGAGGAGATACCTATACAATCATTTACCTCAAATTGCTTTTGCTTAGCTTAAAAGATAGTGGGAAGCTGTATTATGACGGAGTAGAAACAGACTTTATCAAGGAGCTTGCATTAACGATTGATGAAACGGAAGATGATGTAATGGTTACAGTAAATTATCTTGTAGCACAAGGATTGATGGAGATAATCACAGAAAATGACGAGTATTTTTTAACAGAAATCCCAAGTCTTATAGGTTCAGAAACAGCGTCTACAAGGCGTTCGAGGAAATCAAGAGGACAAAAAGCGTTGCAATGCAACACTGGTGCAACACCTTGCAACCTTTTGCAACAAAACTGCAACGGAGAGATAGAGATAGAGAAAGAGATAGATATAGATATAGAGTTAGAAAAAGAGGGGGAGAAAGAAAAAATATCCCCCTCCCTTTATAGAGAATATAAAAATGTTTCCTTAACTGATGAAGAATATGGAAAATTAAAGGATAAAATGCAATGTCATAGGGATAAAATGATAGAGAAGCTGTCAACCTATATGCAAAGTACAGGAAGAAACTACAAAGACCATTATGCGACCTTGGTTCATTGGTATGAACAGGACAAAGGGAAATTAAAGGAAAACAGTAAATCAAAAGTATATACCTTTGAAGATTATGACAAGGGTGAACACTTGTAGACCTCGTATAAGACGGTGGAAAGGCTTTTTAAGAGTGTTAATAATAAAATAGGTATCAGATTATGGCTAATTGTAAAAACATCGTATAAGGGCTTAAATTTGTGGTATGGAAAAAATATCGTATTTATGATAAAATGATAATGATATGGTAATAAACTCAGTTATAAGGAGAGGATATATAAATGCGAATTCAATTTACTGTAACCGATGAAGAACTTGAAATTTTAACTAAAAAAGCAATAGAGGGAGGTTTCCCAAGCGTTACTGAATATTGTAAGTGTAGTAGTTTACAAGAAAATACAAGCTATGCTGACCTATATACTACCTTATTAAACAAAATTAGCTCTTTACCGAAAGGCAAAGAATTTGTTTTGAGAGAGTTAATCGCAACACCGCCGGCATTGATTGGCAGATGGTTTTATGAAAATGTAAATAAGAGACTTGTAAAAAATGTGGAACACATCGGAAAAGCTGAAGGTGGAGTAGAAAAATATAAAAGAATTTAGATAATGTTGGAGGTGCATTTCATGGCAGAAGAAAATAAAGAGATAGTTATTGTAGATGATAAAACTATACAAGAAAAAATATATCTTATTCGTGGGCAAAAAGTAATGCTTGATGCAGATTTAGCTGAAATATATGGTTATGAAACAAAAAACTTTAATAGACAGGTAAAAAACAATATTGAGAAGTTTGAAGGCGAAGATTTTATGTTTCAACTTACCGAGAATGAATTTGAAAACTTGAGGTGCAAAAACTTCACCTCAAGTTGGGGCGGTTCAAGATACTTACCAAATGCCTTTACAGAACAAGGTATTTATATGCTTATGACGGTATTAAGAGGTGAACTTGCGATTAGGCAAAGTAGAGCCTTAATTAGAACATTTAAGCAGATGAAAGACTTTATAATCGAAAATCAAGATTTTATTAGCTCAAAAGAATTGGTACAAATAGCAGTACAGACAAATCAAAACACAAAGGATATAGCTGAAATAAAGTCGCAAATGGCTACAAAAGAAGATTTGAAAAAGGTTATGGATAATTTTATAGATCCGGACACATACAAGCATTTCCTTTTAATGAATGGAGATAAGATTGAAGCAGATGTTGCTTATACAAAAATATATAAGTCTGCAAAGAAAAGCATTTATGTAATAGATAACTATATAGGCTTGAAAACCTTAGAATTATTAAGAGCTGCAAAAGACAATGTTGAAATTATAGTCTTTAGCGACAATGTGAAAAACAAGGATATGCTGACAAAAAATATCCTAAACGATTTTAGAAAAGATTACCCTAATATCAATCTGAAGATGAAAATTGCAGGTAAAAAGTATCACGATAGATATATTGCCATTGACTATGGAACAGACAGTGAAGCCTTTTATCTTTGCGGAGCATCATCAAAAGATGCAGGAAATAAAATATCAAGTATTACAAAGATAGAGGAATCTTCCAAGGATATGTATCATACGATGTTTGGCGGAATGCTGAACAATAAGGATTTGAAAATTTAATATGTAAATGGTAAAGCGTTATTAAATGAATAGCTACAAGACTTGTGAAAGGCGGTAGAAATAAAACTCTATCGTCTTTTTTTGATTGCAACTAACAGGAGGGAAACTAATATGCACGAAAATAAAAACGAACAAAATACAGGAATAAAGACCATAAAGAAGATTGGAAAGGCAACTTATGAGGTTGTTGTTCACTTTAATGAAAATGCAACGGAAACAATGCAAGACAAATTAAAACGCATAATGATTAGAGAAATGGAGAGAGAAAAACATCAAAAAGTCGATAAAAATGATTAGAAAGTCCTTGACAAGTTGTTATAGGAAAAACTGCCAAGTCAATTCTAATTTCTTGTGGAGCTAGACTTGCACCTTTTGATATAAGAGAGCTTAGAGAGTTAATGAGCGAAGATGAACTAGAGCTTGATAAAATTGGAGATAGGAAAACTGCTCTATTCGTAATAATATCAGATACTGACGATACATTTAATTTTGTAGTTTCAATAATGTATTCCCAATTATTTAATCTACTATGTGATAAGGCAGATGATGTGTATGGTGGAAGACTTCCAGTTCATGTTAGGTGTCTACTTGATGAGTTTGCAAATATAGGATTAATTCCTAAATTTGAAAAACTAATAGCGACAATTCGTTCAAGAGAAATATCAGCAAGCATAATACTGCAAGCACAATCTCAATTAAAAGCAATCTATAAAGACCATGCAGATACAATAGTTGGTAACTGCGACTCTACACTCTTTTTAGGAGGAAAAGAAAAAACAACAGTAAAAGAATTATCAGAAACCTTAGGAAAAGAAACCATAGACCTATATAACACATCAGAAACAAGATCAAATCAAAAATCTTTTGGTCTAAATTACCAAAAGACTGGGAAGGAACTTATGAGCCAAGATGAAATAACTGTAATGGATGGTGGTAAGTGTATATACCAGCTAAGAGGAGTAAGACCTTTCTTATCTGATAAATTTGATATTACAAAGCATAAGAATTACAAGTTGTTGGAAGATTATGATAAGAAGAACTTGTTTGATGTGGAACAGTATCTAAGAAATAGAGATAAGGTAAAGTTAAAGTCAAGTTATAAAATAAATAGGTTAAATATTTGATTTTATGGAGAAAGCAAAATGTGTGAAAATAGAAAATTATCTTTAATCATATTAAATATAAATGGTGAGCAGTTTATTTTAGAAAGTGATACAGAACTCACAAGGGATAA
Organism: Urinicoccus timonensis; assembly: GCF_900232945.1. Lineage (GTDB taxonomy): Bacteria > Bacillota > Clostridia > Tissierellales > Peptoniphilaceae > Urinicoccus > Urinicoccus timonensis. The sequence goes on from NZ_OCTU01000001.1 coordinate 150,917, forward strand.
GAAAAATTATATTGAAGCAATATGTGAGACAATGTACGATGAAAGTAATGAATGGTATGAAGATATATATGATATGTCCCCATATGATATAGCTGAGCTATTTGAAAAAACAGTAAAAGAAGAAGTAGGAATAACTGTTACATTTAAAGCGATAGACCTTGAAGTATCGATTTTAGAAGACTAAAAATAAGGCATTAATAGACGATAGAAATTAAAAACTCTATCGTCTTTTTTTATACTCAAAATTAGGAAATTAAGGGGGTTGAAAAAAATTTTTATTGGTGGTATTATTAAATCGACAAGTACACATAAGTACACTTCTGGAATAGGAGGTGCAATATCAATATTATAATAAATACCGATTCTAGCGAACCGATTTATGAACAAATCGAAAATCAGATAAAAAAACAAATTATGAATGAAGATTTGAAAACTGGAGATTCTATACCATCTATGAGAGTATTAGCTAGAAATCTTAAGGTAGCTGTAATTACAGTTCAAAAGGCTTATGAAAATTTACAAAAAGATGGATTTATTGAAACTATTCACGGCAAAGGCAGTTTTATATCAGCAAGAAATATTGAATTACAAAAAATAGAAACATATAAAGAAGTGGAAGATTTAGCAAAGAAAATTGTCAAGAGCATACAATCAAGTTCTATTTCAATAGATGACTTGATAGATTTAATAAAAAAGATATATGAGGAGGGGCAATGATGGATTCATATGAAAATAATTTAGCATTAAGGGTATCTGGATTAAATAAAAAGAATAAAACAAATAATTTTTCTTTGAAAAATATAAATATTGAAGTACCTTATGGATCTATTGTAGGAAACATAGGAAGAAATGGAGCAGGAAAAAGTACTACTATTTCTTGTATACTTGGAATGTTTCAAAAAGATGAGGGAAAAGTAGAGATATTTGGTACTGAATATTGTAATCAAATAGATATTAAAAAACACATAGGTGTTGTTTTAGATGACCCTAACTATTCATTATTATTAACACCTAATGAGATAAATGAGGTAATGAAATTTAATTATAGTAATTGGGAAGAAGATAGTTTTAAAAATTATTTGAATCGATTTAATTTGCCAATAGACAAGAAAACTAAGCAATTTTCATTTGGAATGAAAAAGAAGTTATCGTTGGCTATAGCATTGTCTCATGAAACAAAACTTCTCATATTAGATGAAATTACTTCAGGGTTAGACCCAGTAAGTAGAGATGAGATTTTATGTATATTATTAGAATTTATAGAAAACCCAGAACACTCGGTATATATATCATCACATATTACAACAGATTTGGAAAAAATAGCTGATTATATAGTTTTTATGGATAATGGTAAAGTCGTGTTGAGTGAAGAAAAGGATGAATTGTTATATAACTATGGGATACTTCGTTGTACTGATACAGAACTAGAAAAAGTGGAAAAAACGGACATCATTTCATACAGGAAGGAATTTGGAAGGGTAGATATTTTAGTAAAAGATATATCGAAGATAAAGAATAAGTATAAAGAATTTGTTGTGAATAAACCAAATTTTGATGAAATGTTATTAATATTAACATGGAAGGAGGACTAATATATGAAAGGTTTATTGTTAGAAATATATTATAAAAACATTAAAAACATTTTTATAATGAATGCATTTTTAATTTTAGCATGGATTCTAATAAATTTATTTGCTGACATACAAATGGTTGTTTTTGCGTATTTTGCAGTAGTAATCTTCGCTAACAGTTTGTTGATCCTTTTATCTCAAAGAAAAGATTATGATTTAAAATTGTATAAATATGAATTCATGCTACCAATAAAAAGTAAAAATATAATACTATCAAAATATATAAGTCAAGTAGTTATTATTCTCTTTTCTATATTGATGTTGATTATTTTGAATTATATATCAATTTATCTAGGTAAGCATTATTTTGATTATGGAGCTTCAGACTTAATATCTTTGTTAAATGTTCTATTAGGTCTTATTTTGCAATTAGTATCAATCTTCTACTTAGCCATGTACTTTATTGATTTAGAGAAAGGTGATTTGTGGATGGTTTTAGGCTTGATTGGGTCTATAATGCTAGTATCAATAGAAATATTTGCATTAAATAGGCTTGGATTTTCTAAGTCAGGAGGAAATATTGTACTTTGTCTAATATATTTGGTAATATTTATAATGTCTTTTGCATTGAATTCAAAGAAAATGGGAAATCTAAAATTAGATAATTAGGATAAATGATTATATATCTGTATTAGATTTTAGATATAGAATTAACAAGTATAATAAGTGATCATATTAAGATTCAGAGTTGCTGAAACTAAAATATGGTCTTGTGGTAAGGATATAAAAACTTATTAAATTAGAAAAATATTAAAACATTAAATGATGAATATCTTAGGCGATAGAAATTAAAAACTCTATCGTCTTTTTTTATACTCAAAATTAGGAGGTTAAAATGGTAAGGATAAGAAGTCCCACTTAAAATAATTTAATATATAAGACATTTAGCGATTGAAATATAATTTCAGTCGCTTTTTTAATTGAAATTTTTAGATTAAGGAGAAGAAATTAATGGATAGAGAAATGATAAATATTAATGCAAATTTAGTTAAGGAAGCTAAATTTTCAGAATTTGAAAAAGATGGAGAAAGTGTTCAAGTAGCAAATTTTGCTCTTGTTAAAAATTATGGAAAGGGCAAAGAATATACAAATTGCTCAGTATATGGAGAAAAGGTAGAAATTGCAAAAGAATTTGAAAAAGGAGATCTAATCCATGTCTTTGGATATTTCAAAGAAAACAAAAAAGGAGATAAGGTCTACAAGAACTTTATAGTTAAATCACTAAATAAAATAGAAAATAAGAAAGAAAACGAGGAGGAATAATATGGAATTTTTTACAGCTGGAGTTGGAGTTTTAAAGACACTTGTAACTGCAATTGGTGCAGGTTTAGGAGCATGGGGAGTTATTAACTTAATGGAAGGTTATGGTAATGATAACCGTGCGACACGTTCATAAGTGAAAAGCTTATGCACTAAGTCGAAGGACTGAAAGTTCAAAACTTAGGAGAACTGGCAATCTGATAGGTAGAATGACGGGGTAACGCCCTGAAATGCCTACACTGATACTCCGATTGGCAATGAATATTAGACTATTTCATTGTCAAAAGCTCGGTGAAGTCGGCAGAGAGTAGCCGTAAGACTGATATTAACATCAGACACGAAAGCTGTTCAGAGGTGGACGGTGCTACCTATATGTCGGGTGTCGAATACGCATGGTGAGAATGTGTATACCAAAGCACTGACGTACTTCCGAATGTACAAGTCTAAACGTTTGAATTTGCCTAACGGCAATTCCCATCAAAGATGGGGTGTTTGTGGATGAGTAAGAATGGTTGTTATGAAAATCCATATATCGTTACAGGCGATATGGTGAAAACTAAACACAGGCTTAGAGGAAGAACCTAAACGTATTCAAAGATAAGATTGTCGGAACGTGGTAAGCCAAGAGCATGGAAGCAGTCTAATGCTAATGAAGTGTTGAATGGGAAAATGACTGTAAAAAACAGCATATAACCATTCTTTATCTCGGTGAAAGTGGTGGCACAGTACCTATGAAGCGAAAATAATAAGTTCGTGGAGGGATAGCCACCAGTCACAGGAAAGTACAAGAACTGAAATTAAGACAAACACAGCTTCGAGTATGACAAAGAAAATCAAATCCGAAAGGAGATGGTGACTGTGTCCACTTCGAAACAAACACTGAAACAAAACAAAATCCGTTATACGGAATACTATGACTTGCAAAAAGTCCTTGATGATTTATATGAAGATAGCGGTAATAATAAAGTATTTTCAAATTTAATGGAGTTGATAACTTCAAGAGAAAATATTAAACTTGCCTATCGTAGTATAAAAGGGAACAAAGGAAGTCATACGGCTGGGGTAGATGGCAGAACAATAAAACATCTATCAAGGCTAAATGAAGAAGAATACATTTCTCTCATACAAAAACAGTTTCATTGGTATAAGCCACGCCCTGTAAAGAGAGTGGAAATGCGAAAGCCTAATGGGAAAATTAGACCTTTAGGAATACCAACTATTGTAGATAGAATTGTACAACAATGTATCTTGCAAATATTAGAGCCGATATGTGAAGCCAAGTTTCATGACAGTTCCTATGGGTTTCGACCTAACAGGAGTACGGAACACGCTATTGCAGAATGTGCAAGACTAATGCAGATACAGCACTTACACTATGTAGTCGATATTGATATACAAGGATTTTTCGACAATGTATATCATGCAAAGCTCATAAGGCAGCTTTGGAATTTGGGTATCCAAGACAAAAAGCTACTTTGTATCATTAAGGAAATGCTGAAAGCAGACATAGTTATGCCCGATAAAAAGGTAATTACACCAACAAAGGGAACACCACAAGGCGGTATATTATCACCGCTACTATCTAATGTAGTCTTGAACGAATTAGATTGGTGGGTTTCTTCTCAATGGCTGACAATGCCCACGCATTATCCATATAAACAGAGAACGAACAGTCAAGGAACAGAGATAAAAAGCCATACCTACAGAGCTTTAAGAACAAGCAACCTAAAAGAAATATACATTGTAAGGTATGCTGATGATTTTAAGATATTTTGCCGTAATTACTACGATGCAAAAAGAACCTATCAGGCAGTTACAAAATGGTTGCAAGACAGATTAAAACTAAATGTAAGTGAAGAAAAATCTAAAATAACAAATCTAAAACAAAAGTATTCGGAGTTCTTAGGTTTCAAGCTGAAGGTTAAACCAAAAGGCAAAAAGTTTGTTGTACAGTCGCATATAAGTGATAAGGCACTGAAAAATGCAAAAGAAAATATTTCTAAATGTGTTGCGGATATAAAAAGACCTGCAAACGAAAAGGAACAGTACAAAGCAATAGCCAAGTATAATGCCACTGTTTCAGGCTTGCATAATTACTACCAAATAGCAACAAATGTAAGTTTGGACTTTGCTAAAATAGCCTTTCACATTAAAAAGCAGATGAACAACAGACTTGATATTAAAACCAGTGGAACGCTAAACAAAGGATTTATCAAAGAAAAATATGGAAAAAGTAAACAGCTTCGCTTCCTTAATGGACATCCGCTAATTCCAGTTGGATATATTAGGACAAAGGACGCAAAACACAAGAAAAAGGTTGTAAATAAATACACTGTAAAGGGTAGAGCTTTTATTCATAAAAATCTGCAAATTGATGTAGATACACTTGTTTGGTTGATGAGACATCCTGTACTTGATAAGAGTATAGAGTTTGCAGACAACAGAATCTCGCTCTTTGCAGCTCAATATGGCAGATGTGGGGTAACAAGTGTAAAACTTACACCAAACGATATACATTGCCATCACAAGATACCGCTTGAACAAGGCGGTACAGACAGTTATAGCAACTTAATTCTTGTTACAGAAGCAGTTCATATACTTATCCATGCAACAAAAGAAGATACAATCCAAAAATATATAAAAGAGCTTGGCTTAACGGTCAAGCAGATCGAGAAATGTAATAAGCTTAGAAAAATGGCAGGATTGCCACTAATTTAGAAAAAAATAATTTGTTACGAAGTGTGTAAGTCTTAGTTAAAACGTGAAAATCTTTCTTGTGATGGAACGCCGTGTGCGGTGAAAGTCGCATGCACGGTGTGAAGTGGGGGAAAATCCGGAGATAACATCAAAGGATTACCTATCACTATCTGGTGCTAAATCTCAAGGTATTAAGCAATTTATGGCAAAATAAGGACGGAATAACACAACAAATTCTCTAAAACAAATCACTAAATCAATGTAAGATTGAATGAAATCAATATTTATGCTATAATTAAATAAATCTAATGAACAGAAAAAGAGGGATATTATGGCACTTAACTATAAACCATTATGGATACAGTTAGCAAAAAAAGGACTAAAGAAAACTGATGTAATAGCTATGGCAGGGCTTACAACAAATGTTATGGCACAAATGGGCAAGGATAAACCAATTACATTTAAGAATTTAGAAAGAATATGTAAGGCTTTATCTTGCACTCCTAATGATATTATTAGTTTTGAAGATAATTTTAGTGATGAGGAATAGCAAATGACTCTAAGGATAGAAGACCAAGCTAGGGATTATGCGAAATTAGTATTAGGCTTTGATTAAGCTGAAGAAAATGTTGATCAAGGGACTGGTCAAATAAAAAGCTTTAAGATAGATGACAAAACTAAGTCTAATAAGAAAGACCATAGCAAAGGTGCAAAGAGGTAAATATTGGCAGTATTCGGACTGCCTTTATTTTTTTATATGTATATAGGTTGTATAATGACGTAATATGTGGAAACTGTAATATTGACGAAAAATAAGATAATAGATTATAAAAGTATTGGAATCAATGTTTTATGGGGGTTACTAGAACTCTTATAAGTATTTTTTTATTTAAGAAATATATTAAATGAATTTCAACAATAAATACTTAAGAAAAGTTTACTTGTAGTTGATAAAAATAGGATAAGTTAATTAATGGTTTCTTGACAGTTGATTAAGTAAAATGATATGATATATTCAAATAAAGGGGGTTAAAAAATGCCAGATATTATTAGAGAATACTTGCCGATACTTATACCTATTATTATTTTAGAAATTGCACTTATGATTTATTCCTTAAGACATGTTTTAAAACACGATAGATATAAATTTGGAAGCAGAACTATGTGGATTTTAATAGTTGTTTTTATTCAAATTATTGGACCTATCTTATACTTGACAATAGGTAGGGAGGACGAATAATGGAAGCGCTAAAAATTGACAATCTTCACAAATCTTTTGGTAAAAATACGATTATTAATGGATTATCCATGTCGATTCCTGAAAATACAATCTTTGGGTTTTTAGGCAAAAATGGCGCTGGAAAAACAACGACAATGAAAATGATTTTAGGATTTTTGAAAATTGATGAAGGTTCCATTGAAGTGTTTGGAGAAAAAGTTAGCTTTGGTCAGTCAAAAACCAATCGATTTATCGGGTACCTTCCAGATGTCCCTGAATTTTATGGCTATATGACTGCAAAAGAATATCTCAATTTATGTGGGTCTATAACTGGTCTTAGTAAAAATGAAATCAAAAACAAGAGCGAGGAACTTTTAGAATTGGTGGGGTTAAGAGATGTCAATAAAAGGATTAGTGGCTATTCTAGAGGTATGAAACAGCGCTTGGGTATTGCCCAGGCGTTGTTAAATAGCCCTAAATTATTAATATGTGATGAACCAACTTCCGCCCTTGATCCACTTGGAAGAAAAGAGATATTGGACATTATATTAAAGATAAAAGACTCTACAACTGTTATTTTTTCAACACATATTTTATCGGATGTTGAAGCAATCTGTGATCATGTTGTGGTGCTTGATAAAGGGAAAAATGTACTAGAAGGTTCGATAGATGAACTAAAAAATATAAAGAGGAAAAACACAATTAAAATCAGATTTAAGTCGAATGAAGAACTAAAGGCATTTAAGTCACTAGATAAATTTTTAAATCTGGTAACAAACGAAAAAGGAGACACTTTATACTTAACAGACGAAGACAATCAATTAAAAGATCTTGATATTTTATATGAGCTATATAAGTTAAATATATTTCCTCTAGAAATAAAAATAGAAGAACCTACATTAGAAAATATTTTTCTGGAGGTGACGAAAGCATGAGGATATTTTTATCTCTATTAAAGAAAGAAGCTATTGAAGGTGCGAGGACTAAAAAAATGATTTCTACCTTTACCCTGTTCTTGTTCATCGGTTTAATAAGTCCTTTGACAGCAAAATTAACTCCCATGATACTTCAATCCATAGCTACAGGAAATATAGATATTAACGTAGCACCACCATCAGAAATTGACTCTTGGACACAATTCTTTAAAAACATTAGTCAAATAGGTATGTTTGGATTAGCCATTATATTAAGTACTCAAATGGCAAATGAATTCCAAAAGGGAACCTTGATTAATTTATTATCTAAAGGACTGCCAAGGTATCAAGTCGTGCTATCGAAGATTTTTTATAATTTTATTTTGTGGTTTATTGCTTACTTTTGCTCATTTATACTAACTTATTTATATACAAAGTACTTTTTCGGGATTTCATTTCCTATTAGAAATATACTTATGGCAGCCTTGCTTCCTTTTATATTTGGATTATTTTTAATATCGTTAGAAATATTAGCTGGAGTAATTTCAGGAAATGTTATAGGTACATTAATATTAACGACTGCTGGGATTGTGATTCAACTTATATTATCCATTCGCGATGAAATTGTTAAATACATGCCTATCGCATTAATAGGAAAGCCTGTGAACCTTATAAAAGGAATAGGATATGATGACTATTATGTACCGATTGTTACGGGCAGTATTTTGCTTATACTGTGTATCGTAATTTCGATTGCTATAATAAACAAAAAGCAAATCAGTTAGGAGGTAAAATATCATGCTAAAAATTGGAGAAAATATTCTTCAGAAGCGAAAAGAAAGAGGCATAACTCAGGAAGAATTAGCAGAATTTATGATGGTAACAAAGGCTTCCGTATCAAAATGGGAGACAGGTCAAAGTTATCCAGATATTTTACTTCTACCAAAACTTGCCACTTTTTTTAATATAAGTGTGGATGAATTAATAGGATATGATCCAGATTTATCTTCAGCTCAAATACAAAAATTTTATATAGACTTAGAGAATCGTGTCCCTGATGCAGGTATGGATAGTATCGTAGAAGATATAAAAATTAAAATTAAACAATACTATTCTTGCTTTGACTTCCTATACTATATGGCTTTGTTTATTTTGAACCATTGTGATTTAGCAACTGATGATTTAAAAAAAGAGGAATATCTAGAATACACAAATAATATACTAAGAAGAGTGTGCGAGCATTCTAAAAATCCTATATTAAAAGAACAGTCATTGAGCTTGAGGGCAGCCTGTTTAATTAGTTTAGGAAAATCAGAAGAAGCATTAAATATTTTACCATCTTCGGACATGCTATCTATATCAAAAGATTGTTTAGTGGCTTCAGCTTATTTAAAAACGAAGAAGGAAAATGAAGCAGATCAAAAACTACAAATAATGATTTATAAGAATGTAATTGATTTAATCACTCTTCTTATGATGAAGAGCAGTTTGCATGATGAGGATTGGGTCGAAACCTTGGAAAGAGTGGAGGATTTAATAGAAACTTTTAATCTTATTGAAATAAATGTTTCTATAGTTTTAAATTTTTATTTATCCTTGGCAACGCACTATATTGAAGATAATAATCTCAAACTTGCTAGTCAATATGTAGAAAAATTACTCAACCTACTAATAGAGAGCAAGGAAAAAACGTTTAAGATAAGAGGCGATGAGTATTTTAATCAAATAGATGAATGGCTTGATGAAAATTTAATATTATCTACGAATCCAAATAGAAGTGACGATATGATTGTTCGCTTTTATATAGATGCAATAGAGAATAATGAAAGTTTTAAAGGAATTATTTCTGAAGGAAAGGTAAAATCATTAGTTGATAAGGTTAAGGAGATTTACTCTCTATAATTAAATAATGCAATCAGATAATTGGGTTTGAACTTAAAACGATTAGAAATAAAAAATCTAGTCGTTTTTTTATTGTAAGAAAGAAAACAAGTGAATCTTTCTATGATGATATAAGACTTTTACTTATATAAACACAATGTCATCATTTAATGTCAAAAGTATTTGACATTAGAAGCCAAAGGGTATATAATAATGTCAAAAGAATTTGACATAAGGAGGTCAATATGAATCTTATAAAATTTATCGAGTCAAATCAAATGTTTGGTATAGGTTTGTTATGGCTATTTCTGGTTGCTTCACTAGTATGTACCTTAATTATGATAGTAACCTTAATTAAAAAAGGAGATGAAAGAAAGGGATATGTTGTAAGAAAATCTGGATTAACAGCATTAGTGGTAGGGATAATATTCCTAATTTTAAACATAATTTGGAACATTTTCTTTGAGCAAAATTCTAGTATAGGATTTGAAGATAATCCGATAATTTATGTCGGTATAATATCAATAGCCTTTAATATTTCCTACCTAATTAATATGAGGAAGTATAGGTAAGACAAATGAAAAATCACATCAAAGAATTTAGAACCGATAAAGGATTGTTGCAACAAGAATTAGCAGATATATGCGGAGTCACTAGACAAACTGTTAATGCTATTGAAAATAATAAGTACGATCCAACTCTTGAGCTTGCTTTTAAATTAGCAACAGCTCTTGAGACCACTGTAGATGAATTATTCATATATGAATAAAAATATTGAGTAAAATTTTCTTAAAGTGCCTATGATTTTAGGCACTTTTTGCATATCTAATTTTAGAGATGATAATATAATATTTTTAATAGTTAAACTTTGAAAGGGATAGCAGAAATGTTATCTCTTTTTTATTACAAGAAAGGAGATTAGTATGAAAAAATTAGAGCAAATAAGACAAGAGTCAAAAGAAATAAAAGATAAAATAGACGATACAGAAGAAAGATTAAGGCAACTAAAAAATCAAGAAAATAAGATATTAAAACAAGACATAGTAAAAAGAAGAAAAGAAAGAACTCATAGGCTAATAACAAGAGGAGCAATCTTAGAAAGCCTTATAGAAAATGCAGAAGAACTAACAGATGAAGAAATAAAAATCCTACTAGAAGAAGCAACAAAGACAAAAGAATTTAAAGAAACACTAAGAATAATGAGAGAAAATTAAGAAAAATAAAATAATCAAATCTCCCTTAGATTTTCTAAGGGCGCAATTATACACCCTAAAGGGTGCTTGCGTCCTGCGGAGCTAAACCCTTGCAAGGAGCAACAATCATTCGCTTTTTAAAAGTCAAGGGTAAATAAACTCGCTAACGCTCGCCCTTGACTTTTAAAATTTGAAATGAACAAAACAATTAAGCCGACATACTGAAACAACAAAAATTAATTCAGTAGTCGGCTTTTTCTATTCTATCATTTCAAAACGCTCATTCACAACGAGGATATAAAAATCTATTAAGCCTCCACCTAAAACAACAAAAAAAGAAAGGAAGTGATAAAAATGGCAGACAGTTTTCATTTTTCAGTAAACATAATATCAAGAGGAAAAGGCAAAAGTGCAGTAGCAAGTGCAGCATATATAAGTGGAGAAAAAATAAAAAATGAATGGGACGGAGTAACCCATGACTATACAAGAAAAGAAAAAGTATTAGTAAAAAATATAATATTGCCTGATCATATACCGAAAGAATTTAATGATAGGTCTACCCTATGGAATAAAGTAGAAATGGCAGAAAAAAATTCTAATGCACAACTAGCAAGACAATTCATAATAGGACTACCAAAAGAATTAACTTTAAGTGAAAATAAAAACCTAGTTGAAAGATTTATAAAAGAAAATCTAACATCACAAGGAATGATAGTAGATTATGCAATTCATGATGAGAGTCAAGATAAAAATGGAAATATCCATTGTCATATAATGACCATAATGCGACCCATAAACGAAAAAGGAGAGTTCTTAGCAAAGTCAAAAAAAGAATATATCCTAGATGAAAAAGGAGAAAAGATTTTAAACAAAAATGGAAAACCTAAGACAAGAAAAGTAGAACTAACAACCTGGAACGATAAAGGCAATGTAGAAAAATGGAGAGAAAATTTTTCAGACCTTTGCAATAAATATCTAGCAAAAAACAAGATAGAAAAAAGAGTAGACCATAGGAGTTTTAAAAGACAAAATTCAGATTATCTACCGACAATCCATTTAGGATCAGCAGCAAGTGCAATGGAAAGAAAGGGAATAGAAACTGACAAGGGAAACTATAATAGGGAAATAAGAAAATATAACGAACTTGTGAAAACAATAAAAGAAGAGATAAAAACATTAAAGGGTTGGATAGGAAATCTATTAGATAACTTATCTACTGCTTATGAAAAATTTAAGGATATAGAAAGGGATAAGGTAATAGACAACCCTAAACTTTTCAATCTAACAAATTATCTATTAACTTATTCAGAAATTCAAAAAGAAAAAAGTAAATATCTAAAAGGATATGCAAAAACTAATAAAGAAAAATATGACTTTAAAAAGCTAACGAGTGCATATAGTTATTTAAGAAAAAATAACATAGAAACCATAGGTCAGTTACAAACAAAAATAGAAACTTTAAAGTCCAATAGTTACAAACTAAATAAAAAAGCAAAGACAATTCATAAAGAAATGGAAGATGTAGAAAAGAAAATTCTATACTATGAAATATACAAAGCCAAAAAAGGAGTTTATGAAGAATATCAAAAGAAAAATATATTCACAAAAGACACATTCTATAACAAACATAAGAAAGACATAGACCAATATAAGGTAGTAAGCGAGAAATTAAAAAAACTCCTATCAGATAAGGAAAAACTAAGTCCTAAAAAATGGAATGAAGAAAAAAATCTTTTAATGGTAAATCTTGAAGAAATAAATAAAGAAAAAGACAAGATAAAAGATGAATACCAGGAAATTAATCATATAAAATATTCAGTAGATTTTGTAAACAAAGAATTAGGCATAGACTTATCCATAGAAATAGATAAGCTAATAAAACAAGGTGAAAAACCAAGTGTAATAGCACAGATTAAAAAATTCCAAGACCAAGTTATTAAAGACAATCAATACAGAGAAATGATGAAAAACAAGAAAATGGATCAAGAAAGATAAGACCTGGTAAAAATATCTTATCCAAGCTATAATATGACCAAGAAAATAAAGGCAGATCTAGGAGGTAATAGAGATGAATAAAAGGCAAGAGCTAATAGACGAACTCATAAAAGCAGATCAAGATGGAACATACAAAACATATAAAAGCACAGAAGAAATAAAAGCGATGAGCAATGAAGAAATACAGATTATATATTCCAACATGAAAAACTATCTATCAGACAAAAGAACACACATAAACTACTAAAGGTGGAAAAGCAAAATAAGAGCAGAAAAACAATAAAAGGTACAAAGACCTAAGAAATATATAAAAACATCAAAATAAGCGTTCCACCATCAACAACAACTAAACAAAAACAATCAAAGGGAAGTATAGAAAAATTAAAGCCTATAATTCCCTTTTTTTAATTCAAACAAAGGAGATAAAACATGATAAACGAAGAAATAAGCAAAGAAGCAGGTCAAGCTGCACAAACCATAATAACATACACAATAAAGGCAGCAAAAGAATCAATCAACTTAGACAAAGAAATAAGAAAAAAGATGAATGATACTTTAGAGAAAGCCAATGGAAACCTAAAAAGCCTTATGGGCGATGAAATGAAAATAAAAGACCTATATAAAAAAGGACAACTAGAAAATATAAGCATAGATCAAAGCGACCTCAAAGGCTTAAAAAAAGAACTAAACAAACTTGGAGTAAGTTTCTCAGTAATGAAAAACAAAGAAAACCAAAACTATGAAATATTCTTCCAAGCCAAAGACATAAAAGTAATGGAATATGCCTTTAAACAAGTCATAGCCAAAGAAAATAAAAAAGAAAAAGAAAGTATCCTAAAGCAAATAAAGAAATACAAAGACCTATCTAAGAACAAGGATAAGACAAAAGAAAAAGTCAAAAGGAAAGTAAAAGAAAAAGTAAAACCAAGCAAAAAAGATATGACCAGATAAATCTAAGGGAGTAACGAAAAGTTACACCCTTAAATAACCACAATAACAAGACTTCCGAAAAGCAGAAGTCCAGAATTCCGAAAATCGGAAATCAAGAATTTCGATTATCGAAAATCAAGAAAGGAGCAGATATGACAACAAACAAAAGATATTATTGGATAAAATTAAAAGAAGAATTTTTCACAGACAAAATAAACAGAGGACATTGTCCTTAATGAGTCCAACCCATGTCCGACAAGAGATAGAGAAAGATATAGAGATAGATAAAGAGAGAGAGGGAGAGATAGAAAAGATTTAACATTTTTGGTATAATCACATTAATTAAACTAAATGTGTAATGATAAAATGAGCTTGTTTACCGTAAGCTGATTGTGATAAAAAGATTAAAACTCCCACCATTGGTGAAAGAGATAGAATAAAATAAAAAGAATCAGATTGGAGTGATGAGAATGGATAAAAAAGATTTAGCTATTATAGGAGATAGTGAATATATAAAAATGCTTGAGAAAATAAAAAAATCATATACAAGCAGGCAACTTAAAGCAGCAGTTTCGGTCAATTCTGAAATGCTAAAGTTTTATTATAGTTTAGGAGAAGAAATTATTAGCTTAAAGGCAGAAAGCAGATGGGGAAGCGGATTCTATAAAAAATTAAGTTCGGATTTAAAAAATGAAATTCCCAATGTCAAAGGATTTTCTGTTACTAATTTAAAATATATGAAAAAATTTTATCAAATGTATTCGCTATTAAATCGTCCACAAGCTGTGGACGAATTACAAATATCTAAAGTCGGCGGAGATTTTAATATGATTTTTAGTATCCCATGGGGACATCAAAGATATATTATGGATAGATGTGAGGGAAATTTGAATAAAGCATTTTTCTTTATATCTAAAACATTAGAAAATAGCTGGAGCAGAGCTGTGCTTTTAAATTTCTTGGATACAGATCTATTTGAGAGACAAGGAAAAGCAATAACAAATTTCAAAAATAATTTGCCTGCTACACAAAGTGATTTAGCCAATGAAATGACGAGAGATCCGTATAATTTTGACTTTATATCTATAAGGCAAAATTATGATGAAAAAGAATTGAAAGACGCTTTGATGGATAATATTCAAAAATTCTTATTGGAGCTAGGGACAGGTTTTTCGTTCGTGGGCAGAGAATATAGACTTGTAGTTGGAAATTCCGAAGAATTTATTGATATGTTATTCTACAACATTAAGCTACATTGCTATGTAGTTGTGGAGGTTAAAATTTCCGCATTTAAACCAGCGGATATAGGACAACTTGGAACCTATGTAACATCTGTAAACCATATATTAAAGGGAGATGGGGATAATCAAACAATAGGTCTTTTAATCTGTAAGACAAAGGATAATGTATTGGCAAAATATGCTTCTGAAAGCTCAAGAGAGCCTATTGGAATTTCAGAATATCAACTACAAAACTTAATTCCTGAAAGGTTAAAGGGAGCATTACCAACCATAGAAGAAATTGAAAACGAACTAAAATAAATTTTAAAAACATAATAAATGTACACAAGGCGGTAGAAGTAAAAACTATCGTCTTTTTTTATTTAAAGAAAGGTAGGAGAGCATGGCAGATAAAAGAATGTTTTCACTAAAGATAGTGGATAGCGACTTATTTTTGGATATGCCACTAAGTAGTCAATGCCTATATTTTCATTTATCAATGAGGGCAGATGATGATGGTTTTGTAAATAATCCTAAGAAAATCATCAAAATTATCGGAGCTAATGAAGATGACCTAAAAATACTTATTGCCAAAGGCTTTGTGATAGTCTTTGATCAGGGAATTATTGTCATTACTCATTGGAAGATAAATAACTTTATTAGAAAAGACAGATATAAGCCAACAATGTATATCGATCAGAAACAACAGCTTTATCAAACGGAAAACGGAGCATATATTTCAGAAGAAAAAGTTGGTTGTCATCTGGTTAACCAAAGGTTGTCAAGTGGTCAACCCAGTATAGATAAGGGTAGATTAGATAAGGTTAGTATAGATAAGGGGAGAGAAGAACAGTCCACCCCCATTTTTTATGGAGAATTCAAAAATGTAAGGTTAAGCGAAGAAGAATATAAAAACCTTAAAGAAAAATTAAACTCACACGCAGAAATAATGATAAATAAACTATCCAGATACATGGAAAGCAGTGGTAAGACCTATCAAAACCACTATGTGACAATCTTAAAATGGTATGAAGAAGATAAAGATAAACTAAGACATCAAGGTGGAAATAAAAAAATGAACTATGACGTAGGAGAATCTTTATAGATAAAAAGAGGTGGAAAGCCACTATTAAAGGCTTTAAGTATGAAAAGGTATAAAAGTATGCCAGAGATAATAAAAATGTAAATATGACACTTAAAAGGCGATTAGAAAATTAAAAATCTAATCGCCTTTTTTTATTGCATGAAAGGATAAGCTATGACAAAAAGACAAACAAAATACATTGTAAAAAGAAATTATGATAATAGAAGAACAGACACAGACGCTTTTCTAAGACTAATAAGAAAATCAAGCAAAATAAGTAAGGACAATGAAATTGAGTATAACAAATATAATATTGATAGTAATAAAAAAGAGTGCTATAATAAAAATAGTTTTAGAGAAAGTTGTGTTATTTCTGAAAACTCAAACAAGGAGGAATAGGAAATGATACAAACAAATTCAAATCACTTTTCATTCAAAGCTGCAATTTATTGCAGACTATCTAAAGATGATGAGCAGAAAGGAGAGAGTGCCAGCATAAAAAACCAAAAGGAACTTTTAGAAAACTATGTAAAATCAAGGGGTTGGAGTATTTACGATGTATATATAGATGATGGATATACTGGATTAAATACAAATAGACCATCATTTCAAAGACTAATTAGAGATATTGAAAATAAAAAAGTGGATATAGTAATCACTAAGGACTTATCAAGGCTTGGAAGAAACTATTTGCAGACTGGATACTATACAGAAAATTTCTTCCCAAAGAACAATGTCAGATATATAGCTTTAAATGATGGAGTAGATACCTTTCAAGAAAACAATGAAATAGTTCCTTTTAAAAATGTTTTAAACGAGTTTTATTCAAGAGATGTTTCCAAAAAGATGAAATCTGCCTATATGACAAGGGCAAGGCAAGGAAAATTTATTGGTTGTCTTGCTCCAATAGGATATAGGAAAGACAATGATGATCCACATAAATTAGTAATCGATGATGAAACTTCATGGATTGTTGAAAAAATTTTTGATCTTGCTTTTAGTGGTTATGGAGTCCAGGCAATTAGGAGAAGACTTTTTGAAGAAAAAATACCTACACCTACCTGGTGGAATAGAAAAAAAGGACTTAGAAATAAAAAAACTAAGTTAGAAATGACCGTAGATGGTGGAGAGTATTGGTGGGACTGCACAACCCTAAAAGAAATTATTGAAAACCCAGTTTATATTGGTCATATTGCTAGTCAAAAAGTTAATTATAAATTCAAAGTAGGTTGGTTATCCGATAAACCTAAAGAGGAATGGATAATCGTAGAAAATACACACGAACCAATTATTTCTGAAGATATTTATAATATAGCAAATGAAAAATTAAAGAGCAGGAGAAGACCATTTAAAAATGGAGAAGAAAGTATATTTGCAGGCATTGTGAAATGTCCCGATTGTGGAAAATCTTTAAATCTTGGAAGAAACAAATCGAAAAAAAGAGAAAAGTTACTCACTTGTAACACTTATAGAAGATATGGAAAGTCATTATGTAGTCAACATAGAATTTATTACGATACTCTTTATGAGATAGTGCTTAAAGATATTAGAAAAAATGCAGAAATAGCATTAAAAGACGAAAAAGAAATCATAAAAGCACTTGAAAGATCACGAGAAATTGATAATGAAGAAGAACAAAAATTTATTATGGATAAGATTTACGAAGATCAAATAAGAGTAGAAGACTTAACTAAAAAGATTGAAAGATTATATGATGACTGGCTAGACAATAAGATAAGTGAAAGTAACTTCCAAAAAATTCTTGAAAAATCACAGAAAGAACAAGATTATCTAAACCAAAGAATAGAAGATAATCAAAAATTGATTGTAAAAGAAAATCTTGAAGATATTAATGTTAAAAAATGGATTGAACTCATAAAAAAACATAGGGATATAAAGAAGCTGGACAAAGAAACCTTAAACGAACTCATCTCAAAAATCTATGTTCACGAAAAAGAAGTAGTGAATGGAGAAATCACCCAAACAATTGATATTTACTACAATTTCATAGGAAATACAGACACACTACAAGTATTTTACAATCTCTAATTAGGCATAAAGCAGCTTATGGCTGGTGGAGGAATTGTGCTAATCGGTATCAAATTAATTCCACTACTTGCAAATGCTTTAAATTAGGAGAAAGTCTATGTTTGGTATCTTTGACAAGCTAACTGAATTTTTTAAGGATATGCTACTCGGAGGTATCAAAGCAAATCTTGAGTCCATGTTCTTAGATATAAATGACAAGGTAGGAGTTATTGCAACTGATGTTGGGAAGACACCAATGGGTTGGAATGGAGAAGTGTATAACTTCATAAAGAACATTAATGATAATGTGATTGTTCCAATAGCAGGTCTTATCATAACAGCAGTTTTATGTATTGAACTCATAAATATGGTTATGCAAAAGAATAATATGCATGATACAGATACTTTTGAGTTTTTTAAATACATTATAAAGATGTTTATAGCAGTCTACCTTGCAAGCCATGCCTTTGAATTTTCAATGGCAGTCTTTGATGTGGCACAAAATCTTGTAAACAAAGCGGCAGGGGTAATCACTACTTCTGCCACTGTTTCAGGAGATCAGATAGTTGCAATGGTTGATACATTAAAAGAAAAAGATGTTGGTGCATTAATAATGATATTAGTTGAAACAAGCCTTGTAAGGATTGCAATTCAATGTATATCTTTAACTATTACCTTAATAGTATATGGGCGTATGTTTGAAATATATGTCTACTCATCAGTATCATCCATACCATTTGCGACTATGGGAAATAAAGAATGGGGTCAGATTGGAACAAATTATATCAAGGGACTTTTTGCCTTGGGACTACAAGGTTTGTTTTTGATGGTATGTTTAGGTATCTACACCGTTTTAATAAGAACGGTACAGATTACAGATATTCACGCAAGCTTGTTTAGTATATTAGGATATGCTCTACTACTTGGACTTATGATGTTTAAGAGTGGAACAGTTGCAAAAAGTATTATGAATACACACTAGGAGGAATAAATGTTAAAAAAGAAAAATTGTGCTTTATTGGGACTTGGAATTTTATTGGGAGGAACTTATGAATTCTTAAAAGAGAAGAAAAGAAATGAAGAGATTAGAAACTTAAAGAGGAGAATAAATAGACTCGGAAGATGTCACAATGAATTTGTTATGTATCAAGGAGCATACAATGATAGAAATGAAGAAAAAAAAGAAGAATTAGAAGAAAGAATTAGCTACCTAGAAGAAGAAACAACATCTAATTATGACCATATACTTGAACTTGCCAAAGAAGAAGTAGAGGGAGATTAAAATGGCATATGTACCAATACCAAAAGATTTGGACAAGATTAAAACAAAGGTTGCCTTTAACTTAACTAAAAGACAACTTATAGGTTTTTCTGTGGCAGGACTAATTGGCATACCAACCTATTTATTTATGAAGAAATATCTACCTAATGATGTTTCAATTATTGTAATGCTAATAGTAACCCTGCCAATCTTTTTTATAACCTTATATGAAAAAGACACCTTAACTTTTGAAAAATATTTTAAATTTTTCTATCTTCATAAATTTTATCAACCAACTAAGAGAATAAGAAAGGAGGCATACATTGAAGCAAAGAAAAAAGCAAATCAGCGACTTAAATCTAAGGGAAAAACAATTAAAAAAAGACCGAAAGGAAGTAAGAAACCAAAAAACAAAGAAAGATCCAACAAATAGTCTTCTAAGTGTACTTTTAAAGAAAGAGAAAAAGAGATTTACTGTTGAGGACACTATTCCATATATAAGAATGTTACCAGAGGGCATTTGCCAGTTAGATGAAAAAAATTATTCAAAGACAATTTCATTTCAAGATATAAATTACCAGTTGGCATTGGAAGAAGATAGAGATTTAATCTTTAACCAATTTGCCAACTTTTTAAATTCTTTTGATCCAAGTGTCCACATTGAACTTTCATATGTAAATCAATTAGGAAGAAATAAAGACCTACAAGACGCAATTAAAATTGCTGATAAGGGAGACTTCTATGACGATGTAAGAAAAGAGTTTAGGGAGATGTTAAAGCTTCAACTTGCAAAGGGCAATAACGGACTTAAAAAGATGAAGTATATAACCTTTAGCACAGAAGCCGATAACCTAGAGCAAGCAAGAGCAAAGTTAAATAGACTTGAAGTAGATATTTTATCTAACTTTAAATCTATGGGAGTAAGAGCAGAAAGCCTTGATGGAGAAGAAAGGTTAAGACTTGTTCACGATATGTTAAATCCAGACAAAAACTTTGATTTTTCATATAAAGATTTGAAGAAGAAAGAGTCTACAAAGTCACATATAACTCCCAATATCTTTAATTTTACACCAGCAAATAATTTTAAATTTGGGAAATTCATTGGAGCTGTAAGTCATTTTCAAATACTTGCAAGTGAGTTATCAGACAGAATGTTATCTGAGTTTTTAGATATTGATGACAATATTTATGTAGCTTTTCATATAGATGTAGTTGAACAAGCAGAAGCTATTAAACTTATTAAGAGAAAGAACACAGACCTAGACAGAATGAAAATCGAAGAACAAAAGAAAGCAGTTCGAGCAGGATATGATATGGATATTATTCCTTCAGATATAAATACTTTTGGGGCTGATGTTAAGTCCATGTTATCTGACTTACAGAATAGAGATGAAAGGCTCTTTGTAGTTACCATAGTAATGATGAATTTTGCTAGGACTAATCAAAAATTAGAAAACACTATTGCTCAAATATCATCAATTGCAAACAGACATAATTGTCAGGTAAAAAGATTATCTCATCAACAAGAACAAGGACTTGTTTCTGTCTTACCTTTAGGAGTTAATCAAGTCGAAATAAAAAGATTTTTAACTTCATCATCAACGGCAGTATTTATGCCTTTTACAACAGAAGAGCTATTTATTGATTCAGCAAATTCTTTGTACTATGGATTAAATGCCCTTAGCCAAAACTTGATTATGGCAGATAGGAAGAAACTAAAGAACCCTAACGGATTAATATTAGGAACACCAGGTTCTGGTAAATCTTTCTCGGCAAAGAGAGAGATGGAAAATGCAATTCTTGTAACAGATGATGATGTAATTATTTGTGATCCTGAAGGCGAGTATTCAAACCTTGTAAAACAATTTAATGGAGAAGTTATTAAAGTTTCAGCAAAGTCAAAGGACTATCTAAATCCACTAGATATAAATATGAACTATGGAGATGGGGACGCACCTTTAAAGGATAAGGCAAACTTCATAATGTCTATGCTTGAACTTGTAGTAGGAGGATCTGGTCTTACTGCTGCAGAAAAATCTGTTATAGACAGGTGCTTACCAAAGATATATCAAAAATATTTTGAAGACCCAAAACCAGAAAATATGCCTATATTAGGAGATTTATACGATATGCTCCTATCTCAAGAAGAGGGAGTCGGTAGAAAACTAGCAACAGAAATGGAAATTTATGTTAAGGGAAGTCTTAATGTCTTTAATAATAGGTCAAATGTTGACCTAAATAGGCAACTGCTCTGTTTTGATATAAAAGAGCTAGGAACACAACTTAAAAAAATAGGTATGCTTGTAATTCAAGACCAGGTTTGGAACAAGGTTTCCCTAAATAGAGGAAGCAAGTCTACAAGATACTATATAGATGAGTTTCACCTTTTATTAAAAGACCCACAAACTGCTTCATATTCAGTAGAAATCTGGAAAAGATTTAGAAAATGGGGCGGTATTCCAACAGGTATAACTCAAAACGTAAAAGACCTTTTAACAAGTCAAGAAATTGAAAATATCTTTGACAATACAGACTTTGTTCTAATGTTAAATCAAGCATCTGGAGATAGAGATATTCTTGCTAAGAAATTAAAAATATCGCCTTATCAGTTAAACTATATTACTAATTCAAATGCAGGTGAGGGATTACTATTTTTTGGAAATACTATTGTTCCATTTATAGATAAATTCCCTAAAGACACCATGTTATATAAGCTTATGACAACTAAACCGGAAGAAGCTAAGTAGGTGCAACATGGATAAAAAACTAAAAAAAGATTTTCTAAAGAAAATTATACGAAATAGGGACGCTCCTGAAAAGAATCTTGAAAGTAAACTTGTTCATTCAGATGATTATACCAATAAGATTATTAAGACTAAGGATAGGTTCGGAAATAAAATTTCAGAAAAAGAATCTAAACTTATTCATGAGAATGTATCATCTAAAGAACAAAAACAAAATAAGCTAAAAGATTTTCAGAAGTCTAAAAACAAGGAAAGAATCAGAAAAGAAGTTTTAGAAAATAAGGATAAGGCTGAAGAAACAAAACAAGCTAATCTTGAAATAAGGACAGATGAAAGCTTTAAACTTGATGAAGACTTAGATGTAGACTTCAAAAAGGTAAATTTTGATAGTGAAAACAGTAGAAATATTAATTCTAATAAACTAACAACAGATGATATTTCAGCTAAGGCTCAACCAATAAGCAATAAGAAGGTATCAAGTAAAAGACAAGTTCTTAAAAATTATGAGGATAAACTTATCCATAGTAAGGATAAATTCCAAGACAAAATAAACGAGAAAGAGTCTAAGCGAATCCAGACAAGTGAAGATAAACCTATCGAAGCAAAGAAAAGCAAGAGAGTATATAGAAAAGATAAGCTTGTTAAAGATGAAGTAAGTAAGAGCGAAAGTAATACTAATATCGATAAAAAGCAAAAGCAGAAGCTTTATCAAGAAAAGAAGTTTAGGGATAGGGAAAAATTTTCTAAAGAAATAGATAAAGAGAGTAAGCTAAGCCAAGTTGATACAGAAAAAACTTTTGATAATCCTGAGTTTAAAGACAATAATCAAGAATTTATAAAAGATGAAAAGGAAACAAGCCTTAAACCTTCAGAACAAAAGAAAGTTAATAAAAAGAAGACTTACTACAAGAGAAAAAATTATGAGAGTGATAAATTCACTCGTAAGAAAATCGATGACTTAAAAAATGAATCTAAGAAAGTTTCAACGAAAGATTCTAAGAAGGCACAAGATGTTAAAGACTTTATCTCAGATAAAAAGATTGGAGAACTTGAAAAGTCTAAAAGCAAGCTAAAGGATAATATTTTAAAGAATAAAACTAAAGGAAGTCTATCTTCTGGGGTTTTATTATCTGGAGCTAAGTCTTCAGAGCTAGTGAGAGATTATTTAAGTTCAGGGTCTGATAATACTGGTGTAGAATCTGGAGAAAAGGCCGCTAATGTAAGCTCTAAGCTTCAGCATGGAATAAGGAAGTATAAGATAGACAAAAAGAAAAAGTCCTTAAAAAAGCTATCTAAACTTGATAAGAAAATAAGAAAGAGAAAAAGCAAGTTGGAGTTTAAAAATGGATTAGAAGATTTAAAAAAGTCAGATGCCTATATAAAGAAAAATAGATTTAAGAAGTTTTACCAGAGAAAACAAATGAAGAGCATGATAGCTAAAAAGCACGAAACAAGACTGGTAGATAGAGTTAAAAAAGCTATTTTAAGTTTAGGTAAAGCTTCTAAAGAGCTAATCGTAAGAAAAAGTAAGATGGTTTTATTTGTGGTAATAGGACTAGGTCTTATGCTATCAATCATGGTTGGTGGCGGAAGTGTTGGGATGAGTGGACTGAGTAACTCAGTGAACTCAGTAATGACAACAACATATCTATCACAAGATACAGTTCTAAGTGAAGTTAATCAAGAATTTTCATCAATGGAGTATGACCTACAATCACAAATCGAAAGTGTAAAAACAAGTCATCCTGGATATGACGAATATATTATAAACAAAGAAGGAGAAATTGGTCATAATACCCATGAGCTTTTATCCTATATAACTTCAAGATGTGGAGAAGTAAAATCAGCATCTGAAGTAAAAGGAATTTTAAAAGAACTTTTCGATAAGATGTATAAACTTGATTTTAAAGAAGAAATTGAAATTAGAACAAGAACAGTAGCAAGAACTAGATATGATAGTCGTGGTAATCCTTATACTAGCTATGAAAAAGAAGAGTACGAATATAAAAAGTTAATTGTAACTTTAAAGAAAAAAGAAATGGATGAAGTTGTTAGGGAAATATTTAAAGATTATCCAGACAATGTAGTTCATTATGAAGCTCTTCTTGAAGCTAAGGGAAATATGGGAGATGTTTTTGGATCAGGTAATGGGGACTTAGGAGAAATAGTAGATAATCCAAACTTTGGAAATCCTGGTCTTGCTTTTGATTCAGCTACTGCCAAAGCCTTATTTAATGAAGCAGAAAAACATATAGGCAAAAGATATGTGTTTGGAGCAAGTGGACCATCTAACTTTGACTGCTCAGGATTTGTATGTTGGTCATTTACAAAGTCTGGTGTAAAGAGAATGCCAAGAACAACTGCATGGAGAATATACAAAGACTATTGTAATCCAGTAAGTCCAAGTGAAGCTCAACCTGGAGATATTATATTTTTCCACTCAACATATAACAGTGGGACACCAATATCTCATGTAGGAATATACGCAGGTAACGGAATGATGATTCACGCAGGAGATCCAATTCAATACACATCAATAAATTCAAAATATTGGAAATCACACTTTTATGGTTTTGGAAGACCAAGATAGAAGGGAGATATTATGTGAACAGAAAACTTGTAAGTATTAGGAATAAAAAGAAAAAAATAGAAGAGAAATTGAAAGATTTAAATGCAAAATACAAGGAAATTTGCGATGAAGAAATACAAGTTGAAAATGAAGAAATAATTGTAACTCTTAGGAGGAACAATATTAGCTTGGAAGAATTAATGGAGAAAATCAATGATAGAAAAAGAGAAGAAAAATTAAAAGAAAAGGAGAACATTCATAATGAAGAAATTTAATACGAACAGACTAAGAGCCTTTTTTATGGCTCTTTTATTAGTTTTAACATCAACTTCAACTACTAATGTACTAGCTAAAGCTGATGATACAGATGGTAGTAAAAAAGTGATAGAAAGTTCAATAAGTAATATTAATGATTTAGAAAATCAGATCAAAGACTTAAATGATAAGAAACAAGAAGACCAATCAAAGATAGATGAATTAAAGGAAAAGTTAGAATCTTGCAAAGATAATGGAGAGAAACTAAAACAAGAAAAAACTAAGCTAGAAGAAGAAATTAGAGATAAAGATAATAAGATTGCTCAATTAAATAAAGAAATTGAGGATCTTAAAAATTCTAATAATGATGAACTAATAGCAGAAATTACTCTGCTTAAAGATGAATTAAAAAGATTACAAGATGAAAATGCAAAACTAAAAGAAGATTATTCATCTACAAAATGGGAGTTAGAAGCTGAGAAAGAAAAGACCGATAAAAACGAAAATAAAATCAAAGAAATGCAAGAAAAGCTTGAGTCTTTAGAAGGGGAACTTGCAAAGAAGACTAAAGAAATTGAAGATAAAGATAATAAAATTAAGGGTTTGGAAAAAGCTCTTGATGAAAAAGATACTAAGATAAAAGACTTAGAGTCTAAAAAGAAAGAAACAGAAAGTTCTAAGTCAGAATGCTTTAAGAAAATTGAAGAGCTTCAAAAGGCTATTGATAGTTTAAAAGAATCTTCTGAAAATACAAAAAAAGAATTAGAAGATAAGATTAAAGGACTAGAAGAAAAACAAAAAGCTTCTGAAGAAGAAATTAAAAAGCTAAAAGAAGAATTGGATAAGAAAATTGAAGAAGCAAAGAAGTTAATCGAGGAAGCAAATAAAAAATCGAAAGAAGAACTCGAAAAACAATCTAAAGATGAAAAAGACAAAAATCTAAACCAAGACTTATCTAAGAAATTAGATGAGCTTCTAAAACTCCAAAAAGAAAACAAAGAGAAGAAAGAAGATAAGAAATCTCAAGATAAGAAGTGGGACGAACTTTTGAAAGCTGATGACAAGAATATCCTAAATCAATTTGATCTTAACAAGATGAAAGAGCAAGATAAACAATTGGACAAAAAACAAGTTAAAGATGAAAAAGAATTTGCAGTTTTCCAAGTAGACAAAAACTTTTATAACATTATCAACAAAGATGGTAAGACAACAGTCTATATGGATGTAAAGACTTATGTGGATAAAGGAAGAACTATGATTCCAGTAAGATATATTGCTTATACTTTAGGTTTTAATGTTGAGTATGACAACTCTACTCGTGAAGCTATTTTCTCAAATAAAGAGAATAATATCCTAGCTAAAAAGACATTAAGACTAAATATTGATACTGGTGTCATGAAAGATTCAGATGGAAAAGTCTACAATTCAGATGTTAAGCCAGTGATTATAAATGGAAGAATTCATGCATCAATTTCAAACATTGCCAAAGCTTTTGGAGCAAGTCATGGGGATATTAAAGATGGTAAAAACCAAACAATAGAATGGGACAATGCTAGAAAAGCAGTCTATGTATTTAAAAATGTAAAATAAGAAAGGATAGAAAAATGAATAAGAGCATTAAACGAGGAGTAGCCATAGCGTTACTCCTTTTTACATTTACAGTACCAGCAACTACATTTGCAATGACAAATGAAGGGCAAATAGAAAGTCAAAACGAATCAATCTATGAACCACAAAAAGAAGAATTTGAAAAAATGTTGAAAGATGATGTTTTTACACCATCAAAAGAAGAAATCCCTTATCAAGATGTTCCAAGAATACCAGGAAATACAAGTGAAGCAAATAAGCCTTCAAGTAATATTCCAAAGAAAACATCACTTGTAAAAGGTGGTAATACAAAGGCAGTAAATAATCTTGCGACTGGGGAAAATAAAGCAAGAGGGTCAGTAATTGAAAATGTAGATAGGAATGGAAAAGATATTACACCTAGTGGTGATACAGAAAAAGATAAAGAAAATCCAGTAGATGTAAGACAATTTTTAACATTTCAAACCAAAAGTGGAAAAACTATGCACCTAATAGTGGATCACTCATCAAATCAAGATAATGTAAGGCTATTGACAGAAGTAGGAGAGCAAGACCTACTTAATATGATTGAATCAGAAGATAAAAATACCATAAAGGTTGAAGAGCCTAAGAAAGAAGAAGTAAAAAAAGAAGAACCTAAGACTGTTCCAGTAAAAGAAGAAAAGAAAAGCGGGATAGGTTCATTTCTTATTGTTGCACTTGTAATTGGAGGAGTTATAGGAGCAGGATATTATTTTAAGGTAGTTAAATCTAAGGAAGATAAAATGTTGGAAGACTTTGAAGAAGATGATGAGGATTATATTAGTGAGTCAGAAGATGATGACGATGATGAAACTCACGAAGAATCTTTAGATGAAGACGATGAACTATTATTATTATAAGGATATTAAATTTAAGCACAATTGAACTTTTGTCCCAGATATGATATGATATTTGGGACAAAGGAGGATTGTAATGAGTTCATATACAGAAAAAATATCAGATAAAATAAATGATTT
Organism: Urinicoccus timonensis; assembly: GCF_900232945.1. Lineage (GTDB taxonomy): Bacteria > Bacillota > Clostridia > Tissierellales > Peptoniphilaceae > Urinicoccus > Urinicoccus timonensis. Next base: position 178,383 of record NZ_OCTU01000001.1, read on the forward strand.
TGACTCACATAAAGTATTTTTTGCTAATGACTTTTTAGATATTGCTTCTTATGAAACTGCTAGAAAGACATTGAATAGAATGGTTAATGAAGATAAAATTAAGCGTGTCATTGATGGCTTTTATTACAATCCAAGATACAGCGAATTAATTGGAGAGTACGAAGCAGTATCAATTCACGAGTTAGCACTTGCCATAGCAAGAAAATACAATTGGAATATTGCACCATATAGTAGCACAGCCTTAAACTTATTAGGAATTTCAACACAAGTACCAACTCACTACAAATATATATCTAGTGGAAGGTATAAAGAATATAAAATTGGTGATACGGTTTTAGAATTTAAAAAAGTAAATCCAGGAGAAATTGCCAATATGTCCCTAAAGACAGCGACAGTTATTCAAGCAATTAAGTCTTTAGGTAAAGAAAATATAACCAACGAAGTTATACAAAAGATAAGAGAAAACTTAAGTGAAAAAGAAAGAACAGACTTAATGAATGAGTCAAAATCAGTTCCATCATGGATATATGAAGTAATAAGAGAAATTTCTGAGGGCAAAAATGAATAAGTTTTATATAGGAAACAAAGAAGACTTAAGAGTTTTAATAGTCAATACTGCAAGAAAGAAAAATATATCTGAAGCAGTCATTGAAAAAGATTATTGGGTTACTTTTATCTTAGACTATCTATTTAATGAAAACAAATGGAAGGAATTCTTCACCTTTAAAGGTGGAACATCACTTTCAAAGTGTTTTGGACTGATTGAAAGATTTTCTGAAGATATAGATTTAATCTTAGATTGGCGAGTATTAGGATATGAAGAAAAAGAACCATGGATAGAAAGGTCAAATACCAAGCAAGATAAATTCAACAAAGCAGTTAATGAAAAGACAGAAGAATTTTTAAGAGATGAATTTGTAAAAATTTTAGAAGAAGATTTAAAGGATTTTGATTTTGAATTTTCAATAGATACAATAGATCCACAAACAATTCTATGTAAATATCCTAAAATCTTTGAATCTAATTATTTGACACAAAATATAAGACTTGAAATAGGAAGTCTTGCAGCATGGACACCTGCAATTGATGTTGAAATATTACCAATAATTGGAGAAGCCTATCAAAACGTATTTAAAGAAAAAACCAATATAAGGACAGTATCAGCAGAGAGAACTTTTTGGGAAAAGGCAACTATACTTCATCATGAAGCGAATAGACCAGAATCTTCTCCTATGCCCCACAGATATGCAAGACACTTTTATGACTTATATAAAATAGCAAAATCAGATTATAAAAACAGAGCATTAGAGGATAAAGATTTATTAAAAAAAGTGACTGAATTTAAAATGAAATTCTACCCAAGGAAGTGGGCTAGGTATGAAGATGCATTAGTTGGAAGTTTAAAGTTAGTTCCAAGAGAGTACCGATTTTCTGAAATAGAAAAAGATTATAAGGCTATGGCAGAAATGATTTATGGAGAATATTCAACATTTGAAGAGATTATAAAAGTTCTTAAAGAACTAGAAAAAGAAATTAATAAGTAAGTAGAATTCTCCCGAAAACAAGACAATATTCGGGAGAAATATTTTGAGCGAGAGAGAAATCTTTCGCTCTTTTTTTATTTATGGAGGTATTAATGAAGTTAGTAATAGCAGAAAAGCCAAGTGTAGCAGTTACAATTGCAAAAGTAATTGGAGCAAGAACAAGAAAAAACGGATATTATGAGGGGAATGGATACATTGTTTCATGGTGTGTAGGTCATTTAATTCAAATGGCAAGTCCAGATAAGATAGACGAAAAATGGAAAAAATGGACAATAGAAAATCTTCCTATAATCCCAGAAGAATATATTTATGAAGTATCTAAAAGCACTAAAAAACAATATGGAATTTTAAAGAAACTTTTAAACGATAAGAACATCGACACAGTTATAAATGCTTGTGATGCTGGTAGAGAAGGAGAGCTTATTTTTAGACTTGTATATAATCAAGCTAAATGTAAGAAGAAGATTCAAAGGCTTTGGATATCTTCAATGGAAAACAAAGCTATTGAAGATGGCTTTAGAAATCTTAAAGACGGAGAAAACTTTGAAGACTTATATAGATCAGCAAGTGCAAGAGCAATTGCTGATTGGTTAGTGGGAATGAATTTAAGTAGGCTTTATTCTTGCATTTACAAGGAAACATATTCAGTTGGTAGAGTACAAACACCAACTCTATATTTAATAGCTAAAAGGGATAGTGAAATAAATCTATTTAAGAAGCAAAAATATTATACAGTTGATCTATCTTATGGAGGATTGAAACTTGTATCAGATAGGATTGATAGAATTGAAGTTGCAGAGCAACTATCAAACTTGCTAGAAGATGAAATAGTTATTACAGAGGTAGAAGATAAAGAAATAAGCACAAAACCAGATAAGCCTTATGATCTCACTACCTTACAAAGAGAAGCAAATAAATATTTTGGATATTCAGCAAATGACACTTTAAACCTGGCACAAGGTCTGTATGAAAAAAAGCTAATCACATATCCAAGAACAGATAGTAGGTATTTAACCGATGATATGGTTAATACTATGAAAGAATTATTAGAAGGACTTGAAGAAGATTTTAAGGTTAATGAGTCAAACTTCAAGTCTATTTTTAATTCATCTAAGGTTACAGACCACTATGCAATTATTCCTACTATATCAGGTATTGGAAAAGCCAAAGACTTATCTGACAAAGAAAGTAAAATCTATAATTTAATTAAGGATAAATTACTTGCTTCATGTTCGGATAACTTAAAGGAATATAGTAGAAAAATCAGATATGAATATGATAAATTTAACTTCAATGCAAGTGGCAAGACTATAATCGATGAAGGTTATACCAAGTATCTAAAGGCTTATAGAAAGGAAAAACAAGAAAATGAATTACCAGATATAAAGATTGGAGATAAAATTAAGCTAACTTCTAAAAATATATCAGAGAAATTCACCAAAGCTCCAGGTCATTATAATGAAGATACACTTTTAAAAGCTATGGAAAATGCAGGAGTAGAATCCTTGGATAAAGACATAGAAGTGGAGAGAAAAGGCTTAGGTACACCAGCTACAAGAGCAGGGATTATTGAAAATCTTATCCATAAGGATCTCATAAGAAGAGATAAGAAAAATCTACTTGTAACAGAAAAAGGCAATAGGCTTGTATCGATTGTAGAGGATAAGTTTAAATCAGCTGAAACAACTTCTGAATGGGAAATGAAATTTGCAAAGATTAGCTCTGGAGAAGTAGATAAAGAAGACTTTTTAAGAGAAATAGAAGATAGTATAAGGGAGCTTGTAGATAGGTACAAGAATAATCTAAATGAATAAGGTAAAAATATTAGAGCTTTTCGGTGGCATAGGTGCTATTAGAAAAGCTTTTATTAATTTAAAGATACCTTATGAAGTAGTTGATTATGTAGAAATAGATAAGGCTTGTGTTAAATCATACAACGCACTTTATGGAGAAGATTATAAGCCAAAATCAGTAGTAGGATATAAAGCTCATAATGAGAAGATAGATTTAATCATGCATGGAAGTCCATGCCAAGACTTTTCAAGAATAGGAAAAAAGCAGGGAGGAGTTAAGAATTCAGGAACTAGATCAAGCTTACTATTTGAAACAATTAGAATAATTAAAGAAATGAAAGAAAAACCTAAATGGATAATTTGGGAAAATGTAAAGGGAGTCCTTGATAGAAATATGAGGGACTCCTTTTTTATTTATCTAAAAGAGTTAGAGAGCCTAGGATATGAAAGCAAGTATGAAATCTTAAATGCAATGGACTTTGGGATACCTCAAAAAAGAGAAAGGATATTTGTTGTTTCATGTCTTGGAGCAAATAACTTTTCTTTTAATAAATTGGAGAAGAAAGAAACAAGACCACTAAGTGATTTTTTAGAAAAGAATGTAAGTGAACTTTATACAATGACCCAACCTTATATGCTGAAATTTTTAAATAAAGGCATAAATAACAGTTTTAGAGGGCGACTCAAAGTGATTAAAGATTTTTCTTATACTATTTCTACAAAACAAATGAGAGTACCTAATTCTGGAATAATAGATATTGGAAATGGTCAGTATAGGTATTTAACAGAAAGAGAATGTTTAAGACTCATGGGTTTTGATGACTGTGATATTGATAAGCTAGAGGAAGTACATCCAAGAAGAAAAAATTGCACCTCAAGTAAACTATATAAGCAGGCCGGCAATTCTATTGTGGTTGATGTTTTAATAGCTATTATAAAAGAAATTCATAGAATGGAGGTAGGAAATGCAAGTAAATGATTTTAAGAATATACAAGAAGCAATAAAGTATGAAGTTTTACAAGATGAAAAAGAATATTTAAAACTCTTAAAAGTTATAGGCAATAATCAGAAATATGATTTTTCTAGCCAATTAAGTATATATAACAGAGAACCTGAAGCTAGAGCTTGTGCGACCTTTGATATGTGGAAGAAATATTTTGGTAGAGTTGTTATGAGAGGAGAGAAGGGTATTCCAATTTTAGTTGGAAGTGATGCAAACAAAAAAGTTTCATATATCTTTGATATTAGTCAGACCACATCAATGGATAGGAATATTAATGAGGTTAGCTTATGGCAGTTTGACCACGAAAACCATAATGAGGCTTTAAAAGAAATAATAAGAGATTCTTCATTTGAAGCTAGTGATTCACTTAATGAAAATATATTTTCTTTAAGTCGAATTTATGGAGATGAATATATTAATTTGGCTCTTGCTGATTTGAGAATAGATATAGAGGATAGACTTAGCTTTGAAAAGTTTATAAGAGACTCAATATCCTATGCGGTAGCTAATAGGTTTAATACATTCTATCCTATGGATATGGAAAATTTAAAAAATAATTTTTCTAGGATTAATACAATTTCTTTAGAGCAGATAGGTCTTGTAATATCAAGGGTTAGTGAAGATATTATAGATAGAACAATAGAAAAATCTAAGGAAATGGATCGTGTTAGGCTGCTGACAGAAAGGGCCGCTGCCGACTATAATAGAGATATAGAAAATACAAATGAAGATAGAGGAGGTCAAAATGATTTATATAGACGAGATGATAGGTCAAGAAGTAGAGATGGACGAGTTTTCACAGATGGAAGCGACAGAGGAAATAGCAATGAAGATCGAAGAGAAAACCTTGGACATGATGGAGAAGGATCTGGAATTTATGGAGAGATATCCGAATCCGACATACGCAGTTCTAAGACTGTCTTACCTAGTAGGGAGCGAGGACATGGAGAACTGGAAGAAACTTCAGGAAATGTACGAGGAGAAAATACTTTTGAACCATCTGAAAGAAATTCAGAATCAGGCAGTGGACTTTATCAAGAGAGAGAAAGTCAAGATGATGGAAGCACAAGGATTGACAGAGAAGATGAAAAGAGAGAATCCAGAGGAATACCAAGGACAGATGAACAACTTGATGGCAACAGTGAAGAGAATAGCAATCAAGGAATACGTGGAAGCTTAGAAAATGAAATAAGCCAAGAAAAGGAAGCTGATGAAGCTTCTTTTTTTGATGACAAAAACACTGAAAATAGAAAAGATTACTGGATTGTAGAATTTAATGAAAACCACGAATTAGTTCCCGATTATAGTGGACAGATAGTAACTAAAGACTTAATTAATGTTCTAAGACAAAAGGATATTGATGTTAAAGACCATAATCAAACTCTTGGAGAAAATGAATTTGGAGAAATGACTGATGATTATATCGGATATTTCAAATTCTATTTTGATCACTATGTAGATGGCGAAGTTGTCGAACACTATAGGATTGACCTTGGTGATGGTGAAGAAGTAAATGAGCGTGAATTTTCATATTTAGAAGAGCAAATTGCAATAAGCGAGGAAAAATCTTTACAAGAAGAAGCTAAGGAAAATATAGAGCCTAAATTTAAGATAGGTAATCAGGTTAGATATAAAGATAAGGACTTTACCATTACAGATTTTGATGAACTAAGTGGAGGACTTAAAACTGTAACCATTAGAGATAATATGGAATATATGGGAGGTATGATTAGGGGTTCGGAAGTAATTCCATATAGAAACGATTCATACCTTGAAGAAATCTTTGAAAATCTAAGTCAAACATCAGAAAAACTAGCAGTAAAGGTTGGTAAGGAATTTATTTTAGAAGATGAGAATATCTTTGATGGAATTAACTTAATTGAAACAGGAACTAAAGTAGAAGTTAATGGGAAAGAATTTCCTTTATATAAAGGTGAAACATTTGAAGAAAGTAGAAAGATTGATGATCTTTTAGATAGTGGAAATTATGAGATATACAAATTATCTGAGCATGAAAAACAAATTGAAAGACAAGTAGAGCAAGAAAGCTTTATTGATAACTACAATCCTGAAATTGACCAAATGATGGATAGATACAATGTCCCAAGAGAAGCAGCCGAAAACTTATTGAGGGGTAAAGAAGATTTAAAGAATCTAGGCTATAAACCTAATAAGGAAAGGATAAGTTTTGCTAGAAATTATGACTTGAAAAATCATATCTACTCAGAATACCTTACACCATCAGAAAAGCTAGATAAAAATATCAAAGCTATTAAAATGCTCAAAAGACTTGAAAATGAAAATAGGAGTCCAAGAGAGTATGAACAAGCATATCTTGCTGACTATCTAGGTTGGGGAGGTCTTGCCGATGTCTTCGATGAAGAAAAGGGAGGTCAATGGTTAGAAGCAAGAAATATTTTAAAGGAAAATCTAACAAATGAAGAGTATTTGAATGCTAAAGAGTCTACTTTAACATCGTTTTATACACCTAGAGAGGTAATGGATGGAATATATAAGACTCTAACGGATATGGGATTTAAGACTGGGAATATCCTCGAACCATCTGCAGGAGTCGGTAATTTTATTGGTAATATGCCAAGTGAAATGCAAAGCTCTAAAGTATATGGAGTAGAAAAAGATAGTCTAAGCGGAAGAATAGCAAGAGAACTTTATCCTGAAGCTAATATTCAAATTAAAGGTTTTGAAGAAACAAACTTCTCAAATAATTTCTTTGACTTGGTAATAGGAAATGTTCCCTTTGGAGATTTTAAAGTTAACGATCGTGAATATAACAGAAATAACTTTCTGATTCACGATTATTTTTTTGCAAAGTCAATAGATAAGGTAAGAAATGGAGGAATTATCGCCTTCATAACTTCATCTGGAACTATGGATAAAAAAGATGAATCTGTTAGAAAATATATTAATGCAAGATGTGAGTTTTTAGGAGCTATGAGGCTTCCTAATACAACATTTAAAGGACTTGCTGGGACAGAAGTTACTTCAGATATTATTTTCTTAAAGAAGAGAGATTCAGTTATAGAAAGAGATGACGATTGGATACACCTATCAACTGATAAAAAGGGTTTAACCTACAATAAATACTTTGTAGATAATCCTCAAATGGTATTAGGGGATATGAAAGAAGTATCTGGTAGATTTGGAAATACTATTACTTGTGATGAAAAAGAAGACGAAAATCTAAAGGATTTAATGGATATTGCAAGTAAGGAAATATCTTCAAATTCAAAATATGAAGAGGTCGAGCTATTGGAATACGAAGAATTAAGTCTTCCAGCAACAGATGACGTTAAAAACTTTTCTTACACTATTATTGACGAAGAAGTCTACCTAAGAGAAAACTCAGTCTTAATTAAGCAGAATATATCAGATAAAAATAAAGAAAAAATAAAAGATTATCTTGATGTAATGAATGCTTTAAAGGATGTAATAGAAAAACAAAAGGACGATTTTTCTGATGAAGAAATAAAAGAGTCACAAGCAAAGTTAAATGAAGTCTATGATAACTTTTCAAAGAAACATGGCTTTATTAACTCCTTATCAAACACTAGAGACTTAAAGGAAGACTCAAACTTTCCTTTGGTTTCATCAATAGAAATACTTGATGATGAGGATAATTTCAAAGCTAAGAGTGATATATTCTCAAAAAGAACAATAACGAAGGCAAAAGTAGTAGACCATGTAGATACTTCCCTTGAAGCTTTAGTCTTATCTGTTTCACAAAAAGGATATGTAGACTTTGAATATATGGAATCTATCACTAACAAAGATAGGGACACCTTAATTGGTGAACTTGAGGGCGAGATATTTTTAGATATTAAGGATACAGACCTAATAAATAACAGAATGCCCTTTGAAAACTTTGACAATGACGATCCATTTCATTTTTCATATGTATCGGCTGACGAGTATTTAAGTGGCAATATCAGAGAAAAAATTGGCTACCTCAATTCATATATCGGAGAAATTGAAAATGTAATAGATTTAGTACCTTCTGAAAAGAAAGATACATTATTAAACGAGTTAGGCAAACTCAAATATCAAAGAGAAAAATTACAAGAAGTTATGCCTGAAGAACTCACTGCTTCTGATATAAATGTAAGGTTAGGAGCAACATGGATACCTCAAAAAGATATAGAAGACTTTACTTTTAACCTTTTAAAAACACCTGGCTATGATAGGTGGAATATAAATGTTAGGTTTTCACCACATACAAGTGAATGGAATATTGAAGGTAAAAGTGTTGACTCAACTAATGACCTTGCTAACATGACTTATGGTACAAGTAGAGTGAATGCCTATAAGCTAATTGAAAATGCCCTTAATCTAAAAGATACAAAGGTATTTGACCAAGTAATAAATGATGATGGTTCTAAGACTTCTGTATTAAACAAAAAAGAAACTATGCTTGCAAGTCAAAAGCAAGAATTGATTAAAGAAGAATTTAAGAATTGGATATTTGAAGATCCTGATAGAAGATATAGGTTAGAGAAGATTTATAATGAAAAATTCAATTCAATTAGAAATAGAGAATTTGATGGCTCTAACTTAACTTTCGATGGAATGAATACTGAAATCAGACTACGAGAACATCAGAAAAACGCCATAGCAAGGACTCTTTATGGTGGAAATACACTACTTGCCCATGTAGTAGGAGCAGGAAAAACTTTTGAAATGGTAGCTTCCGCTATGGAATCTAAAAAGTTAGGACTTGCAAGTAAGTCATTATTTGTAGTTCCTAACCATCTAACCACTCAAATTGGTAGAGAGTTTATGCAGTTATATCCGTCAGCAAATATTATGGTGGCCGATAAAAAAGACTTCCAACCTAAAAATAGGAAAAGATTTATTGGTAGGATTGCAACAGGAGAATATGATGCGGTCATCATAGGACACTCTCAATTTGAAAAAATACCAATGTCTAAGGAATACCAGGTAAGACATATACAAGACCAAATAGATGATATAGTTTCCTTTATTGATGAGAACAAAAGAAATAGAGGGGAAAATTTCACAGTAAAACAACTAGAAAAGACAAAGAAGAAACTCTTGGTAAGACTTGAAAAGCTAAATGATGACTTTAAAAAGGATGATGTAATAACCTTTGAAGAGCTAGGAGTAGATAAGTTATTTATAGACGAAGCTCATAATTACAAAAACTTATTCTTGCATACCAAGATGAGAAATGTTGCTGGTATAGGACAGAGTGAAGCCTTTAAGTCTTCAGATATGTATATGAAATGTAGGTATATGGATGAAATGACAAATGGCAAGGGAGTTGTATTTGCTACTGGTACACCGATATCAAATTCAATGACAGAGCTTTATACCATGCAAAGATATCTTCAGTATGACGATTTAAAGGCAAGAGGATTAGAACATTTTGACGCTTGGGCTTCTACTTTTGGAGAAACAGAAAACACCTTTGAGTTATCTCCAGAAGGCACAGGATATAGGCAAAAGACAAGATTTTCAAAGTTTTATAACTTGCCAGAGTTGATGTCTATGTTTAAAGAAGTAGCAGATATAAAGACCTCAGATATGTTAAATTTGCCAGTACCAGAAGCAAATTTTGAAGTTATTAAAACAAAACCTACTGAGGAACAAAAAGAAATATTAGAAGCCATTTCAGAAAGAGCTGACGCAGTTAGAAATAATCAAGTCGAGCCAACAGAAGATAATATGCTAAAGATTACAAATGATGGTAAAAAACTTGCCCTTGATCAAAGGTTAATAAATCCACTACTTCCTGATGATCCTAACTCAAAGGTAAATGTATGCGTTAAAAATATCTTTTCGATCTGGGATAAGACAAAAGAAAATTCATCGACCCAATTAGTATTTTCAGATATGTCTACACCAAAAGGAGATGGAGAATTTAATATCTATGATGATATTAGAAATAAGCTAGTGAATATGGGAATACCTAAAGAAGAAATAGCCTTTATCCACGAAGCAGATACAGACAAACAAAAAGATGAATTGTTCTCTAAGGTAAGAAGGGGAGAAGTAAGAGTATTATTAGGCTCTACTCAAAAAATGGGTGCAGGTACTAATGTACAAAACAAACTAATAGCCTTACACGATTTAGACGTCCCTTGGAGACCGTCTGACCTAGAGCAAAGAAGTGGTAGAATTGTTCGTCAAGGCAATGAAAATGATAAGGTAAATATCTTTAGATATGTAACAGAGAATACCTTTGATGCTTATTTGTGGCAGACAATAGAAAATAAGCAGAAATTTATATCCCAAATTATGACAAGCAAGACACCTGTGCGTGTTGCAGAAGATGTTGATGAAGCAAGTCTATCTTATTCAGAAATTAAGGCTTTAGCTACTGGTAATCCTCTAATTAAAGAAAAGATGGACTTAGATAACGAAGTTACAAAGCTAAAAATGCTTGAAGCAAACTATAAGTCTAATAAATATAAACTTGAAGATAAGGTAAATAAATATTATCCTCAAAGTATTTTAAAAACTGAAATGGAAATACAAGCAGTTAAAGAAGATATTGCAAGTGTTGAAAAATTAGGAGAAGGAGATAGCAAATTTACTTCAATAAGTCTCGGATCAAATAAAATTTTAGATAAGAAAGAAGCTGGAGAGAAGCTATTAGAAGAAATAAAAAAGGTAAAGATAAATGATAGCAAGGTTATTGGTAAATATAGAAATTTAGACTTACAAGTTTCTTATAACTTCATGACTAATACTCACACCTTTAAACTACTAGGAAAAGCAGAATACTTTGGAGAGTTTTCAAACTCCACTGATGGCAATATAACAAGGCTTGATAATGCAATTGAAAAAATGTCTTCAAGACTTGAAAGATTAAATCAAAACCTTGAAAACTATAAAGAATCTTTAGAAAATGCCAAGTTAGAATTAACTAAACCATTTGAAAAAGCTGATGAGTTAAGGGATAAGACACTAAGACTAGCTGAGATTAATAAACTTTTAGATATGGGAGAAGTAGAAGAATTAGAAAACCAATCACCACTATTAGAAAATTTAAAGAGGGCGATAGTTGATTATTCTAACTATGAGTTTTCAGAATCTAATAGCTATGAAGACTTTGACAAACTATATCCTGATTTAAGCCATATAGGACTTGCCTATACAGAAACACCTGATGGTAAGCACACGATTCAATATGAGGTAAATTTGGAAGAAAAAACATGGACTCAGTATGTAGATAATGTAGCTATTAGAACAGAATCTTTTGTAGAGGAAGATATATCTAACTCACAAGCTATTAAAGATATGACTGAAGCCATAAAGATGTCTAGTTTTGATGATCTTGTATCAGTAGATGAAGAAGATTTAAAACAAGCTTTAGGCTTAGAAATAGATGATGATGGAAACTTCTATGATCCACTAGCAAAAGATCTTGACAATGATGGAATACCAGATAGGTATGATAATGACTTTAAAGATAGTGATTACTTTGAATCAACTTATGATGTAGAGGATAATCTTCACGCAAGGGAAGAGAAACCATCAATATTGGGACAAATATCAAAATTTAAATCAGAAGAGGAAAAAGATAAAAATAAAGAAAAAAGTGAAAAAGGACAAGAACGATAGAGGAGGGCGAAAGGCTCTCCTTATTTAGTACAAGGAGGAAAATATGGAATACAAAGATATTAGAGAAAATTTAGAAGAAATTTCAAATGAAAACTATAAGGATTTTATAAAAGCATTAATAGGGATTGAAAAAGGAATAGAAGATGAAAATGTCCTAGATGAGATTTACGATAAGTATATGGACAATGATACTATTTCAATACTAAGCGAAGATTTTGACTATATGATTGATGATATGAAAGAACAAGGTAAGATTGTTGAAAATGTCAGTGATCTTGAAGAAAAAGACGACCTCATAAATCTCGTGGGTAATATATCAGGTCAAGTAGAAAATCTTGAAAGAGAAAATGCAAATGGAGAAAAGTTCAAGGTAAGTAACTTTTCAATTGTTTCGAAAGATGACGATGGGAATAAAGTTTATACCAATTGTTCAGCCTATGGAGATAAGACAAAAGATTTAGAGAGTTTAAAACAAGGAGATTTTGTTAAAATATTTGGTCAAGTAAAAACAAGCATTGACAACAAAGGAAAGGAGCATAAAAATGTCCGTATTTTCTCTTCTAAGCTCTTAAAAGCAAAAGAACAAGTAAAGAGTCAAGATAAAGATAAAAAGTCCATATTAGGGCAAATAAAAAGCTTTAAGACAGATGACAAAACTAAATCAAATAAGAAAGAGCATAGCAAAGGAACAGAGAGGTAAATATCGGCAGTCTTCGGACTGCCTTTATTTTTTTTGCTCAGTTTAACGCAGTAAATCATGTGATTGAAAGAAATCTGTGTTATATGCTATAATTAGGTAGTTAATCTATACATTTAGAAAGGTAAAATATAGAATTGGAGAAGGTTATAGGGTTTTCCTATGATAAATTATGGAAAGAATTAATAGATGAAAAGATTAATAAATTAGACCTAAAAAAGCCATACAAACAACTCCTCATACCATAGCTAAAAAGGGACGAGATGAAAATGTGAGTATGGAAATACTTGGTAGGATATGTAGTTATTTTAAATGTGATATATCAGAAGTACTGGAGTATAGAATTGAAAATATTAATGATTGAAGATGACAGCACAATTGCTTTTGCTGTTAAAACTTACTTAAACAAGCATAATATTGAAACTATTATTTATAACAATCTTTCTCAGACAGAGAATCTTAATTTTAAGGATGTTGATTTAATTCTTCTGGATGCTAATCTCCCAGATGGGTCAGGCTTTAATTTTTTAAAGTGGCTGAGAGAATTTTCTGACCTTCCTGTAATAATGCTTACTGTAAAAGACGAAGATGAGTATGTTATCAAGGGCCTTTCTCAAGGAGCAGATGATTATATTACAAAACCTTTTTCTCTCCCTGTTTTAAAGGCGAGAATAGACAATGTATTTAGCAGAAGAATAAAAAAGGTTGATGAACTGACTTTTGAAAATTTATCTTTAGATCTCATTTCAAAACAAGCTTCAATAGATGGAATAGATCTAGATCTTAACTTAAAAGAGTTTACTATATTGGAAATGCTCTTAGAAAATCAAGATGTAAATCTATTAAGAGAGCGAATTTTAGATTATGTTTGGGGTTATGATTTTTATGAAGTAAACGACAATACTCTAACTGTAACTGTAAAAAGACTTCGAAATAAACTTGGCGTGTATGGAGAGCATATAAAAACAGTTAGAGGAATAGGTTATAGGTGGGACAATGAGAAAAAATAAAAGAATTTTACTTATCATAGTCCTAAATTTATTGATGTCTTTATTTGTAGTCTATCTAAACCCAAGATTTGATATTCTAACACTTATTGGTTTTTTACTTATAAATATAATTCTGTTTCTAATTATTAGAAAAATTGAAAAGAAAAAAGAAAAAGCTCTTGAGGATAAGATTAATAATATATTTAACCTACTACATTCGCTTGATATAAACTCTGATAATTACGAAATTATAGATGATGAATTTGGCAAACTTAGAGATGAGATTATTAAAATTATTATAGAAAACAAGAGAATAGCTGAAAATGCTGAGAAAAATAAAGAGACCTTAAGAGAATATACTGAGGACATTGCCCATCAAATAAAAACTCCATTGACGGGATCCTTATTATTACTAGACTTATTAGAAGACGAAGAAGATGAATCGGCAAAAGAGTATATATCTAGACTTAGGGACAATCTTCTTAGACTTTACAATCTATCTGATATTTTATTAAAACTTGCAGCCCTTGATTCAGGTACAATAGAAATGATAAGAGACAGGATATCTGCTCGAGAATTAATTGAAGATATCATACAAAACCTAAAAGATTATTTTATTAATGATAATGTTGAAATTCCACTTTATGGAGATGACTTTGATCTTATATGCGATAAGAAGTGGACCTATGAAGCGGCATTTAATGTGATGAAAAATGGTTTAGAAGCAACAGAAGATAGACATATAGAAATTCATCTAAAAGATACGAACTTATATAAGAGCATATTAGTGGAAGATTTTTCTAAAGGCTTAGATCGACAAATGTTAGAAAAAGTTTTTAGACGTTTTTATAAAGCGGATCCGAATTCAAAAGGCTATGGTATTGGACTTCCAATGGCAAAATCAGTAATGGAAAGACAAAATGGAGAGCTTTTATATCATAAGGGGAAGAAATCAAATTCCTTTGAACTGAGATTTTATAACTGATTTAATTATGGCTGTGTAAATAAAGCACAGTCATTTTTTTCTAGTCACTTTCCAGTCACTTAAGTCTAATATCATCTAAGAAAGATAAGGAGGACTAAATATGAATATTGTAAAAACAGTAGATTTAACAAAAACTTACAATAGTGGAGTAGAAGTACACGCTCTATCAAATGTGAATTTTGAAATGGAGAAAGGAGATCTTGTCGCCATTATTGGAGATAGCGGGTCAGGAAAGTCTACCTTGCTTCATCTATTAGCAGGAGTTGATAAACCAACAAGTGGGGATATTTTTATTCAAGATAAAAATATTACCAAGTTTAACAAAGATGAGATGACAATCTTTCGCAGAAGAAATATTGGTGTTGTCTATCAATTTTTTAATTTGATTCCAAACATCAACGTTCGAAAAAATATTTTACTTCCTCTTTTGTTAGACAATAAAAAGGCAGATGAGGAATATTTAAAGGAAATTTTATCGATACTAGGAATAGAAGGAAAGCTTGATAGGTATCCAAAACAGTTATCAGGTGGAGAGCAACAAAGAGTCGCTATTGCCAGAAGTTTGATTACAAGACCTGCCATCATTTTAGCAGATGAACCTACAGGAAATCTCGATAGAAAAAATTCTGAAGAAATCACAGGACTTTTCAGACTTGTAAATAAAAGATTAAATTCTACAATTATGATAATAACTCATGATGAAAAAGTAGCAAATTCTTGTGATAAGGTCTATAGAATGGTAGATGGTAGGTTAAATTTCTTAGGAGATGGAACTTATGAAAATTATTAATGACCTAGCTGATGGAGCTGTAAAAAATAATAAGAAAGACAGTTTTGCTATTAAAATTTCCATACTTTTGGCAGTTGTGCTACTAGGAACTGTTATTTTTATTTTCAACTCGTTAAAAACTGACAAGTATAACTACGTAAGAAAAACTATTGGAGACTACCATGTAGCAATTACTGAAGTTGATGAAAAACTATATGATAAATTAATAAATGATACGGATATAGAAAAAATTTCTTTTAATAAAATCATAGAGACAGATTTAAATGCAAATATTTATGAAAATGGAAAATATAGCAACCTATTAACTGGCTATGAAATTAAAAAAGGAAGAAAACCTAATAACTCAAGCGAACTACTAGTGCCAGAAAGATTTTTAACAAAGAATAAAAATTATGATATAGGCTCTAAAATTACTGCAAGTGATAAAACTTATACCATAGTTGGAGTCTATGATGATTATGGATATTCTTTTGAAAAGTCTATGTTTCTTACTATGGCTGATAGTGATAAAAAGATAGACTTATTAAAAAACAATGGAGGTTTAGAAGCCTTAATATGGTATAAGCATCCAAGAGATACTTATACAAAGACTAGAGAAATTTTATCTACTATGAATATAGACGAGAAGTCTTCAATAGACATAGGAAGACTATCTTATAACACAGATATTTTAGAGTATAAGTTGATTTATCCTCAAGGAATATTTCCGCCTAAGTCAGTGATAAAATCTGCTGTAGAAGAGTATAGTGCGTATTTCTTTCTAGTTCTTCTATTTGCTTTTATTATCTATGGTGCTTTTAACGTATGGAACAATAGGGATTTAAAAGAAATTGCCCTATTAAAAAGCACAGGTATGACTGCAAAACAAGTTAAAAAAATGATAAAAAAGAAAGCCTTTAAGCTATCTGCATTGCCAGTAGCCTTAGGTACACNATTCAAAAAAGAGTGCATACAGTTGTATAGGCAAGGGAAATGGCCTGATACACCTGATGGGACCAAAGAAGAAAACCTTCATGCTTCCATTAGAAAATGGTTTAGATTAGAAGAACTTCATGGCCCAGAAATTTTAAACCATGGAAATAATATCCACTGGACACCAGATGAAAAATTAGAAATGGTGTCGAAAGTGCTGGCTGGAAATTCAATAAAGGCAACTGCAATCGAAAATGGAATAAATGAAGGACAACTTTATTCATGGCTTAACAAGTATAAAAAGGATGGATATAATGGTCTTGTGAATAAAAAGAAAGGCCGTAAATCTAAAAATACAACCATGAAAAAGAAAAATATCCATAAACCAAAAGAACTGAATGAATCCGAAAGAGAAGAACTCATAAGACTTAGAGCAGAAAATGAATATATGAAGGCTGAGAATGAAATAATAAAAAAAGAGATCGCCTTGAGAGAAGAACGTTACGCTGCGCAACTCAAGGCGAAAAAGCAGCGATTGTCAAAGAACTCAAAGAAAAAGGATACAGACTAAAGGATCTTTTAAGAGCCATTGATTTGCCGAGGTCAACATACTACTTTGAACTAAATAAAGTGGATAAAATAAAAGTTAAGAATCGTCCGATTGCAGATAAAATAGCCCAAATCTTTCACCTACACAAAGGAAGATATGGAGTGCGAAGAGTCTATATGGAGTTAATAAATCAAGGCTATGTCATAAACCATAAAAAAGTACAAAGGATTATGCACGAACGAAAACTTTTTGGAAAGGGCTCTAAAGAAAAATACCACTCCTATCAGGGGAAAATAGGTAAAGTAGCAGATAATCTAATCAATAGAGACTTCAAAGCAGATAGACCTTTACAAAAATGGACCACGGATGTCTCTGAATTTAAATTTTCTTGGGGTAAATGCTACATCTCTCCAATACTTGATATGTATACCAATGAGATTATCTCCTACGACTTATCCTTAAGTCCTAATTTAAAACAAATATCTACTATGTTAAGAAGAGCATTTAGAAAATTTCCAAAACTAAAGAACTTAATACTACATTCAGATCAAGGTTGGCAATACCAACATAAATATTATGTCAATGAGCTTAAAAAACATGGGATAAAGCAATCCATGTCAAGAAAAGGGAATTGCTATGATAACTCCATTATGGAGACATTCTTTGGAAGGCTAAAAAATGAAATGTATTATGGTTATGAAAAGAGCTATCGCTCTTTTGACGAATTTTCGAGAGCAATAGAGGAGTATATAGATTATTACAATAACGAAAGAATTCAATCAAAAACAAAATGGATGCCACCTACAAAGTATAGGTTAGCATCCACTACAACGAATTAATTAAATATTGTGTCCAGTTTTATGGGTACACATCATTTTGGCTAGGGTTCTTTTTTAAAGCTCTTATTTATTTTTCTGACTTTTAAATCTTACTTTTTCAAAAGGTCGTCAACCCGGTTCATAAGGTCTCCAACTCTTTCATCTTTCTTTAAGTCTTCAACCTTATTGGAAAGAGATTCTCCAGATTTTTTGGCTAAGTCCATGGCCTTGGGACCATTATCTTTTATAAATTTATAGCCTGTCTTACAGGTTTTTACTGTGGACTTAAAAATCTCCTTGCCTGCCATCATATCATCAAATAAACCCATATAGGACCTCCTAAAATTAAATATCTTCTTATCTATATCCTAGCATAAAGTGGGAAAAAGACAAGAGGGGAGTTAAGACACTAAAAGCCTTGTCTAGGAAGAAAAATAGGATTTCACATCTAAAGGCCTTTTTAGCTTAAAAAACTTTTAACTTATACCCATACCCACATAGATATCCACAAAATTTCTAAAAAGTTTGGGGAGAAAGGGCACTATTTAGCAAATTTCCAGGAAGTTATCAACATATCAACAACTTATCCACAAATCAAAGAAGTTTATTTTTATTGGGTTAAGTTTTTTAAGAAGGAATCTTATTCTATCCATAGTTGATGGAGCCTTTTAGCATCCTGAATGACTTGTTGGACTTGCTGGTCATAGTCCTTGCCATATTCCAGAACTAGATCTGCCTGGGGGGTGTGTTTTTTTATGAGCTGAATAATGAATTGAATGTCAGGGGCCATGTCGGGGTGGAAGATGGACTGGTGGAGGTCGTGGTAGGAGTCATTGCTATGGAGGTGGTAGGACCGAATCCTATTTTTTAACTTAGAAAGAAGACGGTCTATGTCCCAAGCATTGGCATTGGCATGGCCTATATCAATGAGGACATTTTCTTTTCTTTCCAGGCATTCTTCTATGAATTCTTCTTCTTCCAAGAGGACATTTTCCCAGGGCTTAACTCCGACATTTTCGATTAAGAGAGGGATGGAGGATTCTTGGCCCAGGTCGTCTAAATTTTTACGGGCAGCTTCAAGCATAAGGTCTCGATCTTGAATTTTCCGGTTATTATAGTGGTAGACAATGTATTTGGGATTGAGGTCTTGAAAGGATAGGAGTTTTTCATAGTAGTGGCGGGTGGTTAAAAAAACATCTCCATCCGGATAGCTATGGTCTGCTTGGTAGTAGGGCTCATGGAAGGTTAGGGGATAATTTTTCAGTCTTTGTCTATTTTTATCCAAGAGTTCTTGGTAACCAGGGATGTGGAACATGGGAAAAATTTCTATCCCCAAGTCAAAATCTACAGAGTCTACAATTTCATAGACTTTTTCTAGATTTAGGGGTTGGAACATATTTGTTGAGATATAGATCATTTAGGCCTCCAAGTTTTCTTCTGTATCAATGTCAAAGAGGGAAATTTTTTCAGTGTCAAAGGTCAGGTGAATTTCTTCCTTTTCTTTAAAACGGGAGTAGTCTTGGTCTCTTGTCATGGCAACATATTCTTGGCCCCCTAACTTAAAATAAAGGCCCAGGTGGTTTCCGTAGTCTTCCAGGTAGTTAATTTCTACTGGCAAGCCCTTGTTTTTCTTTATTTGAATGTGTTCGGGCCGAATTCCTAGGTAGACTTGCTTTTTGGGGTAGGTCTTTAAGCTTTGGGCCAGTTGGGGACTTAGGTCTATTTTTTGGTCTCCTAGGTAGAGGTCTTGGTTTTTTACCTGGGCTGGAATGATATTCATAGAGGGAGATCCGATAAATTTAGCTGTAAAGACATTTTTAGGATGGTTATAAATATTATAGGGGGTGTCTGCCATTTGAACTTTTCCTTGGTTTAAAAGGACGATTCTTTGGCCAATGGTCATGGCTTCCACTTGGTCATGGGTGACATAAATCAGGGTCATATGATATTTTTCATGAATTTTAACCAACTCTTTTCGGGCATGGAGACGGAGTTGGGCATCCAAGTTGGACAAGGGCTCATCCAGGAGGAAGTAGTCTGTTTTTTTCACCAGGGCTCGAGCCAGGGCAACCCTTTGTCTTTGACCACCAGACAAGTCCTTGGGCTTTCGGTCTTCCAGACCTTCAAGTTGGAGGGTTGTTAAGGCATCTTGGAGCCTGGCCTGAATTTCCTCCTTGGGGACCTTGTTGATTTTAAGTCCATAACTTATGTTTTCAGCAACAGTCATATGGGGGTAGAGGGCATAATTTTGAAAGACCATGGAGATGTTTCGGTCCTTGGCTTCCAGGTTATTGGCCACTTGTTGATTTAGGATTAATTGACCACTTGTGATATCAGAAAGTCCAGCAATAATTCGAAGAGTTGTGGATTTTCCACAGCCGGAAGGGCCTAAAAGGACTAGGCGTTCCCCACTTTTAATGGTGAGATTTAGGTGGTCAAGAACCATATTTTTATTGCCTGGGTAGGACTTACAAACATTTTTAAATACAATATCTTTCAAACTTTTCTCCTTTCGTGGCCGGAGGTCTTGGCCACAAGTTGTCTTTTTATCGCTTGTTTTTACCTTTATTTGACACCGGAACTGATGAAGGTGGATATAATATGCCTTTGGAAGAGTAAAAATAAGACCAAGGGGATAATCATGGTAATGACGGAAACAGCCATGGCAATGGGAAATTCTGTGCCTCCCTCAGAAGATATAAACATCTGGAGAGCCAAAGACAGGGTGTAGTGGTCTTGGCTGGAAATAATTAAAACTGGCCAAACGTATTCGTTCCAAGAATTAATGAAGAAGATAATGGCTGTTGAAATCATGGAGGGACGAAGGATGGGAAGGATAATATCTAGCAGGATATGCCCTTCTCCTACACCATCGATTTTTGCAACCTCAATGATGGATTTTGGAATGGTCCGCATGGATTGTCGTAATAGAAAAATACCCAGGACGTCTGCAAATTGAGGTAGCATAACTCCCCAAATACTGTCAGTGAGCCCTAATTTGGATACGATCAAATAGTTGGGAATCATGGTGACTGTAAAGGGAATGAACATGGTGGTTAAAAAAACCAGGTAGATGAAGTTTTTTCCCTTAAAATCATAGTAGACTAGGCTGTAGCTGGCTAAGACAGAGGTGACGATTTTTACTGTTGTGACAATAAAGGCAATGGTAAAGGTGTTCAAAATAATTTTAAAGAGGGGAAGCCTGGAAAAAACATAGAGATAGTTGGAGAGGGTAGGGCTCTTAGGGATTAAGGATAGGACGTTGTTAAAGGATTCTTCCAAGCTTTTAAAAGAGTTGGATAGGGCAAAGACAATGGGAAAGAGGCTAATTACGACAAGAAGAACGAGGACTAGGTGGAGAAGGACTTGGCGATCTTTAGTTTTCATAGTAAATACCTCTTTCTACAAACTTGAATTCTAAAATTAAAAGAAAAACGAAAATAAGCATGGTCAAGATGGATAAGGCAGAGGAAAGGCCAGTACGGTAGAGGATAAAGGCCTCGTGATAGGCATGGTAGATTAGGGAAGAAGAAGCGTAGCTTGGGCCCCCTTGGGTAATAACCTTGATGGGGGTAAAGACGAATTGTAGGCCTTGGACAATGGTCATAATAAAAATGTAAAGTCCAGTTGCCGAGGAAGCTGGAAGGGCAATGTCTCGAAAGAGTTGTAAGGAGTTGGCCCCATCCAAGCGGGCTGCCTCAATAATGCTTTCGTCAATCCCCGATAGACCACCCAGGATGACAATAAAGTTGTAGCCAAAGGCCTTCCAGGAGGTGATGATAGAAATAACCACTAGAACCAAGCCCTGGGTCTTAGACCAAATAGGAAGGGCTAGGTCAAAGTGCCTTAGGATAATGGCGATAGGGCCTGAAACTGGATTTAAGATCCAGGTATAAAGAACAGACCCAATGACCAGGGAAATTAAAGAGGGCAAAAAGAAGGCTGCCCGGTAAAAGTTCTTGTGCTTTTTTACCACAATACTTAAGACATAGGCCAAAATATAGGGGGCAACAAAGTTTAAAATCAAAAGTAAAAGAATGTAGATGAAGGTATTGACTAAAACAGTTTTAAAAATAGGGCTTTGGACGAGGTCCAGATAGTTTTGCAAACCGACAAATTTCTTGTGGGCCTTGATCATATTCCAGTCAAAGAAGCTCAAGTAAAAAGTATAAAACAAGGGAATAAGAACAAAGACCAGAAAGAAAAAGCCTGCCGGCAAAAGCATGAGGTAGGCTTTAAGCTTATCTTTCATGGACAAACCACTACTTTTCTAACAAACTGTTAATCTTTTCTTGGGTTGTGGTCATGGATTCTTGAACATTGGCTCCAGCCAAAATTTCATCCCGCATGTCTAAAAGAAGTTGTTCAGCTTGTAGACCGGCATTTCCAGGGAAGGAGGCCCAAGACACGACGTCTTTAGATTGTTCAATGGCTGGCTTCATCATTTGATTTTCTTCCAAGAAGGCCTTGAGACCATTTTCAGCTTCAGCAACACCTTTTCGTGGAGGAGTGTAGCCTGTTCCCTTGGTCCAAGTAGCCATTTGTTCAACTCCGTAAAGGTATTTCTCAAATTCCCAAGCGGCTTTAATTTGGTCCTTATCTGTAGCTGTAATGGCTAAAAAGCAACCGCCAGCTGGGACACACCGGTCTTTTCCTGCAAAGGTAGGAGATTTTACAGCAGCAACGTCGAATTGAGCACCCTTTTGGATTTGTTCACGACGGGCAATCGTTGTGTAACACATGGCAATGTTTCCGTCTACGAAAGATTGAACTCCTTCGTCCCAGGAAATATGGATGGCTGATCCGTCTTGAACCATGGCTTGGTAGAGCTCCATGGCTTCGATTCCTTGAGGATCGGCAAAACTTGCCTTATGGTCTTGGATCATCTTGCCACCATTGGATTCTACCAGGGCTTGTTGGGCCCAAAAATCTTGGGGCTCTTGAATGTAAAGACCATACTTACCGGTTTTTTCCTTGATGGTTTTGGCGAATTGGCTAACTTCTTGCCAGGTTTGAGGTCCAGCTTCTGGTAGGCCACATTCTTTTAAGATGTCCCGGTTAATGTAGAGGACTGGAGTGGATAGAGAGTAGGGAATCCCAACTTGGTCACCCTTGGAATTTTTTGCCAGGTCTAGGATGTTGGGGAGGAAGTTTTCTTTTAAGAAATCAGGATCTTCCTTGTCAAATTCATCAATGGCCTCTTGGGGAGATACATAGTCAAAGTTATTGGAAAAATAGTCTAAGAAGGCCCAGCCGATTTGGGCAATAGCTGGAGATTCCTTGGCGGCTTGTTTGGCTTGGAGGTTTTGCATTAAGCCCTTGTACATATCAGGATTATAGGTGGCCACTACTTCAATGTGGTCGTTGTTTTTATTAAAGTTGTCAACCAGTTCTTTGACACTAATCCCACCTTGGGTTTCGGCATTGACATGGTAGTATTCGATTTTGATCTTACCGTCCTTGCCGTCCTTGGCAGGAGAAGATTCTGGAGCCTGGCCACAGGCAAAAAGACTAAGAGATAAGATAAGAATTGATAAAAGTACTACAAGTTTTTTCATGGGTTTATTTCATCCTTTCAAATAGAGAGTCTGTTGGGAGTCCAACATCAAAATCATAGCATAGGGAAATCTATGGAAACTTAAGAAAGAAAAAAGTTTCTGTAAAAAATAAGGGAAAAAAGAAAAATGAACATAGTTAAATAAAAGGTGGAAGGAGTCTGGTTTGACAAAAGAGACGCTATAGACTAAAATATTAGCAGAGAAGCATTGAGAGTGCTAAAGGAGGATTAGTATGAATTATGAATTTAAAGCCCAATCAAAGCGTTTGATGGAGTTGATGATTCACTCCATTTATACAAATAAAGAAGTTTTTTTACGTGAATTGATTTCCAATGCCTCGGATGCAACGGACAAGATGTATTATGAATCCTTGACCAACCAAGATCTGACCTTTAACAAGGATGACTATGTCATTGAGATCTTGCCGGACAAGGACAAGAGAACCCTAACCATCAAGGACCACGGCATTGGGATGGACCAAGAAGACCTGGTAGACAACCTAGGGACCATTGCCCAAAGTGGGTCTTTGGATTTTAAGAAAAAGCTGGAAGACCAAGAAGATGCTGCTGAGCTTATTGGTCAGTTTGGGGTTGGATTTTATTCTGCCTTTTTGGTGGCTGATAAGGTGGAAGTCTTGACTAAAAAGTTTGGCCAAGACCAGGCCTATCTCTGGACTTCTTCAGGAGTGGATGGTTTCACCATTGAAAAGGCCCAAAAAGAGGATCTGGGGACTTCCATTACCCTCCATTTAAAGGAAAACTTAGAAGACGAAAACTACGACCAATTCCTGGACACCTACAAGATCCAAGAGATGGTAGCCCGGTATTCAAACTACATCCGCTACCCTATCCAAATGGAAGTGACCAAGTCTAGACCTATTGAAAATCCGGACCAGGAAGGCCAAGAGCCAAAATATGAATCCTACCAAGAAATAGAGACCCTAAACTCCATGGTCCCTATTTGGAAGAAAAATAAGAAGGACTTGACCCAAGAAGACTATGAAAACTTCTACCATGACGAAGGTTTCGGCTTTGACAAACCCTTGGACCATATCCACATCAAGGTAGAAGGCCTGGTAAACTACCGGGGTATCCTATATATTCCCTCTTCCGAACCCTTTAATTGGCGGTCCAAGGACTTTGAAAAGGGATTAAAACTCTATTCCAACGGAGTTTTGATTATGGACAAGTGCCAACAACTCCTACCGGATGCCTTTTCCTTTGTAACTGGGGTCATCGATTCAGAAGACCTAAACCTCAACATTTCCCGGGAAATTTTGCAAGAAGACCGGGAGCTGAGGATCATTTCTAAAAATATTGAAAGAAAGATCAAGGACAAGCTCCTGGACCTGATGAAAAATCGCCGGGAAGACTATGTCAACTTCTATAAGACCTTTGGCCTGACCTTTAAGGCAGCCATCTACGAGTCCTTTGGTATGGAAAAAGACAAGTATTCAGACCTGCTTCTCTTTGTTTCCTCCAAGGACCAAGCCTACACCAGCCTGGACGACTACCTGGACCGGATGCAGGAAGATCAAGAAGCCATCTACTATGCAACAGGAGACAGCCTGGACAAGATGGACCAGCTGCCCCAAAAAGAAGCCATGGTAGAAAAAGGCCTAGAAATCCTTTATTTAACGGACCCCATTGACGAATTTGTCTTAAAGGCCATGACGGACTACAAGGGCAAGGCCTTTGTTTCCATCAATAGGGAAAAAGAAGAAAAAGTAGAAAAGACCCAAGAAGAAGAGGGCCTCTTTAAGGAAATGAAAGAGATTTTGGATGGAGAAGTGGTTGAAATCAAGGCTTCTGAAGACCTGGCTGACCACCCGGTTTGCCTCCTAAGTCGGGGAGAAGTTTCCATTGAAATGGAAAAAATCTTCCAAGCCCAAGGCCAAGACATCCAAGCGGAAAAAGTTTTGGAAATTAACAAGAACCACCCCATCTACCAAAAACTTCTAAGCCTAAAAGATAATGAAGAGATCTTGAAAAAATACACCAAGCTCCTATACAACCAAGCCCGGTTAATTGAAGGCCTAGGTCTTCAAAACCCCAGCGACTATACAAAGACGATTTTCGACCTTTTAATGAAGGAGGACCAATGAAAGAATTGACCCAAGACCTCCTGGAAAAATTTGACCAAGCCTACCTGGAAGACAAGACCAATGCAATCATTGAAGGAGCCATTTCCAATGTAGGTATCCGGGAAGCCAGCAAAAACCAAAGGCAAATCAACAAGCATTCCTTTGTCTTTAACCATGAAATAGACCATAAACACATCACCAATCAAAAGCAAACAGGCCGGTGTTGGATGTTTGCCGCCCTGAATATGGCCCGGCCAAAGATTATGAAGGACCTGGACCTGGAAGAGTTTGAACTTTCTGAAAGCTACCTCTACTTTTATGACAACCTGGAAAAAACCAATGTCTTTTTAGATATGGTTTGCAAGACCAAGGACCTGGATATTAATAGCCGGGAAGTTATCCATGCCCTGAACTTCAAAACCGATGATGGGGGCTACTTTGAATACTTTAAGGCCCTAGTTGAAAAATACGGCCTGGTGCCAAAATCAGCCATGAAAGAAAGCTTTAACAGCCAAAATTCCGCCGACATGTTTGCCCGGATTGAAGAAGTCATTAAGAAATACGCCATGGACATCCGTCGGGCCCCGGAAGAAGATATGGACCGGCTCAAGGAAGAATGCCTGGCCAAGGTCTATACTATCCTGGCCAAGTGTATTGGTCGTCCCGTCCAAAAGTTTGACTTTGAATACCTGGACAAGGACAAAAACTACCATATTGAAAAAAACATGACCCCCCAAGACTTTTACCACAAGTACCTGGATGGCTTTTACGACAACCTCATCCGCCTCATCCATGACCCCAGGCCTAGGAACCCCTATGGCCGGGTCTACATCAATCCAGAAATTAAAAATCTCTTGGAAATTGATGGACTCAGGGGCCTCAACGTCCCCATAGACCAAATGAAAAAAGCCATGATCCGGTCCCTGGAAGATGGTCGGACAGCCTGGTTTGCCTGTGATGTAGGGAAAATGAGCGACCGCAAGGCTGGAATCCTGGATGAAAGGCTCTACAACTACCGGGAAAGCCTGGTGGACCCGGGAGATTTTTCCAAGGCCGACCGGATTGACTCCCGGCAGTCCATGGCCACCCATGCCATGAACATTACCGGAGTCAATATTCAAGACGGCCAAAGTCGTTTTTGGAAGGTAGAAAACTCCTGGGGAGAGAAAAATGGGAAAAAGGGTATCTTTTCCATGACCGATGCCTGGTTTGATGCCTATGTCTATGAACTCATTGTCCACAAGGACTACCTAGACCCGGACTACCTAAAGGGTCTGGACCAAGAACCCATTTGCTACAGCCCCTACGATGCTTTTTGTACAGCTTTTGGAATGGTAAAATAAAAAGAACCTGCCGGAAAAATGATGTGTACCCATAAAACTGGACACAATATTTAATTAATTCGTTGTAGTGGATGCTAACCTATACTTTGTAGGTGGCATCCATTTTGTTTTTGATTGAATTCTTTCGTTATTGTAATAATCTATATACTCNTCTTGATAAGTTTTCTCCCACCTGTATATTATGGATTCATTTACAAGGTTGAAATGCTCTGCAGTCTCTCTAAGCGAAGTATTCTTGATTTGCCTATATTGTATTACAGATAACTTAAATTCACTAGTGAATTTATTGTTTTTTAACTTTTTAGATAAGTTATCAAATCCTCCTGACTTGTATTTTTCTATCCAGTTTTTCAAAGTTCCATCTGGAATATCATATTTTTTAGCTACCTTTTCACGCCCGCCTGTTTCTCCTGATAAATATTCTAGCACTAGTTTTATTTTAAATTCTTTTGTGTATTTTGGCATACAAAAAACCCCTCCATCCGTATTCCGGATTTTGGGGTTCAGATCATTTCCTGGTCTTTTTTTATGAAAATTTTTTAAACTTACATTTTTAATTTACCAATATTTCTCAAATAGGCAGAGATTCTTTCAAAAGCAGTGAGGGTTTTTTCATAGACCAAACCACTTTCTGGATTACAAATACCTTCTTTCATCCGGTCTAGGTGGAGTTCTCGATAGGTATCAATATAATTTGAAATACTTAAATCCAATTCTTTAGACTTAGACTGACGAAGGTCTCGGTCTTCTTCCTTGGTGACAAGGTCATAGAAGGAGAGGAGGGACTTGTTTAAAACATCCAGCTCTTCATAGCACTTGTCGGAAAAAGTAAGCTGTCTTTCTTCGTTGATTTCAGCGAATTCAGCAATATTTTTAATATGGTCGCCAATCCGCTCGATATCTCGAACAATCCGCATATAACCTGTAAAGTAGGATGCAGTTTGGTCATCCATGGCCTCACTTAAAAGGTCAATAATATACTTGGTAATATGGGAGTTTAAATAGTTGATGACTTCTTCATTGTGGAGAATTTCATTGTGTTTATTTTCATCATAATAGTAAAAACACTCAATGGCTAGATAGTAGTTCTTTAGTGAAATATCCAGCATCCGGTCAGCTTCTGCCCGGACATCTGTTAAAACCAGGTTGGCATCATGGACATTTTTAGGCTTGATGTAGCGAAGGCTCATAGAGTCCATGGGTGCATCCTTCATGGGCAAGAGACGGGTAGCCAAACTGGCCAATTGCTTAGAAAAAGGAAATAGCAACATGGTGGTAACCACGTTAAACATGGTGTGAAGGTTGGCCAACTGGGCTGCTGGTAGATCCCTAGAAATTGATAAAATGAATTGTTCAATGGGAAGTACCTGAACCATGAGGATAAAGAGAATGGTCCCAATCAGGTTAAATAAAACGTGGACCATGGCGGTTCTTTTGGCGTTGACACTAGACCCCATGGAAGAGAGGAGACTGGTGACACAGGTACCAATATTAAAACCGCAGATGATATAGATGGACCCTGATAGGCCAATTAAATTCTTATTGGCCAGAGCTTGCAAAATCCCCATGGAAGCACTGGATGATTGGATAAGAGCTGTAACAAGACAGCCAATCAAAACCCCTAGGATGGGGTTGGAAAACTTCAACATGAGATTAGAAAAAACAGGACTGTCTTGTAGGGGACTCATGGATGATGACATAATCTCCATCCCCATAAACAAGAGACCCAGACCCATAATAACGGAGCCCAAACTGGAAATGGTCTTTTTGTTGACAAATTTGTAGACAATAAAACCACCAAAGGCCAGCAAGGGTGCAGAATCAGTGATATTTAAAGCCACCAACTGACCTGTTACTGTTGTCCCAATATTGGCTCCCATAATAATTCCTACAGACTGACGAATTGTCATAAGACCTGCATTTACAAACCCTACGGTCATAACGGTTGTGGCAGAAGAACTTTGTATAATAGCTGTTACAACAATACCTACCAGTAAACCCTTAGACGTAGAGGATGTTAATTTTTCTATAATGGAATGGAGCTTGTTACCGGCTGTAGTTTCCAAGCCTTCGCTCATTAAATCCATCCCATATAGAAATAAGGCCAAACCACCTAACATGGCAAAAACCGTATAAATGGACATAATTCCCCCCTAAGTATTCTCTTTTAATCATAACCCATCTAGACAATGATTTCAAAGGAATATTAAAGAAAATTAAATATTTTATTAACTTTTAGCCAAGAAGATTTCACCAAGAACTAGGCCTAAACATGGTATAATGGAAAAGAGGTGACTATGAAAACTTTAGATCGAATTAATGCCTTGGCTCGCCTGGAAAAAACCAGGGAGCTTACAGCAGAAGAAAAAGAAGAGCAAGCAAGATTGAGAAAAGAATACCTGGAGGACTTTAGAAAAAGCTTTCGCTCCACCCTGTTAAATACCAAGGTTGTGGACGAAACAGGCCAAGATGTTACTCCTGAAAAATTAAAAAGGGAAAAGGAAAAGTAAAGATGATTCAATGGGTGTTAAAAAAGGGCCATTTTGGGAGAAAAGAGGAGAATCGCACAAAAATATCCCTTTTGGCCGGCCTGGTGGGCCTGGTGTCCAATGGTTTGTTGACCATTGTCAAATTGGTCATTGGACTTATTTCAGGCTCGGTATCTGTCTTGGCAGATGCCATGAACAACTTAATGGACTCAACTTCTTCCATTATTACCATAGCTGGGACTCATTTTGCAGATAAACCCCCGGATGAAGACCACCCTCAAGGACATGGTCGAGTTGAGTATGTAACAGGCTTAATTATTTCCTGTTTTGTTATTGTGGTGGGCTTGCAATTTTCTAAAACCAGTATTGAGAGGATTATCAATCCAGAAAAAACCCACTTTACTCTTTTGGGCTTTATCCTCCTGGTCTTGTCCATTGGGGTAAAACTTTGGCAGGCCCATTTTAATAAAAAGGTTGGAGAAGCCATTGACTCCACCCCTTTAAAGGCCACAGCGGCAGACTCTTTGGGAGATTGCTTTGTGACCGGGGTGGTCTTGGTTTCCATGATCCTAGATGCCTTAACGGACCTAGCAATTGATGGACTCGTGGGTTTAGTGGTTTCTATTTTAATCATAAAAAGTGGTTGGGAGCTTATTTCAGAAACCATGAGCATCTTAATTGGTCAAGGCCCCAGTCGGGAAACCTACCAGGAACTTAGGCAAAGGATGATGACCTACGACCATGTTCAAGGGGTCCACGATATTATCTTTAACAGCTTTGGACCAGAAAAAACCATTGTGGTTTTAGATGCGGAATTTCCAAGTACCATGTCCTTGTTAGAAGTCCATAAAATTGTAGACCGGGCTGAGCGAGAAATTTCTGCAGCCATGGACATCCACCTTATTATCCATGTAGACCCTGTAGGGGGATTAAGTCCTTTTGAAGAAAAAATGATAGCTGTAGTTGATGACTTTGTCCAAGAAAAAGACGGAGTTGACAGCTACCATGACTTCACCCTGGATAGTGGGGAAAAAACCATCTACCTGGACTTAGCGGTTTCTGGAGGTCACTATCCCAACCAGGAATCTAGAGATAGGGTCCAGAAGGACTTGGTTGAAAGATTAGAGGAAAATTATCCAGGCTACAGGGCCTTGGTAAATATTGATTTAAAATACTAGGTGGTTAGAATGAAATTTTGTGTAATTGGAGACAACCTTATTGCCTTGGACTTGGTGGAACGCCTTTTAACCCAAGAAATTGAAGTTTACTGGCTCTGCAAAAGCAAGTCCTGGGATTATCCAAAAAATAAAAACTTAAGAGTAGAAGAATTTTCCTATCAAAATTTAGACCATTTTGGAGACATGGACTATACCCTGATTTTGGGAGACAATGATGAAGAAAACATCCTCCAGGCTTATTTTTGCAAAAAGCAAATGGATACTTATACCATTGTCCTGGTTCAAAACCACAGTTTAACCAAGACCAACATCTCAGAGACCTTTGATTTTGTAGATGAATACCTCTATCCTTCGGAAAATATGGCAGACTATATCATCCACTTTTCCATAGAAGACCAGGGACTGCCTCGGAGGAAGTACCTCCATCCCCACTTAAATATTTGGGCCTATACCCTGGAAGACCGCCATCCCAAGATAGGACAAAAGGTCAAGGACCTCTTTTTAGATGGGACCTTAATTGTGGCCATCTACCGGAAGGGAGACTTTTTAATTCCCCAGGGAGAAACAGTCCTGAGAAAGGGAGATCGGCTCTTTTTACTGGGTAACGGATCCCTGGAGGCCTTCCGTCGCCAAGACGCCCTGGACCAAGATAATTCCAATGGCAAGGTCTTTTGGCTTTTAGGAGACTCCATCTATGTCAAGGAACTAGCCCTTTGCCTGGAAGATGAAGGCTATGAATGCATTGTTACCATTCCCCAGGACCAATCCCTCAAGGCTTGGCGTAGGGCCCTTCCCAATGCCTTGGTTAACCAGGCTAAACTCACCAGCCTGGAAACCTTCAACCAAATGGATACAAGGAAAGTTCTAGGGGTCATTTGTGCCAGCCAAGATGACAATGAAAATGTGGTTATGAGTCTTTTAGCCCGGGAGGTGGGCCTTTTAAAGACGATTTGCCTTTTAAACTACAAGGACTATGCCAAGGCTACAGAAAAGGTAGTCCATGGAGTTCAAATGATTCCAAGAATTGCCATTGCCAGCCAGGTGTTCAGCATGGTCCACCTGCCGGGGAAAATCCACATTACCCCCCTGCCAGGAGGAACTTGTGAACTCTTGGAATTGGAACTTTTAAAGGACGCCCCCATTATCGACAAGGCCCTAAAGGACATGGTCCTTCCCGATGGGGTTATTATAGGGGCCGTCTTAAGGTATAAGCAATTGATTATTCCCAGTGGGCAGTTGACCTTTAAAAGGGACGACCGCCTGATTATTCTCGAAAAAACCAGCCTTCGAGAAGACCTCCTAAATAGGATTTACCGAAAAGACCAACAGTCTATGCTGAAGAAATGGATTGGAGGAAGTCGATGAAAGAAATTTTCCACAACGATTGGCAGGATCTTTTAGGTCCGGAAATGGAAAAGCCCTACTACCAGGAATTGCGTAGGCTCCTATTGGAAGAATACCAAAATTATCCCATCTATCCGGCAATGGAGGATATTTTCAATGCCCTGCAAACCACCAGCTATCAAGATGTAAAGGTGGTAATTCTGGGTCAAGACCCCTACCACGGCAAGGGGCAAGCCCATGGTATGGCCTTTAGCGTCCAAAAGGGGGTTCCCATTCCCCCAAGCCTACAAAATATCTACAAGGAGTTAGAGTCTGATCTGGGTATCCCCATGGCCCATACCGGCTATCTCATGTCTTGGGCCCAGCAGGGAGTCCTACTTTTAAACACTACCTTGACTGTCCGCCAGGGAAGTCCCACCAGCCACAAGGACATTGGCTGGGAAATTTTTACCGACGCCATCTTGTCTCTTTTAAATAAAAAAGACCAAGCCCTGGTCTACATCTTGTGGGGAGCCCATGCCCGGAGCAAGAAAAAACTCCTAAATAATCCCAAACACTTGATTTTGGAAGCCCCTCACCCATCTCCCCTGTCGGCCTACCGTGGATTTTTCGGGTCCAAACCCTTTTCTAAAAGCAATGAATTTTTAGAAGCCAACCAGCTAAGCCCCATTGATTGGGCCATTAAGGAGTGAAGTCATGTTACCAGTTCATGTTCAAATGGAAAAAATCAATATAGCCGGGCGGCCAGTAATCCACCTATATGCAGACTCATCCCCTCATGGGAGCATGGTCTACTACCATGGCTGGGGGTCCAGTGCAGAATCCTCTATCTTTAGAGGGGGAATTTTTGCTAGCTATGGTTTTGACACCTACTTGCCAGATGCCCCCTACCATGGACAAAGGCAGAGTCCGGACCTGGATATTGGAGAGGACATCCCCTGGAGAACCCTGATGGACCTGGTCCAAAGAAACAATGATGAATTTCAAGACATCCAAGACTATCTAAAGACAGGCAAAATCTATCTTTCTGGCCACTCCATGGGGGCCCTTACTGTGGGTATGATTTTAAAAAATTATCCCGTCCAAGGAGGCCTGGCCATTAATGGAGCCTTTGACTTTGTAGCCTTGGGCCAACATTATGGTCTCAAGCCCCAGGACCTAGAGGGGATTGACCTACCCATGGAGGACCTGGCATCCTACCAAGGCAAGGTCCTTTATATGGCCAATGGAGGTCAGGACCAGAGCATTCCGGCCCAAATCCAGGAATCTTTTTACCAAGCCCTGGTTGGGTCCGGAGTTAGAAGCTGCCATTTTAGCCTATTTGAAGATGTAGGCCATGTGGTGACTACCAATATGTTAGACGAGGGTCTAACCTATCTTTTAAGAGGAGACAAGTAAAGGAGGGCAAAATGATTCCTATGCGGAGAAAAGATAAGAGTCAAAGTCAAGAATGGTGCCAAGAACGATTAAAAAAAGCCCCTTACGGGGTTTTATCCATCCTGGATAGCCAGGCTAGGCCCTATGGGATCCCTCTCAATTACTACTACCAAGAAGGTAAAATCTACTTCCATGGAGCCCAAGAAGGAGAAAAGGTCCGGGCCATAGGTGCCGGGACCCAGGCATCCTTTAGCCTGGTCTACAGGCAAGAAGTGGTTCCGGACAAGTTTTCATCCAACTATGAATCGGTAATTTGCTTTGGCCAAGTCAAAATCTTGGAAGATCCTCGGGAAAAGAGACAAGCCCTAGAGGGTCTGATTAAAAAATACTCCAAAGACTATGAAAAAGAAGGCCTGGACTATATTGACCGAGCCTTGGCCCATACCCAGGTTTTTGTCATGACCCTTGAAGAGACCAGTGGAAAGAAAAATCAAGAGGAAACTTCTTGAAAATATCCCAGGCCCCGATAGAGGGAAGCCTTGGATAAATACTTATTTAGGGAATAGATCCGCCTTTGGCCCCAGTTTGAGCAAATAACCTGGTATTGGCCATCTTCCCAGCTGAGTCCTGTAATGGTAAGCCAGTGGTTGTGGAAGGCAGGACTCTTGTGGTTAAAGGTTAAAAGTAAGAGGGGATGGCCCTTTTCCAGGGCCTCTTGAATAAAGGAAACGACAAAATCCAGCTGAAGGGGCTTTTTAAAGGTCACCAGCTGGTATTTTTTTGGACTGACCCGGTTGAGGATAGCCAGGAGGCTTGAAAAACGGACAATTCCCCAGGGTCTGGGGAGGTAGGGCTTGGACAGTTGGTCCAAGTAAAAACCAGCTTCAGCAATGGAATGGACCTGGAGAATTTTTTCATAAATTAAAATATTTAAGAGGGCTGCGAGACCACAAGACCGGCGGATAAAGTAATCAGACTTCTTCATCCAGCCCTGGTAAACACCATAGTGGCCTTCTATGCGAAAGAAATTAAGTTCTAGATGGTTTTTCATGGAAAGCTCCTTTGAGTTGGTGGATTGGAAAAAATATGTTACAATAGGAAAACAATAAATTCAACTAGGGAAAAAGGGAGGAAAACATGTCTTGGGAATGGACCATACTTTATGGCTTACAAGGAATCCATCAAGCTTGGCTTGACAAGCTGATGGTCTTCATTACACATTTTGCTACAGGAGGGGCCTTTTGGATCTGCCTAGGCCTTCTTTTTTTATTTTGGAAAAAAAGTCGGAAGATGGGTCTTTGTATCCTCCTGGCCATGGCCATGACCTACCTTTTTGGCAACCTAATCTTAAAAAACCTATTCCAAAGGATGCGGCCCTACTGGATAGACCCCTCGGTCCAAATCTTGGTGGGCCCACTAAGGGACTATTCTTTTCCCAGTGGCCATACCATGGTGAGTTTTGCTTCGGCCCAGGCTATTTTTTTAAACAAGCCCTCTTGGGGCCTAGGGGCCTTTGTCTTGGCAGGGATTATTGCCTTTTCAAGACTCTACCTCTTTGTCCACTTTCCCACAGATATCCTGGGAGGAATCTTGGTGGGTCTGGCCTGTGGCTATATGGCCAAACAATTGCTAGATAAGGTAAGCCAGAAGAAAAAGGACCAGGGATTTTTTTCTTCATTATAACATAGAGTGAAAAATAGGGGATATATATGATTACAAGAAAGACCATTGGCAGTTTTTTAAGGACGCCAAAGATTGACGACCCACTAGAGGAAAAAATAAAAATATGTGAGGACCTGATTCGAAAAAATATCCAGCTTAGGACTGTGCGAAAAAAGATGGACCGGGTGGATTTTTTTGGTCCATCAAAAACCCTGATGGACTTACAAGAAGACTCTCAATACTTAATCTTTATCGGGGCCACCCTGGGCAAGGAGGCCGACGTCCTCTTGCAAAGGACCAACCTGGAGGACACCTCCTTGGCCTTTGTTCTGGATGGTGCCCTATCAGCCTATCTTGAAGATTCTTTGGACAGGATCCAAAGGGAGGACCAGGAAAAGACAAACCTCTATATTACAGATCGATTTAGCCCAGGTTATGGGGATATCCCCCATGATATGCAGAGAAACTTTGCCGACCTTTTAGAAATCTATAAGAGGTTGGGGGTGGGGCTGACCAAGGAAAATATTATAATACCCAGAAAAACAGTTTTAGCCGTCTATGGGGCCAGCCCAATTAAGCCCAGCTATCGCAACGGCTGTAGCTTCTGCTCACGTCAAACTTGTAGAGAAAAAGGAAAGGCAAGGTGTAGTGTTTTTGACAAATAAAATCATCCTTTTAGATGGGGCCATGGGGACACAAATCCAAAAAAGGGGCATCCATCAAAGACCGGAAAGTATCAATATCAGCCATGGAGAAGTCATTGAAGAAATCCAAAGGGCCTATGTCCAAGCAGGATCAGACATTATCTACTCCAATACCTTTGGGGCCCATGGGAGGAATTATCCTGACCCAGAAGAATTGAGAAAGACCATCCATACAGGCTTACAAATAGCCAAAAGGGCGGCAGGGACCAAGGCCAAGGTGGCCTTTGATATGGGCCCCTTGGGTGAACTTTTAGAACCCATGGGGACCATGTCCTTTCAAAGGGCCTATGAGCTCTTTGAACAAAATATCCAAATAGCCCTGGAAGAGGGATTTGACCTGGTGGTGATTGAAACCATGAGTTCTTTATTGGAACTAAGGGCTGCTATTTTGGCTGTCAAGGCCCACTATGACGGCCCCCTCTTAACCACCATGACCTTTGAAAAAGATGGCCGGACCTTTTCCGGAGTCTCTCCCCAAGCCTTTGCCATTATGGCAGACAAGTTGGGCGTGGACGCCCTGGGAGTCAACTGCTCTCTAGGCCCCTTTGAAATTCAAGCCATCTTAAAATCCATAAACCAAGTGACCAACAAGCCCTTGATTGTCAAGGCTAATGCAGGTCTTCCAGATGAAGAGGGAAACTACCACATGGAAGATGACCTCTTTATTGAAGGGATCCAAGGTATGTTGGACCTGGGGGTCCAATATATTGGGGGCTGTTGTGGGACCACGGAAAAAACCATCCAAGGCCTAGCCAAGCACTTTAAGGGCAAGGAAGCCTTACTGCAAAACAAGGAAATCAAGCAATACCTGGCTTCCTCTAGCCGGGTGGTGGACCTGGACCAAACCCGCTATGTAGGAGAAGTCATCAACCCCACAGGTAAGACCAGGTTAAAGGAAAGCCTGGAAAAGAAAAACATGGAAGAAGTTTTAAGGTTGGGGGTTTTACAGGACCAAAAGGGAGCCGACCTCTTAGATGTCAATGTCAGCCTACCTGGAACGGATGAAGTCTACCTCCTAAGAAAGGCGGCCCTCCACCTCCAAGCCCTGGTAGACCTCCCCTTACAATTGGACTCCTCCAATGTAGAAGCTCTGGAAGCCGCTTTGATGGTGACTCCAGGCCGGCCTGTGATTAACTCCGTCAATGGGACCCAAGAATCCTTGGATGCTGTCCTTCCCCTGGCCAAAAAATATGGGGCCATGGTGGTGGGGCTAGCCCTGGATGAAGATGGGATCCCCAAGACTTCGGACAAACGCCTGGCAATTGCAGAAAAAATTGTCAAGACAGCAGAATCCTATGGCCTGGAAAAGAGAGATGTCTTAATTGACCCCTTGGTCTTAACCATTGCATCCAACAAGGATTCAGCCAAGCTGGCCCTGGAAACCATTGAAAAACTGACAAAAAAAGGCTACCTTACCACCATGGGAACCTCCAACATCAGCTTCGGCTTACCCAAGAGGTCCCTAGTTACTGCAAGTTTCTTGCAAGCTGCCCTGGCTAAGGGTTGTAGCATGCCCATTGTGAACCCTCTGGACCCAAGAATCCAAGAGGTCATCCACACCCACCGACTTTTAATGGGCCAAGATGAAAAGGCCATGGGCTACATTGCCTTTATGGAAGACAAGAAAGAAACGTCAGCTGGTTTGGAAGAGGAAGAAGGGGACTTTTCACCCTACCAGGCCATGAGACGGTCCCAGAAGACAGAGCTTTTAAACTATGTCAAGGGAGCCATCCAAGAAAAAGACCCCATGGAAATTATTTCAGAAGAGTTAATTCCAGCTCTGGACGCCATTGGCCAGGACTATGAAAAAAAGGAAATCTACCTTCCCCAATTAATTGGAGCTGCATCGGCAGCCCAAGAGGCCTTTTTATTTCTAAGAGACCAATTAAGAGTCAAGGGGGACGGTAAGGGGGAAAAGATCCTCTTGGCTACGGTAAAAGGAGACATCCACGATATTGGAAAAAATATAGCCAAGGTTCTTTTGGAAAACTATGGCTATGATGTCTATGACCTGGGCCGAGATGTGTCCAAGGAGGAAATTTTACAGACTGTGGAAGAAGAGGACATCCACCTGGTAGGACTTTCTGCCCTTATGACCACTACGGTTTCCTCCATGGAAGAAACCATCCAACTTTTAAAAGAAAAAAGACCCGATCTCAAGATCATGGTGGGTGGAGCTGTTTTAACCCAGGCCTATGCCTATGAAATTGGAGCCAACTACTATTGTAAAGATGCCAAGGAAGATATAGAAATCGCAAAAAATGTATTTAAGGACTAGGAGAAGACGATTGACAGAATTCACAGGAAGCAAAAGTAAACCCTTGATTTTTGACGGGGCCATGGGGACCTATTTACAGAAGATTTCCCCATCTGACCTTACTATTGAAGAATATAATATAGAAAAACCGGCCATTATTGAAGAAATCCACCGGCAATATATTGAAGCTGGGGCCCAGGCCATCAAGACCAATACTTTCGGGGCCAACCCCATCCAATACGATAGGGATCTTTGTCGGACCTACCTGGAAGCCGGAGCAAAAATTGCCCTGAAATTTCAGGACCAGGCAGAGGTCTATGGGTCCATAGGTCCCATGGAAACCCCAGATCTCCAGGACTATCTTTTTGTAGCGGAAGTCCTTTACCAGGCGGGAATTCGAAAATTTCTCTGGGAGACCTTTCCTGAAGCAGACAAGCTCTTGGAAGTCATAGATCGCTTTTGCAAGGGCCACGCCGATACCCTGCATATAACAAGCTTTGCCGTCTTCCCCTCTGGAGAAACCAGGCTGGGTGTTTTGGCCCAAGAGGTCCTGGAAGCAGCAGATAAAAACCCCCATGTTCAAGCCATGGGCCTAAACTGTATTTCCGGCCCCTACCACCTGGTTCAACTGGTAAAAAGCCTTCCGACCTTCCAAACTCCCCTGGGTTTAATGCCCAATTCAGGCTACCCCACCATGGTGGATGGCCGTCTCCAATACAAGGAAAATCCCAGCTATTTTTCCCAGGCCCTGGCCCAGGGTCTTAACTATGGCCTGAGCTACTTAGGAGGATGTTGTGGAACAGACCCCTCTTATATTCTGGAGCTAAGCCAGCACTTAAAGGAAGTTCCTGACCAGCTAGAGAACCTGGAAAAAGAAGAAAAAATTTTAGAAAAGACAGAAAGTAATCTCAAGAAGAAGTTAAAATCTGGTAAGCAAGTTATGGTTGTGGAATATGACCCACCCCAAGAGGCTACCCGGGACTATTTTAAAAAGCTTTCCCTCCTAAGGAATATGGAAGTAGATGCGGTGACCCTGGCAGATTGCCCCATTGGTCGTCCTAGGATGGATGCTTCTTTGACTTCATTGATTTTAAAAAAGGACTACGGCCTAGACTCTGTCGTTCATATGACCTGTCGAGATCGAAACATCAATGCCATTAAGGCCCTTTTGCTGGGACTTTCCCTAGAGGGGATTCAAGATATCCTCCTAATTACGGGAGATCCAGTCCCATCGGTGGACCGGGAAGATGTCAAGGCAGTTTTCCAATTTAACTCAGCCCGCCTGGCTGCCTTTGTGAAAACTCTCAACCGGGACCTGGAAAACCCCTTTACCATCAGCGGAGCCTTAAACATCAATGCCCAAAATTTCGACAGTGAGCTGGACAAGGCCAAAAGAAAAATAGAATCCGGTGTTGAATTGTTTTTTACCCAACCCATAATGGGTAAGAATGCCATAGTACAATTGAGACGTGCCCAAAAAGAACTAGATGTTCCAATTCTAGCAGGGATTATGCCCTTGGTAAGCTACAGAAATGCCCAATACCTCCATAACCAGGTTTCTGGAATGCAGGTAGACCAAGAAGTCTTGGACAGCTTCCATGAAGGTTTAAGCTGGGAAGAAGGGGAGGCCCTGGGCATCCAATGGGCTTTGGAGTTTATGAATGAAATCGGGGATGAAGTAGCTGGTTTTTACCTCATTACCCCCTTTCAAAGGCTCCATGTCATAGAAAGGTTGTTGAAAGACTATGGACAAGGAAAAGAAAAATAATATATTTAAAACAGCCCTTTTAATCGAAGGGGGTGGGATGCGGTGTGCTTTTTCTGCCGGCATCCTCAACTGTCTTTTGGAAGAAGGCATCTTTATCAACTATGTTATTGGTGTCTCAGCAGGATCCAGCTGCCTGGTGAACTACCTAGCCAGACGGCCCGACATTATGAAAAAGTGCTTTACTGACTTTGCAACAGACCCCAATGCCATGAGCTGGAGGAGCTTTTTTAAGGGGGGAGGCTACATGCAAAGTGACTACATTTATGGTCAGGCCTGCCAACCAGGAGGCCCTCTCCACATTGACTTTGACGACTTTTTTTCCAATCCTGCTAGCTACAGGATTGTTGCCTATGAAGAAAATCAAGGCTCCATGTTTTGGACAGAAAAAGATAGCCAGGACCCGGAAGACCTTATGATGAAGGTTCGGGCCTCTTCCAGCCTACCTCTTTTTATGCCCCCTACCCACTACCAGGGCAAGACCTATTATGATGGGGGAATCAATAATGGTCTGCCCATTGATATTGCCTTTGAAGATGGGTTTGACCGGATTTTAGTCATTCGGACCAAAACCAGGGACTATGTTCGACCACCCCTAAACTCCCTTAGGCAAAGCATCTTGAGACGGAACTTCAAGGACAATGAAAAGATACAAGAAGACCTTTTTAACCGTTATAAGAACTACAATAAAACAGTCCAAGTCATTGAATTGATGGAAAAAGAAAATAAGGCCCTAATGATTTGTCCGGAAGTTATGGAGATTAGTAACCATGACCGGGACCTGGAAGCCCTCAATAAGACCTATGCCCATGGTTTGGGAATTGGCCAAAGAGAAATGGGCCGGATTAAGGCCTGGTTAGAAGAAGGAGAAAAAGATGAAAAATGACCTATTGGAATTTATAGACCAAAGCCCTACTCCCTACCAAGGAGTGGAAGAAATTGAAAAAAGGCTTAAAGCTCAAGGCTACCTTGCCTGCCCCTTGGACCAAGACTTCCAATGTAAAGAGGAAGGGAAATTTTACGCAAAAAGCCCAGGAGCTATTTTTGCCTTTGAATTAGGGAAAAAGAAACCCTGGGAAACAGGTTTTGCCATTATTGGGCCCCACCTGGATTCTCCCTGTCTTCGGGTCAAGCCCAATCCCCATATTAAAAAGAAAAACTACATCCAAATCAATACAGAAGTTTATGGAGGTCCCCTCCTCTACACTTGGTTTGACAAGCCCTTGACCCTGGCCGGCAAGGTCTACTACCAAGAAGAGGGTCAAGTAAGGGAAAAGCTAGTCCATAGCAAGAAGGCCCTAACCATTATTCCTTCTTTAGCCATCCACATGAACCGGGGAGCCAATGAAAAATTTGCTCCCAACCCCCAAGTGGACCTCTTACCAATTTTTGTAGACTTAGAAGACAAGCTCCAAGACCCCCTCTTTGGATTCTTAGAAGAAGAGTTGGGGATTAAATCTCAAGATCTCTTGGACTTTGACCTCTTTGTCCTTCCCCTGGAAAAATCCTCCAGCATTGGCCTAAGGGAAGAATTAATTTCTGCCCCCAGGTTGGACAACCTGGCCAGTGCCCATGCTTCTTTACAAGGACTCTTCCAATCCAAGCCTGGGGATAAGAGTAAGTTTTTGGCCTTTTTAAACCACGAAGAAATAGGCTCCCTTACAGAAGAGGGAGCCAGTGGAAACTTAAGCTATGAAATTTTAGAGAGGATTGTCTATGCCCTAGGAGGGACCAAGGAAGAATTCTACCAAGCCCTCCACAAGAGCTTCCTCCTAAGTGCCGACTTGGCCCATGCCGTCCATCCATCCCATCTAGAATGTGCCGACCCCTCCAACCAACCCTTGATGGGCAAGGGGCCAGTTATTAAGCTGGCGGCCAACCGGTCCTATGTCTCAACAGGCTACACATCCGCTGTCATTGAGTCTCTATGCAGGAAGCATGACATTCCCTATCAGAAATTTGTCAATGCATCCGACCGCAAGGGTGGATCTACCCTAGGACCCTTGATGCAACACAGCTTGACTATTCCAGGTGTAGACGTGGGAACCCCCATCCTGGCCATGCATAGTAACCGGGAACTAGGTGCCTGGGTGGACCAAATCAACTATGAAAAGCTCTTTAAGGTCTTTTTGGAAGACTAAGCCAATCATTTAAAAGCTCATGGTAGAGTTTAACCATGTGGTTTTCGCTAACCTCTTGGTCTAGCTTGTCAAGAGGAATCCAAGCAACCCCCTTGTTTTCATCCAGTTTGGGATGAAGACTTGGGGGATTTTTTATCTTATAGCCATAGGTAAAATTTAAGTGGTCATGGGCTTGGACCAAGGCCCCCTTACGGTAATGGTCTTTTACAGAAAGAAGTCGAACATCTAATAAAAGTCCCGGCTCAGGAAGTTCCAGACCTGTTTCTTCAAAGACCTCCCGTCGGGCGCAGGCCTCCAAGTCCCGGTCCCCATCAGCATGGCCTCCGGGCCAGGACCAAGATTGAAAAATCAAGTGGTTGACCATTAATAGGGCCTCCTTTTCTGGACAAAAAACCAGGGCCGAAGCCGTTAAATGGGGAGAGACCTCCCGCTGGTAAAGGGCCAGATCTTCCTGGTGGTCTAAATAGTATTGGTAGGCCTTAGATTCTTTCATTTTCTTGCCTCCATTCTTGGACAAAGGCCTTAAAGGCAGAGGGAAGGGCGATGGTTTGGTCTAAGTCCTCTTGGGAGAAGTATTGAAGGCCATCATCCTCCCGGGCAAAGGGCAGGTCCCGGACTTGGACAAGATAGGATTCCATCCGCCACTCTATATGAGAAAAAAGGTGTTTGCTAGAAGGCCCCTTCTTAATAGAAGAAAAGGGCAGGTCTTTTTCCAATAAAAAAGCCTTGGCATCTTCCAAATCCAAATAGGAATCCACTCCTGGTAGTTCCCATTGCCCCCGTAAAAGACCCTGGTTTGGTCGCTTTTTCAGAGCCAGGTTTCCATTTTTAACCAGGATAAAAATGGTTCGTTCTACAAGCTTTCTCTCTTTTTTAGGAGCCTTGACAGGATACTTGGCCACAGACCCCTCCTGGTAGGCCAGGCAGTAGGCCTTCAAGGGACAGGAAGGGCAGAGGGCCCGGTCCTTGGGCAGACAAATCTTAGAGCCGATATCCATTAGACCTTGGTTAAAGGCCGAAGGGTCCGGTCCCATAATCTCCTGACCAAAAGAAGTTAGGTCCTTCTTAGTTTGGGCCCTGCCAATATCCCCATCATAGGCCAAAAGTCTGGAAAAAATCCGAGACAAGTTTCCATCCAAGGCCACATAGGCCTGGCCATAAACAATAGAAGCAATGGCAGCTGCCGTATAGAGGCCAACCCCCGGCAAAGACAAGAGCTCTTGGTAGCTTTGAGGAACTTCCTTCCTAATATAGACAATTTCTTGGGCAGCCTTTTTTAAGTTTCTAGCCCGGTTGTAATAGCCCAGGCCCTCCCAAAGTTTTAACAAGACCTCTTCATGGACATCTGCTAAGTCTTGGATAGTCGGTAGGGCCTCCATAAAGTTTTGATGGTAGGAAACCACTACCTCCATCCGGGTTTGTTGGGCCATAATCTCACTAATCCAAACAGGATAAAAGGAAGGATCCTTCCTCCAAGGAAGGTCTCGACCAAACTCTCTATAATAGGCATGGATTGCTTGGCCTATCTTTTTTTTATTTTCTTGACTAAAAATTTCTTTTTCCATAAGGCTAGTATAGCATAAGAAGCCAGGTTCAAAAAAATGAATAAAAAATAAAAAAATCCTTGACTCGACCTCCAAGCCCTGCTATACTATAGAAGTTGTCGCTTAAAAGCGGCGAAATAAAACTGATAGAAGAATTTGTAAAAAGTTTTTAAAAAAATCTTTAAAAACTCTTGACAAAAGATTCTAGGCTTGATATTATAGATAAGCTATCTCGTAAAGAGATCAGTTTAAACAGAACCAAAAAAACTAAACAGTGTAAGAGAATGAACACACAAGCAAAAGCAAAAAGCGGAACTTCAGTGAAGAATCCGGAGTCAGTCTAAAGACGATAAAATGGANCTTGTACGCTTTAGCATGAAAAAACCACCAGCTATGCTGGTGGTAGGAAAATAAGCTTTAGCTTCAAGTAAAAAAGCCTCCCATGATATACTAAATAAGTTACTGGCAGTAGCATATTTAGAAAAGGGAGGCATCCACATGGATAAAAATAGTTTATCACATACATCTTGGAATTGTAAGTATCATATAGTATTTGCTCCGAAATATAGGAGACAAATTATCTATGGAAACCTAAAGCAAGATATAGGAAAGATATTACGAGATTTATGCGAAAGAAAAGAGATCAACATTATTGAAGCAGAGTGTTGCCCCAATCATATCCATATGTTGTTGGAGATTCCACCAAAATATAGCATATCCCAAATCATGGGGTATTTAAAAGGAAAAAGTAGCTTGATTATTTTTGATCGTCATGCAAACCTAAAGTATAAGTACGGAAATAGACATTTTTGGTGTCGAGGATACTATGTAGATATAGCTGGAAAAAATGCAAAAAAAATACAAGATTATATCAAAAACCAGCTGAAAGAAGATTACATGGCAGATCAAATCAGTATGAAAGAATTTATAGACCCGTTTACGGGTGAGCCGGTGAACAAAAGCAAGAAATAAAGTGCTTTAGCACTAGCTGTGAAAATTGGTGCACGAGTAAGAAAATTCAAAGCATGGAATGCTGCCGGTAACAGCCCCTTATAGGGGCAGAACAAACCACCGGCTAAGCCGGTGGTTATGATTTTGAATAAATAAGGGCTAGCTATTGAAAACTCTTGAAGGCTATGTAACAATATTGTTAATGAAAGAAGGGATGGAATGAAAGCTTTAATCGTTGGCATGGGAAAATTAGGCTATCAATTGGCCAAGGCAATGATTGATGAAAATATAGATGTAACGGTCATCGATAAAAATGAAAAGGTAGTGGATGATGTTACAAATTTATTAGATGTCATAAGTGTAAATGCCAATGCATTAGACTTCAAAGTCTTAAGGGAGATTAATATTGGCTCTTATGAGTTGATTTTTGCTGTGACAAAAAATGATGAGGCCAATGTTATCCTATGTACCATGGCTAAAAAAATGGGTTGTCGCTATGCTGTTGCCCGGGTTCGGGACCCTGAATACTATAAACACCTCCACTTTATTGCAGATGAGTTAAACATAGACTTGATTATTAATCCGGATGCTGTAACAGCTCAATCCATTGAAAAATACCTATTAAAAAAATACCTTTTGGTCAGTGATGAATTTGTTGGAGGCAAGGTTCGTCTGGTAGAATTCAACATTGGCAATGATGAGGCCTTTGTAGGAAAAAAACTTATGGATTTAAAGGGATTCGACAACCTTTTAGTGACAGCCATTACTAGGGAGGGAGAAA
The DNA here is from genome assembly GCF_900232945.1 of Urinicoccus timonensis. GTDB lineage: Bacteria > Bacillota > Clostridia > Tissierellales > Peptoniphilaceae > Urinicoccus > Urinicoccus timonensis. The sequence goes on from NZ_OCTU01000001.1 coordinate 223,247, forward strand.
GCATTATTCCAAATGGTCAAACGACCTTGGAAAACAATGATGTCATCCTGGTAGGAGGAGAAGCCCACGAAATTGAAGAGTTTGATAAAAACCACTCCGGAGTTATCAAGACCCAAGTGGTTAACAAGGTTATGATCATTGGTGGAGGAAAATTGGGTTACTACCTAGGTCTCCTTTTAGAAAAGAGCCAGGTAAATACCACAATTATTGAAATGAATGAGCAAAGATGTCTTTTCTTAAAAGAAAACTTGCCAAATGCCACCATTATCCACGGAGATGGAACCAGCATCAATCTTCTTGAAGAAGAAATGATCTCTACCTTTGATGCCGTAGTCACAGCAACGGGTTTTGATGAAACCAACCTCCTATTAGGTTTGTTAATGAAACAATTAGGAATCTATAAGTCTGTGGCAAAAATTTCTAGAAATAACTACAATCGAATTTTGGAAAAAATGTCCATTGATGCTGTCTTTAATACTAATTTTATGACAGCCAATAAGATTTTAAGAGTTCTAAGAGGTAAAAATTCCCTGTCTGTCAACTTAATGTTGGATGGTCGGGCAGAATTTTCAGAAGTGATCTTAAAGCCAGAGTTGACCATTTACCACAAACCTATTAAGGACTTAAACCTACCAGAAGGTCTTTTAATTGTGGCCTTGGTTAGGGAAAACCAGGTTTTTATTCCCAATGGAGATACCTATTTAAAACCCTACGACCATGTAGTTTTATTCTGCATTCACGACAAGTTAGGAGAAATGAAGACCATCTTCCAAGTGGGCAACACTCGAAAAACTATCCTTAACCAATTGTTATGGCGGAAAAAATAGGAGGTTTGGATGAATTATTCTATAGCAAGGCGGATGATTGGGGTCATTCTAGTCATAGAAGCCTTATTTTTACTACCCTCCTTATTTTTAAGCTTATTTGACCAAGATGGCATTACAAGATACTTTTTAATAAGTCTTATACTCATGGTTTTCTTTGGCTATATGGCTTATAGAAAAAAGGCTGTAGATTTGGTTTTGTCCCCCAAGGATGGGCTTTTTATTGTAAGTTCAGCCTGGTTAATTGTTTCCTTGTTTGGGGCCCTACCCTTTTATCTGAGCCACTATTTAAGCTATGTAGATGCTTTTTTTGAAATTGTCTCCGGTTTTACTACTACAGGAGCCTCTATTATTCCCAATATTGAGTTATTTCCTAGGAGCCTGATTCTATGGAGGTCTGTAACCCACTGGATTGGGGGTATGGGGATTTTGGTTTTTACCATTAGTCTTTTACCCAGGTTGGGAGTTGGAGGATTTCAAATTTTTAAAGCGGAAAGCCCCGGGCCCATTGCCGGAAAGATTGAACCTAGAATTGCCGACACAGCCAAAAGACTCTATATCATATATATTGGAATTACTGTAGTCCTATTCGTTCTTTTAGTTTTAGGAAAAATGACTCCTTTTGATGCCCTTATCCACACCCTAGGGGTAGCAGGAACCGGGGGTTTTTCCAGTAAGGCCAATTCTATTGGAGCCTATTCAGGCTATTACATCCCAATAATCATGAGTATCTTCATGATTGTCTATGGGACAAATTTTTCTGTTTACTACCAGCTTTCTCAAAAGAAGTATAAAGAAATCTTAAAAAATGATGAGGTTCGTCTTTATTATTTAATTATTATCGTGGCTGTTTTGGGAATTACCTGGAACCTCTATAGTAACCATTACGGATCCCTAGGCCAATCAGCGAAAGATAGTTTTTTTCAAGTAACCAGTCTGATGTCCACATCGGGCTTTAGCAATACAGACTATGACCTATGGCCTTCTTTTTCAAAATTTATCCTCTATGCTTTGATGTTTACAGGGTCTTGTGCAGGATCCACTGCAGGGGGAATGAAGATTGTCCGGATATCCATTGTATTTAAACTCATTGCCAGAGAAATTGGAAAAGTTGTCCATCCCAATGCAGTCATTCCTATCACCCTGGAGGGAAAGGCTTTAAAAGATGAGGTTGTTATGGGGGTTACTGCCTTTATCAGTGTTTATTTGATGATTTTTGTCTTTTCATCAGCCCTGGTAACTATGTCGGGTTTGGATGTTTTATCTTCTTGTTCAGCTGTAACAACTATGTTAAGTAATGTAGGACCAGGTTTCAACAAGGTTGGTCCCAGCCTTAACTTTTCAGAATTTTCAGATTTTTATAAACTCTATTTTTCCTTCTTAATGCTCCTGGGTCGCCTAGAATTCTTCACTATTTTAGGGATTTTAGTCCCCAGAAGGCAAAGGAAGAAAATACAAATATAGAAAGGAATTTCATGAAAACAATTGGAATTCTTGGTGGAATGGGTCCCTTGGCCACAGTAGATCTTTTTGAAAAAATTGTCTTGGCCACCAAGGCTGAGAAAGACCAAGACCACATTCCCATCCTTATTGACAATAAACCACAAATTGTAGATCGGACCCAGGCCATCCTAAACCAAGGGCCTTCTCCCTATAAGGAACTTTTGGCCGGGGCCAAGGGTCTGGAGAAGATGGGGGCAGGGCTTTTAGCTATTGCCTGTAATACTAGCCACTACTACTACCAGGACCTAACTAGGGAACTAGAAATCCCCATCCTCCATATGCAAAAAATTGTGGCAAAAAAAATAAGCCAAGGTCCCTATAAAAAACCTGCTATCTTAGCGACCAAGGGAGCCTTGGAGGTAGGTCTTTACCAAAAAGCCCTGGACCAAGAGGGGGTGGACTACCTCCTTCCCAATCAAGACCAAGAAAATATCATTCAAGACTTGATTTACCAGGCCATTAAGAGTAAAAACTTTAACTATCCCCAAGAGGCAATCCAGGGAGTTTTTCAAGACTTACAAGACCAGGGAGCAGATTCCTTTATTTTAGGTTGTACAGAACTTCCCCTTGCAAAAAAAATCTTTCATTGGCAGCAAGTTTGTATCGATCCAACCTTAGAACTTGCCAAAGAAGCCATTATCCAAGCAGGAGGTCAGCTGGATGGAAATGTGGAAACTCTATAATGGAGAAAACAAGGCTCTGGGAAAAACTATTCCCAGGGGCAGCCAATTAGAAGAGGGACAATATTACAGGGTTGTCGTTGCTATTGTTATCAACCAGGAAGGAAAAATTTTAATCACTCGACGGAGTAAAAACAAGGTCAACTACCCCAACTACTTAGAATGTACCTGTGGAAGCCTTTTAGAAGATGAAGACCCTAGTCTGGGTATCCAAAGAGAAATTCAGGAAGAAGTGGGCCTCAAAATAAATCTGGAGGACCTAGAATTTCTTGGAATCCTAAAGCAAAGGAATAAATTTTCCTATATCTATCTAATAGAGACAAAAGCACAAGACGAAGACTTAAACTTCCAATTAGAGGAAGTCTCAGGAGGAGGCTTTTATTCCAAGGCAGATTTTTTGGAAAAACTCCAGGGACAAGACTATGCAGAACCCATGAAAGAAAGATTGGTTTGGGCCTATGACCACTACATTGATCGGTTAAAGTAAGAGGAAGATATGGACGAATACTATATGAAAAAAGCCATAGAACTGGCAAAATTGGCCAGCTTTAGTGGAGATGTCCCCATTGGAGCCCTGGTGGTCTACCAAGACCTAGTTATTGGCCAAGGCTACAACCAAAAGGAGGCCAAGAACAATGCCCTCTACCATGCAGAATTGCAAGCCTTAAACCAGGCAGCTAACTACCTAGATTCCTGGTGGTTAGAAGACTGTAGCCTTTATGTCACCTTGGAACCCTGTAGCATGTGTGCCGGGGCCCTGATCAACACTCGGATTTCCCGCCTGGTCTATGGGGCAAAAAATAAGCGCTTTGGTGCAGTGGACTCTAGCATCCAGCTTTTAAGGAGTCCTGCCTCCAACCATAAACTGTCAGTCCAATCAGGAGTTTTGGAAGAGGAGTGTAGCAGTCTTTTAACTGATTTTTTTAAAAATTTAAGAAAGTGAAGCCCGGTTTTAAGTTTTGCTTGCCGGGCTTTTTAAGTTAAAGAAGACAAATTGACCTAAAAGCTATAATTTCTTTCCATATTATGAAAATACATGATATAATAAACAAATATTCTATTTTAGGGGAGGCAGGTATGAAGAAAAACAAACAGATAATTATTTCAGGTTTTGCTTTATTTTCTATGTTTTTTGGATCAGGAAATTTAATCTTTCCACCAACTTTAGGAATTCAAGCAGGAACAGAATGGTGGATTTCCGCTTTGGGATTCCTACTAACAGGAGTAGGTTTTGTTATGCTGGGAGTCTTGGCCACAACCAAGGTGGGAGGAGAGATTTCAGGAATTGGCCAAAGGGTTGGAAATAATTTTTCTAAACTTTTTAGCTTACTGATTATCCTATGTATTGGACCAGGTCTAGCCATACCAAGAACAGCAGCCACTACTTCGGAGGTTTTACAAGCCAGCCTAGCCCCTTCTATACCCAGTATTTTAGTCAATGGAATATTCTTTTTACTGGTGATTTACTTTTGCCTATCGGAAAGTAAGGTCATTGATATTTTAGGAAAATACTTGACTCCAGCCCTTTTAGTGACTTTAACGATTATTATCCTAAGGGCAATTCTCTTTCCCCTAGGTCAACCGGTGGACCTTCAGGCTCACGGAGTCTTTGGATCGTCTTTTAAACAAGGTTACCAAACCATGGACTGTCTAGCAGCCCTAATGTTTACATCCATTGTCATTCAAGGCTTTCGAGATATAGGTTATGAGGGCCAGGCCCTGATGACCTTTACTAAAAAGGCAGCAGCCATTGCTGGAATCGGTCTTTCTTTTATCTATGGAGGCTTCATCTATCTAGGAGCTACCATTTCCAGTTTTGGTTGGGAGGACCTATCTAGGGTAGAACTCCTGGTTAAATCGACCAACTCCATGTTGGGGATTGTAGGGATGGTTTTATTGTCTCTGGCCATGACCCTGGCTTGCTTGACCACAGCCATCGGCCTTACAGTAACCTGTGCAGAATATTTCCAAGAAATAAGTAGAAATAAACTTTCCTATAAATTTTTAGTTTACTTGGTAAGTCTTGTTTCCTTTCTCCTTTCTCTTGGAGGAGTGGAGTACATTATCAAGGTTTCCGGACCTATCTTGGAAGCCCTCTATCCTGTAGCTATTATTTTAATCTTGGCCATCCTATTTGACCGTTTTATCAAAAAAAGATCTACCTATATTGGCTTGGTCTTTGGGGCCTTGGTACCTGTTTTATCAAAGTTTATAGCACTTTTTGCTCATGTGGATTTCTATGGCCAATTACAAAAAAATCTAGCAGAAAATCAAGGAACCTTTTTATGGCTTGTCTTTGCCTTGGCATTTGGCCTTATTTTTAGTTTCTTGCCAATCAAAGAACTTGACACCTCTGAAGAATCCAGAATTTAAATTTTCATAAAAGAAAAGACCAGGATTTGATTTTGACCTGAACCCGTAAACACGGAACAATTTAATAATATTTTAAGCGGAATGTAATCTGTACATAACAGGGGACATTCCGTTTAATTTTGTTTTAATCCTATCCTCATTGTACCATTTAATATATTTTTCAATATCATTTATCAAATGTTCATAACTTTTAAAATCTTCCCCATAAAACATTTCCTGTTTCAAGATTCCAAAGAAGTTCTCCATTGGAGAATTGTCTAGACAATTGCCTTTTCTTGACATACTTTGTGTAATATTCATTTTTTCTAGTTTATTAGTCCAAGAGCTATGTTGATAATGGAATCCTTGGTCCGAGTGTATAGTTAAATCTTTAATGTCTCTATTTTTTTCTAATGCTTTTTCTAGCATTGTATTTGTTAACTCTATTGTTGGGTGATAACCTAGCGTATAGCTTATTATTTCACTGTTGTATAGGTCTAATATTGGTGATAGGTATAGTTTTTTGTCTTCACCTTTTATCCTGAATTCTGTTACATCTGTTAGCCATAATTGATTTGGTTTACTTGCTTTAAATTGTCTATTTACAACATTATTTGCAACCTTTCCTATTTGCCCTTTGTATGATGAATATTTTCTTGATCTAGTTTTAAATTTGGTGCATAGCAAAAATTCTTCTCTCATTATTTTTAAAACTCTTTTATGGTTGACATTAAGCCCTTTATTTTGTAATACTTGAGTCACCCTTCTGTAGCCATATCTACCTTTTGATTCTTCAACTATGCTTGTAATTTCCCTTCTAATTTCTTTGTCTTTATCTACTGGATTTTCTAATTTTATTTTCCATTCGTAGTAGGATGATTTTGGTAACTCAGCTATTTCTAGCCATTCACTTATCTTGCTTTTTGGATATTCTTTTATTAACTTGAGGATTATCTTTGTCTTTTCCTTGCTTCTGCTTCCTCTTCCAGTAGCAAGGCTTGTAGCTTTTTTTCGTATATTATCTTCATTTTGAGAAGTCTATTTTCTTCTCTTAATCTTATTAATTCTTCTCTTTCACTTTCGTTTATTGGAGTATTAAGTTTAGACTTTTTATTTGATTTAGTCATATCTTTACTAGGCCTTCCTCTGTTATCTTCTAACCCAGAAAGACCACGCTCTTGATAAGTTTTCTCCCACCTGTATATTATGGATTCATTTACAAGGTTGAAATGCTCTGCAGTCTCTCTAAGCGAAGTATTCTTGATTTGCCTATATTGTATTACAGATAACTTAAATTCACTAGTGAATTTATTGTTTTTTAACTTTTTAGATAAGTTATCAAATCCTCCTGACTTGTATTTTTCTATCCAGTTTTTCAAAGTTCCATCTGGAATATCATATTTTTTAGCTACCTTTTCACGCCCGCCTGTTTCTCCTGATAAATATTCTAGCACTAGTTTTATTTTAAATTCTTTTGTGTATTTTGGCATACAAAAAACCCCTCCATCCGTATTCCGGATTTTGGGGTTCAGATCATTAAGCAGGCTTTAAAAATTATTTTTTAAGGATCTTATCCATTAGGTTTTTGATGGTCTTGTCTTGGAAGAGTTGGTCGTCTTTGGTTTTTAGAAATTGGTCCACATCTTGGTTGGACTTGACATCTTGGTTTTGAATAGTGGCAGTCATTTGGTCCACAATTTGTCGCATGGCAACAGAATAGTCAGTTAACTTGCTGGTGAGACCGGCAGCGCTTAAGGAGTCGTCAGTTAAGAAGGCAGACTTGTAGTCTTCCACGATTCCGGGAAGAGCTTGGGATACCTTGCTAAAGAGCTCGTGGCTATCCTTGAATTTTGTGGGAGCTTGGAGGGCTTCCATTTCCTTGGCAGTAGAAACTACTTGGGCTCCTACTTGGGCCATTTTTTGTCCCATTTCCATCTTATTGCTTTGGTCAAAGTCCCGGAAGGCCAGGTTGCGGAAGTTGGCAAGTTCTTGGACTAGGACTTGTTGTTTTTGGTCAAAGTTTTTCACATAGGCTAATTCTTCAGGACTTAAGTGGCTTAGGTTGACTCCTTGAAGGAAGGACTTGGCAACATTTTTTTCCAGCCAGGCTGTATCTGTCAAGATAACTGTTTGCTTTTCTTGGTCCCAGTCTACCTTGACTCCTAGGTTTTCAGCCACAAAGCGCAGGGGTACAAAGGTCCTTTCATGGCTGGCATAGGGGGCAATATCCATAGTGGATTTTTTGCCTTGGCTGTCTAGGGTCTTTTTCCCCAGCCAAAGCTTGATTTGCTTTTGTCCCTTGGCAATGGAAACGGATTGGTCCTCTTGGAACCAGTCAACCTTGTAGCCCAGGGCTTCAGAAACAAAGCGCAGGGGAACAAAAGTCCTTTCAGACTTGACTTGGGGGGCAACATCCCCCTTGATTTCTTTTCCGTTTAATTGGATTTTGATGGTTGAGGCCCCATAGACCCCTTGGCTTAAAACCAGGCAAGCAGCCAGGCCTAGGCCAGCTAATTTTTTATGCATATTCTCTCCTTTTAATATTCATCTTACTCTTCATCTGTAGTGGATTTTGAAGAAGTTTTTGTTGATTCTTTGCTTTTGGATTCACTGGAAGTAGATTTTTTGGACTTGGAACCTTCTTCTGAAGAAGTGGATTCCTTACTATCTTTTGAGGATTTACTTGAAGATTCCTTCTTGCTTTCTTCAGAAGAATCTCTTTTCTTTTCCTCTGTCTTCCGGCTGGATTGGTCTTCGGTTTGGTCTGTCTTGGCATAGGTTCTTTCAATATAGTCCAGGACAGTATCATTTTTGCTTGCGACTTCAATGACGGCATCCTTGCTAGTGGCCACAACATTTCCATCAGCGTCATCCTTGTAAAAAATTAAGTATTCCTTGTTGGTGGATAAGTTTTTGGGTTCTGTAAATTCAATATTGGATAGACTACCCTTGTAGTTGTCCAAGATGGTTAATTCTGTCTGTCCATCTCCAAGTTGGGTTAATTTAACTCGGCTGATGTAGTCAGACTGGGTCATGAGCTTTCTTACTTCTTCCCGGCTCACACCTTCCTTGTCGGCAGATTCTTCATTTAAGCTGGGGGAAGATTCTTCAATTTTAGGACTGGTATTAATTGGTTTTTGTACCTTTTGGTTCTGATTATCCTTTTGTCCACAGGCTGTTAAGATAAGAGCCAGGGATAAACCACTTATGGCTAGAGTTTTTTTCATATGATTCCTCCATCAAATTGAGTCATTGCTTTTCTTTCATTATAACATACTGGCCCTGCAAAAGAAAAAAAACTTGTCTGGAATTTAAAAAGCTTGGGTCAAGGCCCTTGTCTTGATTTAGAGATTTTACAGGGCCTTGAAATATGGTATAATAAAGGCTAGATGGGTTCAGGAAAGAATCTAAAAGAAAAAAGGAGATTTTATATTGACTGAATTATTCGGGACAGATGGTATTCGTGGCATTGCCGGCCAAGGCCTAACGGCTGAATTGGCCTTAAATGTAGGCAAGGCTGCTGGCCTGGTTTTAGGAAAAAACCAAGGTCATTGTCTTATTGGGACAGATACCAGAGAATCTGCAAATATGCTAGAGGCCGCCCTGGCCACAGGCCTAATGAGTATGGGAATGGATGTTACCCTGGTAGGGGTCATTCCTACACCAGGGGTTGCCTATTTAACCAGAACTTTGAACTATACTTGTGGTGTGGTCATTTCGGCCAGTCACAATCCATATAATTATAACGGAATTAAATTTTTCTCCCAAGATGGCTATAAGCTACCGGACCAAGTGGAAGAAGAATTGGAAGACTACCTCTTAAAGCGCAAGAAATTTCCTGAAAATACGGAAAGCTTTGGTCGCTTGACCCTGGATCCCTCCTTGGCCAAGCAATACACCAGGTACCTCCAATCTCTATGCCCCCACAAGTTAAGTGGTTTAAAAATTGCCCTAGACTGTGGGAATGGGGCCCTATCCAAGATTGCACCCTATGTTTTAACCTCTCTAGGAGCCAATGTCTTTGCCCTAAATACCAACCCCAACGGGCGAAACATCAACCTGGACTGTGGGTCCACCAATCCCAAGGTTATCCAAAACCTAGTCCTGTCCAAGGAGGCAGACCTGGGCTTTTCCTTTGATGGAGACGCGGACCGGATTATTGCTGTAGACAACAAGGGACGAATTGTGGACGGAGACCATATCTTGGCCATTTGTGCCCACCACCTCCACCAAAAAGACCAACTAAATGGAGGCGTTGTAGGAACCGTCATGTCCAACCTGGGCTTGAAGAAATATTTGAAATCCATTGATGTGAACTTTATTGAAGCCAAGGTAGGAGACCGCTATGTCCTGGAGGAAATGCGAGAAAATGGTTATGTCCTAGGGGGAGAACAATCGGGTCACATTATTTTTACAGACTACAATACAACGGGGGACGGCCTAGCCACAGGTCTTCACTTAATCGAAGTCATGCTGGAAAGTCAAAAATCCTTGTCCGACCTCAATGACCTCATGACTAGTTACCCCCAAGTCTTAGTCAATGCAAGAGTCTTGGACCACAAGAAAAAATCCTATCTAGAAGATGATGTTTTAGAAAAATCCATTGAAGCCCTAGAGAAAAAATATGAAGATAATGGACGGATTCTTATCCGACCATCAGGAACAGAACCTTTGATTCGGGTCATGATCGAAGGAACAAACCTCGATGAAATGAGGGAAGATGCACAAGTTCTTGCAGACCTGATCCAAGAACAACTGGGAGGTGAATGATGAACTACCAACTTGTTGGCGACTCCAGTGTGGACCTAACTGACCAACTTGAAGAATCCTTGGGAATTAAGCTCATTCCCTTTACCATTCAAGTAGAAGGAAAAGATTTTGTAGACAAGGACCGGAGACAAATTCAAAAGATGCGGGAGGAGATGAATGCATCCAAGAAAGCTGTAAAAACCAGTTGTCCCTCTCCCTATGACTACCAAGAAGCCTTTGATCCAGAAGCAGATGGAATTTTTGTTATCACCATTAGTTCCAAATTGTCCGGGTCCTACAACTCAGCCAACCTGGGAGTTAAGGAATTTCAAGAAAAACACCCGCAAACAAGGGTCCATGTATTTGACAGTCGGTCCGCTTCTGCCGGAGAAACGAACCTGGCCTATTATATAAAGAGCCTTATGGACCAAGGCCTGGCCTTTGAAGAAATTGTAGAAAAGGGAGAAGGTTTTATCCAGGAAATGGAAACCTTCTTTATCCTGGAAAGCCTAGACAACCTAATTAAAAATGGCCGGATTAAAAAGTCTGCAGGCCTGATTGCCAAGACCTTAAATATCAAGCCTATTATGCGGGGAGTCAAGGGAGAAATTGAACTCTTTGAACTCAACCGGGGCTTTAAAAAGTCTCTGGATAAACTGGCCAAGGCCCTGGGACGAGTGGCTGGACAAAGTCAAGGACGCACCCTCTATATTAGTCATTCCAATGCAGAGGACAAGGCCCAGCTCTTTAAGGAAAAAGTCTTGGATCTTTACCAGTTTGACGATGTAGTGGTGGTCCCTACAGGAGGTCTGTCCTCGGCCTATGCTGATGACGGAGGCATTGTCATTAGCTTTTAATGGTAGGGTCTGTAAAAACCACCATAAACAGTTGCTTTTAAGACAAATTTATTGTATGATAAGAACAAAATAAAGTCATTTCTTAAATATAGGAGGAGAACCATGGCAAAAGAAAAATTTGAAAGAACGAAACCCCACGTAAATATCGGAACCATTGGTCACGTTGACCACGGTAAAACAACCCTAACAGCAGCAATCACATTTGTATTAAACAAAAGATACGGATCCGGTGAATTCGTAGACTATGCCAACATTGACAAGGCACCCGAAGAAAGAGAACGTGGAATCACCATTTCCACATCCCACGTAGAATACGAAACACCAAACCGTCACTACGCTCACGTAGACTGCCCAGGCCATGCCGACTACGTTAAAAACATGATCACAGGAGCAGCCCAAATGGACGGAGCCATCCTAGTTGTATCCGCAGCCGATGGACCCATGCCCCAAACCCGTGAACACATTCTACTATCCCGTCAAGTAGGGGTACCAAAGATTGTCGTCTTCCTAAACAAAGAAGACCAAGTAGACGACCCAGAATTGATCGAATTAGTAGAAATGGAAGTACGTGACCTACTAAGCGAATACGAATTCGACGGAGACAACACACCCATCGTAGTAGGATCCGCCCTAAAAGCCCTAGAAGATCCAGACGGAGAATGGGGAGACAAAATCGTAAAACTAATGGAAGAAGTAGACGAATACATTCCAGCACCAAAACGTGATACAGAACACCCCTTCCTAATGCCCGTAGAAGACATCTTCTCCATTACAGGACGTGGAACCGTAGCTACAGGCCGTGTAGAACGCGGAGTAGTAAAAGTAAACGACAACGTAGAAATCGTCGGTCTAACCGAAGAAAAGAGAACCGTCGTCGTAACCGGAGTAGAAATGTTCAAGAAAATGTTAGACGAAGCCCAAGCAGGAGATAACATTGGAGTACTACTACGTGGAGTTCAAAGAGACGAAATCGAACGTGGACAAGTACTGGCAGCCCCAGGAACCATCCAACCCCATACAAAATTTGAAGCAGAAGTCTACGTATTAACCAAAGAAGAAGGTGGACGACACACCCCATTCTTCAATGGCTACAGACCCCAATTCTACTTCAGAACCACAGACGTAACCGGTGACATCCAATTAGCCGAAGGCGTAGAAATGGTTATGCCAGGAGACAACGCCACCTTTACCGTAACCCTAATCACCCCAATTGCCATGGACGAAGGACTTCGTTTCGCAATTCGTGAAGGAGGACGTACAGTAGGAGCAGGAGTTGTATCCAAATTATTAAGCTAAGAGCTTAGAAAAACTGACAAGGCAGGTATCGAAAGATGCCTGTCTTTTTATTTTATAAAAAGCCTTGCTAGCCAATTGAAAATATGATATTATTTTGATATCAAAATAAATCTTGGAGGTGGATTATGAAAAATAAAGAAGAAGAAATTAAAGAAAAGATTCTCAAGGGACGTAAAATAGGAATCTATGTTCTATTGGGATACTTATTGGGCCTAGTGCTGGCGGTTATTTATATAATAAATTATGTAGGCTACATTACTTATTATGGTGCTGGATTTACTGAAAAACTGGTTTTTATTCTAGCTATCCTCTATATAGGCCTGGCGTGGATTATATTATGTGGTTTAAAGGTGCTTAGACCGCAAGAGGCTTATGTCTTTACCGTATTTGGGAAATATATTGGCACTGTAAAAGGAGAAGGCTTTTACTTTATCCACCCCTTTGCCAGGGCCTTTAATCCCGCTGCGAGTACTCGACTGGGACAAAGTGGTGATGTTAAAGAGATAAAAAAGCTAGGTCAAGCAGACAAGGGACAAGAGAGAAGTCCAGGAGCCTTAGAAGATAAGCGAATTTCTTTAAAGGTCATGACCTTAAATAATAGCAAGCAAAAAATCAACGATTATTTGGGGAATCCTGTTGAAATAGGCATTGCAGTCATGTGGAAGGTTAAGGATACAGCAAAGGCTGTCTTTAATGTGGATAATTTTAAAGAATATCTATCTCTTCAAACAGATACGGCCTTAAGAAACATTGTCCGTCAATATCCCTATGATGTAAATCCAAACTATAAAATTGACACGACAGGAGACGGAGAACCTGATGATGGGTCCTTGAGAGGGTCTAGCGAAGTTGTTGCAAGAAGAATCAAAGAAGATATCCAGTCTAGGGTTGAATTTGCGGGTTTAGAAATTGTAGACGCCCGTATTACCCATCTTTCCTATGCTCCAGAAATTGCACAATCCATGTTGGTTAGACAACAAGCGTCTGCCTTGATCGATGCTAGATCTATGATTGTTGATGGGGCTGTAGGAATGGTTGAAATGGCCTTAGACCAATTAGAAGACAAGGGGGTTATTGACCTGGATGAAGAGAGAAAGGCTGCCATGGTCTCCAATCTAATGGTGGTTCTTTGTGGTAATAGCGAGGTATCCCCCATTATTAATTCGGGAAGTCTCTATTAATGACGGCTAAAAAACAAATTCCCTTACGAGTTTCAAAGAAGTTATATGAACAAATTGCTTCCTGGGCAGAAGATGATTTTCGTTCAATCAATGGACAAATTGAATATCTTTTAACGGAATGCGTAAAACAAAGAAAAAAAGATGGGAAGTATGTAGGGGAAACAATTGATCAACCTCTGGATATCGATATAGAGTAAGGCTGGAATTTTCCAGCCTTCTTTCTTTAAATAAGGAAGAATCAATCTTGCAGTATTGCTTAAAATTAGGTAAAATAAATTAAAACATATTATTGAAAGAAGGTTTGAATTGAAAATACTCTATCGGATCTTTATCGTCCTTACCATTCTCCTGCTTTTGGCAGGACTCATTTTGGGGAACCTATTAAAACCTCAATCCTCAAAACAGGTAAAAGTACGAAGCGATCAATCCCAACAGACAGATGTTAAAGACCTACCTAGAATCAATGCGTTTAAGGGAGACCAACCTCTTCACGTCTTAATCCTAGGAGTCGATGAAACAGCAACAAATGAATATACAGCAGAAGAATACGGATCTAGATCAGATACAATTATGGTATTTTCAATTGATCCAGTTAAAAAAACAGTTCAGCTTCTATCTATTCCTCGAGATACCTATGTTAGTATTCCAGGCTATGCCAAGACGAAAATCAATCATGCTTGGTCTCATGGGGGCTACCCTCTTGTGGAAAAAACAGTAGAAGACTTCCTGGGAATTAAAATCGACTACCATGCCATTGTTCGATACAATGCAGTAAAAGAATTAACCCAGGCAGTCGGTGGAGTAGAAGTCTACTTACCAGTGGATTATAAATATACAGACACCCTGGTAAAACCGGCATTACGCATTAATTTCACCAAGGGATATCACCTTGTGGCTGGAGAAAAAGCTGTGGACTTTTTAAGGATTCGAAAAGCCTATGCAGACCAAGACATTGGACGAATCAATCAACAGCAAAAATTTCTCATGTCTCTTTTTGACAAAATGAAAAACAAAAGCATGCTATTTAAGTTGCCCCAACTAGTTGATATTGCAAATGAAAATATCGAAAGTGACTTATCTTATGGGCAAATCGTGGACTTGGCCTATTTTGGCTTGTCCCTAGAAAAGGAAAACATCCATATGTCTACCCTAGAGGGAGAAGAAAAGATGATTGATGATATTTCCTATTGGTTTGTGGAAAGAGAATCTGCTCGGAGACAGATGACTTTTGAAAATCAAAGTCAAGAAACTTCAGAAAGTATCGGAAATAATAGCGGTGAAAACCAAGAATAGAAAAACGAGAAAAGAACTTAGAAATTTCTAAGTTCTTTTCTCGTTTTTCTATTGACAAAAAGTTGAAATTTAAGTAAACTATAAAAGCTGCTAAAAACAAGGCCAAGGCCCTTTGAAAAAGCAGCAAAAGAAAAACCAAAAATCCTCTTGACAAAGACAGGGAGACTTGGTAAACTAATACATGTTGTTTTCCACAAGTAAAAAGCTTTTTAAGAAATTGTAAAAAAGTTCTTGACAAAGACCTTTTACCGGTGGTAAAATAATTAAGCTATCTCGTAAAGAGATCAGTTTAAACAGAACCAAAAAAACTAAACAGTGTAAGAGAATGAACACACAAGCAAAAGCAAAAAGCGGAACTTCAGTGAAGAATCCGGAGTCAGTCTAAAGACGATAAAATGGAAAAAACTTTTTAATTGAGAGTTTGATCCTGGCTCAGGACGAACGCTGGCGGCGCGCCTAACACATGCAAGTCGAGCGATGAAATTTTAACAGATCTCTTCGGAGAGAAGATAAAATGGATTAGCGGCGGACGGGTGAGTAACACGTGAGAAACCTGCCTTTCACAAGGGGATAGCCTCGGGAAACCGGGATTAATACCCTATGACACATTTCCTTCGCATGAAAGAAATGTTAAAACTCCGGTGGTGAAAGATGGTCTCGCGTCTGATTAGCTAGTTGGTGGGGTAATAGCCTACCAAGGCCATGATCAGTAACCGGCCTGAGAGGGTGAACGGTCACATTGGAACTGAGACACGGTCCAAACTCCTACGGGAGGCAGCAGTGGGGAATATTGCACAATGGAGGAAACTCTGATGCAGCGACGCCGCGTGAGCGATGAAGGCTTTCGAGTCGTAAAGCTCTGTCCTATGGGAAGATAATGACGGTACCATAGGAGGAAGCCCCGGCTAACTACGTGCCAGCAGCCGCGGTAATACGTAGGGGGCGAGCGTTGTCCGGAATCACTGGGCGTAAAGGGTTCGCAGGCGGTCTATCAAGTCTGATGTGAAAGGCATGGGCTTAACCCATGTAAGCATTGGAAACTGATAGACTTGAGTTAAGGAGAGGTAAGTGGAATTCCTAGTGTAGCGGTGAAATGCGTAGATATTAGGAAGAATACCGGTGGCGAAGGCGACTTACTGGACTTAAACTGACGCTGAGGAACGAAAGCGTGGGGAGCAAACAGGATTAGATACCCTGGTAGTCCACGCTGTAAACGATGAGTGCTAGGTGTCGGGGTAACTCGGTGCCGCAGTTAACACATTAAGCACTCCGCCTGGGGAGTACGTGCGCAAGCATGAAACTCAAAGGAATTGACGGGGACCCGCACAAGCAGCGGAGCATGTGGTTTAATTCGAAGCAACGCGAAGAACCTTACCAAGGCTAGACATTTTATTGACCGGTCTAGAGATAGACCATTTCTTCGGAACAGTAAAACAGGTGGTGCATGGTTGTCGTCAGCTCGTGTCGTGAGATGTTGGGTTAAGTCCCGCAACGAGCGCAACCCTTACCTTTAGTTGCCAGCATTTCGGATGGGAACTCTAAAGGGACTGCCGATGATAAATCGGAGGAAGGTGGGGATGACGTCAAATCATCATGCCCTTTATGCCTTGGGCTACACACGTGCTACAATGGTCGGTACAGAGAGCAGCGAGCGAGCGATCTCAAGCGAATCTCAAAAAGCCGATCTCAGTTCGGATTGCAGGCTGCAACTCGCCTGCATGAAGTCGGAGTTGCTAGTAATCGCGAATCAGAATGTCGCGGTGAATGCGTTCCCGGGTCTTGTACACACCGCCCGTCACACCATGGGAGTTGGTAATACCCGAAGCCGCCGAGCTAACCATTTGGAGGCAGGCGTCGAAGGTAGGATCAATGACTGGGGTGAAGTCGTAACAAGGTAGCCGTATCGGAAGGTGCGGCTGGATCACCTCCTTTCTAAGGAGTTCAAAAAGAAGTGGCCTTTGAGCAATCAAGACATTTCTTAACTCTTACACTGGATTTTTTGGCTCTGGCATGGACCTGTAGCTCAGCTGGTTAGAGCGCACGCCTGATAAGCGTGAGGTCGGTGGTTCGAGTCCACCCAGGTCCACCACAACTAAACTTCGGTTTAGTTTAGATGCACAATGAAAACTACATACTCCAATTTTTAAAAGTAAGAATGAGATTTTCAAATTATTCAATAACGAGAGTAAAGAAAAGACATTTTTACCGGATAGAAAAACAGTTTTAAGGAAAACTGAAACAAAGGTCAAGTTAGAAAGAGCATCAGGTGGATGCCTTGGCACCAAGAGCCGATGAAGGACGTGATAAGCTGCGAAAAGCAACGGGGAGTCGCAAATAGACGTTAATCCGTTGATGTCCGAATGGGGAAACCCGTATGAGCAAACCTCATACATCCTGTCATGAATCCATAGTGGCCGGAAGGAAGACCGGGGGAACTGAAACATCTAAGTACCCCGAGGAAAAGAAAGAAACCTCGATTTCCCAAGTAGCGGCGAGCGAACGGGAAAGAGCCCAGGAGCGTAACGACTGATTTTGTATAGTAGAAGAATCTGGGAAGATTCGCCAAAGAGGGTAACAGCCCCGTACATGAAATGCAAAATGAGCGAACTCCGAAGAGTACCACGAGACACGTGAAACCTTGTGGGAAGATAGGGGGACCACCCCCTAAGGCTAAATACTCCTTGGTGACCGATAGCGCATAGTACCGTGAGGGAACGGTGAAAAGAACCCCGGGAGGGGAGTGAAATAGAATCTGAAACCTGATGTTTACAAGCAGATAAAGTGGTTTTAGGCCACGATATCGTACTTTTTGTAGAACGGGCCAGCGAGTTATGATTTCAAGCAAGGTTAAGAAGAAAAACTTTGGAGCCGCAGGGAAACCGAGTCTGAATAGGGCGAAGAGTTTGAAGTTGTAGACCCGAAACCGTGTGATCTATCCATGGGCAGAGTGAAGTGTTGGTAAAACGACATGGAGGCTCGAACCGGGTAACGTTTAAAAGTTATCGGATGACCTGTGGATAGGGGTGAAAAGCCAATCGAACACGGAGATAGCTGGTTCTCCTCGAAATAGCTTTAGGGCTAGCCTGTAGGAAGACTGTTTGGGGGGTAGAGCACTGAATCGCCAAGGGACATGTGATGTTACCGCGGCCTATCAAACTCCGAATACCCAAACAAAGCCTATGGAGTCAGACAGTGAGGGATGAGCTTCATTGTCGAAAGGGAAAGAGCCCAGACCACCGACTAAGGTCCCAAAATACTATTTAAGTGGGAAAGGATGTGGAGTTACTCAGACAACTAGGATGTTGGCTTAGAAGCAGCCATCCATTGAAAGAGTGCGTAATAGCTCACTAGTCAAGTGACTCTGCGCCGAAGATAACCGGGGCTAAAATAGATACCGAAGTCGTGGAACGTATAACGTTGGTAGAGGAGCATTGTATAGACGACGAAGCAAAAGGCGTAAGCCATTGTGGAGACTATACAAGAGAGAATGCTGGCATGAGTAGCGAGAGGTGAGTGAGAATCTCACCCGTCGAAAACCCAAGGATTCCTGAGGAAGGCTCGTCCACTCAGGGTAAGTCGGGACCTAAGGCGAGGCTGAAAAGCGTAGTCGATGGACAACAGGTGGAAATTCCTGTACCGATGGTATTGTTGATGATGGAGTGACGCAGGAGGGGAAATAGAGCGCCCAGTTGGTGAGGCGTGCAAGCACAAAGGCAAGAAGATAGGCAAATCCGTCTTCTGCAGATGCTAAAGTGTGATGCGGATTGAAAACAAGTAGAGAAGTCTAAACGAACCAAACTGCCAAGAAAAGCTTCTAAGAGATACCATTGCCCGTACCGTAAACCGACACAGGTAGGTGAGGAGAGAATCCTAAGACGAGCGGAAGAACCTTTGTTAAGGAACTCGGCAAAATGACCCCGTAACTTCGGGAGAAGGGGAGCCCCTGTAAAAGGGGGCCGCAGTGAAAAGGCCCAAGCGACTGTTTACCAAAAACACAAGTATCTGCGAAGTCGAAAGACGAAGTATAGGTGCTGACACCTGCCCGGTGCTGGAAGGTTAAGGGGACGAGTTAGCGTAAGCGAAGCTCTGAGCTGAAGCCCCAGTAAACGGCGGCCGTAACTATAACGGTCCTAAGGTAGCGAAATTCCTTGTCGGGTAAGTTCCGACCCGCACGAAAGGTGTAACGATTTGGGCACTGTCTCAACAAAGGATCCGGTGAAATTGTAGTAGCGGTAAAGATGCCGCTTACCCACGACAGGACGGAAAGACCCCGTGGAGCTTTACTGTAGGTTGACATTGGATTTTGGGATAAACTGTACAGGATAGGTGGGAGGCAAAGAACCATGTACGCCAGTATATGGGGAGCCATTGGTGGGATACCACTCTTTTTATCTTAGAATTCTAACCGACTTCCGTGAAACCGGAAGCGGGACACTGTCAGTCGGGCAGTTTGACTGGGGCGGTCGCCTCCGAAAGAGTAACGGAGGCGTTCAAAGGTTCCCTCAGCACGGACGGAAATCGTGCGCAGAGTGCAAAGGCAGAAGGGAGCTTGACTGCGAGAGCGACAACTCGAGCAGATGCGAAAGCAGGACTTAGTGATCCGGTGGTACCGCGTGGAAGGGCCATCGCTCAACGGATAAAAGCTACCCCGGGGATAACAGGCTTATCTCCCCCAAGAGTCCACATCGACGGGGAGGTTTGGCACCTCGATGTCGGCTCGTCTCATCCTGGGGCTGAAGTAGGTCCCAAGGGTTGGGCTGTTCGCCCATTAAAGAGGCACGCGAGCTGGGTTCAGAACGTCGCGAGACAGTTCGGTCCCTATCCGTCGTGGGCGCAGGAAATTTGAGAGGAGCTATCCTTAGTACGAGAGGACCGGGATGGACAAACCGCTGGTGCATCAGTTGTACTGCCAAGTGCACAGCTGAGTAGCTACGTTTGGACTGGATAAGAGCTGAAGGCATCTAAGCACGAAGCCAACCTCGAGATGAGATTTCCCATCGAAAGAATAAGGCCCCTTGAAGAAAATGAGGTAGATAGGCTTCAGGTGGAAGCACAGCAATGTGTGGAGCTAAGAAGTACTAATCGGCCGAAGACTTGACCAAGGANCTGATATGTACCCTCTTTACTGGACAAACCAGTAAGGAGGGTATTTTTGTGAAATATAGCTATGAGTTCAAAAAAGAGTGCATACAGTTGTATAGGCAAGGGAAATGGCCTGATACACCTGATGGGACCAAAGAAGAAAACCTTCATGCTTCCATTAGAAAATGGTTTAGATTAGAAGAACTTCATGGCCCAGAAATTTTAAACCATGGAAATAATATCCACTGGACACCAGATGAAAAATTAGAAATGGTGTCGAAAGTGCTGGCTGGAAATTCAATAAAGGCAACTGCAATCGAAAATGGAATAAATGAAGGACAACTTTATTCATGGCTTAACAAGTATAAAAAGGATGGATATAATGGTCTTGTGAATAAAAAGAAAGGCCGTAAATCTAAAAATACAACCATGAAAAAGAAAAATATCCATAAACCAAAAGAACTGAATGAATCCGAAAGAGAAGAACTCATAAGACTTAGAGCAGAAAATGAATATATGAAGGCTGAGAATGAAATAATAAAAAAAGAGATCGCCTTGAGAGAAGAACGTTACGCTGCGCAACTCAAGGCGAAAAAGCAGCGATTGTCAAAGAACTCAAAGAAAAAGGATACAGACTAAAGGATCTTTTAAGAGCCATTGATTTGCCGAGGTCAACATACTACTTTGAACTAAATAAAGTGGATAAAATAAAAGTTAAGAATCGTCCGATTGCAGATAAAATAGCCCAAATCTTTCACCTACACAAAGGAAGATATGGAGTGCGAAGAGTCTATATGGAGTTAATAAATCAAGGCTATGTCATAAACCATAAAAAAGTACAAAGGATTATGCACGAACGAAAACTTTTTGGAAAGGGCTCTAAAGAAAAATACCACTCCTATCAGGGGAAAATAGGTAAAGTAGCAGATAATCTAATCAATAGAGACTTCAAAGCAGATAGACCTTTACAAAAATGGACCACGGATGTCTCTGAATTTAAATTTTCTTGGGGTAAATGCTACATCTCTCCAATACTTGATATGTATACCAATGAGATTATCTCCTACGACTTATCCTTAAGTCCTAATTTAAAACAAATATCTACTATGTTAAGAAGAGCATTTAGAAAATTTCCAAAACTAAAGAACTTAATACTACATTCAGATCAAGGATGGCAATACCAACATAAATATTATGTAAATGAACTTAAAAAACATGGGATAAAGCAATCCATGTCAAGAAAAGGGAATTGCTATGATAACTCCATTATGGAAACATTCTTTGGAAGGCTAAAAAATGAAATGTATTATGGTTACGAAAAGAGCTATCGCTCTTTTGACGAATTTTCGAGAGCAATAGAGGAGTATATAGATTATTACAATAACGAAAGAATTCAATCAAAAACAAAATGGATGCCACCTACAAAGTATAGGTTAGCATCCACTACAACGAATTAATTAAATATTGTGTCCAGTTTTATGGGTACACATCATCCAGGGCGGATTTTTTTATGGTCTTATGCTTTTTTTCATCTTAGTAGTCTTCTGTACGGTCTTGAATGTTAATGTCCCCATCTACCCTATTTAGAATTTCTTGGATTTCTGCCTTGGAGAAGTCTCCTAGGGGGACTCTTATGGGGTTGTTGAAGATTTCTTGGTAGGTGGAAATGGTCTCTTCCCGCGTCATGAAGTGGTCATGAAGGGGGAAGCGGAAGGTATCTATGCTTCCATCAAAGTTTGGATAATAGTGAAAATGAACCATACAGGCCATGCAGTCGTCATTATAGAGTCCGGTGTATCTTCTTGGATAGGTAAGGTCTCCTGGTTGGGTCCAGACACCAAGCTCTGTTCCAGGAGCAGTCACACTGTAGCTGAGCTCGCCATCCTTTAAAAGGTCCAGGGCCCTTGGCTTGATGTAAAAGTCGTTAAAGTGACCGGATGCATGGTAGGACAACCAGGCCAAGGCCACTTCGACATCCTTGTTGCTATGGCCGGGAAAGTCTGGAGAGGGTTTTTGGCCCATGGCTTTTTCATAGGCGATTTTTTCTGCCAAACTGGCTTGGGCCATTTTATTATCGTAGAGGTAGGGAAGGAGGTCCTTGGAGCTGGCAGTCTTTTTTGCTTGGCCCAGAGAATAACCCTCACCTACAACGGCTACTTGGTTGGCTTGGTCCCAAGAGACTTTTTCTCCAAAGAGTTCTGCCACATTTCTCAAGGGCACAAAGGTCCGATTTTGTCTTACTTGGGGAGCATGGTCCAGCATCAGGCGTTTTTCCTCTCCTTGACGGTAGAGAAAAACCAAGCGTTCATTTATGCTCATGGTTATGGATTGGTAGTCCTTGCCTTCTTTTTCATTGCTAATGACGATAATGTTTGGGTCTTCTTGGTTCCAGATCACTTTTTTGCCCAGGTTTTCAGATACCAAGCGCAAGGGAATCATGGTTCTTTGCTGGTCGGCATAGGGAGCAACATCGGACTTTACAAAATTTCCCTTGACCCAAATCCGCACAGGACTCACTGCCTTGGACTGGATGGGAAGACAGACCAAGAGGCCTGCTAAAAGGGCTAGAAGTGTACATTTTTTCTTCATGATATCCTCCTGATTCAAGCAAAGGAAAGGGATCACTCCCTTTCCTTTAGAATACTAGGTTTACTTTTATTTATATTGGTCAGGATAGGCTTTTTTTAAAGCAGCTGCCATTTCTCGACCCAATTTCATACATTCTTCAATGTCGTCTTCTTTAAGAGCACCTTGGACATTGGGAGTGGTTTCTAAAAGGTCCCACTTGCACTTTTCAGCAAAGGCGGCAAATTCTTTTTCGGCTCCACCACCCCAGGAATAGGAGGAGAAGTAGCCAAAGATATGGTTCTTCATCTTTTGCTTGTTTAGAGTTGCTACGAAATTAGCCATGGGTGGGAAAAGGCCTACATTATAGGTTGGACAACCCAGTAGGATTCCCCTGTACCGCCAAGCTTCAGCAATGAGGTTGCTCAAGGGGTATTCTGAAATGTTGCGAATCCGGATGTTGGAAATGCCTTCTTCGGCCATGCTCCGGGCAATCATTTCTGCCATTTTTTCTGTATGACCGTACATGGACCCATAGACCAACAAGACCCCATTTTCTGTTTCTTGATTGGCTAGTTTAGAGTAAAGGTCCACGATAATGCCGGGGTTTTTCCGCCATACAATTCCGTGGTCAGGACAGATGGTCTTGATATCCAAATCTTTTAATTTGTCCAGGGCCCGGACAACTTGACCGGAATACTTGCCTACAATGTTGGTATAGTAACGGATGGTTTCGTCCTTGTAAAAGTCAAAGTTGATTTCGTCATCAAAGATGGCTCCATCTAGGGTTCCATAGCCCCCAAAAGCATCTTGGGAGAAGAGGGTTCCTGTAGATTTTTCAAAGGCCACCATGGATTCTGGCCAATGGACCATGGGAGTGGTGTAGAAGGTCAAGGAAGTATTGCCAATGGCTACTTCTTCCCCATCCTTAACTACCAGGATATTTTCTGTCAGGTCGTAAAAATGGTCCAAGAAGTCCTTGGTTTTCTTGTTCCCGATAATCTTAATGTTTGGGAAACGCTCTACTAAAACCGGTAGAGAAGAGGTGTGGTCGGGTTCCATGTGGTTGACGACAACATAGTCAATGTCCCGGTCTCCTAAGACAGAGTAGATATTAGCAAGAAATTCATCAATAGAAGGTATTTTTACACAGTCCAGCAGGCAAACTTCGTCTCCCCCATCTAAAAGATAGGAGTTGTAGCTGATTCCATCTGGTAGGGGCCACATGCCTTCAAAAAGGTGGGTATAGCGGTCATTGACGCCAATATAAGTCAAATGATCATTAATTTTTACAGTTAATGGGTTATTCATTCAATTTTCCTTTCTGCTTTTATTTCTTCAACAAACTAACTTAAGTTCATTTTACTCTATGCAAGGCTTTTCTTCAAGACTTTCAGGCTCTTTTTAAGAGTCATACTTATCTAGAAAGCTTTTCTTTTCTCCATTTTCAATCCAACCAATAATGGCATCTTGGTTGACGTTTTCTGCCGACCGAAAGATGGAAATTTCCACATTTTTATTGTCCTCTTTCATATCCTCAATCATCTGCTTGATCTTAAAGCGGGTACTGGAGTCTTTTTTCTGGGTTACCGTACAGGCGCAGTCAATGGCTTCATAGCCCGTAGACCGCATAAATCGGATGATGTCTTCCTCGTGGATCAGGTACATGGGCCGGATAAGCTCCAGGCCCTGGAAGTTTTGGGACTTCAACTTGGGCATCATGGTTTTAAAATTGGCACTATAGAGGACATTCATCAAGATGGTTTCAATGACGTCGTTAAAGTGGTGGCCCAGGGCCAATTTATTGCAACCCAGCTCTTGGGCCCGGTTGTAGAGGTTGCCCCGGCGCATCCGGGCGCACATATAACAGGGGGCGCCACCGTCTGTCATCTTCTCTGCCACTTCAAAGACGTCGCTGTCGTGGACCTTGACGGGAATCCCCAGGCCCTGGCAGGTTTCTTCCACCTGTTTTCTCACTTCTGGCCGGTAACCCGGATCCATACAGATAAATTCCAGGTCAAAAGATTGCTGACCATGTCTTTGGAGCTCTTGGAAGAGCTTGGCCAGGGTCAGGGAGTCCTTGCCCCCAGAAATGGCCACGGCAATCTTGTCTCCTTCTTCCACCAGCTGATAGTTCTTTACTGCCCGAATAAAACGAACCCAAAGCTCTTTACGGTAGCTTTTAATTAAACTTCTTTCGATTTCTCCTACAGACTTCTTCACGATTTTCCTTCCAACTCCTTTAGGTCTTGAATATATTGACCATATCCTTCTTTTTCCATGTCTTCCAAGGGGATAAAGTCTAAAACAGCCCCATTAATACAATAGCGAAGGCCCCCTTGGTCCTGGGGTCCGTCCTCAAATACGTGGCCCAAGTGTCCCTTAGAGGACCGAGACCGGACTTCTTGCCGGACCATTCCATGGGACCGGTCCAGACGGTAGTCCACGGCATCCTCCATAATGGGTTTGGTAAAAGAGGGCCAACCACAGCCCGGTTCATACTGGTCCTTGGATAGAAACAAGGGCTTGCGGGTCAATTTATCTACGAAAATTCCCGGTCCTTGTTTTT
Source organism: Urinicoccus timonensis (assembly GCF_900232945.1). Lineage (GTDB taxonomy): Bacteria > Bacillota > Clostridia > Tissierellales > Peptoniphilaceae > Urinicoccus > Urinicoccus timonensis. The sequence goes on from NZ_OCTU01000001.1 coordinate 248,198, forward strand.
TGTAATAGGGATGGGAAAAGGGGGCCTCTGTGGCATTTTCTCTTAGGACTTGGTAGCCCAGGGCCCCTAGCTTCTTCTTTTCCTCCGCCAGATCATCCAGGGGCTTGTCTGCCAGAGTCAGGTCCACATGGCAATAGCCCAGAGGATTTTTATCCAAATAGTCTTGGTGGTAGTCTTCAGCCGGATAAAAATTTTCCAGGGCCTTGACTTCCACTTGTAGGGGGTTGGCATAGTCTTTTGCCAAAGAGGCCAGTTGGTTTTGAATTCTTGCCTCCTCTGCCGGGTCAAGAAAATAAATCCCCGTCCGGTATTGGATTCCTCGGTCATTGCCTTGACGGTTTAGGCTGGTAGGATCAATAATCCGAAAGAGATGGCGGATTAAATCCTCCAGGGAAATTTCCTCCTCCCGGTAGGTCAAGGCCACAGCCTCTGCAAAGCCAGATTGGCCCCGGCAAACTTCCTGGTAGTCAGGATTTGTCCCTTGACCATTGGCATAGCCCACCTGGCTATCTAGGACTCCAGGAATCCGTTTAAAATAAGCCTGGACGCCCCAAAAACATCCTCCAGCAAAAACAATTTTTTTCATGGAATTTCCTCCTAAAATTTTTCTATTACAAGTATGTTACAGTTTAATGTTACTATGGTGTTTTCCCTTTTTCCTGGACAAAAATCATGTATAATAAATTTATAGAAAATGAGGTGAACTGTCTTGAAAAAAAGATTTATTTTTGTTCTTCTCATTATCAGTTTATGGTCCAATGCAATCTTTGCTAGTAGTACTGCGGCAATCTTTATTGACGGTCAACATGTTCCTGCACAGCCAAAATCCTACATCGAGTCTGGTAGAACGTATGTACCCTTGCGCTATATAACGGAAGAGTTGGGCTTTACGGTGGACTGGATTGAAGAACAACAAGCGATTATTATCCAAAGGAAGAACTTTCCTACCCTTAAATTATTTGTTGGCAGTAACAAGGCCTTCGCGGGTAGTAAGACCCTAGACCTGGACGCTCCTGTCCAAATTCGAGGAGACCGGGCCTTTGTCCCCATTCGTTTCATTTCTGAACAATTGGGTTACAAGGTTCAATGGAACCCCAATGGAAACAAGGTCATTATCAACAAGTAATTTGAAAAAACGCCTTTTCAGGCGTTTTTTTATTGGATAAAAAAGAATAAAAAGCCAGCAATTACTTGACTTAAGGCTAAAAAAAGAGACATTTGGTCCCCTTCCTCTAGATAGTTTAAAAAGCTAGAAAAACCGGCCAGGATAAAGGTTCCCGCCAGCATAAGAAAAAAGACCCGGTCCAATTGCCCGGCCATCAAGGACCGAAAAACCATCCCTAGAATGAGTATAAATTGCATGCCCTGGCTAATAGGGCCTATTTTGTCTTTCATACATCCTCCTTGTCTATCTTTTCATTATACCCCTCTTGGCCAAAAATGAAAAGAAAAGGACTTGCACTTTTGGTAAAGCTTTAGTAAAATAGAAGTAGTTTCATATGGGGAGAGTTAGCTCAGCTGGTAGAGCACTACGTTGACATCGTAGGGGTCGCTGGTTCAAGTCCAGTACTGTCCACCAATTTATAAATGGCTAGATTGCAAGTTTGCAATCTAGCCATTTTTATTTTTTGATTCTTATGGGTTTGCTTATTTTTGCTTAAATTTCTATAAAAACCCCGCCAAAAATCCCACCATCCATTTGTAAATTTAGGTTTGCAAAAAGGGCGACACAGCCGTCGATTTCTAGCTGTTCAAGCGAAGCTTTTACAGGAAATCTTGGCATGAGACCTGCCGACGAAATCAAAGATTTCGGGCTAGGGCTTCAAGGGCCGCCCTACAAATCCAACCTTAATTTTTTATTTTTTCAAGATAAAACGATAGGGATAGTCCACGGCCTCTTGGGCATAGTCAATGCCAATGCGTTTTGTGGCTTCAATAGGGCCTTGAAAGCCATCATCCAAAAGATAGATGGACCCATCCAGGGTCTTTTTATTGTCTTCCAGGCTGATGCCCAGGGCCTGAGTCAACTTGGCCGGACCATTTAAGAGGTTTTTCTTTTGGTAGCCTGTGGCCTGGTCCTTGCCTTTTCCAAAGCGTCTTTGGTAGAAGGTTTCTTCTCCTTGGACGGGGTCCAGGGCCCGGATTAAAACGGCCTGGGCATTTCCTTCAGGCCCGGTGACTATGTTGAAGAGGGTGTGGATCCCATAGGTAAAGTAGGTATAGATGTGGCCTCCTTGAAAAAACAAGGGGGCAGTTCTCTGGGTTTTTTTCCCTCCATAGGCATGACAGGCCTTGTCGTCTTGTAGGTAGGCTTCCGTTTCGATAATCCGTCCCATGAGGACCTGGTCTTTTTCCTGGTGGCAAAGTATCTTGCCAATGAGGTCAGGGGCCAGGTCCAGGGCGTTGGCTTGGTAGTAGTCTAGGCTTAATTTCTTCATTTCTTAAAAAACTTCCTTGGGTCAAAGTTTTCATAGGGAGGATAGCGCATATCCAGGTCTATTTTTCTAGACTTCTTTAGGATGGAGACCTTGCGACTAAAGGTGTCAAAGGAGTATTTTCCATGGTAGGCCCCCATGCCGCTTTGACCCACGCCACCAAAGGGCAGGGTTACGGTGGACAGGTGGGTCAAGGTATCGTTAAAGGCCCCACCACCGAAGGGGATGGTGTCCAGGATGTAGTCCAGGTCTTTTTCCTCCTGGCTAAAGAGGTAGAGGGCCAGGGGGTTGGGGTGGAGGTTGATGACCTTTTGGCAGTCTTCCAAGTCGTCAATGGTTAAAACCGGTAGGAAGGGGCCAAAGATTTCCTCTTCCATAAAGGGGCTTGAAGGGTCTGCTGGAAAGACTTGAGGGGCAAATTTCAAGCCTTGGGGCCAGGCCTTTCCCTCCATGTCTAAGCCCTGGCCCTTGGCCAGGTCTTCTAGACGACGGAAGTGGTCTTGGTCGATGATGGAGGCCAGGTAGGGACTTTCCAGGGGATTGGGACCATAAAAATCCTGGATGGCTTGGTTCATAGCCTGAATCAAGGAGTCCCGGAGATCTTCTTGGACCAGGCAATAGTCCGGAGCCACACAGGTTTGGCCGGCATTGAGGGTCTTGCCCCAGATGATTCTTTTGGCAGTGGTTTCCAGGTCTTGGTCCCCAAAGACGATGACAGGACTTTTTCCTCCCAATTCTAAAACACAGGGGATCATTTTTTCTCCGGCCAATTTGGCCATTTCCCGTCCAACCCGGGTGGACCCTGTAAAGAATAAAAAGTCCATGTCTTCAGCCATAAAGCGAGCCCGGTCTTGAGGGTCCAGGCCATAGACCAGGACTTCTTCCGGGTCATAGACTCGGCCAAGAATGGTCTGGACCACTTGGGATGTAGCTGGGGCCTTTCGGGAGGTCTTTAAAACCACCCGGTTGCCTGCTCCCAAGGCTCCAATGGTTGGCACCATGGCCAAAAGAAAGGGGTAGTTCCAAGGGGCAGCAATGGCCACCCGGCCATAGGGCCTATAGTGGATTTCCCCCTTGGAGGGAAATTGATAATAGGGGGTGGGCTTTTTGTCCGGCCGAGCCCACTTGGGGACTTGGGCTATCGTATAGTCCAGCTCTTCCAGGGTCATGAGATATTCGGATAGGTAGGCTTCTTCCATGGACTTGCCCAGGTCAGCTTCCAGGGCTTTTAGGATTTCTGACCGGCTTTTTTGTAATTCTTTTTTCAGGATTTTTAGCTTGCTAATACGGTTTTTAAGGTCCATTTCCCTCCTCCTTTACTCATCAAAGGGGTCCCGGGCCCGGATCCATTCTTCCAGGTCTTCCAGGTAGGAAAAATCCACCCAGTCCCAGTTCTTCCCATATATGGTTAAAAAGTCTTTTTCCCAGGCTTGGAGTTTGGTCTTTCGCTTGTTCTTAATCTTGTGGTAGTTAAATCGCAAGAGAGCCTTGTCCATCCGGGTCATCTTGTCTGTTTGCCAGGCTCCTCGCCCATAAAAGGCCGGTACGTCCTTTAAGGGACCATCAAAGTGGTGACGGTAGAGCCGGCGGAATTCTTTCTTGTTGTAATTACTGGCTCCCACACAAAAAACGGCCACTTTTTTATCTCGAATCCGGCTAATATCCCTTTCCAAGAGGCTTAAATTCAAAAGGCCAAAGGCATAAATCGGCGCAAAAAACACCACCACATCTCCCGATATGTTTTTGGCCTTATAGTCCTTGATCTCTAAAAGGGTCCCTGGATGCCTCCGGTGGAGTTCTTCTGCATATCTTTTTGTGGCTCCATACTTGCTGCTATAGATAACGGTTACTTCTTCCATCTCTGCCCCCTAAGACAATTTTTCTAGCTTTTTCCATTCCTCTATTCCTAGTCCAAGCTCCCTCGACTGCCAATGGAAAAGACATAGGTCATGGGAGTGGCTTGGGATTCAAAAAAGTCGTCTATCAGCCTTTGCTCATAGCGGGCAATGGGGCAAGAAGCCATATTTAAAGACTCTGCCGCCAATTGTATTTGCTGGCCCACATGGCCTGCTTCTAGGAGGACAAATTTTTCTGCTTCTGAGGGATACCTGTAGCCTGCTGCTTCTAGGTTGGCTCCCAGGCCAATGAGACAGGAGGCCTGGAGGACAAAGCTTTGACCCAAAAAGATGGCCTTTAGCTCTTCTTGAGCATCTGTAAAGCGCTTGACCAAAAAGAGGCTGTGGTTTTTTGGGTGGTAGCGGTAGATTCCCTTTTCCAGGTCCAGAACATTTAGGATGCAGACATAGAGCCGCAGGGGTCGACTATTACAAGCGCTGGGCACCGGCAGGTGGCTTCTTTGCTCTTGAAATAAGTGGTAGCTGTAGTAGAGGATGTGACTCAATTGCTTCCGGGTCATAATAACCTTGGAATAGGCCCGTCCGGACTTTCTCTTCCGGGTCAGAACGGTAAAGTCACTTTCATAAATTTTTTGGACTGGTGGGGGAAGCTTACTTTCCCGACCTTTATAAAAGTCTGGATCTATAAAATCGGGTTGCTTACCCTTTTCTTCTGCCGTCAAGGGAAATGTGGATTGAATCATTGCTTGTCCTTTCTAAACGCTTTGGAATCTTCTTTCTTCTCATAGTTCATTGTAGCATTTTCAGACTTAAATGAACACTCCCCTTTCTGAGAAAAGTTTTTGGAAAGAATCTGGATTGGCCCATAATTTCAAAGAATTTCGCCAGGCTTTATGCTATACTTAAGTATATTAAGAAAGGAAATGAGGAAAGAAAGGATCCCTATGAAAGTATCATTAATTTTTGATTTTTTATGCCCCTTCTGCTACAAGCAGCACCTGGTTCTCAATTCTATAGACGGCGTGGAAATTGAACCCCTTCCCCGGTTTTTAAAGGCGGAGGTTCCCGTTGCCGGTCTTGAAATGGACCCAGAAACTAAGATTAAGATGAATAAGACCCTGGACGACCTAAAAAAAGAAGAGGTCTTCCAAGGTGTCCACCTGGCCCCAAGAAGTCACTTTTACAATAGCTACCGGGCCCACCAAATGGCCCAGTCTGCCTATAAGCTGGGGGCCTACCTTCCCTTTGCCCTAAAGGTCTATGAGGCCTATTTCTCTGGCCAAAAAAATATTGCCGACCAAGACCTCTTAGATGACCTGGCCCGGTCTGTAGGCTTGGACCCAGACCAAATGCACGATCTTTTTGATGTGGACTTATTGAGGGAAAAACTCTGGACATCTTTTTCTCTCTTTACAGACAAGGGCTTGAAAACCATCCCCGTTATGGTCATCCATCCTGAAGAAAGGATTATCGACCACTCCACTTCTTTGGCAGAAATGAAGGAGATCTTAAAAGAGTATGAATAAAGAAGAATCCATGCATTGGAGAGAATACAATAAAAAAGTTATTCTCTCCAAGTACCTATCCATCCTGGTTGGAAATTTTTTCTGTGCCGTGGCCTTAATCTTGTTTTTACGACCAGGACAAATGATTGGAGGCGGGGTTGGAGGGATTTCCGTCTTGTTAAATACGGTTTTCGGTATCCCCTTGGGGCTTTCCGTCCTTCTCTTTAACCTCCCCCTGATGGTCTTGTCCCTCAAGATCCTGGACCGGAATTTTATCTTTTACTCTACCCTGTCCATGTTTATTTTTTCCCTTTACATGAGTCTTTTTGACTTTTTGGCCTCCTATGTCCACATTACTGACGATATCTTGTTAAGCTGCGTCTTTGGTTCCATCCTCAACGGGGTGGGCATGGGAATTATGTTTCGCAATGGAACCTGCCAGGGAGGCCTGGACGTTGTGGCGGCCTTGGCCAAGAAGCTCTATGGGATCAACATCAGCAAGGTTCTTTTGGGGGTTAATGGAGTTATCATCACAATTTCCGGTTTTGTCTTTAGCTTCAACCGGGCCATGTACACCCTCATTGGCCTCTTTATTGCCTACCAGGTCTTGGACCGGATCCAGCTGGGTGTAGGCCAAATGAAGCAAATTTTTATCATGACCAATATGTCCAAACCCATTGCCAAGTCTATTATGAAGGAGCTCCACCGGGGAGTTACCTATATCAAGGGCAGTGGGGCCTATACCAACCAAGGCATGGACATTATCTATTGTATTGTGGACAACCACGAGTTTGTCCAAGTGCGAAAAATTGTGGACTCTATTGACCCAGAAGCCTTTATGACCATTAGCGAAACCGTTGAAGTCAAGGGCCGGGGCTTTGACCACATCCAAGTCTAGGAGGAAACCATGCGTAGAAAAGATCGAGAAATGAACTCAGACTTTGCCCGAGAGGTCATTGACCAAAGTTCCTACGGGAGCCTGGCCCTCTATGACCCAGACAAAAAACAAACCTATTCTGTCAACCTTTCCCTGGTCCGACTGGGGAACTGCCTTTACTTTCACTCTGCCAAGGCCGGCTACAAGTTGGACCTTTTACAAGAAGGCGACTCCTATGGCCTGTCCTTTGTCTCCTATGCCCAGGTGCCAGATGTCTTTTCCAGGGACAAGTTGCAGGCCCTGGCCCAGGAGCCGGGAAAAGTAGGGCTCCTTTTAAGCCGGGTCTTTACTACGGAATATTCCTCGGCCCATGTCCTGGGCCGCCTGCGCCTGGTCCGGGACCCAGAGGAAATCAACCGGGCCATGGAAGCCCTTTGCCGCAAATACACAGGAGACAAGATGGACTTTTTCCCCCAAGCCATGGCTGTCGGTGGATCTCGTATCCTAGTTTATGCCCTGGATATCCAAGAAATTCATGGCAAGAGAAAAAAATTGGATGCCCAAGGGGAAGAAATGAAATGGCAAAGGATGGACTAATTAAAACTAGAAAAAAGGAGCTAGCCTAGAGCTAACTCCTTTTTTTATGGTCTTTCCCGGGTCATATCTCCCAGGATTTTTTCTGCATCATGGTAGTGGCCTTCATCCGTAGCAAAGATCAAGAGGTCTCCGGCCTGGAGGACGGTGGACCCAGTAGGAAGGATCCGGTGCTTGCCCCTTTGGAGCTCTGTAATCCAAACATAGGATGGAAAGTCCAAGTCCATGACCCTTTGGTTGGAGCAAAGACTCCCGGTATGGACAGTAATCTTCAGGAAGTTTTCTTCATAATAGGAAGCTCCCAGCTGGCCTTTCTTTTTAAGGATCCCCTTTAAGAGTTCGTCATAGATGGGTTCTCCCTTTAGGAGGTCTGCTGTAACCGTCGCCACCAGGACCACCAGGGCCAATCCTAAGAATTGGCTCATGGACCCGGTCATTTCAAAAATTAAAATCAACCCCGTCAAGGGTGCCTTGACAATGGCGGCAAAGTGGCCAGCCATGGCCAGGACGACAAAGTTCAAGTAAAAGCTTTGGTCCACTCCCAGGCCGATAAAAATCTTCCCCATAATGCTGCCAACCAAAGCCCCAATAGCCAAGAGGGGAAAGAAAATCCCTCCAGGAACATTGGACCCGAAGCAGAGGAAGGTAAAGATATACTTGACCAAAAGAAGGAAGAGCAGGAAAAGAATAGCGAAATCTCCACTCTTTAGGGCCATGATGGTTTGGTGGCCTCCCCCTGCCAAGACAGGTAGGTAGATGGATACTCCGGCACTGAGTAAAAAGGCCAGGGCCATGGGGACAAAGCTAGGGAGTTTTTGCTTGCCAATAAAGGCCTTGGTTCTTAAGATTCCCTGGTTAAAGATAACACCACTAACCCCTACAGCCAGGCCCAGTAGGACAAAGGCCCAGTAGTTTTCCAGGGGTAGGAGGTCCAGTTCCCGAAACTGGAGGGAGGGCTCCATACCAAAGACGATTTTGGTAATAAAGTCCGCCACCACAGAAGACAGCATGCAGCCCAAGAGGACATAGTAGGAGAAGTTCTTGTGGGCTTCTTCCAGGGCAAAGCAAACCCCAGCCAGGGGAGCCCCAAAGGCGGCAGAAAGACCTGCAGATCCTCCAGCAGTAATTAAGTAGTTGTCTAATTTTCTAGAATCCTTATTTTTTTCAGAAACCCCCTGGCCCAGGCAGGCCCCCATTTGCACCGAGGGACCCTCCCGACCCACACTCATTCCTACAGCCAGGCAGATAATCCCCCCAACAAATTTATAGAGGAGGACCTTAAACCAGTTGTAGTGGATTTTTTTGTGGAGGATTCCCTCCATTTGGGGAATCCCAGACCCTGAAATCATAGGCTCTCCCCGGACCAAAAAGTCCACAAAGATGGCCAAAACCACCAGGATTAGGACCAGCAGGGCAAAATATAGGGGCCTTTGGCTGGCCCAGAGGTAGACCTCTTTAAAGAGGTCCCCCAACCGGGAGCCCAAGAGCCGGTAGCCACTAATCACCAGGCCTGTTAAGATGCCGATTAACAAGGATTTTCCCAATATTTCCATTCCCTTGGCCCTTTTTAGGTCCAGGTCTTGATCTTGATTTATATCGTCTATTCTCATAGCTGCCTCCTTTATCTATTTATAGTATAGCACTTTGAAAAAAAAGGAGAAAGGGTCGACAAGTCTAGAGGGCCTCTAGAAATGGTAAAACTTTGCATGAACTTTACATTTCTTGACCCCCAGCTGTGATAAAATACAAGTAGGAAGGGGGAAGTCTATGAAATATGCTGTAACAGATATTGGTTCCAACACCATCCGCCTAACGATTTATGACCTTGTGGATGGGCGGCCAAGAGTTTTAATGAAGAAGAAATCACAAGTTGGCCTAGCTGACTATATCAAGGGAAACAAGATGACCCAGCAGGGAGTTTGGCGTCTGGTCCATGTCTTAAAGACCTATGAGCCCATCTACAAACTCTTTCAAGCAGAAGCTATCTTTACCTTTGCCACAGCAGCTATTCGGAATGTAAAAAACTCCAAGGAGGTCTTAAAGACCTTGGAGGAAGCCACGGGCTTAAATGTGGACTTGATTTCCGGTCCCATGGAGGCCGAGCTGGGCTATTTGGGGGTCCATTCCTCCTTTAACCTAGATGCAGGTATCCATGTGGATATTGGTGGCGGGTCTACGGAAATTTTAATCCACAAAAAGGACAAGGTCCTCTATAAAAACAGTTTAGACGAGGGATCTCTCTCCCTCTACCGGCAATTTGTCTCACGTATTTTCCCTAACAAGAAAGAAAGTAAGGAAATCAAAAAATATATCCGGGGAAAGTTAGAGGACCTGGACCTGCCCAAGGTCAAGGGCTCTCTACCCATTGTAGGTGTTGGTGGCACCATTCGGGCCTGCAACAACCTGTGCTCAGAGTTGTTTGAACCTGTGGACTACCAATTTTCCTCTGACGGAGAAGACCTTCCAGGCCGCTTTAGCCTGGCCCAAAGTAAGTCTATTAGCCAGGGTCTTATGACTTTTGACCCGGTGTATGTCCGAAATGTCCTGAGAGTTTGCCCCTCTAGAATCCACACCCTGACTCCTGGAATCCTAATCCTCCAGGAGGTTGCCAAGGTCTTTTCCTGCCAGGAAATCATGGTAAGCAATTGTGGAATTCGTGAAGGTTACTTAATTTGGAGGTTAGATCAAGACCATGGAAAAAAATAACCAGCCCCCTATCTATATGAAAAACCGGGAACTTTCCTGGCTCAAGTTTAATGAACGCGTCCTGGAAGAAGGGGCCACTCCAGGAGTCCCCTTGGGGGAACGCTTGAAATTTATCGCTATCTACCAAAGCAATTTGACTGAATACTTTATGGTCCGGGTAGGCCGCTTAAGCGACTATACCCTCTTAGACGAAGACAACAGTGAACGCCGAACGGGCCTGAGTCCCCAGGACCAGCTGGATATGATTTTTGCCAGGGTTCGGGATCTCTATGAAACAAAGGACCAAACCATGGAAGACTTGGAAGAAGCCTTTCGGAAAAAGGGCATCTACCACTTGACCATGGACCAGGTCTCCAAGGAAGAAAAAGCCCGAGCCAAGGCTTTTTTCAAGTCCCACATCAAGCCCGTCTTGTCTCCGCAAATTGTGGATTTTCACAATCCTTTTCCCTTTATTGACAACAACCACACCCATGCCATTTTAAGGCTTCACCGGGATGGAAAGGACTACTTTGGCCTGGTGGCCATCCCCCAAGAGTCCAAAAAGATCATCTTTTTAAATGACGAAAAAACCCGGTATATTTTAAGCGAAGAGGTCCACGCCTACTATGCACCCTCTCTTTTCAAGGAGTACACAGTCAAGGAAGTGGCCCTGATTCGGGTCACCCGGAATGGGGACCTGTCAGCTGATGATGAAGATGCTGATGACAATGTAGACTACCGGGACCATATGAAGAAGATCTTGAAAAAACGGGACCGGTTAAATCCTGTAGGCCTCTTAAGTGACCGTCCCCTATCTGGAGCCATGACCTCCTACCTTGCTAAAGAACTGGGCCTTTCCAAGGACCAATTTTTTGTCACCACCCGCTGCCTAGATATGTCCTATGCCTTTGCCTTGGAAGGAGCCTTGCCAGAAAGGTCCACCCAAGACCTCTACTACAAGTCCTACCGGCCCAAGCCCATTGGTCCAGCTGTCTACCAGCCCTCTCTCATGGACTACATTGAAAAAAATGACTTGATTCTTTCCTATCCTTATGAAGACATCAACTCCTTTTTAGACCTCATTAATGAAGCCGCTGACAATGAAAATGTCCTATCCATTAAGATTACCATCTACCGCCTGGCCGACCACTCCCAACTGGTAGACGCCCTGTGCCGGGCCGCTGAAAACGGGAAAAATGTTACTGTCCTAATGGAATTAAAGGCTCGCTTTGATGAAGAGCACAACCTCATCAACTCCCAGGTCCTCTATGATGCCGGCTGTAATATTGTCTATGGCTTTAACCAATACAAGGTCCACTCCAAGGTTTGTTTGATTAGCTACCAAAAGGGCAATGATATCCGAACCATTACCCAAGTGGGAACGGGAAACTACAACGAAAAGACCTCCAAACAATATACCGACCTATCCTTTATTACGGCTGATCCTAAAATCGGCCAGGATGCTACGGAATTTTTCTTTAACATCTGCACCGGGGTCCTGGATGGGTCCTATCAGTCCCTCTTGCAGTCTCCCTATTCCATCAAGCCCACCATCATTGACCTCATCCGTCGAGAAGCCGACAAGGGACCCAAGGGCTATATTTTCTTAAAGATGAATTCCATGACAGACTATGAAATCATGGAAGAGCTTTGTGCAGCTTCCCAAAAGGGCGCCCAAGTCAAGTTAATTATCCGGGGCATTTGTTGTATCATCCCGGGTATGGAGGGTTATACCGACAATATTGAGGTTCGGAGCATTGTAGGTCGCTACTTGGAGCATCCTCGGATTTACTTATTTGGCCAGGGAGATGACGAAATCATTTACATCACTTCTGCCGACCTCATGACCCGGAATATGGAAAGACGGGTGGAGGTGGCTTGTCCCATCCAGGACCCGGCCCTGAGAGATTTTTGTCGTTTTTACCTGGACACCCAATGGAAGGACAATGTCAAGGCCCGACGGCTTCTGGAAAATGGTGACTATGTTCCCATTCAAGATGGCAAAGAACCCTTTAGCTGCCAAGATTATTTTATGGAAAGAGCCAATAAACGCTATGAATTAGCCTTAAGTGGCCTGGAGAATCAAAAAGCCCGGACAAAAAAAGACCAGCCCCAGGGGCTGTTCCGAAAAATTATTCATTTTTTCCAAAAAAATTAAGATTCCTCCAAGACCTTTTTCCAATGGTCCAAGGACTCCTCTGCTTCCTTACTTAATTGTGGGAATTGGGGGTCCATGTCTTGGAGGGTTTCCAAAATGACCTGGCTTACCAGGTAGCGGGAAAACCACTTACGATCAGCAGGCACCACATACCAGGGTGCCTCTTTTGTTGAGGTGTGCTCAAAAAGGTCTTCATAGGCCCTTTGGTACTTGTCCCAATAGGTCCTTTCTGTAATATCAGACTTATCAAATTTATAGTGCTTTTCCGGGCGAACAATCCGGTCCATCAGGCGGCTTTTTTGCTCTTCCTTGGAAATGTGGAGGAAGAACTTCACCATCCGAAAGCCATTATTCCGTAAATAATTCTCATAGTTGACGATGTCGTCAAAGCGTTTTTGCCAAAGGTCCTTGTCTATCAAGTCCTCTGGTAGGGGTTGGATTTTTACCAGGTCGTGAATCCGGGTGACGATAACTTCTTCATAGTGGGACCGATTAAAAATACCAATGTCCCCCCGGGATGGCAGTTCCCTATTGACCCTCCATAAAAAATCATGGTCCAATTCCCTGTCGGAGGGCCGCTTAAAAGAAGCTACCTTGGTGCCTTGAGGATTTAGACCCGTCATAACGTGTTTAATTAGGGAATCCTTGCCTCCTGAATCCATGGCCTGGAGAACAATGATGAGTCCTTGCTTATTTTCAGCATAGAGCCTTTCCTGGTAGTCTTGTAGTTTTTCTAAATTTTTTGGAACCAGGTGGTTCTTCACATCTTTTTTATCCAAGTCCCCCTCATAGCGAGTGGGGATTTTTTTCAAGTCCACCTTTTCTCCAGCTTTAATTAAATAATCTCTTGTATCCATACTTGCCTCCTTGGCTTTTATTTACCCAAAAGTAAAAAGATAATGCCTTATTTTGATAAGAATCTTGGTCAAGATTGTTTTTTAAATCTTTCCTCCACATATTTTTTTAAGTCTTCCTGGGTGTTTTTTTCAGGATCTTCCAAAACCAGGTCCTGGCAGGCTCTGAGGATGGTCCCCAAGAGAGGGCCCTTGGGATAACCCAGGTCCATAAGGTCATGGCCGTTAATGGCCAGAAAATTTTCCTTTTTAGTCAGGTCTTCGTCCAAGAGGTCTAAGACCCGAGCCTTTCTTGCCCTTAAGGGGGCCAGACTTCCGGGGCCGGATGTACAGGCAGCATCGGCTAAGATCAAGTCATAGAGGTCCAGGACATTTTCCCGGCCCACCCGTTTAATTTGCCGTCTAAGGGCCTTGTCGGTCATGACTTTTTGCACTGTCATATGGTCTTGGATCAGGGCCCGGACACTGGCCCTTAATTTTTTTCCAGCTCCCAGGTCCTTGAGGATTTGGTCAGCTTCAAGGGCCCCTTCCTTGTCGTGGTCATAAAAGTGGAGGTGGCCATCCTTGCCATAAAAGGCCTTTTGGGGCTTGGCAATGTCGTGGAAGAGGGCTGCCAGACGGGTGGATAGCTTGACCGGAGTATGGTCCAAGACACAGAGGAGGTGGTCAAAGAGGGTCTGTTTATGGTAGGGATTTTTTTGGTCAAATCCCACAGTGGCCATGAGGTCGGGAAAGAGAATTTTAAGGACTCCTGTTTCTTCCATAAGCAAGAGGCCATAGGAGGGTTGGTCTGTTAATAAAAGGCCAAAAAACTCTTGCCGGATCCGGTCCCGGGATACCTGGGTCAAGCCCTCCTTGTAAAGACTGGCAGCGTCGAGAAAGTCCGGGTCCAGGTTGAGCTTAAAGCGGCTGGCAAAGCGAAAGCCCCGAAGGATCCGCAGGGCGTCTTCCTCTAAACGATCCTTGGGATCCCCTACCATTCTCAGGATGCCCCGGTCCAGGTCTTCCCTCCCATGGAAGGGGTCAAAGACCTCTCCTTGACGGTTTTTGGCCATGGCATTCATGGTAAAGTCCCTTCTCTTTAAGTCCTCCAGGAGAGAGGGGGTAAAGCGAACCTCTTCCGGGTGGCGGTGGTCCTTATAGGCCAGGTCTTGGCGGAAGGTGGTGATTTCAATTTTTTCCCGGTCCAGGACCAGGGAAATGGTCCCGTACTTTTTCCCTATATCCAGGGTCTTGTAGTCCCTAAAAAGCTCTTCTACTTCTTCCGGCTTGGCGGAAGATGTTATATCTATGTCCTTTGGCGGGATACCCAGGTAGTCATCCCGGACACTTCCCCCGACAAGATAGGCTTCAAAACCTGCCTCTTCCAATCTTCTTAAAATTTTATCCAATTCTTGGTCCATCTTAATCCCTTCCCTAATCTATAAAATCTCAGCAATTATATGTAAACCATATTGACATTTTAGTTTACCTTGTTTTAAACTATTTTCTGGAGGTTGAATATGAACACAGAAAATAAACTTGTATCTCAAAAAAGTCAAACAAAAGACTACATAGAATCGGCAATCTTTGCCGCCTTAATCGCCCTAGGTGCCCTAATCACCATCCCCCTGGGCCCTGTCCCCATTACCCTGCAAAACTTCTTCGTCTTTATGGCCGGCCTGGTCTTAAAGCCCAAGCAGGCCTTACTTTCCACCGTCCTCTATGCCCTTTTGGGCCTGGTGGGCCTACCCATCTTTGCAGGTTTTTCTGGAGGACCCCAGTCGGTCCTATCTCCTGCCTTTGGCTTTATCCTAGGCTTTATCCCCATTTCCTACTTAATTTCTAAGTACAGCCGGGGAGAAAAAAATCCTTGGAAGATCTTCCTTATCTTAATTTTAGCAGATATTTTACTCTATGCCATAGGTTTACCCTATCTCTACCTGATTTTAACCAGGATCAATGGCCTCCCCATGACCCTGGCTTCCAGCCTCAAGGCTGGCATGGTTCCCTTTATTATCCCAGACCTGGTCAAGGCCCTCTTGGCTGCCATCCTAGGGCCAAAAATCCTATCTGCTTTAAATCGAAACTAGCTGTCTGGGATTGATTGTCTTTAAAATTTTCCTATGCTATACTTGCATTAAAGACACATCCCAACCATAAGGAGGTTTATATGAAACTCGACCGTAAATACGTATCTTTTTATTATGACCAAGTGGAAGATTTCCCGGACTATAAAATTGATCCCAAAAAAACCATGCTTTTACTTATTGACCTGCAAAATGAATTCTGCCACCTCGAAGGCAAGGAGGCCCAAGAATTTAAGGCCGCCGGCGTTTGGGACCAATGGAAGCCCTATTTTGACCACATGGAAAATACCACTATCCCCAATGCCAAAAAGCTCCTAGACTTCTTCCGGGCCAACAATCTACCCGTTAGCTTTGGACGGATTGCCTGCTTGAGAGAAGATGGAGAAGACCGGTCCCCAGTCCAAAAGTCTGAAGGCTGGAATAACATGCTCATGCCTGTAGACTCTTGGGCCGCCCAAATGGTGGACGAACTGGCCCCCATTAAAAATGAAATCGTGGTGAATAAGACCACAGATTCCGTAACGACAGGAACCAACTACCTACAACTTCTTCGTTACATGGGGATCACCACTGTAGTGGTTGGGGGAATTGTAACCGACCAATGTGTTGCTTCCACTGTCCGGGGCCTGGCTGATGAAGGACTCCAAGTCCTAACTGTGGAAGATGCCTGCGCTTCAGCAGATATGGCCCTCCATGATGCTGAGCTTAAAATCATGAATGTCATCTACACCTATGTAGTCAAAACCCAAGAGGCCATTGACCTCATCCAAAAAGAACTATAATTTAAAAAGCAAGGGCATCAAGGTCCTTGCTTTTTTATTGGACACAAAAATAGGTGGCTCCACTTGGGGCCACCTATTTTTCTCCTTAGAGAGTATATGTTTGAGAGAAAGTTAAATAGAGAAATCTTGTTACTCTATAATTAGTATAGACCATTTCATTTTGATAGTCAATATTAATTTCAAAATTATTTTTTATTTCTCTCACTCTTCTATCCCTAGCCCAAAACCAGGTAGCCCAGGCTCATAATAAGGAAAAAACTCCCTATTAGGACCAGGTTTAAAAGTCCAAAGACTAGGTTTTTATTCCGGATAGAGGCAAAAACTCCTAAAAGTCCCAACAGGGGACAGATATATAGGCTGGTAAAACCCAAGGGTCGGGCATGGCCAATCCAGGCATCCTTAAAAATCCAGCTGACAAGTAGGGCCAGGCTTACTTTTTCCAAGTTTTTCATAATTTTTGTCATCTTAAATTCTCCTTCCCCAAGGCCGTAAAATTTTTGCCTTATTTATAGCTTTAGTTTAGCAAACTGGACCTTCTCTTGTCAATTTTTCTATGAAAAAAGGACCTCTTGCTTGAGGTCCCTTGTTTTATGCTTCTTTTGCTTGTTTGGCCTTTTCTCTTTTAAAGATTCCCGTTACCATTAGGGCAATGGCCCCATCTCCTGTAATGTTGCAGGCTGTTCCAAAGCTATCTTGGAGGGCAAAAATAGACAGGATCAAGGCTGTACCTGTGTTGTCAAAATGAAGGACAGAGGTAATAAGACCCAGACTGGCTACAACAGTTCCTCCAGGAACTCCAGGAGCCGCAATGGCAAAAATTCCCAACAAGAGAATGAATAAAATCATGGAATTGGCTGGGGGAAGTTGACCATAGAGGATTTGGGAAACCACCATAACAAAGAAGGTTTCTGTTAATACAGACCCACAAAGATGGGTGTTGGAACAAAGGGGAATGACAAAGTCCCGAATTTTAGGGTCCAAAACTGTGGATTTTCGAGCGCAAGCCAGGGCTACAGGCACTGTTGCTGCTGAAGACATGGTTCCTACAGCTGTCATATAGGCTGGGACATAGTGCTTAAAGACCTCCTTGGGAGAGGACTTGGACAGGATGCCTCCAAGGCTGTAAAGAAGGGCCATCCAGATAAAGTGTCCCGCAAGGACGATGAAGATGACCTTGATAAAGACGGGGAATTGACTTAGGAGGACTCCCTCATAGGCCAATTCTGCAAAGGTAGCCGCAATGTAAACTGGCAGGATGGTAATAACAACTTTTTCTACAATAGTCAGGACAATTTGATTTAACTCCATCAAGAGATTTTCCCAGGTCTTGGACTGGGTCCAAATCACTGCAATCCCAAATAAGATGGCTGTAATCAAGGCCGTCATAACGGGCATGATGGGAGCAATTTCCAGTTTAAAGACTGCTTCTGGGATTTGGGCTCCTTGGGCTACGGCTGATTGGATGTGGAGGTTGGGGATAATGGCCTGGCCTGCCAAGAAACTGAAGCAAGCAGCCCCCACTGAGGACAGGTAACAAATAATCAGGGTTACTGTTAGGATCTTTCCTGCAGATTCCTTTAAGGATACAATAGCCGGGGTAATAAAACCCAGGATGATTAGGGGAACAATGTAGCCGATAAAGTCTCCCATAATTTGTTTGATGGCGTCAACCACCTGGATGACTGAGGGACCTGCAGACTTTCCTAAAAGAATCCCCACGATAATGGCTACTAATAACTTAAATAATAGAGAATGAAAAAATCCTTGCTTCTTTTTTTCCATAAATATGCTCCTCTCAAGATTTATTTCTATGGTAAAATTTATTATATCATAAGAAATAAAGCTTTCTTTGGAAAATTTTAAAATCTTAACAGAGATTTAACAGGCCATCCTGTATAGTATTCTTAAAATAAATTTTAGGAGGATTTTATGAATTTAAAACGTACCAGCATTGCCCTATCCTTGGCAATGACCAGTTTACTTAGCCTAACGGCATGTCAAGCAAAAAACACCCCAGGAAATGCTCCTGGACAAGGCCAAGCCATGGAAAGTGTTCCAGCTGATGACCAAATGATGGCCTCTGATTTTATAGCCAGTGAAAGTTCTTTGGGTCACCAAGACAAGTATGAATTTCCCGGTTTAGGTCTTAACTTTACCCTTCCCCAATCCCTACAAGACCAAGCCAAAAACCTGGACCTGGGCCTATTCACCGATGAAATGCCCGATAGTAAAAACCCTAAAGAACTAGGCCATGCCCAAGTTTTATTTAAGGCCATGAACGAGGAAGAAAAAAAGGCTGTCGTCAAGAAGGTGGGAACTGAATATGAAGATTGGTTCAAGGGTTTAAAACCCCTAGGCGCCCTAGGAGTTTACAAGGCCTCCATGAAGGACCAATTGGATGAGTTAACCTCTTGTGACCAACATAAGATTTTAGGAGAAAGCCCTGACAAACAATACATCTATGTTCAAAGTATTAACTCCAAGGCTGACCCCGCCTTTATCCAAGACTTCCAAAAAACTCAAGTTAGTCTATCCCAAATGGAAGAATATGATGGAATCAGTGCCTTCTATCCTTCCGGACTAAGAAAGAATGTTGCCAATATTGCCCCCTTTAAAACAGTGGACATCAATGGTAAAGAATTTAGCTCAGACCAATTAAGTAAAAACAAGCTCACCATGGTAAATGTCTTTGCAACCTGGTGTGGTCCCTGTGTCAAGGAAATTCCTGAATTGGCCAAGCTCCACCAAGATTTAGCTGACAAGGGCTTTGGGGTAATTGGTGTCGTAACCGATACTGGAGAAAAAAGCCCTGGCCGGGAAGAAAGTTTGGAAAAGGCAAAGTTGATCCAAGACAAAACCAAGGCTTCCTACCCCTTCCTAGTACCAGACAAGGGACAAATGAATGGTCGTCTAGATGGAATTGATGCCATGCCTGAAACCTTTTTTGTGGACAGCCAAGGAAATATTGTGGGAGACACCTACAGTGGAGCCCATACCTATGATGAATGGAAGGCCATTGTAGAAAAAGAAATGGCCAAGCTGGACCAAGGAAAGTAAGCCCTATGAGAGAATTTTTGCATGGCCTTTGGGCCAAAAAAGTTGCCCTGGTCTTGGTCTTGGCCTCAGTGGCCATGGTCTACCAGGGCTGGCAAAGGGGCGAGGTCCAGGTGGTCTTTGAAAAGGCCGTAAGGATTTGTATGGAGTGTATCGGCATTGGATAAGAAACTTTCCCTCTCAGAAAAAATCCGCCACTGGGTCCAAGGGCTTTTTGCCCTGACCACCAATGGTCACCTTTCCGGCTTTGTCACTGGATCCATTTACAAGGGTCCTGGCAAGCACCTTTGTGTCCCAGGGATGAATTGTTATTCTTGCCCCGGGGCCTATGGGTCCTGCCCTATTGGGTCCCTCCAGGCAGTGATGGGATCTTACAAGTACTCCTTTTCCTACTATGTCCTGGGGGTTATCCTCTTTTTCGGGGCCCTATTTGGTCGTCTGGTCTGTGGCTTCTTGTGTCCCTTTGGCCTGGTCCAAGACCTGCTCCACAAGATCCCTTCAAAGAAAATAAAAACCTTCCGGGGCGACTTTTGGCTTAGAAAGGCCAAGTACCTTATCTTACTGGTCTTTGTCTTGATTCTTCCCCTTTTTGTCACAGACTTTTTAGGCCAGGGAGCCCCTTTCTTTTGTAAGTACTTATGTCCTGTAGGGACTTTGGAAGGAGGACTTTTCCTAGTCCTCCTCCGGCCCACCATGCGGTCGGCTATTGGTTGGCTCTACCTGTGGAAAAATCTTATTTTAATCTTAGTTATTGTGGCCTCAGTCCTAATCTACCGACCTTTTTGCAAGTATATGTGTCCCCTAGGGGCCATCTACTCCTTTTTCAACCGCCACGCCCTCTTTTCCTACCATGTAGACCTGGCCTCCTGTGTTCATTGCGGAGCCTGTGCCCGGGCCTGCCAAATGAATGTCCACCCCACGGAAAATATCAATGACCCCGAGTGCATTCGCTGTGGTCGCTGTAAGTCTGTTTGTCCTAAATCTTGTATTGACAGGGGATTTTTCCTGAAAGAAAAAAGTCCCCAAAAGTAAAGGAGGTCCCATGCGTTTACTTGTAGTTGAAGATGAAGTCACTCTTTGTAAGACCATAGCCAAGGGGCTCCACCTCAGTGGCTACGAGGTGGACCAGGCCTATGATGGCCTATCTGCCCTGGACAAGGTCCTGACCGAATCCTATGACCTGGTGCTTTTGGACCTGTCCCTACCCAAAATGGATGGTATGGACCTTTTAAGCCACTTCCGGGAAAGGGACCAAACCACACCAGTTTTGATCCTGTCGGCCCGGAGCCAAATTGAAGACAAGGTTCAAGGATTGGACCAGGGGGCCAACGACTACTTAACCAAGCCCTTTTCTTTTGATGAATTGGAAGCCCGGGTCCGGAGCCTAACCCGTCGAAAGTTCAAGCAAGAAGACCCCCTTTTAGTCTGTGGAGACCTTTCTTTTGACACCCTGTCTCGGACAGCCAAGGCCAAGGGCCAGGTCCTCAAGCTCACCCGCAAAGAAGCAGGTATTCTAGAATACCTCCTCTTACACCAGGGGTCTATTGTCAGCCAGGAAGACCTCATTAGCCATATTTGGGACGAAAATGTGGACCCCTTTTCGAATTCCATCCGGGTCCACATGTCCTCCCTAAGGAAAAAAATTCGCCAGGTCCTCCAAACTGACCCCATTCGAAATAAAATCGGTCAAGGATATGTATTGGAAGAAAAACAATGAAAAAACCTCTTTCCCTTAAAATGCGCTTTGCCCTGATCCTGGGTCTTATGATCCTGGCCACAGGCATTGCCAGTTATTTTTTACAAAAACATGCCATTAACCAGGAGCTCAACCTCCTCCAGGAAAAAATTATGGACCAAATCCTAAAAGACCAGGTCAAAGACATGGGCCAGACCCTGATTATTGTTCCTGAAGTTAAGGAGCTCTTTCAAGGAGCCCAGGAAAAGGTCCAAATCCAAGCCACCTTGTCCACCCTCTTGGTGGTGGTCCTAGGGAGCCTGGCCACCTACTTCCTGGCCCGGAGGAGCCTAAAACCCTTGGAAAGGCTTATTGACCATATGAAGGACCGGGAGATGAAAAACCTGTCCAAACCCCTGCCCAGCCAGGGCCTGCCTGGAGAAATTGCCGATTTGACCCAATCCTACAACCACCTTTTAAAGAGGTTGGATGGGGTCTTCCAACAGCAAAGGCAATTTTCTGCTGCAGCGGCCCATGAGCTCAAGACTCCCTTGGCCGTTTTACAGACCAGGCTGGACGTTTTTAACAAGCTGGAAAACCACCAGGAAAGTGACTATGAAGAAATCCTTTCCGACATCCAAGACCAGGTCCAAAGGATGACCCAGCTGGTCAACCACCTCTTGACCCTTATGGATACAGAAAATTTGGAAAAAAATGACCTGGTAGACCTCTATGATCTTTTTGACGAAGTCTTTTGTGACCTTATGCCCTTGGCAGAAAAAACAGGACTTTGTCTCCAATTAGAAGGAGACCATGCCCAGGTTTATGCCAATGACCTTCTTCTTTACCAGGCTCTCTACAATTTGGTGGAAAATGCCATTAAATACAACAAGCCCGGTGGGTCTGTCCTGGCCCGAGTCAAGGAGGACCAAGACCAGGTCCTGGTTTCTGTTAAAGATATGGGCATCGGCCTGGCTCCTGAGTCCATCCGAGAAATTTTTACTCCCTTTTACCGGGTGGACCCTTCCAGGAGCCGGAAACTTGGAGGCGCTGGCCTGGGCCTGAGCCTGGTCAAGCACATTCTTGACCTCCACCAGGCCACCATCTCCATTGATAGTCAGCTAGGGTCTTATACTGAGTTTACTATCCATCTTCCAAAAAAATAAGTTAAGCAAAAAGAATGCCTCAGTGGCATTCTTTTTTTAGCTATTTTAATAATTTTTTTCAAAATTAAGGATTGTTTGTCCCACAAATGGGGTAAAATTACCCTAGAATTATCTTTTTTATAGGCTGACTTTTAGGCCAATATCTAATCATTGAACCTATTTATTTTGTAAAGGAGTTTTATTATTATGAGTAAGATTGTTTTAATTGGGGCCAACCATGCTGGTACGGCCTGTGCCAATACCATTTTGGATCATTACCCTGAAAACGAACTCGTTATCTTTGACCAAAATGACAATATTTCCTTTCTAAGCTGTGGGATGGCCCTTTGGATTGGTAGACAAATTAAAAGTCCCGACGGACTTTTCTATTCTTCCAAGGCCATCTTGGAAAACAAGGGGGCCAAGGTTCACCTGGAAACCCCTGTGGAATCCATTGACTATGACAAAAAAATTGTCTATGCCCTGGACAAAAATGGGCAAAAAATTGCTGAATCCTATGACAAGTTGGTTTTAGCCACAGGATCCAAACCCATTATCCCCCCTCTAAAAGGGCTAGACCTGGAAAACATTCAAAAAGTGAAGCGCTTCCAAGATGCCAAGGAAGTGATTGACAAGATTGAAAATGACTATGGTCGGACCATGGAGAATGTTGTGGTCGTCGGAGCTGGCTATATTGGAGTAGAATTGGCCGAAGCCTTTAAACGCCTAGGCTACCATACCACCATGATTACCCAACCTGACCGGGTTTTAAATACCTACTATGACAAGCCCTTTACCGATGCCATGGAAGACAATCTCCGGTCCCACCGGGTTGATGTCCGTTTAAGTGAAAATGTCCTGGCCTTTGAGGGGAAAAATAAGGTTTCCAAGGTCGTAACGGACAAGGGAAGCTATCCCTGTGATATGGCCTTGATTTGCTGTGGCTTCCTGCCCAATACAGACCTGGTCCAAGGCCACCTGGACCTGGGAGTCAAGGGAGCCATCTTAACAGACAAGCACCAAGCCACCTCAGACCCCAATGTCTATGCCATTGGCGACTGTACCACCATCTTTAGTAATGTCATCGATGACTATGACTACATCGCCCTGGCTTCCAACGCCGTAAGGTCCGGAATTGTTGCCGGCCACAATGTCTGTGGCAACCCCATTGAAGCCAACGGAGTCCAAGGGTCCAATGGGATCAAAATCTTTGACCTATCCATGGTCTCCACAGGAGTTACTGTGGAAAGGGCTCAAGCCTTGGGAATGGACGTCCTCTATACAGACTTTAAGGCCCTACAAAAACCTGAATTTATCAAGGAAGACAACTATGAAGTTACCATCCGGATTGTCTATGATAAAAATACCCGTCAAATCAAGGGGGCCCAACTCATGTCCAAGTATGATATGTCCATGATGATCCACATGTTCAGCCTGGCCATCCAAGAAAAAGTCACCATTGACCGCCTGTCCTTAACCGACTTTTTCTTCCTGCCCCACTACAACCAACCCTACAACTATATCACCATGGCAGCCCTGTCTGCGGATTAAAAATGGTCTAAAAAGAAGAAAAACCAGGAAGTTTCCACTTCCCGGTTTTTTTATGCTTTCGAGTCTTTTATACAAGTATCCCCTTGAGGTCTAGGACACCCTAGCTCCTCAATTTTTTGTAGGCAAACAAGCCCAAAAAACAGTGGCCCAGTAGGCCCCCTCAGCCAAAAAGACCATCCAGAGGATGTCTCCTAGATGGGGCTTGTTCATCTTGTATTGCAAAAATACAGGACAAGCAGGGCCAAAAGACCTTTGATGTTGAGGATAAAAGCCCTTTTTAAACTTGTCTTCATACATATCTCCTTTAACTCAATATAGCCCTTCCGCCTTCCACAAATAGTCTGGACCCAAGATAGTCCTCTTTTATGCCTTAAAAGGTATCTTTTTTCTTGCGGAAGGCAATAAATTCATCTAAATCCTTGGCCAAGAAGAAGGGGTTAATCCTTCTCTCTTCCCCTATAGTGGTGGGGAGGGTATTTTTCCCTTCTTGTCTTTGGTCCCGGACCTCTTCTAGGGCCTGGTCGATTTCTAAACTCCCAGGAAAGAGGCTCTTGGCAAAGCGTAAATTTTCCAAGGAATACTCGTGGGCTGGATAGACCAAGGTGTCGTCGGGCAGGTCCTTAAAGACCTCCAGGGTGTCGTATTGGGCCCGGTAGTCTCCGGTAAAGACCCGGCCGCAACCAGCCTTAAAAAGAGCATCTCCTGGAAATAAATGTCCCTGCCAGAGGTAGGATACTCCAGCCTCTGTGTGACCAGGACTGGCCAAGACGGCTATCTCTTGGTTAAAGACCTTTACTAGGTCCCCATCCTTGACGCAAGTGTCATTGAGGTCTCTTGTTTCCCAGGGCCCATAGACCCTAAGATCCGGCAGGGCTTCTTTTAACTCTTCCAGGCCCCCGGTGTGGTCTAAGTGGTGGTGGGTCAAAAGAACCACACTTTCCTTGACTTCCTTGTCTTTTAAAAAATCCAGAACCGGCAAGGCTTGGCCCGGATCAATGAAAATACGGCCCTGGTCCAAGTCAATGGACCAAATATAATTGTCTTCCATGGCCGGAATGGCATAAATCTTCATGGTCTTTCCTCCTTTACCCCTTATATACCCCATTTACAGATTTTTATGAAGGTGGTCATGGTGGTTTCCACTTAAATAGTGTTTGTGGCTATGGCTGTGGACCAGGGTTTTTTTGACAATATGGCCATGGTTATAGCTATAAATGACATGGCTATGTTGGTGGCTATGGGCCCTTTTCATGGTATCTGCCACCACCAGAATCGAGGCCAGAACCATAATGGCCAGGGCTATTAAGAATTGTCCACTGAGGCCTTCTTTTAAAAAGATTATCGACAGGAGGACTGCCACAAAGGGCGCGACTGAATACCAGGCCGAAGTCTTGGCAGCTCCAATAACGTCTTGGGCTCGGATATAGAAGAAGATGCTCAAGCCATAGGCCAGAAAACCCAAGACCATAATTTTACACAAGTCTCCCAGGCCAGGAAGGGTCTCTCCAGCCACCAGGGCAATGATGATGGACCCCAGGCCGGAACAAATCCCCTTAATCATGACAATTTCAAAGGTATTTTTATGGGCAATCTTCCGAGTGCAGTTATTTTCAAAGCCCCAGGACAGGCCCGCCAAGAGGACCAGGATAGACCCCTTGGAAAATTCCAGGCTTTGGGCTCCTTCAAAGGACAAAATCCCACTGGCCAGGGTCATGAGAAAGATGGCCAGGGCCAAGAGACCGGAAATCTTTTCGCCAAAGACCATCCAGGCAATCAAGCTGGTGGCTACAATTTCAAAATTATTCAATAGGGAGGCATTGGCTGACTTTGTCCAAACCAGACCCATCATCAATAAAATAGGGGCCAGGATGTCCAAAACTACCATCCCCAAGGTGTAGGGTAAGTCCTCTCGGTCTAGCAAGTCCTCCTTATCTTTGTCGTAAAATAGGTAGATGAGCCCGATGCCAAGGCCGGCTCCCAGGTATAAAAACCCCGCCATGGTCATGGGGCCTATGGCCTGTAAAAAAACCTTGGACAGGGGGATATTTAAGGCATAGAGACAGGCAGCCAAAAGGGCTTGGCCTGTAGCTTTTATCTTCTTATTCATAAACCGTTTCCCTTCTATTCTTCTCTATATAGTATAATATAAAATAAGAAATTATCCTAGAAAGGAAATAACCATGTACCAGTTTATTTACCAATCCCCCCTGGGCCCCATGGTCCTTTTGGGCCAGGATGGAGCCCTCTCTTCTATTTACTTTTTAGATGGCCAAACGCCCCCCTCCTATCCAGAAAAAGAAAGTCCCGACCTCCAAGCCGGTGCCCTCTGGCTTAGGGCCTATTTCCAGGGAGACCCCCTGGACTTGGATGGCCTCCCCTTGGCCCCCCAAGGGACCCCCTTCCAAAGGGATGTTTGGACTCTTTTAAGGGAGATCCCCTATGGCCAGGTTACCAGCTATGGCGTCCTGGCCCGGGTCCTGGCCAAGAAATATGGACGGGAAAAAATGTCTGCCCGGGCTGTAGGAGCTGCCTTGGCCAAAAATCCCCTGGCTATTGTCCTGCCCTGCCACCGGGTCTTGGATGGAAAAAACTTCCTCCGGGGCTATGCCTGGGGACTGGAAAGAAAAAAAGCTCTTTTGAAAGGCGAGGGCCTAAAGATTATCCAAAACAAGGTCATCCAGCCTTCTTTTGCCCTCTTTAAAGGTCTCTAAATTGATATAGAAAAACAGAAAGACCTTGCTTCTGTTTTTCTTCTTTTGTCAAATAAAATCCTTAAAAATTTAAGGTCAAAAGCATTATTTTCTCCCAGGGTCTTGGACAACGGGGCATTATTGTGTAAGATGGTAGTAGAAAAAAAGAAAGAGGAAAAGGCTATGGAAAGAAGGCGGCAAAAAATCAGTAAAAAAAAGAGACAGCAAAAGATGCGAAGAAGGCGTCTTTTGTTTTTCTGTCTTTTTTTCTTTGCTTGTTATTTGATTCATGGCCTTTGGGTTGCCAAATACCGCTTGGTTGACCTGGATATGGATGACCTGGTGGCTGTAGACCTCTACCTCATGCCAGACCAACAGCTGGTCCATGTGGACAATAAAAAGGACCTGGTCTGGATTGGAAAAAAGGTCAGAAAATTTTCCGGCCATCCAAAAGACCTCCAGGGGCAAGCTGGAGGCCAGGTTCGTTTTATCCACTTGTATCTAAACCAAAAAGACCCCATCGAGCTTTCCCAAACTGGCAACCAAATTGCCATAAATGGCAAGTGGTATTCTGTCAAAAAAATGGATCTTTACCGGATGGACCAGATTTTTTCTGCCTATTTTAAATAATTAAAGGTCTGGTGTCCCCATGGCCTTAAGGTCTTCTCCATCTAGGCGAAAGATAACCCATTCTGTGTGGTCATCGGCTCCTAGGCTCTTATAGAGTTCATAGGAGGGGGTGTTGGTCTTGAGGCAGGTCCACTCAAAGCGGCGGCAATCTTTTTCCAAGGCATGTTTGGCCATAAAGGACAGACACTTTCTTCCATATCCCCGACCCCGGTATTGGGGGTCAATGTAGAGGTCTTCTAAGTAAAGGCCCGGTCGACCTTCAAAGGTAGAAAAGTTGTAGAAAAAGATAAAGTAGCCAATGGCCTTGCCCTTGTAAAGGGGTAGGTACATGTGGGCCGTTTTTTCCTCAAAGAGGGATTTTTCCAAAATTTCCTCTGTGGCCTTGACGTCCTTTAAGAGGTCCTCGTATTGGGCCAGGTCCTTGATGAGGGAGAGGATAGTAGGAATGTCCCCTCTTTCTGCCTTGCGAATGCTAAAGTCTTCTAACGATGTTTGTATGATATCCATAGCTACCTCCTGATTTTGATGAATCATCTTGTTTGGTCTATATACCCTAAAAAGAAGTCCCCTAACAGGACTTCTTTTTTAAACTCTTTTCTTGGTCCAAGACCCTTTTTTATAGGCAAAGAAAAGGATCAGGAAGATGGTCAGGTCTGCCGGCATATAAGATGCGAAAAGATAAGAGATGGGTAGGTGGAAAATCCGAACAATCCCATAGAGGAGGGGAAGCTGGATGCACCAGTCAGCCAAAAGTCCCGAATAGAGCAAGGGTCTGTTGTAGCCACTTCCCATAAAGGCCACCCCACAGCCAAAACCATAGCCCAAAAAGGGCAAGCAGAAGGAAGAAAAAATCAACATCTGGGACCCGATGGCCTTGACATTGGCATCCTGGATAAAGAGGCCCATAATTCCTTGGTGGAAGACCAGGACAGTCACAAGAAAACCCCCCATAATTCCTGCATTCATCCTAGAAGCTATCTTAGAGACCCTTTGGGCTGTGGGGACGTCCTCTTGGCCCAAATAGTGGCCTACCAGGGTGGACCCACCCATCATCAGGCCATTTAGGGGCAAAAAGGCCGTGCTATAGATTTTCCCGGCAATACCAAAAGCTGAAATGGCATCTACCCCATAGTCAGCCACAAAATGCACTGCCAGGGCATTAAAAATAAAGCGGAGCATCTGCTGAAGTCCATTGGGAACCCCAATTTTCAAGAGCTTTTTGTCAATAGAGGGAATCAATCGAAAGAGTCCCTTCCAGCGAATATAGATTCCCTTGTGGCCCTTCAACAAGAGGAAAAATCCCACTAAAAAGCTCAGGCAAATGGAAATTACCGTGGCCAGGGCCGCCCCATAAACTCCTAAACCGAAGCCCTTGAGGCCCAGAAAGGGGATGGTGTCAAACATCAAAATCGGGTCCAAGATAAGGTTAACCAGAGTGGACAGTCCCATGATATACATGGGGGTCTTGGCATCTCCTTGGCAACGAAAAATGGTATTGACTGAAAAAGAAGCAAAAAAGACCGGCAAAAAATAAATCCGTAAATAGCCATAGTCCTTTGCAGCCTGGATTACCTCGGGATCTTTTGTATAAAGGGATAAAAGAGGTTGAAGGAATACCAGCAAGAGGACCATAGTCAGCAAGGACATAAGTATTTTAAAACTAATGGTTTGCTCTGCTATTTCCAAAGTTCTTTTCCGGTCTCCACGGCCATAACTTTGGCTAATCATAGACACAGAACTGGACCCGATGATTTCATTTAAAACGTCAAAAATCCAAAAAATTGTCGTGAATATGGTCACTCCAGCCACAGCCTTGCTGGAAATCCTCCCCACCCAAACCATGTCTACCATGTCGTAGATAGCCTGGAGGGCAAAAGACAGCATGGTTGGATAGGAAAGAGACCATAGTTTTTTTCCCAAGGATTGCTCCATTTAAACCTCCTTCAAAGACGGGTCCCTACTACTTAGGACCCTTCTTGCCTTTTTATAACTTTTCTAAAAATACTTCATGGCCTGCTGACAGGCCCTCTATCTCTCCAAAGGCTAGGCCTTGGGAAAGCCTTCTTGTCCTGGATCAAAGGTCCCCAGGACTTTTAATTTCCGATCTTGGACCATGGTTTTTCCCTTGGCAAAAACACTGTGAATTTCAAGAGTTTTTTCATCCAAGAGGTTGAAGTCTGCATCATAGCCTGGAAGGATTTCCCCCTTGCCCTTGAGTTTTAAAATCTTGGCCGGGTTGATTGTCAGGCCCCTCAAGGCGATTTCCAAGGGGATATCCTCTTTAAAGACACATTCTTGGATGGCTTCTAAGAGACAAGAGGATTTTCCCATGCCCAGGCCAATATAGTTGTTGTTTTCATCAAACATGGGGAAAGATCCTTGGCCATCTGAGGTAAAGGTAAAGAGGTCATAGGAAATTTCTTCGTCTATAATCCTCTTTAAGGCCTTGGAAATCCGTACTTCTCCGTACTCTCTTTCCCAAAGGTCAGGGTCGTCAGCTCCGGTAAAGTCGCAGTAGCCGCCCTTTTTCATATATTTAATCCCCTCTTCAAAAAGATCAGGATTGCGACCCATATGGGTGGGCAGGAATTGGTAAATGGGGAGTTCTGTTTCTTCTACAGCCCGGTTGAGATAGTCCAGGTTGGTCTTTCCATCTCCCATGTGGATATTTATGATTCCAGCCTTACCAGATAACATGCCCGCCACCCGGACATTGGCTGCCAGACGGACAAATTCTTCAAAGGTGGGTTGGCTGGACCGGTGGTCGGATAGGGCAATTTCCCCTACACCAATGACCTTGTCAATGGCCATGATATCCTTCATGACATCCCCTGTTAGGCTGGGGGTGGGAATTTGATAGGCCCCTGTATAGATATAGGAAGAAACCCCTTCTTCCTCCAGGCCCCTAGCCTTGGCCAAAAGGGCGTTGATGTCCCGGCAAATTCCATCGGTTCCCAGGGTTCCCACAACACTGGTAACCCCAGCAGAAGTCAAGGTAGATAGGGTAATTTCTGGAGTCCGGGTGGAGAAGCCTCCCTCTCCGCCCCCTCCTAGGATGTGGACATGGCAGTCAATAAAGCCCGGTGTTAAGATTTTTCCACTCCCGTCGATTTCTTCCAGGTCTACCAGACCTCCCAGGTCAATTTTAATTTCATCCTCAATGGCTGCAATTTTATCTCCCAAAACCAAGACATCCTTGATTCCCAAGTCTTGAGGACTATAAACATGAACATTTCGAATGATTTTAACCATAATAACCTCCTATTGGAAATTCATAGCGACGGCAATAATCAAGATAATACAACCAATAAGGAAGAAAAATCCTTGCATCTTGATTTGGAACTTGGCCCACTTGGACCAATCAATACCAGCAACTCCTAAAACTCCAATTAAGCTGGCAGAAACCGGTGTAAAGGCATCCATAAATCCTGCTCCCATTTGATAGGCCAAAACGGCAATTTGCCTGGAAACTCCTACCAGGTCGGCCAGGGGTGCCATAATGGGCATGGTCAAGGCGGCTTGGCCTGAGTTGGATGTAACGACTAGGTTGAAGCAGGATTGGAAGGCATACATACCAATGGCAGCTGCTGTTTTTGGAACTCCCCGAAGGGCATTTCCAATGGAGTAGAGGATAGTATTTAAGGCTGAAAAACTATTGGCATCACTGCCTCCCAAGACGATTAAAATCCCCTTGGCCATCCCTACAACGACAGCTGTTCCTGCCAAGTCGGCAGCTCCAGATTGGAACTTAGAAGCAATGTCATTAATCCCTAAGTTGTTGAGCTTAAAGATGACAGCAGTCAAACCGGCTACAAGACCCATCACAAAGAATTGGGATGCAATTTCAGGAATGTAGTAGCCCTTTTTCATTACTCCCCAAACAATCCAAATGAGGACCAGGAGCATTTCTAGTAAAATTAACTTGTGGCCTACTTGGAAGTCCCGGGCAGAATCGTCCTCTTGCAATTGGGTCCTAAACTTATTGTCTGAACTATACATGACAGATTTTTCTGGGTTCTTCCGGATTCTTTCGGCATAGACCATGGTATAGGCTGCACCAAGACCCGTTACCACAAGCCAACAAACCAGGCGGAATCCAGCTCCAGATAAGACAGGAATTCCAGCAATCCCTTGGGCAATGGCCACACTAAAGGGGCTCATCCAAGAAACAGCATTTCCCAATTGGGAGGCCACAAAGGTAACCGTTACAGCCACAATGGAGTCATAGCCCAAGGCGATAACAAAGGGCACCATGACCATGGAAAAAGGAATGACCTCTTCCGACATGCCAAAGGTGGCTCCTCCCAGAGAGAATAGGTAGAATAAAATCGGTAGAGCAAAGCGTTCCAAGCCCTTGGTCTTGTCAATTACGGCATAGATTCCTGCATCGATGGCTCCAGTAGCCATGATGATTCCAAAGGATCCACCAACGACCAACAAGAGGGCTACAATCCCTACAGCAGACCCATACTTGTCCCCGGATACCAGCCCTTCAAAGAGGTAGTTTAGAAAACCAAAGCCATTAAAATCTTCCGTTCCCCAAACACCAGCTGTTTTATTGAGCTTCACCGTTTGATCATAAATTTGGTCCCCATAGAGACCATAGAGAACGTCATCACTTAAGCCCAGCTCGTCCAAGCTTTCTTGGGTCCAGTCCTTGGCATCTGTCTTCAAAAATGCTCCCAGGGCTTCTTGATCCAAGTCCAGTTCTTCCAACTTGGCTTGGTCTTGGGCCAAGGCCGGTAGTTGACTGGCCAAAAAGTCTGTATTTAAGGGGTGCATATAGCGGAAAGTTTCGGCTTGTAAGACCGTCCGGCTAGCTGTTTCCCCATTGGCATCCGTATATTCCACTTCGTGGGTTGAAAACTTCCCAGCAGGGATTAAAAAAGTCAGTCCCCAGCAAAGTAAAACCACCACAAAGATAATGGCATAGGTATGGGGGGTCTTGAATTTAGTCAAGTCTTTCTTTGTCATTTTTCTCCTCCTTGGTCATTGACCTTTTTCTTTATATCTATATCAACCCCTTTTAAGAGGGGGAATTCCTAGAATTTCTTTCTTCCTGCTTTTTGAAGTTTTGATAGAGGTCTTGAATTTTTTCCCGGTCCCTCTTATTGGTCAAGGAGTCATAAAAGACCTGGTAGCAATCATGGTAATAGCTGGCGATGCTGGCCTTGACCTCATCATTTGCATTGAGGTACATATGGAGGATTCCCTCTAAAATGGCCTTGGCAATGGAGGGGTCCTCCTTGCCATAGTGGATTAATTGATAAAAGGTTAAATAGAGTTCTTCTTCTACAGAATAGGCTACATAGACCACATTAGAGTCATCTTGATTTTTTAATAGGATAAAATTATTTTTGGTAGAAAATAGCTGGCCCAGGAGGTTACAAATCTTACCAATACAGTTGATGGCCGTATTGGGGTCGTTGATTCCAGGGCTAATGGCTCGCAGGGCAATTTCCACCAAATTGGTCATTTCGTGGTGGTAGTCTGCCTGGTCATTTTTAGCCGGATTGAGCAAAAAGGTCTTGGCAATGGCATCTAACCAATCTTCTTGGTCCTGGCCTTGGGGGAGGCCTGTTCCTCTTTTACTGTGAATTTCAGCAATTTCCATGTCTTTTAGGACATATTCCCCTATCTTGACCTTGGTTACTAGTTCACAAGGATACTTGGTCAGGATCTTTAAGAGCTCATCTTCATTTAAATCGTAAAAATAGCCAGTTTCCAAGGAATAGATGGGAAAACCCGATTGGATTTCATCCTCCAAATAACGGGTGGATTTCTTCCGCAGGTCGGATTCCTCTTGGATTAGCTTTTCCGCTTCCTCGTAGACATCCTGGATGACGTTGACTTCCTTGATGGAATAGAGTACTTTATGGACGAACTTCATAAAGTAAACCATACTTAAGATGGCATAGATAATCCCCAAACTTCCGGCTAAAAGTTTTTGGTCCTCTGCCACATCTTGGATGATTAAAAGGGATAAGACTGTATAAAAAAAGCCTCCAACAAAAACTCCAATCAAACTCAAAACATGGGGCTTATCGATGAATTTTTGTACAACCCGTGGAGTGAAATTAGATGCATAGGTGGTTAAAACCGTTAGGATGGTTGTTAGGGTAAAGGTGGTAACAGTTAGGAAGACTCCAGACAGATTGGATAAAAAGCCCTTGGACACATCCTTGGTCAGGAGAAAAAATTTCGGAATTGCCTTATTTAAGTCCGGATACTGGATATCTACAATCCAGACAACCACTAGCAAGACAAAGGATAAAAAGGTAAATTTTGTTGTATTGATTCCATTTCTATGGTTGTTGTACCAAAGGGTAATTTTTGCCTTCATTTACTTGCCTCCTAAGATCTTTACATAAAAGGACCTGGTTCTGGGTCCATCAAATTCTAGAAAATAAATTCCCTGCCAAGTCCCCAAAAGGAGCCTACCGTCCTGGATGATGAAGCCTTGACTGGCTCCAAAGAGACTGGACAAGAGATGGGCCCTGGAATTTCCCTCCAGGTGGCTAAAGTTTGGATTGTCTGGAAGGTTTTCTTGCAGGGCTAAAAAAATATCCTCTTGAACGGCTGGGTCTGTGTTTTCATTGACACTAATGGCCCCAGTGGTGTGGGGGCAATAGACCAGGCAAATCCCCTCTTGGACCCCAGATTCTTCCAAGCAATCTTCTACCAGTCCAGTAATATCTATCATTTCTTCTCTCTTTGTTTTCAGCTGGTAGCTTTTTAACATGTCCCATCTCCCTTCCAATAAACTTATTTTAAGATTTTTATCTTCTTTTATTATATCCTTTTTCCAGATAAAATGGTAAAAAAATAAGCACATCTTCCGATGTACTTAAGGCAAATAACCCAAATGTTCCAATAAAACCTTGCTTCCTATTAAAATCAAGAGAATTCCCCCCAAGACCTGGGCCCATTTCTCCCATTTTTGCCCGAAATAATGGCCCAGATAAAAGCCCACAAAAGACAAAAGAAAGGTACATAGCCCAATAAAGGAGGCTGATTGGTAGATATTGACCTTTAAAACTGCAAGGCTCACCCCGATAATTAAGGCATCAATGCTGGTGGCAATGGCCAAGGGTAACATCTCCTTAAAGGAAAAACCCCCAGGCAGGTCTTTTTGGCTATCCGCCTCCCGAATCATGTTAAGGCCTAAAATAGCCAGGAGAATAAAGGCAATCCAATGGTCCCAGGCTTGGATGGTCCGGTAAAAACGAGCGCCGAAAAAATAACCGATAAGGGGCATAAAGGCTTGGAAAAAGCCAAAGTAAAGGCCCACAATAAGCCCTTGCTTGACCTGGGCTTTCTTCACTGTCAAACCCTTGCACAGGGCCACAGAAAATGCATCCATAGATAGGCCCACTGCTGTTACCAATAATGTAATAAAATCCATTCCTTCCCCCACTCTCTAGACAAAATCTTGTTCTATTATATAAGTTGCCAGAAGATAATTCAAGCCTCCTAGCCCTTTAGAGGCCGGTTTAAGGACTTCTCCACTTCCTTCCATTGTGGAAAAAACTGGTCCAGGTAGGCGTAAAAGGCCTGGTTGTGGTGGTCTTCCATGAAGTGGACCAACTCATGAACCAAGACATAATCCAGGGCCTGGTAGGGTCTTTGGGCCAGGTAGAGACTGAGCCAAATCCTCTGGTCTCGTGGATTACAGGTCCCCCAACGACTGGTCATCTTTTTCACCCTCCAGTCCTTGGGATAAAGGCCCAGGATTTTTGACCAATAGGCCAGTCGGTCCGGAACCTGGGCCTTGACCTGGCTCCGGTAAAATTCCAAAAGCAAGGCCTCTCTCCCCTCCCGGTCCAGGTCTTCTTTCAGACTCATGAGCAGTTCACCTTCCCTTAGATCCACCTGGTTTCTTTTCTGGCCCAAGACTATCCTTAAGGGATAGGTCCTTCCCCATAAAAAATGCCTCTCACCCCCTATATAGGCCGGGTCCTCCAGGACCTGGCCTGGAGAAATCCTCTGAAAGAGCCAGTCCTTCTTATCCTCTAAAAAAGCCAAGGCCCCCTGTTTTCCTAGCCTTTGGTCCAAGGATAGGGAAATTTTTCCTTGACTGGGATGAATCCGTAAGTAAATATTCTTTTGTCCCTTGCCATAGGTCAGGTCAATGGGGTAGCCGTAGAAATTTATTTTTTCCTTCATGTCCTCTCCTTTATTTCCTCCTTCTATTATAAGAGAAATATAAGAAAAAAATAAACTCTAAAAGATTCTTTCTTGACCTTGCACTTTTTTTAAAAAACTATCATAATGAAGAGTGACTGGAGGTTATATAAATATGATTGATATTATCATTATAGGCGCCGGCCCTGCAGGAGTTAGTGCAGCCTTATATGTAAAAGCAAGAGGCAAGAATGTCTTGCTTCTTGAAAAAGATAAAATTGGTGGTTTAATTGCAAATGTTTCTAAAGTAAGCCACTACCTTTCTTTGGAAAAGGACGAAACCGGACCCAGTTTTGCAAAAAAATTAGCTGATCAAGTGGCCCAGGCCCAAATCCCTGTCCACTACGAAGAAGTTCTCTCTCTAAAAAAAGATGACCAAGGCTTTCTTGTCCAAACAAATAAAGACAGCTACCGGGCTAAAAAGGTTATTTGCGCCTCGGGGTCCAGCTTAAAAGACCTGCCCCTAAAGCAAGAGGAAGAAATTCCCTGTCACCACTGGCCTCTAGGTCAGGAAGACCAGATCAAAGGAAAAATAGTCCTTATGAACGGTGGATCTGACGGAGCTTGTAAAGAAGCTCTTTACCTGGCCAAGTATGCCAAGGAAGTCCACATCATCCAAGTCCAAGAAGACCTGCTTTGCATCCACGAATTTAGGGAACAAATTAAAAATTCCCCCAATATTTTCGTTCATACATCTGCCCAGTTGGAGTCTGTCAAGGTTAAAGACGGCCTTTGCCTGGAAGCAAGCTTTGCAGGCCAAGGCGTCCAAGACCCCCAAGGCTTAGAAATTTATGTCCAAATTGGGCAAAATGGAAATACCTGCTACTTAAAAGACCTAGCTCACCTTGAAGGATCCTTTGTCAAAGAAGATTTAGCCTCTTCCTTAGAAGGCCTTTACTTTGCCGGCGACCTAAGGGTCAAGGCTGTTAAACAAGTGGCCACCGCTGTTAGTGACGGTTGCCTGACCGGCATCCAAGCCTGTAAATAAATCTGTAAAACGTTTAAAAGCTCCCCTTGGGGAGCTTTTTTCTCTTGCCTTTCTTGTTGTTTATCTTTTATCTTAACATGCTTTAGTCCTGTTTTTTTAGTAAATGGTAGACCAAAATTCCCGGACCACAAAGATAGGTTAAGGGCAAACCCAGTAACCTAAATGAATTGTAGTCCAGGTCTGCCAGCCGGTCTCCTACATATTTATTGGCTTGTGGAAAAGAAATCAGAGCCACCATCATATAGATGGTTAGGACCAACCATGGCATGTCCCAGGGATTTTTCTTAAGATAGTCTTCCATAAAAAGATAATAATAAAAAAAGAAAAAGACAAAGCCTATTAAACAATAAATCATCCAGACTAAGAAGTCCACAAACTGTCTCCAAAGACCTAGTCCTTGGGCTGACTCCTTATTTTCTTCTTCACCATGACCAATAAAGTAGGCCATATCTACATCAAAGACCCGGGCCAATTGCCTTAAGTTGGTCATGGTGGGCTGGGCCTTGTCCATTTCCCACTTGGAAATCGCCTGCCGGGTAAGATCTAATTTTTGAGCTAGGTCTTCTTGGGATAGACCTAAAGCCTGTCTCTTTTCTTTAATTTTCTTTCCGTACATCTGATGCCTCCTTATTCAAAGTCATTTTCTAGCCTTACTATAGCAAAAATGGTCCCAGCCTACAAGCAAATAGCCCCGCAACTTTTGGTTGCGGGGCTATTTTTAGCCATTTCATTTCTCTTTTAGTTAAGTTTAGGATCCAAAATCCATTG
Source organism: Urinicoccus timonensis (assembly GCF_900232945.1). Taxonomy (GTDB): domain Bacteria; phylum Bacillota; class Clostridia; order Tissierellales; family Peptoniphilaceae; genus Urinicoccus; species Urinicoccus timonensis. The sequence continues at coordinate 284,698 of NZ_OCTU01000001.1, forward strand.
GTCCGAGCTTACATCATAGGAATAGAAGTGGCCCTTGTTTAAGTCCACTCCATAGCGGACCAGGGTCAACCTATGACTGGGATGGTCTTCTACTAGGTCAAAGCGGTAAAAATTAGTCTTAATGGGTGGATTAAGGTCATCTGCCTCTACTACAAATAGCTTGTAGGGTGGCTTTTTGTAATCCGAGGACAATTTGGTATACAACATGGTATAGGCAATTTCTTCATCGGTCTTGACTTCCTTGGCTTGGATTTTGATGGTGTAGTTTTCTTGGTCCCAAGAAATCTTTTCTTGTAGAAGCTCAACTACGGCCCTGAGAGGGACGAAGGTTCTTTCTTCCCGGATGACAGGTTTCACATCTAGGGGGACTTTTTTTGCCCGAGCCAGGGCTTGGATTATTTTTTCTCTTTGGTGTTTTTCTTCACTTCCAGCCTTATAAATAGCGTCCAGGTCTTCTTGGGCCAGGACAAAGGCTTCCTTTTGCCCCAACTTTAAATAGATTACCCGGTCTAAGCTTTTTTGCTCTGGATTTTCCTTGCTAATGAGGATTTCTTGGCTAGTATGGAACCAGGTTACCTGGTAGTCCAAGTTTTCTGCTACAAAGCGTAGGGGGACCAGGGTCCGGTTATCCTCTACAAAGGCAGCAGGCTTACTTTCTACCGTTTTTCCATTAATTTGAATCTTCAAGTCTTTTTGACCAAAAACCAAACCTGGTAGACAGGTTAGGGCCAGAGCTAAGGCGGCCAGGTTTTTCTTTTTCATTGAATCCCTTCTTTCTTTTTTTAATAAGTATTTTCTTCTAGGCTTAGGATATCACTTTATCAGGATAAATTCAACTTCTAACCAATTCAATAGGGCTAAAACAAGCAAGCCTCGATTAGGTCCTTATTTTTCAATTGGTCGATCCAGTCTTTAGGAATGGCCTCATAGCCATAGATAATCCCAGCCAGACCTCCTGTCACAGCCCCGGTGGTGTCGGTGTCGTCTCCCAGGTTAATGGCCTTTAGAACTGCCTCCTTGTAGGAGCTCGTCCGGGCAAGGCACCAGAGAGAGGCTTCCAGAGTATGGAGGACAAAACCGCTGGATTCTACTTGGTCCTCTTCCTGGTCCATCTTGAGGCCCAGACCCTCTCCAGCCATTAATTTTCGGGCAATATGGACATAGTCCACGCAGGCCTTTTGGGCGATTTCGTGGCTATGGGTCAGGGCAGACACATCCCGGATTTCTTGGTCCGTCGCCTTGGTAAAGGCCAGGGGCAAAATCCGCATCAGGGACCCATTGCCGTTGGAATAAAAATCATCCAAGCCATGGCCCAGGCTTATGGCCTCCTGGGTGGTGGTCCCCACATCAAAAGTCTCCCCATTGGCCGTAAAGTCCCCCTTATAGAGCCAGCTTTCAAAATTTCTGCGGATGTCTTCCAAGTCAATACAAGCCTTGTCCCGGATGGACTTACAGGTAGCCAGGGTCATGCTGGTGTCGTCCGACCAGGTTCCCGCCTCTTGATTCCAGGTCCCAAAACCCACCATATCCTTACAGGTAAAAGTCCCTCTTTTCTTAAATTCATAGGGAACCCCCAAGGCATCCGCCACTGCCAGGCCATAGATTCCATCTCTTAATTGTGCCATTTTATCCCTTCCTTTCTCTACAAATCTATTTACCCTATTTTTTTTATTTAAAATTTTCGAGTCGAAGGGTGTTATGGCAAAGATAGTTTACAACATAGGGATCATGGGAAATAACAATCAAGGCCTTATCTACTTCTTCTCGGAAAAATTTTAAAATGGCTATTTCTGAAATCTTGTCCAAACTGGCCGTCATTTCATCACAGATAATAAGTGCCGGCTTGGGAAGTAGGGCCAGGGCAATACAAATTCTTTGATATTGACCCCCACTCAACTCTAATGGGCGTTTCTTTAAAATTGAACTATCTAAATTAAGTTTTTCTAAATATCCTTGGATGATTTGATTTTGTTCTTGCTTGTTTGCAATTTTAAAGTTGTTTAAAGGTTCTTTCAAGCAAGCCTCAATGGTCTTTGTCGGGTCTAGAGTGTTTCTTGTGTACTGTCCAATGTATTGAACTTTTTTAGACCAAGCCTCTTTTGAATAGTCTTGAGCTGGTTTCCCATAGAGATAGATTTTACCTGCTGTGGGCTCTTCATATTTAATCAGAATTTTGGCCAGAGTAGACTTCCCGGTCCCATTCTTTCCCAATAAACCCAAGCGTTCTTTTTCATATAAAGAAAAGGATAGGTTGGAAAACAACCTGTTGTCTCCATAGGCCTTAGATAGGTTTTCCACTTTTAATAAAAGATTTGTGCTCTTCAAAGCTTTGGATCAACTCCTTCGTATAGGTTTTTTGAGGGTGGGCTAAGATCTTTCTTTTTTCTCCAGACTCAATTAAGGCTCCCTGGTGGATAATTCCTAGATGGCTTGCGTATTTTTCCGCTACATCTAGGTCATGGGTTATGCACAAGAGGGTTACTTGATTATCTTGGTAAAATTTATAGAGCAGGTCTAAGATCTCTTGCCTACTCTCTTGGTCCAAGGCACTGGTTACTTCATCGGCTACTAAAAAGTCCGGTTTGGAAAAAAGTGCACAAGCCAGGGCAAGTTTTTGACACATACCCCCACTCAGTTGGAGGGGGGTTTTGTCTAAAAGGTTCTTGTGGTGGTCCAATTGAACGGAGGCCAACATCTTGTAAATGAGCCCCTCCCAATCTTTTTGGGGATATCCATAGGAAGTTAAAAGATGGTGGAGTTGCCGCTTAATTGTAACTTGAGATTGGAGACTTCCCCTAGGATTTTGTAGGATAAAGTCTAATTTTTCACTTTCTCTTTGAATGGATCCCTGTGTCCTCATGGTTTCTGGTAGGGTCCCTAAAATCGCCTTGCTAAGTAAAGATTTGCCCCCGCCGCTTTCTCCTACCAGGCAATAGAATTGCCCCTTCTCAATGGTTAAGTTAATCGACTTTAGCAAACATAGGTCTTGAAAATAAACAGATAGGTCCTTAATTTGAATCATAATACTTTCTCCCAACGCTTTTGAAAAAGACCACCTAGGCCCTGCGAAGCCATGAGAATGATTGTAATCGCCAGTCCCGGCGGAAGTAAGAGCCAGGGGCTGCCCATAAAATACTGCTTGGCGTCATATAAAATTGTCCCAAGCTCTGCTTGAGGTGGTTGAACACCAATCCCTAAAAAAGACAGTCCTGAAATGCTTAGAACAATTCTTCCTACGTCTGTAATAAAGAGTGAGGTTAGGGCAATCATTAAGTTTGGGAGAATGTGTCGAAGTAGGGTCTGCATCTTGCCACATCCTCTTTGATAGGCGAGTTGAATGTATTCTTGCCTGCGGATATCAATTACAAGCCCTCGTATATAGCGAATGTATTTTCCACTCCAGCTTAGGACAAAGGACAGAATGACTGTCCAGACAGAATTAGCAAACAATCCAACAAAGACCAGGGCTAAAAGAATCGAAGGTAGACAGTACAGGATATCTGCAAAAGTTAAAATAGTCTTACTGACCAACCCCAGCTCCATGCCTGCCAGTCCCCCAAGTAAGAGACTAAGGCAGCAAACACAAACTAGGCATAGGATCGCCAGGCCTATAGAATAAAAAGAACCAATCATTATTCGACTATAAAGATCACGTCCCAGGTAGTCTGTCCCAAAAAAATGATCCATGCTGGGCTTCACTAAAACAGATTCCGGATTCACGGTATATGGGTCTTTTACATTTAAATAGAGAAAAGCTAGTAATAAAATTCCAAAAAAAATGAATACTTTAGTCTTATTGGACAAGGGCATCTTCCTCCTTTTCGGGCTGGCCATTTAACCGAATAAGGATTAAATCGGTTAAGAAATAGACTAGGAATGTAACAAAAGATGTTAAAAGTCCAGCTGCTAATACTAAAGGATAGTCTCTGGCATAGATGGCATCCAGTAAAAGCTTGCCAAGACCGGAGATACTAAAAATTTGCTCAATTAAATAAGTTCCCCCTAAAAGTCCTAAAAATATATAACCTATGATGGTCACGAGAGGGATAGACAGGTCTACTAAAACATAATATAGGCGGTATCTTCTCTTAATTTTTCGATACTTGGCAATTTGATGGCACTCTTTTTTCCGAAGGTCTTGGACCAGCTCTGCTATTAGCTTACTTGCCAAGGCAGTGGCTGGAATGACATTGGCCATAATGGGAAGAACGAGATGCTTTAGGCTTCCACTTCCGACAAAAGGAAGCAGCTGTAACTTAAAGCCAAAAAAATAAATTAAAAGAAGGGCTAACCAATAAATGGGCAGGGATAAAAGTATGGTCAAAAGGATAAGCATTGGTCGGTATATATGCTTTTTTGGTAAGTAACCCACAAAAAAACCTAGGAAGAGGGACAGAGGCAAAGAAATGATAAATCCGATAACGACCTCAAGTCCCGTAACCCGCAATCGCTCTACAAGAATTTTTGCAACAGAATCTCCTGTGGAAAAAGACTGCCCTAGGTTGCCAGACAGCACTTTCATAAGCCATCGACCATAATCTATAAAAAAATTATCCGAAAGCCCTAATTGTGCCTGGGCCTGTTTAAGGGTCTCTGTTGTAATTAAACTATTGCTTCTTCGTAAATATGCCAATGCCGGGTTCCCCGGGGAAAGGTATAAAAGAAGATAGAGAAGAACAGAACAGAGAAACAAGTTTAATAAAAACTTAAGACAGGCCCGGGCGTAAGGGTGTTTTTTCATACTATTTGTTGAGCTCTACTGAGTTAAAGTCAATAGGTGCATCTGCAAGTCCAGAATAGTCTAAAGACTTAACCTTTTCTCCCGTTGCTAAAGTCGTTCCAATATAATTGATGGGGAGGCCCAAGGCTTTATCGTGGAGCATCTTAAATATTTTATCCATTTGCTTTTGTTGGTCTTCTTTAGATGCCAAGTTACTAAAGTCTTGGATTAATTTACTAAGTTCTGGATCGTTGGCAATAACCCCACTGCCTTCATCTGTATTTTGATACAGGGAGACCAAAAAGTTGTATGGAACTAAACCATCTGTATAGGTTCTAAAGAAAATTAGGTCATACTTTCCAGTAGTCCATAGGGTGTCATAGTAGCTTTCTTGCTCTTGAACTTGAATGTTGGTATTAACGCCAATTTCTTTCAGTTGACTTTGAATCAATTCTGCCTTTTTCCGCCAATCTGGGAATTCTGCTGTTTGGATAACCAGGTCAAAAGATAGTTCTTGTCCATCTTTTTCATAAATATTGTTTTGGTTAAGTTTGTATCCCTCAGATTCAATAAGTTTTTTTGCTTCATCCGGTTGGTAGGCAAAAGCTTCTTGATTTTTATCGTTGGCAAATTGTACCGTAGGTTGGAAGACGCCTAGAAGTTTTTGGTTGGATAATTTATCTTGATCAATGCCTAAGGATATGGCTTGACGTATCTTTTGATCTAGTTTTGAATTTTTTGGATTAAAGGCTAAAAATTGAGATTCTGTCCCTTTAAAATCATAAATTTTAAACTTGTCTGCCTTTTCAAAGGTATCAAGATCTTCTGGAGTCAATCTGCCAAAAAGTCCCCCAATTAAATCTACCTCTCCACTTTGTAGGGCCAAGGCTCTTGAGCTTCCATCGGAAATTGTCTTAAAAATTAACCCATATTTTAATGGTTGCTTCTTATTGTAGTTTTCATTGGGAACAAAAGTTGCAGATTCATTAGAAAATTCAGACAATTTGAAGGGACCAGACCCAATGGGTTCTTTAAACTTCCCATCGACAGACTTATTTTCCACTGAATTTGGACTCATAACTCTAAGAGGTCTTGTTTGGCAAAGTTCATTTAAAACTTGGTTGGATATTTTGGAAAAATGTAAACTTACAGTATAGTCATCATCTATGCTGATGTCTGAAAGATTTGCCAACGTTTGTAATTTTGAATCTGGACTTAAAGCCTTAGCTCTTTCTATGGTGAATTTAACAGCTTCAGCATTGACAGGACTTCCATCAGAAAAAAGCTTGTCTTTATCTAAATGGAAAGTATAGTTTTTCCCATCTTCACTAATATCCCAGCTTTCAGCTACTCCCGGATGGAAGTCTCCATCTTTATAGGTTACTAGGGGCTCATAAACAGCTCCATATAGGGCCATACTTGAATCATTAACTGTAGCATCTAACTTATCTGCATTGCTTTCTTCGGCCAGCCCTATTGTTAAAAAGGGCATTTGACCTTCAGCCTCTTCTCCTGCCGGTTTTGAGTCCTTATCTGATGGGTTACAGGCCACAAGGCAAAGAGACAAAAACATACATAAGAGTAAAAGGGATACATTTTTCTTTTTCATACTAAACTCCTTACTTTATTTTTCGTGCCTTAATCATAAAGCTGTTAGCAATAGATTGTAAATAATCATCTACACTTAAATGGAAGCGCTGGTATCCACTGACATCTATATGAGGACCTGTGTGTTCCCGAATAAGCTCCACTTGAAAGCCGTGGTCTAAAAAGCAGTCCACCACTTGGGTCAGGGTATGGTTTTGCATTTTTACCGCCCCATACTTGTCAATTTCCTGTTTCATATAGGCCAAGCTTGGATTTTTAGATTGATCTGTAAAGCTTGTATAGTAAACACCTCCATCCAACAATAAATCGTGAATTTTTGAAATATGGTCGTTTAAGTCTTCAATTAAATACAAAACAGATGTACTAATAGCTGTGTGAAAAGTTTCCGTCAGGTTGGCAATATTGTCCTCGATATAAAAGGTAATTGGATAGTCTTGGCTGTTTTCTTTCGCTGCTGCAATGGATTGTCTGGCCAAGTCTACACCTACTGCTTTTTCATAGGGGTAGCGGTCATAGAGTTTTCGAAGAAGAACTCCCCGGTTGCAACCAAAATCTAAAATCTTTCTGCCTAAAATATCCTTGGGGTCCAGTAAATCAATGGTGGCGGGCCAGGCGTATTCATGGTCTTTTTCCATAGACAGGTCTCCCCCATCTTCTTCTGACCACCAGGTTTCATAACTTGTGTCCATAAAAGCCTCCTTTTTTCTTAATTATTTCTTTAGACAAAGAACAACTGAACAGACCCATAAAAAAATCCCACCAATGGTGGGATTGACTAGTTCATGACACGTAAACTAGCTGGTTTAAGGTATTCTGACTACAAGCTTAAGCTTTTCACAGTGGCGGCACCGTACAGGATTCGAACCTGTTTCCCCTCCCGAATAATCGGATCTATTTAGTTACAGTTTGTATAGCATATGAAAATTTTTCCGTAAAGGGATGTCTAGGTTAAATTTTCATTCGATTAATTGCTGTCAAATACCTACATATAAAGGAAAAAGACCAGTCTATAACTGGTCTTTTTCTTATGCATAAGCATTGATATAAATTTTTATAACGTCTTCCATGGTGACTTTTACTGGGTTACCTGGTGTACAACCATCATTTAGGGCTGCTACAACTAGGCTGGAAAGTTCTTTTCTAAAGCTTTCCTTGTCCACTCCAGCTTGAGAGATGGTTTTGGGGATTCCCATTTCTTCATTGTATTGTTCAATAGTGGAAATAAGCCCCCTAACCTTGTCTTGGTCACTACCTTCCATGTAGCCAAAAAGTTCTGCAATTTCTGCATACTTGCGAATGACTTCTGGATCTTCTGTTGCAAAGCCGGAGAACCCTGCATTAAATTTAATAACATAGGGAAGAAGCAGGGCGTTGCAACGTCCATGGGCCAGGTGGAAGTGGGCTCCAAGAGAATGGGCCATTCCATGGTTGAGACCCAAGGAGGACTTTTCAAAAGCCAAGCCTCCAAGGCAAGATGCCAGGTGCATCTTTTCTCGATTCAAGTCCTGGGAAACATCATGGTACATTTTCTTCAGGTGGTCCCGGACTAAAATAATGGATTCTCGAGCCATGGCCCGGCTAAAGGGTGTTCCTTTAGGGGACACATAGGCCTCCATGGCATGGGTTAAAACATCCATCCCCGAGTCTGCAATGACTTTTTGGGGAAGTGTTTTTGTAAAGTCTGGGTCTAAAATAGCATAGTCTGGTATCATGCTATCGTCCATTAGGGGAATCTTACGGTTGTTTTCCCGGTCTGTAATAACGGAATAACAAGTAACTTCAGATCCTGTTCCTGATGTTGTGGGAATGGCAATCAGAGTTTTCTTTTCTAAATTCCCATCTCCCAAAATTTTTTCTTGCATTTTTAAGTCAAAATAAACCATGGCTTTAGCGGAATCAATTGAGGACCCTCCCCCTAGGGCAATGAGGGTATCTGGCTTATAGTCAATGACTTGAGCCATCCCTTCCATTACAATGTCTAGACTGGGGTCCGGCAAAACCTTGTCAAAAATTTGAAAGGGTATCTTTCTTCTTTCCAAGGCTTTTTCAATGGGCCTGGTTAGGCCAAATTTTACCATGGACGTGTCGGTAACCAGAATAACTTTTTTCATATCAATGGTATCTAATTGTTCGATGGCGTCTTGTCCAAATAAAATTTTTGTTTCAATATCAAAAAGTTGATTCATATACTCACCTTATTGCCAATCTGCTGGATAGGTTACATAAACGAAACGTACCTTTTCACCTTCTGGGCAATTAAAGACAATGTTGGATCCCTTGGGAATAAACAAGGTGTCTCCTGCACTACCCCGAATGGTTCCTTGGTCGGATTGAATTTCTAGGGTTCCATCTAAAATAATGTCGAATTCATCATAGGAAAGGTTCCATTTAAAAGGCTTGCCATTGATGATTTCCATATATCCAGCACCCATATTTGGGCTTTCTTTTAAGTCTACTACATCTTTTAAATTGACTTGGTCTGTTGGGTTGCCAGTATCAAACCTTTCACAGTTGACCGTCTTGCCCTTTACAGAGATCAAGCCATTGTTTAATTTAACCCGTTCCATTTCAGAAGAGCTGCCACCAGCTAATTCTTCTTCAATTAATTGACGGATTAATTTTTCCAATTGGTCTCTTTCTAGGCTCATAGTACTTAACCTTCTATCTTTTCACGTTTTAAGATAAACATAGCCATTAAGATCCCGGTAATCCCACCAACTAATTTACCAACAATCATTGGTGCGATCATGCTGGTTTCGTTAACACCAGCAACAAATCCTAAGTGGTCTCCAAAAACAAAGGCCGCACTTACGCAGAAGGCTACGTTAATAACTTTTCCACGAACGTCCATGTCTTTCATCATACCGAACATGGGGATATTGTTAGCTAGGGTTGCAATTAAGCCTGCAGCTGCTACTTCATTCATACCTAATTTTTCCCCAACCTTCATAAGAGGTTTGCTGAAGAATTTGGTAATGAAGAAAACAAGTACATAGGCACCAGCTAAAACGATGGCGATGTTTCCTACAGTTGAGAAACCTTCTTCTAAAGAGCCCATGCCTGGAATAATTACTAGGCCTGTTAGGGTTTCTACGATACCAGCAGCTAGGCCGACGGTAATTACTGCTGTTACTAATTTTCCAAACCAGTCAAAAATCTTAATCATGGTTTCTGGAGCAAATAAAAGTCCAATTGCCAAGATAATTGAGAAGATAATGATTGGAATTAAGTTTTTAATAACCATCATGGGTTCAAATCCAGCAACAAGTCCACCAACTAAACATCCGATAGGAATGGTAACCATACCAGCTAGGATACCCTTAGCTAGGTAGGGATGGTCTTCTTTACTGATAATTCCCAATGCAACGGGAATGGAGAATACGATGGTTGGTCCCATCATAGATCCGATAATAACACCGGAAAATTGAGCTGCTTCTGGGGTTTCTGCCAATACTTGTGCTAGTGGGTAGCCCCCCATGTCTAGAGCAAGTAAGGATGTTGCAAAAACAGATGGGTCTGCTCCTAAAGCTTTAAATACTGGTCCAACGATGGGTAAAAGTACATCGGCTAAAACAGGTGCCAAGGCAATAATCCCTACCATGGACAGGGCCAAAGACCCCATAGCAATAATTCCTTCTTCAAATTGTTCACCAATTTTAAATTTATTTCCAAAGATACGGTCTAAGGCTCCCAGTACCATGAAAAAAGTCATAATATAGATAATAATCTCATTTATACCCATATTTTCCTCCTAAGCTTTTTCTTTTAATATTCTTAAAACAACCCGGGCTATGGCTTGAACTTGATCTTCTCGTACAATGCCAAATTCCTTCCGGATGAGTTGTTTTACTTGGTGGTCTAGTGGAAGACTGGAATCAACCTTTCTGTCTTGACCAGAATCGGATGCAAGAACTGGACTCTTTTCTTCCTTTTGTTGACGATTAAAACTTGCATCTGTTGTAATTTGAATTCTATGTTTGCGACAATAGTCTTGTGCTAGGGGGGTAATAATCATGTCGTTGGATTGACATAAGACACATCCACTAGCATCAAGGAAGTCTTTAATATTACTTACTGTCACGAGTGTTTTTGACAACAAGCTCACCTCCCTTTTTTATTCATCTTCATAAATCTCAAGTGTATCTATAATGCCCACAACTGTGGCATCTGTTGGTGCATGTTGGTTTGCGGCAAACCTTGCCGTAGACCCACCAACGATTAGAACCATTTCTCCGGGACCTGCTCCTACAGCATCCACAGCAACAATGGTCTTGTCATGCTCTTTTGTTCTTGGGTTGATTTGGTCAATCACAAGTAGTTTAAAACCTTCTAGGCCTTCATCTTTCTTGGTTGCCCAAACATTCCCTATGACCTTACCTACTCGCATCCTCTGTCTCGCTTTCTCTTTTTATCTCAATTCTATTTTCCTTACAAAAATCTACAGCTAGAGGGGTAATGGTGGCCTTCTTAGGCACCACCAAGGTGACACTTTTCCCCTTTAAGTGGCCGATAGACTCTTGACTGATGAGCTTTTTGTTTAGATAAACAAGCTGGCTTGAGCCCTTGGACTCACAAGACTTGCCTGCCGGAAGGTCTTCCGAATTGAAAACAAATCCCATAGCTTGGAGACGGCGACTGTAGTCTTCCCACATGGAAGCCATGGCTTCCGGAACAGGATATTTGGATTGAAAGGTCTTGTGTTCACTGGAAAGGACCATGACCTTTTTTCCTTTGGCCACTTCTTGGACCAAGTTGCCCACTGTTGAGCGCAGGCCCAAAGCAGTATGGGACAAGTCTTGGATGGATAAATGACCGATCCAAATTTCATCATAATCCTGGTTCATTTGCAGGACAGAAGCGAAATGAAAGTCATAATTTGGATACTTTTTTTCTACTTCCTTTTCCTGCTTTTGTGAGAAGTTTAGGCATAGGATGGATTTTTCATAGAGCAAGCCTTGGTCTTTTAATTTTTGTAAAATTTTTTTTGTAATTTTTTCAATTAATTGTTCATCCACGACTTTCACCTATATCACTTTTTGCAATTCCAATGGGTGTTACAAGGAGTGGATTGTCGGGCTTGACCACCTTGATTCCTAGTCTTTGTTGAAAAACATCTTCAATTCCAGGCATCATACAGGTCCCGCCTACCAAATAGACGATATCCACATCCCGGCCCTGAATTTCTTTTTCCACGATGGTTGCCATCTTGTCAAAAACAGGCCGAACAATTGGAAATATTTCTTCTGCTTTCTTTGGATCCTTTTTGATTTTTTCAGCGTCTTCAAAAGGAATCCCATAGTTCCCAGCTAAAACCAAGCTAAGGTGGGTCCCTCCTGAAGCTTCATCCGCCACATGGACCACTTTCCCATTTTTAAAGATAGATACCCCAGTCGTACCTCCACCAATGTCTACAACAGCTCCGTCTTGAATTTGTAAGACTTCATTGGCTGCAGTGGGCTCATCTGCGATGGCTGTGACTTCCATATTGGCTCCCTCCACCACATAGACATGGGTCTTGGAGTCGCCTTCGGAGGTCCCAGGTGGAACGGCAATGGCTACGTGAGTTAAAGAAACATGGAGGGATTTTTCAATTTTTTCCTTTAGGCGAGCAACAATTTGCTTGGCTCCTAAAAAATCCACCACAAGACCATCTCGAATGACTTGAGCAAATTCCATCTTACAGGCCAAGGGTCTAAAGTCCTCTCCTAAAACTGTCAAAACAGTATAGGCAGTTCCTAGATCCACGCCCACATGGAGTTTTTCATTTGCCCTCATTTTTCTGGTCCTTCGAATGGTTTTTTCTACTTCTGCAATTTCTTTATTTACTCTTTTGATATCCACTTACAGGGTCACTCTCCTTGCTCACTTAAATACATTAAATAGTAAAAAGCACTACTTAGACGATTTAAGGCTTTTAACAGGTCTGGTCTTTCTTGACCTGGAATCCGACTAAAGGGTTCAATGGCTATAACTTCCACTTCTCGAACTCTTGTCCTGAGACAATTGATCTTTAAAGTTTCCAGCTTTTCATCTCCCTCTAGAATTAGGTGGCCTTGGTTAAAATACTTCTTGGGATGGTGGGTGATATCTCTGATTTCATCCGAATCCTTACCTAATAAAAATAAGTCTTGAACTTGTTCTCCTGTTACTTCCGCCTTGAGAACTAGCCGAGTATATTGGTAAATTTCTTTTAACCCCTGGGTAACTTGTTCAGAGGCTGTTGTTTTTAGTTCTCCTATGGTTAAAAGGAGAGCTGCCTCCAAGGAGTCCATTTGCCCCCGGAAGCGAATTCTAGGATGGTCTTTGTCTACCAGGTCTTGGCCCACCAAAGCCGTCATAGCTTCGGGTTTTTCCTTTAGCCGAGCCTGGGTCCCATAGAGCCGGTAGGGGTAGGATTCCACAACAGTTTGAACAGTCTTTGGATCTTGGATCTCTTCGACTTGGGGTCCTTTTTTATCTTCATCTTGCTGGTCCAAACTTTCTTGAACCACTAGAGCTTGGTCATTGATATATTCTCTTGCAGATGGGGTTAGGACGGTTGTTGGATCAATATAGATCGTCTTGGATTTATTTTCCCGAACAAGCTTTCTAAGCATTTGTTCCGTTAAAACTGCCATATCGTCACTTCCCTTCCAAGATTAGATAAATAATGGAGAAAGAGAAGTCTCTTTCTCCATTTTCATTTACCCTTATTCAGCAGCGTTGATTGTTGGAAGAATTCCTTCTACTTCTGCATGTGGTCTTGGAATTACATGAACACTTACAAGTTCGCCAACTTTTTCTGCAGCAGCAGCTCCAGCATCAGTAGCTGCCTTAACAGCTCCAACGTCTCCACGAACCATAACAGTTACAAGTCCGCCACCAACGTGTTCTTTACCAACTAATGTTACGTTTGCAGCCTTTACCATAGCATCTGCTGCTTCAATAGAACCTACTAAACCTTTAGTTTCGATCATACCTAATGCGTTTTGATTTGTCATTTTAAAATCCTCCTAAAAATTACTTAAAATTTACTGTCTGCGACTTCTTTTAAAATTTGACGCAATACTTTTTCAACAACTTCTTCTGTAACTCCCTCATCGCTAGAATTATCTTGTCCAGTGATATTATAGTTGCTATTTGTTTCGAAGGCAACTCTCTTGATGTTGATCAAGTTCATTGGAGTTACGTTATCACTTGTAGCAGATCCACCAACAGCCCCACAACCTAGAGTAAAGGCTGGTGCTAAATCTGTACTTAAACCAACTCCTCCTAGGGTGGTTGGTGTGTTGACTAACATTCTAGAAACAGGTTTCTTTAGGGCAAACTCCCGGATGATGTCTTTATCTTTTGTGTGAATTCCAATAGAGTGACCCATACCATCATAGTGTAAAATTTCTATACATTTTTCGCAACCTTGTTTCCAGTCATCAACTACATAGAAACCTAAGGTTGTGTTGAGTTTTTCTCTTGAGAATGGATGTTTTGGACCCACTTCTGTTTCGCAACCTATAATAATCTTGGTTCCTTCAGGAATTTTCACTCCTGCAAGGTCTGCCAATTGTTGTGGTGTACGACCTACAGCCTTGGCATTGACAGCTCCTCGACTATTGGAAAGAATAGAGGCGATTTTTTCCTTATCTTCCCCAGTTACAAAATAGCAGTTGTTGCGTTCAAATTCTGCCTTGACTTCATCTGCTATGCAACGTTCTACAACGACAGATTCTTCTGAAGCACAAATTAGTCCATTATCGAATAATTTCCCAATCATAATCTTACGAACGGCTTCCTTAATGTCTGCTGTCCGTTCAATAAAGACTGGCACGTTTCCTGGACCAACCCCAAGGGCTGGAGTTCCGGAACTATAGGCTGCCTTAACCATTGCATTCCCACCTGTTGCTAAAACGAGTTTTGTTTCTTCGTTACTCATCAACTCATCTGTAGCTTCCATAGTGACAATGGGTAGGACAGATACTAGGTCTGGGCTGAATCCTTGGTCTGCAATGACTTCACGAACCAGGTTAACAGTCTTTGTAATACATTTTGTACAGGTAGGATGGGGGCTAAATACAATAGCATTTCCTGCTTTTAAGGCAATCATGGAATTGTAAAGAACCGTTGAAGTTGGGTTGGTTGATGGAACCAGCCCTGCAATGACTCCTACAGGAGCAGCCACTTCGATCATCCGATCTGTTTCTTTAAGAATCCCTCTTGTCTTCATGTCTTTAATGTATTCATAGACATAACGACTGGCTAGGATATTTTTCGTGTACTTATCTTGTGGGTTTCCATAGCCAACTTCTTCTGCTGCCATGCGTCCAAGTTCTTTTGCATGTGCTTCACCCATTTTAGCAATTGCCTTAGTCAATTCATCTACTTGTTCTTGACTGGCTTGAGCATAGTCTGCTTGGGCAATTTTGGCCTTATGGATTAAATCCCTAGCTTCTTGAATGGATTGTAAATCTTTATCCATTAATCTCCTCCTTGCTCTTTATAATAGTCCAATAAAGCAGTTACGAGTTCTTTTTTATTGGCAAATTTAATTTCTGAGCGTGAGATGCTTGTTTCCACTTCTCTTGCTAATTTTCGGAGGTCAACAACTCTCATTTCTTGTAATTCTTTTTCTTTTTCTTCTAAGAAAGTTAAATTTGTCTTATCTTTTGTGTCTTCTGCTTCTTTTTCTTCTTGTTTGACTTCTTGTTTTTCAGCTTTCTTATTTTCTTTCTTTTGTTCTTTTTCTGTGTCCTTATTTGGTAGAATTTTCCAAAGATCCTCAATGGGTCTTGGAATTACATGTGAACTCACTTGGATGTTCAGCCTTTCTACAGCCGCTACAGCCGCATCCACAGATGCTCGAACAGCTCCAACTTCTCCAACAATGGTGATGTTTACTAAACCACCACGAACTTTTTCACAGCCTAAAAGTTCAACATTTGCAGCTTTTAGAGCTTGGTCAGCGGCTTCAATTGCGGCAAGTTCCCCATAGGTTTCAACTATGCCTAAAGCGCCTTTTTGCATTTTATCACCTCAAACTAAAAGTTCGTTGGTTGATCAGCTACTGCAATGACAGCATCTTCAAAAGCATCACAAGCAGCCTTACAAGCTGATTGAGAGCCTGTTAATAATCCACCACCAAAGTTTGTTTCAGATGGAGGTCCATAAAATTGAACCAACTCTACATCCGCAGCCTTTAAAGCCGCATCTAGGGCGTAAACAGATTCGATTGGAGGTGCGATACAATAAGCAAGTGCTGCTCCTTCTTGAATGTTACATTGTTCGGATAAATAGCTTCCTGTTCTAGAAATACAGTGAGCATAGTAAACAATTGTGTCATCTTCATTTGCTGATTTAAAGCTTACGCCGGATTCAATAAATTCAACCATTGCATTTAAACCACTGCGTACTTCTGCAGGACTTGGTCCTGAGATAATACCAATGACTTCTCCGGCAAGTTTTGTGTTGGCATTATCTGCCCCACCGTAAAAGCTTGTTGCATAGACAACTTTTACTTCCGCTTTTTTTGTTGCTTCATCAAGAGCGGTATAGGTTACGTCATCACAATCTGTAGTAATCATCCCAATACTACGATGGCCTTGTGGTAAATTTAATTCTTTTACCAAGTCTTCATCGACGTTTGGAATCATCTTAAGACTAAGAATGTTGACGCCCAAGGAATCATATTTCATTACTTTCCTCCTTCAACTTATAGTTTAAGATCTACACCAGATGCTTTAGCATCAAGGATTTTCTTAATCACATCAGCAATATGGGCTCCTGCTTCTGCTGCAGGGGTTCCGTTTTTGTGGATGTTGGATACAACTGTTCGTTTTGCTTCTGGTGCTCCAGGATATCCCTTGTAAATCATATAAGCACTCATACTTTCTCCTGTTGCAAGACCTGGCCTTTCACCAATCAATACACAAGTTACTTCTGCATTTAGGTTGGCTGCAACGGAGTCTTCTGCTGCTACACGACCATATTTTACAAAGAAGGGTGTTCCAACTTTTACGCCATAGCCCTTAAGACCGTTGATAATGGCTGGTAGGGTATCACGAATATTGGCTTCAATAGCTGTAGAGGAAAGTCCATCACTGACATAAACTTGAACAGTTGGATTGTTTTCACAATCTTTTTTCATTTCAGCTAAGGTTTCTTCGCTAAATTTCCGGCCTAGGTCAGGACGAGTAATGAAAATATCCTTATCGTCACACATGGTTTGATAGGTCTTTAAGCCCATTTCATCTAAGAATTCTTGGCTTACATCACTAAACACAGCATCCATAGCTACAGCATGGTCTGCTCTATATCTTAAAAGTGGTTCGGTCTTCATCCGAAGTCCGGCCCGGCCAATTCCTAAACGAGCAGGTGTTTTTGCCTTGTATTTTAGATATTGTTCTTTGTTGACACAGGTGTCCATGTCAAAGTAATCTTGCATACTTACTGCTGTGATGTCTTTTAATTGATCATCAGGAAGATTACTTACAGTGTTTTGGTTGTTGTTTCCATTTGATTGCTGGTTGCTAGTGGATGAAGAATTTTGATTTGCGCCCATTTCAGCAATGACTTTTTCGATAAGTCCCTTTAATTCGTTTTCAGAAATCATAAATTCCCTCCTTTATTTACCAAAGAAAATAGAAGCATCACCGAAACGGTCAGTGTATTTTCCATTTTCAATGAGACCCATTTTTTCCATCCATTCTTCAAATTCTTTAATAGGACGACGGTTGAAAAGTTCTCTCAAGGTTGCATCGTCTTGGTAGGATGGTGTTTGGTAGTTCAACATAATGTCATCTCCACCAGGTACTCCGATAACATAGTTTACATCCGCTACGCCTAATAAAGTTGCTAAAATTTCAAGGTCATTGGCATCGGTCTTCATGTGGTTGGTATGGCAAATATCCACACCCATGGAAATACCTGTTAATTTACCCATGAAGTGGTCTTCAAGACCTGCACGGATTACTTGTTTGGAGTTGTAGAGGTATTCAGGTCCAATAAATCCTACAACAGTATTTACCAGGTAGGGGTTGTATTTTTTAGCATATCCATAGCATCTTGCTTCCATAACTAATTGGTCAGCGCCATGGTGAGCATCAGAAGATAGTTCCGCACCTTGTCCTGTTTCGAAATACATTACGTTTGGACCAAAAGCTGTTCCTTCTTTTAAAGCAAGAGCATGAGCTTCTTCCATGATTTCATCAGTAAAACCAAAGGCTTCATTTCCCTTTTGACTTCCTGCAATACTTTGGAATACTAGGTCAACAGGTACACCACGTTTGATACATTCCATAACAGTTGTTACGTGAGCCAATACACAAGTTTGTGTTGGAATTTCCCACTTGTTTTTTACATCGTTGAAAAGATTGTAAATACGTGATACTGAGTCAATGGAGTCGTCTACAGGGTTTAATCCTAAAACGGCATCTCCCATTCCATAAGCCAAGCCTTCATAAAGACTTAGTTCGATTCCTTCAATATCATCTGTAGTATGGTTTGGTTGCAAACGAGCAGCTAAGATTCCCTTTTGACCAATAGTTGTATTACATGTTGCTGTAATTTCTAATTTCTTTGCGGCATAGATCAAGTCCATGTTGCTCATTAATTTGGCTACACCGGCAATTACTTCGGAGGTTAAACCACGAGAAAGTCTCTTTAATTCACGATCTCCAGTGTTTAAGCCTACAATATATTCACGAAGTTCTGCCATGGACCAATTTTTGATTTCATTATAAATCTTTTCATTGACCGCATCTTGAATTACTCTTGTTACTTCGTCTTCGTCGTAGTCTACAACAGGGTTGTTTCTTAAGTCAGCAACAGTGAGTTGTGACAACACTTCTTTTGCAGCAATACGTTCTAGAGCATTTTCTGCTGCAATTCCTGCTAATCTGTCCCCTGATTTTTCTTCGTTCGCTTTCGCTAAAACTTCTTTTACAGAGCCAAATTGATAGACTTCACCGAAAAGCTTTGTCTTTAAATTCATATTTCACCCCTAAATTAATAATTCAGTACTAATGTCTTAATCACTACAGGCAATACAGATCCATTACCAATTGGATGGCCAATGTCAATGTAGTCACCATTATGAACTTTAATACTATCCAAACAAATTACTGCTCGATTCTTATTGTTTAATTTTGCCCGGATACATTGACCTAAAACTTTTCCAAGATCTTCTTTTAAGATGATAATCACATCTTCATTTTCCTTGTAGACGGATTCCCAAGCTTCCACAATATTGCCAGCAAAATCGTCAATTTCCTTATAAGCCATATTTTCTTTTCCCGGAAAATACATGGCTACTTGTTGAAGCCCATCTTCCATTTCAAACCACTTGAGCTTATCCAGGATAAGGTCTTTAAAGTTGCTTTGGTCTTGCTCGCTTTCCGTAAAGGCCAAGACCGGAAGATTCTTTTTAGGAAAATCCATGGTTGTATAGGTCACAGTCGACCCACTGATGTCCATTGTTTGCGTTCCCGCACCCACAACAGTCGCCATAATGGTCTCTGTTGGAACAATGACTTGATCCCAGTAGGGTTGAAAAGTTTCTCGGATGGTTTGACCAAGAAGAGGTCCGATATCATTGTAGATAAAGTAGTCTTTGTCCTTGCTTGGATTGTAGATATATTGACTTACTCCACCAGTAAAGGAAATCTTGTCAATCTTATAATCATTCCTAAGTTTTTTACCCTTGGGACTGACGGCTAAGTCTAATGACTTATCTTCTTCTTTTAAATGAACAGAAGACAACAAAACATTAGCCATAACCTGACAAATTGCCTTTAACTTATCTAGGTCCGCTTTTTGGCCTACTTTTAAATCAATTCCGTGATAGTTACAAAGTTCTTGAACTTTTTCGCTGATATAGGTGACTGTTTTACTTTCATCAATAATGATGAGCCGGCCTCCTATATCAAAGCAAGCAGTATCAATTGGTTCTCCAACATGGAAAACACCTGTATTAGTTGTACCTCCACCTATATCAAGATTGGCAATGGTTATGTTTTCCTCATCACTAAGGTTTGCCACACCACTTCCTCGCCCAGCAATAATTCCTTCCAGGTCTGGTCCTGCTGTAGCAACAACAAACTCTCCTGCCAAGCCCGATAAGGCACTCATTACAGATTGTGCGTTTTCCTTTCGAGCTGTTTCACCTGTAATAATGACAGCACCTGAATCTACTTTTGATGGATTGATATTGGCATTTTCGTATTCAGCTTGAATCATTCTTGTCAGGGCATCTTCATTGATGACTGTTGCACTGGTTAGTGGTGTCCGATGAATGTTACTTTTATAAATAATGTCTTTTCCTACGATACGAAATTCAGGAACTCTAGCCATAGAGGAAATGTTTTCCACATAGATGTTTGAAAAAATAAGCTGCGTGGTCGAGGTCCCTACGTCAATACCTACACTTAAAAGAGTTTCTTTCATTAATCAAGTACTCCATTTCAATAAAAAAAACCACAAAAGAACAATCTTCATAAATTTCAGAAGAATCTTTCGTGGCTACATTGCCTACTAGAACACATTCCTTGTGCTCCCTATAAAATTTTACTTTTCTTAACGTTAAGAGATTTATTGTATTACGCCCTTGTAATAACATCTTTAGTATATCAAAAGAAAAAAATGTTTTCAAGTGCTTTTTTATAAGTTTTTTGAATTTTAATAAGTTTTATGCTCGGTTAATAAAACTTAGTTTTATTTGAGTTCCTTCTTCAGAAGAGCTAAAGTAAACATCCCCTTGTAGAGTCTCTTGGATTAAGCCTTTAACGATATTTAATCCAAAAGAATTGCTGTTTTCTTCTTCCGGATTAAAACCACAGCCATTGTCTTCTACAATAATATGGTTTTTAAAAACATCTCTTTTGACCTGGATGTTTATAACTCCTTGGTCTCCAGGCTTAAAAGCATGCTCATAGGCGTTGCTGACAAGTTCATTAATCACCAGGGCTAGGGTAGTTCCTTTATCTGCATCGACATAAGTAGGATCTCCATATACTTGAACTTCTTTCACTCTCATTTCATTTTGACCTGTGTATATAGTGTTGCTTAGAACTTTTTTAATTAAATCAGTAATTAAAATATGACCATCTAAGTCTTTGGCTAGAATCTCGTGGGTTGTTGCAATACTTAGGATTCGGTTGATGCTCTCTTGAAAAGCAATGTTGAGTTGAGGGTTTTGATTTCTTCTGCTTTGCATCCTTAAAAGAGAGGCGATGGTTTGAAGGTTGTTTTTTACCCTATGGTGGATTTCTTGAATCGCCACCGACTTACTAATCAAGGCCTTTTTTTGCCGCATTAATTGGGTTTGGTCTCGAATGATCATAATGAGTCGCTGGTCTCCTTGAAAGAGGGAATACTTGATGTTATAACAGTTTTCTCCGATAAAAAGTTCCTTGGTTTCCAGGTATTTCTCCTGTAAGATTCTTTCAAAACTGACGTCTTCCAAGGCCAGATTAATAAAATTCATTCCTTCTAGATCTTCCTTGTAACCTAAAAAGCGATAAAAAGTCTTGGCTGAATTGTTGGCATACTGCAAGATACCCTCTTTATTAAAAATTAAAAGAGAATCCACAACATAGTCACTAACTATAGGAATAAAAGAGGAAGTTTTAGGGTTTTCATACATCTGGTTTTCTATCAATTTATTTTTCTCAATAAATTCTTCACTTACGTCGTTTTCAATAATCAAAACCCCGATAATCTTGCCCTGGTTGCGGATGGCAGTGGTGGTTTGGAGGATAGGATTATTTTCCTGGCTAACTCCAGCAAGACGCAAGGTGCGAACCCCTGTACTTAGGGTCCTTAAGGCTGCCGGTTCATTTTCTCGATAGGCAAGCTTCCCAATAACTGTTTCTTGGTAGGAGGTGCCCGGTTTTAAGGCTTCTGCCACTACAATAGCTGCATTGCTATCCCAAGTCTTGCAATCTATAAAAACATCTCCTCCATGAGTTTCAGAGAGGAGAGGTAAAAAGGTATTTAAGTTTTCAAGAATTTCTATATCTTCCTCAGTCAAATTAGTGTGATCTTGACAAAGTTTTTTAGTCTTTTCGCTCATATTAGTCCTTTATTGAATCGATAAGTAATCGACTGATTTCCGAGATGGACATCCTCTTATCCATGGCCAATTTTCTTAAAGTTTTGTAGGCTTGGTCTTCAGAAAAATGATGTTTTTCCATCAATATTCCCTTAGCTCTTTCCACGAATTTTCGATCATCCAGTTTTTTAGAAATAAGGTCCAATTCATCCTGAATTTTATCCATTTCTTTTTGCTTGGCTATAGCTACTTCTATGGCAGGTATTAAGGTTGATTCATCAAAAGGCTTTACTAGGTAGGTCATAACCCCCAAGTCTCTTGCTTTTTTAATATACTCCGAATCACTAAAGGCTGTAAGAAGAATGATGCACTTGGCTATTTTTTCTTTTTGGATTATTTTTATGGCTTCTAGGCCATCCATAACCGGCATTTTAACATCCATGATGGCCAGGTCTGGCTTTTCTCTGCGGCAAATTTCAATAGCATCTAAACCATCTTTAGCCATGCCAACTACCTTATAGCCTGCTCCTTTTAAAATTTCTGCCAGGTCCATCCGTGTAATTAGTTCATCTTCAGCCACTACTACGGTTGTTTCCATATATAAACCCCTTTAATTTTTGTTTATAAATTGATTCATATCTCTTTATTTTTTACTTTTATCCCATAAATAGTCTTTCAATGCTTGAACAGTCGATGGATCGTCATAGTTGATTGGAAAAACTTCCTTCACTCCCGCCTTAATAAGTTGGTCTTTTGCCTTTTCATAGTCTCCACCTAAGTCTAGCTTAGTGACGACTCCTATAACTTCTCGATTAAAGGCTTGGGCGAAATTTGGTGGAAAAACAGAGCTCTTTTCTTGGCTATCAATTAAAAATAAGATAATCGACGCCTCATAGCTTGTAATTAATAGAGCATGGTACATAGTTGGAAGCTCTATATATTCCCCTGGGGTATCAATGAAGTTTTCAAGAAACTCAATGGCCTGGGTCTTCTTATATTGTGCCTCTCCATATAAAAGATGTTGGATCAAGGTTGTTTTCCCAGTACGAGTTTTCCCTACTAACATGATTTTTTTATCCATTATGACCTCGTTACTGTTGTGGGGGTAAAGTGAAGGACAGATTCCAAGGTTGAAATTACATTTTGGAGAGATTCTTCAACAGAAGAAACGTCCCCAGTAATTAATAGGGCTCCTGAAAAACGGTCAATGAATTCTATATTGACTCCTGCACTTTTTGATGCAACGTCTGCTGCTATGATGGTTGCTTCTCCTGGGGTAATGGTGAGAATTCCAATGGCTCCATTTGTTTCTTCAGTCAGTCCTAGCTTTGTATAAATATCTCTTTTTGGGTTTGCGATAACATGGGCGATAGTTACTTGCTTGCCCGGAACAAATTCTTGTATAATTCTTTGTTTTAATTCATCCATGATTTTACTCACTTTCTATATCTTAGTATTTTTTATTATAACATAGACCAGGGTACTTTCAACAAGCAATCTTAAGCAAAAGTTTGTTTTCTTCTTAGTTGTAAATTTAACAAAAATGTTCCATGTGGAACATTTTTGTTTTTTATAAGCACTTGTCTTTTATTTTATATTTTATTCGCATTAAAAAAGGCAACTGTGTCCAAGTTGCCTTTTGTTCCACGTGGAACATTTTATTCTTCTTGTTTTTTTTGCCTGGATTGACGTCGAGCTTCCAGTTTTTTTACTTTATAATCCTTGTTTAGTTGGTAGAGGAAGTATCCAAGTCCTGCCAGGCCCAAAAGGAAAATTAATAAACGGCCTGCAAAGGGAAGACTTTTGAAAGCCTTAGTGGTGGCTAAGTAGCTAGTTGCCAAGATTAATAAGAAACTTAGTTGCCAAAACTTCTTGCTTTGATAGAAAATGTAGAGGTTGCCCAGGGCCAAGGCTAGGTAAAAAATCCAAATCATAGGCCAATAGGGTTTTTACGAGGTTTTCCTCCAGCCCTAGGGTATTTTTTTGGAGTTGCTTTTACTTTTTTTACTAAGACAAGAGTGTGCTCTATGTCTTGAGGTAGGTCTACCTTTTTCACCTCAACAAGCTCTCCTCCCAAAGCCTTAAGGGCAGCCTGCCCTTCTTTTAGCTCTCCTTCAATGTCAGGACCTTTCATGGCTACCATATAGCCCCCAACCTTCACAAAGGGAAGGCAATACTCATATAGGGTGGCTAGGTTGGCTACTGCCCTGGAAGTCACCAAGTCAAAGGCCTCTCTATAGTCATCCTTGCGGGAAAGCTCTTCTGCTCTGGCGTGGATTCCCCGGATGCCTTCTAGACCCATGTCTTCTATGCTTTCATTTAAGAAATCAATTCTTTTTTTCAGGGAGTCCAGGAGGGTTATATCTAGGTCTTTTTTGGCTATTTTTAATGGAACTCCTGGAAAACCTGCTCCGGTTCCCAAATCAAGGATTCTTTTGGCTCCTTGGATTTCTTCTAATTTTAAAAGGGAAAGGGAGTCTAAGAAGTGCTTGATGTTAAATTCTTCATCTTCTGTAATGGCCGTTAGGTTCATAACCTTGTTTTTTTCTAAAACTCGGCCTTTAAAGTCTTCAAAGCCTTCATAACAGGATTCCAGACCCATTTTTTCAATTTCTTGCTTAAACATGTTTTGACCTCTTTTTACTTTCTAAATGAATCAACAAGACATTGATGTCTGCAGGGGAAACCCCTGTAATTCGACTGGCTTGTCCCAAGGTTTCCGGTCTGACTTTTGCAAGTTTTTCCTTGGCTTCGTTTCTTAATCCCTGCACTTCCTGGTAGTTAAAGTCCAGAGCAAGGGGTTTGTTTTCCAATTTTTTTACTTGTCTTATTTGTTGGGCTTGTTTTTCAATATATCCCTTGTACTTAATTTGAATCTCTACTTGCTTTTTAATATCTGCTCTTAAGTCTGTCCTGGCCGGATCAAAAACCTTGGTTTTATCATAGTCTAGCTCAGGCCTGCGAATAACTTCTTCTAGGGTAAGTCCATTTTTCAAGGGGGTAGACCCTAATTCAGTCAAGAGCTTGTTGTTTTCTTGGGTTGGGTTGACCCTAATTTTGCTTAATCTTTCCAACTCTTTTTTTATTTGGTCTTGCCTGTCTAGCATTCTTTCGTAGCGGTCTTGGCTAGCCAGGCCAATCTCATGTCCTATTTCTGTTAATCGTAAGTCTGCGTTATCCTGTCTTAGGGTCAGCCGGTATTCTGCCCTGGATGTCATCATCCGGTAGGGCTCCTTGGTCCCTTTGGTAACCAGGTCATCAATTAATACTCCTATATAGGCTTGAGACCGGTCTAGGACTAGGGCTTCTTTACCTTGAATCTTTCTAGCTGCATTAATTCCCGCCATAAGACCCTGGCAGGCTGCTTCTTCATAGCCAGAGCTTCCGTTGATTTGTCCTGCAAAAAAGAGTCCTTGAATATCCTTGTGCTCTAAAGATCGTTTTAAAACTGTTGCATCAATGGCATCATATTCAATGGCATAGGCATCCCGCATAAACTTCACATTTTCAAGACCGATAATTTCCCTATAGAGCTGTTTTTGCACTTCTTCTGGCAGGGAGGAGCTAACCCCTTGGACATACATTTCTTTCGTTGTCAATCCTTCGGGTTCAATAAAGACCTGGTGGGCCGTCTTGTCAGCAAAGCGCACAACCTTGTCCTCGATGGAAGGGCAGTAACGTGGTCCTGTTCCTTCAATATCTCCCAAGTACATAGCTGCTCGGTTGATGTTTTCACGAATAATTTGGTGGCACTTTTCTGTCGTATAGGTCAGATAACAGGGGACTTGGTCCACATCTAAGTCCTTGTCAATGTTCATAAAAGAGAAGGACTCAAAATCCTTGTCTCCCTCTTGGATTTCCATTTTGGAAAAATCAATGGAATCCCTGTGAACCCGGGCTGGGGTCCCTGTTTTTAGTCTCATTAGGGGAAGACCCAGTTTTTCTAGGCAGGGGGTTAATTCATAGGACCCCTTCATTCCTATAGGACCTGAGGGATAGTTTAATTCTCCCATATAAATACGGCCTCCTAGATAGGTTCCTGTACATAGGATTACACAAGAAGTCCGATAGGTGGCTCCAGTAGTGGTAACAACCCCTTGAATTTGTTGGTCTTCCACTAGGATTTCTGCCACATCTCCCTCTTCCAGGTCCAAATTTTCTTGCTCCTCTACCGTTTTTTTCATTTCCTCATGGTATCTTCTCTTGTCCGCTTGAACCCTTAAGCTATGGACAGCAGGTCCCTTGGATAGGTTGAGCATCCTGCTTTGGATGAAGGTCTTGTCTATATTGACAGCCATTTCACCCCCTAGGGCATCAATTTCTCTTACCAAGTGTCCCTTGCCAGTCCCTCCAATATTTGGATTGCAGCTCATGGCCACCAAGGAATCCAAGTTGAGGGTCAGGATTAGGGTTTTTAAACCCATTCTAGCTCCGGCTAAACCTGCCTCAGTTCCTGCATGGCCAGCACCAACTACCACTATATCATAGTTTCCTGCTTCAAATTGTCGTACTTTGCCCATCTATTTCCTACTTTCCTATGCAAAAATCATGGAAGATCCGGTCTAAAATATCTTCCGTTACGGTTTGACCTGTTATTTCTCCAATAGAATTTAAGGCTTCTCTAACGTCCACTTCAATACAATCCATAGGAACATCCATTTCAACCCCATCCTTAATGGCCTCAATACTCTTTTTGGTCCGTCTCAGAGCATCTAACTGTCTTAAGTTGGTTACGGCCAAGCCCTGGACGTCCACTTGCCCATCATAATAGATGTTTTTCAAAGCCTCTTCCAGGTCCTGGATTCCCTCTTTATTTAAAACACTGATGGAAAAAGTCTCCTTGCCTTGGAAAAAGTCTTTGAAGTCTTGGTCCCATTTTCCCTTTTCATCACTTTTATTAAGGATGTAAAGGACCTTTCTATCCTTTAAAAGGTCCATTAAGTCTTGATCCTCTCGGTCCAGGGGTCTGGATTGGTCAAACAAGGCCAGGATAATATCTGCTTGGTCCATGGCCGCCACGGATCTTTCCACCCCTATCTTTTCAACCTTGTCCTCAGTTTGTCGGATACCTGCTGTGTCAATAATATGGAGAACCACATCATCTAGGCTGATATACTCTTCAATGGAGTCTCGAGTTGTTCCAGGAATGTCTGTTACAATAGCCCGGTCTTCCTTTAATAGGACATTTAAGAGAGAAGACTTGCCTACATTGGGTTTACCCACGATAACGGTCTTGATTCCATCCTTGAGCATTTTTCCACGAGAGGCTGATTGGATTAGGTGGTTCACCCTGTCTAAGAGATCTTGAGCAAGCTCCTGAAATTTCTCCCGGTTTAAAAGTTCAATATCATCTTCCGGAAAATCAATATTTGCCACAATCAAACCCGTTACTTCCATTAACTTATCTTCAATTTCCCTAAACTCTTGACCCAAGGCACCACTTAATTGAAGTAAACCTTGTTCATATGCCTGGTTGGACTTGGCTTCAATTAAATCTATAACAGATTCTGCTTGGGATAAGTCCAAACGACCATTTAAAAAGGCTCTTTTAGTAAACTCCCCAGGCTCTGCCATTCGAGCTCCCAAGCGTAGAGCATAGTCTAAGACCTTGCTTAGGGCAATCCGTCCCCCATGGCAATAAATCTCCACCATGTCCTCCCGGGTATAAGTCCCAGGTCCCTTCATTGATACAGTTAAGACTTCATCGATGACCTGGTTACTATCCATAATATGTCCGTATTGGAGAAGCCTGTTTTTATCTAAATCCAAGGGCTTTCGATCTATTGTTTGAAACATTTTTTGTCCAATTTCTAAGGCTTGGTCTCCACTTAACCGAACAATCCCTATACCGCCTGGTCCCGTTGCTGTAGATATTGCTGCAATTGTTTCGCTCAATCCGATTTCCTTTCTATTTCTAATTAAAATAAAGACCTCCAAAAGGAAGGTCTTTAATCATAGTCTCTTTGTTTTTGAATGGTTACCCGTCGATAAGGATCTCGTCCCTCGGAATAAGTCATAATTCCTTCTTTGTCTTGTAAGGCTGAGTGGATAATCCTACGCTCAGCTGCATTCATTGGTTCGAGACGGATATTTCGACCTGTTTTAAGGACCTTGTTGGCCGTTTTTTCTGCTAAAGATACCAAAGTTTTTTCACGTTTTGCTCGATAATTACTGGTATCTAAAAGCACCCTTGTGTATTCATCTTGGTCCTTATTTACCATTCTTGTCATCAAGTATTGGATGGCATCCAAGGTTACTCCTCGTTTTCCAATCACAATACCTAACTTATTTTCATCTCCCAAGATTTCCACTTCTAAGGATTCTTCCTTTTCCTCAATACGGGTATCCATTTCTAAATCAAAAACTTGACTTAATTTTTCCACAAAAAGAAGAATTTTTTCTTCCTTTTCTTGATAAGTCATTTGTTTTGAGTTTTCTTTTACTGAAGTTTCAGGCTCTTTAGGAGCTTCTTGGCAAACTTCTTCATCTACCTTTTTGTCCTCATAAAACTCTTGGGAAGAATCTTGAGATTCCTCAAGGGGTTCAATTTCATCCAGTTCCTCATCTTGTAAAATGGACCGGACCAGGTTTTTTGGATCCACAATAGTTGTTAGTTTTACCGTTGCTTCCTTTGAACCAATTAAACCCAAAAAGCCCTTGGAGGCTTCCTGTAAAATCTCAACTTCGACCTTGTCTCGAGTGGTATTTAACTTTTTAAGTCCATCTTCTATGGCCTTTTCAACTGAATCTGCACTGGTTATGACATAACTCATTCTAGTCACCTCATTATAGAATCGTCCTTAAATTGCCTTACTTATTCTTTCGATTTTCTTTCTTTTCCTTGGCCTCTTGAAGAGCTTCTTCTTCAGCATCATCAATGCTCTTATAGCTGATAAGTTGTTGGATTAGTGTAAAAGCATTACTTACTGACCAATAAAGAGCAATTCCTCCTGCAAGACGTTGTCCTGCAAATAAAATCATTACTGGCCCCATATAGAGCATCATTTTCATCATACCTTGTTGGTCAGCCATTTGCTTGGCTTGAGGATTGGTCTTGGCTTGAATTTTTTGCATCAACAAAGATGTTCCAAGAGTTAATCCTGCAGCGATAAAGGGTAAAATCATGGTCCGGTCAACATTTTCTAGGTTGGTTAAATAGAAAAAGTTCTTGGCCATGCTTTGATACATACTAGGATCGGTAAAGGCGTACTTTTGAGGATCTCTGAATATGTAAAAGAATGAAATGATAATAGGAAACTGAATAAGTAGTGGCAAACAACCCATTAAGGGATTGTGGTTTGCTTCCTTATAGAGTTGTTGGGTTTTTAAAGCAAGTGTTTGCTGGTCATTCTTATATTTTTGTTGTAATTTTTGTACTTCAGGTTGTAATTCAGCCATTTTTCTTTGGTTTTTTGTTTGCGCTATGTTTAAGGGCAACAAGGCAAACTTAAAGATAATTGTTGTAATGATAACAGCCAAAGCATAAAAGCTGATGGAATTAGGTTCCTGAGGTATTATCGTTTCAAGTAACCGGTAGATGTGAAAAAGCACCTGCCCCAGTATTGTTGCTATGAAACTTATCAAATTAAAATCCTCCTTCTAGGGTAGAGGGTCATACCCTCCCGGATGGAAGGGGTGACACTTTAGAATTCTTTTTATCGTTAATATCAAGGCCTTGCTAAAGGAATATTTCTCAAAAGCCTGCCTTGCATATTCACTACAAGTAGGTTGAAACCTGCAGTGGGCTCCTGCAAAAATCGTAGGGGATAGGTATTTCTGGTAAAAACGGATTAATTTTAAACAAATACGGTTCATCCTATCATCCTATTTTTAGTTTTGAAATCTTTAATAGGTGGTCAAAAGAGGATTCCAATTGCTGGTAGGTCAATTGGTCTACTCCTTTTTTTACCACACAAACTAAGTCATAGCCTGGTTTGATTTTGTTAAGCCTTTGACGATAAATCTCCCTCAGCTGCCTTTTTATCCGATTTCGAACAACAGCGCCTCCCACCTTTTTGCTAATTGAAAATCCAATCCGTGTGTAGCCCAAGTTATTCTTCTTTTGATAAAAAACGAAACTGCGGTTTCCTGATGTCCTTTTTCTTCTATAAACCCTGCTAAAGTCGCCATCCTTTTTTAAAAAATTAGGACTTTTCATTAGGCGGATAGTCTTTTACGACCTTTTCTGCGGCGAGCCTTAAGAATAGCACGACCAGAACGAGTTCTCATTCTTCTTCTAAAACCATGTTCTCTTTTATATTGTTTATTTTTAGGTTGGTAAGTTCTCTTCACTGTTGCACCTCCTAACACATACCTAGATTTAAATACACTATTAGAATTATATGGTCAGAAGGGCTAAATGTCAAGAAATTTTCTTTTTTTATACTTTTTCTAAAATTTTTTAAATTATCTGTTTAAAATAAAATAGGGTGGGTAAGATTATAACACACAAATTATTGTATGTCATAATTTTGTGTTGTTATGTTTTCTGTTTATATATTTTTAGGAGGTTTAAAATGAAAACTATCAAAACAAGTCAAATTATCGATGAAATTAACAGTAATTTTGCAAAAACCTACAAGGGTGCAACTAATTTTGTTGATTCAGGAGAATTTTGGGATTTCTGTTTAGAAACTATTAAAGATCCCATCAGCTTAGGAAATATTGTTTTTGCAAATGATATGGGTGTTCCTCCAGTAAAATCTTTACTTACGATTTATGAAAGAAGATGTACGCCAGAAAGAGATTTTACAGCTAGTGAAAGTCAATGTATGGGTGCCTTAATGGGTTTTGTTTTTAAATTTGTTTTAGATTATAAAGATCAAAACGAAAGATGTTCTGTTAATAAATTAGGAGTTATAACTGCAACAAGATTCTTAAATGGATCTATTTGGGCATTTGAAAGATAAAATCTCTCACTATATTTTATTTAATCTTTTTAAGAAAAGATATAAAGCCTCTATATGTGGAAACTTTGTTGATATCTATGTGGATATCAAGTATAATATACACATATCTGTGGATAAAATAAAAGACTGTGTATATCTTTATTTATCCACAAAATGTGAATAAAATGTGTATAAGTTTTAACTTTTTTTATTACATTTCTAAACAATATCTACAATTACGTCTGAGAAATATCCACAACCTTTCATTGTGTACACTGTGGATATTTCTTTTTGACACAGCTTTTCCACAAGTGTGGGTAAGTTTATCTTCATTTTTTCTAGTATTTTGGTTGTTGTGGATAATTTTTAGGAGGAATACCTTGAACCAAGATTTACTTCACTTGTGGGGAAATTTTCTCAGTGAACTTCAAAAAACTGAAATTTCACCCATAACCTATGATACTTTTTTTAAACAATTGTCTCCTATAAAGCTTGAAAATGATACTCTTTACATCAATACCCCAACCTCTTTTATTGGAGACCATATCTGTAATAATGAGTCCTACCACCGCTATATGGTGGATATTTTCAACCGCCTTACCGAAAAAAAATTGAACTTTAAGTTCCTGGTTGGAGATGCCCCATACAATTCTTTTCAAACCAGCTCCCAGGATCAATTATATGAAAGAAGCCGTTTGAATCCCAAATATACCTTTGATACCTTTGTTGTAGGCAAGTCCAATGAATTTGCCCACGCAGCCAGTGTATCTGTAGCAGATAGTCTGGAAAAAGCCAATGCAAACCCACTTTTTATCTATGGTGGAGTGGGGCTTGGAAAAACCCATCTTATGCATGCCATTGGCCACTTTGTCCTGGATCGAGACCCTGAAAAAAAGGTCCTCTATGTAACCAGCGAACAATTTACCAACGAATTTATCAATTCCATCCGGACCAATAAAAACGAACATTTTCGCCATAAATATCGGAGCATGGATCTTTTATTAATTGATGACATCCAATTTATTGCTGATAAAGAAACCACTATGGAAGAATTTTTCCATACCTTCAATGAACTCTATGCCGCTGATAAACAAATTGTCTTAACATCTGATAAACCACCAAATACCATTCCTAAGCTGGAAAGTCGCCTTATATCCAGGTTTGCTGGAGGTCTTGTAGTTGACATTGCTCCACCGGATTTAGAAACTCGAATTGCCATTCTCAGGAAAAAGTCAGATGCTGAAGGATTTCAAGTTCCTGATGATGTCATTAACTTTATTGCTGAGCAAGTCCAAAGCAATATTCGAGAATTGGAAGGAGCCCTATCTCGGGTTACGGCTTATAGCCGGCTAACTACAGGAACTATCAGTATAAAAACTGCCTCTTTAGCCCTAAAGGACCTTTACCGGGAACAAACGACTAAACCCATTACTCCTGAAGCCATTAAAAAGGTCATTTCCAGGCATTACAACGTGTCCTTAGAAGACCTAGATTCAAAAAAGAGAACTCGATCTATTGCTTATCCTAGACAAATCGCCATGTATATGAGCCGTCAATACACAGATCTTTCCCTTTTAAAAATTGGGGAAACTTTTGGAGGAAGGGACCATTCCACTGTTATCCATGCCTATGAAAAAATATCTGAAGATGTGGAAAATAATCCTTCTTTAAATGCAAAAATCCATCAAATGATCCGAGAGGTAAAAGGAGACTTGTGAATAAGTTAGGTCTTATCCAAAGAATATCCACAATTTGTGAACAAGAAATCCTTCTTCAAACAAGCTTGGAAAAGTCACTTATCCACAAATTCACATCCCCTACTACTAATACTATATCTTATCTATTATCTATAAGGAGCAAGCCATGAAAGTAGAAATCCATAAACAAGACCTCATAGGTCCTATTAATACCGTCCAAAAAGCTATTTCTGGACGAACTCCCCTTCCTATATTAGAAGGTATATACTTTAAAGCTGAAAATAATCAAATCACACTTATGGGGACAGATGGAGAAATTTCCATCCAATCCACAGTAGCAGCCAAGGTTATAGAAGAAGGAGAAATCGTCTTAGGATCCAGACTATTTGGAGACATTATCCGAAAACTTCCCTCAGCAACAATCTACTTAACCTTGACAGAACATAATTTAAACATCCGTTGCCAACAATCTGAATTTAATATCATGGGGCAATCTACCCAAGAATTTCCACAAATGCCAGAAATCAATGATCCTGTAAAAATTCAACTAGCTAGAGAAAGTCTGGTGGATTCTTTAAGGTCTACAAGCTTTGCTGTAAGCTTAGATGATTTAAGAATGGCCCTAACAGGTGTCTTGTTGGATTGCAAACCAGGAAAGATGAGCTTTGTTGCCCTAGATGGCTATAGGATGGCTCTGAATGAATTGGAAATCCAATCGGATGCAGAGATTCAAGCTATTGTTCCAGCAAGGGCCTGTACAGAAATTGTTCGGCTTTTAGATGATTCTTTAGATACGATTTTAATCGAATTAGCAGATAACTATATAAAAATAGACCTGGGATCCACGATCTTTGTTTCAAAACTCATTAATGGAGAGTTTTTCCAATACCAAGGGTTGGTTCGCAATGACCACAAGATTAATGTTAAATTAAAGCGTCAAGACTTCGTTCAAGGCTTGGAAAGGGCCAACCTTCTAGCCAAGGAAGAAAGATCAAACTTGGTTAAATTAGACATATCTGCTAATGAAATCTTAATAGAATCCCATTCAGACATTGGGGATGTCCACGAATTGATCCCATGTACTACAGAAGGAGAAGGCTTGAAAATAGCTTTTAATAGCAAATATCTATTGGAAGGAGTCAAGGCCATTCAAGAAGAGGAAATTATCTGCCATTTTATTGATTCAGTAAATCCATGTATTATTGAAAGTAGTGAAAAAAGTGGCTATATATACCTAGTTCTTCCTGTTCGTTTGGCCGGTCAATAATGGAAAAGATAATTGAACTGAAAGATGATTTTATCCGCTTGGACCAAGCCTTAAAATTGGGAGACCTGGTCCAAAGTGGAGGCCATGCAAAACTACTGATCCAAGAGGGCCAAGTTATGGTCAATGGGGAAGTTGAATACCGCAGAGGAAAAAAACTACTGGCAGGAGACAGGGTTTTTTTAGAGGGCCAAGAACTTTTAATTAAGTAGGTGGATTATGTTTGTAAAAGATATTCAACTGGTTAATTTCCGCAACTATGAAAATATTTACTTTCAACCCAATCAACAAATGAATATCTTTTATGGACAAAATGCCCAGGGAAAGACTAACCTCCTGGAAGCCATTTATTTTTTACTAAGAGCCAAGAGTTTTAGGACCAATTCGGAAAAACAAGCTATTAGTTTTAATAAGGACCAATCCTTTGTCCGGGGAAGGATTGAAGTGTTTGGCTTTGACTATATTTATGAAGTTAAAATTTCTCAGCATAATCCAAAAAAAATAAGGATTAATGAGGAAGCCATATCCAATATCAGTCAATATAGTGAAAAAAGTCCCTGTGTCTTGTTTCGCCCGGAAGATTTAAATATGGTCAAAGAAGGACCCAACCTAAGACGGGACTTCATTGACAACTTGATAGACCAGGTGGACCCTTCTTATGAAATTCTCCTGCGTCGATACAATAGAGTAATGTTTCAAAGAAACATCATATTAAAAAAGAATCAAGATCCGAGTCTTTTAAGAGTTTACCAGGACCAATTAGTGGACCTAGGGAGTCGGATTATAAAAAAACGCTATGAAAGTCTAGAATCTTTTAAAAAATATGCAAAAAAATACCATTTTTTCATAAGCTATGAAAGAGAAAAACTTGATTTAAGTTATGAAACAAAAATTTCCTACCAAACTTCTTTGGAAAACATGAAAAGAGACTACCAAGAAGCTTTTAATCAGTCTTTAGAAAATGACTTAAATTTAAGGCGGACCAGCTTTGGACCCCATCGAGATGATTTAAAAATCTATATCAACAACAAGGAAGCCAAAGATTTTGCCAGCCAAGGTCAACAAAGAAGTGTTCTCCTATCTTTTAAATTAGCTGAAGTAGTTTATATCGAAAGGGAGGCTGGGCAAAAGCCTGTTTTATTGCTGGACGATGTCTTTTCAGAACTTGACCAAAAAAGAAAAAAGCTCTTTCTAGATGCCATTGGCACATGTCAAACCTTTATCACCACAACAGACCAGGTGGTACAAATTCAAAAGATTGTTCCAGATTCAAGTGTATATTCGATTAATCAAAATAAATTGTTTTCTTAGTAAGGAGGAATAGAGGCGGTTATGACCGAGAATAAAAGAAATTATTCAGCAAGTGATATTCAAGTACTGACGGGGCTAGAACCTGTAAGAAAAAGACCAGGTATGTACATAGGTAGTACAGGACCCAAGGGACTCCACCACCTCGTCTATGAAGTAGTGGATAACTCCATTGACGAGGCCCTAGCTGGAATTTGTGATACCATTCAAATTCAACTAGAAAAAGACAATTGGGTTTCTATTATAGATAACGGTTCTGGGATTCCAGTGGAAATCCATCCCCAAACAGGTAAATCAACCGTAGAAACCGTCTTGACCATCCTTCATGCTGGAGGAAAGTTCAATAATGGAGCCTACAAGGTTAGTGGTGGTCTTCACGGGGTAGGGGTTAGTGTTGTTAACGCCTTGTCCAAACACTTGATTGCAACAGTTAAAAGAGATGGAAAAATCTACCAACAAGAATTTTCCAAGGGAGATACCTTAACTAAGCTTAAGGAAATTGGCACTTGTGGAAAAGAAGAGCATGGAACTAAAATCTCTTTTTGTCCTGATGAGGAAATTTTTACAGAAACCACAGAATTTTCCTATGAAGTTTTAGCCAAGCGCTTTAGAGAAATGGCCTTTTTAAACAAGGGAGTCAAAATCGTTTTTGAAGACCAAAGGGAAACAGAGAGAAAAGAAACCTACCACTATGAAGGTGGTATTAAAAGCTTTGTTGAGTTTTTAAACAAGAAAAAAACGCCTGTCCACCAAGAAGTTATCTACATGGAACAGGTCAAGGAAGGAATTTCTGTAGAAGTAGCCATGCAGTATACAGATTCCTATTCAGAAAATATTTTAACCTTTGCCAACAACATCCATACAGAAGAAGGTGGAACCCACCTATCCGGTTTTCGATCTGCCTTAACCAGGTCCATTAATGAATATGGCCGTCAATATAATTTAATTAAAGAAAAAGAAGAAAACCTGTCTGGAGAAGACGTTCGGGAAGGGATTACAGGGATTATCAGTGTAAAACTTCCCCAACCACAATTTGAAGGACAAACCAAGGCAAAGCTTGGAAACAGCGAGGCTAGAACAATTGTCGATGCTGTAGTTACTGAAAATCTAGAGACCTTTTTGGAAGAAAATCCCAAGATCAGTAAGGCAATTTTACAAAAAGCCCTATCAGCTAGAAGGGCCAGGGAAGCAGCCAGAAAGGCCAGAGACTTAACCCGGAAACGGTCTATCTTAGATTCGACAGTCCTTCCAGGAAAATTACAAGACTGCCAATTGGATGATAACAAGGTTACAGAAATCTTTCTAGTGGAAGGGGACTCAGCAGGAGGTTCCGCCAAGGGAGGCAGGGACCACATGACCCAGGCCATCCTCCCACTAAGAGGGAAGATTATGAATGTTGAAAAGGCCAGATTGGATAGGATATTAAATTCAGATGAAATCAAGGCCATGATTACAGCCTTTGGTACCGGAGTAGGATCTGAATTTAATATTGAAAAATTAAGATATGGAAAAATTATCATCATGACTGATGCCGACGTAGATGGGGCCCATATCCAAACCCTGCTCCTTACTTTCTTCTTTAGATACCTTAGACCACTCATTGAAGGAGGTCATGTCTATGTAGCCCAACCACCCCTCTATGGGATCAAGAGAGGGTCCAAGGTCATTCGCTACTGCTATAGCGATGATGAATTAAAGAGAGTTATGGCTGATTTAGGTCGAGACAATAAATATAAAATCGGCCGTTACAAGGGTCTTGGTGAAATGAATGCAGACCAACTTTGGGAAACCACCATGAATCCAGAACATCGAATTCTTTTAAGGGTGGGAATTGAAGATGCCCAAGAGGCAGATGAAGTCTTTACCATGCTTATGGGAAGTGATGTCAAGCCAAGACGTGAATTTATTCAAGAAAATGCAGTTTATGCAGAAAATATTGATGCTTAGAAGGGAGGGACTTTGTGGAAGAATTTGAACACATGAAAGAGACGATTAATGATGTAATCCTTGAAAAACAAATGCAAAGGGCCTATCTGGACTATTCCATGAGTGTTATTGTCAGTCGGGCACTCCCAGATGTAAGGGATGGTTTAAAGCCTGTCCACCGGAGAATTCTCTATGGGATGCATTTGGAAGGGATGACACCAGATAAACCTACGGTGAAATCAGCCAACCTGGTTGGTTTTGTTATGGGTAAATTTCACCCCCATGGGGATACAGCTATCTACGATGCCGTAGTCCGTCTAGCCCAACCCTTTAATACCCGCTATATGTTGGTTGAAGGACAGGGGAACTTTGGGTCTATTGACGGAGATAGTGCTGCAGCCATGCGGTATACAGAAGTTCGTATGACAGACTTGGCCCAAGAAATGTTGAAGGATATCAACAAGGATACAGTAGAATTTGGTTTAAACTATGATGAAAAAATGAAGGAACCCACCGTCTTACCTTCTCGTTTTCCAAACCTACTGGTAAATGGGTCTACAGGGATTGCCGTTGGGATGGCAACCAATATGGCCCCACACAACTTAAATGAAGTGATTGATGGGGTTACAGCCTATTTAGATGATCCATCCATTTCAATTGTAGACTTGATGAAATCCATCAAGGGACCAGATTTTCCAACGGGTGGACAAATCATGGGCAAATCTGGAATCAAGGAAGCCTATGAAACTGGTCGAGGCCGGGTCATTATGCGGGCAGTGGCTGAA
Organism: Urinicoccus timonensis; assembly: GCF_900232945.1. Classification (GTDB taxonomy): domain Bacteria; phylum Bacillota; class Clostridia; order Tissierellales; family Peptoniphilaceae; genus Urinicoccus; species Urinicoccus timonensis. Next base: position 321,913 of record NZ_OCTU01000001.1, read on the forward strand.
ATAGAAAAGTTAAAAAACCGCCATGCTATCGTGATTACAGAACTTCCCTACCAGGTAAACAAGGCTTCTTTAGTTAAGAAAATTGCCGACCTTGTTAAGGACAAACAAATAGACGGAATTTCTTATATTGCCGACCAATCAGGTCGGGATGGGATTAAGATTGTCATCGAATGTAAAAGAGATGCCAATCCCCATGTTCTTTTAAACAACCTCTACAAGCAAACCCAACTTCAAAGTACCTTTGGTATTATCAACTTAGCCCTGGTAAATGGGGTTCCTAAGGTTTTAAATTTAAAAGAACTTATTGGCCATTATGTGGACCACCAAAAAGATGTAGTAACTCGCAGGACACAATTTGACCTAGACCGGGCAGAAAAGAGAGCCCACATCTTAGAGGGTTTAAAAATAGCCATTGACAATATTGACCGGATTATTGAAATTGTTCGAGGATCAAAAAATGACCAAGAGGCCAAGGATAAGATGGAAGAAGAATTCCAGTTAACAGACGTCCAGTCTCAAGCTATCTTGGACATGAGAATTCGTCGTTTAACCGGTCTGTCTAGGGAAAATTTAGAAATAGAATATGCAGACCTCTTAAAGAGCATTACCTGGTATAAGGAAATCCTAGGCAGTGAAAAAATCCTTATTGGCATTATTAAGGAAGAATTGGAAGAAATTAAAAACAAGTATGGGGATGAAAGACGGACAGTCATTGAACCCTTCCAAGGAGAATTGGAAGATGAAGATTTGATTGAAGAAGAAGATGTCGTCATTACCATGACAAACTTTGGCTACATTAAACGGATGCCGGAAGGAACTTATAAGCCACAAAGACGGGGAGGACAGGGAATTTCTGCCCTAACTCGTCGGGATGAAGACTTTGTTTCCAACCTCTACATTACTTCCACCCACGATACCATCTTATTCTTTACAAATAAGGGGAGGGTTTACAGCTTAAAGGCCTACCAAGTTCCCCAAGCCGGTCGTACAGCTAAAGGAACAGCTGTTGTAAACTTAATTAACCTCCAAAAAGATGAAACGATTCAAGAAATGATGCCTGTAAAATCTTTTGAAGAAGAAGATTCTTTGGTCTTTGTTACCAAGGATGGCCTCATTAAAAAGACCTTAATTAGTGAATATTCAAATATTCGTAGTAATGGAATCAATGCCATCCAGTTAAATGAAGGTGATGAGCTGGTAACTGTTCGTCAATCTTGTCCTGGGGATGAATACATTGTAGTCACCAAGGAAGGAATGGCTATTCGCTTTACAGAAGACCAGGTTAGAAATATTGGACGGAATGGTCAAGGAGTCAAGGCTATTAACTTGGACAGTCAGGACCAAATTGTGTCTATGGATATTGTAAAAGAAGACAACTATCTTTTGGCCATTACAGAAAATGGTTTTGGAAAAATGACTGAATTGGATAAGTATAAGGTTCAAAACAGAGGTGGCAAGGGATTAATCACCTATAAGATTAATAAAAAAACGGGCCCCTTGGTTTCTGCAAAAGTTGTAGATAAGAAGGATGAAATTATGATGATATCACAATCTGGAACCATTATCCGCCTGGAAACCAAAGATATCAGTGTTTTAGGAAGAAGCACTAGTGGTGTAAAACTAATGAATATCAAGGATTCCAATGTTGTTTCTGTGGCTAAATATTTAGGAGAATGATGAATTAACAAGACTCTTAAGTAAGATACATTGAACTGAACAAGGAGGTAGCTATGTCTTTTCAAATTGCCCGTCAATATGACGAAGATCAAAATTTATTAATCTTAAAACCCAAGGGAGAATTAGATATCACCAGTACACCAGAATTTAAAAAAGTCGGTGAAAGGGAATATGAAAAGTACAAAACAGACATTTTAATTAATGCAGAAAACTTAATTTATATGGATTCTACAGGCCTGGGCGCTTTTATTTACTTATTAAAACTCTGCAAAGACGACAATAAGAAAATAAAAATTAGTAAGATGAAAAAGTCCATTCGAAAATTATTTACCATTACCCAATTGGACAACCTATTTGTTTTTGAAGGAGAAGAAAATGACTGATCTTTTAAGTTTTTCTTTTCCAAGAAAGAAAGACTATATACCTGTAGCCCGCCTGACAACTTCCTACTTGGCTAGTCTAAAAAATTTAGACTTAGATACCATTGAAGACTTACGGATGATTGTAACAGAGGCCTGTAATCTTTCTTATTATCTTCAAGAGGACCAAGGGGATATTTCTTTAAAAATATCCCTAGGAGAGGATAAAATTTCCTTTGCCATCTCCTGCCCCTATCCAGAAAAAATAAAAGAAGACGACCTATCTCTTATGAGTGAATCCATTATTCGGTCCCTGGCAGATGATCTGGATTACAAGGATTCAAGCATGGTTATTTCAAAGTCCATCCAAACAGACCAATGATGGATAGACAAGCATACGATCAATTGGATCGTCAACTCACAAAAGAAGAAAGAAAAGAGATGTTTCAAGAGTATGCAAAGACAAAGGACCAAGAATTAAGAGATATATTAATTGAAGAACACCTCTATATTGCAGAGATTTTATCTAAAAAATATGCAAATCGGGGGATTGATTATGACGATATCTTCCAAGTGGCTTCCATTGGGTTAATCTATGGGGTGGAAAGGTATGACCCTTCCAAGGGCTATGAATTTTCAAGCTTTGCCACTCCTACAATTATTGGGGAAATAAAAAAATACTTTCGAGACAAGGGTTGGACTATCCGGGTCCCCAGAAGGATTCAAGAGCTTTCAAAAAAAATCAACAACGCCAAGATTACCCTGGCTCAAGAATATCAAAGAACTCCTACAATCAAGGATATTGCCGATTATTTAAATGTCAGCCAAGAAGATGTTTTGGAATCTATGGAGGCTTCCAAGGTTTATTCACCAACCTCTTTGGACTTAAAATTTGAGGGGGCTGGAGATGACAAGGAAGTCAACTTATCCGACTTGATTGGGGAAGAAGAGCCTTATTTTAATCAGATTGAGGTCAATGATTTTCTTGAAAAAGCCATGGAAAAATTAAATGACGTTGAAAAGACGATTTTAATTGACCGCTACTACAATAAAAAAACCCAAGTTTCCATTGCAGAAAAGCTAGACATCTCTCAAATGACCGTATCTCGGATTGAGAAAAAAGTCCTGGAAAAGATTAGGAAAGAAGCCTATAGGGCAGCAAATATGTAGGGGGTTTTTATGAATAAGAAGAAAAATTTATTATTTATAAGTAAGCTCATCTATTTTCTGGAAATTATTATTAGTGCTACAGTCATACTGGCCATTATCTTTTCATTTCCAGACCTATTTAAGTACATTATTAAAATTGTAAACAGTGATCCAGACCTATCTTTAAATCTTTTTCAGGATTTTTTAAAGCATAGTCTAATGCTTGTGATAGGTATGGAATTTATCATGATGCTGATTGCATATTCTGATAAAAATATTATCTACCTTATTACCTTTGTTATTGCCAGAAAACTTTTGATTAAATCGGATACCATGTTGGACCTATTGATTGGGTCTGTGGCCATTGCCATCCTATTTTTTGTCAAAAATTTTATTATGAAGAAAAATATGAATGTAGATGTCAATGCGGGGATTTTTTCTGCGGCAACATCGGTGGAGTCCATTAATCAACAGTTTAACTACCATATAGATAGCCATGGCTTCCAGTCTATTGGAGGCTTGGTCTATTATCTTTTACAGCAAGCAGGTTCCGAAATTGCAAATGGAGAGCTTATTTCAGACCAATACTATATCTACCAAATTGAAAAAGAAAGTAATGGAACCATTGAGCTCATTACCATCCAACCAAAGTAACTTTCTCCCTGGAGAAAGTACTTTTTCTTAAGGAGGTTGATTATGGATAAAAAAATAGCCATGCTAGGAGTTGGAAATATGGGCGGGGCCATCGCCATGGCCTTGGCCCAAAAGGGATACTCTCTAGTTTTATCAAATAGAAGCTTGGAAAAATTAGAGAAGTTTAAAGTCTTTGACCAAGTAGAAATTACCCAAGACAACCAGGAGGCTTGTAAAAAGGCAGACTATATCTTTATTGGAGTCAAACCTTATCAGTTCGAGGCTTTAATGGAAGACTTAAAAGATTCCCTGCAAAAACCCTTAATTTCCATGGTTATGGGAAAAAGCCTAAGAGAGATGGAAGATCTTTTAGGACATCAAAAACTAGTGAGGATCATGCCCAATACACCAGCCCAAGTGGGAGAGTCTATGACAGCAGCGGCCTTTGGTCAAGATTTAGACTCAAAAGAAAGACAGGATATCCAAGAGCTTCTGATGGCCTTTGGGTCCTATAAGGAAATTCAGGAAGATCAATTTCCAGCTTTTTGTGCCCTATGTGGTTGTATGCCAGCCTTTATTGACCTCTTTATTGAAGGAGCCTCCGATGGGGCTGTCTATTGTGGTTTAAAAAGAGAAGACAGTTATGAGTTTTTAGCCCAAACCCTAAAAGGGGTAGCAAAATTATTAGAAGAAAGTAAAAAACATCCAGGAGTTTTAAAAGATGAAGTTACTTCGCCAGCTGGATCCACTATAAAGGGGGTCCATGAGTTGGAAAAGGGGTCTTTCCGCTATCTCATTAGCCAAGCAGTGATTACAGCAGCAAAAAACAGTTAACTTGTTATTTTATCCAAGGCCAGGGGCCAGGATAAAAACTTAAATCTTTAAAGGGGAAAAAATGGAAGAACTTATATTTTTAATCAATGTCTATAGTGATTTAGAAAGAGGAATCGCCACAGTGGCCTTGGAAGATGCAGGGATTCCCTACTCCTTAAAAGACTATGAGTCAGGAAACTACATGAGGCTTTTCATGGGGTCTTCTATTTATGGTTGTGAAATAGATGTAAGTCCTGAAGATTATGACCGGGCTGTTGAAGTCATTACCACTGTCTTAGGGCCTGGAATTTTTGAAAAACAAGAAAAATAAGCTAAGAGAGGGAAAATAAAAATCTTTTTATTTTCTCTTTTCTTGTACGCTTTAGCATGAAAAAACCACCAGCTATGCTGGTGGTAGGAAAATAAGCTTTAGCTTCAAGTAAAAAAGCCTCCCATGATATACTAAATAAGTTACTGGCAGTAGCATATTTAGAAAAGGGAGGCATCCACNTTCAAAAAAGAGTGCATACAGTTGTATAGGCAAGGGAAATGGCCTGATACACCTGATGGGACCAAAGAAGAAAACCTTCATGCTTCCATTAGAAAATGGTTTAGATTAGAAGAACTTCATGGCCCAGAAATTTTAAACCATGGAAATAATATCCACTGGACACCAGATGAAAAATTAGAAATGGTGTCGAAAGTGCTGGCTGGAAATTCAATAAAGGCAACTGCAATCGAAAATGGAATAAATGAAGGACAACTTTATTCATGGCTTAACAAGTATAAAAAGGATGGATATAATGGTCTTGTGAATAAAAAGAAAGGCCGTAAATCTAAAAATACAACCATGAAAAAGAAAAATATCCATAAACCAAAAGAACTGAATGAATCCGAAAGAGAAGAACTCATAAGACTTAGAGCAGAAAATGAATATATGAAGGCTGAGAATGAAATAATAAAAAAAGAGATCGCCTTGAGAGAAGAACGTTACGCTGCGCAACTCAAGGCGAAAAAGCAGCGATTGTCAAAGAACTCAAAGAAAAAGGATACAGACTAAAGGATCTTTTAAGAGCCATTGATTTGCCGAGGTCAACATACTACTTTGAACTAAATAAAGTGGATAAAATAAAAGTTAAGAATCGTCCGATTGCAGATAAAATAGCCCAAATCTTTCACCTACACAAAGGAAGATATGGAGTGCGAAGAGTCTATATGGAGTTAATAAATCAAGGCTATGTCATAAACCATAAAAAAGTACAAAGGATTATGCACGAACGAAAACTTTTTGGAAAGGGCTCTAAAGAAAAATACCACTCCTATCAGGGGAAAATAGGTAAAGTAGCAGATAATCTAATCAATAGAGACTTCAAAGCAGATAGACCTTTACAAAAATGGACCACGGATGTCTCTGAATTTAAATTTTCTTGGGGTAAATGCTACATCTCTCCAATACTTGATATGTATACCAATGAGATTATCTCCTACGACTTATCCTTAAGTCCTAATTTAAAACAAATATCTACTATGTTAAGAAGAGCATTTAGAAAATTTCCAAAACTAAAGAACTTAATACTACATTCAGATCAAGGTTGGCAATACCAACATAAATATTATGTCAATGAGCTTAAAAAACATGGGATAAAGCAATCCATGTCAAGAAAAGGGAATTGCTATGATAACTCCATTATGGAGACATTCTTTGGAAGGCTAAAAAATGAAATGTATTATGGTTATGAAAAGAGCTATCGCTCTTTTGACGAATTTTCGAGAGCAATAGAGGAGTATATAGATTATTACAATAACGAAAGAATTCAATCAAAAACAAAATGGATGCCACCTACAAAGTATAGGTTAGCATCCACTACAACGAATTAATTAAATATTGTGTCCAGTTTTATGGGTACACATCATTCCCGACAGGTTTTTTAGTCTTATTGGTTTAAAAGACGGGTCCAGTCTTCAAAAGTCCGATCCATGGCATCCTTACCACTTCTTCGAACCAATTCATGGCTGTTGGTGGCTTCCACCAATTCGTAATAGCACCAGGACTTGATGTCCAGGTCAGTAAACTTCTTAATAGACCCTTCAAAGCCTTGGATGGCCACATCGTCTGCCACCCGGTTAAAGACCCGGTTTAAGAAGGCTGCTGCTTCGGCCCGGCTCAAGAAGGCATCTGGTTTAAAGGTTCCGTCCTTATAGCCGGCAATCCGCTTGTTGCTATAAACTTGGTTGATTTCTTTTTCATACTTGTGACCAGCAATGTCCGTAAAGGGTGCCTTGCCTTCCCCGGCCTTGTCAATGGCTGCCACCATCTTGATAAATTCAGCCCGGGTTACTGGTTGGTCGGGCCGTAAATTTCCCTTTTCATCCGTATCCAACATGCCGGCCCTTAGGGCTGCATTGATGTTACCTAGGTACCAGGCCTTGTCCCTAAGGTCAGGATAGTCTGCCTTGGAGGTATCGGAAAGGTCTAACTTTCCAAGCCGGGTTACCATGGCTGCTGCTTCGGCCCGGGTTAGGGTTCCTTCTGGTCGAACCGTCTTGTCCACATAACCAAAGATATAGGCCAGGTGGTCTTCCCTGGGTCTGGTGTCTTTTTCTTCCTCTTCTGGAAGGACAAAGAAGCTAATTTTTGGAGCCATATTGGAGTCTGGTGTGGGGTTTGGTTTGGGTTCTTCTTTCTTGTAAACGTAGGATAATTTAAGGTCATTCGCCTTACTTTCATCAATTTCCGCATCAGATTTTAGTGTAAATTTGAATTTCCCAGCTTGCTGTGTACCTAATGATGAAAGCATATATCCCTTAATAGATCCTGTTATAGTGATACTTTCTTTTCCTTCACTATCAGCAAGTTCTTTTGCTCTTGCATCTGTTATTCTGACGATATTTTGATTATCAATCCCATCAGCAGAGCCTAAAACTCTTAAGGTCATATTGGATAAAATTTCACTTGCTACAGTTCCTTGAGGTCCCTTTGGGATAGAATACTCTGGAATTCTTTCTCCTGTAAAACCACGATCCGTATTCTTATCATTTGGATCCCATTGCCTCAATATTACTCTGATGGTAATCTTTCTATAATTTTTATCCTTACCATCTGCAGCTTTATACTTAGTATTAACACTGAATTTCGTTCTTGGATCACTGTTACTTACTGAAGCTTTATAGTCATCCAATCCATTCAATACATCTTTTGTTCCGTCCTCTTTAATACCAAAGGCATAAAGTGGTCTCCATGAGTAACTTTTAAATTCTAAGAATAATTGGTCTGGAACTACAAGTCCTTCATCTTCTCCAAAGTCCATGTTTAAGTCAACATGAGTATAGCCAGCAGCTTTGCCATCATCAGTTGAAAAGTCATTATTTTTAAATCTTTCTCCATAATCACGACTTAAAATTGGTAATATCTGATTACTTCCCGCTATATTTTTATATGCAAGCATGGCAGCTACCCAGTCCATCTCAAGCTCAGAGTTTAACACTACTTCGTTAATTGTCTTATCGTCATCTGTTTTTTTGTACTTGTCAATGATGACACCATCAGCACTGTAGTTATCAGTACCCTTCAAAATATCATCAGCTTTTAAACTCTCATCAATCATTACCTTGTTAGCATTTATTCTATCTGTAATTTCAGTAGCTAATTGACCTGGAACTGCTAAAGCAAATGGACTTTTAGGCAATGGATCTCCATAAGGTTTATTTATTTCATAATAAACAGCATAAATTTTAGCATCTTTTGGTATAGAGCTTCCAAATACATCTGCAATTGTATCTTCAGGTGAGAACAATTTTGCACCGTCTGCTAATACTCCATTAGCTACAGGAGCCTTATCAGACCAGCCTAAGAATTGCTTTGCTTTTCCTCTTAATAAACCACTGTTATACAATTCATAACCTATCTTATCTGTAAGTTCATAGTGTTTTGGCGTGTCTTCTTTTGTAGTTGATTCATTTACCCATTGACCAAAAAGTGTCACATTAGGTTCCCCCTCAGCAAATACCTGCCAGGGCATGACACCCAGCAGCATGACTGCTGCCAAAAAGATGCTTAATAGTCTTTTCATATTTTTTCCTTTCTTTTCAGGTCCCGGGCCGGGTTTCTCCGGCCTAGGTCCTCTTTTTATTTCCTATATAGAAGGGGAAAGCGAAATTCTTCCCCGTTGAGACGGATCCAATTTTCTTCTTGTAAGGCCTTCCTAGTGTAGTCGTGGCCATGGGTTGCTTCCATAATGGGGAAGTAGGCCCAGTTGGCTTCGGTCAGGTCTTTAAAGTAGATCATGTCCTGGATATTTTTACGAACAAAGTCCTTGTCGGCATAGCGGTCCAGCATGATATTGGTAATGGACACGACTTCCGACCGGGTGATTTTTTGGTCGGGCTTAAAGGTCCCGTCGGGATAGCCCTTGACCCAACCCTTGGCTGCTGCTGAATTGATGGCTTCAAAGGCCCAGTGGCTAGACTTGACATCTTTAAAGCCCCGGTCTTGGCCACCCATCAGGCGGTCAAAGCGGGAGGCCATGGCGGCAAATTCTGCCCGGGTCACGGGCGCCTTGGGACGGAAGCTTCCGTCTTGGTAACCCTTGACCATGCCTTTTTCTGTCATAAAGCCAATGGCTTCGTAGGACCAATTTTTCTTGGACACATCGGAATAAGGCATTTGGTAGCTGCGACGGTCTCTGGGATAGTCTTTTAAGAGTCTTGCAAACATGGCTGTCACTTCTTCCCGGGTCATATTGTCTTCGGGGCCGAAGTTGCCATCATCATAGCCAAACATGTAGGCCTTGTGGTCTTCCTTGTTTAAAAGTCCCTTGTCAGACACTGGTTCAGGCTCTGTTGGATAGGCCCAAAAAGTAATCTTTGGTGGCCCGTCCTTGACAATCTTTTTGTAGATGTGGTTGGTTACTTTATCCGATGGTTTTTCTGTTCTGATAAATTCATAGCCAGGAATGTCCTTGGGTTTTTGAGTTCCCTTGTCTGAGGGACTAATCTTCTTGCCCTCTTGGTCCAAGTAGTTGGTTGTGCTTTCTTGGACAGGGGGTTCTGGTTGTTCTTTTACCTTGTATACATAGATGACATGAAGGTCGCCTTCTATTACGGTTCCGTTTGCTGGTGCCGATCCCTCTTTCATTTTAGAGAATTCATAACCTTCAAATGATTTTTGTGTTGTCGTGTAGGATTCGCCTACCGGCGCATCTTTTTTTACAACGCTTTCTGCTTCTATCTCTGTTCCATCTTCTTTTTCATATTTTACGAAGACATTCCCAGTTTTGGGTTTCGGTTGCTCTTTTACTTTGTAAACGTAAGTGACGTGGAGTTCGCCTTCTGCTACGGTTCCGTTTGCCGGTGCCGATCCGTCTTTCATTTTAGAGAATTCGTAACCTTCAAATGCTTTTTGTGTTGTTGTATAGGATTCGCCTATCGGTGCATCTTTTTTTACAACACTTTTTGCTTCTAACTCTGTCCCGTCTTCTTTTTCATATTTTACATAGACGCTTCCTGTTTTGGGCTTCGGTTGCTCTTTTACTTTGTAAACGTAAGTGACGTGGAGTTCGCCTTCTGCTACGGTTCCGTTTGCCGGTGCCGATCCATCTTTCATTTTAGAGAATTCGTAACCTTCAAATGCTTTTTGTGTTGTCGTGTAGGATTCGCCTATCGGTGCATCTTTTTTTACAACACTTTTTGCTTCTAACTCTGTCCCGTCTTCTTTTTCATATTTTACATAGACGCTTCCTGTTTTTACTTTTGTATTAGTAACTACAAATTGACTTACTTCCGCCACTTGATTTGCTATCATACTTTGAGGTGAATAACTTGTAGTAAATCCATCTATTGGTGTTTCTTCAACGCTATATGTCTTAGGAGTGAACTTTAAGTTCATATTCTTTTCTTTATTATTCTCGTATGATTTTGTAAATACCGGAAGATCTTCAAATTGGCCATAGTAATTTTCCGCTTTTGTTAAAGTAAGAGTCTTTTCCTCATCTCCCCCCTTTAATGTTACAGTTACATCAGTTTTTTCATTATCTTTAGCGTCTACCCATACTTTTAAAACCGGTATACTTACATTTTGAGACCAGCCAGCGTAAGTGTGGATAATATTTGGAGTAATTATTTGATCAGCCTCTTTTACATTGTTTTGGAAATTTACTCTTGAGAAATCAAATAATTTTTCTCTTAAATCATCCGGTATTTTTATATTTTGAATTGAGTCATCAGTATCTCCGGCACTCGCGCCATCTTTCCAGAAATACCAACCCATAAAGCTACTTCCTTCTAATTCCGGATCGGTTACTTTGTATTCTTCTAATTGGCCTTCCCAAAATTTCGGATTCTTATAAACGTCGACCGTTTTTTCTTTTTTATCTTCTGTGCCGATTTTGCCCAGATTGCCATGATAAATTAGCTTAACTCTTTGACCAAGAACTACCTTTTTATTGTCTTTATCAAGGACAAAGTCCCATTCACCGGTGCTTTTGTCATCTGCATATGCAGCTCGTGGTTGGTTTGAATAGTGACTAGCGTCTTCTTTATTCGTTCTGCCTATATAATGCAAGAAATTTGCATCGGCTTTCGTCGCTTTATAGTCATCTTTTCCTTCTGCTATAACATAGCCGACTTTTCTCTTTGCCTTTTCATTGCCTCCGGCAACTTCACTTATGGAGACATCTATTTCTTTTGTTAATGGTCCTGTTAAAAGTATTTTGGATTGTCCGTCTAAAACTCTTACATCTTTGCCAGTTGTTATATTTGCCTTTGGTGTTATAGTTACATCTTTTTCAGCGTAGATATTTGTTCCGCCAAGTTCAAAGTTTTTGCCGTGGCTTGCATATTGTTGCCAAGCTGCTCCACCTACAAAGTTACCTGTGATTGTTGCATCGTCTATAGTTAAGTCGCCGTTATTATAGATTTCTCCACCGAGTTTTGAACCGACACCACCTGTTAGTGATGATCCACCACTTATAGTTAATTTACCTTCGTTGTAAACGCCTCCACCATATGAAGATTTTGCATCTTTAATAGTGTCTTTTGACATAGTAACTGTGGCATCAGGAGCTACAAATACTCCTCCACCATATTGGCCTCCATAATAATATGTGCCGGGATTTGTAATTGTGTTTCCGCTCATAGTCACTGTTGATGGTGTGCTTTTACCTTTATGTGTTCCGATTGCAATCGCTCCACCAGTATCAGAAGCAGATGTATCTGTTATTGTATTGTTCGTAATAGTAACTGTTGCATTTGCGCCTTCTTCAACGCTTATAGCTCCACCAAAAGAAGCTATCGCCTTAAATTTATGTTCATCCATTCCAGCACCTGTCATTTTATTACCATCAATAACATGAGCGCCAGTGCCAACTATATCTATAAAGCCGCCCGCGTGATATAATTTTGAGTCAGTGCATGTAAAAGTAGATCCTTTAACTTCACTAGTGCCGTTTTGGAAACAGAATACACCGCCACTGTATCCATAGCCATCGCCTTGATTAGCTATTGTAAAAGTAGACTTATTTACTTTTACTGTGCTTCCCAGTGATCTTAAAAAGCCGCCGGTGTTAAATCCTTTTGCAATTTCAGCATTTACACCGGAAATTGTAGCTTTTACTTTGTCTCTCGTATGGATACATGCCCCTTGCGTCCCGGCATTACCGCCTTCAACATGGCCTTTATTATTCTTAAAGCTTGTTCCATTAACAGTTAAGCTACCATTTTCTTGATAAATCGCCGCACCGTGGCCATATGCTTTTACTTCATTGTTTTCAAAGCTTCCGCCAGTGATGGTAATATCTGTCTCTTCGCTTCCAGAATAAATGGCGCCACCATTTTTATCGCCCTTGCCAGCCGGAAGATCTTCTCTAGTTCCAGGTTTGTTGCCTGTGAATTCGGTATCTGTAGCTGTTAACGAGCCACCCCGTAAAAAGATTCCTCCTCCGGGGTTTTCCTCTGCCTGGTTACCTGGGAATCCATTTTGTATCTTCCCATTAGTTAAACTTATTATTCCTCCATTGGAATAGATCAGTCTCCCCTTTTGGTTTCCATCTAAAGTAATGTTTTTTAGGGTCAGGCTTACATCCTTGCCCACCTTAAACATTTGGTCCGAGGTAAAACTATCCCCCAAGATTAGCTTGGATCCAGAAATAGTTACATTCTTTTGAATCTCTAGACTTTTTGTCACTGTGATATCCTGGCTTATGGTTATATTCTCCACACCATCGGATATGGCTTTTTTTAGCCCATTAAAGTCACTGACACTGGTTGCCTGGGCAAAAACATTGGTCTTACCCAAGACCAGGACCAGGCCTAGGACCACAAAAAAGATCCAGCTTGACCTGAATTTCATCCGCTTTTCCATTTTTTCTCCTTTCTTTTCCGCCAAAAAATGCTAGCTTCCTGCTTGCATAAACCGTATGTTGATTTCCTCTCTGCTGGTTTCTCGCTTAAAATAAAAATAGGCAGGACAAACTATCGGAAAGATAGTTTATCTTGCCTATTTGAAAAGGTCCACCACAATAAGACAGACTTAGTCTGTCTGTCTGTCTGTCTGTCTGTCTGTCTGTCTGTCTGTCTGTCTGAGGATTGTATTGAAGGCATTCATGGCTTGTCAACCCTTTACACTTATTTTATGCCTATATTTTATCAAATAAATGAACATTTTTCCATGCTTTTTCTTGATTTTGGGCTATTTAAGGTAACTTTTTGCCTTTTCTCCTTGCCCTTCCTATTTTAATCTCAAATCCAGGGTCATCCGGTAGAAGTCTTTGTAGTTTCCGTGGATTTTAAAGTAGTCTTCCAGTCGGGCAATTTTTTTAAAGGCGAATTTTTCATAGAACCGGATGGCTCTTGTATTGTCTGCAGCCACGTCCAGGTCGATAAATTCCAGGCCCTGGTCCCGGGCATAGGCAAGGGTTTTTTCTAAGAGTCGGCTACCCAGGCCCTGGCCCCAATAGCCTTTTAAAACACTCAGGCTGATTTCTGCTCGATGGCCCATCCTCCCTGGCAGGGGGTTGAGGCTGACGCTACCCACTAGGTCTTGCTGGTTGAAGGCCAGGCAAATAAGGGCCCCGGCCTGGTCTGCCATGGACTGGATATAGGCCTCTTCTTCTTGGATGGACAGGGGGAGGCCTTCTTGTCCAAAGGAGAGGTTGTCTGTTTCTCCTCCTATCTTTTTTAAAAAGGCCAGAAGGTTCTCCCCATCTTGGGGCCGGGCCTGTCTTATGGTCAAGTCTTGCAAGTTGTCCTCCTTAATAAACCAGGGCAGGAAAGTTCCTGCCCTTAAATTTAGTCTCTTTGCAATTGGTCCAGGTCTAGGTCCATGATATAGCGGTCTTCTCCGGGACCATATAGTTTTTCCACAAACTTATCTTTTTTAAAGCCCAAGGACTCATAGAGGGCCAAGGCTGGCTCGTTGTCGGGGTCTACTGTCAATTGGACCCTTTGAAAGCCTTGGTTTTTGATGTCTTCCAGGACAATCCCTAAAAATTCCTTACCAATGGATTGGCCCCGGGCTTCTTCTGCAATGGCATAGTCTGAAAGATAGGCCAGCTTGTTTTCGTCCCAGGCCCGGCTGAAGTTTGCGATGCCCAATATTTTTGCATCATTCCTGTGCTCTTTCAAGACAAAAATATTGCCATAGTAGATTTGAAAGATGGCAGCAAACTTGTCAATGGCATCTGGACCAAAGGCCTCTTGGTTAAACTTTAAAAGTTCCCGGACTCTTTGAAGGTCAAAGTCCTTAAAACGGTAGATTTTCAAGTCATCATAATCGTCTAGTTTTCTTAAAACAAAATCGTCAAATTGGTCGACGTATTCATAAGCTTTTTCCATAATCCACTTCCTTTTTATTTCTCTTATTTTTTTACCCAAAGCAGAAGTCCTTTACCCAGAAATTTTTCCCTCCACCGTGGTTCTTGGGATAAAAAAGAGACCCGGCCTTTTTACCGAGTCTCAAACTTTTTATTTTAGAAAAACATCCTTTAAGGCCTCGATGACTTCTCTTAAAATATAGAAGTAATCGATGACATTATTGGCATTGACAGAAATGGTCTTGGCTGTATCTGAAATACTGCCTGAAATATCTGTCAAGGTGTTTTGTACTTGTAGGGAGGTTGCATCTACCCGTCCTGTCAAGTCGTCTACTGTGTCCGTCACCTTACCAATGGTACCAGAAAGTCTTTCAACTTCCGGTTTGATGTTTGTGACTAGGCCATTGACTTCTCCAGTAATGGATGCAGCATCTGTTGAGATCTTGTCCACATTATTGCTAATGGAGGGGAGTCTCTTTACTGTATCGTTAATGGCTACTTCGTTTTCTTCTAGTACATTTTTAATCTTGCCAGTGATTTTAAATACATTTTTCAAGACAAGGGCCAGGTAAATTAAGGCTGCAGCTCCTGCCAAGTATAAAATAATTTGAAGTAAATCACTAAGCGTTATGGTCATTTCCAAAATCCACCTCTTCTATTTCTTAGTTCTTTGCTTCCTTTTCGATTTTTTTGCTGGATTTTTCTACTTCATCGCCAATTTTTTTTGCTGATTTTTCTGCTTCATCTTTCACTTCTTTGGCAGATTCTTTGGCTTCTTTGCCTACTTCTTTGGCAGCGTCTTTAACTTCTTCGCCAACATCTTTTAATTCGCCTTTAATTTCAGTTCCACTGTCTCTAACGATTTCTCCAATAGCATTGGCTTTTGCCTTGGCAATTTCAACGTCATCTTTTAGGTCTTCTTTTTTCAAGGCTGCCTTAAGTTTTAAGTCTTCATAGGTATTTTTTACAGCTTCGCCAGCTTCATAGGCTCTAAATTGAACAGTCTCTGCTGTATCTCTTGCTACTTCTGAACCCTTTTGAGCCAATTCTTTGGATTTTTCAGAAATTTCTGCTCTGGTTTCTTCTCCACTCTTTGGAGCAAATAGGATTCCTGCAGCAGCACCAAGGATGGACCCTAAGGCTACCTTACTAGCTGTATCTAATCTTTTTTTTCTTTCATATTCTCTTCTTCTGTCTTCAAATAAATCAAATAAACTCATTTTTTTCTCCTCCATATTCTTTCTATAGGAATTTCCTGTTAACTTAATCATACCCCTCAAGTAAAAACTTCAATCACTTTTTCTCAATCTTAACAAAAACTTTTCCCTCTTCTTCCCAGACTTTGTGTAAAATAAAGACAAGTAGAGTATAATGAAGATAGATTGGAGGCTTCTATGATTGACTACCATATTCATTCAAAATTTTCAGCAGATTCCAAGGAAGATTTAGACAATATTTTTACCAGGGCTTGTAACCTGGGTCTGAGCTCTATAGCTATTACTGACCACCTGGACCCCTTTCCAGACCCAGACAGGAACTTGTTTACTTTTGACAAGGATGCCTACTTTGACAGCCTTCCCTCCTACCGGGAAAAATATCCTCAACTGGACATCCAAATCGGGGTAGAACTGGGCATGATCCCCCAAATGGTGGACAAGAACCGGGAAGAAATGTCCAAGTACCCCTTTGACTTTATCATTGGCAGTGTCCACTCGGTGGACCTCCAAGACATTGGCAGTGGAGAGTTCTTCCCAGGCCGGACCTTGGAGGAAGCCTACCGGCTCTATTATGAAGCCATGCTGGACTGCGTCAAAGTCTACGACTTCTTCCATGTCCTGGGCCACATCGACTATATTGACCGTTATGTTTCCTTTGCCCAAGGCCATCCCCAACCCCTGGATGACCGGGCCTTTGCCCCGGTTATTGAAGAGGTCCTTAAGGAAATCATCCGGTCCGGTCGGGGGATTGAATTAAATACTGGGGGCTTTCGTAAGGGCCTGGGCTATGGTCACCCAAAACCCTGGATCTTGGAAAGATACCATGCCCTGGGGGGACGAATCATCACCATTGGGTCCGATGCCCATATGGCCCAAGACCTGGCCTCCTATAGCCGTCAAGCCATCCAACAATTAAGAGATGCTGGTTTTAAAGAAGTCTTTGCCTTTAAAAATGGCGATTTTAAAAAGGAGTTTTCCCTTGACTGACAAAATCTTTTTTCAAGAAATATCCCAGGCCCAAGGGGGCTATTTGGAAAAAATTCAGGGCACCAGCCGGTATGGATATGAAAATAAACCTGCCTTTTCCACCCAATACGACTTTTTTGAAGATTTCCAAAGTCGAGGACAGGTCCCGGGAAACAGCCTGGATATTTTCGACTTTGACACCTTGACCTGGATTTTAAGAAAAGAAGCCCAGGCCAATATCTTTTACTCCCCAGCCTATTTTTTTAAGGGCCTTTTGGCCTTTTTTCGCCTAGACCTGGGATCCTTCCAGGCCTCTATCTATAGCCTTGACCCAGAAACTGGTCAAGAAAAAGAGATCTGCCAGCTGGACTTGGGAAAGGATTTAAAACTCTTTTACGGTCTCCTGGGCCCAGACCTGACTTTTTATGCCCTAGAAGACCGGGAAGAAGGCCAAATCTTTCATCTTCTCTATCCCTTTGAAAGTTCTTTTTCCCTAAAAGACAATGAGAGCCTGGAGTATTTTGACGGCGAGTTTTTCTACGGATCTGCCTGGCATGAAGAAGAGCTGGAAGGCCTAGACTACCGCTACTATAACCACTTCCAGGTCCGGGACAAGACTGGACAGGTCATCTTTGAAAAACTCGGCACCCCCTACCTAAGTCCCAAGGGAGACTATATTTTGTTGTAGAAAGAAGGAATTTCCATGGAAAAATTAAAAACCAACGACCAATCCTCCATCCGAAAAGTCATTGCTGTTCTAAGTGGCAAGGGCGGGGTGGGCAAGAGCCTGGTTTCTTGCCTTTTAGCCTCTTCCCTAAAAAAGCAAGGCTACCGGGTGGGTATTTTAGATGCCGACATTACCGGTCCCTCCATCCCTAAGGCTTTTGGCATTACAGACCATGCCACTAGTGATGGAGTCAACCTCATCCCCCGTGAGTCCAAGGGAGGGATCCAGGTCATGAGTGTCAATTTAATTTTAGAAGACCCGGCCAGCCCCGTCCTTTGGCGGGCTCCCATTATCAGCAAGGCCATTCGGGACTTTTACGAAAATGTCTCCTGGGGAGACTTGGACTTTCTTTTGGTGGATATGCCTCCAGGTACTGGAGATGTGGCCCTGACCGTTTTTCAATCCCTGCCGGTGGATGGCCTGGTCCTAGTTACCACCCCTCAAGACCTGGTAGAATTAATCGTAGAAAAATCAGCCCATATGGCCGACCTAATGAATATCCCCATTTTGGGCTTGGTGGAAAACATGTCCTATTTCACCTGCCCCCATTGTGGAGAAAAAACAGAAATTTACGGTCCCAGCAAGGTCCAAGACCTGGCCCAGCGCTATGGCATTGAAAAACACCTCCAGCTCCCCATCAATCCCGACTTCGCCCAAAAAGTCGACCAGGGTCTGGTGGAATCCATCGACCTAGCCGATCTGGACTTGTTTGCCCTGTCTTTGGATTAAAATTTATTGTCGCCAAGCTAATTGTAGGAGATGGCTCAGATTTGCAGATTAGGCGGCACAGGGCCGCCCCTACAGACCATCCGTTACCTTGTAGGGGCGACCTCGTGTCGCCCGTATTAATAATCAAACAATATAAATATAGGAAACAACACCAATATCCAGAAAATCCATGTAGGGGCTGGCCTGTTCATGGCCCTCATTGTTAATCAGAATTTATTGATTTAGGGATCCAATGAAATAAATATTCTCTCCTATATAAACAAAATCGGGTTTGCAGAACGGGCGGCACAGGGCCGCCCCTACAGACCATCCGAAAAATATCCATCTTTAAATAAAAAAATCCGCCTATCCTGATATGTACCCTCTTTACTGGACAAACCAGTAAGGAGGGTATTTTTGTGAAATATAGCTATGAGTTCAAAAAAGAGTGCATACAGTTGTATAGGCAAGGGAAATGGCCTGATACACCTGATGGGACCAAAGAAGNACACTAGTGAATTTAAGTTATCTGTAATACAATATAGGCAAATCAAGAATACTTCGCTTAGAGAGACTGCAGAGCATTTCAACCTTGTAAATGAATCCATAATATACAGGTGGGAGAAAACTTATCAAGAGCGTGGTCTTTCTGGGTTAGAAGATAACAGAGGAAGGCCTAGTAAAGATATGACTAAATCAAATAAAAAGTCTAAACTTAATACTCCAATAAACGAAAGTGAAAGAGAAGAATTAATAAGATTAAGAGAAGAAAATAGACTTCTCAAAATGAAGATAATATACGAAAAAAAGCTACAAGCCTTGCTACTGGAAGAGGAAGCAGAAGCAAGGAAAAGACAAAGATAATCCTCAAGTTAATAAAAGAATATCCAAAAAGCAAGATAAGTGAATGGCTAGAAATAGCTGAGTTACCAAAATCATCCTACTACGAATGGAAAATAAAATTAGAAAATCCAGTAGATAAAGACAAAGAAATTAGAAGGGAAATTACAAGCATAGTTGAAGAATCAAAAGGTAGATATGGCTACAGAAGGGTGACTCAAGTATTACAAAATAAAGGGCTTAATGTCAACCATAAAAGAGTTTTAAAAATAATGAGAGAAGAATTTTTGCTATGCACCAAATTTAAAACTAGATCAAGAAAATATTCATCATACAAAGGGCAAATAGGAAAGGTTGCAAATAATGTTGTAAATAGACAATTTAAAGCAAGTAAACCAAACCAATTATGGTTAACAGACGTAACAGAATTTAGAATAAAAGGTGAAGAAAAAAAACTATACCTATCACCAATATTAGACCTATACAACAGTGAAATAATAAGCTATACGCTAGGTTATCACCCAACAATAGAATTAACAAATACAATGCTAGAAAAAGCATTAGAAAAAAATAGAGACATTAAAGATTTAACTATACACTCGGACCAAGGATTCCATTATCAACATAGCTCTTGGACTAATAAACTAGAAAAAATGAATATTACACAAAGTATGTCAAGAAAAGGCAATTGTCTAGACAATTCTCCAATGGAGAACTTCTTTGGAATCTTGAAACAGGAAATGTTTTATGGGGAAGATTTTAAAAGTTATGAACATTTGATAAATGATATTGAAAAATATATTAAATGGTACAATGAGGATAGGATTAAAACAAAATTAAACGGAATGTCCCCTGTTATGTACAGATTACATTCCGCTTAAAATATTATTAAATTGTTCCGTGTTTACGGGTTCAGGTCAATCTCTCCCGGTTTTTTTAGTCCTTATTCATCATTGTCTTGGGTTAAGAGAATCATGCCGATGTAGTAGTCTTGCTGGCTGGCATCAGTAGATAGCTCTGAAATCACCAGGCGATATCTTTGACCCAGAGACTTTCCTTCAAAGGAAAATTCATTGGGGCTGGTTACAGACCCAGTACTTTGTAGGGCCTCAGCCTTTTTAAAGATTTCATTGACAGGTATCCGGATAAATTCCTGGCTCATGGTCCTATCTTTTTTATAGATAAGCAAGTCGCCATTGTCGCCCTTTACAGTAAAGTACCGGTAGTCTCCATCATTGGATGTATCAGAATTGCTGTAGTGGAGGACATAGTACTTATTAAAGCCTTGGATATCCAGGGCTTCTTGTTGGTCAAAGGCAAAGTAGGATAATCCTGGCTTGGTGGCTTCATTCCATGTTTCTTTTTCAGAGACTTGGCCAAAGCCAAAGACCTCTTCAAAACGACTCATGTTAAAGTCCTTGGGAAAGTACCTAAGGTCCTTTATGCCGTAATTATTTACAAGATAGCTACTAATGGAACTAATTTGGGCCTTGTCCTCTTCCTTGATGTTGGACTTGGCAACAATCTTCCCATTTTTCAGCATGTCATTTTTCAAAAGATAGCCTTCTAGCCTTTTTTCCTGGCTCCGACGACTGACAGCCACCATGCCCTGGGGCCCAATGGTTCCCAAAAGCAAAAGAATAACCAAGATCATTGGAAGAACCCGATTGTCCCGTCCCTTCCGCCAGATAAAGTAAACCAGGCAGATAAGGACATAGCCTCCAAAGACCAGACCCAGGTACCTGGATTCTGTAAAGCCCACATCTTGGATTCTCAAGACCAGGGCATAAAAATAAACCAAAATACTGGGGATGACCATGGCTGGATAAAAGCGCAGCATGGCTCGGCTAATAGTGTCTTCCTGGTAATCGGAGTGGAAAAACAAACATCCCACAGAGACAATTCCATACCAGATAAAGAGATTGCGAATCAAGTTAGAGGGAATCTCCTGGTTGATAAACATCTTAATAAAATATAAGTAGAGAATGACCGTATAGACAATTAAGAGAGGGGTCAAAAGCTTTTGAATCAAAACCTTGAAAGGAGTCCCTTGAGTACTGGGTTCATTGGATAGGTTTTTGGGAAAACCAGCCAAAAAGACCCCAGCTTGGAAAGGCCCAAAAATAAGAATCAAAAGGTCTACATAAATGGCATCATAGAGGCCAATGCCCAAAAGATGAACAATGGCAAATAAAACTGCCGACAAGCCCCCATAAAGGACCATGGAATAGACCAGGGCAATGACTTCACTTTTAAAGATCCGCCCCACATATTGTTCAAACTTTTCCGAACTATGTAGGCGACCCAGGAAGGTACAGGCCACAATAGTGGCAACTAAGACCCCAAAATAGATATACCAGATGGAATTATCTGAAGAATTGACTATAGCCGGTTTAATGGTCACATACATACTGATTAAAATCGCTAGGTCTAAAATATAAAGAACAATCCTAAAGCTGTCGTGACTTTTGATCCAGCTGGCCTCATAACTGTCCCTAATAAGGTCAGTTGCTAAAAAAAGGAAGACCCCCAAGACCATAACCATGGCAAAGGCTGAGGAAAAACTTGATGTAATGGTTACCGGGCCCTTGTCCATATGGTTTATATAAATGGTGCTTATGGCAAATAAAATGGCACAGACCATGGAAAGGGGAAAGCGCTGAAAGCTCACCCGGGTGTTTTTTAGTTGGTTGGTAACTGATTGTAATAATTTCATGGTTACCTCCTTTTCTTTTTCCATTATACCTTGTTTTCTAGCCCTTGCCTAGTTTTTGGACCCAACTGTAAATACTTTGTCACTTTTAAGACTAATAGTCCACCCGCATCAAATACAAACCCTCTGCCGGAGCCGTGGGGCCTAAATAGGCCTTGTCCTGGCTTTCCAGAGCCTTTTTTAAGGTGTCGGTGTCCTTGAGCCCCCGGCCAATTTCTATGCTGGTGCCCATAATTCGACGAATCATATTTTTTAAAAAACTCTTCCCGTAAAAGTGGATGACAATTAAGTCCTTCTTTCTTTTGACATCCACCCAATAGAGCTTACGGTAGGTATCCTTGACCACTGCATGCCGGCCCATAAAAACCCCATAATCCCTAAGACCTGGTAGGTCTTTTAGGGCCTTCTCCATCTTCTTTTCATCCAAAGGAAAATGGACAAAACAAGCCCTGTTTTCATAGAGGGGGTTGCGGTAGCGACCGTTGTAGATGACATAGCGGTAGAGCTTGGCCTTGGCAGAAAACCGGGCATGGAAGTCATCGTCCACCACTTGGACTCCCAGGACAGAAATATCTGGAGGAAGGTTAAAATTCACTACCCGGGGCAGGTTGCCCAAATCGATGTTGGTGTCTACCTTGAAGTTGACGACCTGGCCCTGGCTATGGACCCCCTTGTCGGTCCGGCCAGCAGACTTCAGGTCGATTTCCTGTAAAAAGGTGGCCTCCAGGGCCTCTTTGACCTTGCCCTCTACGGTCTTTAATCCCGGTTGGTCCTGGTAGCCGTGGTAGTTGGTCCCATCATAGGCCAGGGTTAGTTTAAGATTTCTTTCCATTAGACTAGGTAACGGTAGGCAGAAACCAGGACGAAAAAGGCAACATTGACCCCGGTAATGACAAAGTCGCTGGATTGAAATTCCAATTCATTGAGCTTGGTCCGGTGGTCGCCACCTCGATAGCACCTGGATTCCATGGCATTGGCCAGTTCTTCCGCCCGACGTAGGGCGTTGACAAACAAGGGTACCAAAAGAGGAACCAGGTTTTTGGCCCGACTCAGGACATTGCCGGATTCAAAATCAGCTCCCCGGGCCATTTGGGCCTTCATAATCTTATCGGTTTCATCGATTAGGGTAGGAATAAAGCGCAGGGCAATGGTCATCATCATGGCCAGTTCATGGGCTGGTAGTCCTACTGCTTTTAGAGGACTCAAGAGTTTTTCAAGCCCGTCTGTGAGTTCAATGGGTGATGTTGTCAGGGTTAAAAGGCTGGTTCCCACAACTAGAAGGACCAGGCGAATAGCCATAAATACAGCCTGTTGGACCCCTTCCTGAGAAATCTTTAAAAATCCATAGGACCAAAGACTTTCCCCCGGTGTAAAAAAGAGGTTGATGACAAAGGTAATAATCAAGATAAAGCGCAGGGGCTTTAATCCTCTTAAAACCATACCCAGAGGGATCTCAGAAGTCCGAATGACAAAAAGCAAATAGAGGGCCAAAAGACCAAAGGGCAGGTAGGCATTGACGAAAAATACGGCCACAATATAGAGGAAGACCAGGATAATCTTCATCCTGGGGTCCAGCCTGTGGACTGGTGTATCCGCTGGATAGTATTGGCCAATGGTAATATCTTTAAGCATGGCCCACCTCCTTTAGGTAGTTTTTAATTTCCCTATAGGCTTCATCCAAGGTAATGGCATCTGTCGCCACATCGGCCCCCCTGGACTTGAGTTCTTCCATGACCTTGGTTACTTGGGGTGTGGTTAGGCTGAGTTCTTCCAGCTTTTTCCCTTGGACAAAGAGCTCTCGAGGAGTCCCGTCCATGGCCACTTGGCCGTGGTTCATGACGATCATCCTCTGAGCCAGCTTGGCCACTTCTTCCATGCTATGGCTAACCATAAAAATGGTCATGTCTCCTTGTTGGTAGAGATGGTTAATTTCTGATAAAATTTCATCCCGACCATGGGGGTCCAGACCAGCAGTTGGCTCATCTAAAATCAAAACATGGGGCTTCATGGCCAGGATGCCTGCAATGGCCACCCGGCGTTTTTGCCCTCCTGATAGTTCGAAGGGAGACCGGTCTTTTAAGTCTTGGCTTAATTGGACCCGGTCCAGGGCCTCTTCTACCCTTTCCTTGACCTCTTCTGAAGACAGGCCTAGATTCTTGGGACCAAAGGCAATGTCCTTGGCCACGGTTTCTTCAAAAAGTTGATATTCTGGATATTGAAAAACCATCCCAACCCTTTTCCGGATATCCTTGAGGTTTTTAGTTTTTTTCAGGGAAACCCCATCCACCAGGACATCCCCTTCTGTTGGGATGATCAATCCATTTAAACATTGGACCAGGGTGGATTTTCCCGACCCTGTATGGCCTACAATTCCCACAAAATCTCCCTTGTCAATAGACAGGTTAATGTCCTTTAGGGCCTCCTTGGCAAAGGGGGTATTGGGGCTGTAGGTGTGGGATAGGTTTTTTACTTCTAAGATAGACATAATTGGTCAACCAGCTCCTTTACCGTTAATACCTTGTCGTCAATGGCAAAGCCATCCTGCTTTAACCTGTGGGCTAGTTCCGTCACTTGAGGAACGTCCAGGCCTATGCGCTGCATTTCTTCAACCTCAGAAAAAACCTCTTTAGGGTGGCCGTCTAAAACAAGCCTTCCCTTTTCCATGACAATGAGACGGTCAGCCAGGGCCGCCTCTTCCATAAAGTGGGTAATCAAAAGGATGGTCTTTTTTTGGGCATGGAGTTTTTGAATAGTGTCAATAACTTCCTTCCGCCCCTTGGGGTCCAGCATGGCCGTAGGCTCATCAAAAATCACGATATCCGGTTCCATGGCCAGGATGCCTGCAATGGCCACCCTTTGCTTTTGTCCTCCAGACAAGAGGTGGGGGGCATGGCGCTTGTAGTCCAGCATGTCCACTGTTTCCAGGGCCCGGTCCACCCTCTGTCTAAGCTCTTCCTTGGGGACACCTAGGTTTTCCGCCCCAAAGGCCACATCCTCTTCTACAATGGTGGCAACAATTTGATTGTCGGGATTTTGGAAAACCAGGCCCGCCTTGGACCGGATCTTCCATAAATCGTCTTCCGTGGATGTGGTCATACCTTCGATGATTACTTGTCCGGATTCCGGTAAAAGTAACCCATTCAATAATTTTGCTAAAGTGGACTTTCCGCTCCCGTTATGGCCAAGTATAGCAACGAACTCTCCCTTTTTAACCTCGAAAGTTAAATGGTCGATGGTCTTTTTACTTGGCTCATCGCCGATTCGAGGATAGGAAAATACCACATCTTTTAATTCAATCATTTCATCTCTCCTAAATTTATCTACTCCTAAGTGTACCACATTCTCCTTTTATAATAAATAAATAGGAAAAATTAAGGATAAACTTAAGAAAATAATAGAAAAAAGCGGTAGACTACCGCTTTTCTTAGGCTCTTGCCACATTTAATCTTTCTAAAAGTTTATAGAGAAGCCCCCCAAAAAAGGTGCTGATCAGGGCTGTTGGAAGGACCACAGCCAAGGCCAAGGCTCCCAGACTTGCCCCAGCAGGAAGGCCGACTAAAAAGAAGGCTGACAATAAGAAGACCAGACCAGAAATCACAGTATTGACTCCTGTTAGGATTCCAATCATTAAAGAGCTGGGTTTTTTCATCCCTTGAACCATTAGATAAAAGGTCATTCCCGATACCAACTTGTCCAGGATGGAGGGAATTTGTCCTCCGGGGAAGGTTGTTGTAATGGCTGCCAGGGCTCCGGCACACAGGGAGATGGCCACCACGGACCCGGGTTTTTTATTGAGACAAATGGCTATAAACATGGTCACCAATAAAAAGTCCGGCTTCATGCCAAAGACAAATCCCGGCAAGAAGTGCAACATGGTTCCAAGGGCTAATAATACTGCTGCCAAACTTAAATTTTTTGTTTTCATTTTTTTCTCCTTTTCATTTCATGTGAAAAAGGTGTTTAAATTAAAAAAACCATCTGCCTCCCAAACCTAGGAGCAAATGGTATATTCGCGGTGCCATCCTACTTATCTATATTCCTATAGAAACTCAATCGGATACATTCATATCCTATCTCGATAACGGGAGAACCGTCTCAGCTACTTTTTATTCGCCTCGCACTCATAGACCCATTCACTATCGACCGTTTATCAAGTTTCACCAACCCTTGACTCTCTACAAAACTAAACCAATAGCTACTATTTTCTAATCAACACTTTTTTCAGCAGTTTTATTTAATTGCTCTTAATATATCTTCTTTCCCTTCTTTTGTCAATAGCTTTTTATCAAGTTTTTCTTCCCTTTAAGAAAAAGTAATACTTGCGGATAAAATACTTCAGGAAAAAGGGAATCCCTGTGGCCAAGATTTTTCCCAACCAAAAGGCGACTTTCTTCCCTAGGCTTGGCCTGAAATAGGCCAGACTCCAAGTGAGGATCCAGGTATTTAGGGCCATGCCCAAAATGGACGTCCCCAGGTAGAGAAAAAAGCCCCTTTTATCATAAGTGGAATCAAAGACATACTTGGAAAAGAAGTAAGTAAAGATAAAGTCTGCCGTCATCCCCAAGACATTGCTCCAAAATATGGCCACTCCCCCATAGATATAGAGAAGGTAGACCAGGCCAATTTCAAAAGCCAGGGATAAAAAAGACGTGATAAAGT
Organism: Urinicoccus timonensis; assembly: GCF_900232945.1. Taxonomy (GTDB): domain Bacteria; phylum Bacillota; class Clostridia; order Tissierellales; family Peptoniphilaceae; genus Urinicoccus; species Urinicoccus timonensis. The sequence goes on from NZ_OCTU01000001.1 coordinate 348,180, forward strand.
ACTTGATAAAAACCTTGTGGCTTAAAAAAAGCCTGTGGAGGCCGGGATAGCTTTCCAAGTATTTTTCAAGTTTATCCAAATACTTAAGCATAGTCCCTCCTCCCAGGCTTTATTGACCATCTTCTATTGCTTTCCCACCAGGGCGTCGCAGATTTTTTTTGCTGCTTGTCCGTCCCCATAGGGGTTGACGGCCTTGGCCATGGCTTCATAGGCCTCCGGCTGGGTCAAGAGTTCTTGACAGGCTTGGTAGAGGCTTTCTTCTTCCGTTCCCACCAGGCGGGCTGTTCCAGCTTCTACACCTTCTGGTCTTTCAGTTTCTCTACGGACCACCAAGACAGGTTTTCCCAGAGCTGGAGCCTCTTCTTGGATTCCTCCCGAGTCTGTTACCACAAAGTGGATCCGGCTCATAAGGTTGGTAAAGGGTAGGTAGTCCAAGGGCTCTGTACAGTGGATCCGGTCATGGCCCTTGAAATAGGGGTCTGAAAGTTCCCGGACCTTGGGGTTTTTATGTCTTGGAAAGACCACTTCCACCTGGGGATTTTCATCCACAATCCGGCGAATGGCTGAAAAGATATTCTTCATGGGCTGGCCGATGTTTTCCCTCCGGTGGGTGGTTAAGAGGATGACCTTCTTATTTTCATAGTCCAGACCATTTAAAAGACTTTCTTCAAACTGGTAGTCCTTTTGGACTGTGTACTTTAAGGCATCAATAACGGTATTGCCCGTCAGGTAGATCCCTTTTGGGTCTACCCCTTCCCTTAAGAGGTTGTCTCGGTTCTTTTCCGTAGGGGTAAAGTGCCAGTGGCTCAAGACACTAACCAGGCGGCGGTTGGCTTCTTCCGGATAGGGAGAATAGAGGTTATTGGACCTTAGACCTGCTTCCACATGTCCCACCTTGACCTCTTGGTAAAAGGCCGCCAAGGCTCCGGAAAAGACCGTAGTGGTATCCCCTTGGATTAAAAGACAATCGGGTCTTTCCTTTTTAATAATCCCCTCCAGGCCCTCCAGGGCCCCAGTAGTGATATAGGTCAGACTTTGTCCGGCCTTGAAGATGTTTAAATCATAATCCGGTTGAATTTGAAAAATTTCCAAAACCTGGTCCAGCATTTCCCGGTGCTGGCCCGTTACGGCAATGACCGGGTCAAAGTCTGATCGTTTTTGCATTTCCTTGACAATAGGAGCCATTTTAATGGCTTCCGGTCTGGTTCCAAAGACAACTAAGACTTTCATTCTAGCCTCCTCTATTCCTGGGTTCCCTTGTTACTGAACATGCCAAAAAGGCTGGCCAGCAAGAAAACCAAAACAACAATAATTACACAAACCGTCAGGGCATCCTTGGCCGGTAGCTGGCTGACGATATTGGCCAAAACCCCAAATAAGATGCTGATTAAGTATAAGACAGCCACTGTTTCTCTTTGAGACAGGCCTTTGTTTAAGAGCCTATGGTGGAGGTGGCCCTTGTCAGCACTCATAATTCCCCTGCCTGAAATGGCCCTACGCAACATGGCAAAGGTGGTGTCAAAAATCGGCACCCCTAGGATAATCACAGGAAGGAAGATGGCAATGGCTGCCACAGACTTCATAACCCCCTCAATGGAAATATAACTTAGGACAAAGCCCAGTAAGAGGGCCCCCGTATCCCCCATAAAAATCGAGGCTGGGTTGAAGTTGAAAAATAAAAATCCCAAGCAAGCTCCAGCCAAAACCGCTGCCACAATGACCACCTGGGTTTGTTGGTAGCGTTGGGCGATAAATAAAAGGGAGATGGCACTAATCATGGTGACTCCCGAAGCCAGGCCGTCTAAGCCGTCTATGAGGTTGATACTGTTGGTAATTCCCGCCACCCAAAAGATGGTCAGGGGAATACCTAAATAGCCCAGGTAAACCAACTCATGACCCGGGGTGGGGTTGGTAAAAAACTCAATGGAGGACCCGCCCCAAACCAGGCAAAGGGCTGCCAGAGCTTGAAAAATCAACTTGCCCCGAGGGGTCAATCCCTTGGTGTCGTCAATAAAGCCCGATAGGACGATGACGCTGGCCCCTACTAAAAGGCCAATGGATTCCCGGTTCAGGGGACAGTAGACCAGAATTCCCAGTAAAAAAGCCAGGTAGATGGCAATTCCCCCAATCCGGGGGATGGGCTTTTTGTGGACCCGTCTGGCATCCTTGGGCACATCCATCCAATCCATTTTCAAGCAGAGCCTCCGAACAAAGGGTGTCAAGATAAAGCTCACCAACCCTGCTAGAAAAAAGCTCTTAATTGTTAGCATATCTACCATCTCTTACTTGGTACCAAACAAGCGGTCCCCAGCATCTCCTAGGCCTGGTAAGATATAGCCATGGTCATTTAATTGCCGGTCCAAGTGGCCCAGGTAGAGGTCAATATCTGGATGGGCTTTTTGGAAGGCCTCTACCCCTTCTGGGGCACCAATCAAACATACGGCTTGGATGTGGTCGGCTCCCCTTTCCTTTAGGAGGGTGGCTGCATCCGTCAAGCTGCCTCCTGTAGCCAACATGGGGTCTAGGAGGATGACTTGTCGATTTTTCAATTCTCCCGGCATCTTACAATAGTATTCCACAGGTTTTAAGCTTTCAGGATCCCGGTAAAGACCAATGTGACCCACCCGGGCTCCAGGCATCAATTGGGAAAATCCGTCTACCATGCCCAAACCTGCCCTTAAAATGGGGACTAAAACTACCTTTTTCCCAGAAATTTCTACTCCAGTGGTTTTTTCCATGGGGGTTTCTACTTCAATTTCCCTAGTTTGCAGGGTCCGGGTGACCTCATACCCCATCAAGGTAGCAACTTCTGTAGCCAATTGACGGAACTGCATACTGGTTGTATCGGTCTTTCGCATCAAGGTGATCTTGTGTTGAATTAATGGATGGTCTGTAATAATGAGTTTACTCATGGCTTTCTCCCCTATCTTTTTCTTCTATTTCTAATTGGCCAACCCGTCTTTGGTGGCGGCCTCCTTCAAATTCTGTTTCCAAAAAAACCTTCAGACATTTTTTTGCCATATCTAAGCCAATAAACCGGCCCCCCATGGCAATGACATTGCAGTTGTTGTGTCGGCGGCTCATTTCCGCTGAATAGGGATCATGGGCCCGGACACAACGGGCTCCCTTGACCTTGTTGGCTGCAATGGAAATCCCAATACCGCTGCCACAGACACAAAGGCCAAAGTCTGCTTCCTTCTTGGCTACCTTTTCAGCTACTGCTTGTCCGTATTGAGGATAATCCACACTTTCATGTCCATGGGTCCCCAGGTCCAAAACCTGGTATCCCTCTTCTTTTAAATAGGCCACCAGTTGGTCTTTTAAGTCCACGCCACCGTGGTCTGCTCCACAAGCTATTTGCATTTTATCCCTCCAAAGTCTCCATCATTAAATGGATGTTTTTCTTTAATAGATCATAAGTAATTTGGTAGATAATTTCATCCCCACCATAGGGGTCAGGGATTTCGCTACCTCCATGGTCCCAAAAAGTAAAGACCTTGTCCCTGCAAAGGTCCCTTAACTGACCTTGGATGTCCCGGGTCATGGGCACAATCCAGTCTGCCCAGGCCAGGTCTTCTTCCTGCAAGGTCTGACTTAAATGGGTCTGGCCGTCAATTCCTTCTCGGCCCAAGACCTCCAAGGATTTTTGACTCATCGTTCCCCCGGACCCATAGAGGCCCCGAGAGCGAAAATTGGCCTTGGCAAAGGCCGCCTGGCTATAGTATTGGGCCATGGGGCTCCGACAAGTATTTCCTGCACAAATATATAGGATATTCAAAGACCTAAAACCACCTTTCCCCCACAGGCCTTTAAGAGACGGTTCATGATTCCCTGGCCCATTCCCTGGAAGGAAAAACCTTCCACAAAGATTAGGTCCACGTCCTCCTCGTCACATTCTCTCAAGGAGTTAAAAATATTGTGGGCAATTTCTTCCATATGTTCTCTAGACCCCATATTAATTAAGAGGTAGGGTTTCTCGGTATAGAGGTCCATGGTTTCCTCCGTGGCCAAAACAGCAATCTTCTTGTTGGGATTTTCCTTAATCCGCTTGTTGACTTCCTTGGCTACATTGGTCAAATTCCCGGCAAAGAGCAGGCAGTCTGCCTTGGGAGCATAGTGTTTGTACTTTTGCCCCGGACTCTTGGGATGGAGGACTTCCTTGGGCTTGCCCCCTAGAAGGGCTGGATCCACATCTACATCCCCCAAGAGCTCCTTTAAATCCTCCAGGGTCACACCACCGGGCCGCAAGAGCATGGGTGGGTCCACCGTCATATCCAAAACCGTGGACTCAATCCCCACCTGGGTTGACCCTCCATCGACAATAAGCTCAATCTTCCCGGCCATATCTTCCAGGACATGGGCCGCCTTGGTAGGAGAGGGCCTGCCAGATGTATTGGCCGAAGGAGCCGCAATGGGCACTCCTGAAGCTTCAATCAAGGCTCGGGCAAAGGGATCTGAGGGCATCCGGATGGCCACAGTATCCAAACCTGCACAGACCTTGTCTGGAATCAGGTCTTTCTTGTAAAAGATCATGGTCAAGGGGCCCGGCCAAAACATATCCATACAATCTTTGGCTTCTTTGGGAATCTCCCGGACCAAGTCCTCCAGCATTTTCTGGTTGGATATATGTAAAATCATAGGGTTATCGCTGGGTCGCCCCTTGGCTTCATAAATTTTAGCCACAGCCTTGGGATCCAAACCGTTGGCCCCTAGGCCATAAACTGTTTCTGTTGGAAAGGCCACCAGGCCTCCATTTTTTATAATCATAGCCCCTTTCCCAATGACCTCTGGGTCTGTGGGGCTTTTTAATTGCAGTACTTCTGTCTCCATGGTATTCAACTCCCTCCATGTTTACACTCTTTTTATTATACCAAGAAACCGTCGGAACAACAAGAAATATGACCTTCTTGTAAAAGGCCAAATAGGCTCTTTGTCTCAGACTTATTGAAAAGCCCCAGTAAATATGTTAGTATTTTTTTGTTATGGGAAGGCCCTAAAAGGCCCTTCCCCGTTCTTAAATTTCTATCCAGGAAGGTGAATTATGCAATCAAATCTCTTGTACAATGTCGACCAAAGGCCCCCCTTGGGTAAGTCCATCCTATTGAGCTTCCAACACGTCTTTGCCATGTTTGGAGCCACAATCCTCGTTCCCCTAGTGGTGGGCCTACCAGTTTCCGCAGCTCTTTTTTGCAGCGGCCTGGGAACCCTCATCTACCAAGTCCTAACCCGGTTCAAGGTTCCTGTCTACCTGGGTTCTTCCTTCGCCTACATTGCCGCCATGCAATATGCCATGAAGGCCATGGGAGGGTCTGTTGATGCCTCTCAAACAGGTATCATCCTCATCGGTTGTATCTACCTCTTGGTGGCTTTTATCCTCCACTTCACTGGTACAGGTTGGCTGGACAAGCTTCTGCCCCCTATTGTCATTGGTCCCATGATCATCGTCATTGGCCTAGGCCTCTCTCCTACAGCTGTCAAGCAAGCTGGCTTTATCGCCGGCGGAGACCCTATCCACATGCTAGTGGCTGTCGTTACCTTTTTGGTTACAGGCTTTGTTTCCACCAAGGCCAAGGGGGTCTTTAAAATCATCCCCTTCCTTATAGGAATATGCTTTGGCTATCTTTTCTCCATGGTCTTAGACCTGGTGGACTATTCCGGCATCATAGAAACCTTCCAAAAGGGCATCTTCCACCTACCGGACTTCTACCTCCCCTTTGAAACCCGTCACTTTAACCGCTACAACTTTTACTTTGGCCCTGAGGCCCTGGCCATTCTTCCTGTGGCCTTTGTGACCCTGTCTGAACACATTGGCGACCACACGGTCCTAAGTAAGATTTGTGGCCGCAACTTTTTAAAAGACCCCGGCCTGTCCAAGACCATTGCCGGTGATGGGTTGGCAACAGCTGTCTCGGCCTTTTTGGGAGGTCCAGCCAACACCACCTATGGAGAAAACACCGGAGTTGTTTCCCTAACTGGAGTGGCTTCCACCAGCGTTATTTCAGGGGCTGCCATTATTGCCATCATCCTGAGTTTCTTTGCCCCAGTCCAAGCCGTCATCATGTCCATCCCTGAACCCGTCTTAGGGGGAATGAGCCTCCTCCTCTACGGAGCCATTGCCTCCAACGGACTCAGAGTCCTCATTGACAACCAGGTAGACTTTTCTTCCCAAAGAAACCTCATCATCGCCTCAGCCATGATGGTCTTGGGTCTTGGGGGTGCCGTCTACCCCATCAGTAAGCTGGCCAACCTTTCCGGTACAGCCCTGTCTGCCGTCGTAGGTATCTTGTTAAACTTGATCCTGCCCAAGGATGCCAAGGCAAAATAAAATCCTTTAACTCTCCTGGAGATAAGCCAGGAGAGTTTTTCTTTTCCCCTGCCTATGCTATACTAGAGATAAGAAAAACACTTTAATACCATAAAGGAGGATTTATGCGGATCACTTTTGCCCAAGGCTTAAAAAAATTTAAAGGACCTCCGGGTCAAACCCGGATTATTGACGTCCGAGAAAAAGATGAATTTCAAGAAGGCCACCTGCCCCAAGCGGAGCTTTACCCCCTGACATCCTTTGTCCAAAGTGTCCAGGATGGAGCCTTTGAAAAGGACCAGGTCCTCTTGGTCTACTGCCGGTCCGGAGCCCGGTCCGGCCAAGCCTGTGACTACTTACGGTCCCAAGGCTACCAGCAAGCCTATAATATAGGGGGCGTCCTGGACTATAAAGACGAGTTCGGTCCCCTGGAAAAATAAAAGGAGCTAGTTATGAAAAAATTTTCTTTCGTTTTTTGTCTAATTCTCTTCCTTGTAGCCTGCCGGCCCTCCACCAGCCAAGCCGAGGCTTACACACTTGATTTTCAAAAGGCCCCCTACTCTTTTGAAAATCTAAGTATTTACACCTATGATGACCAGGTAGAAAAAACCCTACTTCACAAGGCAAGTCCCCAGGAAAAAAAGCAAATCACCTACCTCTTGTCCTTCCTAAAAGAAGTCGGTCCTGAAGAAGCCTTAGCCTCTACGCCAGATGAAGAAACTTTATTGCTGGAATTTACAGGAAAAGATGGCCCAGCTCAACTCTTCCTCTACGATGACAAGCCCCTCTTGGAAGACAATCTTTATCACTACACCTTCTACAAGGATAAAGAGACCCGGGTTTTCACCTCTGACAAAGACCTCATCGCCTTCATCCGAAGAGTCATCGGAAAGGAAATCCGCTCTTCCTATTCCGACTGCCAAGGTCATTGGGCCAACAAGTACATTGCCCAAGTAGAAAAGAAAGCCTTGATGCCAGAGAAAGATTCCAGTCAGTTTTTCCCAAACCGTCCCCTAAGTCGGGTAGACCTGGTCCAAAGTCTTTATAACCACGCCAAAATTTCTGGTCTGGACTTGGAAATAAATAGCCCTAAAAAATTTACCGATGTCTCCTCGGAAGATTCCTATAAAGAAGCTTTAGACTGGGCTGTTTGCCATAATCTTGTTGCCGGCTACCCCGATGGAGCCTTCCATGGTCAAGACCCCATCAGCCGGGAAGAATTGGCCCAAATCCTCTACCAGTATACAGACCTCTTAGGCAACCTCCACCAAGATAAAAAAGCCAAAGCCTACCAGGATGAAAATGACATTAGTCCTTGGGCCCGTAAAGCCGTCCATGTCATGCGTTTGGAAGGCTACATGGTGGGAGACCTAAACAACTTCTTCCACCCCCAAGCCCCTATTAGCCGGGGAGAATGGGCAAAAATTTTAGCTGACTTATAAGACAAAAAGCTTGCCGAAAGGGTTCTTCCCTTCAGCAAGCTTTTTTTATGCTTTACTCAATAACTTATGAATAAAAGTTTACTTTAATTTTATGCTTATACTATTGTCCTCAGGATTCCATTCAATATCTTGGTCTGTGCCATCTTTTGTATTCCCATTACTTATATTAAAGACTTTAGATATATTCGTTAGAGATACAAAAATTCTGTTCTTCTTAATTGTTGGATTTGCATCCATAGGAACTGTTTCTCCGTTGGATAAAGCAATCTTGTTATCATAGATATAAATAGACGCTGTTCTTCCGTCTTTAGAAAAATGTGCTGTTTGTTTTTCTTGATCCCATTTAACTTCCATCCCTAAAGATTCAGCAATAAATCTTAATGGCAACATGGTCCGATTATTTTCAACAAATGGGCTTACATCCATAAAAATAGTCTCTTCCTTGCCATTTTTAATGACTGTAAAAGTATTTTTACCTATAATAAATCGAACATCTCGACTATATTTGCTTGTCTTATCATTTTCTTTTTTGGAGCTAGAACGATAAAAAGTGTTGTAGTTCTTCTTTCTATTTGTTGAAGAGCTGGGTCTACTTCCCTCAGGCTCTTTAGGTGTTTCTGGTTTTTTAGGAGTCTCTGGAGTTGCCGGTTTCTCAACACCTTCCCAAAATACCTTCGCTTCATTTTCTCCCCATGGAGCCCCTTTAATTGCATCCTTTTCCCTGGCAATGTGGATTTCTTTCAAGTCTGTTGACAATTCAAAGGCTCCTGGAGAAATTTTTTCAATGCTTGCTGGAATACAAACTTTTTTTAATTTCGCCATGTAGCCGAAGGCATGTCCATCTAGTTCCTTTACTCCATTTGGTAAGATAATTTCTTCTATTTTGGTAAATCCAAAGGCTGTGTCTCCCACATACTTTAAGTTTTTAGGCAAGGTAATCTTTTTTAATTTTGTTGCATTGGCAAAGGCCCGGGCCTTAATATGGGTCACCTTATCAGGGATTACAATTTCTTCTATATGGCTGGCATTCAATACTCGTTCTTCCAAAACTTCTATATTCTTGGGAAGTACTACCTTTTTCAGGTTTACAGCATCAGCAAAAGCAGATGCCCCAATTTTTGTTACTGTATCTGGAATGACAATGGACTCAAAGGCACACTCAGCAAAGGCATAGTCTCCAATTTCTTTTAAATTTTTTGGGATATTAATGTCCTTTAACCGACTGCAATCATCGAATACATGGTTTCCTATTTTTGTAATCGTATCTGGAAGTCTAACACTTTCTAAAAACTGATCATTATCAAAGGCACTGTCTGCCAGCTCTGTAATTCCATCTGGAAGAACAACATGCTTTAAATAAAACAATTCTTCAAAAGCACCTTCCCCAATTTTTACAATTTTTACCCCGTTGATTTCACTTGGGACTGTAACAGATTCAGCTTTCCCTGTATATTTTGTTAATGTTCCTGTTGCCTCATCTACTTGAAAATCTTGGCTTGTTACTTCACCTGTATTTTCTTTTTGTTTCCATTGTATTTTTACTGTATCCTGAGCTCCCCATGGGAAGCCTGGAATAGAATTTTCTTCTTTCTCAACCACAATTGATGTTAAATTTTTACAATCTGTAAATGCAGACTCATTTATTTCCCGAACTTGCCCAGGAATAGAAATTTTTTCTAAGGCCTTACAATTCTTAAATGCCCCTTTGTCTATTTTCTCTAACTTCTCAGGTAGTTTCAGCTCTTTGAGTCCACTACAATGTTCAAAGGCATTTACTGGTATTTCTCTCACATTGTCAGAAATGATTACTTTTGTCAACTTTGAATTTTCTGTAAATGCAGATTTTTCTATTTTACTTAAGCTGCTAGGCAAGCTTAGCTCCTTCAAACTAGTGTCTGCAAAAGCTCTGTCTCCTATAGTTTTTATACCCTCTGGAATGGTCACACTTTCCAAAAAAGAATTCCCATCGAAAGCCTGTGATCCTATGTGCTCAACTGCCACTCCATCAATTTCTTTTGGTATAACTACATTTTTATCCCTACCCAAGTATTTTGTAATTGTATGTAGCTCCTTATCAAAAGTAAAGTTTGCCTGCTTTGTGGTTTCTTCCTTACTTGAAGCTGTTTGGGCTGTATATACCCCTCCTTGTATGTCCGTTTTTGCCATAACATTATTTGTCAGTAAAAGAGAAGTTGTCAGTAATCCAATAGCTAAATATTTTTTCTTCACGCTTGTACTCCTTTCATTTTTGATACTAGGTATCATTTATCTCTTTTTATTATACGTTTTTTATTTTTTGTAATCTATAATAAAACTTTGATAAATTTATGCAAAATATTGCCATATCCAGCTATTGTACAGAAAAACCCCTCCATCCGTTTGTTCGGATTTTGGGGTTCACTGTATTCCATAATCTAACTTTTTATCCTATAAATTTTTCTCTGCTTGGGCCAACATCAATTGGATCCGATTGAATTGGTTGACAGATGAAGCCGAAGCATCGTAGTCCAAGGGGATGATATTGGCCTTGGGATATTCTTCTCTTAAGGCCTTGATAACCCCCTTGCCTGTAATATGGTTGGGCAGGCAGCCAAAGGGTTGAACACAGACGATGTTTTCCACGCCAGACTGGATTAATTCCACCATTTCCGCCGTCAAAAGCCAACCTTCTCCATATTGGTGGCCTAGGCTGACAAAACCCCTGGCATAGTCCATAAGCTGGTCGAGCTTTACGGGTTTTTGGAAACGGGTTCCTTCCAATTCTCGGCAAATGATATTGCGCATAAACTCAATATGGGAAATGGCCAATTCTGTAAAATAGGGTGCCCAGTGGTTTTTCCCCAACTTATCGGCCTTGAGCTTGGTATTTTTAAAGCTGTAGAGCATAAAGTCCATCAGGTCTGGCACTACAACTTCTGCCCCTTCTTTTTCCAACTTTTCTTGGAGGAAGTTGTTGGCCGCCGGGAGGTATTTGACTAAAATCTCTCCCACAATACCCACTCTGGGCTTTTTGACTTCTTGAACTTCTAGGGCTTGGAAGTCTTGGACCATGTCGTGGACATCCCTTTTAAAGGCCCAGTAATTTTGTTTCTTGACCAAGCGGTCTAGCCATTGGTCTACCAAGCGGTCCGTCGCCCCCTTTTCCACTTCATAGGGCCTGGTGGCATTGGACAGCCGCATTAAAAGGTCCCCGTAAAGAAGGGCATTCATGGCCTTGGGGGCCAATTTCAAGAGGTTGCTGGAATTTAAATGGAAGCCCTCGTGCTTTTCAATACCTTGGAAGCTCACAGCCAAAACAGGAACGTGGCCATAGCCAGCTTCCTTCAAGGCCTTACGGATAAAGCCCACATAGTTGGAAGCCCGGCAGGCTCCACCGGTTTGGCTCATTAAAAGAGTCAGGTGGTCGGTGTCGTACTTGCCACTTTTTACTGCCTCCATAAATTGCCCCACCACATACATAGAGGGATAGCAGGCATCGTTATTGACATACTTAAGCCCTTCTTGGACGGCCTGGCTGGTAACTGTATCCAGAACTTGGAAGTTGTAGCCTGTTTCTTTTAGGATGGGCTGTAAGAGCTTAAAATGCAAGGGGGCCATTTGAGGCACCAGAATGGTATGGGTCTTGGCGTCTTCCTTGGTAAATTCCACCACTTCATTGACATAGGGAGTGTCCGGGTCAAAGTGCTTGCCATCTTTTGTGGCCTCCATCAAGGACCGAAGACGGATTTTAATGGCTCCCAGATTGTTGACCTCGTCAATTTTTATCACGGTAAAAATCTTGTGGTGGGCCTTTAAAATCTCTTGGACCTGGTCAGTGGTTACAGCATCTAAGCCACAACCAAAGGAGTTTAATTGGACCATTTCCACCTGGTCATGACTCCCTGCAAACTTGGCTGCCCGATAGAGGCGACCATGGTAGGTCCATTGGTCCAAAACCCTAAGAGACCCTTCTAAAACCATGTCTTGGGCAATGGAGTCTTCACTTAAGACCACCATGCCTAGAGAATTAATCAATTCTGCAATCCCATGGTTGATTTCCGGATCCACATGGTAGGGCCGACCAGCCAGGATAATCCCCTTGACTTGGTTGGCTTCCATAAAGTCTAGAGCCCTTTGTCCTTCTTTCTTGACATCTTCATGGTAGCGGATTCTTTCTGCATAGGCCTTGTCCACAGCCCGGCTGATTTCATTTTTTGAAATGTCTGCAAAGACTTCAGCTAGGCGTTTTTTCAAGGGCTTTTCCGCATCCAGAGAAAGGAAAGGGTTGATAAAGGTCACCCTTTCCTCTTTCAAGGCATCCATATTGTTTTTAATGACTTCAGAATAGCCGGCAACGACAGGACAATTCAAGTGGTTGCTGGCATCTTGGTATTCTCTTTTTTCATAAAAGACACTGGGATAGAAGATGGTCTTTAGGCCCATTTCAATCAAATTTTCAATGTGGCCATGGACCAGCTTGGCCGGGTAACAGGCCGTTTCTGAAGGAATGGTTTCCAGACCCTTTTCATAGAGACTCCGGTTAGATTCCGGAGACAGGACCACCCGGTAGCCCAGCTCAGTTAAAAAGGTGAACCAGAAGGGATAGTTCTCATACATGTTGAGAACCCGGGGCAGTCCAATGGACCCCCGTTTCGCCTGACCTTCCTCCAAAGGCTTGTAGGAAAATAGGCGTTGGTACTTATATTCATAGAGGTTGGGCAGGTCCAAACCTTCCGTTTGAATCCCCGCTCCCCGTTCACATCGGTTACCAGAAATATAGCGGTCCCCGTTGTTGAAGATATTCACCGACAGGGCGCATTGGTTGCTACATTGCTTGCAGTGGGTTGTCCGAGACTTGTAGGAAAAATTTTCCAATTCTTCTTGGGATAGGATGGAGGATTTTTCCAGACCTCGGTCTTGGGCCATGAGGGCCATCCCCAGGGCCCCCATCAAGCCACTGAGGCCGGGTCTTGTTACTTGGACCCCGGCAATTCGTTCGAAGGCCCTTAAAACAGCATCGGAATAAAAGGTCCCCCCTTGGACTACAATATGCCTTCCCAGGTCCTTGGGGTCTCGAATTTTAATGACCTTTTGGATAGCATTGCGGATAACCGAATAAGACAGGCCTGCTGCAATGTCTCCAATTTCCGCCCCTTCCTTTTGGGCCTGCTTGACATTGGAGTTCATGAAAACCGTACACCGGCTTCCTAGGTCCACAGGTTCCTTGGCCAAAAGGGCTGCTTGGGCAAATTCCTCCGGACTCATATTCACCGTAGAGGCAAAGGCCTCCAGGAAAGACCCACAACCAGAGGAACAGGCTTCGTTTAAGAGGATGGAAGAAATTGTATCATCTTCAATCTTCATGGACTTCATATCCTGGCCACCAATGTCCAGGATAAAGTCTACATCCGGGTCATAGTACTTGGCCGCTTGATAGTGGGCAATGGTTTCAACTTCCCCGAAATCCAGGTGGAAGGCCGCCTTTAAAAAGTCCTCCCCATAACCTGTAACTCCTGCACAGGCAATGACCGCGTCCTCTTCCTTGTCCTGGTAGATTTTCAAAAGTTGCTCTCTTACAACATCAATGGGCCGTCCCTTGTTGGACCCGTAAAATTGAAAGAGAATTTCCCGGTCTTGGGACAGGGCCAAGACCTTGGAAGTGGTAGAGCCTGAGTCAATTCCCAGGTAGATCTTGCCATGGTAGCCCTTTAGAGATCCTTGGGCTAGGTCCTTGCTCTTGTGACGTTTCCGGAATTGGTCTAATTCTTCCTGGCTTTCAAAAAGAGCCTGGAGGATTTGCTTTTCCCTTTCCTGGCTGGCTTGGGGGTGGGCCAACTTGTAGAGGACTTGGTCCATGGTGGTGGTTGGAGATTCCTTGGAAGCCAGGGCTGCCCCTGTAGCTACAAAAAGTTCTCCCCTCTCAGGTACAATAATCTCATCTTCCTTCAAACCCAGGGTTTCAATAAAGCGCTCCCTTAATTGGTCCAAAAAGGTCAAGGGCCCCCCTAAAAAAGCAATCTTTCCCCGAATGGGCCGGCCACAGGCCAGGTTGGAAATAGTTTGGTTGACGACCGATTGGAAGACACTGGCCGCAATATCATCCTTGGAAGCCCCTTGGTTGATCAGAGCCTGGATGTCCGTTTTGGCAAAAACACCACACCTAGAAGCTATAGGATAAAGCTTGGTGTGGTTCTTGGCCCTTTGGTTGAGGCCTTGGGCATCGGTTTCCAAAAGAGATGCCATCTGGTCTATAAAAGCCCCGGTTCCCCCGGCGCAAATACTGTTCATTCTTTGCTCAATACTACCCTTAAGATAGGTGATTTTTGAGTCCTCGCCCCCTAGCTCAATAGCTACATCTGTTTGGGGAATAAAGGCATCAATAGCCATTTTTCCAGCCATAACCTCTTGGACAAAATCCACCCCTAGGTCCTTGTGGACAGACAAACCCCCACTGCCTGTTACTGCAATGGTAAAGGGCTGGTCCTTGACCTGGTCTTGGCAGTCCTTAAAAATTTCTCCAATGGTTTGGTGGATATCTGAAAAGTGCCTTTGATAGCGCTCATAAATTCGTTGGTTTTTTTCGTTGAGAACGACAACCTTCACTGTTGTTGACCCAACATCGAGTCCCATATGAAACACGTCGACCCTCTTTTCTATTACTCTTTAAAATATACTGGTTTTTTCTTGTAAACCCATCATAGCACAAGTGGAGTGAAAAGGTCTATATCTTTATACAAAATAAAGCTATTTAATATGAAGGAAAATGAAATTTTTTTGATCTTTTATCTATAAAAACCCCAATTCATGCCCCTTGATAAGAAAAAAAGAAGGGACCCTTCCCTTCTTTTTCTTTAATCTTTATCCACTTTTAAATCAACCATTCTCCCAGCAAGGACCCGGCCAAGGCCACAGCTGCTTGGGCTGTCTTATTTTCATGGTCTAAAATTGGGTTTACTTCCACAAATTCACAAGAAACCAGCTGGCCAGTTTGGGCCACACTTTCCAGGCAGAGGTGGCCTTCACGATAGGCCATACCCCCTGGAACCTTGGTTCCCGTTCCTGGTGCCACTTCAGGATCCAAAACATCCATGTCAAAGCTCACATGGATATGCTTGGTCTTATCCCCTAGATAGTCCAAGGCCTCCTTGATAACCCTTTGGACCCCCAGAGCGTCCACCTCATGCATGGTAAAGACCTTGACCCCAAAGTCTCGCATCATTTGCCGCTCTCCCAGGTCCAAGTCCCTGGACCCGATATAGACCAGGTTTTCCCTTTTCAACAAGTGGTCCTTTTGACCAATCTCTAGCAAGTGAGAACTCCCTTGGCCCATGAGAGTTGCCACCGGCATCCCATGAATATTCCCAGAAGGGGTAGTTTCTGTAGTATTAATATCCCCGTGGGCATCGAACCACAAGACCCCCAGGTCGGGATAGTGGTTTAAAACAGCCTTAATAGACCCCATGGCAATGGAATGGTCCCCACCTAAGATCAAGGGAAAGGCCCCTTCCTCCAAAACCTGGTCCACCTTCTTATATAAATTTTCATTGGCTTCCTTGACCATGGCCAAATGATTTAAATTGCCTTGGTCTCTTTTATGGCCATAGTCATTGTGGACCTCCACATCCCCATGGTCTGTTACATGGTAGCCAATTTTTTCCAGCCTTTCCTGTAAGCCGGCCAAACGAATGGCTTCTGGCCCCAGACGACCGCCCCTTAAACTGGCCCCCATATCCATGGGACAGCCAATTAGAGCCACTTGGTCATTGATTTTTGGGTTCATCCAAATCCTCTCCTTTTTTCACCTCTTTATTATATCTTGTCCCCAAGTCATAGACAAGAAAATCTTTTCTGGTCCCCTTTATCTCTTTTAAATTGATCCTTTTCTTGGGTCCAGTTTTACCCTATAATCCATCTTAAGAAAGGATGCGGTAACATGAAAAAATTAACGACTCGACAATTAACCACCCTGGCTATGTTCATTGCCTTAACCACTGTGGCAACTATTTTGATTCAAATTCCAATCCCTGCTACCAAGGGTTACTTAAATATCGGCGACACCATCCTAATTTGCGCCGGCCTTCTCATGGGTAAAATTGCTGGAGGTATCGTCGGCGGCCTAGGATCTGCCCTGGCAGACCTCATTACCGGCTACACCTACTATGCCCCCATTACCCTGGTTGTCAAGGGCCTAGAAGGCTTTGTTACAGGGCTCTTGCGAGAAAAAACAAGTCTACCCCACTTTGCCTGCGCCATTGTCGGTGGACTGGTTATGGCTGTGGGCTACCTCTTAGCCGAAGGCCTAATCCTCTATAATTTCGGAACAGCCATTTTGAGCTTTTTCCCCAATATCCTTCAAGGCCTAGCCGGCTCTATCTTAGCCAGCCTTCTCTATCCAGCCTTGAAAAAAAGTAGCATATTTGAAACTTTCTCTAAATAATCTCTCAATAGAAAATCCCCGAAAGGGGATTTTTTATTGCAAAAAAGACTGCCGATTTCTCAGCAGTCTTTTCCTTTAATCTTTTTTTCCAGCGAAATATCCTAGACCCAGGCTTGATGTCATGGCTAAAAGGAAGTAGGGAGCTAGGGGTTCGATTCCAGTCCTGGGAGCTCCAGGTTTTCTGGGCGGTTCCCCTGGCTTTTCAGGCTCTTCCGGTGGGATCACAGGAGATTCTTCCGGTTCCTCTGGTGGACTTACAGGAGGTTCCTCTGGTTCTTCCGGTGGTTCATGGGGTGGTCTTTCCGGTGGAAGTTCGGTATTGGTTACTAGGAAAGTATATTCATAGTAGGGCTCTAAGTTTTTTGCATTAGGGTTAAAGTCCGTAATTTCAGGATACTTAGCCATCTTTCCAATCCCTTCTATATCTTTTTCCGTAACCTTAAAGACCTTGGCAAAATTTCCTTCTATCAGGATATTTGGGACATATAGACTATAGATGCCCTTTTCATCCTTCTTCAAGTAGAGATTGACACTTGGATTGCCTGCATCATGGTAGCCCCATCTTGAATCCATACTGTTGTAGTATCGGACCTTAATATTGTGCCCGCCAGAATTAACAACAATGGGTTTCTTTTCATCATAGCCGAATAATAAGTTGTCATCTTCAAGAGACTCGCCATTCCAACGCATGGTCTTTTCTTCTTTGATTTGGTCGTCGACAATAAGCCGTACGGTAATATCTCCCAACCAATTTTTAAAGCCATTTCCATCTTTTATTTTGTTTTCATCTTGAGGTATATAACCAGCTTGCTTCACGATGTAAGTAGGGCTGAAAGCTGAAAAGAAAACATATTCTCTAGATAAACGGAATTGAATTTTTACATCATCTTCCTTGTCATCCTTCTTTTCTCTAGGATCCACCAAAACTTTCTTAAGGGTATAGGACATTTTAAAACCTTCCAGGGCCTCTTCTTCAAGGCCATAGGCAGCTCTTTCAAGAAGTTTTGGGTCAAGTTCTTTAATAAGCCCCTGCCAACCCTCTTTTTTGGTCAGGGTTACCATCTTATAAATTGGATAGACTTTTCCATTTTCATCCCGTTTGTAATCCACGATTATCCGTTGGCCATCCTTTAGGATATAAAAGCTGACTTGGTCAGGAATCTTTCCATTGTCTAGCCCACCATTGTCTTGGTCCCCATTAAGGAGCTTCCAAGTCTTCTTAATTTTAGCTTCAGCAAAAGGCCGGTTGCTGATGGTAAACTCGTAACCGTAAAAATCTTTTCTTTCTACGGGTCCTGCCTCTTTCTTCACAACCTTGATACCGCTGGATTCGCCATACCGCCCGTCTCCTTTTTGCGTCCAAATATAGGGCACATGGAGGACGATGCCATCCTCTATTTTTTCTACAAAAATTGAATACCTACCAGCATTCTCACTATAACCCTTCCAACCATTCCAACGTGCATCTTTTTCAATTAAATTTCTATCTTTTCCGTAAGGCACAACCGCTTTGATATCGTCAGAGAAGATTTCATGAGAAAATTCTGCATTGATTCCTCTAGTACCATTTTTTGTAGATTTTCCAATATAGGAAAGGGTCCCATCTTTGTTTACTTCATAAAAGTAAAAATCTGCATTTCCATTTCCTTTATCAGAACTTCCATATGCTCGAGATTTATCTCTAGTAATGACAACTGTCCCAGGTCGAATGGGAGCTTCTGCATTCTTTTCTTCCACAGAAGTTGCATAGCCCGTTTCCCTTTCCATAACCAAGTATTTATAGCCCATTTTTTTCAATTCTTCCTTGGTAAAGGGGAGACCCTTGTCTTTTGTAAGAGTATAGTTGCTATAATCATTTTTAGAAAAACTTGCTTGCCAGTTGTTCCCTTGGTTTAAGACCACTTCTCCATATTTATACAGGTCAGGATCTTGGCCATATTGGCTGCGAACGTAGACTTCGTCTTTATCCAAGGGAACGATAAAAATATCCACATGAATGTCTTTATTGGCATAGTCGCTCTTATCGATTTTTTCATCCCACTTTTTCTTAAAGTGAAATTCAATTTCCCCCTCATCTCCAGGAGTTTCATGGTTGGCATTGGTCCCAAAGCCCCCACCATAACTTGCTGAATTTCCTAAGATAAATGCCCCTGCATTTCTCCAGGCTTCAGCCCTTAAGGCCTTATTATAAACAGTCTTTAAGAAAGTTTTTTCTTTAAAATAGGACATGTTTTCCGGAATTAGCTTGCCTGTTCCATCATCATTGATGAATTGTATAAAATTGTGGTCCTTTGTAATGGGGGATAGGTATACATGAAACCTGTCTTCAATACGATAGGTCTTTGGATTGTTCTCTCCTATCTTTAAGTCAAAAGGTCTCGTTTTATTTCTAAAAGTATAATCGGCTCCCTTATTGGCACTAAAATTGTCAAATACATAGACACTATGACCATCAGCAATATGAATATAGCCATAGGGGCAGCTCCAAAAGCCGCCACCGCTTCCCGGCGCACCATTTTCTCCCGGATTAAGTGCTGCATACTTTTCCGCCCTATTCTCTGTAATAAGCAAGTCTTTTAATTCCAGCAATCTCGGTGGATAAGAAGTATAGATTCCGCCACCTAGAGTTAAAGCCTTATTATCCAAAATCATTACACGGTTAAAATAGGCAGTATTTGCATCTACATAAAATCCGCCGCCTACACCATCAGATTCATTTTTTTATATATCAGACCCCCATTTATCTTGGCTTCTGTCTTATTTTTAATCAGGTATTCATCGTAAGGAAGGTCTACTATTTGAGAGTAACGGTTTGGATAACCATTTACATAGTCTCTCACATAATAATCTGTGATCGCTATGCCCCCACCCCTGGTTTTGGCATGGTTATGGGCAACAATTCCGTCTTTTAAGTTTAAATTTGCCGCTCGGAAAAGTCCAATTCCTCCGGCAAGCTGGAAGTCTCCTATTCCTTCATTCGATACAACATTTCCTCCATTTATTTCAACATTGGCCGCTTTTTCCGGATGATTTTTCACATCTTCATTTGCACCACCGAGGTTTCCTGCAAAAATAGCGCCAGAAACCCCCTTGTTATGGTCAATCATCCCATTGTTCATGGTGAACTTTCCACCAGGAGAAACATAGACCCCTCCGGCTGTTAGTGTATCCCCTCTTGTCTCATTAGAGCTAATCCGTCCACCTTCCATAATAAAAGATGAGCCTTTTTGAATCCCAATGGAGCCACCGCCACTTGAGTTCTTCCCATTGGCAATAATTCCATTCCTCAGAATAAGGCTTCCTCCCTTATTAACATCAAAGAAAGAACCCTTCTCATATCCATATGAGCCTACCTTTTTCTTGTTCCCATCAAAATGAATGGAATTATTCTCATCCCCAAGGGTTAGGTCCCCTTGGACATCAAACATGGTTCCTGTAAACTTGTCCCCTCTTTTTAGGACCAGGCCAGTTTGGAAGTCATAATAGTAGTCGCTATTTTCTTCCTTGATATTTTCTTTAGCTTCTTCAACGGCCTTATCGCCACGTTTTCTAGCTTTTTCAATAACTTCTCTTTGCTTCTTTTCGCCTTCATTGGCATAATCTTTGGGTTGGTCAATCTTTTCCCAAGACTTGTCCATTTCCTGGCCATTGTTGGATGTCAAAATGACCTTTTGTCCTTGGCCAATGGTGAGGGTTTCTGTAATTTCAAAACCCTGGGTAATCCGAATGGTTTTGTTTTTAAAGTCAGGATCATTGATGGCTGCCTTTAGCTCTTCAAAATCTTTTACTTCATAGACCTTGCTTTCCCCTTGGTCTTGGGGGCTACCAGCCTTTAGGGCTCGGGGGTCTAAGACCCGGCCCTTTTCTAAAACTTGACCAGCTTCTTCTTGGTCTTGGACTTGGTCTGGAGAAGCTTCTTTCTTGTCTTTTGGAAGACCTGCTTTTTGGTCCTTGCCTTCTGTCTTTTCCTCTTGGACCTTCTCTTCTGGTCCTTCTTTTTCACCGGAGTCTGGATATGTAGCTTGGTCGGACTCTTGGACTTCAAGTTCTTTCTTCTCCACATCTTCTAACTTGTCTGAAGATGAGTTTTCTTGGACCTCTACCTCTTTTGTCAGCTTAGCGTGGTCTTCCCCTGCTTCTGTGCCTTCCGGGACAGACTTCTCCTGGATGACCTCCTTTTTTTCTTCTGGGGCCTGGACTTGGGCTTCCTCCTTGGTCTTAGAACCTTCTGCTGGCTTATCCTCCAAAGATTGAGCATAGGCCGGTCCTCCTGCCACTAGGAAAAATAGGACAAAAATCAGCAAGACTCTTAATTTTTTCATATCCATCTCCTTTCTTTTTACTTTTATATAGATATAAAGTTAGATAAATTCCCACACTTCTTAATATCTATTATATTCCTATACTTTCCTAGAGTCAACGCCCCTCCCTATAAAATCCCATAAAAAACCTCCCTGGCAGGTTACCTGCTGGGGAGGTTTTTATTCAACACTTATTTAAGATTGACTTTTTCCAACCATTTGTCAATTAATTTTTCGCGGTTGGATCCGCCATCCCCGTAAATTTCCAGGGATTCAAGATAGTCATTGTCAGGCCATTCTTTCTTTACAGCCTCTTCAATGCCACCGATTCCACCACCAATATGGGTTGCAAAAATACCCACTTTTTTGCCTTCCACCTTGTTGGCCTTCATAAGACCTAGAAGTGGAGGAGCAATGTGGCTCCACCAGTTTGGTGTCCCTACTAGGATGGTGTCATAGTCTTCCAATTTGTGTTCCAAGGCCTTGGCTTCAGGAATTTCGTGCTTTTCGATTTGTTCCTTAACCATAGTCACTAGAACATTGTAGTTGTCCGGATATGCTTCTACTGGATGGACCTCTTCAATATCTGCTCCAATTTTTTCTTGGATGGTCTTTGCAAGTAATTCTGTGTGTTGGTTTACTGAAAAATATAAGACAAGTGTTTTGTTTGCCATTCTTTTCCTCCTGGTTAAAATCTTTTTTACATACTTTATTCTTTTATTACCCTATTTTTTCTTTTTAACACATCTTTTTTAGCCAATGCTCTTTTTATTTTCCCTGGCCCGATAAAAAGCATAGACTTTTTTGATGCAAAGAAAACCTGTCGGATCTTCTGATATGTACCCTCTTTACTGGACAAACCAGTAAGGAGGGTATTTTTGTGAAATATAGCTATGAATTCAAAAAAGAGTGCATACAGTTGTATAGGCAAGGGAAATGGCCTGATACACCTGATGGGACCAAAGAAGANGCTTGTCAAACATCATTAGTGCACTTTTTCCTTTCAAGTATCCCATGAAACTTGACACTGATATTTTTGGGGGAATACTAACTAGCATATGCACATGGTCTGGCATTAAATGTCCTTCTATTATTTCGACTCCTTTATATTTGCATAATGTTCTAAATATTTCTCCCAAACTGTCTCGGTATTGATTAAAAACAATTTTTCGTCTATACTTTGGTGTAAAGACAATATGATATTTACACATCCATTTTGTGTGTGATAATGAATTTGCCTTTTGAACCATTTAAATCACCTCTTCATTATTTTAGGTCTGAACAACTCTATTATAATACTGAGGTGATTTTTTGGTATAACCTTTTGTTTCCTACCCGCATAGCGGGTAGTTTTTTGTTTCGCACGCGTTGCGTGCTCAACTGACTAAAGTCATCAATCAAAAAAAGAGCAGGTCTTCTTTTAAGAAGGCCTGCTCTTTTTCTATTTTTATGAAGATAAAAAGACGCCTCAGGGCGTCTTTTTTCTTAATCAAAATCACTATGGATGTCTTGGTCATATGGTTTTTCCTCTTCTTCTACTTCAGGGGCCAAGTTCTCCTCCTGGGCTTGAGGGGCTTGATCTTCCATCAGCTGGTCTTGGATTCTTTGTCTTTCCAAGACTAGTTTTTTTCTTTCTAAGAAGATTTCAATATAGGCCAGGTAGATAAAGGGTTCTATTATAGCCATCACCAGGACAGTAAGAAGACCCACTCCTAGAACTCCTAGGCCTCCTACTCCTATACCGCCTTCCATAGGTCCAGAAGAAGCAGTTGCCATAAGAACGGCGAAGGATAGGATAAAGACCACAATAAAAATAATAAAACCATACTTAAATATCTTGGCAAAAATCGTCCCTCTTTCACCCTTGGATTCTGCTATGCTGTCCTTGAAAAAGTCTGAAAGGGAGAATCCTCCATCCAGGGCCTTATAGAGGATCAAAGGCCAGAAGAACATATATAGGTTAAAGATAATCCCAGGTATGAGAAAAAGGTTCATTAAAATGGTCGACAGGAGGTTGATCAAAAAGCAGATTAAGTAGTTGCGAAGAAAATTTTTCTTAAAAAAGATAAAGATGTCTCCCGTTTGAACTTGTCTTTGGTCCAAGACTCTCTTGTAAACGGCGACAAAAAGCCCCGCTGAAACCATCCCTGCCAGGGGTCCAACCAGGGTAGTTAGGTTGACCACATTGGTCTTGAGCTTGGTGCCTAGGTCTAGGCCCCATTGGACATCGATATCTCCTTGGTCTATGGCCTCTTTATTCTTTTCCATTTGCCTTTCCACTTGGACAGCAGGATCTGTCGAAGGGAAAAGACGGTAGCTTAGTTGCTGGCTTCCTACTGTAAGTAGGCCTGAAATAAGACAAGCTAAAAGGATGACTAAAAAGCTACTTTTCCAGATGGAAAAGGTAGTTTCCAGTCCTTGGTCAGGATTGATTTGCTTTTGGGTCATGTTTTTTTCCTTCCTTTCTGGCCCCTAGGGCCTTGGGGTTAAATTGGGCAAAAAATATGGCAATGAAAATAAAGCTACAGCCTATGATCTTTCTCAAATCAAAGATTTCCCCGGCAAAAAAGTAGGCCGCAAAGGCCCCAAAAATAGATTCTGTTGCCATGATCAAGGCCGTATTGGCTGGTCTGGCATACTTTTGCGCCATATTTTGTATCGTAAAGGCCAGGGCTGTATTAAAGACTGTTAGGTATACAATACCCCAAAAAGAAGTTTTTGAAACAGTTTCAACTACAAGAACTTCCTTGCTTAATAGGGCCAAAAGAAGACTTAGGGCTCCTGCTGTTAAAAATTGAAAGATAGAAAATAAAATCCGAGACCCTACTTGGGGAGAATAGTCGGCAACCTTTAAGACCTGGATGGAAAAAATAAGGGCATAAACCAGGGTACAGGCATCGCCAAAACTCAATTTCAACTGGTCATTTAGGCTTAAGAGCCCCACCCCTATAATACATAGGATGCCGGAGAAAAAAATTTTCTTGGCAGGTCTTTTCCCATAAAAAATCCACTCCAAGATGGGAACAATAATGACGTAGGAGACCAAAACAAAGGATTGCTTGGCCGGGGTGGTGAATTTCAAGCCCACCATTTGAACCCCTATTCCCAAAAATAATAAGAGCCCAATTGTGGCTCCATAGCGGATGGTTTTCCTATCAAGTTTTTTCCATTCCTTCCAAAAGACCAGGCTCATCATCAGGCCGGCCAGGATAAAACGAATGGCTAAAATCCAAAAAGTGGGGATGGTTTCTTGGGCGAATTGCGCCGCCACAAAGGTCCCTCCCCAAATCATTGCTACTAGGAGCATGGTCATTTCTGATAGCCATACTTTTCTACTTACTTCCATTGATCCTCCTTTTAGCCCTGCCAAAGGTCATGCCACTTGTCCAGACGCTTGTGGTTGTCAAATTCATATTTAATGGGAGTCATAGTGGTATGACCTTGGGCCAGGTAGTAGCGGTCAGTTCCCTCTTGGTATTGGCCCCGGTTGCGTCCCACCAACTTCAACTCAAAACTAGATTCATCCAGGTCAATCTTGTCGTACTTGTCGTACATGGGTTCACCAATCCGACAAACCACGGCTTCCTTGGGTTGACCCATGGCATAGGGGACGTTGATATTTAGGGTAATGACTTCTTCCACCAGGTCTTTCTTTACCCTTTCAAAAATATCCAGGGCAATGTCTGCAGCCTGGTCAAAGTCTGCGTCAAATTTTTTATACATTTGGGCTGAAACCGCCATGGCTGGCAACTGGTAGAGGTTGGCTTCGGCACAGGCACTAACAGTTCCCGAATAGAGGATGTCCATACCGGCATTATAGCCCAGGTTGCAACCTGAAATCACCAGGTCAATCTTGTCTTCTATAATATGGGTCAAAGCCACCCGGACACAGTCCGCTGGTGTCCCCTGGACAGAATAAACAGGACTTTGGATTCCTTCCAATTTTTCTCTGCGTATTTCCAGGGGTCTTCTCAAGGTAATGGAGTGGCTCATGCCAGAATGCTCCACCTTAGGTGCTACTATCATTAGCTTGTGGTTTTTTTCCAGTCGCTTGGCCAGGGCATAAATGCCTGGAGCCTTGTATCCATCGTCATTGGTTAATAGTATATTCATTGGTCTTCCTTTCCTAAAAATGGGTCACTGGGGCTGGCCTTTTTAGCCACCTCCATGGTAAAGTGCAGGCCCTCGTGAATGTTGCACAGGGCCAGGTCCTCTCGAAAGGTTCGTGTTGCTAAGAGAGGATCGTTGTTGTCTGTAGACATATGGGCCAAAATAACATGCTCATTCTTTTTTTCTAACATCTTACTTAAGACATCTGCCGCATGGTGGTTGGATAGGTGGCCCCGGTTGGAGGCAATTCTCTGCTTCAAGGCAAAGGAATAGGGTCCAGTCCGGAGCATTTCTTCATCGTGGTTGGCTTCAATGTAGTAGAGGTCCGCCCCCTTCATCTTTTCCATCATGGAGGTGGAAACCCAACCTGTATCCGTGAGCATAGACACCTTGGTCCGGCCATCTTCCAAGACAAAACTGGTCCCATGGACACAGTCATGGAAGGTGGGGAAGGTCTGGACATGGAGGTTCTTGATATGGAAGTCCTCCCCTGTGATAAAGACTTCTCTTTGCCCCACTGGAATGGTTTTGACCGTTTTTTCCATGGCCATCCAGGTATTTTCATTGGCAAAGACCTTGATGCCATGGCGTCTGGCCAAGACTCCCACAGCCGAGGTATGGTCATAGTGCTCATGGGTCACCAAAATCCCATCCAGGTCCTTGGGGTCTACCTGGATTTCTTCCAGGAGCTCTTGGATCTTTTTTCCTGTCATTCCTGCATCTACAAGAATTTTTGTTTCTTTTGTTTCTATATATTGACAATTTCCACTACTGCCACTAATTAATGGTTGAAATTTCATACTTCCTCGATTTTCCTTTTATGATAAAACATCTACGATAATTTCCTGGCCATTGTCCAACTGGACCCGCCAGGCTGGAATGGCCCGGCCCTGTTGGGCCCTGGAAATATCCTCGATATATCCTTGTTTTGATGGATTAAAATAATAGCAAGCTTCCAAGCCCACTACCGTCCTACCCCGGGCTTCCTTCTTGTCTAGAAGACTTAAAAGGGCCTTTTCAGGGCTAGGCATGACAACTTCCTTGTCTGAAGGCTCAATAATATCTAACCAGAGCCTTGAAAGGCTGTGAACTCCTGATCCGTCCACTTGAAAAATACTATAACTGGTCTCTAGCAATTTCCCCTCATAGACCTTTTTAAAGGTCAGCTGGTAACCTTGATGCCAGGTCTGGCTATTTACCAAGACCAGGTCATCTGTCTTGAACCCTCTCTCCTTTAAAAAGTAGAGGGCTTGGGTTTCAGCCTCTTCCTTGCTGATCTTTTCCTTGGCCAGGACTAGGTCTTTTTGATAGGAGAGCTTCCGGCCATCATAGACCTGGAGGCTTTCCTCGTTTAAACTCAGGTCAGCCTGGGAAAGGGTCTTTTGCCTTAAGAGGGCCTCATTGTGAAAGAAGTCCCGGTTGAGTTGTTCTTCAGTCAAGTTTTCATATTGAACTCTTAGGGAGTTTAACTTTTCCGACTGGAGACGGATGGAGGGGCTGATTTTAATATCTTCACTGGCCAAAAGATCCAGGAGTTCCTGGTTAAACTGCTTGGAAGCAGAGGGACTTTCCAGGATCGTTTTTTGCCGGTAAACCTCATAGCCCAGGGCCAGGTTAGCCAGGGCCAAGGCAATGATTAAGATTGTTTTTATTCTAGACCAATCCAACTTATCCCTCCATCATTAAACTTCCCGTTTCCATGTCCATTAAAAAGACCTGGTCTTTGATTTTCACAGCCCAAACTGCCTTTAAAATCCTTTGTCCTTCAGGGTTTTCCAGCTCTAGATAGGACGAGTCAATCCACTTTACTTTCCCCAGGGTTTCTTCTAAAGACTTAGATCCCGGGTCAAGGCGAGACCGGTTTTGATCGATGATTTCTTCCGGCCCCAAGACTTCCTTGGCAATTTCCACATTTTGGACCATTTCTGTCTCCATGGGCTTTTGGTAGAGGAAGTCCATTTGGCGAATATCCTGTCCTTGGACTTCCAACCGGGCCAGGTAGGGAGCCTGGTCCATCCGGTAGACCCTCTTGTGGTTGGCCAGCATATTGAAATAAAAAATATAGCCAGGGTTTTTCTTGTCTTGGATTCGTTCAATATCGCTGATATACAAGGACTCCGTTATGCCAGTATGGCTGGTAACAAAGTCCAAGGCAGCATCTAGCGACTGGACCAGGCTATCTTCCTGGTCGGGGCTTTTTTGCCCATCCTTGTAGGTCAACCAACCATTCTTATTGAGCCTTAGGACCTTTTGGTCATAGACATAGGTCACAGCTTGGTCCTCACTAATTTCTCGAATATAGTCTATATTTTGCCTTAAATACCGCCGGGCCAGGTTGTTTTGCACCTGGGCAGACATGGTTTGGAGCTTGTTTTCCAAGGGGATGTTCTCCGGTGGTTGGGTGTTGATTCGGGGAATATAGACCATGTTGTCCACCCCGTATTTTTTCCAAAGGCTGGTATAGTTCCGATAACGTCTGGAGTCATAAACCATGGAGACCCGGTCTTTTAAAAGGTCTTGGGTTTTTAAGTGGCCCCGAACCAAGAAAGTTCCCTGGTCTGTCCGGACCACTAAGAGGTCCTTATCTAGACTCAAGTCCATGGACAAGAGTTTGCCAGGAATTTTTTTCGGCAGGGTCGTCAAGTCAAACTGGAGCAATTGGGCCCAGGTTTCATGGTCTAAAATCCCCGGAAAATTCAAACTTAGAAGTTGGTTTTCTTGTAAAAATTTTTGATAGTCCTTGTGCCTTATGGGGGCAATATCCTTGGCCTCCACATTTTCATAGAGGTCCTTTAGGCCCATTTGCATAATGGTCCAATAGGGCTGGATCTTGTAGACCAGGGTTTGTTCTGTATCAGAAAAACTTAAGACCAATTCCTTGGGTCCTAAAAGTTCTAATTTTAAGCGATTTTTTTCAAAGTTTTCCTGTTTCTGACTCTCCTTGGTCATGCTGGGAATTTGAATCCAAATTTCCGCCACCATAAAAATCAAGAGGATGGATAAGGCCCACAAGAGGAAGGTCTTGATGCTTTCTTTCAAAAAGACTCCCCTCCTTTAAAAAAGAGTGAGGCAGTAGTGCCTTGGCCAAAGACAGAGCTCAATTGGATGGAGCCTCCCATGGCTTCTATGAGTTCCTTGGCAATGGATAGGCCCAGGCCTGTTCCACCCATTTGTCGACTCCGACCCTTTTCCACCCGGTAGAAGCGTTCGAATATTCGATTCATATCCTTGGGGGGAATTCCAAGACCTGTATCCTTGACTTGGACCAGGATCCTGGGGCCTCGATTCTTTGCTAAAATAGCCACCTCTCCCCCTTGGGGGGTGTATTTAATGGCATTGGAGATGATGTTGTTTAAGACCCTTTGAACTCCATGAAGGTCTCCGTAAATTTTTTGAATGTCCTCTGCCACTTCCAAGTGGATGCGAATTTGCTTTTCTTGGGCTAGGGGCAGGAGGCTCTCCATGGTTGTCTCAATGACTTCATAAGTGTCCAGACGACTAAGCTTTAATTTTAAGGAGTGGTTGTCCATGTTGGATAGTTGTAAAAGATCCCGGACTAGGGAAACCATCCGGTTGGATTCTCTTTCAATGACCTTTAAAAACCGCTTTCGGGCATCTGGTTCCAAGTCGGCCTCCATCAAGGTTTCTGTATAGGACTTGATGGAGGTTAAGGGAGTCTTGAGTTCATGACTAACATTGGCCACAAATTCCCTACGCATCTCATCTAATTGATGCTCCTTGGTTATATCTTGGAAAACCACAATCAAGCCGGAGTTTTCATCCAACTCATTCTTATAGGGAGCATACTTGATATTGTAAAAAGACTTGTTGATTTCTACCTGTCTTTCCCCAGATAGGCTGGGGGGGTTATAGTAGTTAATTTCCGTCAGGTCCAACTGGTCCATGGGGATTTTTTTCTCCCCAGCCAGAACTTCCTCTGGTAAATTTAAAATTTCTTTGGCAATGGGGTTGATGTGGATTAGGTAGTTGTCCCGATTAATAGCCACTACCCCCTCAGCCATGTAGTGGAAGATGGTGTCCAGCTTGGACCGTTCGATATCCATCTTGTCCATGGTTTCCTTGAGTTCTCCTGTAAGGTAGTTGAACATGGAAGCCATTTGACCAATTTCGTCATTGCTCTTGACTTGGACGTGCTGGTCAAAGTTTCCTTCAGCCAGGTCCTTAGCCTTGGAGGTAATTTCCCGGACTGGTCCTGTTACTGAATTGGCAATAAAAAATCCCAGGATGGTTGTAATGGCTAGACCCAGAATAGTTGCATAGGTCAAGAGCTCCTTGGTATCAGAAACCACACTGTAGACAGGCTCCAAGCTCATGGTCATGTAAAAGACCCCCTGGACTTGACCATCCGCTGAAAAAACCGGCTTGGCCAAGTGACGGATAGGGGCTTGGTTACTTTCTAGGATGGTGGTTTCAGACACATGTCCCTTTAGGGCCTTTAAAACAATTTCCGGCGATAGGTCCCTTTGAGCCAGGGCATTTTGCCCCTGGATCTCATCCTTGGAATTCACCGAAGAAGCTAAAACCACAGGAACCTGGTCCCTGGAAATGATATAGATGGATTCTGTCGAAGACAGCCGCCAGCCATCAATGGTATTTTGCAAGAGACCAGCTTCTTTTCCCCATTCACTGTCCTGGAGATAGCCTGCTGAGGCCACCATGGAGTCAATGGTTTCATTCATTTCCCTTTCAATGGTCTTCATTTGGGAAATTTCCAGACGGTTGATCAAAAAGGTCCCCACAATGGCCATACAGATTAGGATTAAAATAAGATAAATAAAGATAAAACGAGCCTTAAAACTGGATAGCATCTTATCCTCCGAAGTAATAACCTACACCACGTTTGGTTAAGATATAGCGAAAATCTCCGTCTTGGTCTTCAATTTTTTCCCGCAAGCGACGGACTGTGACATCTACAGTCCGGATATCGCCATAGTATTCATAGCCCCAGACCTTTTCCAGGAGCTCTTCCCGGGAATAAACCTGGTCAGGGGTTTGGGCTAAAAATTTTAAGAGTTCGAACTCTCTCAGGGTTAAGTCGATAATCTGCCCCTGCTTTTGGACCTCATACTTGGCCAGGTCAATGGTCAGGTCTCCATGGGTCAAGAGCTTGTCATCGGCCCGTTCGCTTTCATAGTCCAAGCGACGGAGGTTGGCCTTGACCCGGGCAATGAGCTCCCGCATGGAAAAGGGTTTGACCACATAGTCATCTGCACCCAATTCCAGGCCCAAAATCTTGTCTACTTCTTCTTCCTTGGCCGTCAACATGATGACGGGAATCCGACTGTCTTTTCGGATCCTCTTCAGGGTTTGAAAGCCATCTAATTTGGGCATCATCACATCTAATAAGACCAAATCAAATTCTTTTTGCTCTAATTTTTCCAGGCATTGAAGTCCGTCATAGGCATTTTCTACCTCAAAGCCCTCTTTTTGTAAATTATATGAAATAATATCTCCAATGGATTGTTCATCATCCACAATTAATATTTTAGATGTCATAAGAACCCCCTTTTCTCTTATTATACCATATTTATACTTGAGAGCTCTTCTCTATAAGCTAGTTTTTTACAAGTAAAAAGAGATAGCCTCCGCTATCCCTTTTAGTCAAATTTTAATTCAATGGCCTTGAGGTAACCAGACAAAACCACCTGGTCTTTTTGGTTCTTGCACTGGAAGTCCAGCTTGTAGTGAATCTTGTCTCTTTTTTCTTCTGCCTGGTCTATCCGGATCTGACAGATAATATGGTCTCCAGTATAGACGGGCTTGGTAAGGTCATAGAGCATTTGATAGACCAAGAGGTCGTACTCTCCTCCCAGGGTTGTAGGAAGAGTTGCCGTTAGAAGGCCTTGGATCATAATCTCTCCATCTTGGTTTTCCTCTTCATGGTGACGGCCGGTGTAATGGGCCAGGTCAATAAAACCTTTTACATCTTCTTTTGTAAAGCTTCTTTCATAGGTAAATTCTTGCCCTTGTTTAAACTTCATTCCCAATCCTCCTTGATTCTAGCCAGGGGATCAACGGGTTTTGGGAAATTCCATGTGAAAGGTGGTTCCACTACTGGAACTTTTTAAGTCAATGGTTCCCTCAAATACCTTTACTGCATGCTTGACAATGGATAGACCCAGCCCCGTCCCCTTGATTTCTGAAGAGTGGGACTTGTCCCCCCGGTAAAATCGTTCGAAGATCCGTGGTTGGTCCTCGGGTTCAATTCCCGGGCCATTGTCTTTGACCCATAATTGGATGCTGTTTAAGTCTTCTTCTAAGTCCACTTGGACATAGCCTGGGCCCTTGGCATACTTAATTCCGTTGTCCACTAGGTTATAAACCATTTCGTAAAATAACTTCTTCTGCCCCACCAATGTACTACTTTCTCCGGAAAAAATCAACTGGATGTCCTTCTTTTCAGCAATTTCCTTGAGGTGGTCCAGGACGGATTGGATCACTTCTTGAGGGCTAAAGCAGCCCTTTTTAAAGATGTCTCCCCCTTCTTCAATTTGAGAGAGTTTCAAGAGGTCGGATACCAGGTCCATAAGTCGTTTGGCTTCTGATTCAATTCGGTTGCCTACCCGGTGGATGTCTTGGTCTTTAACTAAGCCCTGGCCCAAGAGTTCTCCAAAACCCATAATGGAGGTTAGGGGGGTCTTGAGTTCGTGGCTGACATTGGCCGTAAATTCCCGGCGGTATTGTTCCAGCTCTTCCCTTTGGGTTACGTCTAAAACTAGGACGACAGCACCGCTAATCCGGTCATTTTGAGCAATGGGATGGATGTTGATTTCATAGCTGCCGTTTTCTTTTTTAAAAATCTTCCGACTCCTGTGACCCTTGAGGCCGGACCGGATATCCATTTCCAAACCCGGGTCCACCCGCAGGTTTCGAAAGTGTTCTCCCCGTCTAACCTTGTGGCCTTCTAGGAGGTAGAGGGCGCTGTTGTTAAAGGAGACGATCCTCTCCTTGTCATCCACCAAGAGGAGTCCTTCAGACATGTGGTCTACCATCCATTGGAATTCCTCCTGCCTTTCCCTTTCCCGGGCCAGGGTCCTGTCCAGGGCCTTATTTTGCATGGAAATCCTTTGAACCAAGGGCCAAATTTCTTCATAGAGGGCCTGGTCAGTGGGATGGTCCAAGTCAATATGGTTAATGGGCCGGACAATTTCTTGGACTAATTGTTTTGCTGCAAGGCTGGTTAAGAGAAGGAGAAAACCTAAAACAATGGCCAAGGGAATGATCCCTTGGAGAAAGGGGTTAAAGAGGCTGTCTACCTGTTTAGAAACCCTTAAGACTCGGCCATCAGGCATCTTGTAGGCATAGTTGATGGTCTGCTTATCCATGGTAGTAGAGAAGCGGCGGACAAAACCAAATCCCTCCTTAAGGGCCTTTTGAAATTCCGGCCGGTCATAGTGACTTTTTAAATGACTGGGATCTACCTGGTTGTCATAAAGGACTCGACCGTTACGATCTAGAAGGGTCACCCGGTCTTTGTTTTCAGGCAGCTTTTGAATCTCCCCAGGCTTTTTCCCATTGATGGTATAAGAAAGGTAAAGGGCTTGTTTATAGAGTTCTTGTTGGATACGGTGGTTGTAACCATAGTAAAAAATGCCTCCACCAAGGACCAGACAGGCTAGCAGGACCAGGCCGCTGATTTTTAGGATAGAGGCAAAAATTTGTTTACTTAATTTTCCCTTCATACAATTTTATACCCCAGACCACGCACTGTTTGAATGTGGTCTTTTTCTTGACCTAGTTTTTGTCTTAGAGACCCCATATGAACATCTAAAGTCCGGCTTTCTCCAGCAAAATCTGTCCCCCAAATCCTTTGAAAGAGGGTATCTCTGGAAAAGACATAGCCGGGTCGGGACATGAGAATCCATAGAATATCAAATTCCTTGGGGGTCAAGTCCACTTCTTGGCCGTCTACCTTGGCCAGGTGTCTGGACCGGTCCACTTCCAACTTGCCCAAGCTTAAAACAGATTCGTTTTTCACCCCAGACCGTCTCAAAACAGCCCCAATGCGGCTTAACAATTCCATCATCCTAAAAGGCTTGGTCATATAGTCGTCTGCCCCTGTATCCAATCCTGTTACCATGTCATATTCAGAGTCTTTTGCCGTCAACATAATCACCGGCAGGTCCCTGGTTTGGCTTTGGCTCTTGAGTTTTTTTAAAATATCCATCCCATCCTGCTCTGGGAGCATGATATCTAAAAGAATCAATTGAGGTTTTTCTTCCTCCATCCCCTTCCAAAAATCAGAGGGCTTGCCAAAACCTTTAACCTCGTAATTTTGCCCCTCCAGGGCATATAAAATTAACTCTCGGATACTGTTGTCATCTTCCACAACATAAATCATTCCACCACCTCGGCTTTCTTATCTTTATTATAGCACAAATTGAGCCTTTCTAGGCCAAGGATGCGTCAACCCATTCTCCGATATTTACACAGTGGTCGCCAATTCTCTCCAGGTATTTTGCCACCAACAAAAGATCCAGGTCCTGGGCATGGGGATTTTCCTTCAAGGTTTTTTTAATATCCTCAAAACCTTGGTCCATTTCGTCATCCATGCTCTCTAAAAGGTCCCGGCACTTGGTCTTTTCCACAAAGCCCCTGCGGACCAGGCGAAACATTTCATAGGCCTGCTTGGTAAGTTTGGCCAGGCTGTCCATTTCTTTATTTTCCAATTGACCAGGATGGTCTAAAATAAAGGCAATATCTCGGGACTGGTCACTGATTCTTTCCAGGTCTACTACAACCCCTAGGGAGGCTGTAATCAAGGCCAAGTCTTGGGCTACGGGTTGTTCTCTTAAAATTAGGGCCATGGCCAAGCTTTCCACTTGCTTTTTCTTTTCATCCATGGCTCCTTCAACTTCTGAAATTCGATTGCAAAGGGTCCGGTCTTTTTCTGTTATAAGTTTTTGGAGGAGTTGTAGGGATTGTTCCCCCATCCGGAACATGTCAAAATTCAAAGTTTCTAGACGGTTTAAGTCGTCAATAAATCTCTCTCTCATCAACCGAACCTCCCTGTGATGTATTTGGATGTTTGGGCTTCTTTTGGATTGGAGAAAAGCTCTTGGGTTTCGTTCATTTCTATGACTTCTCCCAAGAGGAAAAAGGCCGTCTTGTCACTGACCCTAAGGGCTTGTTGCATATTATGGGTGACAATGACAATGGTGTAGTGTTGCTTTAAGCTATGGCAGAGGTCTTCAATTTTACTGGTGGAAATGGGGTCCAGGGCTGAGGTTGGTTCATCCATGAGAAGAACTTCCGGTCCCGGGGCCAGGGCTCTGGCTATACAAAGCCTTTGTTGTTGCCCCCCAGACATACCCAGGGCTGAAGAATTTAATCGATCTTTAACTTCATCCCAAAGGGCTGCGTCTTCCAAGGCTTTTTTCACCCGGTCATCCAGCTCTGTCTTGTTTTTAATTCCAGCCAATTTCAGGCCATAGGCTACATTATTGTAGATACTCTTGGCAAAGGGATTGGGACTTTGAAAGACCATCCCCACCCGTCTACGAACTTCAATGGGATCCATTTCTGCGAAGATATCCTTACCATCTAGCTTAACATCTCCCTCAATCCGAACATTAGGGTTAAGGTCATGGAGACGGTTGAGAATTTTTAGAAAAGTGGACTTCCCACAGCCAGAAGGCCCAATTAAGGCCGTTACTTCTTTTTCTTCTATATCCATGTTGATCTTTTTTAAGGCTTGGTTGCTGCCATAGTAAAGATCAACATCATGAGCTTCAAATTTCACTGGTTCTTCCCTCCTTCTAATTTTTTGCTCCAGTGGACTTTTACAAAATAGGCTACCAGGGTAATGGCAACAACTAAAATCAACAAAAGGGCTGAAGCGACATTGGCTTCTTGAGAAGCAGTTGCATGGTGGGCTTGGGTTCTAGCTCCCCAGATGTGTAGGGCTAGAGTTTTCCCCGGTCGGTTGGGGTTAAAGGCATTTAAGGGAGAATTAAAATCAACGCCTGAAAAAAGAATATCTGATGTGGATCCTGCCGTATACATTAAAGCAGCTGCTTCTGCAACAACCCGGCCGGCAGAAAGGACAACCCCAGTTACCAGCCTGTGAAGGCATTGGGGAAGTAAGACGTGGATAAGGGTTTGTTCCCTGGTGGCTCCCAAGGCCATGGATCCAAAGTAAATGGAAGAATCAATTTCATCCAAGGCTTCTTCTGTAGAGGTGGCCATGAGAGGAATATTTAAGATGGATACCGTCAAGGCCCCAGCCCACAAGGACCATTGGGTCCCAGTGAATAGAACAAAAGCCAGGTATCCAAACAAGCCTACCACAATAGAGGGAAGACCCGATAGGGTTCTTAGACCCGCTCTTAGAATGGTATTTAAAGCTGACTTGCTATCAGAATAATAGGACAGGTAGATTCCTGTTGCTACCCCCAAAGGCACTGAGATTAAAAGAGATAGAATGGTTAGATAAACCGTGTTCCACAGAACTCCCAGAAGGCCTCGCCGTCCTCCGAAAAAGGATAGGTCAAAATCTCTAAGTCCCCTAAAAATAACAGAGAAGACAAAAAATCCTACCACGATAAAAAACAAGAGGGCAAATATGCTAACCAGGGTTCTGGCTAGAGCATCCTTCTTTTTTGCATTTTCAATGACTTTTAAGTCTACAGCATTTTTAATCATTTACTCTACCTCGACTTCCAATTTTCCCAATGATAAAGACAAAAACCAAGGAGATGACAAAAAGACTCAAGGCCATAGCCCAAAGGGCTGCATTATATTCTCCCCCTTCCATGGCTCCCCCCATATCAGACGCAATGGCAGAAGTCAGGTTGGTTGTTGGAGAAAGAAGGTCTGCCGGAAAAGCCCTGGTTTTCCCAATAACCATGGCCACAGCCAAGGCCTCTCCAAAGGCCCTGGACAGACCCAAAACAAAGGCTGTAAAGACCCCTGTCTTAGCTGTAGGCAGGATGACATCTTTAATCATTTGAAATTTGGTGGCCCCTAGGCCATAGGCGGCCAATCTTTGGGCTTCTGGTACACTTCGATAACTATCCTTACATAGGGTAATCATGGTTGGTAGGACCATTAGGGCCAAAACCAAGGCCCCTGCCATGACAGAAAATCCATGGGGCCGTCCACTGATTTCTTTTAACCAGGGAACTAAAATCGTCAACCCCATCCAACCATAGATAATAGATGGAACTCCCGCTAAAATTTCCACTAGCATTTGGAAAAAAGCCTTGGTCTTGTCGGGAACCAGTTCCGAGATAAAAACAGAAACAGTAATGGAAAATGGGGCTGCAATTAAAAGAGCAATCCCACAAGTTAAAATCGAACCGACAAAATAAACAGCTGATCCTACCTTTCCACCACCTTCCATGGAATCGTTGGGCGCCCAATCCGAGGAGAAGAGAAACTCTCCTAGAGAATGGTGGTATCGGGTAAATAATTGGATTCCCCTGTAGGCTAAAAATAGGGTGATTAAAATCATAAGCCCTACAACGGCAATACCGAGGCAGCTAATACCACCTCGGACAGCCTTGTCTACTAGACGTTTATTTTGTTTCTTTTCAATAATGGAAACTTTGCTTTCCACGTTTTGATAAGAAGTCATAGGATTTTTAGCGTTCAACTTGCATTTTAGAAGTTACGCCATAACCCATTTTTTCAACAGCTTGACCATATTTGTCGCCCATAATATAGTCTAAGAAGGCTTTTGCAACTTCGTTGGGTTCACCTTTAGTGTACATGTGTTCATAACCCCATACTGGGTATTTTCCATTGTAGGTGTTTTCTAAAGTTGGTTCTACTCCGTCCATTTTGACTGTCTTTACATCGGGGTTTTCTTCTTGTAGATAGGACAGAGCTAGGTAGCCAATGGCTCCTGGAGTGTCTGCAACAGTTTGTAATAAGGTACCGGAATCGTCAGTTTCTAAAGATCCGTCGATTTGTTTTTCACCCTTTAAGGCATATTCTTCAAATAAGGCCCGGGTTCCACTAGTAGATGGTCTAGAAATAGGAATGATTTTTTCATCTGGTCCGCCAACTTCTTTCCAGTTGGTGATTTTACCAGTAAAGATTCCAATCATTTGATCTTGAGTTAGGTCTGTTACCTTTTCAGCAACTACCTTGTTAACAACAGGTGCCATGGTAATAACACAAACCTTGTGGTCTACCAAGTCTTTTGCTTGAGCTTCGTCCAATTTTTCTTCTGCATAAACATCAGAGTTCCCAATGTCAATGGCTCCTTCAGAAACTTGTTTTAAACCAGCTCCAGATCCTCCACCACTCACGCTGATAGAAACTTTTTGATTTTCATCTTGGAAGGATTTGGCGGCATCTTCAACTAGGGGTAAAAGAGCAGAAGAGCCTGCTGATGTAATAGAGCCTTCTAAAGTGGATTCTTCAGCTGGGGCTTTGGCATTGTTTCCTCCATTGTTGGCAGTGTTGGCAGTATTATTTCCTCCACCACCACAAGCGACTAAAAGCATCGTAGCTGCAAGTACAATTGCAGAAATTCTTTTTTTCATTTTTTACTTTCTCCTTTCAAACATTCAAAGTATATGCTTATTGTACTGGCCCCAATGTAAAGATAAAAACCTGGTCTATGTAAAGATTTTGTAAAATATTTTTTCCCCTGAAAATAGCCCTTTGTGGAGGTTTAATCCTCTAATCTCCCCCTCTAATCTTTAAAAAGTAAAGGGGCATTGTAAATAGAAAGACAAGGCCTCTTAAAATTTTTACTCTTTTTTGGAGAAAGTTTTTGACTCTATTAACTTTTCAAACCCGCCTTTTAAGGCAATAAAAAAAACCATAAGCATTGAAGATTCAACACTTATGAGTCTTATAAATTCTGGAGCGGCTGATGAGAATCGAACTCACATCCTAAGCTTGGGAAGCTCATATTCTACCATTGAACTACAGCCGCAATCTTTCTTGCCCTCTATTATACCACGAAAGCCCTCTGGAGAAAATAGTTTTTCCCAGTAAAAAAGAGACCGTCTTAGGCGATCTCTATCTCATTTAAAGACGATCTCCAGCTCTTTCTCTTAGATAGGAGTAGAGGTCTTTTTCTTTTTTAAATAGGGGCGTTTTTCCATAGAGATGCATCCGAACCAAGGTCGGTGGAACAAGTCCTGCCTCTTGGATGGCCTTTTCATTTAAGAAAACCTGGTCAATACTTCCCTCGGTAACCATCTCTCCATGGCTAATAACATAGACATAGTCGCAAACATCGTAGATAAAGTCCATATCATGAGAGCTGACAATGAGCTTCTTGCCCCGGGCCACCAGGCTGGCTAAAAGTTCCTTGATGGACTCAGTCATAGAGGGGTCCAAACCCGCTGTTGGCTCATCAAAAAGAATGGTTTCACAGTCCATGGCCAAGATCCCTGCAATGGCTACCCTCTTTTTTTGCCCATAGGATAGGTAGTGGACGGGTCGGTTGGCTAAGTGGGTGATATTTACAGCTTCCATGGCCTTTTGCACCTTGTCTTCAATAACATCCGGGTCTAATTTTTGATTTTTCAAGGCAAAGGCGATATCGTC
This sequence comes from Urinicoccus timonensis, assembly GCF_900232945.1. Classification (GTDB taxonomy): domain Bacteria; phylum Bacillota; class Clostridia; order Tissierellales; family Peptoniphilaceae; genus Urinicoccus; species Urinicoccus timonensis. Next base: position 386,286 of record NZ_OCTU01000001.1, read on the forward strand.
TTTAACATTGGAGTAGAAAATTTGTTGGTCCGGGTCTTGGAAGACCATGGACACCTTGGACCGAAAGTCATTTAAGTCCTTTTTCTTATAAGACAACTCTTTATCTTGATAGTAGACTTTTCCTTGACTAGGTCGGTAAATCCCCAGCATGTTTAAAAAGATAGTGGACTTCCCGGCACCATTTTCTCCCAAAAGGCCCACACAAGATCCCTTGCTAAAGTCCATATTTAAATTTTTAAGGGCATTTTCGCCACCCTTTTGATAGGCATAGGATAGGTTTTCTAGTCTTAACATAGGTCCTCCTAAAGATAAAAGTGTCCGTCAAACAACTTGCAGTCTAAGGCTACTTTGTAGCTGGTAAAACTCTTCATCATAGAATCAAATAGGGCTCCTGCAATAATGGAAGAAGACCGAATCATCAAAGACTTGTTCCGGTAGCCCCCCTTTAAAATCAAGGCCCTTTCCAGAGTGTGGAATTCCTCAAAGAAAATGGCTATAAAGCGATACATTAAAACCATTTGTTCTATAAAGGCCTCCGGTGTGTGGAGGGACTTTAAAAGATAGATCATTTGATTCATGGGAATGGTCAGGGCCATAAAGTAGGTGGCTGAAATTCCAGCCATAGATCGGAAAAAGGTCTTCTTTGCAACCTCCACTGAAGCATAGTTGAGCCCCATGTGGAAGGGTTTTGCAAAAAATAAATAGTCAATCTTGTCAACTTGGAAGGATAGAACCATGGCCAAAAGGCTCATACAGAGAAAGACCAAGGGGAGGGTGTAGAGTTTTGCTACCCTCCGGGCTGGTAATTTAGCAAGAAAAACCATGCTCCCAAACAAGAGGACTATAATGACTAGATGGCATAGGATAGATTCATTGACAAGAGCGAGTACCAGTAAAAAGATACCGATACTCGCTTTTATCCATGGGTTTTTTTGGCTTAACCCGTTATTATATGCCAAAGAGTCAATTTGAGGCATTTTTCTTTCCCTTATTGTAGCCTAGGTAGTAGCCAATAATAATGGCTCCCAGGGCTGCTTGAGAAGCAAACAATAAAGATTCGATTTCACCAGACTTGGGTTCAATCAGTGGTTCAAACCATGGTTCGTAGTCTGGATTGCTTTCTGTAATTTGGCCTTCTGCCGCATCATCTGACCCGCCGAATTCACCATTTGAAACAGCATATAGAGGTCCGATGATAAGGGCCAACATAATAATGACTAGGATAGTTTTAGTTGATTTTTTCAACGAGTTCACCTGCCCCTCCGTATTCTTTAACCTTATCATAGATTAAAGTAGTTAAGATACCTTCCATAATCGCAATGGGTACTTGAGTTGTGGCAAAGATTGCAAGATACTTAACCACTTCACCCATCATGTTACCAGCTGGGAAAGCAAGACCCAATTGGAAACTTGTTACGATGTAGGTAAATAAGTCTGCAATGGTTGCTGTAATGAAAACAGCTACTAGGTCTTTAACCCCTGCCTTGCGTAGACCCTTGTAAACCAGGTAACCAACAATAGGACCTGCAATGGCCATGGAAAAGGCATTGGCTCCCAAGGTAGTTAAACCACCGTGGGCCAAAAGTAGGGCTTGGAAGATCAAAACAATAGTTCCCAAAACAAACATGGGAGCTGGTCCAAAAATGGCGATTCCCAAACCAACGCCTGTTGGGTGAGAACATGATCCAGTAACAGATGGAAGTTTTAAGGATGAAAGTAAAAAGACAAAGGCACCTGCTAGGGCAAGTAATAATTTTTTGTCCGGATCATTTTTCCCAATTTCAGTAATTCTCTTAAGACCATAAATAACAAATGGAGCTGCAATGATAAACCAAATCAAAGCCCATTTTTTTGGTAAAAATCCCTCCATGATATGCATTGCATAGACACTTTGTGAGTTTGCCACTGCAATGTATAGGGCTAGGAGAGGAAAATATTTTAAATATTTTGAATATTTTTTCAAGTTTACGCCTCCTACTTCTCTAACGATACAAAATATAACGAATGATTCAGACGGGGGATTTCCCGGGAATCCACCCTCCTTTACAGATAGAATTATATACTAGATGCTTCTTTTTTGCAACAAGTATTTGTAAATATGCTCTTGCTTTTTTCGTCTTTATACCCATAGGGGTACTAGCATATCTGCTTTATCCCATTTCCCCTAACTTCTCTTTTGTTTTTTAAATAAAATACATTTTTATTTAAAAAAATAAGAAGCTATTTCTAGCTTCCTATTCTTACTGGCCAATACTTTCCATATTACGTCCATTTTTTGTATAGAGTTTATAGTATTCTCCCCCCAGGGCCATAAGGTCTTCATGGTTGCCTTCTTCAATAATTCCCTCCTGGGTCATAACCAGGATCCGGTCGGCATTTTGGATGGTTGTCAGCCGGTGGGCTATGGTTAGGGTGGTTCGGTTTTGAGAAAGTTTTTCCAGGGAGTCTTGGATGATGATTTCGCTCTTATTGTCCAAGGCCGAAGTGGCTTCGTCCAGGATTAGAATCGAGGGATTTTTCAAAAAGACCCGGGCAATGGAGATTCTCTGTTTTTGCCCCCCAGACAACATAAGGCCCCTTTCCCCTACATAGGTGTCGTAGCCTTGGGGAAGGTCTTGGATAAAGTCATGGGCTCCGGCCAGTTTGGATGCCTGGATAACTTCTTCCCGGCTGGCGTCCATCTTACCATAGAGGATATTTTCATAGACGGTACCAGAAAAGAGGTAGACGTCTTGTTGAACAATACCAATATGGCTCCTAAGGTCGGCCAATTTCACCTGGCGGATGTCTATCCCATCAATGGATATAGACCCCCGGTCCACATCATAAAAGCGTGGAATCAAGGAGCACAGGGTGGTCTTTCCTGACCCCGACGGTCCCACAATGGCAATATTTTCTCCCGCCTGGATGGACAGGTTAAAGTCCTTCAGAACTCTTTCATGGTCATTGTAGGAGAAATCCACATGGTCAAAGACAATATCTCCTCGGACTTGGTCAAAGTCTTTGGGGTTTTCCGGATCTTTAATTTCAGAAACTTCAGACATGATTTCACTAAAGCGTTCAATCCCCGTCATCCCCTTTTGGAACTGCTCTGTAAATTCCACAATCCGTCTTACGGTGGTTAAGAGGGTGGTAACATACATAACATAGGCAATGAGGTCTCCCGGTTGGATCCGACCCTTGATCATAAAGATTCCCCCACCCAGGATGACCACCAGGTACATCAGGCCGTCAAAAATCTTTGTCACCGTGTTAAAGCCTGCCATGGACTTGTAAAATTGTCGCTTGATTCCTAGGAATTTGACATTTTCTCCTTGGAATTTTTCCAATTCCTCTTCTTCGTTGCCAAAGGACTTCACCACCCGGATTCCTAAAAGAGAATCTTCAATGGTGGAGTTTAGGTCCCCTACATGGACCCTTTGGTCCTTTTGGGCCTGGCGCATCTTGTGGTTGTAGCTAGAGGCCCCTATAATCATCAAGGGAATCAAACTATAGAGGATCAGGGTCAGGGGTAGGTTGATCTTGGCCAAAATAATAAAGGAAATCAAGATTTTTAAGCCACCAATGAAGTACTCTTCCGGACAGTGGTGGGCAAATTCAGTAATGTCGAAAAGATCATTGGTCAGCCGACTCATAATCTGTCCTACCTTGGTTTCATTGTAGTAGCGATAGCTTAAGCCTTGGAGGTGGGCATAGACATCGTGGCGCATGTCGGTTTCAATCTTGGCCCCCATAATATGGCCTATGCTGGTCATATAAAATCCAGCGATAACTTCCACGGTCTTGACCACCAGGTAAAGCAGGGCTAGTTTAACAATAATTCCTACACTTAGGCTCTCCAGGTCCGTCATCCCCGTATTGGTAATAAAACGTAAAATCAAAGGCAGGACCATCTCTGAAAGAGTGGTGAGGCCTGCACAAAATAAATCCAGGTAGAGAATGGCCTGGTAGCGCTTAAAATAAGGAAGAACTTTTTTTATTAATTTAAAACTTTTCATATAACCTCCTTTTCATACTCTATTTATTATAGCCAATGGGACCTATATAGACAAGTTAGGTCCACTTTCTTAAGACCAGGAAGTAGACCAAAGTTTTAGATTTTTCTTTTCAATTTCTGTTAAAATTATTTTTTTTGCTCTATAATAGAAGTATTATAAGGACTGGATAAGGAGGGACCAGGATGAAATCTTTTCGCGGAGAAATTTGTGTTATTCTATCAACTTTAGGCTTTGGATCCATGGGTGTTTTGGCTAAGGGGATCTATGAATCAGGCTATGGCGTCCTAGCTACCCTGACTCTTCGTTTCTACTTTGCCAGCCTGGTCCTCTTGGCCTACCTGGTCTTGTCCAAGGAATCCTTCCGGCTAACCAAAAAACAAGGCTTCCTTTTGGCTGCCATTGGGGGATTTTTTTATTCGGCCTTTTCTATTTGCTACTTTGCCGGCCTCCGCTTTACCGACGCCTCCATTGTAGCCTTTGTCTTTGCCCTCTACCCCGTCATCGTCACCCTCTTGAATTTTTTCTTCTTCCATGAATCCATGTCCAAAAAAAAGGTCCTCTGCCTGGTTCTAAGTGTCCTGGCCCTCTACTTCCTAACCCGGAGTCCTGGGGCCAATGTCAATTTCATCGGCGTGGTCATCTCCCTAGTTGGAGGAAGCCTCTATGCCATCTACACCATGCTTCTGGACCACAAGGACCTCCAATCCCTGTCCCCTGTAGTGACTACCTTCTATATCATCTTATCCACCGGCCTGGTCCTAAGCCTCCTATGCCTGGTCCGGGGAGAAAGGCTTCTACCCATTAGCTCCTCCCAAGGGCTGTCCCTTCTTCTTTTGGGAATTGTCTCTACAGCCATGGCCATCTTGACCTACAATACTGGAGTCCGGATTTTGGGCTCTACCAAGGCCAGCCTAATTGCCAATTTTGAAGCCCTGGTTTCCACTATTTTAGCCATGGTCTTTTTAGGAGAATACCTGACCTGGATTCAATGGATTGGAGCCCTTTTAATGATTTCTGTCATCTTCTTAATTGGCAGCTTGGACGGAAAAGAAACTAGCCAAAAAAGCTCTTAAAGTAAAATTTTAAGCAGAAAAAACCGGGATCTGACCTGAACCCCAAAATCCGGAATACGGATGGAGGGGTTTTTTGTATGCCAAAATACACAAAAGAATTTAAAATACAACTAGTGCTAGAATATTTATCAGGAGAAATAGGCGGGCGTGAAAAGGTAGCTAAAAAATATGATATTCCAGATGGAACTTTGAAAAACTGGATAGAAAAATACAAGTCAGGAGGATTTGATAACTTATCTAAAAAACTAAGAAACAATAATTACACTAGTGAATTTAAGTTATCTGTAATACAATATAGGCAAATCAAGAATACTTCGCTTAGAGAGACTGCAGAGCATTTCAACCTTGTAAATGAATCCATAATATACAGGTGGGAGAAAACTTATCAAGAGCGTGGTCTTTCTGGGTTAGAAGATAACAGAGGAAGGCCTAGTAAAGATATGACTAAATCAAATAAAAAGTCTAAACTTAATACTCCAATAAACGAAAGTGAAAGAGAAGAATTAATAAGATTAAGAGAAGAAAATAGACTTCTCAAAATGAAGATAATATACGAAAAAAAGCTACAAGCCTTGCTACTGGAAGAGGAAGCAGAAGCAAGGAAAAGACAAAGATAATCCTCAAGTTAATAAAAGAATATCCAAAAAGCAAGATAAGTGAATGGCTAGAAATAGCTGAGTTACCAAAATCATCCTACTACGAATGGAAAATAAAATTAGAAAATCCAGTAGATAAAGACAAAGAAATTAGAAGGGAAATTACAAGCATAGTTGAAGAATCAAAAGGTAGATATGGCTACAGAAGGGTGACTCAAGTATTACAAAATAAAGGGCTTAATGTCAACCATAAAAGAGTTTTAAAAATAATGAGAGAAGAATTTTTGCTATGCACCAAATTTAAAACTAGATCAAGAAAATATTCATCATACAAAGGGCAAATAGGAAAGGTTGCAAATAATGTTGTAAATAGACAATTTAAAGCAAGTAAACCAAACCAATTATGGTTAACAGACGTAACAGAATTTAGAATAAAAGGTGAAGAAAAAAAACTATACCTATCACCAATATTAGACCTATACAACAGTGAAATAATAAGCTATACGCTAGGTTATCACCCAACAATAGAATTAACAAATACAATGCTAGAAAAAGCATTAGAAAAAAATAGAGACATTAAAGATTTAACTATACACTCGGACCAAGGATTCCATTATCAACATAGCTCTTGGACTAATAAACTAGAAAAAATGAATATTACACAAAGTATGTCAAGAAAAGGCAATTGTCTAGACAATTCTCCAATGGAGAACTTCTTTGGAATCTTGAAACAGGAAATGTTTTATGGGGAAGATTTTAAAAGTTATGAACATTTGATAAATGATATTGAAAAATATATTAAATGGTACAATGAGGATAGGATTAAAACAAAATTAAACGGAATGTCCCCTGTTATGTACAGATTACATTCCGCTTAAAATATTATTAAATTGTTCCGTGTTTACGGGTTCAGGTCATTAAGCAGGCTTTTTTTATTTTCTCCTGACCTTCTATTTGTTAAAATTTAGGCCTTCTTTTACATTCAATGACTTGTTGAATCTTGGGGAATTTTTCGGTAAAATAGACCTTAATTATTTTATTCGTTGACTTTTTTTATTTACTTAAGGAGATGCCTATGCCAAAAACATTAGCCTATAAACTCATCGCCTCCCATCTTTTAGATGGAGACCTGGAAGCTGGCAAGGAGGTTTGCTTAAAAATCAACCAAACCCTGACCCAGGATTCTACAGGAACCATGGTCTACCTCCAACTGGAAGCCTTGGATGTAGACAAGCTGGCTACAGACCTTTCTGTGGCCTACATCGACCACAACATGCTCCAAGCAGGCTTTGAAAATGCCGACGACCATGCCTTTATCCAATCGGCAGCAGAAAAATATGGCCTCATCTTCTCCAAACCCGGGGGAGGCATTTGCCACCAAGTCCACCTGGAACGCTTCGGAAGACCTGGAGCTACCCTGATTGGGTCTGACTCCCACACCCCTACTGCCGGGGGGTTAGGCTCTCTAGCCATTGGGGCTGGAGGCCTGGACGTGGCCGTTGCCATGGCCAAGGGCTTTTACTTCTTAACCCTTCCCAAGGTCTATGAGGTCTACCTAGAGGGATCCTTGAAGGCCAATTGCAATGCCAAGGATGTCATCCTGACCATTTTGAAAAAACTTTCCGTCAAGGGTGGCGTGGGCTATATTATGGAATACACCGGTCCTGGGGTCAAAAGCCTATCTGTCCCGGACCGGGCCACCATTTGCAATATGGGGGCGGAATTAGGCGCCACCAGCTCCGTCTTCCCCTCTGACCAAGTGACCCAGGACTTTTTACGGGCCCACCACCGGGAAGAAGACGTCCTTGAACTGGGACCAGACCCAGGAGCCTCCTATGATGCCCGTTTGGAAATTGACCTGTCGGCTATTGAGCCCATGGTGGCCAAGCCCCATAGTCCTGACGCTGTTGTTCCTGTTTCAGAAATTGACTCCCTAAAGGTGGACCAAGTAGCTATAGGTTCTTGCACCAATTCTTCCTATGCCGACCTTATGGCTGTGGCCCAAATTTTAAAGGGCCACCGGGTCCATCCCGATGTTTCCCTGGTCATTAGCCCAGGATCAGCCAACATCTTGAAGATGCTGGCAGAAAATGGAGCCCTGGCCACCATGATTGCCTCGGGAGCCCGGATTTTAGAATCCGCCTGCGGTCCCTGTATTGGCATGGGCCAAGCCCCCAAGTCCAAGGGCATCAGCCTCCGGACCTTTAACCGCAACTTCAAGGGCCGGTCCGGCACCAAGGACGCCCAAATCTACCTGGTAAGTCCCCAAACTGCCGCCAGTTCGGCCATTAAGGGCTATTTGACTCCCGGCCAAGAAGTGGACATCCCCAGACTTTCTTCCTATGACCATGTAGATGATTATTTTATCTATCCCAAGGAAAAAGACCAAAGACGGAAGGACCTGGTTATGGGCCCCAACATCAAACCCTTCCCCTTAAACGATTCCCTGGAAGACCAAATCCAAAAAAGAGTCCTCTTAAAGGTCCAAGACAATGTCACTACAGATGATATTGTTCCCAGCCACGCTGGACTTTTACCCTACCGATCCAACATCCCCCACCTGGCCCACTATGCCTTTTCCACCCTGGTGGATGACTTTTACGACCGGGCCAAGGAAAATGACGGGGGCTTTATCCTAGCTGGAGACAACTACGGCCAAGGGTCTTCCCGGGAGCACGCCGCCTTGGTCCCCCTCTATCTTGGGGTCAAGGCTGTTTTGGCCAAGAGCTTTGCCCGGATTCACCGGTCCAACCTCATCAACTCCGGTATCCTCCCCTTGACCTTTGCCGATCCAGCCATCTATGGCCTGGTGGATCCAGAAGATGAGCTTCTTTTAGACAACTTGCATGAGGGCCTGACCAAGGGTCAAATTTTGGCCTTCAACAAGACCAAGGGCCTGGCCTTTTCTCTAGAATTTAAGGGGTCTCCCAGAGAGTTGGCCATCCTTTTGGCCGGAGGTAACTTGAATTATTCAAAAAATTTGGAGGTTTAATATGATTAGCTTAATTCCCGGCGACGGGGTAGGAAAAGAATTAGCCAAGCTCTTAATCCGACTCTTTAAGGACTTGCAAATTCCCCTTTCCTTTGATATCCAAGAAGCCGGCAAGGAAGAATATGAAAAGCACGGAGTCTATTTACCCGACAGCCTCTTCCGGAGTCTGGAAAAAAACAAGGTCGCCATTAAGGGCCCCATGACCACCCCCATTGGGGAGGGCTTTCGGTCTTTAAATGTCCAACTCCGTAAAAAATACGACCTCTACACCAATATCCGGCCCATTAAGGAACTGGGCCCCTGGAAGAATCCAGATTGCCCCATTGACCTGGTTATCTTTCGGGAAAATACCGAGGACCTCTACCGGGGTGTAGAAGAAATGGTTTCAGACACTGAAGCCCACTCCATTAAAATCATCACCTACCAAGGATCCAGACGGTTGATTAAACGGGCCTTTGACTATGCCTTGGACCACGGCTATCCCAAGGTGACCCTGGTTACCAAGGCCAATATTATGAAATTTACCGACGGCCTCTTTCTTAAAGCCGGCCGGGACCTGGCCAAGGACTATCCCTCTATTGAATTGGAAGAAGTCCTGGTGGACAACATGGCCATGCAATTGGTTTTAAACCCCTACCAATTCAATGTCATTGCCACAGAAAACCTCTATGGAGATATCCTGTCAGACCTTTCCGCTGGATTAATCGGAGGCCTGGGCCTGGTTCCTGGAGCTAACATCGGGGATGACATGGCCATCTTTGAATCCGTCCATGGAACTGCTCCCGACCTGGCAGGCAAGGACCTGGTCAATCCCACAGCCTTTTTCCTATCTGCCTGTATGATGCTGGATTATTTGGACATGGGCGACTATGCTGGGTCTATCCGTCAAGGCCTGGACCTCCTCCTATCCAAGAAGGAAACGTCCACCCAAGACCTGGGAGGACCCCTAAAGGCTTCAGAGTTTACCGACCTCTTAATCCAAAAGGTCAAGGAGATTAAGCATGGATAAGAAAAATACCAACCGTCTAAAACGCTATGCCCGGGTCATTGAAAAAAGGGCCTATATTGACCCCAAATACTATGAAGACCACAATATCAAACGGGGTCTAAGAAATAAAAATGGCACCGGGGTCCTGGTAGGGGTTACCGGGGTGGCCGACGTTGTGGGTTATGGTTATGAAAATGGGCAAAAGATTCCGGCTCCCGGCCGCCTGGACTACCGGGGCTATTCTGTAGCCGAAATTTTACAAGGAGCCCAAGAAAGTCAAAGACATGCCTTTGAAGAAGTTTCCTACCTCCTGCTTTTTGGTCAACTTCCCACACAAGAAGACCTGGACATCTACCACGAAACCCTTTGGTCCTTAACCAGCCTGCCGGGAGGCTATCTGGAAGATGTCATTTTAAAGACAGCCAATAAAAACCTCATGAATAAGATTATGCAGTCAGTCCTCTCCCTCTATTCCTATGACCCAGACCCAGATAATACAGAGATTTTCAATGTCTTAAAACAATCCCTGGGCCTGATTGCCAAGATGCCCATGATTTTAGCCTACTGCTATGCGGCCAAACGCCACTATGTAGACGAGGCCTCCCTGATTATCCACCGTCCCCTGGAGGACTATGACCCGGCAGAAAACCTCCTCCATATGATTCGTCCGGATTCTTCTTTTACAGCTGAGGAAGCCCAAATCCTAGATGCTCTTATGGTCCTCCATGCAGAGCATGGTGGAGGGAACAACTCCGCCTTTGCCACCCATGTGGTATCCTCCTCGGGAACAGACTCCTACAGTGCCATTACCACTGCCCTGGGATCCTTGAAGGGACCTAGACATGGTGGAGCCAACCTTATGGTGGACTCCATGGTGGCAGACTTAAAGGCCAAGACTTCCAATTGGACCAAGCCTAGCCAGGTTAAAAGATACCTGGAGGCCGTCTTGGACCAAAGGGCCTTTGACCGGTCCGGCCTCATCTACGGTCTGGGCCATGCCGTCTACACCCTAAGCGACCCCCGGGCCCTCCTTTTGAAAGAAAGAGCAAAAAGCCTGGCCCAATCCAAGAATTGCCTGGAAGAATACCAGCTCATTGAAAATATTGAAGAGATTGGTGGGGTCTTAATTGCCGATAAATTTTCCCTATCCCATCCAGCTCCAGCCAATGTGGACCTTTACTCCGGTTTAATCTTCCACCTTTTAGGAATTCCCCGAGACCTCTTTACCCCTATTTTTGCCCTGTCTCGAACCACCGGTTGGTGTGCCCACCGCTTGGAACAAGTCCTGGACAAAAAAATTATGCGACCAGCCTACCTAACCCTCAACCAACCCCAAAACTACCTTCCTATGGAAGACCGTTAATCCTCCTGTCCATCTTGACTTATCCCCTTAAATTCAATATACTTTTAATTTAGATATGAAGGAGGTATCATGGAAGAACAAGCAAAAAATTTGGCCAAGTCTACAGCCGCCATTATCATCTTTTCCCTTTTAGGTAAATTTTTCGGCCTAGGCCGGGAAACCTTAATTGCCTACCAATATGGGTCCGGTATGGAAAAGGCTGCCTGGACTGTTGCCCAATCGTCGACAGGCTTGATGAGTGCTTTGATTACAGAGGCCATCGCCACAACCTTTATCCCACAATTACAAAAAGTCCACCTCAACGAGGGTCCCGGGGCCAAGGACAAGTTTACATCCAACATGATTTCCGTTTGCCTGGTTGTAGCCATTGCAGTAGCAAGTCTCGGTATCATCTTTGCCCCGACCATTGCCAACATCACCGGTGGAGGCTTCGATCCTGAAACCAAGGCCCTGACCGTTGTTTTAATCCGCTACTCCATGCCCTTGATTATTTTTGCAGCCACCGTGGGAATTTTTACCGGCTACCTGCAATTTAACAACCTCTTTGCTGCAGCGGGAGCGGTCAACCTGCCCTATAATATTGTCTATATCATCTACTTAATCTTTTTAGCTCCTATTTTTGGCATCAAGGGCCTAGCCGCCATTTCCGTCTTGGCCGTCCTATCCCAGGTTTTATTTTTAGTCCCTTCCATTTTAAAAGCAGACTTCCACTTTAAACCCATCCTGAACTTCAAGGACAAGTACACCCAACAGGCCTTGATCCTGGCCATGCCGGTTTTGGTTTCTGTTTCTATTAACAACATCAACACCATCTTTAACAAGTACCTGGCAACAGGCTTGGGAAATGCTGCCGTCAGCCGGCTGGACTATGCCAACAAGATTAACCTGGTCATCTTGGGAATTTTCATCACAGCTATTACCTCTGTGGTTTTCCCGGCCATGAGTCGGGCCTTTGCCGAAAAAAATTATCTCCTGGGCAAGCAAATCATGAACGGGTCAGTCAAAAGCGTTCTTTTAATTACTGTCCCTTCTGCCATTGGCATGGCCGTTTTGGCCCGACCCATTATCGAAATTGCCCTCCAATACGGGGCCTTTACTCCAGAAGATACCTTGGAAACAGCCAAGGTCCTGGTCTTCTACTCCCCAGTCCTGGTCTTTTTGTCTATTAATAATGTCCTGAACCGGGTCTTCTTTTCCATCCAGGATACTAAGACCCCCTTCTATATCGGCATTTGCAACGTGGTCATTAACGTCAGCCTCAACCTTTTAGTGGTTAACATCTTGGGAGTACGGGGTCTAGCCGGTAGTGTTACCGTAGCTACAGCTGTAGCCTGTGCTTTGCGCTTTATCATCCTGAGAAAACGCATTGGCCACTTGGGCATGTCTTCCTACCTCCGGGCTATTATCAAAACCTGCCTGGCAGGACTTATTATGGGAATCTTTGCCTCTGTTGCCTTCTTCCCCTTGGAAATGGTCCTGGCTGGCTTTTTAGCCGGAGCCAAACTCCGTCTGGCCAAGTTGGTCCTCTTACTTCTTGTTGCCCTATGTTCAGCCTTCCTCTACGGCCTTATCCTCTACTTCCTAGGCTTTAGAGAAGTCAAGGACATCGTCCACCTGGTCAACAGCAAATTGGAAGCCCGGAAGAAAAGAAAATCTTTAAATTAAAAAAATTAGAACCCTTCGGGGTTCTTTTTTTATGGCTATTTTCCAAAATCCTTCCTTTCAATTTTACTTTAAACGCTATTTATTTATTGATATTCAATAAATAAATATTGACTTTCAATAAATACGCTGTATAATATACTTAAGCTTTATCCCATTGAACTTTTCGAGGTGACTTATGAAAAAATTTAGAGTTTACTTTATTGGGGCCCTTTTAATCCTGGCCATAGTCCTTTGCTTGGGCCTGGCCTATGGAGGCTACAAGTTTTCCTACCTTGTCCTATCCATGACCCCCCAATTTTACAACATGCACATCCCCATGTTGGTCCTGTGTGAAGCCATGGTCCTTTGCCTGGTCATTGGCCTGGTTTTTGGTTTTTTGGCCCTTGAAAGTTATGGCCGGGACCAAATCTTTGACCGGAAGATGCTCTTCTATCTCCAAGGAACTTCTTTGTCCTTTGTGGGAATTTGCATCCTGGCAGTCTTGGCCATTGTCTTTACAAACTTCAACCTGGACGGGTCCATTACTAACCTAGCCTTTATGGGCCTCTTTCTCCTGGCCCTGCTTTTGAACCAGGTCTTTTTACTCCTGGCTGACCTAATCCGGCAAGGTATGACCCTAAAAGAAGAAAACGACTTAACAATATGAGGTGACTATGGGAAAAATAATTGTTGATCTAGATGTTGCCTTGGCTAAAAAGAAAATGACCCTGACAGAGCTTTCTGACCAAGTGGGCATCAGCCTATCCAACCTATCCATTTTAAAAACCAACAAGGCCAAGGCCATCCGCTTTTCCACCCTATCGGAGATTTGCCGGGTCCTGTCTTGCGATGTTGGAGACCTGTTACGCTATGAGGAGGATGAAGATGACGAAAAAAACCTATAAACGATGCCTTCTAATCATGATTCTTATAGGCCTTTGCCTGGTCCCTGTCCTTTACGCCCAGTCGGACCACCGGCCCCAGGCCGTCAAGGAAGTGGCCTATGAGTTTAAGATCCACCTGTCTAAGGATGTGAAGCGTTTAAAGGAAATGTACAAGGAACCAGACTTTCACGGAGATGGCGAAGCGGGAATCCTCCTGTCTGCCAAGGCAGAAGAAATTAAGTTCATAGAAGGCCAGCTAAGCCCCTATGAGGTGGATAAAAATTCCAAGGAGTTTGAAGCTATTGAAGGCTGCTTAACAGCTTTGAACCGTCGGGGCTTTCTACCAGGCTTAAGTGAAATCAGCCGGGCCTACTTTAAGCAAACCACCGACTACCGCTATGGAAACTTCATTGGCCTGCTGATTGATGAAAAGACCAATAAAATTTTATATGTCCGCTGTGACACTTGATGGTAAAACCAGCCACCTAAAAGCATAATCATAACCACCGGCTTAGCCGGTGGTTTGTTCTGCCCCTATAAGGGGCTGTTACCGGCAGCATTCCATGCTTTGAATTTTCTTACTCGTGCACCAATTTTCACAGCTAGTGCTAAAGCACTTTATTTCTTGCTTTTGTTCACCGGCTCACCCGTAAACGGGTCTATAAATTCTTTCATACTGATTTGATCTGCCATGTAATCTTCTTTCAGCTGGTTTTTGATATAATCTTGTATTTTTTTTGCATTTTTTCCAGCTGTATCTACATAGTATCCTCGACACCAAAAATGTCTATTTCCGTACTTATACTTTAGGTTTGCATGACGATCAAAAATAATCAAGCTACTTTTTCCTTTTAAATACCCCATGATTTGGGATATGCTATATTTTGGTGGAATCTCCAACAACATATGGATATGATTGGGGCAACACTCTGCTTCAATAATGTTGATCTCTTTTCTTTCGCATAAATCTCGTAATATCTTTCCTATATCTTGCTTTAGGTTTCCATAGATAATTTGTCTCCTATATTTCGGAGCAAATACTATATGATACTTACAATTCCAAGATGTATGTGATAAACTATTTTTATCCATGTGGATGCCTCCCTTTTCTAAATATGCTACTGCCAGTAACTTATTTAGTATATCATGGGAGGCTTTTTTACTTGAAGCTAAAGCTTATTTTCCTACCACCAGCATAGCTGGTGGTTTTTTCATGCTAAAGCGTACAACAAAATCGAGTAAGCGAAATGCTTACTCGATTAGGTCCAACTTTATGGGGTCACTCTAGTCCCAGGGGATCATTTTTATTTGTCTAATTTTGCCTTGAAGTCTTCATAGGCTTTTTCTGCTTCTTCCTTGGTCAATCCATAGCGTTCTTGGATTTTTCCCTTTAGAATTTGAGTATCACCCTTGATTTCATTCCAGTCATCCTTGGTCAGCTTGCCCCATTCTTTTTCTGCGCTTCCCTTTAATTGTTCCCATTTTCCTAAAAGTAAATCCTTATTCATCATAATCCTCCTTAAAACAAGTAGACGGTTAAGAGACCTTGAATCAAACCAATTCCAGCCCCCATAACCAGGCCAACCCATTCAATCGCCCTCAATTCCTTGGCGGCAATTTGCAGGGTCAATTCTTCCAACTGCTCTAAATCCAAGGCATTAATCTTTTCTTCAATTAATGCTCCAACATCGACCTTGTTTCGAATGTGGTCTTCAGCCAGGGCCCTGACCTCATTGAAAAGTTTAGAACTTTCCTTGTCCATCTTGTCTTCAACGGTGACTAAAATCTTGTTTTGAATACCTAGGGGCAAGAAGGCAATTTTTTCCAAGACAATTTTTTGGATTTTTTGAATTAATATCTCTCTAAATCTTTCTTCATCTTCATCGCTGATGATTTGGGAAACCAAATCATCCTGACTTAAAAGTTCACTGGCCACCATGGACCCAATACTTTGGGCCACGTCAAACCGCCTTTTGGGAATGAGACCCTGGATAGAGAAGGGACCCACCTTTACCGGCCGAATGGGCCGAAAGAGGCTCTTAATGGCCAGGACATTGGTTAGATATCCTATAAGGCCACTAATGGCTACCACCAGCAGAACTTGTAAAAATTTCATTGCATCACCTATCTAATAGATACCCCATAAATCTTTCTTAACACTCTGGACCAGAAGAAATTTCCTTCAGGCCCACCCGGCCTCTTTCCTTGTCGATTTCAATGACTTCTACAGAAAGGGTCATCCCTACCTTATAGGCCTTGCTGGGATCAAAAGCCTGGTAGGCTCTCCGGTCCTTGGGGGCATTTAATAATTTCGACCTGTGCACCAGGCCATCTTCCTTGATTCCAATATCTACAAAGACACCAAAATTGACAACATTGCGGATGGGGCCTTGGAATTGCATTCCCAGTTCCAAATCGTCCAGACCCATGGCCCCCTTACGAAGAGAAACTTGGTCCAATTGGTCCCGAGGGTCTCGTCCTGGAGCCTTTAATTCTTCCTTGATATCCTCCAGGGTATAGGTCATATCGGCTTCCCTTGCCATTTCCTTGGCCTGGTCTTCCTTGCCCTCTAAAAGAAGTTGGGCCAGGGGATAGGATTCGGGATGGACAGCCGTTTGGTCCAGGATGTTTTCTGCATCCACAATCCGCAAAAATCCTGCCGATTGTTGGAAGCTGGCTGGTCCCATTCCCTTGACTTCCTTGAGTTCTTTTCTGGAATGGAAGGGGCCCTTTTCCTCCCGGTACTTGACAATTTCCTTGGCCAGCTTGGGTCCAATCCCCGCCACATAGGACAAGAGGGGAACAGAAGCTGTATTGGGGTCTACCCCCACCCGGTTTACACTATCTTGGACCACCCCTTGCAGGGTGCCTTCCAATTCTTGCTTGGGCAGGTCATGTTGGTATTGGCCCACACCAATATGCCTGGGTTCAATCTTAACCAATTCTGCCAGAGGGTCTTGGAGGCGGCGGCCAATGGAAATGGCTCCCCTAACCGTTACATCCAGGTCAGGAAATTCTTCCGCTCCCAACTTGGAGGCACTGTAAATAGATGCTCCTGCCTCATTAGTAATGGCATAGGTCATGTCCAGATGGTTGTCTTGGATCAAGTCACTCATAAATTGCTCCGTCTCCCGAGAGGCCGTTCCATTACCAATGGAGGCCACTTGGAGGCCGTACTTTTTAATCAGCCCGAGGATTTCTTTTTCCCCGGCCTCTTTTTCTCGGTCAGACTTGGTAACATAGATAACGGTATGGTCCAGGACCTTTCCATATTCATCCAAGGCAGCAACCTTGCATCCAGTCCGATAGCCTGGGTCCATGGCCAGGACCCGGTTGTTTTTCAGAGGTTGCATGAGTAAAAGGGGCTTTAAGTTTTTTGCAAAGACATCTATAGCGTCCTTTTGGGCTCTTTCTGTTAGGTCGTTTCGGATTTCCCTTTCAATAGAAGGATAGACCAGACGGTCCAAGCCATCTTTCAGGGCTTCTTCCTGCTTGTCCTTGACCTGGTTGTCCACCAAGGCCATCATGGCCACTTGACCTTCCAAAAGGTCCTTGGGAAAGTTGATTTTGACCTTCAGGGCTTCTTCTTTTTCTCCCCGGTTCAGGGCCAAGACTCGGTGGTTTTGGATCCTCTTAAGGGGTTCTTCCCGGTCGTAGTACATGGCATAGGTGTCGTCACTCTTTTTGCCCTCTTGGCTGGCAATTTGTCCTGTGAGCCGGACAAATTTTTTCACCAGGGTCCGAATTTTTGCATCGTCAGAATAGGCTTCTGCCAGGATGTCCATGCCTCCTTGTAGGGCTTCTTCTGAATCTTCAAAGCCTTCCAGGCAGGTCTTTAAGTCTCTTTCTGTCGCCCCTTCCTTAACCAGGATTTCATAGACAGGACCATAGCCCTTTTCTTTGGCAATGGTGGCCCGGGTCCTACGCTTGGGCCGGTAGGGCCGGTAGATGTCCTCCAGGTCTGTCAAGGTCTTGGCTCCTTCGATGGCCTTGGCCAAGTCTTCATTATAGACTTCTAGGTCCTTGAGTTTTCTTTCAATTTCTTCCTTTTTTTCCTCCAGGGACTTTAGGGCCAGGTAACGGGCATAAAGGGTCCGGAGGTCATCATCACTCATATTGCCGGTTTGCTCTTTTCTATAACGGGCAATAAAGGGGATGGTGTTGTTGTCATTAATCAAATCCAGGGCGGCTTGGACTGATTTTTCTCCTAAATTAAGTTCCTTGGCTAATTCTGCACTAATCTTCATAGGGCCTCCTATTGTTCATAAAGAAAGGACCTTCACGGTGGTTTCCCCCTAAAGATCCTCTCAACTTCTTTCAATTTTCTTTGGATTCTGTGGCAGTTTTTTGTAGGTAGGCGTTGATAAAGGGGTCTAGGTCTCCGTCCATAACCCGGTTTACATCTCCTACCTCTTCTCCCGTCCGGTGGTCTTTGACCATGGTATAGGGTTGAAAAACGTAAGAGCGGATTTGAGATCCCCAGGCAATTTGTGCATAGTTGCCTTGGAGGTCGTCAATCTTTTCTTTTTTCTCTTCTTCTGCCAGGGCAATTAATTTTGCCTTTAACATATTCATGGCTTGTTCTCTGTTTTGGATTTGTGACCGTTCATTTTGACATTGGACTACAATCCCTGTGGGAATATGGGTAATCCGAACAGCGGAATCCGTTGTATTGACGTGCTGACCACCAGCCCCGGAGGACCGGTAGGTGTCAATTTTCAAGTCTTCATCCTTGATGTCTACTTCAATGTCCTCATCCAATTCAGGATAGACGTCTACACTGGAAAAAGAGGTGTGCCGCTTTTTGGCCGCATCAAAGGGGCTGATACGGACTAGGCGGTGGACTCCCTTTTCAGCTTTTAGGTAGCCATAGGCATGGGGACCGGCCATCCGCATGGTTACGGACTTGATCCCTGCTTCATCTTCTGTTAAGAGGTCCAGGGTTTCTACCTTGAAGCCCTTTTTATCTCCATAGCGGCGGTACATCCGGTAGAGCATGTCTGCCCAGTCTTGGGCTTCTGTTCCTCCGGCTCCGGCATGGATGGAGACAATAGCTGCATTGTCGTCGTATTCCCCTGTTAGAAGAGTGGTTAACTTGAAGTTGGCGGCCCGGTCTTGGATGTCTTGGACAGACTCCTTGAATTGGTCGTAAAAGGCAAAATCCTCTTCTTCTTCCATAAGGTCAATCATGACTTCTGCTTCTTCAATGTCTTCCATCAGCTGGTCATAGGTGTCGATTTTTTCCTTGTATTGGTTTTGCTTTTTAATTAACTTTTGCGCCGCTTGAGAATCGTCCCAAAAACCTGGTTGAAAGGTTTCTTTTTCGATTTCCTTTTCTTCAGCCTTTAAAGAGTCAATGTCTATGGATGCCCCAAGTTCTAAAACCAGATTTTTTGCCTTGTCTAAGCCGTCTTTATCTAGATAGATGTTTTGCTCCATAGGACCTCCTTAAGCATTTTTTCCGTGACAATTCTTATATTTCTTTCCACTTCCACAAGGACAGGGGTCATTTCGACCAACTTTTTCGTTCTTGCGGACATAGGGTTTTTGCTTGCCATCATCAGGATTGACTGTTTCTACTTCCTTGGCCACCCGAACCCGGTGGACATTTTCAGGATTGTAGACATGGAAGAGCATCTTAACAGTATCTTCCCGGATAGTTTCATTCATGGCTTCAAACATATCGAAACCTTCGTTTTGGTAGGCCCGGGCTGGGTCTACTTGGCCTACTGCTCTTAGGCCAATTCCTTGACGGAGTTGGTCCATGGCATCGATGTGGTCCATCCATTTTTGGTCCACTACTTGGAGGAGGACAACTCGTTCTACTTCTCTAAACTTATCGGAACCAAATTCTTCTTCCTTGGCTTGGTAGCGGTCAAAGGCCTTTTGGCGAATGGCTTCTTTTAAGTCTTGGATGGAATCTTTTTCGTGGCCTGATAGCTCATTTTCTTCGAAGCCGAAAGTTTCAATTAAGCTGTTTAAGAGGCCTTGACGGTCTAGGTTTTTATGGCCGTGCTCGTCAGGCTTGTTGTAGAAGTCTACCAGGCTGTCTACAAGGCCTGTTACCATGTTTAAGATGTCGTCTTTTAAGTTTTGTCCTTCCAAGACCTTGCGACGTTCTCCATAGATGACTTGTCTTTGCTTGTTCATAACGTCGTCATATTGGAGGACGTTTTTCCGGATGGAGAAGTTATTTCCTTCTACCTTTCTTTGAGCAGATTCAATTAAACGGGTTAAAATCTTGTGCTCAATGGGTTCATCCGGTGGAGTATCAATAGAGGCCATGACCTTTTTAAAGCGGTCTCCGGCAAAAAGACGAATCAGATCATCGTCTCCAGAAATATAGAAACGGGTGGAACCTGGGTCTCCTTGCCGACCGGCCCGACCCCTTAATTGGTTGTCAATCCGTCTGGACTCATGGCGTTCAGTCCCGATAATGTGGAGACCACCTGCTTGGATGACCTTCTTTTCTTCCTCATCGGTGCCTTCTTTAAAGCGAGCCAGTTCTTCTTGGTAGAGTTTACGAGCTTCAATTACTTCTTGGTCTTCTGTATCAAAGAAGGAGTCTACTAGTTCAAGAGTGGCTTCAGAAATACCTTGTTTAAGCAGTTCTTTTTTTGCCATGAATTCTGGGTTTCCACCCAAGACAATATCTGTACCACGACCGGCCATGTTGGTGGCAATGGTAACGGCCCCATAGCGACCTGCTTGGGCTACGATTTCAGACTCTTGCTTGTGTTTTTTCGCATTTAGGACTTGGTGCTTGATGCCTCGTCTCTTTAAATACTTACTTAATAGTTCTGATTTTTCAATGGAAATGGTCCCTACCAGGATGGGTTGGCCTGTTTCATGTCGTTTGACAATTTCTTCTGTAACAGCTTGGAATTTAGATTCTTCATCCTTGTAGATGGCGTCATTCATGTCCTTCCGGATAACGGGTTTGTTGGTTGGAATTTCAATAACGTCAATCTTGTAAATTTCCCGGAATTCTTCTTCTTCTGTCTTGGCTGTCCCAGTCATCCCAGCTAGCTTGTCATACATCCTAAAGAAGTTTTGGAAGGTAACTGTTGCTAGGGTCTTGGATTCTGCCTTGACTTCAATGGCTTCCTTGGCTTCAATAGCTTGGTGGAGTCCATCTGAATAGCGCCGTCCATACATTAAACGACCAGTAAATTCATCCACGATGATGATTTCATTTTCTTGGACTACATAGTCGATGTCCCTCTTCATATTTCCTTGGGCCTTAAGGGCTTGGTTGATATGGTGGGCCAATTCCATGTTTTCCATGTCGGACAAGTTGTCGATGCCAAAATAGCTTTCTGCCTTGGCAGTCCCCTTGTCAGTCAGGGTTGAGGTCTTTTGTTTTTCGTCAATGACATAGTCTACAGTTTCTTCGGTAAATTCCCGGTTGAAGATGTCTGCTCTTTCTTCATCTTGAGACTTAACCCGGCTGGTTAGGGTGTTGACAAAGTCTCTTGCCCGGATGTAGAGGTCTGTGGATTCATCCCCTTGGCCTGAAATAATCAAAGGAGTTCTAGCTTCATCAATTAAGATGGAGTCCACTTCGTCCACGATACAATAGTGGAGGTCTCTTTGAACCATTTCTTCCTTGTAGATGACCATGTTATCTCTTAGGTAGTCAAAACCGAATTCATTGTTGGTCCCGTAAGTAATGTCTGCATTGTAGGCAGCCTTTCTTTCCTCTGGTGTCATATCATGGAGGATACAACCTACAGACAGGCCTAGGAATTCATAGATTTTACCCATCCATTCCCGGTCCCGGTTGGCCAGGTAGTCATTGACTGTAACTACATGGACACCCCTACCTTCCAGGGCATTTAAATAAGCCGGTAGGGTAGCTACCAGGGTCTTACCTTCCCCGGTCTTCATTTCCGCAATCCGTCCTTGGTGGAGGATAATCCCCCCAATAATTTGAACTTCAAAGTGCTTCATGCCCAAAACCCGCCATGCTGCTTCTCGAACCACAGCAAAGGCTTCCGGTAGGATATGGTCTAGATCTTCCCCATCCTTTTGGACCCGTTTTTTGAATTCTTCTGTTTTTGCCTTTAATTGGTCATCGGTTAAACCTTGCATTTCTCGGTCTAAGCTGATGACTTTTTTTACTAAAGGCTGAATTTTTTTAATTTCTCGGTCTGAATAAGAACCGAACAACGTATCAAATAGTCCCACGCCTTTTCACCTTTCCTCATTTATCTTTATTTTTATTCAAGCCATTTCATATTTCTTAAAAATCTTCAACTATCTTATTATATCATATTCAATGGCTTTATTCATTGAATTATCAAGCTTTTTAGAAGTTTTTCCAAGAAATTAGATGAATCTTTGCCATCTCACTTTTTCATAAAAAAATGAGCCCTCCATGGCTCAGATAGTCATTTTTGGAGATAGACAACTTGCAAAGCCTAACCCTCTTCTTGCAATCCTACTGAGCTAGTCCTATCAAGGTCTTTACATTGTATTTATTTAACCACACCCTGGGCCTGGGGTCAAGACTTTTCTTGTCCTTAGCCAGCTTTCTGGGGTTTTCCTTTTTGCCAGAAAATTTCAGCTGGCTTCTTTCAAGATTTTTTCTAAAAAAATAGTTTTTTTACTGGACAAGTTCTATTTTCTAAGATATAATAATGTGGATTGGGGAATTAGCTCAGTTGGGAGAGCGTCTGGCTGGCAGCCAGAAGGTCAGGGGTTCAAGTCCCCTATTCTCCACCATAATCATAACCACCCGTAAAACGGGTGGTTTGATCACGGGCTATAAGCCCAAGTATTACCAACCAGCGTCTCAAGGCGCTGGTTTTCACTTTGTTCAAACCTTATTGTTTTTGCCTCTTTAGCCTGCCCTTAAAGGGCTTTACTTCATCTTCTCTTGAATGGATCTTCGTATTCTTTTACACTTAATTTATCCATTGCTATGTCGTGTTGCTCTTGCTCTCTTATATACTTTGCTATTGTTTGTTCATTCAATCCTACCGTACTTACATAATATCCCTCTGCCCAAAAATGTCTGTTTCCAAATTTGTATTTTAGGTTTGCATGCTTGTCAAACATCATTAGTGCACTTTTTCCTTTCAAGTATCCCATGAAACTTGACACTGATATTTTTGGGGGAATACTAACTAGCATATGCACATGGTCTGGCATTAAATGTCCTTCTATTATTTCGACTCCTTTATATTTGCATAATGTTCTAAATATTTCTCCCAAACTGTCTCGGTATTGATTAAAAACAATTTTTCGTCTATACTTTGGTGTAAAGACAATATGATATTTACACATCCATTTTGTGTGTGATAATGAATTTGCCTTTTGAACCATTTAAATCACCTCTTCATTATTTTAGGTCTGAACAACTCTATTATAATACTGAGGTGATTTTTTGGTATAACCTTTGTTTCCTACCCGCATAGCGGGTAGTTTTTTGTTTCGCACGCGTTGCGTGCTCAACTGACTAAAGTCATCAATAAAGAAAAGTCGGACGAGAGTCCGACTTTTTTGTGTTTAAACCCTCAGCATCTTAGAGTGACCCCATAAAGTTGGACCTAATCGAGTAAGCATTTCGCTTACTCGATTTTGTTTTTACATAACATTCGTTCTATGCGGATTGCATGCGTTCACGGTATTGCTTTGGACTTAGACCTCCTAACTTTTCTTTGATTCGATCTTCGTTGTAGTAACGGATATATTGCTCAATTGCCTGCACCAGTTCTTCACGACTACGGTAATTGTGGCCATAGTAGATTTCTCTTTTCAATAGGCTAAAGAAGTTTTCCATAGGTGCATTGTCATAGCAGTTGCCTTTTCTTGACATACTTTGGAAAATATGATGTTTTTCTAACATGGCTTGGTATGCGGTCATTTGATAACCCCAACCACGATCGGAGTGAAAGGTCCGTCGATAAGGACAGGCCTTTGTTCGCTCAATGGCTACTTCTAAACCTTGCAGCATGGTGACTCCATTGGGCTGATCGGATAGGACGTAACTGATGATTTCCAGGTTGTACATGTCCATGTAGGGGTCGAGATAGAGTTTCTTTGTTTGAAGTTTCCCGGTCTTATCTTCTTCATAGTATTTAAATTCTGTGGTGTCTGTGGTAATTTTTTGCAAGGGGATGCTGGTATTGAACCGGCGGTTGATTCGGTTTTTCTTGATTTTCCCCACGACGCCTTTGTAGGAATTGTACTTCTTGTATTTCTTACCATAGGAGTGGACTTGAAGACCCATGTCTTGGACCAATCGTTGCACTTTCTTTTTGTTCACCACCTGGCCCCGGTTCTTTAATTCCAGATGAATGCGGCGATAACCATAGTCTTTGTGTTGGCTCCGAATGACAAGGATTTCGTCTTTTAAGGATTGATCCTTGTCTTCTTCGGACCATTTTTTCTGCCAATACATAAAGGTGGACTTTGGGAAATGGATGGCGGCAAGAATCTCTATTAGTTGGAATTGTTCTCGGAGTTTGGAGACAATCTTCGCCTTTTGTTCATTGCTTCTTCTTTCTCCAAACTCCTGAGCTGTTCCCAGAACATCTTTTGAATGGTAAGTTTCCGATTTTCTGCCTCTAATTCTTTGATACGATTTTCCAATGCTTCGCGTGTGGAGGCGTCGATGGATTCGCTTTTCTTTACAGTTTTTGGTGGTTGGTTGTGGTTATTTTTCTTTGTCACAGGTCTCCCTCGCTTATGCGGGAGCAGCCCCTCGATGCCCTTCTCTCGGTACTGTCTTCGCCAATTGACAATCATGGACGGATTCGTCAAACCGAGTTCGAGGGCAAGTTGTCGGTAGCTGCATTCGCTCGTTTCATAGCGTGTAATAGCTTCTAACTTAAACTCTACACTATACGCACGATTATTTCTAGAGCGCATTAAGCCTTCATCGCCATAATTTTTGTAATTGCTAATCCATAGCCTGAGAACGGACTTCTCGATTTGGTATTTCATTACTAAGGCTTGATAACTTGTTTTACCACACAAGTACTCCTCGACGATTTTCTTCTTCAATTCGTAACTGTATTTTGCCATTAAAAGACCCCCAAAGGTTGGATTTCTTGGTCCAACTTTTGGGGGTCAGTGCATCTTGCCTGAGTTAAAGAAAATTGTAAAAAATCTGAGATAAATTGTGTTTGTAAAAATTTATTGTATACCATTTTTTATGGTAATGGTTATCAACAAGGAGAGAAAATATGAAAAAAATAAGTGCGAATATTTTAGACGGCAAATTTGAGCATTTGGTGGATGAGGATAATTTACAAATAACCCACCTACAAATCAAAAAAGGCGAAGAAATACCAAGTCACAAGTCAGATAAAAGTGCAGTAGTTGTAATTTATAAGGGCAAGGTAGATTTTAAGGAAGAGAACGGAAACCAGATAATAATCCCAGGTGATATAATCACAATGGATTCTAATGAAATCCATGCTCTTAAGGCTCTTGAGGATAGTGATTTGATGGTTATAAAAGTAAGAATTTAAGAATATATTTAGCTAAGATAGGCAGGTGGTTATTTTATCAACCTGCCTTTAATTTTTATATATTTAAGCAAAAATTTGGGGCATTATAATTTGGGGCATTATATATGGAAAAAGACTTAGTTTTATTGAAACTACAGAGTTTTTATGTTTTATAAGGCTAATTATCTTATTTTAGAAAGATATCGTGCTTGAAGATTATTTTATGGAGATGTAAGACGGTATTATTGTTGGATTTTAAACAAAAATGGAAAACCTAAAACGAGAAAAGTAGAGCTAACAACAAGGTAGAAATAAAAAAATGAACTATGATTTAGGAGAATCTTTTGAAACTGAAGATAACTACAAAAAATTCATGAATGATATTAGCAAGTACGCTAAGATAAAATCGCTAAACAGATATATCCTAAATCAAGTTATAGATAAGATATATGTCTATGACAAGGAAGAAATAGACGGACAAATCAGCCAAAAGATTGAAATTCATTAGAAGTTTATAGGTAAATTAAATTGACCACTTCGAACTACTCACCAGAGTTTGACAGACAGGTGTTCTTACAGTAAAATTAATTTTAATATTTATCGTTTAAATTATGTAACAAATGAGGGAGAGACATGGAGAAAAAAGAGTTAATTAGAGAGATTGAAAGGCTAAAATTAGAGAAAGATGCTTTAATTTTAGCCCACTATTATGTTGATGGAGACTTGCAAGAAATTGCAGATTTTGTCGGAGATTCTTATGCCCTTGCAAAAAAGGCTGTATCTAGTCAAAAGAAGAGAATTGTATTTTGTGGAGTTAAGTTTATGGGAGAAAGTGCCAAGCTTTTAAATCCCGATAAAGAGGTATTTTTGGTAGACAAAGATGCCCTTTGCCCCATGGCAGAGATGATTACTGGTAAGGACATAGAAGCATACCGGAAGAAATATCCAGACCTTTGTGTGGTAACCTATATCAATTCTACAGCAGAAACTAAGGCCCATTCCGATGTTTGCATTACATCATCCAATGCCTTGAAAATCGTCAAAAAGATTCAGGCAGACAACATCCTCTTATGTCCAGATAAAAACTTGGGAACCTATATCAAGTCCCAACTTGAAGAGGACTTAAAAGATAAGAATGTCATTATCCATGATGGATATTGCCATGTTCATGAAGATTTTACCTATGAAGCCATTCAAGAAGCCAAGGAGAAACACCCCAATGCCCCTGTTTTGGCCCATCCTGAAATTAATCCAGCCTGCTATGACCTAGCAGACTATATTGGGTCTACCAGTGGTATTTTAAAAGAAGCCCGAGAAAGAGAAGAAGAAGAATTTATCATCTGTACCGAAAAGGGTATCCTTCACCAACTACAAAAAGATAGTCCCAATAAAAAGTTTTATTTCACAGACCTCGAACAGCTTTGCCATGATATGAAGAAGTTGAATCTTGAAAAGCTTAGGGATTGTTTAAGAGATGACTTGAATGAAGTCTTTTTGGATGAAGACATTATGGAAAAAGCCAGCCAGCCTCTTAAAAAGATGCTTGAAATGGCGGAATAAGATGGACGACGAAAGACAAAAGTTAAAAAATAAATACCATGTAATTATAGTAGGCACAGGCGCAGCAGGGTTGTTCTGTGCCTTAGCTTTAGACCCAAAGCTTTCCATTCTGCTGGTTACAAAAAAGGGTATCAAGGATTGCAACTCCTACCTGGCCCAAGGAGGCATGTGCGTCTTAAGAAATCTGGATGACTTTAACGATTTTATGGCCGATACACTTAAGGCTGGCCACTATGAAAATCGAGAAGAATCTGTCCGAACCATGATTCTACGGTCCAGGGATATTTTGCAGAAACTCTTGGATTATCATGTAGACTTTGATCGAGATGGCCAAGACCTTTCCTATACTCGAGAAGGGGGCCATGGCAAGCGGCGAATTGTCCATTGTAAGGACGAAACTGGCAAGGCCATTGTGGAAAAGCTTGTGGACCAAGTTTTGGAAAGAAAAAATATCCAGGTTCTTGAAAATACAGAAATGGTGGACTTGATGATTAAGGATGAAGCCTGCTACGGGGTCTGTCTTGACCTCCACCAAGGAGGGGGTTCAAACAAGGGCATCCAGCCTGTTTTTGCCGATTCTACAATTTTAGCAACAGGGGGGATTGGGGGGCTCTATGAAAACTCCACCAACTTTCCCCATATCAAGGGAGATGCCCTGGGCATTTTAAGAAACTACCAGGTAAAAACAGACCACCTGAACTACATCCAGTTCCATCCAACTACACTTTTTGTAGAGGAGAAAGATGGTCGGAGGCGATTGATGACAGAGGCCCTAAGAGGAGAAGGAGCCTACCTATTAGACAGCCATGGAGATCGCTTTACAGATGAGCTTAAACCTAGAGATATCGTAACAGGAGCCATTCGTCAGCTTATGGAAAAGGAAAACAGCAACCATGTTTACCTATCCATGGCCCACCTGGATGCAAATCGGGTTAAGGACCGCTTCCCTTATATCTATGCTATGTGCCAAGAGCGGGGCTATGACCTGACCAAGGACCCCATTCCCATTGTTCCGGCCCAACACTACCATATGGGAGGGATTGATGTGGACCAAAAGAGTCGGACCTCCATAGACCACCTCTATGCCGTGGGAGAATGTGCCTGTAATGGGGTCCATGGTAAAAACCGTCTGGCCAGTAATTCCCTCTTGGAGTCCATGGTCTTTGCCCAGATCATTGCCGAAGATATTGGCCCAGGAGACAGGGAAAGTTGGATTTCCCAGGACCTATCCTGGCCCCTGGAAAGGGACTGGGCAGACTTTCGAGAAAAAAACCAAAGGGGCTTAAAAGAGGCCATTGAGAAAAACCAATTGGAGAAATGAGGATCCTATGTATCGATTAGAAAATTACAACCGACATAAAATTGACCAGTGCATTCAAACTGCCTTGGACGAAGATATTATTACAGAAGACCTGTCTACCAATGCCATCTATGATCAGGGTCAAAAAGCCCAGGTAGACCTCTTGGCCAAGGAGGATGGTGTCCTTTGCGGTCGCTATGTCTTTGAAAGAGTTTTTAGCCTTCTTGACTCCCAGGTTCAAGTAGACTGGGCCTTGGAAGAAGGAGCTTGCTTTAAAAAGGGAGACCTTTTGGCTAAGATTTCAGGAGATGTCCGGCCTATCTTAACAGGGGAACGGACAGCCCTAAACTTCCTCCAAAGGCTTTGTGGTGTGGCCAGCTATACCCGGGATATTGTAGACCAATTAGAAGGAAGTGGCATTCGTCTTATGGACACCAGAAAGACAACACCGGGCCTAAGACTCTTGCAAAAATACGCTGTAACAGTTGGAGGTGGAAAAAACCACCGGACCAACCTGTCAGATGTGATTATGTTAAAAGATAACCACATCCAAGCAGCTGGAGGTGTTGGGGAGGCCATTCAAAAGGCCAAGGCCTATGCCCCCTTTGTGCGGACTATTGTGGTGGAAACAGAGAACTTGGACATGGTTCGAGAGGCAGTAGAAAACAAGGCCTCCATTATCATGTTGGACAATATGGACCGAGACCAAATGGAAGAAGCCATTGACCTCATTGACGGCCGGTGTTTTGTAGAAGTCTCCGGCAATGTAACCCGGGAGAGCATTCGGGACCTAAAGGGCTTGAAAATTGACTATATCTCCAGCGGGGCCTTGACTCACTCATCGGGTATTATAGACCTATCTATGAAAAATTTAAGGCTTCTTTAATGGACTATTTCTGTAGTTCCTGGATCCAGGACCAGGACCTGCCCCTATGGGAAAGGGCCTACCAGGTCCTTTTAAAAGAAGCAGATTTTTACCAGGTTATGTTTCCAGAGGGGGAAGAGATAGACCAAAAAGTCTTTCCTCTGGCAAAAGAGCTTATTGAAAGGCCGGGAGTTGAGATAAGTAAGATTGATTTTTTTCCAACAGGGAGCTGGATTTACTATAAGGGTTTTTTAGACCAAGAAGTAGAAGACCTGCTCTTGAAATCCCTAAGAAGTGGCCCTGTCTTTCATATTATCTTTTTAAAGGGAAATCGAAAGATTGCTGAAGAGAATGACTATACAGACTTTTTGCTCTTTGATGAAAACCTAAAGAGAAAGATGCTGGAGGTTTTTTCAGCCTTGGAGACCTATATTGACCAATAAAGGGGGACGACATGTTAAATTATGAAGGAAAAGTTTACCGACCACCCTCTGAGTGGCGGTCTTTAATTGTTCAGGCTACGGTAGGGTGCAGTAACAACACCTGTACATTTTGTGGCATGTACAAGGAGGACCAATTTCATATTAAAGACGAGGAAAGTCTCTTTGAAGAATTAGAAGAGGAGGCCAGGGCCTTTGATGGCTATGAAAAGATCTTTATCGCCGATGGAGATGCCCTCTGTCTTTCAACAGACCGCCTTCTTCGGCTGATGGCCAAGTTACGGGAGCTTTTCCCTTTTTGCCAAAGAATTGGGGCCTATGCAACAGCTTTAGATGTCAACCGAAAGAGCCGTGAAGACTTGAAGAGTCTTAAAGAAGCCGGCTTAGGGATTCTTTACATTGGCTTGGAGACAGGCTCTAATGAACTTTTGGAAAAAATCAAAAAGAACATGAGGGTGGAAGACTATCTAGCGGCCAGTGAAAAACTTCACCAAGTAGGCATTGCCCAAAGTGTAACTTTAATCACCGGCTTGGCCGGGGCTGGACAAAGCGTCCAATACGCCCAGGAAACTGCCCAGGTTGTTAGCCAAATGAACCCAGACTATGTCTCCTACCTAACCTTGATGTTAGACGAAGGATCTGAACTTTTAGAAGACTATCACCAAGGGCGCTTTCAACCGGCAGGGCCTGGTGAGGCTTTGGAGGAAATTTATGTCTTTTTAAACCACTTTACCGGGAAAGGGCCCTGTATTTTTCGGTCCAACCATGCTTCTAACTACCTGTCCCTAGCCGGGACCCTTCCAGGGGACCTAGACAGGCTAAAGGGACAAATTCTGCAAACCATTCAAGGAGAAAACTACAAGGACGAAGTCTTTCGTCGCCTATAAAAAGCTTCCGGAGACCTGGGAGCTTTTTCTCCTAAAAGTATTTACTATTCAGACCTTCTAGGATAAGATAATTTTATAGAAATAAAAATGATGGAAGATAAAATTGACTGAATTCATGAGTCACTAAAAATATAAACTTGAAGGATGGAAGAATGACCGACTTAAAAAGAACAATCCAGGAAGGAGTTCCTGCTAAGCAAATTACTATGCTGCACCTGATTGCTTCTCCAGATCCAATCATCTACCAAAAGGTCTTGATTGATCCAAGACAGGCTTTGGGGATTATTACAATGAGTCCTTGGGAAGGAGCTATTATTGCTGCAGATCTGGCAGACAAGGCGGCACCGGTAGAAATAAAACTTGTAGATCGCTTTAAGGGAGTGGTCTTTATCCAAGGAGATCGGGATAGTGTTTATACTGCCTTGGACCAAGTAAGACAGACCTTTGTTAACTCCTATGGCTATACGGTCCCTTCGGTAACAGAAAGTTAAAAAAATTAGATAAGGGAGATGAAAGATGATCCGGCTAGAAGAATCAAATCGACTGATTGAAAAATTTGAAGAAGTCTTAAAAACCCCTTTACAAGCTAAGGGAAAAACCCTTTATACGGGGATTGACTTAGGTACAGCTTATATTGTTTTGGCTGTTTTAGATGAAAAAGGAGAACCTGTTTGTGGGGCCTACCAACCAGCAGATGTAGTTAAGGATGGTATGGTTGTAGACTACATGGGGGCTGTGAAAATTGTTAGAAAGCTTAAGGCTGATTTGGAAGAAAAAATTGGCCAAGAGCTATACCTGGCTGGAGTGGCCATTCCTCCAGGAACGGAAAATATCGATGGTGGTGTGGTTAAAAACGTGGCAGAAGCTGCTGGCTTTGAAGTGGTCCAGGTTCTAGATGAACCTACTGCAGCCAATAAGGTTTTAAAGGTTCAGGATGGGGCTGTGGTGGATATTGGTGGTGGAACTACAGGGATTTCTGTGATTAAAAATGGGGAAGTCGTAAAAGTTATGGATGAAGCCAGTGGTGGTCGACATTTTTCCCTGGTCATTGCTGGAGCCCATAAAATCCCTATTGAAGAAGCGGAAAAAATGAAACAAGACTTTAACCTCCATAAGGAAATTTTTCCCCTAGTTCAACCAGTGGTTAAAAAGATCATCAGCATTATTGAAAAGGCAGTGGAAGGATATGATGTAGATGAGTTAGTTCTAGTAGGAGGAACAGCCCTTTTAACAGGCATTGAAGGCTTTGTTGAAAAGGAAACAGGCTTAAAAACGTCAAAACCTAGCAATCCTATGTTTGTGACTCCCTTGGGGATTGCAGAAGCTTTAATTGAAGGAGAAAAATAATGGATATTCGTTTAATTAAGAGGCCATCCCAGGGAACCCTGGAAATTATAGAAAATCGAAGTAGACTATCTTTTAAGAATAAAAAACCTGGAGCCCTGGGCCTGGTTCAAGGCAAGGTAGTTGAAATGGTTTGTGCAGCAGATATTGCAGAAAAAGCTTCAGGCGTAGAAGTGGGGGATGTCCGGGGGTCTTGCCCACAAAACTTCATAATCTTAGCTATTGTGGGAGAGATGGCTGATGTTAGTGAAGCTTTAAGACAAATCCAAGCTGGAATAGACGAAATGAAAAATTTTTAAGCTAAGAAAAAGATGGTCAAGGATTTTATGACCGTCTTTTTTATGCCTAAGATGGTTAAATTACTAGAAAAATACCAAAAAAAGAGACTGGAAAAGTCAACTGAAAAAGGAAAAATGAACTATGATAAGAGCAATTCCCTTGCAATGAAATCTATTTCCTAATATAATAGTTACTGTCTTTGTTTTTTTGCAAGGAAAATTTTGTGAAAAAAGAGTCTTTTTACATATGAGAAAAGACTCTTTTTTCCTGGACTCATAGACGAGTTAATTGAATTTGAATCTATTTGGAGGTATTTTTTGAAAATTTTCAAAAACATTTTAAAGTTTAGTCCTGTAGCAGTTCTAGCCTGGTTATTACTGGCAGGGAAGGGCTACAATGAAGCTGGAAGTTTAGAAGGATTTGACATGTTAATTGCAGGTCCTATGGCCTTTCTATATGCGGGTTTGGTGGCCTTTATTACAGAAGGTATTAAACCAAAAGAAATTGTGGACATTGCCGTGGAGAGCGTTCAAGAGATTGAAGTGGTCTTTTTTATTTTAATGTTGGCCTATGCCATGGCAGGAGTCTTTATGTCTACAGGTGTTGGGGCAGCCATTGTAAATGCTGCTTTAAAAGTAGGAATTAGTGCAAGGATAATTGCACCCTTGAGCCTTGTAGTTACTGGAATTTTATCTGTAGCCACAGGAACAAGCTGGGGAACTTTTGCTGCTTGTGCTCCTATTTTTTTATGGCTAAACCATATTGTAGCTGGCAATATGCTTTTAACCCTATGTGCTGTTACTGGGGGGGCTTGCTTTGGAGATAACTTGGGCTTGATTTCAGATACTACTGTAGTAAGTTCTGGAATTCAAAATGTAGAAATTATTGACCGAATCCGCCACCAAGGGATTTGGGCCGTAGGAAGTTTAGTCCTAGCCGTAGTTTTATTTTACTTAGCCTCTGCAGGGCTACCAACCCATTCAGCTTCAGGTGCAGAAGCCTATTCCAATATTCCACAAAAAACTTTAGACTTTTTAGCTCTTGAAAGACCCGATGCCCTTTCTTTATTACAACAAGTAAGAGATGGTGTGCCGGCCTATATGATGATTCCGTTAATTTTGGTTATTGTAGTGGCTATTTTAGGGGTACAAACTATTTTCTGCCTATCTGTAGGAATTATAGCAGCCTTATTTTTAGGTTTAAAGGCCGGAACAGTAGTTTCTATTCCAGTTTTCTTAGAAGAAATTGTTCAAGTAGGATTTGCTGAAGCAGGGGCTTGGGTTGTCGTTATGATGATGTGGATTTCCGCTTTTGGTGGTGTCATGAACCATATGAAGGCCTTTGATCCCTTGGCAAAACTTGTTTTAAGAATGAGTACGAAGGTGCGTCACCTGATGACTTGGAATGCCGTTTTATCCATGGCAGGAAATGCCCTTTTAGCCGATGAAATGGCCCAAATTGTTACGGTTGGCCCTATTATTCGGGAACTTGTAGATAAAAACATCGAAGGATCTGAAAAAGATATGTATACTCTACGCCTAAGAAATGCAACCTTCTCCAGTGCCCTAGGAGTTTTTGGGGCTCAAATGATTCCCTGGCACGTTTATATTGCCTACTATGTAGGGATAGCCAATGCTGTTTACCCTCTAGCAGATTTTAAGGCTACTGATTTTATTAAGTACAATTTTATGGGCTTTGTGGCCATTATTTCCTTAGTCGGTTTAACCTTTACAGGCCTAGACCGATTCATTCCCTTCTTTAAACTACCTAGTGAACCAGATGTACGTCTAAAAAAACAAGCTGAATCATAACCACCCGTAAAACGGGTGGTTTGATCACGGGCTATAAGCCCAAGGATTACCAACCAGCGTCTCAAGGCGCTGGTTTTCACTTTGTTCAAACCTTATTGTTTTTGCCTCTTTAGCTAGCCCTGAAAGGGCTTTGTTCATCTGCTTTTGAACGGATCTTCGTATTCTTTTACACTCAGTTTATCCATTGCAATATCATGTTGCTCTTGTTCTCTTATATATTTTGCTATTGTTTGTTCATTCAATCCTACCGTACTGACATAATATCCCTCTGCCCAAAAATGCCGATTCCCAAATTTGTATTTTAAATTTGCATGTTTGTCAAACATCATTAAGGCACTTTTTCCTTTCAAATATCCCATGAAACTTGATACGGATAGTTTTGGGGGAATACTAACTAACATATGCACATGGTCTGGCATTAAATGCCCTTCTATTATCTCAACTCCTTTATATTTGCATAGTGTCCTAAAGATTTCTCCCAAACTATCTCGGTATTGATTAAATACTATTTTTCGTCTATACTTTGGTGTAAAGACAATATGATATTTACACATCCATTTTGTGTGTGATAATGAATTTGCCTTTTGAGCCATATGAATCACCTCTTATTATTTTAGGTCTGAACAAATCTATTATAATACTGAGGTGATTTTTTGGTATAACCTTTATTGCCTACCCGCATAGCGGGTAGTTTTCTGTTTCGCACGCCTTGCGTGCTCAACTGACTAAAGTCATCAATAACAAAATCGAGTAAGCGAAATGCTTACTCGATTAGGTCCAACTTTATGGGGTCACTCTAGGTCTTTCCCTGGAAAGTGGGGTTTTTTATTTGATTTACTTAAATTGGATTAACCTAACAATTTCTTCAGGGTATGGTAGAGCATTTCAGGAATTACCCTAAAGGTGTATTCCATATCTACCCTTTCTGTAACCTTGTGTCCATCATAACCGATGGTACCCATGTTAATTACAGGAACATTAATCTTTTTCACAGCTTCTGTTGGATGGATATACTTACTTCCCCAAGAAGGCATATTCTTTTCTAGAGCCTTCAAGCCTTCTTCGTCATCATCAATTTTCATAAAGGATGAATCTGAAATAAATGGATAGAAGTATTTTGTATAGATTTTCTTATCATAGTCTTTTTGAACCAGTTCAATACTTTCTTTGACTGCTTGGACTAGTTTCTTTTCGCCTTCATCCTTGCCAGTTATTTCTATTGGAGCTGAATAAATAGATCCAAAGTAAATAATGATTGCTGGAGACTTATCATCTACCCAGTGGTCCCAAATCCATTCAATCACACGGTTACTGAATAATCTCAGGTCTAAATCGTGTTCTTCTTGGTGGAGGTCTTGGGTGAACTTTTCATAGGCTTCTGTAAATTCTGGTCCCTTTGCCTTTTCTACCTCATCATAGAGTTCTTGGAAGGTATATACTCTTGTCTTCCAGGGTCTTGGTTCATAGTCTAGACCTTTAAGTTGGCAGAATTTTTTGTAGTTGGCATTGATGTCATCAATAACCTGGTCGAAGGACCGAATGGCTACTTGTTTGACATTGTCCATAACTTGTTTAGGACTCATGGCATGGGTGAAATAGTTGAAATATCCATAAGCGGATAGGGCAGTTTGAACTGTATAGCCTACCTTGGTGTCCGATTGTTTCAAGCCCATGGGTGGAATTGTGACTTCATTTTGCGCTTCATCACATAGGTCTGTGTTCAAGTTCATTTGCTTGGTAATTTCCGCCATAATTTGGTTGGGGTCCAATCCTCCAAAGGCTTCTCCAACGTGGGTTTCTTTCCCGTATACATAGAAGCCTGGAAGTAGTTTTCCAATAGTTCCCAAATAGACGTTTCTACTTTCGTTGTCTTGATCGTTTGGAATGGAATAGTCGGCATTGATAGCTGCAATATATTCTAGGTTGAATTTTTCTTTCCATTCATCAAAAACGGATAGGGCACTGATGATTCCATGAGAGTTATCTTCTTCATCGCACTCTCCCACATGGACTAAGTTTCCATCTAGCTCTTCAGGGTGTTTGGAAAAGTAGTCCATAATGGCCATGTGACCTGCCACACCACTCTTCATATCTAGAGATCCCCGGCCAAATAGGTAGTTTCCGCTTTCAATATCTTCTCTTACCTTGTCAGATACCTTGATTTGCTTAAACTTTTCCAAGAGGGCATCTGCATCAAAGGCAATGTCTTTAAAGTCATGGTAGTCATCCACACCTACTGTGTCGATGTGGCCCAAGAGGATAATGGTTTTGTTGCTATTTCCCTTGGTTCCACGAACAAGACTAATACAGTTGTGGCGATCTATGGGGTCATTAATTGTTTTTTGTAGGACAACTTGGTCTGGATGCTCTTTGAAGTAGTCTAGAGATTGATAGAAATCATAGATATACTTGGCAACATTGCTTTCACCCGAATCCTTACGGACGATACTTTCAATGGCTACCATATCCTTGGTTAATTGTTTTACTTGGTCAAAAAAGTTCATATAGCCTCCTTTTTAGCTAGAAAGTTATAATCTGTCATTAAAATAAGTTACTTGCTCTTTTGGCCTTCTTCAAAATCACGGCTCATATTGATTAAGGTGTCCCCATCAATTCGAAATACAGTCCAGTCTACCATATCTTCTGCATCTAAGCCCTTATAAAATTCATAGGATGGTGTGTTTGTATCCAGGCACCACCATTCAAAGCGCTTACAATTCCTAGAATGGGCCTTATGGGCTAGAAATTCTAACAATTTCTTTCCATAACCCCTGTTTCGATATTCTGGTTGGATATACAGGTCTTCTAGGTAGAGTCCTGGCCGTCCTTCAAAGGTAGAGAAGTTATAGAAGAATAGGGCAAATCCGATGGGCTCTCCATCTAATTCTGCCATAACAACATTGGCTGCCCCTTCATCAAAGACGGATTGCTCAATGATTTCTTCTGTGGCCTTAACTTCATGCAAAAATCCTTCATAGTCTGCCAAATCGCGAATAAATTGCACAATTTGTTTGGTGTCTTCTCGGTTTGCATCCCGAATGGTATATCCCTTTAATCCTGTTTCATGAACTGACATTTGGTCCTCCTTAATTCTTCTTGTAAACAGATTCTCCGTTGATAAAGGTTTCTTCAACCTTAACATCCTTGATGTCCATTTTATCTATTGTAAAAATGTCTCGGTCTAAGATGATAAAGTCAGCTAAATAGCCAGGTTGAATCCGTCCCTTTATTTTTTCATTGCCTTCTGTATAGGCCCCTTCAATGGTGTAGCAGTCAATGGCATCTTCTACAGAAACTCGTTCGTTTGGATACAATCCACCTTCAGGCTCTCCATTAACTCTTTGGCGAGTAACGGCTGAATACATACAGGGGAAGGGGTTTAAGTCCTCTACAGGTGCGTCTGTAGAATAGGCAGTGTGGGCGCCTAAAACATTCTTCAGGGTATTGTGAGCATAGGATGTAGATGCTAATTCATCGCCAACCCGGTCTCTTACAGTCATAATGTCATACTCTAAAAAGATTGGTTGGTAGGTGACATTGATATTTAACCTAGCAATTCTTTCTAGGAGTGGTCGATCTGTAATTTGTAAGTGGATGAGTCCATTCCGATTGGGGTTGTTTTCATGGTTGATTTTTTCATAGCTATCTACGACTCTTTTAGCCGCTTCATCCCCTATACAGTGGGTTACCACCCGGATGTTTTCTTGGTCTGCATAGGCACAGATTGAATCTACATACTCATTGGTCATGGCTTCGATTCCCTTGGTCGAGGGGTCATCATTGTAGGGTTTGGACATGAGGGCTGTTCTAGCTCCTAAAGTTCCATCCTTGAAAAGTTTAATGGCTCCTCTTTCATAGGTTTCATCATAGATTCCATCCCGTTTGTAAATCTTTTCAACATAGTCCTTAATCTTATCCAAATCTGTCAGGTTGAATTGGGGATAGTAGCGTAGGGGAACCTTCTTTTCCATGTAGAGCTCTTCAATGGCCCCATGGATTGGATCCCAATGGTCTGCCATAAAGACGTCACAAGATTGGACAGAAGTTAATCCATTGACCAGGGCATGGTTAACCCCTGCAAGGAATTTTTCTTGGATATCTTCTTTTGTATCTTCAGGAACTATATTCCGGAGAATTTCTGTGGCTTTTTCTGCAAAAATTCCCAAGAGTTCTCCATTTTCATCCTTGTAGATTTCTCCGCCTTCAATGACTGTGTTTTCATCAATTCCCAGCATTTCTAGGGCCTTGGTGTTACAAGATAGAATGTGAACACAAACCCTTTCAGCGATGATAGGGATTTCAGTGGAAATTTTATCCAGGTCATGGCGGTTTACAAATCTTTTTTCACCTTCGACAAAGTAGTCTTGGTTCCATCCACGACCATAGATAAATTGAATCCCTTCATGGTCTTTTAGATAGTCCTTTCCTCTTTGGACCACCTCATCAATACTCTTAGAATTATAGAGTCTAAGTTGGATCAGTGTTTCTCCCATAGTTCTCAAGTGTAAATGGGAGTCAATAAGTCCCGGAAGAACTGTTTTTCCTCCCAGGTCTACTTCTTGGCCTGGAAGTTTTTTGATTTCTTCATTACTTCCAATATTTTTTATTTTTCCATCTTCAACAGCAAAAGCTTGGGCAAAATTCCCCTTTTCAATATAGACTTTTCCATTTATATACTTTTTCATAAATCTACCTTCCTTATTGGTTTATTTTCAAAATTCTTATTAAGCTAATTCTTGAACTCTGGGTTTTCCCTTGTAAAGGAAATAGCCTACAACCATTCCTATAATTGTAGGAACTAGCCAAGCAAAACCATATTCTCCTAAAGGCATAGATTTCAAAAATCCATCTAAAGCAGCAGACTTACTTACAATCACAATAGCATCTAAAAGACCAAATAGTGAGGATAAGGCAACTCCACCCTTATATACACCATCATTGGGGACTCTCTTATCAAAGATTCCTAAGAAGGTAATTACAATAAAGATTGGATATAAGAAGGCAAATAATGGAGTTACATAGTCAATTAATCCAGTTACTCCTTGGACGGACAAAATACAACATAAAACAGCAATTCCTGCAATCCAGGTCTTATATTTAATTTTATGGTTGGTTAATTCTTCTAAGAAGCTTGCAGCATTGGCTCCCAAGCCAACAGAAGTCGTTAGACAAGCTAGAGTAACAGCTCCACTTAATAACATTAAACCTACATTACCTAAAGCTCTACGAACAATTTCAATTAATAGGGTTGTTCTTTCTGCATCTAAAGTATATTCCGTTGACAAGGATGCTCCACCAAATACCAGGCCACCATAAACGATGAATAGACCGATGAAGGCTACGATACAAGCAATATAAGTTCCTTTGCGGACGCTCTTGTCATCATATCCTTGGTCTTTAAGGGCTGAAATAAACATCCCACCACACAAGATACCAAGAGTTAAGTCCCCTGTTAAATATCCATTTAAAGTTGCTTCAACCAGTGGTTTTTCAACCTTTGGTGCTGCTTGTAGACCAATTGGATCTGTGACAACCTTAATGATGATAATAACTAAAAGAATCAATAAGGCTGGAGTTAAATACTTACCAAGTTTATCAACAACACTTTCTTTTTTTCTTGCAAGAAGATAAAAAATAGCAAAGAAAATAACTGAAGATACAATAATTGGTACATTTCCTAGTAAGGGTTCAACTCCCATTTCATAGGTTGTGGCTGCACAACGAGGTAGGGTAGATCCCAGGGCTAAAAAAGTGTAGTTTATAAAAAAGAAAAATTGCATATAACGTTTGCCCAGGGGTTTCATAATCGTATCCATGCTCCCGCCGGAATTTAGAACACCAACAACAGCAATAATAGGTAAAAATATTGCAGAAATAGTCATTCCTAGAATTCCTGCAGAAAAATTACTTCCTGTCATGACTCCAATATAGGGTGGGAAAATTAGGTTCCCTGCTCCAAAATAAGTAGAAAATAAAGCGAATCCTACAATAATTCCTGATAATAATAAATTTTTATTCTTCATGTCTTTCCTTCCTTGTTTTATATAGTTTATTTTTTAGAAGCTCCAAACCTACCCTCCTTTCATCAACGCCATTTTCGTTTTAGTAAAGCGTTTTCTTCTATGCTTTCATAATAACATGTTTTCCATCTTTTATCTAGACCTAGTTTGTCTAACTTTTTCCTTTTAAACGATGTTCATTCCGGATTGTATGTAATAAAAAATAAGAGGCGACCTCAGTCACCTCTTATCCAAAACTTCTCTTTACTTAAAATACAAGTGGACTTAAATATCTCAGCAAGAAAACAAGGGCTAAGATATACATTACAACAGACACTTCCTTGGCCCGACCTGTAACAACCTTCATAATAACATAGGAGATCATTCCTACAGAAATCCCTTCTGCAATGGAATAAGCAAAAGGCATCATGGCAATGGTCAAGAAGGCTGGTACTGATTCAGTGTAGTCACTAAAGTCTATTTCAGTAATAGGGCTCATCATAAAGAGACCTACCATAATTAAGGCTGCAGCAGTTGCTTGGGGTGGCACAATAGAAAAGAGTGGGAATAGGAAGAGGGAGATAAAGAAGAAAAAGGCTGTAGACAAGGATGTTAAACCAGTCCGTCCTCCATCTGCTACTCCACTGGCAGATTCAACAAAGGTTGTAATCGTGGATGTTCCTAAAAGAGCTCCACAAATAGTCCCAATAGCATCTGATAAGAGGGCCTTGCTTACGCCAGGAAGGTTCCCATCTTCATCGATTAGGTCTGCCTTGGTTGCAACCCCTGTCAGGGTTCCTACAGTGTCAAAAATATCCACAAAAAGGAAGGTAAACATAACCGAGAACATGTCAAAGGTAAAGATGTTATCCCATTCCAAGTGGAAGGCCACGTCTTTAATGGATGGTGGCAGGGAGAAAAGACTTGCAACGCCTGGGAAGTGGGTCACTCCTGTAATCAAGGCAAGAACGGTTGAGATAATAATCCCATATAATAAGGCTCCCCGAACTTGCTTGGCTGTTAAGATGGCCATGGTAAATAAGGCTACAATGGCAATAAAACTTTCCTTGGTCAAAAGATCACCCATAGCCAGGTAGGTTGCTTCATTGGCTACAATTAGGCCTGAACTGGTAAAGCCAATCAAGGCAATAAAGAGGCCAATTCCTACGGATACTGCTTTTTTCAATGAATGTGGAATGGCTGTAAAGATGGCTTCCCGCACATTGAAAAAGGATAATAAAATAAAAATAATACCTTCTAAAAATACAGCTGTTAGGGCAAAAGACCACTCATAGCCCATTCCTAGGCAAACAGTATAGGTGAAAAATGCGTTTAATCCCATCCCTGCTGACAGGGCAAAGGGCATATTGGCATACAGTCCCATAAGTAGCATGGCGATAATGGATGCAAGGATAGTTGCCGTAAAGACGCCTCCCTTGTCCATACCTGTTTGCGATAATAAATCCGGATTGACAATTAGGATGTAAGACATGGTCATAAATGTCGTTAACCCGGCCATAAACTCTGTTTTTACGTCAGTCTTATGGTGACTTAGTAAAAACTTCCGTTCAAAAAACGATTGATTGTTTTCCAATCTGATCCCTCCTTTTATTTGATACCTTTATTTTAGCACAAGCTTGTCTTTTTTAATAGGAAGGATAAAAAAAGAGGAGGGAAGTTTGAACTTCCCCCTCTTCTTATAAATTATCTATTTTATGCTAAATGGATACTAGCAGCAATTGCTACAAAAACGCAGGCAAGGAGAACCCATACCAGGATAATAGGCCAGACAAATTTAACCCATTTTTCAAAGTCAATTTTTGCAACAGATAAACTTGCAAGGAGTGATCCCCCTGTTGGTATGATTGAGTTTGAAATCCCATCTCCTAGGTGGAAGGCCAAAACAGCAGTTTGTCTTGAGATTCCCACTAAGTCTGATAGGGGTGTCATAATAGGCATTGTTGTTGCAGCTTGACCACTTCCAGATGGAATAAAGAAGTTTAAGACCAATTGGAAGAGGAACATAAATACCGCTGAAATAGATCTTGGTACTAATTGAATTAATTGAGATACAGCATGAACAATTGTGTAAAGAATTTGACCATCATTTAACACAACTAGTATACTCCGTGCTACACCAACTACCAAGGCGCCCATAGCCATATCTTTAGCTCCATCAATAAAGGTGACGGCTATTTGAGAAGGTGTCATCTTGGCAATAAAACCACTAATAATTCCTAGCCCTAAAAAGACACCAACAATTTCATTGATGTAAAAGCCTAATTTAATAACACCGTAAACCACAATTCCAATGGCTATTAGGAATAAGCAAATTACAATAACGTGAGTTCTAGTAAAGTTTCCTACATTTTCAACACTTTGAATTTCTTCTGCTTCACTTTGTTCTAATTCATAACAGTAACTCTTTGTAGGATCCTTCCGAACTTTTTTCGCGTACTTTAGAACCATATATATGGTAGCAGCGTTAAAAACAGCCCATATAATTAACCGATACCACATGGCTGAAAACAAGGGAAGTTCAGCAATACTTTGGGCA
Source organism: Urinicoccus timonensis (assembly GCF_900232945.1). Lineage (GTDB taxonomy): Bacteria > Bacillota > Clostridia > Tissierellales > Peptoniphilaceae > Urinicoccus > Urinicoccus timonensis. The sequence goes on from NZ_OCTU01000001.1 coordinate 428,328, forward strand.
ACCCCAACAGTAAAGGGGTTCATAAATCCTGAGTTGAAACCTACTGCAGCCCCTAAAAAGATAATTGCCGTCCCTACCATGGCATCATAGCCCAAACTCCTGGACAGCAAGATGCCTATGGGTATAAATATAATACACTCTTCACTTAAGCCTACAGTCCCTCCTAAGATTGAAAAAAGAACGATGATAACTGGGACAATTAAAGTTGGATAATTCTCCAATTTCTTTGCTAAATTTCCAACTCCAACTTCTAGGGCTCCTGTTTTTGTTATGATGGCAAAAGAGCCGCCCAAAATAAAGATGAAGAAGGATATTTCTGCTGCTTCTTGCAATCCTCTTGGGATGGAAGTTAATAATTGCATTATAGTAACAGGTGTTTGTTCAACATAGTGGTAGGTGCTGGGATCAACAACTGTCCGGTCGCCAATTTGTACCGTATCATAAGTACTGGCTGGAATAATATAAGACAAAATTGCAATCAAGATTGTAAGACCGACTAAAATGACATAGGTGTGTGGAACTTTAAATAGTTTTTTCTTTTTTGTTGTGTTCATCTTTCTCTCCTTATTTAAGTATATAGATTTTATTAGGCCACTTATTTATTATGCATGGGGCACAATAAGTCCTTTTTTCACATTTTCTTGATACTCTTCTTTAATCTCCCCAAGTAGTTGACTATCTGTAATTACTCGGTATCCGCAATAGGCTAAGATTGAAACAATTTCTGCCATTTTATTATAGGCATAGTCTGTCTTTGTTGCTTGGGCAAATTCTCTTGTGTGGCCTGGGATTTTATGGTCTGCAATAGGAAAATATCCATGAATGCAGGGGATTTCATGAGATACATTTCCAGCATCCAAGCTTCCCATTTCTTCATTGCCTGGTTTAATTTCATCTTCTGTAAAAAGGGAAATCCCTTCTTTAAATACTTGATTTAACCTTTCATTTGTTACTAGATCATCATAGGGAGGTTCAAATTCATCTTGCTTAAGGGTGCACCCTGTAGCCACGGCTCCTGCTTGAGCGCATTGGATTACTTTTTCCACCAATTCATTAAGATATTTCTTTGTCCTTGCTCTGACATAGAATTCACCCCTTGAAAAATCAGGAACAATATTTGCGGCTTCCCCACCATTTCTGATAATTCCATGAATCCGTGCACTGGATAAGATATGTTCCCTTAAGGCATTGATATTATTAAAAGTTAAGATTAAGGCATCTAGAGCATTCACTCCCTTTTCCGGATTAGAAGCTGCATGGGCTGTTTTTCCAAAAAACTCAAAGGCAATAGGTTGAATAGCTAAGCTCCTTGAACTCAAAATATAGTTTGTATCCGGATGGGCCATAATCGCTACATCCATGTCCTTAAAAACACCCTCTTTGGCCATTTCCACCTTGGCTCCACAAGTTTCCTCAGCAGGAGTCCCTAGTAAAACAACTTTTCCTCCAATCTCATCTGAAAGGTATCTCAAAACAATAGCTGCCCCTGTACTGACCGTTCCTAGCATATTATGGCCACAGCCATGGCCAATTTCAGGTAGGGCATCATATTCTGCCATATAGCAGACAACGGGCCCCTCTTTCTTGGACTCATATACAGCTTTAAAAGCAGTATCTAAACCCACAAGACCTTCTTCTATTTTAAAGCCGTGTTCTTTTAGTAACTTGCAATGGGCATCGCAGGCAAACTTTTCATTAAAAGCTGTCTCTGGATGTTCAAAGATTGAATCACTGAGCTCTCTTAAAGAAGCATGAATTGTTTTTTCAATCTCTATAATTTTTTCCTTCATCTCATCCCCCTCCTAATACTTTTTCCTAGGCGATTGTTTATCACCTTGTTGTCTTCAACAGCCAATTGTCCATTCACCCACACCTGCTTAATTCCCAGAGGTGGTCTTTGACCATCTTCAAAATCTGCACAATCTTTAATCTCTTCAGGATCAAACAAAACCAAATCTGCTTGGTATCCTGGTTTAATCCGTCCAAGCTTATGGTCCAAGCCTAGTCTCTTTGCTGGTTGAAGGGTTGATTTATACAAAGCTTCTTCCAAGCTTAAGACCCCTTCTCGAACATAGGTCCCCAAGACTCTTGGGAAGGTTCCTGCCCCTCTAGGATGCCCCTTTCCATTATTGTACAAGCCATCACTGGCCACCATAACATAGGGCTTTTTTAAACTCTTTTTCGTTTCATCTTCCTTCATAACCCTTGCGACGACCAGCATATCTGGTCTTTCTTCCCTGGCCTTTTTAAAGATTTCCCCATTTAATTTACAAGACCGGTAGGGTTCTTCTGTAAGGATAATATCTTCATAGCTAGCATTCCATTTTTTCAAAAAATCTCCTCGAAAAACCGATGTTCCTATTTGAGTAGAGAAGGCTCCATAGGGATAGGTATCTACCAATAAGTCAATTCCTTGATTTAACCCTTCTTCAATTGTATTTAAGCAGTCTTCCATCCTGCCGTAGGCACAGCAAGAAGACAGGTGAGAAATTTGGAAGGGAATGTCACTTCGTCTTGCTATTTCTATCATTTCAACCAAGCCCTCTATGGCTCTATCCCCATCAAATCGGCTGTGGGCCGCTACAAAGATATCTTGTCTTCCCTTAAAGGGCTCTAAAGCTTCTAATATTTCATCAATATCCATATTTGGATTGTATTCAATGCCAAAAGTAATAGCAAAAGCTCCATCCCTAACAAGTTCTAGCAAATTCTCTTGAATTTTTCTCATCTGGTCTTTGGATGGTTTGTCTTGATCCAAAACCCCATGTCTCTTACGAATTGAATTGTATCCCGCAGCCAAGCAGTAGTTAATGGGACTACCCTTATGGTCAATATGGTCTAAAAACTTATGAAATTCAGTTTTTTCTGAACCACAATTTCCTCCCATTGCCGTTGTAACTCCCATTTTTAGCATGCACTCCCCGATATCGAAGGAGTCGTCATCACTTGTAAATCCTTCTTCATGCATATGAATATCTACAAAACCCGGAGATAAGATTAAACCATTTCCATCATAATATTTGTCGCATTCATATCCTTTATCAATACTTACTATGATATCATTTTCCACAGTTACATCAGTCTTTACCCATTTTGTCTTGTCCTTCATATCAAGTATCTTGACATTTCTTATTTGCTGTTTCATGTATTTTCACCCCGTATTACTGTAAATATCTTGCTTTTATTTATTTCTAAAAACTATCTTGTTTATATTATATACCACTTTACCTTCAATTAAAACGATAAATTTTTAACTTTATTTATATAATGAAATCGTTTTATTGTTTATCTTTCTTTTTTGACCTATCTCTGGCTTCTATTTTTTCCTGTATTTTACTTTATTCTTCTCTTTTCTTCGAGAATCTTTAAAGCTTGATTTTATAAAATCATTTTCCCACTCTTCCCCTAAACTCTCCCATTTTTAAATTTTTAATTATTTTGTCTCCTCTTTTTTGTTCATATTGCTTGTTTTAATATCAATAGATGTTATAATAATAACAGACAAGAAGAAAGGATGATGTATATGAAAACCTTTATCAAAAAAGCATTATCAGTGGCATTAATTGGTGTTTTCCTCTTAACGCCTATCTCCGAAGTTCTCGCTTGTACCGGTGTTATCGTCGGTAAAAAAGTATCTGCGGATGGCAATCCAATGATTGGCCGGACAGAAGACTGGTCTTCTGCCTACAATAAAACAGTCATTGCAACTCCTGCAAAAACTTATAAAAAAGGCGATATGTACAAGGATGTTTATGGATTTACATATCCTATGCCCGAAAAAACTTACGCTACTGTTACTGTTCCTGACGGTTACCAAGATGATGGAGACATCTTCGAAGCAACTGGTTGGAACGAAAATGGCGTAACTATGACAGCGACTGTTACAGCGACTGCTAATGATAAGGCTCTTGCTGCTGACCCCCTAACTGACCACGGACTTTACGAATCCTCTGTTGTCAGTGTGGTTCTTCCAAGAATTAAAACCGCCCGTGAAGGGGTTGATGTTTTAGCCGATATCATGAATACCAAGGGTCTTCAAGAAGGGGCTATTGTCGTAATTGCTGACCAAAAAGAAATCTGGTACATGGAACTTTTAACTGGTCACCAATATGTCGCCATTAAATATCCTGAAGATACTTACTCCGTCTTCCCCAACTGCTTTATGCTGGGCAAGGTAGATGTAAAGGATACTGAAAATGTTGTGGCTTCTAAGAACTTAATCAACCTGGCCAAACAAAATGGCTTCTTGGTTGAAGAAGATGGCTTAATTCACGTACAAAAAACTTATGCTGAACCTCTAGCTTCCGGTAATAGAGACCGTCTATGGGGTGGAATCAACTTCTTGGATCCAGACAAAAAAATCCCCTACAATGCAGAAAGTTTTGACCTTTTACAAAAAACCAATAAAAAAATCTCCATTAAAAAGTTAATGGAATTCCAAAGAACTCGTTACGAAGGTACTGACAAGGATGCTAACCTTCCTAAAAATGCTAAGGTTCGTCCCATTGGTACTGTTGAACAAGAACATGCTCATGTAATCCAAATTAAAGAAAACTATCCAAAAGAACTAGGCGGGATCCTATGGGTTGCCATGGGAAATGCTGAACATTCACAATATGTTCCTATCTTTGGACCTATCACTGACACCATTGCTCCCTACCAAGTTCCTGGTGACCAATACACTCCAGAATCAGCTTACTGGACCATGCGTCAAGTATCTGCCCTAAGTGAAATCAACCGGAACCTCTATGGAAAATATGTCCGTGAATACAATGACCTTCAAGAAAAAACAATCTTAAAACGCATCGATAAAGAATTGGATGCTCAGTTAATCAAAGCCTACCAAACTTCCACAGATACTGGTCGTCAATTGGCTACCCAACTTTCTATGGAATACCAACAAAAAGCTTACGATGACGCTACTTTAATGGCTAAAGAACTCAACACCTACTTCCTAGATGTTTCTGGTAACCCCGGTGTAAACGGATATCCTGACCGTAAGACCAAACCCTACATTCCTAGTCTTTTAGGCGAAGAAAGATAAGCACAAATCTTAAAGGAATTAGGATTCTCTGACGAAGCTGTCTCCGCTCAACCTCTTGACAAGGGAACAGCCACTACAGAAGATGAATTGACAAAACATTGGGCCAAGGCTCCATTGGAAAAAGCCATTAGCAAGGGTTGGATGTCCAAGGTTGAAGACAAGTTTGCTCCAGACAAGGTTGTCTATGTTGAAGAACTTCTCGCTCTTTTAGACACCAAGGATCCAGGATTCAAGGCAGACAGTTTAGATAAACTCCTAGACCAATATGCTATCCAAAAAAGCTTCGTTTTAAACCGTCAATCTGCAGCCCTTATCTTAAACGCTTATGCTAAAGAAACAGGCAAGGCAATTCCTGCCAACCTTGTTCAAATTAGCGATGAAGCAGCCCTAGCACAATGGGTAAAAGATCCTGTTAAGGCCGTTTTAGCCCTAGGTTGGTTAAGCCCCCAAGCTGGTGCTTTCAACCCTGCTAATCAAATTACTCGTGGCGAATTAGCAGTTATTGCTGATCGCATTTAGGAACTCTTTTCCCCTTATAAAAAATAGGAAGGCCTCCCTGGTGGGAGGCCTTCCTATTTTTTATTTCTCTTTTTTACTTGTTTTCATGGATCATTTTTTGCATCTTACGATACAGGAAGAGGGCAAAAATTTCACAGACAATACATAGAAGGAAGATCAACCAAGTCTTTTGCTGGTCATAGAAAAAGCCCATGTAAGAGGCCCCAAAGAACAAGGCTAGACCGTAAGCTGCGTTAAAGACCCCATACCCTCGGCCCCTTTTGGAAAAGGGCACTAGGTCCCCAATGGCTGACTTCATAACTGTCTCATGGGCTCCCATTACCAGGCCCCATAAGAACATGCCCAAGACAATCAAGGGCACTGAATGACTCAGCGTTAAGAAGGGAAGGCCCATGGTAAAAAGAGGAACCAGACCTAGGATTAAAATCCCCCCAGTCCTTAACTTGGTCTTTTCCTTTAAGGAGTCGTAGGCCTTACCCACGGCCAAGGCTGCCAGGGCATCTACAACCATGGCAAAGGAATAGACCATGGTGATTTGTCCATCCCCTAATAGGCCTGTATCCTTTAAATGGTAGCCAATAATGGCAAAGTTGGCAAAACCCAGTGTTGTGGCGAAGATAAAGGCTGTATAGACCCAAAAGATTCCCTTGAGTGACCTCTTGTCGAAGTCCCGAATCTTCATCTCTGGAATGACCCGCTTTTTCTCCACTGTCCGGTAGGCATAGTAGACAAAGGCCATTAAAAGGATGAAGGGAATAATTAGGGCCTTGTAGCCCATTTGGTATTGGGCCAGGCCATTTCTTCCAGTAAAATAAAAAACTCCCGTGAAAATCAAGGGACCAATAAAGGCTCCCAATTGGTCCAGGGCCTCTTGGAGACCAAAGGCCATCCCCAGGTTGACTTCTTTTTCTGCCACACTGGACAAGATGGTGTCCTTGGCTGGATTTCTCAGGGCCTTACCCAACCTTTCCAGGAGGATAAAGACCACCAAGAGGTTCCAGTTTAGGGTCATCCCCATCAGGGGAACCACAATTAACATCCCATAACCGATAAAGATAAAAAGCCAATGTTTTTGGCTCACATCTGACCAATAGCCTGCAAAGAGGCGTAGAAAATAACCAAATAATTCCCCAATCCCAAAGACAATCCCAACCTTTGTAGCAGAAACCCCAATAAGGTTAAAGTATTGGCTATTGACCCCCCGGGCAGATTCATAAATCACATCTCCCAGCATGGAGATGATCCCAAAGATGAGAATCACCTGGATGGCCGGACTCAAGGCTCTTTTTTTCTCCTTCATCCATAAACTCCTTCCTGTTTTCCAATTTAGTTAAGACCAGTATAGTCCTGGCCTTCCTGGAAAACAAGGGCTCATTGTCTTAACATCTTTCACTTTTTCCTGGAACTTCCTTTTCAATCCAAGTCTTCCAGGGGGCCCAGGGGGACAATCCGGGTGGGATTGATGCTGGGGTGGGACCAATAGTAGTGACTTTTAATATGGTCCATATTGACGGTTTCCTTGATCCCCGGCAGGGCATAGATCCTCTTGGTATAGGCCCAAAGGTTGGGATAGTCCCTGATTTGTTTTAGGTTGCACTTAAAGTGGCCATAGTAGACTGGGTCAAAACGGACCAGGCTGACAAAGAGCCGGATGTCGGCTTCTGTAAACCGGTCTCCCAAAAGATAGTCCTTACCTTCCAGGAGGTCTTCCAACCAATCCAGGGTCTTAAAGAGCTTTTGGACCTCTTCTTCGTAAATTTCTTGCTTGGTGGCAAAGCCTGCCTTGTAGACCCCATTGTTGACATTGTGGTAGACCTCTTGGTTGATCCGGTCAATGTCCTCTCTCAGTTCCTGGGGATAAAAATCTAACTTATTCCCCGTCAGGTCATTAAAGGCCGTATTTAGCATCCTTAAAATTTCTTCAGACTCGTTATTGACGATGGTTTTTTCTTTTTTATCAAAGAGGACCGGCACGGTAACCTTTCCTGTATACTTGGGGTCTGCCTGGGTGTAGATTTCCCTGAGATAGCGGACATCAAAAATAGGGTCCTTGCTGGCTCCGGGATAGTCTTCAAAGGTCCAGCCATCCTCTCCCATCAAGGGAGACACAATAGCCAGGTCGATAATCCCTTCTAAATCCTTGAGTTTACGCATCATAAGAGTCCTGGAGGCCCAGGGGCAGGCCAGGGAAACATAAAGCAAATAGCGGTCTTTTTCCGGCGGAAAAGACCCACCTTTTTCAATCCAATTTCTAAAACTGGATTCTTTTCTTTTAAAGGAACCATCCTTGCTGGCTTGGCCTTGACTGGTTACCCATTGTCCATTAATTAATTGTCCCATAAATCCTCCTTTATTTTTTAAGCTGTTTATTCTTTCTTTTTATCTATACCCCTAAAGTCTATTTTTATATATAAAAACTCCCTCCACCATGGCCTAGACCATTTTGAAGGGAGTCTTTTCTTTAATTTTATAATTCTCCATTTAGGGTCCGGTAAGAAATCCAACCATCCCCAATATTACACCAAGTTCTAGTTCCATCATAATAAGTGTCATAGACGTAGACTTCAGACCCTCGGTCCAAAGAGTAGTTGACCCGGTAGTTTTTCCCAGGGCCAGACCGGACATTGGCCGACCCACTGGTAACAAATTGGAAGGTATTGATGATATTGCTAGATGCCTTGGCTTGCTTAGCCCGGCTTGCAGCAGCTTCTTCTTCCTTTCGAGCCTTTTCTTCCGCGGCTTTGGCTTCCGTTTCCGCCCGGGCCTTTTCTTCATTCATCCCTGTTTGCGCACTTAGGGCATGGGTCTTCATAGCCAGGAAGGATTCATTTTCCGGTGCCACAGCCAATAGACCATTTAACAATTGGATGGATGTAGAATAGTCCTGCATCATGTTATAAGCATCTACCTTGCCTTCAACAGTGGTTTGTAGGTTGGTTAGGACATTTTCCGCCTCCTGCTTAAGGGCATTGTCGTGGTTGCGGATTTCCAACAACTTTTGTAGGGCCTGTTTGTAGGAACCTTGGGCCAATAGGTTTTTGGCATTTTCCAGATTTTCACTATCTTGGGCCAAGGCATGGGCCTCCGTCATCTTCTTTTGATATTTTTCTTCATTGGTTGCCTTGTAGAGATCTTGGAATTTCCCTGTGGCATCCAGGTAGTTACCCTCTTCCATGGCCTTGGTCGCTTCCTTTTCCAGGCTAACCTTTTTCCAAGCCTTGGCGCCAAAAAGTCCCAAGACACACAAGATTGCCAAAACCACTAGGATACTAATAATCTTATAAGACTTCTTTTTCTGAGGACTTGGCCCGCTAGGACTTATTTCTTCATAGTGGCCTTGAGGATAAACTTCTGTCTCCTGGACCTCTTCCATAATCCTTTCATCCTCATGGTTTGAAAAAGATAGTGTGTCATCCCCTGGAAACTTCAAAGGGCTCCCACAAGAATTACAAAACTTTGCATCGGAAGCATTTTCCTTCCCACAAGCTGGACACTTCATCAAAACACCTCGCTTTAACTTTTTGAATCTCTTTGTTTGATATTAGTTTATCCTACTTCCTTCTTCTTTTCAATCTCTATTTTGAAATCCTTGTCCCGCTTTTTGATTATGAAAAGTCGTAGCTAGAAAAGCCATGGCTTGTTTTCTTTATATCCGCCCTTCTTTTTTAAATGTATGATATAGCAAATTGTTTAAAATACTAGATTCTATTTTTAATCAAACCCACTATCTTTTCCTCATCTTCTAGGCTATAGACTTGTTTGAATACATTCCCGAAGACATGAACCTTTAGTTCAACATTCCCCTTTCTATTTTTTCCCATTTCAACTTTTCTAATCTTATTAAACTCTACCCACTTTAAAAATGGCGATCCACCTAAAAATATATTTATACCTTTTTCTGTTATCCCTTGAAAGAATACAGATGTATAGAGCATCATCGTCGCTGCTAGGACTATTAAATATCCAATGATGGTCTTATCAAACCTATAACAAAAGGAACTTCCTAGGACGAATAACAGTATGATACAAGTCACTTCTATAGCACTTTTCTTGACCCAAATAATGTTTTTTCTTGTCAGTTTATAATTTAAAATCGTTGGAACTAAAAACACGATGAGCATAAAAATCTTAAACAAAGTCCACCTCCTCTGCTTCTAGCTTAGATATACCACACAATAAAATAAAAAACGATGGAAAGGTAGCTTCCATCGCTTTTTAAGTTTTTATCCTTATTTTTTACTAGCCATGCCCACCAGCATTCCAATGAGCATACCCACAGACATGCCTATGGCTATGTTCTCCATATTCAAAGCAATTCCCACTGCAGTCCCCAGGCACATTCCTATGGTCATGCCTTCGGTTAGATAAGTTTCTTCTGTCTTATCGGTCTCTTTCTTGTTTGCATTTTTCTTAGTGGTATGAATAAGATAAACCACCACTATACTAACCAGAATTACAGGCAATATTGCCCGTAAAATATCCATACAATCTCCTCCTTTCGTTTTTATCAAGCCTCATGACCATCTATAGAGAAAACTAAATTGTCACGCAAAATCTTTTCCCTGTCCGGGTCTGTTCTATACTAACTCTATATATCTTATAATTCATAGGTTTTATATTAAGATGCTTATAGACTTTAAAATTGGCAAAATTGCCAACCTACTATAACTATAGATAATATCGGTCTGCTTAATTTATAGACTTCCCATTTATTTTTCTTTAATTGAATGCAATTTATATAGGCCAAAACCAGCAAAAATAGAAAATATTATTCCTAAAATTATTGAATTATGATCTGTTAGCTTAAATAAACCCAATACTATTGAAAGCACAGAAGCAACTAAAAGATAGTAATAAGGAGCCTTTCTCCTCTTAAAATCTAAATCCCTACTTTCTTTATCAGAAAAAACTGGAATTTCTTTATTTCCATCACTTTCAATGATCAAAATTTCTTTGTTAATAACCCCCGGAGAAGTGGCTAGCATACTCCCAGGAGGATTGTAAGGTCTTAATTTTACATTTCCAAAGCTAATCTTCCCAATATTAAGAGGAGCTGTAAAAACTTTTAAATTCATGTCATTTAAAAATTTTGTATATTCTTTTCTTTCCATATTATTCATATATCCTATATACTCTACAGCGTACCTATAGTCTGCATTCGTTTTTTCAAATTCATGTAGAAGGGATCCACTTCTTACAAGTCGATATCCCTCACTTGCAATGCGATTTAAGTATTTTTCTCTGCCTTCGATTGGGTTTAGAAAAATTCTTATTTTATTCATGGTCTCCCTCCTCTTTAAATTTCTTTTCTCCCTTTAGGACCAAGTTTCTCATCCTATTTATTTCTAATGAGACTAATTCTCTGCCAATATCTGTAGCAATATAAACTTTCTTCCCACTCTCATCTTTATCGACTAATTGAATCCATCCTTTTTTGTAAAGATTGTTGATTGCTCCATATAGAGTTCCCGGGCCCAAAACAATCCTCCCATTCGTTATTTCTTCAACTTCTTGTGAAACTCTATAGCCATAATTTTCTTCTAGCATTGTCAATAAAACTAAAAACATAGTTTCAGTTAGAGGAATGTATTTCTCTAAATTTTCTCCCACCACTACCACCTCCCTATCCGATTATCTAAAGTATACCACCAAACATACTACGTGTAAAATAGTATATGTAACGTAATGATTATTCAAAAAGATCGTAGCTTGAAACTACGGCCTAATTTTTTGTCCAAATGTAAAGTACTTGGAAGAATTATTCAATTTATTCTTTTTTACAAATGTTCCCATTTTAATCCCAGCTACAGCTTTTCATCTTCTGTAAGCGTTGATTTTACAAAGCTTTTAATTTTTTTTGCTACTATTCCCATTCCTCTTTTCCAAATGTACGATGTATCCCAAACCATTCAAAATACTAGATTCTATTTTTAAATTATCACTAAATCCAGCTAACAATAGGATATTTGAAAATTTTTAGTCCTGTCCCAGTACCGGGCAAAACTCTATATTAATTTTAATTAGAAAGTTTTTTAATGTCTAATTGGTTTAATTTTTCTAAAGATATGAGTTGGGTCTTTGCAAGATTTCTAAGTTCAATCATTCTTTCTTTTTGCTCTAATCCCTTTTCAATTAAAATTGCATTGTAGGATTCCATATTAGCAAGTACTAATAGTTCATTAAGACTTGCATAGTCTCTCATATTTCCTTTTAGGTCAGGATTTTCTTCACGCCACTGTTTTGCTCTTTTATCAAAGAGTGCCACATTAAGCATATCTGCCTCACTTGCATATTTAAATGATAACTGCTCATCTGTAAGGTCTTTTAATAAATACTCTTTGATGGCATCTGTATGAATTTTATAATTGATTTTAGATATTTCTCTATGCAAGTTCCAAGTTAATGATAATTTTGAGTTTTCATCTTCTTTTAGTCTTTTATAATCTTGAATAATATATAGCTTAAACTCTGGAGAAAGCCAAGACGCAAACTCCATCGCTATATCATAATGAGCATAAGTTCCACCATATCTACCAGATTTTGAGACTATTCCAATAGCTCCAGTAGATTCTATCCATTTACTCGGTGTCATCGTAAATCTATTTAAACCAGCTTCATTTCTAAACGTGTCGAATTGCACACGGTTAAAATTTGGATTATTAAGTGCTTCCCATAATCCTATAAATTCAAGAGTGTTCCTATTTCTCATCCAGTTTTGAATAACGAATCTTGGATCATCTGTATTTTTATATTTTGCTATATCAGTAAGACTTATATAGTCATTTTTAAAATCTTCTGTGTAAACCTCAATATAAAAGCCTTTAGCAGAAATTTTTTCTTTTTTAATTTTTGACAATACACTCCCTCCTTATTCTGGCTTAATCTTTATTACTTGTATTATAACATAAAAAATGGCCAGGGCACCGTATGCTCCCTGACCTAAACTTATGATTAAATTATATCCCAAATCACTCATTGTCAAATGATATAAGCCAATATTTACCCATCTTTATATAATTTCTTTCCTTTTATTATATCTTATTTTTTCCTTTATTGTACATATCTTATAAACACATCTTTTTAACATATTTAATTTCAAAAAAAGACCGTAGCTTGAAACTACGGTCTAATTTTTTGTCCAAATGCAAACCACTTGGAAGAATTATTCAATTTATTCTTTTTAACAAATGTTCCCATTTTAATCCCAGTTACAGTTTTTAATCTTCTCTATTTATTAGATGAAAAATATTTTGCAAAGAACAATATAATTGAGATTACAATTAACACCTTTCCAATTATTCTTAAAAATTGATATTGATTAAAAAAATCGAAGTTTAAAAATATTAGCCCTAGCGCAATAGTAAGCGGGTAGAGTTTTGATAAATTTTTCATGCTATATCCAACACAGTGTAATTTTACTCCCATTCTTCTTTTCCAAACGTCCGATATATCTCAAACCATTCAAAATACTAGATTCTATTTTTTCTAATATCACTAAATACATATAATTATAAGACATTTTAAAATTTTTAGTCCCGTCCCAGTCCCAGTACCGGAGAAATTATAATTGTTTCGAACTAAGTTTATATCAATGTTTAATCCGAAAGCCTTGGGACATAGTTTTTAAATATTCCAAATACTTCCTCTGGTTCCTTATTTCGCAAAATAGAAATAACTGTATTTAAGTAATCATTGTCTTTTAAACTAAGATGATGGCCTATTGATTTAGCTAATCCTTTTTCATTAAACATTTCCAACACTTTTTTGTAATTATTACTTATCAATGCTTCTTCATATGAATTTAATGTTTCTTCATAAATACTGTCAGTATTAATACTTTCAATAGCATTAGTAAAACTTTCTTTTGTATTAATCTCTGAGATTTCAGCCATAGATAATTCATATTTTATTTGAGAGACTACATTTTTCTTAACCTGACTACGAATTTGATTACCAAATCTTTCTTTAATAATATAATTTTTAATATTACTAAAAACATCATTAAAATTCTTGGCTAAATAATCTGCTAAAAAACTGATTAGTTCTTCTATGATAAATAAATTCTCCACTTCTGAAACCTTTAGTGTGTAAATATTATCTTTTACTAATTTATTTATTTCGTCTTCCGTTCTAAAGTCACGATCAATTATTCCATACACGTTATAATTGTGAATCTTTTGGGTTGAATTAAAAGATTTTGTTCTCATAATAACTTGCATACAGCTTCCACAAGGAATAATAAAATAGTCTGGGTATAAAATAGAATATAATTGACTATCAAAACTATTCTCTTCTCCTTCTACAAACAAAATATTTTTACGTGACCCTAGAATATCAAATAGCAACTTCTCTGGTAATTCATTAGAAATTATTTTTTCTAGATTCCAATTTTTCCCATCATAACTCTTTATCCATATCTTTTCTGAATTATTATGAGAAGCAGCAAAATTTGTATCATGCGTTATATAAATAAATAAACAATCAGAGCGATATTCTTCTAGTCTTTCCCATAGCTTATTCATTATTGTTCCATGAAGGTGTATTTCAGGCTCGTCAATTATCAGTGTTTTATTTCCAGGAATAGCTAAAACTTGTGAAGCCAAGTATAATACTGCTCTTTCTCCGTCACTCATTTGATTCGCAGAATACTTTTCAAATGGCTTGTTATATTCGTAGGCAAAAAACTTTGAATCCTCAAATAAAAGACATCTCTGTGGAAATATAATATCCCATATGTCCATTAGTTTTTCCATTATTGAGTTTGGTGTATTTGGCTTGTTTCTGTCCGCTTTTTCAGCATCCTTGCACTCATTAAAATAATTATTTGTTTCAATATTATACATAGCAATTAATGCCGCTAAAACTACATCAAAATCTTCTAAAAGCATAGTAGTATTTGATTTCTCCCAATTCCACCTGCTTCCTTTGTTATGATTTTTTACATTGCTTTCATCATTAGTCCCATAAAAGATTCTATTTTTTGCATCATCGTAATTAGTTAAAGGTATATTTTGTTGAAAATTAAGATTTCTTTGAGCACCAATACGATGTACATTTTCAGGATTTTGATCTTCAATCCATGCTCCTAATTTACTTTTACCGCTTCCGTTCGCACCTATAATAATTATTGAATTATTATTTGTTGTATGCTCTTTAGATTCACCATTAATTGTAGGTAGTTTATACTTATAACTTTTCAAATTCTTCAACATATTGCTTACCTCTTAAACTTAGCTTCAAATTAATACAATCGTTTTATTTAAATCTAACTTGAAGATTTAACTTAATAAAATGGTTCTATAATAAATGTTAGAGTCTAGGTGGATTCCAACATTTATTATAGAACCATTGAAACTACGGTCTAATTTTTGTCCTCATGTAAACCACTTGGAACTATTATTCAATTTATTCTTTTTTACTTCCAGTACCATTTGAGTACCAGTAGCCATTTTTCATTCTCTTTATAGCTTGTAATTAAGCCATTTTAGAAAATTTTGCGATTATTCCCATTCAATTGTAGCCGGTGGTTTGCTTGTAATATCATAGACAATCCGGTTGATATGGTCTACCTCTCCTACAATCCGGCTGGAAATTTTTTCCAAAACTTCATAGGGGATCTTGGACCAATCAGCGGTCATAAAGTCTGTGGTTTCTACGGCTCTTAAGGCCAGGGTATAGTCATAGGTCCGGTAGTCGCCCATAACGCCCACGGTACGGTTATTGGTTAGGACAGCAAAGTATTGGTTGATGGACCGGTCTAGGCCGGCCTTGGCAATTTCTTCCCGGTAGATGGCGTCGGCATCTCTTAGGATGTCCAATCTTTCCTTGCTAATTTCTCCCATGACCCGGATACCCAATCCTGGTCCCGGGAAGGGTTGTCTCCAAACCAGGTAGTCGGCCAGACCCAATTCTTCGCCCAATTCCCGAACTTCGTCTTTAAAGAGTTGGCGTAGGGGTTCTACAAGGCCCTTAAAGTCTACAACATCTGGTAGGCCGCCCACATTGTGGTGGGACTTGATCACGGCTGCATCTCCGGCTCCGGATTCGATAATGTCAGGATAGATGGTTCCTTGGGCCAGGTAGTCCACAGACCCGATTTTTCGTCCTTCTTCTTCAAAGACCCGGATGAATTCTTCTCCGATGATCTTCCGTTTTTCTTCGGGGTCTGTCACGCCCTTAAGTCTTGCCAGAAAGCGGTCTTCTGCATTGATCCGGATAAAGTGGAGGTCGGTGTCCTTAAAGGCGGCTTCTACTTCGTCGCCTTCATTTTTCCGCATCAAACCATGGTCTACAAAAATACAGGTTAATTGGTCTCCAATGGCTTTTTCCAAAAGTTTGGCACAAACAGAGGAATCCACCCCGCCAGACAGGGCCAAAAGAACCTTTCCTTGGCCTACTTGCTTGCGGATGCCTTCAATGGCTGTCTGGGCATAGCGGTCCATGGTCCATGTTCCTTCCAGACCACAAATGTCATAGAGGAAGTTTCTTAGCATATCTTGGCCTTTTTCTGTGTGGTTGACTTCGGGATGGAATTGGACTCCATAGAGTTTTTTATCTTCATTAGCCATGGCTGTATTGGGAGTTGACTGGGTTGAAGCCACTGTCTTAAAACCTTGAGGCACTTGGGTCACAAAGTCTTGGTGGCTCATCCAGGTTATGGAATCTCCAATGCCTTTAAAGAGCTTGGCCTGGCTGTCAAAATTTGTGGGAGTCTTGCCAAATTCCCGGCTTTGGGACCGGCTGACTTGACCTCCCAGGTCTACGGCCATTCTTTGCATCCCATAGCAAAGGCCCAAAATAGGAATGCCCAGGTCGTAAATTTTGGAGTCAATTTTGGGTGCATCGTCTACATAGACGCTATTGGGTCCCCCGGTAAAGATAATTCCCTTGGGGGTGTGTTTTTCTAAGTATTGGTCTACTTTTTTATAGGGGACAACTTCGCAATAAACGTGTAAATCCCGCACACGTCGAGCGATTAATTGGTTGTATTGTCCGCCAAAATCGATAATCATAACTTCTTGTTCCATTGGATACCCTCCTTGCTTCTATTATACTTAATTTTTCCCCTTCTTACTAGGTCAGTTTTCAGCTTTATTTTTGAAAATGTTCAGGCCAAAGACCCCCAGCAAGGTTAGGCCCATGGCCAGGATATGACCTAGACTTAGGACTTCCCCCAAGAAAAGGCTGGCTGCCAGGCTGGTAATCAGGGGGGATAAATTGCTTAGGGCTGCTACATTGCTGGCCTTTAAATAGCTTAGGGCATAGTTGTTTAAAAGGGCCGTGAGGTAGGAAGAAAAAAATCCCAGATAGGCCATGCTCAAGGCGATTTTTGGGTCCTTCCAACTATAAAAGCTTTGGGCCAAGGCCCCGGCCCCTTCCTTGAAGATTATCAGGACCAGGAAAAAGACGGCACCCTCTAAGAGGACCAGGTCTGTAATGTCCCGGTAGGAGTAGTCTTGAGTCTTTTTTCGAACGAGGATGGTGTAGCCGGCCAGGGCCAAAAGGGACAAGACCAGAAAAAAAGTCCCCCTTAGGTGGAATTGGGCCTCTTTTTGGTTGACCAAGGCCAAAAAAACCAAGCCCAAGCTGGCCAAGATCATCATAAAGATTTGCTTTTTATTGATTCTTTCCCCTAGAAAAATCCAGGCCAAGACCAGGGTGGCCAAGGGAGCCAGGGCCATTAGGATCCCAGCTTCTGTGGCCGTAGACTGGGTCATGGCATAGGTTTGGAAGCCGAAAAAGCCCAGGGGATAAAGGAGGGCCAAGTAGTAGAGGTCCCTTATCTTTTCCAAGTCCCAAGAGGTCCATCCTTTTCTAAAAAGGGAAAGACCTACAACCAAGGCCCCAGCTAGGATAAAACGTTGGCTCAAGACTTCCATGGGGCTGAGATCTTTTAATGCAATTTTTACAAAAATTAGGGAAAAACCCACCAGGACCACCTGGGTCAGACAGGCCAGGTAGGCCTTAACTCTAGTATTCTTGTCTTTCAAGCCAATCACCTCTTTTTTTCATTATAGCATAGCCAAATTCTTGATTTTTTACAAAATCCCCTAAGACAAAACCCGGGACTGGGCTCCCGGGTTGTCTTTTATTTTTCGTCTGGCAAACTATAGGCAGCATTGCCCAAGAAGTCTTCTTTTTTCTCCAGCAGGCCCTCTTGGGCCATTTGTTTTAGGGATTCCTTTAGGTCATCATAGGTGATGTTGATGCCTGCCTTGGACAGGCCAGTAATGACGGTGATAAAGTTGGAATCCTTGACAGGGAAGTAGGGTCGAAGTTCCCGTAAGAGGTCAGAAAACTTTTCCTTTTTTTGTTGGATCAATTCGTCAAAGGGGTTCTCGCTATGGGGAGAGGTGGTTTCCGCCGCCCGAATCCGGGCAAAGCTGGTCCGGCCCATTTGAGAAGCCGAGATAAAGACATCCCCTGTTCTTAGATAGGGAAGCCGGTGGGCTTCTTCGGCCGTTAGGTCAGTTTCTTCCCGGATGGTATCAATATCCGAGGCCCGGACTGTCCGGAAGATGAACTTGGTGTTTAACTGGGCTGTGATGGTTTCGTCCAGGAGGGTAGGCCTTTGGGTGGCCATGACCAAAAAGACTCCGTACTTCCGTCCTTCTTGGGCAATTTCTTTCAAGGCCGACTTGGTGGGAGATTCCAGTCCCTTGGGAGCAAAGTTGTGGGCCTCATCATTGACGATGAAAAAGGGTGGGAAGTAGTCTCCTCCCAGACCCCGGAGTTTGTCGTCCCGGTAGGTCCTCCGCTTGTTGTAGAGGGTCCGGACCAGGTAGGTCGAAAACATTTGAAGGGTCCGCATGCTCCCTTGGACCACCACAAGCTTGCCTTGGATGAGGTTTTCCACCACTGGCAGGATGTCTCGATTAAAGAGACCCTCTCTTTCCAGGTTGGCCATCCGCCAGGAAATCCCTCGAACGGATTCAAGGGGAAGATTTTGCCCCAATTCTGCAAAAATCTTTAAATTTCTCTCCATGAGTTTTTGCTTGTCGGGGGAGGCGTATTGGATTTCGGCACTATAGCGTTTTTCTCCCCCCATGTCTCCTACTTCCAGGATGGCATGGATCCTTTCCAAAAAGGTGGGCAGGTTGTTGCCCTTTTTAAAGAGGCTGGCCACGACATTTTTCATGGAATCTGTCAGGCCAGAAACTGCCCCCAGGAGGTGGTTGATGTCCCCTACACTTAATTGCTCAAACTTAATTCCCACATCTTCGCCAATTTGAAGTTTTACAAACTGGTCCTGGTAGCTTTTAGCAAACTTGCCCCCAGCCGGGTTCTTAAAGTCCATTTCATAATGGGGGTCCAAGACCACAGTCGGTAGGCTTTTTTTCATCAATTCTTCCAAGAGGACCCTAAGGCCGAAACTCTTTCCCGACCCGGACCCACCAAAAATTCCAATATGGGGGTATTGGTGCATGGACCGGATGTCCAGGATATAGGGTAGGTCTTTTTGGTCCACCAGGTCCCCTTCCAGGGTTTCATAGAGCCCCTTAAATTCCTCTGTGGCCTGGCAGTAGATATCATCTGTATTTCGGATGCTCCCCAGGGTCAGGCCTCGGTCTGGAACTGTAGCCAAAAGGACGTCCTTGACTTCTTCAAATTCCGGAGACCGAGCCATGGACCCTGTCAAGACAGGATAGGTGGCCTCTTCAAAGAGCCGGGCCTTGGCTATATAGATGGTTTCGTCATCTACATTGTAGCCCATGGCCTTGAGGCTATCCAGGACAGAGGCGTCTACAAAATCCCCTCCCATATCCAAGGGGATAAAACGGTTAAAAGTTTTTGTTTCAACAACTTCAGCCAAGAGGTCTCCCATTTGACCGTCTTCAATGATAAGGAGTTCATTAATTCGAAAATTTCGATCCTTGCTGCCAATGGTCACTTCCTGTTGGCTTGTGATTCCCACTACTTGCATTTTTCCCTCACAATCTTCGTAAATCTCTTTCCGATACAAACAAACGATGGAAGAGGTCCCGGTCCATGTAGGACTCAAAAAGGGCCTCCATTTCCTGGTCGGTGATTTTCACCTCATGGTCTACAATATCAATCCAAAGGGGAACCCCCCTGCCCCCTTCTGGGGTCAAGGTATAGACTAGGTTACAAACTTTCTCCATTTGGCTTTCTTGTTCCTTTAAGAGGTCAAGGCCTACGACTTGGATCTCCTTGGAGCTCTTTAAAAAGGCCGAGGTCAACCCACTGGGGACCTTCTTATTTTTCTTATCATCAATATAGATTACATCTCCAGCCTTGAGCTGGCCAAATAAAATTTCCCGGTCATAGAGGCCTCGGGTTTGGTCCCCCTGGCCCAAGATGGCCGTCTTAATATCCTTGATGACCCCAAAGGTCACCACATCTCTTTCCAGGGCGGTTTGGGTAAATTCCTCCCAGAGGTTGGAGTACATCCGGTAGCGGATCAGGCCTCCATCCATCATCAGGTAGTCCACAGGCTGGGTCTTCATATATTGGATGGCCGTCTTCATTTCAATTTCTGCCAGGCGTCTTTTTCGGTCGTCCTGGTCTTTTTGGTCGCCCTCTTCTTCCTGGTCCACTCCTTCTTCCAGAAGGGGGGTGTAAATTTCTTCCACACTGGAGGAGTGGCCCTGGGTAGACATGGCCAGAGCCCGGTAGAGTTCCACATAGTGGGGATAGGCCCCTCCCAACCGGTTGACGGACCCGTCCAGGCCCACTACAACCCCATATTCCTTAAGCTCTTGAGGGTTTAGCTTCTTCATCCGGCCCAGGGGACCAGCATAGGTCTGGATATAGTCTCGAAATTCCTCCTGGGACCAGGCATGGATCTTGCGATATTTCTCCTCCAAGACTCCATTGAGTTCTTGGATGATTCCTGCAAAATATTGGGTGTTTTTCATAGTTTTAAACTTTCCTTATAGACATGGTTTTTGGCGAGGCCATAGGTCTTGGCCACTTCCTTCACTGCTTGAGAAACCTTCATCCCCTCTTGGAGGCGGTCCCGCAAGGCAGCTTGAATGTCTACCTCTTCTTGGAACTGGTTCCCCTCTACAATCACGACAAATTCTCCCTTGGCCTTGACCTGGTCTTGAAAGTCCTCTTCCAGGTTGAAGCTTTGGTAGTCTTCAAATTTTTTGGTCAATTCCCGGCCCAAAAAAACCTGCCGGGGCCCCAAGACTTCTCGCATATCTTCCAGGCAGGCCTGGATCCTATGGGGGGCTTCGTAAAAAATCATGGGTTCCTTGTGGTCCTTTATCTCCTCTAGAGCTTTCTTCCGCTTGCCGGGCTTTTCCGATAAAAAGCCAATGTATTCAAAGGATTCAGACAGAAAACCCGAAGCAATAAAGGCCGTAATTCCGGCAGAGGGTCCAGGTAAAACCGTATAGTCCAGACCCTCTTGGATACAGGCCCGGATTAAAATCCTTCCTGGGTCTTGGATTCCTGGCATGCCAGCATCACTGATCAAGGCCAGGTCTTGGCCCTGTCTTAAGAAGTCCAAGAGTCCATCCAGGGCCTCTTTTTCATTAAATTTATGGTAACTTCTCGTGGGACTTTCAATGCCATAGTGCCTTAAGAGCACCTGGCTGGTCCGGGTATCTTCACAGCAAATCAAGTCGCATTCCTTTAAAACCCGGACCCCTCGATAGGTCATATCTTCTAAGTTCCCAATGGGTGTGGGTACAATGTAGAGCATGGCTTCTCCTTTCCCTCTTATTTTATCACAAATCTCGGGGGTTACTATAGATTAGGTCCCGGTGGTCTTGTAAGTTTAAAGAGGCTTCTACCCTCAAGTGGGGCTTGGCATTTTTCCTAGCCTCCAGGCAAAACCAGTGGGCCTGGCCCTGGCTTTTCTTGGATAAAAATTGTAGCCTCTTGGGTTCTGCCCCTCCCTGGCGGCAAAAGACCATGGCATCCACCAGCCGGTCCACCGGCAGGACCAGGTAGAGAGACCCCAGGGGTCTCAAGCTTTGGGTCCCCTTTAAAATAAAGTCCCTCAGACCCAGGTTTTCTTCGTGCTTGGCCCGGTTTTTCTCTGAATTTTCCGTTCTTAAGTAATTTTGATAGTAGGGAGGGTTACACAAAACCGTCTCATAGGCCCCGGGTTCATGGAAGTCTTCCAGAGACCCTTCTTCCAAGCGGACTTTCTCTCCCAAGCCATTATAGGCCAGGCTTTCCCTAAAGTAATCCAGGGCTTGAGGGTTGATGTCCAGGCCTGTGTAGGACCTTAAATCTGGATTGAGACTTCGAAAATACAAAATTCCCGGCCCACAACCCAGGTCCAAAACTCGACCCTTGGCCCGGGCAAAATAAGATAAAAACAAACTGTCAATACTGTATGAAAAGGCCCCAGGGCCTTGGCTAATCTTGTAGGCCGTTCCAGGCACTGTATCCATCTATAATCCCTCCTATCCTTAAAATTATTATAGCAAACTTTCTTCAACCTGCATATTTCCCTGTATAAACTCTTTATCAAATATTGGGATAGAAAAGTTTCTTTCCCATCCCTAAGGTGCAAAAGACTATAAAAGAATTCAAGTTCACAATAACACCTTTTAAAATGAATAAGTCTGCAATATTATAGTTTTTCACCTATCTGCTTTATCGTAGTAATTTTATTGTAAACACGGAAAGATATAAGTGTATTTTAATTGCAAAAAATAAATGCTGGGGTCTAGGAGGACCCCAACATTTATTATAGAATAATTTTTCTATTATGAGACTTCTTCAAGAAGCTCTTTTGAATTTTTATTGCGCAATACCAGATGGAGCTAGAGGAAAAGTAAACCTCTTATAATTTAATTGCATCCACAATTCATTCTTTCCATCTGCCTTTCTTTGATAGTCATGTCCATTCATGGCTTCTACAACAGGCCCATAAGCCCAGTGTTTTTCATCCATATCCAACATAGGAGCTAAGTCATCCTTATGAACTTTTGCATAGTAAAGATCCGCATAACGGTTCAACATTCTATTGGTGGTAGAAACAACTTCTGCTCTTGTAATTTTGTTTTCTGGCTTGAAACTTCCATCAGGATAACCAGAAACCCATCCCTTTTCTGCAGCCGATGCAATAACGT
This sequence comes from Urinicoccus timonensis, assembly GCF_900232945.1. Classification (GTDB taxonomy): domain Bacteria; phylum Bacillota; class Clostridia; order Tissierellales; family Peptoniphilaceae; genus Urinicoccus; species Urinicoccus timonensis. The sequence continues at coordinate 450,948 of NZ_OCTU01000001.1, forward strand.
TGTAAGCCCAATAATTCTTTCCTACATCATTGAACTTTAGATCGCTCCCTACTCCTAACTTATCAAAACGAGCCGCAATAGCTGCAAATTCCGCCCGACTAATGGCATTATCTGGTCTGAAGGTTCCATCAGGATAGCCCATAATAAGATTTTTTTCAGATAAATATGATACCGCATAAGCGTACCAAGAATTTTTGCTAACATCCTTGTAAGACATGGTGTAAACTTTGTTTGCTTCTGGACGATCTTTTAATAACCGTGCAAACATCATTGCCACTTCAGATCTTGTCATATTTCGATCTGGTCCAAAAGTTTTATCTGGATAACCCTTCATATAGGCATAATGGTCATCAAGGTTTAACTTGCCTTGATTTGTTTCTTCGGGGAATCCTAAAAACCAAACAGTAGGGCTTGTTGGTTTCGAATGATCTGGTTCGGGGGTCGGTTTCGATTCGCGATTAACCACAACCGTGTATTGAATCGATTCGCTGTCCGTTCCCTTTAAGATGAAGTCTCGTCCGTCGGGTGTTTGTTTGCCAATCCATTTAAAATGATAGTTTTGCATTTTGCCGCTATCCGATGTAGCTGTGCCTTCAAACTTACCTTCGACATGTCCGAGGACCGTCTTCTTCGTTCCGTCGACCAAGTTGTCTTTTACCTTAATGCCCGGAACCTTCAAGTCCAAGGTAGCCGGCACTGCGTTAACATCTCTCCATAAGTCGTCAAATTTGCTGTAATCCTTCTTCAAGGTCATTTTGACCACGATTTGATTCCCGTCTTTAGAGACGTCGCCGTTTTTGATTTCAAACAAATCATTGTTTGTTAAGGTTGCCGTGGGAACATCGGGGATTTCGAGACCTTCAGGGATTTCCAATTTGGCGACGAAAGTACTTTTCACATTGTCGGTCTTGATTTTTGAAGTATCTTGTCCGTAGCTTGATTTGAGTAAGTTAATTTTGTCCTTAATACTCGTCACGTCAAGTCTTCCCGTAAATTCCAAGAGCTCGCCCGGTTTTACCTTGTGCAATGCGTCGTGTTCGGTGTCGTCTCCAATTAGGATGTCGCCAGGCAAGTCAAATTTTTCTGGTAAAGCAAGGGTCAATTGAATAGTATTGTTATCCTCTTGTCCTTGTCTTACGTCCTTGCCATCAGGCCTTTGTTGGGCTTTCCAGGTGAAATTAAATACCCTTGAAGTCTCTTCTTTCTTTGCCACTCCATAGAAACTTCCTTCAACCTGTCCCTTGGCGACGAATTCTTTTCCAGAAGTGTCATCTTTTACGATGATTCCTGGAATTTCAACGTTTAATATGCTTCCATCCCCACCGGCAGCATTGACATCTTTCAACAAATCGTCGAATTGCGTGTAGGACTTCTTTAAATCCATCTTTACGGTAATAACATTTCCCGCCTTGCTTACATCGGTCACTTTAAATAAGTCATTTTCCGTCAATGTCGCTTGGACTGAATTGGGGATTTCAAGGCCTTGGGGAATTTCTATCTTGGCAATGAAGCTACTTTTTACTTGCTCTAAGGCGATATTTGTAGTAGAGCCTTGTCCATCAGCCAAAAAATTGATTTGCTTTTTAATGGGAGAAATATCCAACTGTCCCTTAAAGGTCAAGGTGTCGTTTTCATCGATGGGATAGACGGCCAGGTGTGTTGTGTCGTAGCCTTCTTGGCCTTTCTTCACTAAAAGATCGCCGGGCAAATTGAATACCGTCGGCTTCGACATCATCAACGTGTATTGAATGCCTTCACTCGTCGCCGCTTCGTCTTTACCCTCCGGTGTTTGTTTTCCCTTCCAAGTAAAGGAGAATCTCTTTAAGGTGGCATTATCCCTTGCCAGGGCGGAGAAGCTACCACCCACATCGCCTGTGATGGTGACTTTTTGTCCGTCGGCAACGGTATCTTTCAGCTTTAATCCGTCGATTTGTACCGAAATAAGGGAATTATTTGTTCTGTCTTCCGAGACTTGTCCCGTGGAGACGACGGCATCTTTTAAGATTTTGTAATCGGTCATTCCCGGTTTCAGGGTAAAGGGAATGGTGACCTTTTGGCCTTTCACTTCTGCTTTTCCTAAGTCAAAGCACTTGCCCAGGCCCTTTGCCGTAACCGTGGGATTTTCGGGAATGATCACATCGTCAGGCATGGTCAATGTGGCCTTGAAAGTGGAGCTTACATTCGATAAGGCAATACTTGAGAATTCAGCGTCGGTATGCTTGTTAAATACCGTCTCAATCCCTTGCATTTGCCTTTAATCGATGCCGCATCGATTTCGCCGGTTAAGCTGAAGGCTTGGCCAGGAGTGACAACCTGTACCTTCGGACTGCTTGCTCGGTCTTGTCCCCAAATATCAGCACCTAAATTTTCATTAGAGCTAATGGTTTCAACGGTGGGGTCATCTTTCCAAGTCATGTAGTAGGTTGTATCTTGGGTTATAGCAGGGTCTTTACCGGGAACAGGAATGCCGAAAAAATAGAAATCGTCAAACCTTAAGGCTGTGTCGCTTCCGCCCCTTGGGCTTGTGTTCCAATTGTCTGTGCTTTCAGGCACAAACCCCGGTTTTTTCGCACTGGCATCGGGCTTTAGGTTTTTCTTGTCAAAATTCAACGCCGTCAGTACGTCGCTGAGCTTTTGATCATACTTCGCCGTCTTTTTTAGTACGGCGACATCGCCGCCATTGACGTCTTTTTCTAATTTAAAGAGGTCTGTTCGAGTTTTAAAGATGGAATCATCGCTAAAGGTTCCGCCATTAGCGGAAAATGCGATTTTATAGGCTGCATCCACATAGTGAGCGTACAAGTCCACTTGGGTCGTACCGGGGGTAAAGGCAATGGACTGGCCGGCCGCATAGGCAGCTCCCGTGCCGTCGGGATTGGCGGTCCATTTGTCAAAGCTCTTTCCCTCTACGTTAAAGCTTGCCAGATCCTTTACGACGTCGTCAAAAGAGAGGGCCTTGGCCTCTTGGGCATCTTTATCGATGGGCACGATGTAGTCGATGCCGTCGCCGTTATGGTAAACGATAGATTTTGCTTCCCATTTTGCATAGACATCTAAATCACCGGTTAAAGCATTATCTCGATTAAAAGGCTTTTCTTCTCCGGTGTTCGTCTTATAGAACCAGCCTAAGAATTTTACACCTTTGGCGTCTTTAGGATCCTTTAAAGATTCATTCCCTGCGACATCGTCCAGCTTATAGCCGCGAATGGTTTGTTGAACTTTGTTCTCTTTGCTGCCGTTGGCGAAGCTTGCATTGCCGTTATTCAGCTTAAAGGTAACCTTGGCGGCAGGCGTCCATACATACTTGTTCCCGTCGTCGGAGGCATTTTTCACCGAGTATTTGTAAGCTTGGCCCAATTTGTTAATGGGGTTTAATTTTTCTACAGACGAGTCCGTCAGCTTAAACAGGGTTAATTTTTCGTTTCCGTTTTCATCCCCGTTGACGGGAATGGCTAGTCCGTTATGGTAGGAAGGATCGTAGAATACCTTGTGGGAGCCGCCGAGAACAATGTAATTTGTTCCACTTTGGCCAAGGCCGTTGTCCGATTGCTTAGCCATGGGCGTATTGACGACGGAGTCGGCACCAAAGACGATTTTTGTATTCTCTTTGTCCTGTGCTCCGAACAAGGACCCAGAATGGCCGTCCCCTTCCAAGTAACCGCCGTTAAAGGTGGCAATCCCTTGGTTTGCGTTTAAGCCGCCATTCTTATTATTCTTAACGATGACCTTTGCTCCCTTATCTACCAAGAGCTTATTGTCGTAACCGAAAGTAATCCCCTTGCCTCTCCAATGGGTGTCAAAATTCTTCACTTCGAAAACGGACTTGTTAGTAAAATGAAATGCTCCTACTTCCCAAGAGTTTTCAAAATATGCTCCTGTTTGATAGTTAACACCTGTTCCGTCAATTACAAATCTTGTGTTGTCAAGGTATAAAGGACCTTTAAAATATACTGGTAGTTTATATAAATTAATCTCTGAATCAAAAGCCTTAAAGCCGTTCCACTCATAAAGTTGCCACTTGTCATCATCATATCTCTGATTAATAGTAGCATTTCTTAATTCATTATCTTTACTGTGGAACATAAAATAGCCATTTGTTATGTCCATTTTAAGTTTATCTTTTGACGTTCCGACAATATTGCCGGAAGTGTCAAAAGCATACCCATTCTTGGGAAATTTGAAGACATAATTTCCGTCGTTTATCTCTGCTTCTTTTTCTACTAAAATTCCTTTATTATAGCCATTAATATTAAGTGTTTTTCCTTCAGCTACACAAAGATGTGCACCACCTTTTAAGGTAATAGCAGTTCCAGTTCCTCGCATAGTTACATCGTTAAGAAATTTTAATGTTACTTTTTTATTAACTGTTATATTTGTTTCAGCTAAGCTAAGAACATTAAGAGTTCCCCCATCATTGATTATTTCCATTGCCTTAGCAAATGTTTTAACCGGATTTCCTTCTGAACCGTCTTTGCCGTCATCGCCGTTTGTGCCATCGAGCCATATAGCACTAGCGGGTGCCGGTAACAGAGCTTTTCCTTTTGCAGCAACTGGTACTAGGCTACTTTCTGGCAAAGAGAAGCTATCTTGCTCCTGATTTTCTCTAGGGTCTAAAGCCCCTTTCACTTGATCCTTATTTTTCTCTTTTTCATCAACTTGTTTTTCAGTCTCTAAAATTGTATTATTGCCATTATCTGTCTTCGCATAAACTAGTCCCCCTGGTGAAACTGCACCAAATAGCATCACCAGAGCTAAAAAAAGAGCTATCCACTTTTTCATGTTTTCAGATCCTTTCAATAATTTTTATTAACTTAATTTACTTTAATTATATACCTAACCATTAAAATAAACTATCAAAATTTATCTCAATTTTATATCTAAAATACTTATTTTTTACCTCACAAAAAAGACTATGGATTTTTCCATAGTCTTTCCTTATCTTTATTTAAAATGCTGGAACTACAGCGCCCTTGTAGGTGTCTTCAATAAACTTACGGCAGGCTTCAGAATGTAGAACTTCCATAAATTTCTTGAATTTTTCTTGGCCTTCTTCTCCTTGGCGAACGGCAATAATGTTGGCGTAGGGAGAATCCTTGTCTTCTGTCAAAAGGCTGTCCTTGGTTGGGTCTAAACCAGCTCCCAAGGCATAGTTGGAGTTGATGACAGCTCCAGCTACTTCCTTATAAGATCTTGGAATGCTTGGTGCATCCAGGGCTGTGAATTTCAAGTTCTTTGGATTTTCTGTAATATCTTTTTCTGTTACAGCCAGGTTGCTGGAGTCATTTAACTTGATCACTCCTGCTTTTTCTAAGAGGATTAAAGCACGACCACCATTGGTTGCATCGTTGGGAATTAAGATTTCATCGCCATCTTTTAGTTCATCTACAGACTTGTACTTGTCGGAGTAAAAACCAATGGGTTCCAAGTGAACGGCTCCCAGGTTGGCCAACTTTACGCCTCTTTCCTTGATGAAGTCATCCAGGTAGGGAGCGTGTTGGAAGAAGTTGGCGTCCAAGTCTCCTTGGTCTAAAGCCAGGTTGGGCATTACATAGTCATCAAAGGTAGTCACTTCTACATCCAGACCGGCCTTTTTAAATTCTGGTTCCAGAGCCTTGATGATTTCTTCGTGGGGTACAGGGCTGACCCCTAGGCGGATTTTATTGTCTCCTGCTCCTTGGTCCGGGCTTGCTTTTTGTCCACAAGCAGTTAAAAGGACCAGGCAGGAAAGTAGGCTAGCTAAAATAAATTTTTTCATTTTTTTCATGTCGTTCTCCTTTACTTTTTATTGGTTATGGTGGTGAGGCGGTTTCCAATCCACTGGACCACTTGGACAATAAGGATGATGCAGATTACGCTCATCCAAAGGATGTCCAGTTCGTTTCGATAATGGCCATAACGGGTGGCAATTTCTCCCAGGCCTCCGGCTCCCAGCATCCCAGCCATGGCCGAATAACCAATGATGTTGATAATGGTCATGGTCATGGAATTGATGATGGAAGGCAAACTTTCAGGCAGGATGACCTTGGTGAGGATTTGCCCATTGGTAGACCCCATAGCCCGGGCTGCTTCTACCAGACCTTCGTCCACTTCCAGGAAGACCCCTTCCATAATCCGGGCTACGAAGGGAATGGCTGCCACCGTTAGGGGGACAATGGCCGCTGTGGGACCAATGCTTTTGCCAATTAAGAGCCGGGACAGGGGGTAGACTACCATGATCAAGATCACAAAGGGAAAGGACCGTAAGGTGTTGATGATGGTGTCTAGGACCTGGTAGCCCTTGGGTTTGGGGTTTAGACCCCCGGGTCTTGTGACAATCAAGACCAGGGCCAGGGGGATTCCTATCAGCATGGAAAAGAGAGAGGAAAAAAAGACCATATAGAGGGTGTCGGGAATAGAGGGTAAAACGATGGATGTAAATTTTTCTATCATTTAAGCACCTCCACATAGACTCCTACTTCCTTCATAAAGGCCAGGGCCTGGTCTACTTGTTGATCTGGACCTAGAACTTCTACAATCATATAGCCGAAATCCTTGACATCCAGCCGGTTCATATTTCCTGAAAGCAAGTTGACATCCACCTGGTAGTCCTTGATGCAGCGAGACAGGATGGGTTGGTCCACTGTATGGTCGTCATAGGACAGGCGGAGGACCCGTCCCTTGTACTTGGTCAGGTCAAGGCTTTGGTCTGGGTCATCACTTTCTCTCAAGGAAGAGATAAAGTTTTGGGTTTGCTTGGTTTTAGGGGCCCGGAAGAGTTCCTCAACGGTATTTTCTTCAATAATCTTCCCATTTTCCATTACGGCAATCCGGTCGCAAATATCCTTGGCCACCTCCATTTGGTGGGTAATCATGATGATGGTGGTATTTAGGTCCTTGACCGTTTTTTTCAAGGTTTCTACAACCATCCGGGTGTTGATGGGGTCCAGGGCTGAGGTTCCTTCATCACTTAGGAGGATTTTTGGACTGGTGGCCAGGGCTCTAGCTATGGCCACTCTTTGTTTTTGTCCACCGGACAGGGAAGAGGGGTAGACCCCCCTCTTGTCCTTGAGGTCAATAAAGTCCAGGAGTTCTTCCACCCTAGCCTGGATTTTTTCCTTGGGCCACTTTTGAATTTCTAGGGGGTAGGCAATATTGTCATAAACCGTTTTTTGTAGGAATAGGTTGAAGTGTTGAAAAATCATCCCTATATCCTTTCTTTGGTTTAGAAGCTCTTTTTTGTTCAGAGCCACCATATCGACTCCGTCAATGAAAATCTTTCCTGATGTGGGTTCTTCCAAGCGGTTCAAACACCGAACCAGGGTAGACTTCCCAGCTCCGGACAGGCCAATAATGCCATAGATTTCTCCCTTTTGCACTTGGAAACTGACATCATCAACTGCTCGAAAGACCTTCCCATCATTGGAAAATTCTTTCACTAAATGGCTAACTTCAATCATCCATTTTCCTTTCTATAATAAAAAAACTCCCCGATTTGGAGAGATTATTCAATCATCTATCGGTCTTTCCGCTGGAATTGGCACCACGCATATTGCAGGTTGCCGGGCTTCTTAGGGCCAGTCCCTCCACCACTCTCGATAATTTTCCATGTTTTTTTGATAAGTTGCTTAATAGTATAGTGTAGTCCACTGATTTTGTCAAGATTTGTCTCTCCATCTTTTAAGACAAAATCCCCCTCTTTTTAGGTAAAGAGGGGGACCACCAAGGGAACGGACATGGACATGATAAAGCCAGATACAAAGGAATAAACTGCTATATTGGCACTGGTTGACCGGGTAACAATGGGTAGGCAGACATCCATTCCCGTTGCTCCAGGAGCCGCAACTGCCTCTACAAAGCCTATTTTTTTAGCCACAGTAGGGGTGATGATAATGGAAAACAACTCCCGCATGACATTGTGCATAAAGGAAATGGCTCCAGCTGTCATCATTCCAGCATCCATCAAGAGTCCCGCTCCTAGAGAATACCAACCAAAACCGGCTCCAACAGCCAGGCTTTCTCGGAGGGAAATGGGCAGGAAGACTCCACAAAGAGCTGCTCCGATTAAGGTTCCAACTTCCACCACTAGGGGAATCACCAAAACCCGAAAACCAACACTCTTAATATTGCTAATAACATCACCGGCAAGACCTAGGTCCAAACCCACAAAGATCAAAAGGATAATCAGCTCAATGGTAATGGCTAGACTAGCCCCACCTTCAAAGGCTTCATAGTTAAACCGGGGACGGATATAGAAGTAGCCCAAGCCCAGGCCCAGGGCCACACCTATTAGGATAAAGAGGGTCATTCGGTCAAAGCCTCCCTTTTCCTCTTCCTCTACTTCCTCTTCAATAACCCCTACTTGACCTTCCAACTCCAGGTCTAACCTTTCATTTTTCATGAGACCATGGCGGTCAATCCCCATGGCCCGTCTGGCTATGGAAACAGCGACAATAGAAAAGACAATGGTGAAGATGGTAATTACAAGGGCATAGAGTCCGTAGGAATCCAGGTTATCCACTACATCCTTGTTGGCTCCCAGCCGAAGGCCCATGGTAAAGACCAGGCACAAAACCGTTACTGTTTGAGCCGGTCCCAGCCATTTCATCTTATCCATAAATTTTCTTAAGGGAATACCTATAATATAGAAAACAATACAGGTTCCTAAATACAAGATAGCACTAGTCAAGTTTTCCTCCTCCTCTTACCCAGGCTGCCAGGTCTTCTACTGACATTTGGTCCCCATTGGCTGCCTTATGTAGTTTAGCTGTCTTCTTAACTTGCTCTTGCAAGTCATCATTGACCCCATCCGGTCCACTGCCTTCGGATGTCACAAAGGGGTAGACTTCTATCCCAGATAGGTCCAAGGCCTCCAAAAAACTTAGCAGGCACCTGGGACAGGTGTCGTTCCAATTGGGAAGTCCTATAACCAGCTTCTTCAACCCCTGAATTTCTGGCAGTTGGCCAGCCAGGGCAGGCCGGGCTTCCTCTTCTTTTTCTCTCTCAGCCACTTGGATACATTCATCCTCTTCTAGGGGATAGGCCTTAAGAGGCCTAACTTCATAAATTTCAGCATCTAGAACTTTTGCCAAGTCCTCCGAAAGCTTTCTTGTCACTCCACTTCGGGAAAAGTATGCAAGAAGAATCTCTTTCATATCTCATTCATAGGACTTGCTTTTGGCAAATCCATCCTCCTTTTCTTGATTTTCTCTTTTTCCAATCCTAAGCTTAGCTTATTCCTTTTCTTTGGGCAGGTAAATCCGAATGTGCTTGGAAAGAACCCTTATCTGAGCTGGTAATTTGGCTTCCATTTCTCCATCCATGTCCAAGTCCACTGACTCGCCCTTTAGCTCTTCAATGCTTAGCTGACTACAGGTAATGGCCTGGATGTCTTCATTTTTGTCCAATTGCCCCATGACCATATCTTTCAGGGCTGTTAGCTTGGATGCGGTCTTGGCATTGGTCAAAATAAAGACATAGAGCTGTCCACTGCTAAGAGAGCTGGAAATTTCTGAAAAATTTAAATTTCCCACTTGGTCTACTAAAAAGGCATAGACATGGCTGGCAGGTCCCTGGTAGTTTCCTCCATCACTGACTAGCTTGATTTGGTAGCTTTCGTCCTCTGGCAGGGCCTTAAAGATATTTTTTACATAGGCCATGGGCCCCAGCCTTTCTTTTTCTTCTCCATCAGTAGAGGTCGTGGCGTCAATTAGCCGACCAAAGCAGGTGTAGTAGATAAAAAACCTGTCATTACATTGGCCCAGGTCCACTTCTTTTGTAGTCTTAAGATCAATAGCATCAATAGCTGCGTCTAGGTCCCGATTTTCTCCTATAAGCCGGTAGTAGGTATTGTTGGTGCCTCCAGGTAAAAGACCCAAAATAGGCCGGTGGTCTTCTTCTGCCAGACCATTGACAATTTCATGAATGGTCCCATCTCCACCTATAACAAAGAGGCTATGGACTTTTTCCCGACAGGCCTTTTGGGCCAACCTTGCCCCCTGGCCCTCTTCTCTGGTTTCAATAATTTCCACTTGATCAAAGTCTTCTTCCAATCTCTTTTCTAGCTTGGGTATGGATTCCATGCTCTTTCCATCCCCAGAAGCTGGATTTACTAAAACGAGGCATTTTTTCATTTCTTTTGACCTCCCCTATCTTTTGTTACTAAGTCAAAATGATATTCTACAATTCCCAGGTCCAGCTTGGCAAAAAATCCACTACTGGCCTTGAAGTCCACCTTTCCATGAGGATGGTAGTGGATGGTAAATTTTTGCTGGTTCATAGCTGTTGGAGCCAAAAGAGCCCCCTGGACTCCTTGGATAAACCACTCTGGATAGGGCTCCGGTCCTCGGGCCACATCTTCCAGGCTCTTGGAGGGCCGGCTCTTGCCTTGGTCTTGGCCATAGCCCAGACTGATAAGGCAAAAAACTTTTTCTCCCGGCTCTAGGACCAGGTCCTTATAAAAAAACTTGGCAAAGCCCACCCAACAGGTGTTTAAGCCCAGGCTCTGGGCATAAAGAACTAAATCTTCTCCCCAATAGCCTACTTTTTGGGGGTCCAGGTCTTTTTTTCCAGCCAGGACAAAATAGTTTTTGACATTTTCAAAATTTCCAAAACTGGGGATTCTCCTTTGAAAAAATTGGTCTTCTCCTAAAATTAAACGAAAATTCAAACCCTCTTGCTGGTTGATCTCTTCCATCCTGACCTCTAGCAGCTGGGCCTGGCCAGGTTCAAGGGCTTGGTCTGTATATTTTCGAACGGAATGCCTTGCTTGCATGGCACTTACTAGGTCCATAAATAACCCCACCTTTCTTCTCTATCATACTACAAAAAGCCCTCCAAGGATATTCTTCTTTTTCTTGGCAGGCTTCTTTTCTAGACCCTGTCCTCAAAAGCCCTTTCTTGAAAAATTTAAAATCTCTAGTTATAATAAGAATAAAGGAGTAACTTTAAAAACATGTGATTGATTTTGGGTGGTGAAGATGGCTAGACTAACTGAACAAGCAATTGTTGATTCCTTTCTAGAACTCTTGCAAGAAAAATCCTTGGATAAGATTACTGTCAAGGATATTATTGAATCTGCCCAAGTAAACCGTAATACCTTCTACTATTACTTCCAAGATATCTATGACTTACTGGAGCATGTCTTCCAAGAGGAATCCAAAACTTTTCGTAGCGAGGCCAAGCCAGAAAATACTTTTTACCAGGAATGCCTCCGGACGGTGAATTTTTTCCTAGAGCACGACCGGGCCATTATGCACATCTACCACTCCAAGAGTCAGGATGTCATTAACCGCTATCTTGAATCGGCCACAAGCTACTTTATCGGAAACTTTGTAGACCAGGCGGCCCAAGGCCAGGGTCTTTCTCAAAAGGGCAAGGCCTATATTACCGGGTTTTATACCGATGCCATTATTGGGTCCACTCTCCGCTGGATTGAGGGCCGGATGCCCGGCCAAAAAGATGGTCTCATGCGGACTTTCTCCCAGTCTTTTGAGGCAACTATCCATGAAATGATCCAAGCCTATGTCCAAGGCCACCCCTTGGAAGAAGATTAGCTAAATAAAATACAGACAAAAAGAAAGAAGTGTTCGAATTTCGAACACTTCTTCTTTTTTGTCTGTAGGAAAGCCTTCTCTCTTTTCCTATACTAAACTTAGAGGGACTTTAAATTTTAAAAGCCCCCAAGTTTTGACAGTAGACTGAAGGAGTGAGAGATGACTTTAGGATTTGTGGATATGGGAGGTGGCACCCGGGGAATTTACGGGGCCGGAGTCTTGGACTATTGCCTGGAGACTGGTATCAGTGGAGACTATTTCATCGGTGTATCCGCCGGGTCTGCCAATGGAGCATCCTTCTTGGCAGGTCAAGCCGGACGAAACCTGGTCTTTTATAATGACTATGCCTTTCGAAAAAGTTACATGGGACTTAAAAATTTTATAAGGTCAGCTTCCTATATCAACCTGGACTATATCTATTCCACCCTAAGTGAGCTAGGTGGAGAATATCCTCTGGACTATCCAGCCTTGATGGCCAACCCCATGGCCTTTGAAATTGTAGCCACCAACGCCCTAACTGGAAAGCCTGTCTATTTTTCCAAAAAAGACCTGGCCCAAGACCACTATGAGCCCCTCAAGGCCTCATCTTGCGTTCCCCTCCTCTGCCGGCCCTACCCCATCCATGGCATCCCTTACTTTGATGGAGGTCTCAGCGACCCCCTTCCCTATAAAAGGGCCCTGGACTGGGGTTGTGACAAACTCATTGTCATTTTAACCAAGCCCAAGGACTTCTTTAGAGATCCCCAAAAGGACCGAAAGTTTGTCCGGCTCTTAAGGAGAACTTATCCCCAGTCTGCCAAGGCCTTGGCCCATAGGGCCCAGCTTTATAACCAGAGTCTAAAAGAGCTTTTGACCCTGGAAAAAGAAGGTAGGGCCATCCTCATCGCTCCTGAGGATACAGGTAGCCTAAAGACCCTGACCCAGGACCATGACCAGCTCTTAAAGCTCTACCATATGGGCAAGAAAGATGGAGAAAAACAGCTAGCTTCCAAGACTTCCTGGATATTTGAGAAAGAGGTGAATTTATGAAGAATCTAAAAGTCTTAAAGGAGATTTACAGTCTTTTTTCACTGAGTTTGATTGTCTTGGGAATTGTATTTTTAGCCAAGCCCACCATGGCTGCTGATGTCTTTTGTCGAATTTGTGGCATCCTCTTACTTTTATTTGGGATTGTCAAGTTATTCGGCTACTTTTCCAGGGACTTACTCCAACTGGCCTTTCAATTTGATTTTGCCATGGGCATCATCTCCAGCTTGATTGGCTTTGTCATGTTTTTTTGGACCACTCGCTTTATCGACCTTTTAATTATTGGCATTGGCTTATTTATCGTCTTTGATGCCCTACTTAGGATCCAGACAGCCCTGGATGCCAGAAAAATCGGCGTCCAATCCTGGTGGGTTATCCTATTAATGGCCTTGATTACAGGGGTCATTGGGGTCATTCTCTTCTTAAGACCCTATACAGGTCGCACTGCCCTGGTCATGCTCATTGGATTAAACTTAATTATTGATGGAATTTTAAACCTTTTTGTCGTACAAAGTACAGTAACAACCATTCGGAGGGATAGAAAATGGGAAATTTAACACACTTTTCAACTAGAACTGCAGCCAGTCTTGGAATTGACCTGGTCTTAAAAAAAGTCAACAAAAAAGACCGGGAAGAAGAAATGGTCAAGCTCGTTAATTTAATGGAAAAATATATGGAAGATGACCAACAATTTAGCATGGACTATGACGACATTCGGTCCATGGTCCGTAATCCAGATGGTGCCTTAAACCAATTTTTAAACCGGGCCCTGGACGAAATTGATCCCCATGTTTTGAAAACCAGCGTTTTGAACCTGGGTTTTGAAGCCATGCTTTCAGGAACCAAGAAGATGCACAAGATGCGAGAAATCCACCAATGCAACATTCCTTGGTTGATTTTAATGGACCCCACCAGTGCCTGTAACCTTCATTGTACCGGTTGCTGGGCTGCTGAATATGGCAACAAGTTGAACTTGACCTATGATGAAATGTCCAATGTGGTAAAACAAGGTAAGGAACTGGGAATCTTTTTCTACATGTTTACCGGAGGAGAACCTCTGGTTCGCAAGGACGATTTAATCCGCCTTTGCAAGGAACACAAGGACTGCCAATTCTTGTCCTTTACCAACGGAACCCTAGTAGATGAAGCTTTTTGTCTAGAAATGAAAAAAGTCGGTAACCTCATGTTAGCCATTAGTTTGGAAGGATCTCCTGAAGTCAATGACTTGCGCCGGGGCCAAGGTGTTTATGGCAAGGTTATGGATGCTATGGACCTCTTAAAGAAACATGGTTTGATCTTTGGATCTTCCGTCTGCTATAGCTCTAAAAACTGCGAATCCGTTACTAGCAAGGAATTTGTTCAATTGATGGTAGACAAGGGATGCCGCTACGCCCTTTACTTCCACTACATGCCTGTAGGTAATGACGCCTCCATGGACCTTCTACCCAGTCCAGAACAAAGGGTGGCTACCAAAAACCGTATCCGGGAAATCCGTAACCTGAAACACGGAGAAGGCCTCTTTACCATCGACTTCCAAAATGATGGAGAATACATGAATGGCTGTATTGCCGGTGGCCGGAACTACTTCCATATCAATGCCAATGGAGACGCCGAACCCTGTGTCTTTATCCACTATTCCGACTCCAACATCCGGGACCATTCTCTTTTAGAAATCTTAAAGAGACCCCTCTTTATGGCCTACCACAACAACCAACCCTTTAATGAAAACCACCTAAGACCCTGCCCCATGTTGGAAAATCCAGAAATTCTGCAAAGAATCGTCAAGGAAACTGGGGTCAAGTCAACAGACCTCCAATCTCCCGAAAGTGCTGACCACCTCTGTGGAAAGTGCCAAACTTATGCAGAAAATTGGAAACCCTGTGCAGATAAAATCTGGTACGGTCAAGAGGATTCCCTAGAAAAGTCCGAATGAATAGCCGTCTTTTCGAGAATAGATAAGCAGGTAAGTCTATGGAGTTAGAAAATATCTATAACCAATTTTCCAAACACCTGGTGGAACAATTGAAATATGACAAGGTCTCAGACATTGTTAAAAAATTTGTCCAACCCTATAAAAAACTCATGAGCTACTACACTTGTGCCATTATGGAAGTTGAGACCAAGTTCAATGTCTTGAGCGAAGAATTGTCCATGCAGTATGACCGGAATCCCATTGAGTCCATCCGGACCCGGTTGAAGTCTCCCGAGAGTATCCGGGAAAAAATGATTCGTAAGGGCTTTCCTTTGACGGTGGAAAGCATTGAGGAAAACTTAAATGACATTGCCGGAGTCCGGATTATCTGCTCTTTTCCCTCGGACATCTATGCCTTGGCCGACTCTCTATTAAAACAAGATGACATCCACTTAATTGAAAAAAAAGACTACATTAAACATCCCAAGGCCAATGGCTACCGTAGTCTCCACCTTATTATTGAAATCCCCATCTACCTCCACGATACCAAAAAGATGATGAAGGTAGAGATCCAGTTTCGAACCATATCCATGGATTGCTGGGCCAGTCTGGAACATAAAATTCGCTATAAAAAAGGCCTGCCTCAGTCTGATTTCATTGAAGAAGAGTTGGTGGAATGTGCAAAAATGAGTTCCATCATTGATGCAAGAATGGAAAACCTCTATGCCATGGCTACAGACCTGGTCCAAAAAGACTCCAAAGAAGAAAAAAATTAGGCCCAAAGGAGGAAGCTATGGGAAAACTTTTATCAAGGATTAAAGAAAAAATAGGCCCGGCCCCGGGAGAGCAAGGTCCAGACGAGTCCTTGGCCCCCTCCCAAAACCAGGTGGCCAAACGACTTAAAAAAATTCAATTTATAGCCATCTTTTCCTTTCTCTGCGCCCTAGGAGTTTTAGTGGTCCACTTGAAGGGGAATGTCTCCATTGACTCCATAACCAAGTCCACTGCTGACAACCCCCTGGTGTCTATCCTAATTTTACTCCTACTTTTTGCCATCAAGAGCTTCTCCATCATCATCCCCCTGCCCTCCCTTTACCTGGCCAGCGGACTTCTTTTTTCTCCCCTAAAGGCTGTCCTGGTAAGCTACTTGGGTCTATCCATTAGCTTGACCATCCCCTATCTTTTAGGCCGGTGGTCTGGGACAGAGGAAATGGATTACTTAAAGAGTCGTTATCCCAAAATAGAAAAGCTCATTGCCATGCAGAAGAAAAATGAATTTTTAGCCAGCTTCATGATCCGGATTATTGGCTGGTTCCCTTGTGACATCTTGAGTTTTTACTTTGGTGCCTGTCGAACAGCCTACAAGGTCTACCTACCTTCGGCCCTCCTGGGCTGCTCCATCGGAGTTATCACCAACACCCTCTTAGGGGATGTCCTTTTAGACCCACTTTCTTGGCAATTTATCCTCTTACTGGTTATTAAAATTCTTATTTCTGCCGGAGCTTTCGCTCTTGCCTATCATTTAAACAAGTCCAACGACTAATCAATCTTCCCCTTTAGCCTGCCAGTTGGAGGGGAAAGCGAAAGGTGTGAACCAATGAA
The DNA here is from genome assembly GCF_900232945.1 of Urinicoccus timonensis. Taxonomy (GTDB): domain Bacteria; phylum Bacillota; class Clostridia; order Tissierellales; family Peptoniphilaceae; genus Urinicoccus; species Urinicoccus timonensis. The sequence goes on from NZ_OCTU01000001.1 coordinate 467,019, forward strand.
GCTTGCAATCCTAACTGACACAAATAGTGGAATCTCCTCCCAGGAAGCCCAAGAAAGAGGAGTCTTTCTTTTGGACATGCCCCTTATTATTGATGATAAGGTCTACTATCAGGGGAAGAATTTAACGGACTCTGATTTCTGCCAAGCCCTGGAAGGCGACCAGTGCGTTACAACCTGCCACCCCTCCCTGGGAGACCTGGCAAAAAGCTGGGAGGACCTCTTTAAGCAGGGTTTTGACCAAGTCATCTATATTCCCATGTCCAGTGCTTTAAGCAGCTCCTGTAGCTCTGCCAAACTCCTGGCAGAATCCTATCCCGGCCGGGTCCATGTGGTGGATAACCATAGAATTTCCGTTACCCAAAAGGCCTCGGTTTTAAAAGCCTTGGCCCTGGCCCATAAAAATAAAAGCGGCCAAGAAATCAAGGAAGACTTAGAAAAAGAAGCCCTTAGGGCCACCATCTACCTCAGTGTCAATAACCTGGACTATTTAAAAAAAGGGGGCCGGGTGACTCCAGCAGCTGCAGCTATTGCCAGTGTTTTAAGTATTAAACCTATTTTAACCATCCAAGGAGAAAAAATCGACTCCTATGGACGGGTCCGGGGGCGGATCCAGCGTGCTCAAAAGAAGATGCTCTTGGCCATCCAAAAAGATTTAGAAGAGAAGTTTTCCCAAGAATCTTTGGACGACCTCAGCCTGGGCCTAACGGGCTTTGGAATTTCTAAGGACCAGGAAGAAGCCTGGTTGGACCTGGCCCGAGAAGCCTTCCCGCAAGTCAGGATCCATTATGATCCCCTGCCAGCTAGCATTGCCAGCCATACAGGCCCGGGAGCCTTTGGAATCGGTCTTTCTCTGGACTCTATTTAAATTTTTGCCCAATAAAAAAGATCCAAGATGTCTAATCATCTTGGATCTTTTTGTTTTATTTTCAGGGCCTTAATCATGCTTTTTATGAATATAGGGACGAATATCAATGATATTTTCTCCCTTTTCTTTCTTTTCCATATGGACCTTATCCAAAAGGTAGGAATAGAGCTCGTCATTTAAGAGGATGGCCTGGTTAAAGGGGTTAATGACAATGGGATGGTCTAAAAAATCCTTTTGTTCATACTCCAAAATCAACTCCTTGGGATCCACCTCTTCCACATAATAGCCCATTTCATCCGAAAAAGTTGTCAGAACATTTTCTTCCTTGGTAAAGACGGGAATAAAGGTTTCGTCGTCCTTGGTATATAAAAGGCCTACCTGGGACAGGGGACTGAACTTCCGTCCCTTAATCTTAGGCAGTTGCTTGGTAATAAAGAGGGGCCCCTTTAAAATCCAATTGGCAATGGTATTGAAAAAGTGCTTTTTGTCCCCCTTACTGGCTTCTTCCATTAACTCTTCCATGGGACTGGACTCTTCTACTACTTCCTTTAGGGCCTGGGCCACAATTTTTTGCAGGGCCGGCCGGTTGGGAAAGTTGCTCAGGGCATTTTCCAAGACGCTTTTTAAGACAAAGCGACCCATGGCGTGGAATTGGTCTATCATCTTTAATTCTTCAATAATAGCCCGGTACTCCTTGCTACTCTTGGCCTCTTCAAATCGTTCCATCATCCGGTTAAAGAATGTCGTAAGGTAGAGGGGGAGGATATCCTTAAAGTCTGGCTCCTTTTCCACCCTTTTTATAGATACCAAAAAGACATCAATAGCATCCCGGGAGTCTATTTCTCCATAGGCCAATAAAAAGCCTTCAAATCCCCGAAAGACATAGCTAATCATGGTGTAGTTTACCCAGTCTCCCAAGATCTTGGCACAGGATAGGTAGAGGTCCACATCTTGGGGGTCGATTTCTTTTAAAACAAGTTCTTCATAATCTTTTATATGGTCAAAGGAACGATCGAGAACTGGTTTAAGCTTTAAATAAGCATCCATTTTTTCTACTTGCATCGATCTTCTCCTTTCATTTTTCTCTTAAGACCTAAGTATACTTTAACACACTTAGGGGGCAATGAAAAGAAAAAACCTTGGCCTAATCTTGGGATTCTTCTGGCTTAAAGCGGATAAATTCTTCAAAGTCTCGGTAGATTTTTTTGGATTCTTCCAGGTCCTCCACAGCCTTGGTTTTTTGGTCTACCCAATCCATGGCCTCCTTGGACAGGTGCTTGGCTGCAAAGGGATAGACCACCTTGTTTTCCTTTTCAGCATGGTCCCGCAAAAGGTGGACATAGGCCATAAGGTAGGAAAGGATCTCTAGACGGTTCTTGGGGCTGGGGTCTTGGCCATAGTCACCAATGGCCCCATCCAATTCCATGACATACTTCCTGGCCAAATTATGCTCTACAATCATCCCATGTTGGACTAATTTTACAGCCAAGTCTCCCAGGTCTTCCTCCATTCTTTTAAAGAGGTAGTCCTCCTCCTTTTGGTGGTGGTGCTGGTCACAATAGGTCCGGATAAAGGCCACCATCTTTTTCAGCTGGTCCAGGTCCAAGTCTTCCCCTTCCATCATGGATAGGGCCATGTCTTGGGCGTAGTCAGTAAAGGCCAGGATATTTTCGTGCTCTAATTCTAATCGTTGGATTGCATACATTTTTTCACCTCATATTTTCTTCCCCGAACTTGGACCCCACAAGAGGCAGCTTGGGCCAAGCCTTGAAGGTAGGCTTCTCTTAAGGCCCAATACTTGGCTGGATCTTGCCAGTACTGGCCATGAACATCTTCTCTCAGGATCCAAGTCCAGGCATCTTCTTCTTGGCTTACAAGCTCCACCACCCGGTCGCAGGGCATCCCATCCAGGTAGTGGTTAGTCATGTGGGCAAAGACTGCCTGGGGTTTGGCTTCTAAATTCTCATTTCTTCCCTTATCTTCCATAAAGACCAATAGATCTTCAAATTGCCCCTTATCTGCTATTTCTTCTACCAGCTGGGCCAGGGTTTCTTCCACTTCCTGGATCCTCTGGGCCAAAAAGCCATGGATATTGGTCCCATCTACTATCTCTTCCAGGGGCCTCTTATCTATACCCCGGATAGGTCTATTTAAAAATTTCTCACTAATTTCTTGGTTGATTTGGTCTTGCCAACGGATTTTTCCGTCCATTTGATAATGAATTGCTGCTAACATTTTATCGCCTCCTAGGCTAGTGTAGCAAAAAGACCTGAGATTTTTCTGTAACAAATGTTTCATTTCAAAAAAATCCCCTGGAAGACCTTGGTCTGCACTGACCCCCAAAAGTTGGACCAAGAAATCCAACCTTTGGGGGTCTTTTAATGGCAAAATACAGTTACGAATTGAAGAAGAAAATCGTCGAGGAGTACTTGTGTGGTAAAACAAGTTATCAAGCCTTAGTAATGAAATACCAAATCGAGAAGTCCGTTCTCAGGCTATGGATTAGCAATTACAAAAATTATGGCGATGAAGGCTTAATGCGCTCTAGAAATAATCGTGCGTATAGTGTAGAGTTTAAGTTAGAAGCCATTACACGCTATGAAACGAGCGAATGCAGCTACCGACAACTTGCCCTCGAACTCGGTTTGACGAATCCGTCCATGATTGTCAATTGGCGAAGACAGTACCGAGAGAAGGGCATCGAGGGGCTGCTCCCGCATAAGCGAGGGAGACCTGTGACAAAGAAAAATGACCACAACCAACCACCAAAAACTGTAAAGAAAAGCGAATCCATCGACGCCTCCACACGCGAAGCATTGGAAAATCGTATCAAAGAATTAGAGGCAGAAAATCGGAAACTTACCATTCAAAAGATGTTCTGGGAACAGCTCAGGAGTTTGGAGAAAGAAGAAGCAATGAACAAAAGGCGAAGATTGTCTCCAAACTCCGAGAACAATTCCAACTAATAGAGATTCTTGCCGCCATCCATTTCCCAAAGTCCACCTTTATGTATTGGCAGAAAAAATGGTCCGAAGAAGACAAGGATCAATCCTTAAAAGACGAAATCCTTGTCATTCGGAGCCAACACAAAGACTATGGTTATCGCCGCATTCATCTGGAATTAAAGAACCGGGGCCAGGTGGTGAACAAAAAGAAAGTGCAACGATTGGTCCAAGACATGGGTCTTCAAGTCCACTCCTATGGTAAGAAATACAAGAAGTACAATTCCTACAAAGGCGTCGTGGGGAAAATCAAGAAAAACCGAATCAACCGCCGGTTCAATACCAGCATCCCCTTGCAAAAAATTACCACAGACACCACAGAATTTAAATACTATGAAGAAGATAAGACCGGGAAACTTCAAACAAAGAAACTCTATCTCGACCCCTACATGGACATGTACAATCTGGAAATCATCAGTTACGTCCTATCCGATCAGCCCAATGGAGTCACCATGCTGCAAGGTTTAGAAGTAGCCATTGAGCGAACAAAGGCCTGTCCTTATCGACGGACCTTTCACTCCGATCGTGGTTGGGGTTATCAAATGACCGCATACCAAGCCATGTTAGAAAAACATCATATTTTCCAAAGTATGTCAAGAAAAGGCAACTGCTATGACAATGCACCTATGGAAAACTTCTTTAGCCTATTGAAAAGAGAAATCTACTATGGCCACAATTACCGTAGTCGTGAAGAACTGGTGCAGGCAATTGAGCAATATATCCGTTACTACAACGAAGATCGAATCAAAGAAAAGTTAGGAGGTCTAAGTCCAAAGCAATACCGTGAACGCATGCAATCCGCATAGAACGAATGTTATGTAAAAATCATAACCACCGGCTTAGCCGGTGGTTTGTTCTGCCCCTATAAGGGGCTGTTACCGGCAGCATTCCATGCTTTGAATTTTCTTACTCGTGCACCAATTTTCACAGCTAGTGCTAAAGCACTTTATTTCTTGCTTTTGTTCACCGGCTCACCCGTAAACGGGTCTATAAATTCTTTCATACTGATTTGATCTGCCATGTAATCTTCTTTCAGCTGGTTTTTGATATAATCTTGTATTTTTTTTGCATTTTTTCCAGCTGTATCTACATAGTATCCTCGACACCAAAAATGTCTATTTCCGTACTTATACTTTAGGTTTGCATGACGATCAAAAATAATCAAGCTACTTTTTCCTTTTAAATACCCCATGATTTGGGATATGCTATATTTTGGTGGAATCTCCAACAACATATGGATATGATTGGGGCAACACTCTGCTTCAATAATGTTGATCTCTTTTCTTTCGCATAAATCTCGTAATATCTTTCCTATATCTTGCTTTAGGTTTCCATAGATAATTTGTCTCCTATATTTCGGAGCAAATACTATATGATACTTACAATTCCAAGATGTATGTGATAAACTATTTTTATCCATGTGGATGCCTCCCTTTTCTAAATATGCTACTGCCAGTAACTTATTTAGTATATCATGGGAGGCTTTTTTACTTGAAGCTAAAGCTTATTTTCCTACCACCAGCATAGCTGGTGGTTTTTTCATGCTAAAGCGTACAATAAAAAATGCCAAAGGTAACCTTTGGCATTTTTCTCAAGCTTCTAATTCTTCAATTCTTCTTTTTCTTTTTTCTTCTTTTTCCTCTTCCTTGGAAATAATGTCCTTAACCTTCATCAACCTGGTGATGTTGGCCCGTTCATTTTCATCCAACTTGGCCCGAATATACTTTACTGTGTCTTCTAAGTCTGGGATGGTTCTAAATTCCAAGGCGTTAACCCGGCGTCTGGTCTTTTCAATCTCATCTGCCATAAGCTGGGCGGCTTTTTCCTTTTGGGCCAGGTCCAAGAGTCTTTGGAGGACTTGGTTTAATTTCATCACGGCCTCATCTAAGTCGGCTGTTGTTTCCAAGTAGCCATAGGGAAGGCCAGAATCATTGACTGCAATATCCTCTGTTTTAAAGGTCATCTTGGGAACCTGGACACTCATGACATTTTCCTCTTGAATGTCAAGATAGGTCCTCTTGATGGGAATGGAGATGGCGGCTTCCAACATTTCTGGGCTCATTAGGGCCGAGGCCAATAAAAAGTCCTGGAAGGAAAGGGCCAGTTCTTTTTCCACTTCCCCCCTAAGGCGTTTATTTTCTTTGATCAAGTCGATAAATTGCCGCATAAGCTCATCCTGTTTATCTTTTAAAAGCTTGTGCCCCCGGGTGGAGGTAGACAGCCTTTTTTTCAACAAGGAGAGGTTCATCCGGGTAGGATTAACATTTAAAACAGTCATATTATTCCTCTTCTTCTATCTTTTGACTTCCTTGATCTTGCCCTTCTTCATTCTTTCCCAGGTATTTTTCAATGAGCTTATCATCAATTCTCTTGAGTTCACTTCTAGGAATGTAACTTAAGAGCTCCCAACCCAGGTTCAGGGTTTCTTCAATGGACCGGTTGGTGTAAAAACCTTGGGATACATAGCGTTTTTCAAACTCATCCGCAAATTTGGCAAAGGCCTTGTCTGCCTTGGATAGGGCTGTTTCCCCCAAGATGGCGGATAATTCCTTGGCATCCTTACCTGCTGTATAGGCTGCATAGATTTGGTTCATGGTATCGGCATGGTCTTCCCGGGTCTTATCTTGACCAATCCCCTTGTCCTTCAAACGAGATAGGGATGGAATGGCATCAATTGGGGGTTCCAGACCTTGCTTGAACAATTCTGTGGACAGGATGATTTGTCCTTCCGTAATATAACCTGTCAAGTCAGGAATTGGATGGGTGATGTCCCCTTCAGGCATGGTTAGGATGGGGATTTGGGTAATAGATCCTTCCCGTCCCTTAATCCGTCCAGCCCGTTCATAGATACCGGCTAAGTCAGTATAGAGGTAACCTGGATAGCCCCGGCGACCAGGAACTTCCTTCCGGGCTGCAGAAACTTCCCTTAGGGCTTCTGCATAGTTGGTCATATCTGTCATGACAACTAAAACGTGCATGCCCAGCTCAAAGGCCAGGTATTCGGCACAGGTCAGGGCCATTTTTGGTGTGGCCAACCGTTCAATAGCTGGGTCATCGGCCAGGTTCATAAAGAGAACAGACCGGTCAATGGCACCTGTTTCTGTTAAGTCATCGATAAAATATTGGGCTTCTTCAAAGGTAATCCCCATGGCTGTAAAGACAACAGCGAAGTCTCCTCCCCCCAATACCTTGGCTTGCCGAGCAATTTGGGCTGCCAGGTCATTATGGGGTAGGCCTGCTGCTGAGAAGATGGGGAGCTTTTGCCCCCGTACCAGGGTGTTTAATCCGTCAATAACAGAAACTCCTGTTTGGATAAATTCCGAAGGATAGTCCCGACTGACAGGGTTAATAGGCGTCCCGTTGATATCGATTTTTTTATCAGGAACAATCTTTGGACCATCATCAATAGGACGACCCAGGCCGTCAAAGACCCGACCAATCATGTCCTTGCTGACACCAAGTTCCAAGGGACGACCCAAGAAGCGGACAGAGGTGTCCTTTAGGTTGATCCCACTGGATCCTTCAAAGATTTGCACCATGGCCTTGTCTTGGTCGATTTCAATAACCCGGCCCCGACGGTGTTCTCCAGTTTGTAATTGGATGTCTACAAGTTCTTCATAGTTGACACCTTCAACGCCTTCAACCATCATTAGAGGGCCCACGACTTCGTTTACAGACTTATATTCTTTAAGCATTCATGTCACCCCTCTCCCTATATAGAGCCTTGGTTTCTTGGTCGATGCTTTCATTGATGGCATCAATCTCTTCCAGGTCACTTTCACAAACATATTTCATTCTGGAAATTTTTTCCACAACGTCTAATTCTTCAATTTCTTCCAGATATGCTCCATTTTCCAAGGCCTTAAGACCCTTGTCATAGAAGTTCAAGATGGTGTAGAGCATTTGGTATTGCTTGTCTAAAGAACAATAGGTATCTACATCATGGAAGGCATTTTGTTGGAGGTAGTCTTCTCTTAAAGACTTGGTAATGTCCAATTTGAACTGGTCTTTTTCAGACAGGGTATCCCGTCCAACCAGGCGGACGATTTCTAAAAGAGAGGTTTCTTCCTGTAAGAGGGCCATGGCCTTTTTCCGGTAGCTGGAAAAATCCTTATTCACATGTTGGTCCAGATACTTGTCAATTTTCCCTTGGTAGAGGGAGTAGGAGTCAATCCAGTTAATGGCTGGGAAGTGTCGTTGGTAGGACAAGTCATAGTCCAGACGCCAGAATATTTTTACAATCCGCAGGGTGTTTTGGGTAACGGGTTCAGAAATATCCCCTCCTGGTGGAGACACGGCTCCAATAACGGAAAGGGCTCCTTCTCTTTGGTCTTGACCCATACATTCCACCCGGCCAGCTCGTTCATAAAATTCAGCAATCCGAGATGCCAAGTAGGCTGGATAACCTTCATCACCAGGCATTTCTTCCAAACGACCACTCATTTCCCGCAGGGCTTCAGCCCAACGAGAAGTTGAATCCGCCATCATGGCTACAGAATAGCCCATGTCCCGATAGTATTCAGAAATGGTAATTCCTGTATAGATGGAAGCCTCCCGGGCAGCTACTGGCATGTTGGAGGTGTTGGCAATTAAAACCGTCCGTTTCATAATGGATTCGCCAGTTTCTTGGTCAATCAATTCTGGGAATTCCATCAATACGTCGGTCATTTCATTTCCACGTTCTCCACAACCTACATAGACTACAATTTCAGCATCGGCCCATTTTGCCAATTGATGTTGAACCACTGTTTTCCCGGATCCAAAGGGTCCTGGAATAGCTGCAGTTCCCCCTTTTGTAATGGGGAAGAAGGTATCAATAACCCTTTGTCCTGTTACCAAAGGAGTGTTGGGGTCAACCTTCTTTTGGTAGGGACGTCCACGACGGACAGGCCATTTTTGAATCATATTTAATTCTTTTTTGCCTTCGTTTGTTTCTAAAACTGCAATGGTTTGGTCAACAGTAAAGTCCCCTTCCTTAATTTCAAGGATCTTTCCTGCCACCCCATTGGGTACCATAATCTTATGAATAATAACTGGTGTTTCTTGGACCTGGCCTAGGATATCCCCGGCTTCAACTTGGTCTCCCACCTTGGCTGTAGCCTTAAAGGTCCATTTCTTTTCCCGGTTTAAATGATAGGCTGTTACGCCTCTTTCTAAAAAGTCTCCTGCCAGGTCTTGTAAGCTTTGAAGTGGTCTTTGAATTCCATCAAACATTTGCTCTAAAAGTCCAGGCCCTAGTTCAACAGACAGGGGTAGACCTGTAGAAACTACAAGGTCTCCAGGGCCAATCCCAGTTGTTTCTTCATAAACTTGGATTGAAGCCTTGTCTCCCCGCATCTCTATAATTTCACCAATGAGTTTGTTATCTGAAACCTCCACAACGTCATAGACATTGGCATCTTCCATGCCCGATGCCACAACAAGAGGGCCGGATACTTTTATTATCTTTCCTTGTTTCAAAAAAGTCCCCCTTACAATATATTTGCACCAACGGCTTTTTCAACATTCTTGTTCAGTTTGTCCATGCCAATGCCAAGGCTTCCCTTGTTGGATGGAATTAAAATAATCGCCGGTGTCATTACTTCGTCGTATCTTGCAATGGTTTTTGGTATCTTTTGGGCCAAATCTTCCGTGATGAAAATCACCCCATATTGGTCCTTGGCCAAACCATCTATTTGATCTCTCGCCTCTTCAGCTTCGTAGGCTATATAAACATCAATTCCCAGGGCTTTAAAGGCCGTTACCGAATCCTTATCTCCAAGAACTGCAATCTTATACATAACTATCACGTAGCCTTTCTTTAATATCTTCACTTGGAATATCATTGGCCTTGGCAACTAAAATCAAGCGTAAATTTTTGATTTCCATTTCCTTGGCTAGACCATAAGCAAAAATCACTTCTGGCCCATAGGTCATGGTCTTACTTTCCTTGATCAAGTCCATGCAATACCGGTCCAATTCATCTTCCAATTGGCTCAAGGAGTTTTTCTCATCGAAAACATCCAAGCCCCGTCGGACATATTTAGCAATTTTTTTGTTTGTAAACATCTTATTGTCACTGTCCAAGTCTGTATTTAGATAGGCGTAATAGTCTTTTTTGGGAATTTCCCCACCTTCGTAAAGGACCTTTTGTAAAAACTTCAAGTCCATAACCTTGGTCTTGTTTCGAAAGAAGGTCCCTATGTTGGAAAAATCAATATAGGCCTTTAAATAGTCCCGAAACATGTCTACGTCCATTTCATCTACCAGCTCTTGCATCCCATGGATTTGAGCCTGGTCAATGTAAAGATCTATATCTTGAGGATCTGACCACTCTTCATAGATATCCATGGCTTCTCCCACTATCTTCATGGCCCTATCCAGACTCTTAGAAGCAACCTTACCTTCATGGCTGTCTAAAAGCTCTTGGGCCTTTTTAATATCCAAAAGTCCCAGAGGAACATAAGAGGTCTCCAAGTCTTGGTGGATCATGCTTTCCTTGGCCAAGACCTTGAGGTTGTGGTAATAGTACTGGGCTGACAAAAGGTCTACCGGTCTTGGGTCCGGTGAAATTTCATAGAGGTCTTTAAAGGTCTTTATGAGTTCTTGCTTTAAGACATATTCATAGTCCCGGTCATTTTCCAGGGAATGGATGCCTGTTTGGTAGACTGAGTCAGACAAGATATGCAAGGCCTCGTTTAAATCCTTACTTTCAATGAGACGATCGTAGATGGGCTGGTTTAAAAGATCTTTTTCTAGGACCCGAATCCTTGCAGAAGCTTGGATGAATTTACTTCTATCCATTTTTCCTCCTATCTTTCAAACAGTTGATCTGAAATCATCTTTTCTAGTTCGTCCTTTTTAGACTCTATCAAGTTATCGAAGTCGCCATTATAGATAATATTTCCAGAAGATAAGACAAATCCTTGGTCTACAAATTCTTCTAGAAGCCTTACAGGGAGGTTTTCTTTTTGGACCGCTTGGTAGTATTTTTCTGGAACCTTTAAAAAATAGGCTCCCTTGTCTGTCAATTGGTCCAGAGATTTTTTTAGATAGCCAATAAAGGCTTGGCTGTCCATATGCTTTAATTGGTCCTTGACCTGGTCTAGAACAACATCCACCACTTCTTCTTCCTTAGAAAGAATCCGGTCTCTAGACTTGAGCTTGTTTTTAGATTTGACCTTTTCATAGGCTACCTTGGCCTCTTCTTCAGCCTTCTTAAGGATCCTATGATAGTCTTCTTCTCCTTGTTTTTTCTTTTCTGCTAAAAGGGCTTCTTTTTCTCTATTGGCTTGATCTAAGATAACTTTAGCTTCATTTTCTGCATCGGCATGAATTTTTTCTAAAATGTTATCTAAATTCGACATAGTTCCTCCTAGGCTTGCATCATGATGAAGAAGGAGATAGCAAAGGCAAGAATGGCGTATAATTCAACCATAACTGCGTAGATAATCCCTTTTACTTGTTGTTCTTCATTTTTGGCCAGGATATTAATCCCACCAACAGCAACCTTACCTTGGGCAATGGCTGAGAATAAACCACCTAATCCAATGATGGCTCCGGAAATCATATACATAAAGCCTGTATCTACCTTAAGTTCTGGCTTAAGGTTTAAAAAGATAAAGAAACCAATTACAAAGCCATAAAGACCTTGGGTTCCTGGTAACAATTGTAGGACAAGGGACTTACCGAATTTTTCTGGTTCTTCAATGACTATACCAGAAGCTGCTTCCCCAGCCATTCCTACACCCTTGGCTGATCCAATTCCAGCTAGGGCTACTGCGAAAAAGACACCAATTGCCCCCAATACTAAACCACCATTTTCTGCAAATAATTCTGCTAATTCTGTCATTATTCTTTCCTCCTTAAATTATTTAACATTGAAATATTCAGAATCTTCAACAAACTTCCGGAAGGGACGACCTCCCCCTTCATAAAACTTATTAAACATTTCTACGTAAGTCAGCCGGGCCGTATGGACATAGGCTGATAGATAGGATAAAAATGCATTAAAAAGTTGGAAAACTAAGAAAATAACAAGGCCAAAGAGAATTCCTAAAATTCCCTTGCCAAATAAAATACCTGAAATCATGTTGACGGCAACGGCAATAAAAGAGCCGGATAAAACCAAGGCCATGAGCCGGAAATAGGAAGCAAAGTCCCCAATATAGTTGGCTAGACCGTAGAGAGAATAAACCCCCCAGCCAATCTTTCCACCAATACTTTTTTCCGCCCGACCTCCCGTCAAGAGGATTCCCACCATACCTATAATCATGGTCACAAATAAAATTTTTGCCACCATTGGTTGGATGGTTAGGACCTTGGAAATCCCTGTTCCAATAGCCCCTACCAGGGTCATATACCAAAAACCTACGTCATACAAGGCATCCAGGGGTTTGTGGTCCCGGATATCCATATAGGCTTGGAGACCCAAACCAAAGAAGAGGTGGATTCCACCTAGAACCATGGACAAAAGAACCATTTCCATAACCTGGTTGGCCGGGTCAATTAAGGACGGCATGGGAACAATTCCTCCAAAGAAGGAACCAAAAATCAATCCCCAAATCATGGTTGAAATGGATAGGTAGTTAAAAAATTGAATAAATTGCCGTTTCCCCTTGTCCAGGTTGAAACACTTTAGGGCAATGAGGGTCCCAATAAAGACCAAGAGTCCATAGCCCAAGTCTCCAACCATAATCCCTGCAAAGAGAAAATAAAAAGGTGCAAAAAAGGGTGTTGGGTCAATTTCATTGTACTTAGGATAGGCATACATACTGGTTAAAAGCTCAAAGGGCTTTACCAGCCGGTTGTTCTTTAAGAGGATGGGAACTTCTTGGGAATTCCGGTCTGCATCCTCTGTCAAGAGATAATAATCTTGTCCCAAAACCTTTTGGATCCGGTCTTCAAATTCCTTCAAGGAAGGCTTGGGAATATAGCCTTCAATTAAATCCATGTTTTTGGTTGTTAAAAATTTTTCTGAAGAAGCAAGTTTAAGGCGCTCATTTTTTAAATAGTCATGGTAGACTTGAAAGTCTTCCAAATAACAAGTTGCCTTGTGGGCATCGTCTTCAGCCCGATGGATTTCTTGCTCTTTTTCTTCAATTAAAGCTTGGTTTCTTTGAATAACATCCCGGACCAGAGACTTGGTCTTTAGGTCCACAGAAGAAAAGCCCAGCCTCTTAAAGAGGTCCGCCAGGTCTTTTTCTTGGCTTTTTTCCACCATCACCAAGTAATAACTATAGTCCTTATCTTGGCTGATCCTTTCCAGGTAGGCATAGTCCAGATCCAAAATCTCCCTTTCAAATTCTTGAGAGTAGCGACTGGAAACCTGGCCTGTCATGGCGGTGACCCTGGTAAACTTATCTAGGTCGCCGGGTGCGATAGAAAGTTTTTCCCAAGGTTTTAATTCTTCAATCCGAGAGGAAATTTTTTCAATATCCGTATGTCCATCTTCGATCCGATGGTAGATGTCCAAGACCTCTTCATAGGGGCCTCGATGGGAAAAAGATTGGGCCCTTTGCCGGATTTCTTCCAGACTAAGAGTCTTATTTCCATCAATAAGCTCTTTCAGTTTGGTCTTTTCATCCTGGTAATCTTCCAAAAAATCAACAACAAACTTGACTTGGTGGATAGCGGAATCAAGGCTAACAATATCTTCCCTATTGTAGCTAAGGTCTTCTTCCTCGGACTTACTTTCAACTAGGTATACATCTTCAAAATTTTGTAATTCATTTAAAAGTGGTCGCCTCTTCTCCTTAAAAGAGAAAAGTCGAAACTTTTTCATGTCGACAATAGCCACTAAACCACAACCTTTTCTACAATCGATTTCACAAGCTCTGGATAGTCTTGCTTTTTCATCTCTTCAAGTCTTTCGACCTGGCTATCTGTCTTGACCAGAAGGTCTTGAGAATCTTCTTGGGCTTGTTTTTCCATGTCCTGGATTTTCTTTTTCTCCAAATCCCTAGCCTGGTCTATAAGCTCTTTATATAAAGATTCTGCTTCCTCTTTTGCCTGCTCCAAGATTTCTTTACTCTTGGTCTTGCTTGCAAGTATTAATTCTTCAGCCTCTTTTTCAGCCAATTGGATTTTTTCAACAGCAGTATCACTCATATTCTCACCCCCATTTTGACTCTTGGCCTTTTAATCTTCGTTTTCATTTATACCCAATTTCAAGTAGTCTAGTTAATCTTTACACAAATAAAGGAGTTTAGCAGGTAAATGGCCGCAAAGAACCCCCAAAAAGGGCCCAATGGTCATCTTCTCCCCTCCCGCTTATGTATCCACAGGAAGGGTCTGCGTAAACTCCTTGATTTATCTCATGTTTTTTAAAAAAACTACTCTTATGGACTTGAGGACAAGGGTCTGTTAGATACTTGTCATGGTTGAACTTGGGCAAAACTAGCCCCTGAGAGCCTTGTTTTTTAAGTCCAAATCCTTCGAAGATTCTTCCAACCATGATTTTCACTCCAATCCTTGTCTATAGTTTTATTTTACATAAGTTCATGGTAATTTTCAACATCTTTTCTGCTTTTCAATTTTTATTCCGGAGCTTTTAAAATAAAAAAACTGCAGGCTGACCTTGGTCAACCTGCAGGAAAATTCTTTTATTTATTTGCGGTAGTCGTAGAAGCCTTGTCCAGTCTTGCGACCCAAGCGTCCAGCCCGAACCATCTTCTTTAGAAGTGGGTGAGCCCGGTACTTGTTGTCACCAAATTCTGTATATAGAACATCCATAATGGCTAGACAAACGTCTAAGCCAATGAGGTCCCCAAGTTCCAAGGGTCCCATGGGATGGTTGGCACCAAGCTTCATGGCTGTATCGATATCTTCTGCACTGGCAATACCATCTGCATAGATTCCAATTCCTTCGTTAATCATTGGAATTAAGATCCGGTTTACAACAAAGCCAGGAGCTTCTTCTACTTGAACAGGAGTCTTGCCGATTTCTTTGGCAATATCAATGATTTTTTGGTTGGTTTCGTCAGAAGTAAGCATTCCGCGAATAACTTCAACCAATTTCATCATTGGTACTGGGTTAAAGAAGTGCATTCCAATGACCTTGTCAGGTCTTTGGGTTGCTGCTCCGATATCTGTAATGGATAAGGAAGAGGTATTGGATGCTAGGATTGTTTTTTCATCGCAAACTTGGCAGAGTTCTGTAAAAATTTGTTTTTTAATTTTTGCATTTTCTGTTGCAGCTTCAATGACTAAATCGCAATCTTTAACATCTTCAAGCTTGTCTGTTGTTTTAATGTTTGCTAGAACAGCTTGTTTTTCTTCTTCTGTCATGCGTTCTTTTTTCACACTACGGCTTAAGTTTTTATCAATGGTTTGTATTGCTTTTTCCAATTGTTCTGGAGCAATATCCCGAATAATTACTTCGTGCTTGCTGGCTAATGTTTGAGCAATGCCAGATCCCATAGTTCCTGAACCAATAACACCAATTTTCATATGCTATTTCCTCCTAACACATCTTAGAGAATTTGTCGAAAGTGGTTAACATCCCTTAAAATCGGGTTTTCTCTTTTCCAAAAAGGCCTTCATGCCCTCTTTTTGATCTTCTGTTGCAAAGCAAAGGGCAAAGTTGGCTCTTTCAATATCCATTCCTGTATCAATATCTGTTTGCAGACCATTGTTAATGGCTTGTTTTGCATAACGAACAGCAAGTTGAGACTTGGATGCAATTTCTTTGGCCATGTTCATGGCTTCATCCATTAATTCTTCAGGTTCAACTACCTTGTTGACTAGGCCAATTTCTAAGGCTTCATCGGCCTTAATATTGTTGGCTCTAAAAATCAACTCTTTGGCCTTGCCCGGTCCAATGGTCCGAGCAAGTCTTTGGGTTCCGCCAAATCCAGGAGTGATGCCTAGACCAACTTCCGGTTGTCCCATAAGGGCTTTTTTGGAGGCAATTCGGATATCACAAGCCAAGGATAACTCGCAACCTCCACCGAGAGCGAAGCCGTTAATAGCAGCAATAACTGGTTTGGATAGCTTTTCAATTAACAAGAAGGTATCCATACCTTTTTTAGCAAAGGAATTACCTTCTGTTGCATTGAGGCTAGACATTTCTGCAATATCTGCTCCAGCAACAAAGCTCTTTCCTTCTCCAGTAATAATCACTACCTTTACTTCTTGGTCGCTATCTAACTTCCTAAAACAATCGTTGAGTTCTGTAATAACCTCGCTGTCTAGGGCATTTAAACTTTCGGGTTTGCTAATTTTTACTAGAGCAATTGCATCATTTACTTCCGTGATTAAATGCTTATAGGCCATATCCTCACTCCTTTCCAGGTTTGTTTGAAACCCTATTAGTCACGTTCTACAGTAAGAGCTGTACCCATACCGCCACCGATACATAATGTTGCAAGACCTTTTTTAGCATCTCTTTGTTTCATTGCATATAATAAAGTAGTTAAGATACGAGCTCCACTTGCTCCAATTGGGTGACCAATTGCAATAGCTCCACCATTTACATTTACTTTATCCATGTCTAATTGTAATTCTTGAGCAACAGCGTTAGCTTGTGCAGCGAATGCTTCGTTTGCTTCAATTAGGTCTACATCTTTAATTTCCCAACCGGATTTTTCAAGAGCTTTTCTGGAAGATGGGATTGGTCCAGTACCCATGATTGTTGGATCTACACCAGCAGAAGCGTAGTTTACAATTGTAGCTAATGGTTTTACTCCAAGTTCTTTTGCTTTTTCTTCGCTCATGATAACTAACATAGCAGCACCATCGTTGATTCCAGAAGCGTTAGCAGCAGTTACTGTACCACTACCATCTCTTAAGAAAGCTGGTTTTAAACCGGAAATACCTTCTAGAGTAACTCCATCACGGATGTGTTCATCTTTGTCGATTACTTTTGTTTCTTTACGTCCCTTAACTTCTACAGGTACGATTTCTTCATCAAATAAACCTTCAGCACGAGCTTTTTCTGCACGATTTTGACTTACTACAGCCAATTGATCTTGCATTTCACGAGTAATGTTGTATTTCTTTGCAACATTTTCTGCAGTGATACCCATGTGATAGTCGTTGAAAGCATCCCAAAGACCGTCTTTAATCATTTCATCAACGATTTTTTTGTCGTTCATACGAGCTCCCCAACGAGCATCTGGAATAACATAGGGTGAACATGACATAGATTCAGTACCACCAGCTAATACAACGTCAACATCTCCAGCTTTAATCATTTGAGCTGCTAGGGATACTGCACGTAAACCAGAACCACAAACTTTATTTAAAGTCATAGCTGGTGTTGTAATAGGACATCCTGCGCCTAGAACAACTTGACGAGCAACGTTTTGACCAAGACCTGCTTGTAAAACATTACCGATAACGGCTTCTTCTACTTGATCTGGTTCAATTCCTGCGCGTTTGATGGCTTCTTTAGCTGCAATAACTCCTAATTCAACAGCTGGAACAGTTTTGAATGCTCCTCCGAAAGAACCTACTGGTGTTCTAGCTGCACTTGCGATGACTACTTTTTTCATAGTAACATACTCCTTTTTACACTAACTATTTTAAGCTACAATCGTACAAATGATGCATTGCTTGATCCCGCTAAACCGCTTGCAATGTTCATTACCATTATACTGTAATTCTCCTTAAAATGTCAATATGTCCAAAATTTGACGAAAGGCTCTTTCTCTGTAAAATACAAGCTTTTACACTTTTTTATGGCCTTACTTAGAAAAATAAAACTTATTTTTATTTTTTCTTTTGGGCTTTTTAAGAAAAATTTAAGGAAGTTTTCTTCCATCTTATTTTAATGGAAATTTTCACTCCATAATAAGCATACCCAAGGAAGATGCTTTTAAACGACTTGCTTAAAAACTTTCCTTGGGTACTTTTTAATCTATTTTATTCTTAGCTGTGGACAATGTCCAGGTCATCTTGCCCCTTGACTACCTTGAGATTGTCGTTATCTTGGACATCCCCTTGGATGATCAGGCGGCTGAGTTTAGTTTCCAGGGTCCTTTGGATATATCTTTTGACAGGTCTTGCCCCGTATTGGATATCAAAGGATTGGTCTACAATATAGTCCACTGCATCTTCGTCAATGCTTAAATGGATGTTGCGGTCTTTTAATTGGTCTGCAATTACTTGGACTTGGAGACGGACAATCTTGTCCATTTCGTCCTTGCCCAGGGGCTTAAAGAGAACAATATCATCTATCCGGTTCAAAAATTCCGGTTTAAAGGCAGCCTTTAATTGGCCTTGGACTCTTTCCTGAGCTTCCGGAGTGATTTCCCCGTGGTCTTCAATGCTTTCAATCAAGTCCAAAGACCCAATATTGGAAGTCATGATGATGACGGTGTTTTTAAAGTCCACTGTCCGGCCTTGGTTGTCTGTCAACCGGCCATCATCCAAGACTTGAAGCAGGATGTTAAAGACATCAGGATGGGCCTTTTCAATTTCATCAAACAAGATGACACTGTAGGGGGCCCGACGAACTGCTTCGGTTAATTGCCCTCCTTCATCATAACCCACATATCCTGGAGGAGATCCTACCAGACGAGAAACTGAGTGTTTTTCCATGTATTCACTCATATCAATCCGAATCATATTTCGCTCATCGTCAAAGAGAAGTTCTGTCAGAGCCTTGGCTGTTTCTGTCTTTCCAACCCCTGTTGGGCCCAGAAAGATAAAAGATCCAATAGGGCGGTTTTGAGCCTTTAGACCGGCTCTTGCCCGTAAAACAGCATCGCTAACAGCGTCAATGGCTTGGTCTTGACCAAAGACCCGTTTTTTCAAGAGGCTGTCCATTTGTAAGAGCTTGTCTCTTTCTGTTTGGGCCAACTTGGCTACAGGAATCCCTGTCCACTTGCTGACAACTTGAGCAATTTCTTCTTCCGTAACTTCTTCTTTAACCATGGAGTTTTTTGGCCTTTCATTCCCCATGCTGGCCTTTAATTCCTCTTGGAGTTTGGGAAGTTCCCCATATTTTAATTGGGACAATTCTTCCAGGTCATAGCGTCTTTCTGCATCTTCAATTTGGTGCTTAACCCGGTCGATTCTTTCCTTGATGGTCTTTTGTCCTTCTAGGGCCTTCTTTTCATTTTCCCATTGGGCCTTCAAGGAGTCGTACTTGGCCTTTTCTTCTGCCAATTCGTTTTCTAAACCTTCCAAACGGCGTTTGGACCCATCGTCACTTTCCTTTTTCAGGGCCTGGGCTTCAATTTCCAATTGGAGGATCTTCCGACGAACCTCATCTACTTCTGTAGGCATGGATTCAATTTCCGTCCTTAACATGGCACAGGCTTCGTCCATTAGGTCAATGGCCTTGTCAGGTAAAAATCGGTCTGTGATGTAACGGTCAGACAAGGTAGAAGCTGCAATGACAGCCCCATCTGAAATTCGAATCCCATGGTAGATTTCATATTTTTCCTTGAGACCCCTGAGGATGGAAATGGTGTCCTCTACGCTGGGTTCTGCCACTTGAACCTTTTGAAAGCGCCTTTCCAAAGCCTGGTCACTTTCAATATACTTGCGGTATTCATCCAGGGTCGTGGCCCCAATCATATGGAGTTCTCCCCGGGCCAAAAGAGGCTTTAAGAGGTTGCCAGCATCCATGGCTCCTTCACTTTTCCCAGCGCCAACAATGGTGTGGATTTCATCAATAAAAAGTAGGATTTGCCCTTGGGAGTCCTTGACTTCATTCAAGACTGCCTTGAGTCTTTCTTCAAATTCTCCCCGGTACTTGGCCCCAGCAATAAGAGCCCCCATGTCCAGGGAGTAGATGGTCTTATCTTTTAAACCATCTGGCACATCCTTGTTGATAATTCTTTGGGCCAAGCCTTCTACGATGGCCGTTTTTCCCACACCAGGTTCCCCAATTAAAACAGGGTTGTTCTTGGTTCTACGAGACAAAATCCGGATGACATTACGAATTTCATCATCCCGTCCAATGACAGGATCCATCCGACCCTGTCTAGCATCTTCTGTCACATCCCGACCATACTTTTGTAGGGCTTCATAGGTGGCTTCAGGGTTGTCTGTTGTCACATGTTGGTTGCCTCGAATCTTCTTGAGGGCCTTTAAAAAGCCATCCTTATCAATGCCATATTTTTTAAAGATGGACTTGTCATCTGCATCCATCAGGGCCAGGTAGAGGTGTTCTACACTGACATAGTCATCCTTAAAGTCCTTGGCAATTTTTTCGGCATCTTGTAGGACCTTTTGAAAATCTGCCGAAGGATACACAGACCCACCCCTTTGCTTGGGCAGGCGGTCAAGGGCGGAAATCAAGTCTGTTAAGACTGCATCCGCAGAGATATTCATATAGGTTAAAATTTTTGGAATTAAGCCTTCCGGGTCTTCCAATAGGACCTTGTGAAGGTGAAGGGGCTTCAATTCAGAATTGCCATAGTTTTGGGCAAGTGTTTGGGCCCCTTGGACCCCTTGAAGACTTTTTTGTGTAAATCGTTCAAAATTCATTGTAACCCGCCTCCTTTATTTATTTGCGTCTTTTTCCAACTTTCTTAATTCTTCATAACATTTTATTTCTTCCGGCGATAACTTGGCCGGTAGGCTAATTTTAAATTCAATATAGAGGTCGCCCCTTTTTCCCTTCATATCCTTAAAGCCCTTGTTGGGGACTCTGAGTTTATGACCAGATTTTACATGGCTGGGGACCTTGAGCTTGATTTTTCCATCCAGGGTTGTCACTGTAATGTGGTCTCCTAGGGCTGCTTGGGCTGGTGTAATTTCCACCAACTTAGTTAAATTAAGCCCCTTTAGGGATAGGTTCATCCCATCCATTACGTGGATTTTAAAGAGGACTGACCCCGGCAGGCCATACTTGGCCCCATTGACTCGAATCTTCTTCCCATCGGTAATCCCCGCCGGGATTTTTACATCAATATCAATGGTTTTTCCCTGGTAGTTTAGGCCCAGGGACCTGGTGGTTCCCTGGTAGGCATCTTGGATGGATACAGTTAGGTCACTTTCATAAATGTCTTGGGCTTTCTTGCTCCCCCGGCCTCCTCGACGGCCTCCAAGGTCGGAAAAAATATCCGAAAAATCAAAGCCGCCAGATCTGCCGCTGTCCCTTTTCTTGGATCCTCCAAAGATGAGGTCAAAAAAGTCAGAAAAATCAGACCCATTTCCTGTAGAACTATAGCTATAGCCATATTGACTTGGGTCGAAATTTGCGCCCCCTTGGAAGTTGTAGTTGGAGCCAAAGGTATCATACTTTTGTCTCTTTTCCGGGTCTGATAAGACTTCGTAGGCCTCAGAAACTTCCTTAAATTTTTCTTGGGCTACCTTGTCATCAGGATTTAAGTCCGGATGGTATTTTTTTGCCAACTTCCGATAGTGGGATTTTATGGTTTTTTGGTCCGCCTTCTTATCGACACCAAGTATTTTATAATAATCTTTATATTCCATAAGCACTCTTCCTTTCTGCGTCAATAAGATTTATTGACCATCTTTGACCTTAAATATAGTATACACATTTACTTGGTAAAATGCAAGTCTTTCTGGGGAAAATTTATGGTTTTCTCCAGAATAAACCTATCATCTTTTCTCCTTTTCTTGTATAATTTACTATAAAGAAAATAAAGAAATGTTACTAGTTAAAGGAGTTCTCATGGAATTAACAAACTTATTAAATATAGACTATCCCATTATCCAGGGAGGCATGGCCAATATCTCTACTCCAGACCTGGTTGTAGCTGTTTCTCAAGCTGGAGGCCTGGGAGTTTTAGCTACTGGAGGCTTTTCCTTGGAAGAAATTCGCGAAAATATCCACCGGATCAAACAAGCAACCGACAAGCCCTTTGCTGTAAATGTCGTCTTGCTCCACCCTCAAATTCAAGACCTGGCCCAATTGGTCATTGACGAAGGTGTAGACTATATCACCTGTGGTGGTGGAAATCCCCTGCCCTATTTTGACCGCTGGGTCAAGGCCGGCATCAAGGTCTTACCCCTGGTTGGTAATGTAAAGATGGCCAAAAAGGTCCAAGAAGCTGGAGCCCTGGCCTGTATTTTTGAAGGGGCCGAAGCTGGAGGCCACATTGGTGCTCTAAACACCATGGCAGAGTTGCCTGCTATTTGTGACGCTGTAGATATTCCGGTTATTTCCGCTGGTGGAATCTATACAGGTCGGCAAATCCTAGCTGCTGAAGTTTTGGGGGCCCAAGGGGTCCAAGTTGGATCTCGCTTCCTCTTGGCTGAAGAATGTCCCATCCATATCAACTATAAAAACTATCTTATTAATGCTCTTGACTCCGACACCCTGGTTACCGGAGCTTCCTTTGGCCACCCCGTCCGGGTAGTAAAAAACCGCCTCACAGACCAACTGCAAAAATTAGAGGCAGAGGGAGCTTCTCAAGAAGAGTTTGATGCCATGGCCCGAGGGGCTGGTAACCGAGCTGCTAGCTTGGGAGATACCGAATGGGGATCTGTTATGTCTGGTCAAGGTTTGGCCTATTTTGATAAGATTCAACCCGCTAGAGAAATTATCCTAGACCTTATGGACCAATACAAGGAGGCCAAGGCTTCCCTGCTAAAATGAGATTGAAATAAGAAAAAGGCTTGTGGAAAATATTTTTTATTTTCCACAAGCCTTTTTTATTTTCTTTTTAATATTGAAGGATGGAATACACCGATGTAGGTTCCACCTGTTTGCGCCCATTCAGGTCTTTCAATTCAATTAAATAACAAAAGGCAGCTACTTGTCCTCCCAGAGCCTCTACCAAGTCCTTAGAAGCCTTGGAGGTTCCCCCGGTGGCAATGAGGTCATCTACAATTAAGACCTTGTCTCCTGGATCCAGGGCGTCTTTTTGAATTTCCAGGCTGTCTTGCCCATATTCCAGGCTGTAGCTTTTTTGTATGACTTCTGCTACCAGCTTTCCGGGTTTGCGCACCGGAACAAAGCCACACTTTAATTCATGAGCCATAGCTGCTCCCAAAATAAAACCTCTGGCTTCCACCCCTACAATGTGGTCAAAGTCTAAGTCCTTGACCTTGTCCACCATTTGGTCCAAGGCCTCTTGAAAGGCTTGGGGGTCTTTTAAGAGGGGGTTCATATCCCGGAAGGTAATTCCCTTTTCTGGATAATCTTTAAGTGATCGTATTGATTGATATAAGTCCATTTTCTCTCCTACTGGTCTATCTCTATTTTATGAATGCTCCCCATGGGAACTCGTCCATTTCTCTTGGCAAGGTCCCATATCATTTGTGATATATAGGGTTCGTGGCTAATGACACAAACAATCTGCTCCCGGACTTCGTCCAGGCACTCTTTTAAATAAAAAGCTTGAGTCACTTCCTTAAAGGATTTAACTTCCACCGGAAGCCCAAGGACTTCATGGAGAACCTTGGCTGTTTGCCGGGTCCGGTAGTAGGGGGAGGTGAAAATTCGACAATCCTCCCCTTGGATTTCTTCCTTTAAGGATTCAAATTTTTCCCTTAGCTCTTCCAAGCCCTCTTGGGAAACATAACGACCCTTGTCCCCCAAGGGCCGACCCTTTTCATCAAAATCTACCGTCTTACCATGACGGATAAGGTATAAAATCACCGAACCAACCGTTCTTTACCAACATAGTGGCCTAGGCCAGACAGTTCGTGCTCAATTCTTAAAAGCTCATTGTATTTAGCCAAGCGGTCACTACGGCAGGGCGCTCCTGTTTTGATTTGCCCACAGCCTACGGCTACGGCCAAGTCTGCAATAGTGGCATCTTCCGTTTCTCCACTTCTATGGCTGATTACAGCAGTCATACCATGGCGGTGGGCCAGGTCAATGGCTGCCATAGTTTCTGTCAAGGTTCCAATTTGGTTTAACTTAACTAGGATGGAGTTGGCTACGTGGTCATCAATTCCCCTTTGGAGACGCTTGGTATTGGTAACAAACAGGTCATCTCCCACCAATTGAACTTTTTCTCCCAAGGCCTTGGTAAGAACAGCCCAACCTTCCCAGTCATCTTCATTTAAGCCGTCTTCAATGGAAACAATGGGGTATTTTTCAATCAATTCCCCATACCAGTCTACCATTTCTTGGGCTGTTTTTTCTTTCCCTTCCCCTTCCAACTTGTAGGTCTTGCTGGCGGAGTCATAAAGTTCAGAAGCAGCAACATCTAGGGCCAGGTAGATATCTTCTCCCGGCTTGTAGCCTGCCTTTTCAATTCCCTTGACAATATATTCCAAGGCTTGCTCATTGCTTTCAATATTTGGAGCAAAACCACCTTCATCTCCTACAGCTGTGGATAGTCCGGCATCTTTTAAGACACTCTTAAGAGCATGGTAGACTTCTGTTCCCATTTGCAGGGCCTGAGAAAAGGTCTCTGCCTTTAGGGGCATGATCATAAACTCTTGGATGTCTACATTGTTGTCTGCATGTTGGCCCCCATTTAAGATATTCATCATGGGAGCTGGTAAGACTCGAGCACAGGGTCCACCCAGGTATTGGTAGAGGGGAAGTCCCAACTCATCCGCTGCTGCCTTGGCTGCTGCCAAGGAAACTCCTAGAATGGCATTGGCGCCAAACTTGGACTTGTTTTCTGTCCCGTCAAGCTCAATTAAGGCTTGGTCAATCCCCAATTGGTCTGTTGCATCAATGCCGTACAATTCATCGGCCAGGATGGTGTTAATCCCTTCAACGGTTTTTTCCACTCCCTTGCCATTGTATCTAGATCCACCGTCTCTCAATTCAACGGCTTCATGGCTCCCTGTAGATGCTCCAGAGGGAACAATAGCCCTACCCAGGCCTCCTAATTCAGTTACAACTTCTACTTCCACTGTTGGATTTCCCCTGGAATCTAAAACTTCCAAGGCATCAATTGATACAATTCGACTCATATTTCCTCCATTCTTAGGCTGGTTCCTGTCATTTCCTCGGGCTTTTCCAGCCCCATGATATCTAAAATCGTCGGTGCCAAGTCACATAGGGCCCCATCTCTTAAAGATCCATCTATTTTATATCCCACCAGGGGAACTTGGTTGTTGGTGTGGGAGGTCATGGCCTGTCCCTTTTCATCCACCATGACTTCGCAATTTCCATGGTCTGCAGTAATCAAGGCCTTGCCACCGACTTGGTCTAGGGCCTTTAGGATTCTTCCCAAACAGCTATCTACGGTTTCTACTGCCTTGACGGCTGCTGAAACCACCCCTGTATGCCCTACCATATCCGGATTGGCAAAGTTCAATAAAATAAAATCGTACTTAGCTGTTAAAATTGCCTCTACCAGCTTGTCTGTCACCTCTACTGCACTCATTTCGGGTTTTAAATCGTAGGTTGCCACCTTGGGAGAAGGAACTAAAATTCGGTCCTCTCCCTCATTGGGTAATTCCACTCCACCATTAAAGAAAAAGGTAACATGGGCATATTTTTCCGTTTCAGCAATCCGCAGCTGTTTTTTTCCACAATGGGATAGGTAGGCTCCCAGGGTATTGGTAATTTTTTCTTCTTGGTAGACAATATGAACCCCTTCAATGGCCCGGTCATAGTTTGTCATACAGGCAAAATATCCCCGGTAGACAAAGGGTCTGGAAAAGAGGTCAAAATTTTCATCCACTATGGCCCTGGTTAGTTGCCGAGCCCTGTCTGGTCTAAAGTTATAGAAGATAATACTATCTTCTGGATCCATACCTTGGTAGTCGGCTGCAACCATGGCTTGGACAAACTCATCCGTTTCTCCTGCCTGGTACTTAGCCTGGAGTTTTTGGCAAAAATCATCAGTCCTATCTCCTAGCCCCTGAACCACAGCCCGGTAGGCTTTTTCTATCCGGTCATAGCGTTGGTCCCGGTCCATGGCATAGTAACGACCTGTTACTGTGGCAATTTCTCCCACTCCCAGAGACCTAATCTCTTCTTGTAAACTTTCTAAGTCTGCCAATCCGTCATGGGGGGATACGTCCCTTCCGTCCAAAAAGGCATGGACATAGACCCGGTCCAGGCCCATGTCCTTACAAAGTTTCAAGATGGTATAAAGATGCCTTTGGTGGGAATGGACCCCACCCTTGGACAACAGCCCCATAAGGTGAAGGCTTTTCCCCTTGTCCAAGGCCTCTTGGATGGCCCGTCTTAAAACAGGCTTCTTGTAAAAATCTCCCTGGGCAATATCCCGGTCAATCTTAGTGAGACTTTGGTAGATCACCCGACCAGCACCAATATTCATATGGCCAACTTCTGAGTTACCCATTTGCCCCTGGGGTAGGCCCACATATTGGCCAGATGCCTGGAGTTTGGCCCCAGGATAATTAGCCATAAGAGCATCTAGGTTGGGGGTCTTGGCTAAGCTTACAGCATTGCCAGGACCTGGACCGGCTAGGCCAAAGCCGTCCAAAATAATTAACATGACTGGACTAGGCATTTTTTGTCGCCTCAATTAATCCATAAAAATCCTTGGCCTTTAGGGAGGCACCTCCCACTAGGGCCCCATCAATGTTTTCTTTTTCCATGAAACTGGCAATATTATCTGGCTTGACAGATCCTCCATAGAGGATGCGGATTTTCTCTGCCAGGTCTGACCCATAGCCCTTTTCAATCCATTGGCGGATAGTCAGGCACATGTCTTCTGCATCTTCAGGAGTCGCTGCTTGGCCGGACCCTATGGCCCAAATGGGTTCATAGGCAATAACCAAGTCTTGAAGGTCCTCCCGGTCTAGGCCTACCAGGGCCCGGTGGACTTGGCCTTCAATCCGTTTTTTGGCCTCTCCAGCCTGTCTTTTTTCCAGGCTTTCTCCCACACAGAGGATGGGCTTAATTCCAGTTTTTACAGCCTTTCTCAGCTTCTTTTCAATTTGGCTGTTGTTTTCCAGGTAAAGGGTCCGTCTTTCCGAGTGACCGATAATACAATAGGAAACGCCAAATTCCTTGAGCATGTCCCAAGAAATCTCCCCAGTAAAGGCCCCCTGGTCTTCACTAGACATGTTTTGGGCTCCAACTTGGTAGCCAGTGCCCTTTAATTTTTCTGCAAGAAGGGGGATGCAAAGGAAGTTTGGAATCAAGATGGATTCAACGGATTCCGGAGCCTGGCCCAGGCTCAAGAGTTCTTCCACCATAGCCTCAGCTTGGTGGGCCGTTAAGTTCATCTTCCAATTTCCGGCAACAATGGGTTTACGCATGGCTGCTCCTTTCAACGGCATCAATCCCTGGTAGGACCTTGCCTTCTAAGAGTTCCAGACTAGCTCCTCCTCCAGTGGATATATGGTCGATTTCTCCAGCCAGGCCCAGTTGTTCTATAGCTGCAGCAGAATCCCCTCCACCAACAATAGTAAAGGCGGGGCTTTCAGCCAAGGCTTCAGCAATGGCTTGGGTTCCCTTTTCAAAGGGTTCCACTTCAAAGGCCCCTGCCGGTCCGTTCCATACCACTGTCTTGGCCGTCATTAAGAGTTTCTTAATGCGTTCAACCGTTTGGGGTCCAATATCAAATCCTGCCAATTCAGGATCAATGTCTTCAATAGCCACAGGCTTGGAGGCAATATTGGCCTTTAATTCCTTGGCTACAACCACATCTATAGGTAGGATGAAGTCAATGTCCCTATCAGCAATCTTTTCCATAATTTCTCTGGCCAAGTCCAATTTGTCGTCTTCAACCAAGGACTTACCCACTTCAAGGCCCATGGCTTTTAAGAAGGTAAAGGCCATGGCCCCAACGATGATTAGGCCATCTACCTTTTCCACCAATTCTTGCAAGATACCAATCTTGTCACTGACCTTGGCTCCGCCTAGAATGGCCACATAGGGTCTTTCCGGTTCTGTCAGCACAGGTTGGAAGGCCCTGAGTTCTTGTTCAACCAAACGTCCCAGGTAGGAGGGTAGGCGGTTGGCTAGGCCCACATTGGAAGCATGGGTCCTATGGCTGGTTCCAAAGGCATCGTTGACATAGATGTCCCCCAAGCTGGCCAATTGGTCTGCAAAGGCATCGTCATTGGCTTCTTCTCCCTTGACAAAGCGGGTGTTTTCTAAAAGGGCCACTTCCTCTTCTTTTAATTCCTTAACCCACTTTTTCACATCTTCTGAAACCACTTGGTCATCCTTTAAAAATTGTACGGGACTGTCTAAAA
The DNA here is from genome assembly GCF_900232945.1 of Urinicoccus timonensis. Lineage (GTDB taxonomy): Bacteria > Bacillota > Clostridia > Tissierellales > Peptoniphilaceae > Urinicoccus > Urinicoccus timonensis. The sequence continues at coordinate 494,880 of NZ_OCTU01000001.1, forward strand.
ATTCGGCTAATTTTTTAGCTACTGGAGCCAGGGACATGGCCTCTTGAGCTTGACCCTTGGGGCGGCCAAGATGGCTTAAAAGAACAATCTTTGCCCCCTGGTCTCTTAAGTATTGGATGGTTTCTAGAGACCGTTCAATCCGGGTGGTGTCTGTAATGACACCATCCTTCATGGGAACGTTGAAATCCACCCGAACCAATACGGTTTTTCCTTTAAAATTTCCTTGATCTAGTGTCTTCATAGACCCCCCTTTACAAGCTATTGGCTACCTTTTCTGTCAAATCAATAACTCTTTGTGAGTAACCCCATTCATTGTCATACCAGCTGACCAATTTTACCAAGCGGTCTTTTACCAAGGTTAGTTCCGAATCAAAAATGGAGGAGCAGGGATCCTTGATAATATCTGAAGAGACAATGGGTTCATCTGTATAAGCAATAATACCCTTGTAGGCATTTTCAGAAGCATCCTTAATGGCCTTGTTGATTTCTTCCACGCTGGCTTCTCTAGAAATTTCAAAGGTCACATCCACAATAGATCCTGTTGGAACAGGAACTCTTAGGGCAAAGCCTGTAAGCTTTCCTTCTACTTCAGGAATAACCTTTCCGACGGCCTTGGCAGCTCCTGTTGTTGTTGGGATGATATTTTCTGCTCCAGCCCGGGCCCGACGCATGTCTTTTTTATGACGGTTGTCTTGGATGTTTTGGTCATTGGTATAGGCATGGACTGTAGTCATAAGGCCTCTTTCAATGCCAAATTCATCTAATATGACCTTGGTAATTGGAGCCAAGCAGTTGGTGGTACAAGAAGCATTGGAGATGATGTCGTGTTTTTCTGGATCATAGTCTTGGTCGTTGACTCCCATGACAATGGTGATGTCTTCGCCCTTAACTGGTGCAGTAAAGACTACTTTTTTAGCTCCAGCTGCCAGGTGTTTTTCCCCACCTTCTCGGGTGTTAAAGGCCCCGGTAGAATCAATAACAAGGTCTACTTTTAAGTCCTTCCAGGGAAGGTCTTTTGGGTCGTCTCGGTCTGTAACACGAATCTTCTTTCCGTCAATTACCAGGCCGTCTTCCCAAATGTCTACTTCCTTTTCAAATCTACGGTAGACTGTATCATATTTTAGCAGGTGAGCCATCTTTTTCAGGTCGTCTGCATCGTGGTGACCTCCATCTGTTGCTGGTTGTTTGGTGTTTTTCCCCCTCCAGTTAATACAAACTAGGTCAAAGTCTACATGGTCTCTTTCAAAGATTCCCCGGACAACATCCCGTCCGATTCGTCCAAATCCATTTATTGCTACACGAATTGTCATTGCTTCCTCCTTTTTTTGCTTAAAACGCATGCTAAAAAGCGAATATTTTCCTCTTTTCATACTACCATATGATGGACTTTTGTCAAGGTTTTATGGGCCTTTTGACCCCCTAGATCCTTTTGAGAAAAGCAGAAATATCTTGCTTTTTTTCTAGTTTTCTACCTTTATTTCACCCTTATTAAATTCGGACTCTAGCTATGGAATTTTTCTGGACCTGTGTTAAAATAAATGTATGAAAGAGAGGTTATCTTATGTCTGAAAATTCCTTACATACAAAACCAAGTAAATTCGTCCCTGAAGTCAAGGGCCGCTTAAAACAAAGAATTGTCACTGTTCCTGAGACTATTTACCGGGCCAGTGGCATTAAGGTTCTAGGAACCCGCTTTAAGTCCTTAATTTTTTCTACAGATGTGGCCATCTTGGAAAACCACAATGCCCAGGCTGTTATGGCAGTCTATCCCTTTACTCCCCAACTCTCCATTATTGATGCCATTTTAAATGTCAGCCAGGTTCCTGTCTTTGTCGGAGTAGGAGGAGGGGTAACCTCTGGCCAAAGAACCGTTAGCATCGCCCTCCATGCCGAACTCCATGGAGCCCATGGAGTTGTGGTCAATGCCCCTATTAACAATGAAACCATCCGAGACCTCTATGACATCCTGGACATCCCTATTGTAGCTACAGTAGTTAGTAGCTATGATGATATCGCTGGCAAGGTGGAAAGCGGCGCCCGGATTTTAAATGTTTCTGGAGGAAAGAATACTGCCAAGCTAGTGAAAAAAATTCGAGGCATTGTAGGGCCTGAATTCCCCATTATCGCCACTGGCGGAAATGATGAAGAGCAAATTTTAGCCACCATCCAAGCTGGTGCCAACGCCATTACCTACACTCCCCCTACAACAGCTGTCCTCTTTGGTGAAATCATGACAAAATACCGCCAAGAAAAGAAGGAAGAGTTCTTTGAAGAAGATTAAGAAGGGAAGTATATGAAAGAATCCACTAACCAAGTTACAAAAGTTTTATTAAATATCAGCCTAGTCCTGGTTATTATCCTACTTTTAGGCCTAACCAAGGACTTCTTAAAGCCCGTTTATAGTGTCATTATCTATATCCTGGGACCCATTATCCTATCGGTTTATATCTATTATGCCCTTAGACCCTTAAAATTATTTTTAAACCGCTACATCTCCAATAAGACCCTTTGTGCGGTTATTACCTTTATTATTTTCTTGCTTCTAATTGTTCTTTTATTTAGCCTTTTATCCAATGTCATCATCACCCAGGTCCGCCAACTCATGAACTACAACCTCAACCTGGACAGCTTTTTAAAGGACAACAATGAAGTGGTGACCTGGATGCAAAATAATTTAAACCTTCAACACCACCTCCAAGACCTAGAGACCAAGTTGCAGAAAGTCGCCAGCAATATTCCCGGCTACTTGGGAGGAGCCTTTTCTAGCGTATCCAGCTTTGCCACCCAATGTATCATGGGGCTCTTATGTATCTTCTATCTATTAAAAGACGAAGATCTTTTCGCCCAATTGGTAGAAAAAATTTTCCGGGGTCCCTACCAAAAACGCTTGAACCACATGGGAATCCAAATCCACGAAACCCTAAAAACCTATATCTCCAGCCAGCTCCTTGTAGCTGTCGTCCTGGGAGCCATGACCTTTATCGGTTTTTTAATTATTGGTCTTCCCTATAGTGTTTTAATGGCTATCATTGCCCTCTTTACCAACTTCATTCCCTTTATCGGGCCCATTATCGGCTGTGTCCCTGCCGTTTTGGTGGCCATGTCTGTAGACTTTTCTATGGTTATCAAGGCTATCCTGGTTACCGTTGTGGTCCAACAATTGGAATCCAACCTGATTACCCCCAATATCATGGGAAACAAGATGGACATCCATCCCTTTGTTGTTATTATTGTGGTTTTAATTTCCATGAACCTCTTTGGGGTCCTGGGGGCCTTAATTGCCACCCCCCTCTACATCACTATTAAAATTATTGTAGAGACTATCCTAGCCATCCGAGATGATAAAAAGAAGATTTGTCGGCTCTCTGATGACGATTTTTATCAAAAGAATTGACTTTTCTTTTATGGTCACTATGTTGTATAATGATTATCAGAAAGTAGGGATTTGATGAACGAAGAACAATTACGACGCCGACGTCGTCTTCGCAGACAGCAACAGAGAAAAAGACGTCGTCGGATATTTTATATCCTCTGTATACTTTTTTTAGTCATTATTTTTACGATTTTAAGAGGAATTGTGGCCCATTTTAGCCGGACCAGTAACCATGCTCAAGCAAATGTGGCCCTGTGGTATATCCAACAACTAGATCGCGAAAAATCAGGAGATCCAGACCGGTCCAATGTATTCTATTCTTCTATTGAAGAGCTTTCCAATATTGCCCGGGACAAGCTTACCGCCTTTAACTTTACCCTGGCGAAAAATTCCAACCACATCCAAGCTGCTGAAAAATATGCCTATTCCACGAAAAAAATTCGGGAAATTACCGAAGGCAAATTGGACTATACTGGAAAGAAGATTGCCTTTTTAACCTTTGACGATGGTCCCAACAACACCATTACTCCTCAAGTTCTAGACACCTTAAAGGACCGCCAGGTTCCTGCTACTTTTTTCCTAGTGGGACGAAACCTGGGAAGTAAGCATGAAGATACCCTTCGTAGGATTCTCCGGGAAGGCCATGGAATTGCTATGCACAGCCTAAGTCATGACTACAGCAAGCTCTACCCAGGTCGCTTTGGCAATGCCGATCGGATTCGCTATGAAGCCCAAGAAACTCAAAAACTCCTAAAAGAATTTTTTGGACCCGATTTCCACTCTAGCGTTTGGCGCTATCCTGGTGGCCACCAATCCTGGAAGGAATTGGGGTCCAGTGACGATGCCTTGGCAAAACTTGGCGTTCAATGGATTGACTGGAATTGCCTGGTGGGAGATGCCCAACCCAAGTCTGACCGTCCTACGACTTCAGAGGGACAGGTCCAATATGTCCATAAGTCTTTAAAACTCAACAAGCAAACCCGTATTGCTGTAGTTTTGGCCCACGATGCCGAAAATAAGCAATTGACAGCCGATTCTGTAAACAAGCTCATTGACTATTTTAAAGACAATGGCTATGAATTTGGAATTTTAAAATAAAAAATAACCTAACCCAAGGGACACTTCCTAGGGTTAGGTTATTTTTTTATTGGCGAAAACTCTTCAAGACCATGCTGCCAGTTTTTTGATAGTTTTCCAGGTGGTTTTTTAAGATATCTTGGTGAATTCTCTTGCGTTCGTAAGTAAAGCCATTGCTTTCAAAGGATAGGTCATAGAATTCGTCAGCTACCTTGGTCACCTTGAGTTTTTGGATCTTGGACGTAGAGGGCAGGTCCAAACTTTCTCCAACCTTTAGCAGGGTCAAGTCCCGAAAATCAACGGGGGCTTGGGGCTTGTCCATCAAGTCTTCTTGGACTGGAGCCTTTACCTCCTCTTGGGGAGTTTCTTCTAGGACCTTAGTTTCTTCTTTGATAGGCTCAGTTTCTTGGGCCCCCTCTTCCTTTGCCTCCTCAACTTCTTGAACCTTTTCTTCCTTTATTAGGTCCGCTTCCTGGCCTTGTTTTTCTTCTGCCAAAAGCAAGTCTTCTTCCAAATCATCCACTTCTTCCTGGGGACCTTCCAAGTCCTCATCCTCTGTTAGGCTGGATAAAAGAACTCCTTCTTCTTCCAGGACTTTCCGTCTTGCTTCCTCTTGCTTTTTCGCCTCTTCTTGCCTTTCAAGACGTCTTTCTTCCAATCTTTCTTCCTTGTTCTTATGTGAAAATAAGAAATCAAAAAAACCCATAGTATCCTCCCTTTAACCTTATTTGTAGGATATATACCCTTGCAAAATAAAAACTATCAAATTTATCTCTTTTCTTTCTAGTTATTAGGCCAAATTCTTGCTTTTTTATAGGGGATATTTTATAATATTTTTAAACTAGATTGTTAAACGATAAGCAAACCCCTAGGGTTCCCAACCCTCTTGACCAATTTTTCAAGGTCTTTTCTAGGAAAGGATTATTATGGCTTCTATTAACCAAGATCTTTCTATCACTTCTTTAAATTTATCCACAAGGTCTGTCAATGCCCTGAAAAATTATGGGGTTCACCAGATTAAAGACCTCCTGGCCCTGCCCAAGCTTGACCTTTTAAAGGTTCCAAACTTAGGGTCGGCCTCTATTGCTGAGGTTTCTGACCTAATCCAAGGCCTGAAAAAAACCTTGATTGAGGAAAATGAAGAAGATTATTTCTTTTTGGACCCTCAAGGCTACTTACATAACGACTTTATCCTTACAGACTTGGACCTATCCAATCGCTGTCTAAGGGGGCTTCATTCCATCCATGTCTATTCTCTAAAGGACCTGGTGGAGGCCAGCTTAATGGACCTAAGAGCCATCCCCCACTTTGGTAAAACTTCCTTAAAGGAAATTGACCGCCTTCTTAAGGCCTTTAAAACCTTTCCCTTCAGCCAAAAAGGTCCTTTGACAGCAGAAAGTTTTTCCAGCCACTTGATTCTAGATATCAACCAGAACTTGAAAAAATCCCCACAAGTCCTTTACCAAGACCTCTTAACCCTTACTGGTAACTTTTTGGATGACAATCCCGGCCCCTGGACATATGACCAACTTTTAAAGGAGCCTAGTCTTTTACAAAGAATCTATAGCCTAGATTCCTTCCAAGCAAGTATTCAAAACCATATCCTGTCCCACTTAAGACACAATCGTTCTGGTTTAAGCTTAAGGGACCTGGAAGGCCTCTGCCCTCCCCTACCATCCCTCAAGCCCTTTTTCCAAGACCTGGTGGACACCCTTGTCAAGGAGGAAAAAATCCTCTTGTCTCAGGGCCTTTACTACCCCACCTTTCCCTCTATCTTAGCCTGCCTGGACCTCTTTTTCCCAGAAAGAGAATGTCAACTCTACAAGCTTCGAATCCAGGGAGCTACTTTGGAAGAAATTGGCAAGGAATTGGACCTCTCCCGGGAAAGAGTCCGACAAATTATCAAAGAGATGAATGATTTTTTGAATAGGGAAAACATCATCTGCCAGGAAGACTCCTTCCGTCACTTTATCCAAAACTACAGCTTATCTGCCCAAGAATTTGAGAAAATTTTTTCCAACCCCTTGGCCTATGGCTATCTTCAAACCCGTTTCAACTATTCCAAAAGCCAAAAGCTCCCCTTAAGTGACCTTTTGACAGACCCCAAACTTCCAGACTATGCCCTGGTCAATTTAAAGACCCTATTGAATTCTTCCTATATCCAGCTAGAGGGTGACATGGTAAAAAAATCTAAATTTATCATCCACCGCTATCTTTTAACCAGGTATGCCCTGGACCAAATTAATTTTTTAGACTATTTTGCCATCTACAAAAAATTCATGGTCCAACACAAGTTGGATGGCCATCCATCTTTGTTTGTCCTGCCCCATAACTTAATGTCTAAACTATCTGCTTCCAAGGAAATTCTTTGGAGTTTTAGAAAAAATTTTCGCTATTATCCCTTTTACAGCTACGATTTTTCCAAGCTTTTAAGAGAGCTTGCCTTGAACCAATACAAGGATGTAGAGTATTCCACCAAGTATTTTTTCACCCACCATCCCCAATTGATGAAAGAGTATGACATCCGAGATGAATACGAGCTCCACAACCTCTTAAGGAAAATTTGTCTTCCGGAAGACTACCCTCAAATGAAATTTTTACGGATGCCAAATATTCGCTTTGGCCAAGGCCACCGGACAGACCAAATGCTCCAGCTTCTAAGTGACCACTCTCCCATTTCCAGCCATGACTTGGCCCGGCTTTATGAAAAAAAATATGGGGTCAAGCAAAAATCAGTTGTGGCCACCTATATGAAGTGCCTGGAACCCTACTACTATAATGGAATCTATAACAAGGAAAAAGAGCTTTTACCCCCAGACATTCTTACCGATTTTAAAAAGCAGGTTACTGAAGACTTCTATTTTATCCAGGACCTCCAAGACAAATTTCAAAAAGCCTATCCCCAGCTGGGGCCCAACTATATCAACTCTAGAAGCCTTCGTCAATTGGGCTATAAGGTCTATCAAAACTACTGTATTTCCAAAAATTACCGCTATGCCCGTGACTTTTTCCGAGCTATCCTTTCTAAGGAAACAAAGTATAAAGAAGACTTCTTCAGTAAAAAATTTTGGTCTTTGGCCAATGTTGTCAGTAATTTTTATTGGTTAAAGAAGAACCTTTCCCTCTTCCACTACGACCAAACCACCATTGTCAACCTAACCTATCTCAAGAATTTAGGGGTTTCCAAAGAAGACATCGTCCATTTCCTAAAGACCCTAGACTCCCTAGTTCTTGAAAATCGTCCCTTTAGTATTGCCTGCTTGAAAAGCCGCCTCAAGGACGACCCCCTCTTACAAAAGCAACTACCGGACTCCTTTTTTGCCTACCTCCTGGAAGACCACCTGGAGGGAATCTACCTGGACCATTTTTATAGCCAGGGGCTAATCTATCGGAGTAAGCGCCGCTTGAGTCTAGAAGAATTTAAAAACTGCCATCCTCTTTGGCCTTAAACTAAAAAAGTCCCCATTGCTTTCAAGCAATGGGGACTTTTTTTTAAAAGGCAATCTTAAAAATCAAGGCAATTAAGCATAAGAGGATGGATAGGGGAACATAGAGGTATTTTCCTAAAGCATACCAGGTATTTCCATAGGGTTTCTTTCCACCTATGCCTGTATTAATTTCATCTAACAATTCATCCTTCTTAAGGATCCAGAACCAGCTAATGGCCCCTAAAGTCGCTCCCAGAGGAATAATGTAAATGGAAATCAAGTCCATCCAGGGACCCCAGTGGACAATGTCTTCCATAAAGATTCCAGGAATAAAGGATACCAGGCCAATCATCAACAAGACTAGTTTTCTGGATAGCTTGGGATGACGGTGGAGGATGGATTCGCAAACCACCTCATACATATTTTGTAGAGAGGAAATCCCTCCAAATAAGACCGCTACAAAAAGGACAATAGCAAAAATTTGTCCCCCTTGGATTTCTTGCAAGATCTTGGGTAAAATAACAAAAAGTAGGTCTGGTCCCCCTACTTGGTCTTGATGGAAGGCAAAAAGGGCTGGAATCATAACTAGGGCAGCTACAAACGCAGCTATGGTGTCAAAAATTGCTGTTTGCTTGGCCCCAGAGACGATGTCTTCTTCCTTGGATAGGTAGGCTCCACAGACAATCATCCCACTTCCTGTAATGGATAGGGAGAAGAAGGCTTGTCCCATGGCATTGACAATGGTGGTAGGATCTGTCAACTCAGCCGGATTTGGCGTAAAGATAAACTTGTAACCTTCCAAGGCATTGGGAAGCAAGGCCACCCGGATGGCTAAAAATACGAAAAGGACAAAGAACAAGGGCATCATGACCTTGTTGGCCTTTTCAATAGAATGGGCTCCCGTAATACAAGTTAATAGGGTAATTAAGACGACGATAAAGTGGTAGGGTAAAACCTTAAAACCCTCCAGGGCAAAAGATTGGAACCAAGCCAGGGTGTCTACAGTCATCAAGGTCCCCGTAAAAGAATCCACCAAGGACTTTAAGATATAGGAAATAATAACTGCGTAGCCAATGGATATACAAATTGATCCTAAAAGAGGCAAATAACCGATGAATTTTCCCAGTCCATGCATTTTATTTGAACGAAAGGCATATTCATAGGCGCCTAGGGTTCCTGTCTCAGCTCGCCGGCCAATGGCGTATTCTGCCGATAAACCAACGTAAGAAAATAGGGCAATAAACAAGAGATAATAAATTAAAAAACTTCCTCCGCCATTACTAGATACCTTGTATGGAAAGCCCCATACATTGGCCATACCCACAGCTGATCCAACAGAGGTTAATAAAAATCCCCACTTGGACTTGAACTTCTTTTGTGTTTTCATGTGCATCTCCCTCCTTTAGAATTTTTTCATGGCTTTGGACGGACCAGGTCTTAAAAGTTTAAAATTAAAGGCCTTGCTAGTCAAATCCCGCCATTTTAGATACATGCTTCATATTGTAGCACAGTTTTTTACCAGGGTAAAGAGAAAGAGCCAAGATTCCCATTTTCTCCAATTTTCTTCCATAAAAAGACTTTTTCTAGGGATTTTTCTAGGCTCCTGTTATAATAAAATAAGAATTAGGAGGAAATATGGCAAAACTACTTATTTGTGATGATGAAAAAATTTTACGAGACAGCCTAAAGCGCTATGCTGCCTTGGACGGCCACCAGGTCCTGGAAGCCAGCAATGGTCAAGAGGCCCTGGACCTCTGCCAAAAAGAGGACTTCGACCTTTTAATCCTGGATGTCATGATGCCCGTCATGGACGGCTTTACAGCCTTAAAAGAAATCCGGACCTTTTCCCAGGTCCCAGTCTTGATGCTGACAGCCAAGGGAGATGAATTTGACCGGATTATTGGCTTTGAATTGGGAGTGGACGACTATGTGGTCAAGCCCTTTTCATCCAGAGAAATCATGCTGAGAGTCCAGGCCATCCTTCGACGGAGTCAAAAAACGAGTCCCCATGAAATCTACCAATATAAGGACCTAAAGGTAGACCTTACCAGCAAAAAAGTCCTAATCCAAGATCAAGAAGTGTCCATGGCCCCCATGGAATACTCCCTCTTGTTTTACTTTATTGCCCACAAGGGCATCGCCAAGTCCAGGTCCCAGATCCTAGAAGACCTTTGGGGCTACAAGGAAGAAGACGACCGGACCCTGGATACCCACATTAAACTTTTAAGAAAGGCCCTGGGGCCCTATGCCCAAAACATTGTGACTCTCAGGGGATATGGTTACCGTTTCGATGAAAAATAAACCCCTCCGTCAGCAAATCTTCCTCTTCTTTTTTGCCTTTAACCTCTTCCTCCTAGCCCTCTTATGGAGCTTACAAACCATTTTTTTGTCCGATACCTATGAGATGATTCGGGAAAAAGAAGTCCGGGAAGCCATCCGTCTTGTTGGTCGTCACATTAACTCCCCGGACCTTCCTGTCATTTTAAAAGAATTGGAGAAATCGAAAAATATCGTGGTCCAAGTCAGCAAAGACTTCGAAATTCCCTACCTCCTGGAAGACTACTTTCAGCTAGATCCGGGCCCCAAAATCTTAAAAGAAGACCACATCTACACCCTGAAAGATGGGTCCCAAATCTCCCTGACCTTTTACGCCCTTTTAAGTCCTGTGGATGCCACCATCTCCACCCTCCGCTACCAGCTGACCCTAGTTTCCATCATTATGTTGATTCTCTCCAGCCTGGCAGCCTTCTACCTTTCCAAGATGATTGCCCGACCTATTGTCCAACTCAACCAAAAAGCCAAAAAACTTTCCAAGGGGTTCTACCAGGCAAGCTTTCAAGAATCCGGCTACCAAGAAATTCAAGAACTTTCTGACACCCTGACCACAGCCTCTAAAGACCTGGCCCTCCTGGACCAAGACCGGAGAGAACTCTTGGCCAATGTCAGCCACGACCTGAGGACTCCCTTGGCCTTAATCTACTCCCAGGCCGAACTCATCCATGACTTTCCCCAGGAAGTCACCCCGGACCAAAGCCAAATCATCCTAAGAGAAGTCACCCGCCTGTCTAAATTAGTCTCAGATCTTTTAAACAAGTCCGCCCTAGAAGCTGGTCGCCTCCCTTTGGATTTAAGCAACTACAATCTTAGCCAGGCCATCCGGGACACCATCCACCAACTCCAGGCCCTGGACCCCAGTCGGAACTTGCGTTTTTCCTTCCATTGCGACCAAGATGCCTGTCTGGAGGCCGACGAAAATAAGATCAACCAGGTCCTTTACAACCTCCTGGTCAATGCCATGGCCCATAGCCCCCAAGGCGGCCTAATCCAAATCACCCAAAAGCGGGAAAAAAACCGAGTCCTGGTTTCCATCAAAGACCAAGGACCCGGCATCAGGGAAGAAGACCTCCCCTACATTTGGGACCGCTACTACAAGCTGGACAAGAACTTTTCTTCCAACATTCCCTCTACAGGCCTGGGCCTGTCTATTGTGAAAAAAATCGTCCTCCTCCACCATGGTAGGGTCTACGTATCCTCCACCGGAAAATCCGGCTCCACCTTTAGCTTGGACCTCCCCTTAAAACAAGCCTAAAAAACCCCACTTTCTGGGTTGCACTGACCCCCAAAAGTTGGACCAAGAAATCCAACCTTTGGGGGTCTTTTAATGGCAAAATACAGTTACGAATTGAAGAAGAAAATCGTCGAGGAGTACTTGTGTGGTAAAACAAGTTATCAAGCCTTAGCAATGAAATACCAAATCGAGAAGTCCGTTCTCAGGCTATGGATTAGCAATTACAAAAATTATGGCGATGAAGGCTTAATGCGCTCTAGAAATAATCGTGCGTATAGTGTAGAGTTTAAGTTAGAAGCTATTACACGCTATGAAACGAGCGAATGCAGCTACCGACAACTTGCCCTCGAACTCGGTTTGACGAATCCGTCCATGATTGTCAATTGGCGAAGACAGTACCGAGAGAAGGGCATCGAGGGGCTGCTCCCGCACAAGCGAGGGAGACCTGTGACAAAGAAAAATGACCACAACCAACCACCAAAAACTGTAAAGAAAAGCGAATCCATCGACGCCTCCACACGCGAAGCATTGGAAAATCGTATCAAAGAATTAGAGGCAGAAAATCGGAAACTTACCATTCAAAAGATGTTCTGGGAACAGCTCAGGAGTTTGGAGAAAGAAGAAGCAATGAACAAAAGGCGAAGATTGTCTCCAAACTCCGAGAACAATTCCAACTAATAGAGATTCTTGCCGCCATCCATTTCCCAAAGTCCACCTTTATGTATTGGCAGAAAAAATGGTCCGAAGAAGACAAGGATCAATCCTTAAAAGACGAAATCCTTGTCATTCGGAGCCAACACAAAGACTATGGTTATCGCCGCATTCATCTGGAATTAAAGAACCGGGGCCAGGTGGTGAACAAAAAGAAAGTGCAACGATTGGTCCAAGACATGGGTCTTCAAGTCCACTCCTATGGTAAGAAATACAAGAAGTACAATTCCTACAAAGGCGTCGTGGGGAAAATCAAGAAAAACCGAATCAACCGCCGGTTCAATACCAGCATCCCCTTGCAAAAAATTACCACAGACACCACAGAATTTAAATACTATGAAGAAGATAAGACCGGGAAACTTCAAACAAAGAAACTCTATCTCGACCCCTACATGGACATGTACAACCTGGAAATCATCAGTTACGTCCTATCCGATCAGCCCAATGGAGTCACCATGCTGCAAGGTTTAGAAGTAGCCATTGAGCGAACAAAGGCCTGTCCTTATCGACGGACCTTTCACTCCGATCGTGGTTGGGGTTATCAAATGACCGCATACCAAGCCATGTTAGAAAAACATCATATTTTCCAAAGTATGTCAAGAAAAGGCAACTGCTATGACAATGCACCTATGGAAAACTTCTTTAGCCTATTGAAAAGAGAAATCTACTATGGCCACAATTACCGTAGTCGTGAAGAACTGGTGCAGGCAATTGAGCAATATATCCGTTACTACAACGAAGATCGAATCAAAGAAAAGTTAGGAGGTCTAAGTCCAAAGCAATACCGTGAACGCATGCAATCCGCATAGAACGAATGTTATGTAAAAACAAAATCGAGTAAGCGAAATGCTTACTCGATTAGGTCCAACTTTATGGGGTCACTCTAGTTGGAGGGGGTTTTTCTATAGGCCTAGCTCCGATCATCTAAGAGGCCATACTTCACCTGGATTCTTTGAATTTTTTCCAAAAAACTTTCCCCAAAGAAAAATAAAAAGGCAAAGGTCCCTGTTGCATGGATCAAATCAATGGGGAGTCCTCGAAGATAGGATAAGACAATCATGTCCTTATTGATTTCTTCATAAAAGCTAATGACGGAAATGGGGTTCATAATGGACCCAAAAAAGAGAAAAATCGATAAAAATCCGTAACTTCCCATGGTCCACTTGTTTTTGGGAAGCTTGAATTTGTCAAACAGGCTTCCGGCGACAAAGCCAATAATGCCAAAGCAAAACATCTGCCAAGGGCCCATGGGGCCCTGGCCAAAAGAAAAGTTTGACACAAACATAATCATGGCCCCTACAACAAAGCCTGCTTGAGGCCCCAGGGCAATAGCTGAAACAATGGTTACGGCCGCCACAGGTTTTACATGGGGAATCCAAAAAAAGGCCATCCTGCCGGCCACTCCTATGGCTGAAAGACCGGCAATTAAAATCAACTCTCTGGTTTTAACCCCCCGGCGTTCAAAGAGAAAAAGCAGGGGCAGGCTGGTTAGGAGCAAGATACATAGGCTGATAAAGAGGTATTTTCGATCATTTAAAACCGTCATGCCAAAAATCAAGAGGCCGGGAATACCAATAAAGATAACCAGGCCAGACAAAAGACTTACCAGACGATTTTTTTCCCTAGTCTCCATAGCCTTCATCTCCCATTTTTAAACCATTGAGGACTTTTTCTAAAATATAGAGGGCTCCTTGGGGACCATAGAGGGTTTTTTCCAAGACATCCAAGTAGCCCATGGTGGGACCTTGAATTTCCAGGCCCCGGACTCTTTTGTCTTGGGCCATGGCCTGGGCCAGGTCATTGCCATCCCCAAAGACCATTTGGACCCGGTCCAAGGAGGCCAATTTTTCTTCCATTAAGATTTTTTCAAAGGCCGGGTAGGACCCCTGGCTACAGGTAATTTGCCCCGGCACCATACCCAGATAGTTTTTCAAAAAATCCTGGAAGGGCAAGAGGAGGGACGCTGGTCCACTTAGAGAGTAACCAGCCCCCTTGGGTAATCCCAAAAGGGACGAATAGCGAGCCAAAAAGATGTAGGCTCGGCCCCGGGCTCTTTGGATTTCTTCCATAACTGGATCCAAATCCATGGGAAGGATCCGGGCCAGGTCCTTGAAAAAAGCTTCCGTTGCATCAAAACCCACAGGCTGGCCCTTGGGGGGAATCCAATAGGGCATGGCGTATTTTTCCTTTAAATATTTTGCCAGGTCCAGACCGTCTTCTGGACTCAGGACAAGGTTGAGCTTGGCCCTTCTCAGATCCTTGATTTGGTCCAGTCCCTGGTCAAAAAAGTAGGTCCCTACTTCCAAACCAGCCTTGGACAAGAGGTCTTTCAGACAGGCAATATTTCCCATAACATGGTTTTGGAGGAGGGAAAAGCCCAGGAGGTTGACCCGGTTTTTTTCCACAGGTAACTGGGCCGGTTGGAGTTTTTCCAAGAGGGCCACCAGGCCCTGACTCAAACCCTTTCCAAAGGCTTGAGAATACAGAGGGGTGGGAATAAAAACCGTCAAGGGTAGGCCTGGAACCCGGCTGGCGATTTTTTCCAGGTCATCTCCAATAAGGGCTGCTCCCGGAGAATTCACCACGGCCAAAAAATCAGGCTTCCGGTCTCGAATGTCTTCCAAAAGATCTTGGAGCTTTTTTTCCACGCCATAGACATAGTCCTTGGCATCTAAGTAGGTACAGGGAACCCGGCTTTGACCAAAGTAAAATTCCTGGGGATAGGATTGGGGGTCAAAAGAAACGGACCTTAAGAGGGCCCCATCCACCACAGCCGAATGATAAAACTTACAACCGGTAGGGCCGTTTAGGAGGGTCATCCCTCCCCGGAGGCTTTCCAGGCCAAAGATCAAGCCGGAAAAACTGTCAGCCTTGATATTTTCTAAAGTATTTTTCATCCTTCCTCCACCCTTCTTGTACATTTTGTTGGAAAATCGTCACCCACCTCTTGGCCAAGGCAATTCCCGATTGGAAGCCCCCTTCTGGGGTCAGTTGAATGGTATCATGGTAGGGGGCATCGTCCATGTTGGGGCCGTTGTAGTTGGCCAAAACCAGGTCAGGCTTAAGCCGGCTCACATCCTGCCGTCTTTTTTCCGCCGTATAGTCCACTTCCCAATCCAAGATCTTGTCCTTAAAGGGGTTTTCCGGGTAGACGTCTTGGGAAAAGTTAATCATCCCCACCTTGACAATGTCCATGCCCAGGTCCAGGGCTGTTTTTAAAATCCAAGTCAGCTTGTTGTTGTAGGCCACCACCATGAGTTTCTTCCCTTGGAGGTAGGGCCGGTACTTGTCCATCTGCCTTTGGTAGTTTTCCCTTTCCCGGGCCATGATTTTTTTTGAAACTTCTTCCTTGCCGTAAAAGCGGCCCAGGGCCTTGATAAAGTCCATGGATTCTTCATAGCCAATGGGCAGGGCATGGGGAAAGAAGTTCAGGTCATAGGTCTTTTTGAAAAAATCTTCCAGGATGGTATTCATATAATCATGGTAGGCCGGCAGGTGGAGACCCGCCCTTAGGAGGGTCCGGACAGAGTCTGTAGAAGTCTCATTTAAGTAACGGCAGTGGACCTTGGCCCCAAAGGCCCCCAACCAGTCCTCCAGAATTTTAAAATTCCCACTGGTGGCATTGGCAATGGGTTTTTCCCCATAGAGGTTTACCAGGTAGGGGTCGGGTTTTTCCTGGGGGTCCACCAAAAATTTTGCAATTTCCTGGTAGGCCAAAATCATCCCCTGCATATAGTCCCCGGATAAATTTCCATCGGTTTTTAAGGCCAAGATAGGCGTTTCAGGTCCTGCCAGGTCCCTTACCCCATCTACATCATCTCCAATAATTCCCGAAGGACAGGTGGTAACCAAGACCACCAGGGCCGGTTTTTTCTCCAGGGCTTCTTGGAGGACCCTTCTCAAGTCCTGGATGCCACCAAAAACCATGGCGTCTTCCCCCAATTCCGAGGATAGGATTTTGGGATGGACCTGGACAGGAAGGATCTTTTTCTTTTCAAAAAGAGACCTCCGACCCAGGGAAGAAATGGCCTGGTAGGACAGGTTGGCACAAGACCTGGGCCCATGGCTGATGATAATGGCGTCCTTTACTTGGACGGCAATATTCATGGCCCCGTTATAGGCGCAACCGTGAAGGGGTTCTTGCTTGACCAGGGCCTTGGAATAGGTCCCCCGACCCTGGCTGGGGTTTTTCTCCTTGGGCCCTCCCGCTTCTTCGGGGACTTCCTTGCGGATTTTGTGGCCCAAAACCACCTCTTCCAATTCATGGTCCCCCAGGGGCTTGGCCGGATATAAGCGACTTTGGTCCCAAATCTTACCAGCAATCCGGTCCATTTCCAAAGCCACGGGAGAATCTTCAGCCCCCTCTACCACACATTGGCCATGGCGTTCACAGGCGGCAAAAATCAGATCTCTTGGAATTTCTCCCAGGATGGGTAGACCCACTGCTTGGGCAAATCTTTCCACCCTTTGGAGTTCTCCCTCAAAGCCCCTTTCATTGAAAATCAAGCCCCCAGCCCGGGGACCCTTTTGACTATAATTTGCCAGACCCCGTAAAATATTGATGGCCGCATAAACCGACATAAATTCCCCGGAAGTGACAATATAGACTTTTTCTGCATACTGGTCCCTTAGGGGAACGGCAAAGCCCCCACAAACCACATCACCTAAAACATCATAGAGGACAAAGTCATAGTCCTTCCTGTCCAGGCCCAAATTTTCTAAGAGCTCAAAGGTAGATAAAATCCCCCGGCCGGCACAGCCCACACCAGGTTCCGGTCCCCCAGCCTCTACACAGTCAATGGAATAAATCCCTTGGTGGACCACATCAGCCAGTTGGTAGTCCAGGGGCCCCACCTCCCGCATATAGTCTAAAACAGTCTTGCAATCGCGACCATGGAGTAAGAGCCGGGTGGAATCATGCTTGGGGTCACAACCAAGCTGCAAGACCCTCTTCCCCCTTTTAGCCAGGGAGGCTGAAATATTTGCAGATACTGTCGACTTGCCTATTCCACCCTTTCCATAAATTGCAATTTCCATTTTAAACCCTTCCTTTCTTATTTGCCCATGGACTTATCTCCTAGAAAAGATACTTTCCCCATGACTTAAGCCCTCACAACCATCCCGAAAAACAAAAATCCCAAAACAAGAAGCCTGGGATTTTTATTTTATGTTAAGTTGTCCATAAGTTTAATTTATTTTAAGCCTGCTAGTTGGTTGATTAATTGAACAGCTTCTGCTCTTGAAATTTCTGCCTTTGGAGCAAGACCTTCAGGGCGTCCCTTAACAAGGTTCTTTTCTACCATTATAGCACAAGCTTCTTGAGCCCAGGAGTCAATTTCCTTCTTATCTTTAAATTGGTCTAAAACAGCCAGGTTGGCTTTTTGCTTGTCAAGAGTTCTGGCCAACATGGAGAAAGCTTCTTGACGGGTAATGGTGGCATTGGGATCAAAGTTTCCATCTCCACGACCAAAGATGATTTCATGGGCAGTGGCAATATTGATGTCTGCTGCATACCAGTCTGTGTCTTTAACATCCTTGAAGTCCTTGCTTTGTCTTTGACCCAGGCCCAGGTTCAAACCTTGGACAAGACCTACGGCAAATTCTCCCCGAGTAATGGCTTTTTCAGGTTGGAAGTCCTTGCTTTCATTGGCAATTCCATAGCCCTTGCTTTCTGCAATTAGCTTTTCAGCCCAGTTGCCCTTGATATCCTTAAAGACTTCTTCTTTAGCTTCTTCTTTTTTGGCGTCTTCTTTGGTGTCTTTCTTAACTTCTTCCTTAGCGTCTTTTTTCGCTTCTTCTTTTTTAGGAGCTTGGGTTTCTACTTTTGCCGGATCTTTTTTATCTTCTTTTACTTCCGTTTCTGCAAAAATTTGTCCTGTTACAGAAAATAAAAGGACAAGAGCCAATCCAAGTGCTTGTTTTTTTGTGTTTTTCATTTTTTTCTCCTTTTTTGGAAATTTTAGAAGAAAGTTTGCCATGTAGGGTTTTTTATTTAGGAATAGGTCCTATTTATAAAATCTTATAGAAATAAGCCCCGAATGGTTTCCTTGATCAAAATTTCTTTTCAATCCTTATTTCTTTAAACAAACTTAACATGAAAAGTCGCTGTTCATTGCCTTTTCTAAGTTATAAATATAGCAGGTTTTTGGAAATAAATCCAGTTACAATCCAGTAAAATTCTTTACAAAACCATTACGTTCCCGTAAAGTTTTCTTAGATTTTTGCTAATGATAACTTTTTTCTTCGTAGTGCTTTAGAGTTTTGTCCACTTATTGAAAGACACTTGGTCAAGCCAAGCGCCCTTCTTTCATTTATAAATTTTAGAGGTGGAAAAAGCTTTTTAAGGCTGAAATGGAGAGAGGGGTGAAAGCAGCAAAAATTGAGCTTGGGGGAGATGCTTTCACCCAAAGATTTATGCTCCTGAAATAGGCCGTTTCCAGCCCAGAAATAAACAAATTTTTCCAATAAAAAAACATTGGATTCACCAATGCCCGTATTTGCACAGATATATTAGGGTGTAAATAGACGTTTCCTCGCGTCTTACACAAGCTTTTATGCATGTATTCTGACTTACCTATCCTAACAGACTATCCCTTCCCGAAAAATTTCAGTGGTTTCGATAGCCCACTCCTGGTTTACAGCGGCGGGACCGGTTTGGACTTGCACCAAATTCCATCTTAGCCTTCATCAAGTGAAAGAACATAAAAGTTATATTTTCTTATATTTCTATTATAAGCTAAATGCTTCCTCTTTGCAATTGTTTTCTTCTAAAATCCCACCATAAAAAAATCCCACCATAAAAATAAGCACTAGTTTCCTAGTGCTTAGCTTGGTCCAAGCATTCCACTTGAACTTTTTCAATCCTCTTATCCTTCACGCTTAGGGCGGTTAGGATGTTTTGGTTTTCATAGATGACCTGGTGGGGCTGCTTGTCATTTTCTTCTGGGATAAAACCCAATAGTTCAATGGTTAGCCCGGACAGGGTTTCGTGGTTTTCCGAAACAAAGTCTGTATGGATGGCGTCATTGATGTCGTCCAGGTCCATGGACCCATCGATGATGTAGGTATGGGAATTGATCTGCTCAATGCCCTGGTCTACGGTATCGTACTCGTCTTCAATGTCTCCGACGATTTCTTCCACAATGTCTTCCATGGTGACCATGCCGGAAAATCCTCCGTATTCATCAATTAAAATGGCAATGTAGTTTTTAGTGGACTGGAGCTCTTTGAGGAGCCGGTCCACGTTTTTACTTTCGGGAACGAAGTAGGGTTCTTTCAGGATTTTGTCAATATTGATGGTCTTGTACTGGCTCTTGGCGTATTCCACAAAAATATCCTTGATGTAGACGGTACCAATGATGTTATCTGTGTCCTCCTGGTAGACCGGGGCTCTGGAATAGCCAGTTTTCAGCATCTCTGAAATGGTATCTGTGGTAAATTCGTCATAGTCGATCATGTAGAGGTCTGTTCTGGGGGTCATGATTTCATAGGCCTTGATGTCGTCAAAGTCCATGATGGAAACCATCATTTCTTCTCCAGACAGGTTGATAACGCCTTGTTCTTTCCCAACCCGGATGTAGGATTTTAATTCTTCTTCGGAAATTTGCTCTTCAACATCGTCAGAATAGTTTCCTGTAATCTTGAGAAAAAATCCTGTTAAAAGAGATAGAAGCCCCACAAAGGGCAGGCTGATAATCCGGAAGAATTCAACAAAGGATACCAGGCTTAAGCCTACTTTTTCCGGTGCTCTCAGGGCAATCCGCTTGGGAATTAATTCCCCAAAGAGGATGGAGAAAAAGGACAGGACAAAAATCACCAGGATAAAGGCCAGGCTAGGATTTAAACCCCAATGACTGACTATATAAGGAGCCAGGTCCTTGGCAGCTAGACCAGCTGAATAAAAACCCGTCAGGACAATCCCCACCTGGATGGTGGATAAAAATTGTGTCTGCTTGCCTGTAACCTTTAAAAGCAGGCGGGCCTTTCTGGACCCATCTTCTTCTTTTTCTTGTATTTTCCCCTTGTTGGATGATACTAAGGCCATCTCTGCTGCGGAAAAAAGACCATTTACAATTGTTAGAATAATTATGATTAAGAGTGGTAGACTAAACCCCCCACCATCATCCATAAAAAAACCTCCTCGTTTTTTTATTTATTATATCAAATATTAGTTGGAATTACTATCTCTTCCTTGTTTGAAGAAGTCTCCCAAAAGTTTGACGGACATGGGGTGGGTGGGTTTTTTAATCTCTTGGCCATCTTGGATGTCCAAGCGGTCAACGATTTCTCCCTGGTCCATGATAATGACTTGGTCGCAAAGGCCATAGGCCAGTAGGAAGTCATGGACGATAAAAAGGTAGCTTAAATTATGTCTTTCCTTGATATGGACCAGGAGTTGGAGGAGTTGTTTTTGGACCAGGTAGTCCAAACCACTTAGGGCTTCGTCTAAAAGAAGGATCTCTGGCTCTTGGATTAGGGCCCGGGCGATGCAGAGTCTTTGGACTTGTCCACCACTGAGTCTCCGGGCGTTTTCATCTAGGTTAAGGTGGCCCAGACCTACTTGGTCCAGGGTCTTTTTGATTTTGTCATCCCGGTCTTTTTTATCCAGCTTTTGGTCCATGAATTTAAAGGGTTCTTCCATGACCATTCTCATGGTAAAGTTGGGGTTTACAGCTCCATAGGCATTTTGAAAAACCACTTGTACCTTTTTACGGAGTTGTCTTCTTTCAAGACGGGTCCGGTCTTTGACGGTTTTGCCATCAAAGTAGATCTGTCCCCCATCGGGCTTCTCCAGTCCTACAACCAAGCGTCCCAGGGTGGACTTGCCACTGCCGCTTTCCCCCATGATTCCCAAACAAGTAGAACTCTTTACTTCCAGGTTCACCGATTTTAAAACGGTTTTTCCATTATAGGATTTTGTTAAGTTTTCAATCTTTAAATCCATAATCCCTCTTTTCTGGTATATCCCGGTAGCGCTTATAGGTTCTAGGAGCCAGAAGGGCCTTGCCATACTCGCTCTTGGGGTTTTTTAACACTTCTTCCAAGGGACCACTTTCAATGAGATCGCCTTTTTTCAGGATGACGATCCGGTCTACCAGGCGCTTAAGGAGCCGGTAGTCATGGGTGATGACCAAGAGTTGGGTCCCCTTGCTCTTGCAAATTATCAAGAGGTCAGCTACATTTTCTGCATTCCAACTGTCCAGGGCTGAGGTGGGTTCATCGGCAATAACCATGTAGGGGTTTAATTCCATCATCATGGCCAGCATAACCCTTTGGAGCATCCCTCCACTGAGTTGGAAGGGGTATTTTTTCAAAAGGTCCCGGCTGTTTTCCAAGTTGAAGTCTTCCATGGCTTGGACGAACTTCTCCCGGGCCTGGTCTTTTGATATTTTTAAAAGGCTGGTTAGAACTTCCAGTCCATGGGACTCTATGGTTTGCATTTCATTAAAGAGGCCATGGGGGTTTTGGGCAATGTAGGCAATTTTCCGTCCCCGGATTTCTTGCCAGTCTTTTTCCTTTAATTTTAAAATATCCCAATCCCGATAGGTCAATTCTCCTTGAATGTCTGCTCCTTGGGGTTTTCGGCCGATTAAGAGCCTAGAAAAGAGGGTCTTACCGCTGCCGCTTTCCCCTACAATGCCCAAGGATTCGTGGGCTTCTAATTCAAAATTTAAATGGTTTAAGAGGACCCTATCCTTGATTTCTAGGGTCAGGTCCTTGACAATTAGTCTCTCCATAGGTCAACCCTTTCTTGTTTCTTTAGGTATTCACCTAAGAGGTTAAAGGTCACGACTGTAATTAAAATAGCCATACCTGGATAGATGGCCAGGCCTGGAATGGACCGGATATAGGACTTGGCGTCGTTGAGCATCATGCCCCATTCGGACACATTGGGTTGGACCCCAATGCCCAGGAAGGAAAATCCGGAAATCATCATGACCACTTCTCCAATACTCATCAAGGCCATAATTAAAATGGGTTTAAAGACAAAGGGCAGGATGTGAACTCTAAGGATATAGGGTACAGGTGCCCCCATGGTTTTAGCTCCCAAGACGTATTCTTGGTCCTTCATTAAAACCACCATGTTCCGAATGACCCGGGCATAGGGAACCCAGCCGACAGACGAAACAGCAATGATGATGTTACCCAGGCCTTGGCCCAAAATTCCTGCAAAGGCCATGGACAAGAGGAAGGGAGGAAAGGACAAAACGATATTGGTTAACCAGGTGAAAGTTTTTTCTAGGCCTCCACCGGCCCAGCCCACCATGAGCCCCAAGGGAACGCCAATGCACAAGTTAATCAAGGTCACGATTCCGGCAATACTTAGGGACAGCTGGGTCCCAGTTACCAGTCTGGAAAAAACGTCCCGACCCATGTGGTCTGTTCCCAACCAATGGTCCGGTCCAGGCAGTTGAAGCTTGGCTGATAGTTCTACAAATTCAGGATTGTAGGGGGCCAGATATTTGGCGAAGATGGCAATAAAGACCAGGGTCAGGGCCATGGATAGAGCTATATAAAAAAGAATTGGTTTTTTCATTCCTTACCTCCCAGTCTCGTTCTCGGGTTAATAAAGTAAATCAGGCTTTGGGTGCCTCCATTTAGGATGATGGCCATGAGGCCAAAAAGAAGAAGGGACCCTTGGATCAAGGGTAGGTCCGAAGTCCGAACAGCCCCTACAAACATCCGACCCAGTCCGGGCCAGGCAAAGACCTCTTCAATTAAGACACTTCCTGAAATAACATACATGATATTGGACGATAAGACCGTCATAAGGGGAATTTTTATGTTGTTCAAGAGGTGGTTTTTTAGGATATACTTTCTATCCACTCCCCGAACCAGGGCATTTTCCACATGGGGCTTGGCCATTTCTTCCAAGAGGACATTGCGGATAAATAGACTGGTTTGGCCCACCAGGGGCAGGTTCAAGCAAATGGCCGGCAGGATGTAGTTGGCAAAGCCTCCCCGACCTGAGCTGGGTAAAATTTGTAGTTTAACTGAAAAAAATAAAATCAGCATGTAGCCCAGCCAAAAGACAGGAATGGATACAAAGAGGAAGGACAGGCCTTGGACCAGCTTGTCCACCCAGCTTTTATTGTAGATGGCGGCTAAAAAGCCCCCCAGACTGGAAAAAATTAAAAGAAGGACAAAGGACACCGCCCCCAATTGCAGGGTGGGAATGGTGGCATTGGCCATGACGTGGAGGACGGGCATTTTTTTGACATAGGAATTGCCCAGGTCTCCCTTGACGGCCTTGCCCAGCCACATGGTGTATTGCTTGGTTACCGGCTTGTCCAGGTTTAAATAGGTCCTGGCCCGAGCCAAACTTTCATCATTAATCCCTACGTGGATGGTTCTAAGATAGTTGGCTGCTGGGTCTCCCGGTTGTATCTTGACCAAGACAAAGGTAAAGATAGAAATCACTACCAGGGTTAAAAAGAATAAAATGATTTTTCCCAGGCCCTTGGCCAGGGGATTTTTCTTCATTAGAGGCATAGCAGACTCCCTTTAGATAAAAGAAAAGGGATAGTTTCCACTATCCCTTTTGACTTACTTGTTATCATGAACTTTACTTGTTGAAAAAACGGGGAGGCGGTTTTCTTCAGGCATGAATTTAACATTTTCCAATTCGCCAGCCCGGTAGACGCAAGTAAAGGCTTGGTAGGTGACGGGAATATAGACTGCTTGTTCGTTTAAAGTTTTTAAAACGTAAGCATATTCTTCCTTCATCTTGTTTTGGTCCGGTTCTACCAAAAGTTTGTTGATGGTATCATAGAGTTGGTCTCTCATGGGTAGACCCTTTTGAGCTGCATTGTCAGGGCTTCCATTTTCAGATTCCACAGCCATGGCTTGTAGGACGGCATGGGGATCCCATGGAGCACCCCAGGTGTAGTTTACCATAAGGTCAAAGTCACCCTTGGCTGCATTGGACCAGTGAGTTTTTTCTTCCAGAGCATTGAGTTCAACGTCTACACCAAGTTTTTTCCATTCACCTTGGACATATTCTGCCAGGCTCTTGTCGCTGTTTTTACTTGCAACAAAGGGGAAGACAAGTTTTAATTTTTGACCATCTTTTTCCCGAATTCCATCGGATCCTTTGACCCAACCGGCTTGGTCTAGGAGTTTTTCTGCTTCTTCTAGCTTGTAGTCGTAAATTTCTACTGGAACATCGGTATTTGGTACGTTCTTAGCAAAAAGGGTATCGGCTGGTTGTTCAACTCCGCCAAAGATGTTTTTAGAAACACTTTCCTTGTCGACGGCATGGCTTAAAGCCTTACGAACAGCAAGGTCTTTTAGGGGACCTCTAGATGTGTTGAATAGGATCATCCGAGTGGACATTGGGTCAGAGCTTTCAGCTACATACTTGTCATCATTTTTGTAAGTGGTGAAACGGTCTAGACTGATTAAGCCGTTTCCGTAAACCATGTCTAGGTTTCCTGCTTCAAATTCCAAGGCTGTGGTTTCTGCATCAGGAATGGCCTTAATGGTTACTTCTTTTACGCCAGGTTTTTCACCCCAGTAGTATTCGTTTTGTACGAAGGTTGCATATTCGTTGTCTTTGTGGTCTTTTAAAACCCAAGGACCGGTTCCGATGGGAGCCTTGATTCCCTTGGCAGTATCTCCATCATCTGGGAAACCTGCATCCCCCAACATACGGATGGGGCGGATCATGGCCAGGTCATAAAGAGCAGCTGAATAAGGCTTGCTTAGGGTTAATTCAAAGGTATAGTCGTCCATTGCCTTGAAGCTATCCAGGTAGTTGGTAAAGGTAAACCAGTTGTGGTTGGGCTTGTTTTCTTCAGAGAAGATGGTCTTGAAGTTCTTTTCAACATTTTGGGCATTAAAGTCAGATCCGTCTGAGAACTTAACTCCTTGTCTTAAGTGGAAGGTATAGGTCTTTCCATCTTCTGAAATATCCCAGGATTCTGCCAGGGATGGTTTGATTTCGCCGCCTTCTCCATAGTATACCAAGCCTTCATAAACCATATCTTGGGTTACGAATTGGCTGGGAAGGTACATATGGGGGTTTAACTCTCCTACTGGGTCCTCGTTAAAGGGGATGGTTAGGGTGTCGTCAGATGCTGCTCCATCTCCAGCAGCTCCTCCCTTGCCACAAGCGCTTAAGCCAAGAGCTAGGGCAAACAGGCAAAAAATTGCCAAGAGTCTTTGGGTTTTCTTTTTCATCACATTCTCCTTTTCTGGTTTTGATTTCGGAGTTTATCAGACTGAACCATTCCCTTGTTGGTAAAAAAAAATATATAGACCTAGATCTATATATACTTCCTTTCTTACTAAGTCACTCGCTTAAATTCAATACTGCAGAGGTAGCCTGGCTTTACAGTGGCGGGACCGCATAGGACTTGCACCTATTTCCCCTCATTCAATTTGGTTCTAAACTCCAAAATACAGCACTATTTACTTGTATGTGGATATTGTATAGAATTTGTAAACTAATGTCAAGATAATAACTATCATTGTAAAAAATATTTTTTTGCTTAAAAGACTTCTCCTGTGGTATATATTAAACAGAAAGCAAATCACAAATAAACACAGGAGGAAAAATAATGAAAACTCTTCGTAAAAAATACTTAATTCCATTGACATCCTGTCTTGTCTTGGGTCTAGTGAGCCCGGTTTTGGCCCACCCCTTCCATGATGTGGACCACCATTGGGCCAAGGATCAAATTGTCTGGGCCTATGATAAGGGAATTGTTTCCGGAGTCAATGCCAACCATTTCTCTCCAGATGCTACCATCTCCAAGGGTGAATTTTACCGGATGGTCAACCAATACTTTGGCTTGACCCGTAAGGCCGACATCCACTTTACCGACGTAACACCCAACATGTGGTTTTATGAGGATGTCCGTAAGGCTGTGGCCTTTGGCTACATTTCCGACTATACCGGAACCCTCCAAGCCATGTCTGCCATTAGCCGGGATGAGGCTGCAAGAATCCTAGGCAAGGTCTACAACCTTTCTGCCCAACCCGATGCAGCTAGAGACTTTTCCGACAGGGACCTCATCCGGAACCCTGGAGAAGTTGGAGCTCTTGTTCAAAAGGGCATCATGGTGGGAAAACCCAACAAGGAATTTGACCCCGCTGGATTTTTAACCCGGGCTGAATTTTCCGTCGTCTTAAAGGCTGCCAACGACAAGTTGGGAAGTCAATATGTCCCCTCTCCAGCCACCAGCAGTCAAACCACCACAAGTAAGGACAAGTTGGGCTATGCCCTAGATGCTAGCGAATACAATATCTTCAAAGATAAGATGCTAACCAAGGGCTACAGTCTGGACCAAGTTAAGGACCTTTGGGACCGGGGTTACCGTAACCCAGATAAAATTGACCAAAGAACCGGAACCAGCTGGACCAATTGGGCTAGCTACAATGACTTCTACCGTTACTATCGAGGTCTAGGCTATAGTGAAAAGCAAGTTGAAGACCTTTGGAACAAGGAAGCTGGCCGCTATTCCTATTGGTATCGTAACTTTGCCAACTACGACGATTTTTACAACTACTACAAGGGTCGAGGCTATTCAAATGACCAAATCCTCCATTTTTGGAACAATGGAAAAGACCCCTTAAACTTCTTCCCTAGCAACCGCTCCTATACAGACTACCGGGACTTCTACCGCTACTACAAGGACCGGGGTTACAGCAATAAAGAGATTGATGATCTATGGAATCAAGGCTATGGTCGGTATTATGACTATAGAGATTACTTTAGAAGTTATGATGAGTTTTATAACTACTTCAAGGGAAGGTATAGCGAATCAACCATTAAGGACATGTGGAATAGTGGAAACTATCGCCTAAATCCCTCTGTAGATTTGGATGGCCATATTCGTTGGC
This sequence comes from Urinicoccus timonensis, assembly GCF_900232945.1. Lineage (GTDB taxonomy): Bacteria > Bacillota > Clostridia > Tissierellales > Peptoniphilaceae > Urinicoccus > Urinicoccus timonensis. The sequence continues at coordinate 521,884 of NZ_OCTU01000001.1, forward strand.
AATTTAAATAAAAGAAAAAAGCACGATATAAAATTGGGGAGGTTTGAACCTCCCCAATTTTATATCGTGCTTTTGTTTTTAATTTGTCTTATATATATTTTTTAATGGAGTAACCTTTTTATTATTATAGATATTGCATGCTTACAGCAATTAAATAACCCTAATTCTTTATACTTAATTAGTTTTCAAGTTATTTTAATATAACTATTTTTCTACTATGATAATCAATAATATCTAGTTCTGTTTCGAAAGCCTTCTCTAAATTATCTATAGTTAAGACATTTTTGGGTACACCAAAACTTAGTATATCTGTATTTTTAAGGATTAATATTTTGTCAGCATACATAGATGCAATATTTATGTCATGAACAGTCATAAGTATTGTAACTTTCTTTTCTTCAGCAATGTGTTTTAATAATTCCATTGTTTGTTTTTCATATTTTAAGTCTAATGCACTGGTAGGTTCATCTAATAACAAAACTTTTGGATTTTGCGCTAAAGCTCTAGCTATAATAACTCTTTGACGTTCTCCTCCTGAAAGTTGATGAACCATTTTCCCGGCAAATTTTTCAATTTGAAAATTCTTAAATAATTGATCTAAATCTTCATCTCTTTGTTTCTTTGGAGTATTTTGTTGGCCCAAACGTATATACTCATACACTAAAATTCCAAAATTTGTTTCTATAGATTGTGGTACATATGAAATATATTTTGCTCTTTCTTTTATTGATAATTTTTTTAAATCTATATCCCCATACTTTATACTTTCTGCTCCCTTTAAAATCATTAGTATATTCTTTAATAGCGTTGTTTTTCCAGTTCCATTCGGACCGATAATCGCCATTATTTCTCCATCATTAATTTCAAAATTTATGTTTCTTAATACTTTTTGATTTCCATAAGAAAAATTGATATTTTTTACTACTAAAGGCATTAGACACCTCTTTTTCTTAAAACTTGTATTAGAAAAATGGGAACTCCAATAAAAGAAATTATAATCCCTACCGGTATAACAACAGGTGCCAAAATTAATCTCCCTATTGTATCCGATATTAATAATAAAATGCTCCCCACTATCATAGACAACGGTATTAAAAACTTATAGATATTACCAACCAAACTTCTACTGATATGTGGCGCTGCCAATCCTACAAACCCTATAATTCCTGTAAAACTGATGATTGACGCTGTAATTAATGTAGCCAATATGTTTACCAATAGCCTTAGAATTTTTGTATTGACTCCCATGGATGTTGCCGTTTCATCATTGTTCATAGATAATATACTCAATTTATTGTTACAAATCATCAAAATAATGATTGATGGGATGCAGACAATCAAAACAATTTTACAATGCAACCAAGTGGCACTATTAATAGAGCCAAAACTCCAATTAACTACACTTGCCAATTTGGCATCATCAGCTACAAACTATACAGTTGTGGCTAAAGCCTGAAACAAATAATTTACTGCAATTCCAGATAAAACTATAACATGAGATTTATATCCAAATCTACTGGCCAATAGAAAAATAAGAAAAGACGCAAATAGTGCAAATAAAAAAGCATTTGAAACAATTCCCATGTTTGAATTGGAAAAAAAACTAAACCCGAAGACAATAGCTAATGAAGCACCAAATCCTGCTGCTGAAGAAATACCCGTTGTAAAGGGGCTCACCATTGGATTCCCAGTAATCCCTTGCATGATAGATCCGGCTACTGCTAATCCACTTCCTGCAAGAATCGCTAATAAGGTCCTCGGCAATCTAAGACTAAAAATTATTTTTTCGGCCTGTGCCAATTCTTTGCCATTTAATGCTTTTATTATTGTATCAAGTACCATCGACATTGTTGAATTTGTTACACCAAGAGAGCTAGTATAGAATGATATAAGGATTAATATTAAAAAAGAGAGGATAAGAAGAATCCATCTCTTAGCCTCTCTTTTTCTAACAAGATTAGATATAGACATTCCTACTCCTTTTCTAACTCATCAGCCGTATAAAAATGTCCATCAATATTTTTAAATCCTTGAAAATCTTCCATCCAAGCTCTAAAAACTTCATAAGGATCTAAATCGGGAACTAGATCGGGATACATCCATTTTGCAATAAACATTGTTCCTACTAGTTTTGATGCACCACCATGACTAAACTGAGTCATAAAATAAATATCATTATTTTTTACAGCCTTAATATCCGACCAGCCTGGTCTTGATTTAATTTCTTCCAGTTTTTCCTTAAACTGTTCTTTTCGAGGTGGTGTGTACAAACCAGTTCCACTCATTGCATCATCAGCTGTTAGAAATTTTATTATAACATCGGGATTTCTATTGATGACTTCTTCTGGGTTTATTTCATTAATGTTAATATTTTCATAGTTTTCACTAAATATGTTTTTAGCTCCAGCTAATTTTTGCATATTGAAGAAATAATCTCCAGGAATGGTTGATTGAAAGTCTGTTACTTGTTCTAAATACAAGGTTTTTTGCTTGTCTTCCGGTACTCTTGCTTTAATGTATTCTAATTTATCATTGAAATAGTCATAAAATTTTTTAGCTGTTTCTTCAGTACCAAACATTTTGCCTATATTTTCTACTTGGTTTTTAAAATCACTTGTATCATACCCAGATATAACAAACACCTTAATTCCAAATTCCTTAAGTTTGTTTTCTGCTTCTTCCCATGAACCGTTTGCAGGTAAAATAACAACTTGGGGATTTAATTCTACTATTTTTTCATAGTTTAAATCATTTCCCCCTTTACTTATTGTATTATTCGGATCAAATTCAGACCAATACTCTCTATCTTGTGCTGTATTCATATCTACGGCTATTACTCTATCAATAGCCCCTGAAGCCCTAATTAGTTCTGAATTATATCGATTTGCTACAACACATGTTTTCACAGGATAAGGTAGGGTAACTTTTCTTCCAACATTATCCGTCAATGTTATTTCTTTCTTTTCATCATTAGCTGCGGATTTTGATTCCTCCGCATTGATGTTTTCTTTGTTTTGACTCACATTTTTATTGCAACCAATGGCAATAAAGGAAGTCATACAAATAAGAACAAATAATAGCAAGCATTTAGTCGTTTTTTTCATAAGGCGCTCCTTAAAAATATTTTTTAGTGAGTCTATCCTCCATTACATTAAGTAAACACTTTCACCAAAATGATGTAACATCTAATTTATAACCCCTAAATAAAATTAGATATCGTTTCTAAATACATTTTATAGTACAACATCTGCTTTAAACCTTTGCAAGTTATTTCTATCTATTTATATTTATTTGAAAATATAGTCCTTTACTATAACTGGTTCACCGCAGATAAAAAATAAAAACGTTATCTATGGGAGATGATAAAATTAAAATCAATCTAAGTAAAATAAATATTGTAATGCCTGGGTGATTTTGTCCTATGATACAGATTGATGTTCACCTAAGTTTTATTGAATATTAATTCGAGACTTCGATAAGATTGTTTTAGCGTCATATTTTTATTAGAAAATCTGAAGTGTTTTTTGTTGTACTTAAACTATCAGTTCAAGATATAAAATATCTATTATAAATTTATTTCTACAGCAACTATCTTATAAAATCATAACCACCCGTAAAACGGGTGGTTTGATCACGGGCTATAAGCCCAAGTATTACCAACCAGCGTCTCAAGGCGCTGGTTTTCACTTTGTTCAAACCTTATTGTTTTTGCCTCTTTAGCCTGCCCTTAAAGGGCTTTACTTCATCTTCTCTTGAATGGATCTTCGTATTCTTTTACACTTAATTTATCCATTGCTATGTCGTGTTGCTCTTGCTCTCTTATATACTTTGCTATTGTTTGTTCATTCAATCCTACCGTACTTACATAATATCCCTCTGCCCAAAAATGTCTGTTTCCAAATTTGTATTTTAGGTTTGCATGCTTGTCAAACATCATTAGTGCACTTTTTCCTTTCAAGTATCCCATGAAACTTGACACTGATATTTTTGGGGGAATACTAACTAGCATATGCACATGGTCTGGCATTAAATGTCCTTCTATTATTTCGACTCCTTTATATTTGCATAATGTTCTAAATATTTCTCCCAAACTGTCTCGGTATTGATTAAAAACAATTTTTCGTCTATACTTTGGTGTAAAGACAATATGATATTTACACATCCATTTTGTGTGTGATAATGAATTTGCCTTTTGAACCATTTAAATCACCTCTTCATTATTTTAGGTCTGAACAACTCTATTATAATACTGAGGTGATTTTTTGGTATAACCTTTTGTTTCCTACCCGCATAGCGGGTAGTTTTTTGTTTCGCACGCGTTGCGTGCTCAACTGACTAAAGTCATCAATAAAAAAAGAGACCTGGTTTCAGGTCTCTTTCCATACCGGCTCCTTTTGGAGTCGGTTTTTTATTGGCCAAAAAAGGAGCCGCCAAAGTTCGGTACTTGGTCTTGTAGCTGGTCTTGGCTTTTAGTCCTTTTTTGAAGGTCTTGACTTTCTTGGAAGGTCACTTCTGCCTCCCTTTCTTTTTTATTACGGATATACTTAATTTTAACCTTGTCCCCTAACTTGTAGGAATACATCAGTTTTTTCAGACTATTGGTATCTTTAATGGCCTGATCTCCCAATTGGGTAATGATATCTCCTTGTCTTAGGCCGGCCTCAGCTGCTGCCCCACCAGGATAGACATCCATGACAAAGGCCCCTTCCTTGACTCCCAGCTTGACCCGGTAGTGGTCTTCCACCGTTTCAGGATTGGCTACCACAACACCCAAGCTGACACTTTTAAAGCTGCCTGTTTGGATGACTTGGTCAAGAATGGGCTTTAGGGTGTTGATGGGGATAGAGAAGCCCAGACCTTCTGCTGAAGAAATCTTGGCTGTGTTAATCCCAATGACTTGGCCTTGGCTATTAAAGAGGGGTCCACCGGAGTTTCCTTCATTAATAGAGGCGTCGGTTTGAATTAAGCCATCAATATAGTTGCCTTGGCCAGACCCTACAGACCGGTTCAAGCCTGAAATGATTCCCTTGGTGACAGATCTTTGTAGGTCCAGGCCCAGGGGGTTTCCAATGGCAATGGCTGGTTCTCCAATGGCGATCTTGTCAGAATCCCCCAGGTCTACAGGAGAAAGGTCTTTCTTGGCATTGACCTTTAAAATGGCCAGGTCCAAGCTGGGATCCTCCCATAGGACTTGGGCTTCCTCTTGGGACCCATCATTGAAGAGGGCGGTGACTGTATTCTTAGTCCGGTTGGCCACAACGTGGGCATTGGTTACGATATAGCCCTTTTTATCTACGATAAAACCAGATCCCGACCCCTTGACAGCCATAGGGCCGAAAAAGGTGTTTTGAACACTTTCTGTGGTAATTCCCACCACTGAATCCATGGCCTTGGCCGCTACTGCCTGGCCAATACTGGCATCATCGGAAGCCTGGATTTGAATTTTTTGCCCAGGAGCTGGACTAGTTCCGGTCATGGCTGGGGGTCTTAGGGCATTCATAAGACCCGCCCCTACCAGACCTCCTACTAGGGAGCAAACCAAGGCCAAGGCAATGGTCCCTCGTCTTTGTTTCTTTTTATCTTTTTTTCTTTGCCTGTAGGCTGCTGCCTCCAGGTCATAATAGTCTTGGTTTTTTAATGGTTCTCGGTCCATTTTTTCTCCTTCCTTTCTTTATTGTCTTCATGATAGCTTTTAAATATGAAATTTTTGTGAAAAGAACCTGTTCTTTAACTTAAGATGTCTAAGGTCTAGATATTTATTATCAAATTTGGGTATAAGTAATATGAAAGGAAGGGATTAAATGCTTAAAGATACCATTATAAAGCGTAGAACGGTTCGCCGTTTCACCGATGAAAAAATGCCCCTGGAAACACTAAAAGAACTTTTGATGTATGCCTCCATGGCTCCATCCAACGCCAATGCCCACCCAGTTGAGTTTATTGTCGTAAGCGAAAAGGAAGACATGGACTACCTGGCTGCCATGGACCGCTTTGGTGCCAAACATCTGGCTGACGCCCCCCTGGCTGTTTTAATTGTTGCCAATAAGGACGTTTGCAAGTATTGGGTCCAAGAAGCTGCCATGACGACTGCCTACCTGGATCTTTTGGTCCAAGAAGAAGACTACCAATCCGGCTATCTCCCATTCCACGATAATACCACAGACAAGAATGCAGATGCCGAAGCTTATGTTCGGGACTACTTTAATATTCCTGATAATTACGGTGCCCTGGGTATCCTTACCATTGGGAAAAAGGACGAAAGAGTCCGGACCCGTAAGGAATTCCCCATTGACGAAAAAATTCACGAAAACCGCTTTTAAAATCCTTTTTATTAAGAGAAAAGAAGCCATGGAAGACATCTCCAGGGCTTCTTTTTTTATGACCACCTCCCCCTTCCTATAATCCAAGCCCCTTTCCATTTGCCAAGACCGTTCCCCTTATAAAAACAACCACTTACCAGAAAGGACTGGAAATCCAGTCCCTTCCTGCTAGAATAATACTTGAAGGGAGGCTCTTATGAATGTCGAAATCTTTATTGATGACCAGTACGAAGAAACCACTGTAAAAATTTATGCCAAGACCTATTCCAAGGAAATAGATTGGATCAAGGACCAGGTCCTGGGTCACCCCCAAGACAAGATTACAGCCTTTTCTGGCGACGATGTTGAAATTCTGGCCTACAGGGACATCCTCCGCTTTTATGGCCTGGATAACAAGGTCTATCTAGATACAATGAACAATACCTACACCACCCGCCTACGCCTTTACCAATTAGAAGACCGGCTGCCAAAAAAGCAATTCATTAAAATATCCCGGTCAGAAATTGTCAACCTGGACTATGTCAAGAGCTTGGACTTATCCTTTTCCGGAACCATTGCCTTGGAATTAAAAAATGGTCAAGTAACCTATGTTTCCAGAAGAAGTCTAAAAAATTTTAAAGAAGCCCTTGGGCTTTAGGAGGTATGTATGAAAACTCTACGAAAAATAATTCCAGCCTTTGTCCTGGGTGTGGGGATTGGAAGCTTAATGGAATGTCTTTTTAGCTTAATCTATGGCCAAGTTTTTATCGGGACTCCAGCCTTTATGGCATCCCACCCCTCTCCAGTTTTTGTAAAAATCATCCAAACTCTTCTCTATGGAGGCTTTGGACTTGTCTCTCTTTTGGGAGAACAATTCTTCCCAAAGAAAAATAATAAATCCCTCTTCAAGGCAACGGCCATCCACTTTCTTTTGATTTTTGCCTACTTCGTCTTTACTGGTTTTTACCTTCGTTGGTTCCCCAATACTCCCAGCGTCTTTATCTCCCTGGCTATCTTCATCCTGATTTATTTTGTCATCTGGATCTTGATTTACCTGGCTGAAAAAAGAAAAATCGAAGAAATGAACCGGGTCTTAGAAAGAAATCACAACCACCTGGTTGATGAATAAGACTTCCCTATTGATAAAAAACCACCCCCAGGGGTGGTTTTTCTTTGCTCTTAAGATTCAAAGCGGATGACCTGGTCTTTTACATCCACTTCCGCCTCTAGGCCAAAGGGGACAATACAACGAGGTGTGGCATGGCCTACATTGATGTTGTAGACCAGGGACAGGTCCTTGTCTTGAAGCTCTTCCAGTAAAATTTTCTTGTAGTCTTCATAGTAGACCTTGTCTTGAGCTTTACCCACTAAGACCCCCTGAACCTGGTCAAAAAGCCCATAGTCCTTTAAGGCCCGGACCATCTTTCGGTAAAGGGCAGGATGGGACTTTTCTTCACTGGTCTCCAAGAGGAGGATTTTTCCCCTCCAATCTTCTAGTTTGGGAAAAAGCTGGTATTTTTCACATAAATCCACCGTATCTTCAAAACGGGAATTGTCGAATAGGGTATAGATGGACTCGATACAGCCTCCTAGGATCTTTCCCTTGAATTCTCCCGGACCCTTCAAGAGTTCAAAACCTGTATCGGGGTAGCTCTCCATCGCTTGGCCCAGACTCTTTTCACTAAAGTCTTGTCTTTCCCGGTACCATACCTTGCTGGGCCGGATTTCCTTAATGGTCCCTGTCTCAATTAATTCCTTAAAGTAACTTTCTGTATAGGGGAGCATGTCCTGGGCCAATTCACAAACATCTGGTAGGAAGGCCTGGCCGTAAAAGGTCTTAAGTCCCAGCTTGTAGAGCATAAGGTGGTTGATGGTGGTGTCGGAAAAGCCTAAGAAGATTTTTTCTTGAACTGCCTCTTTTAACTGGTCTTTTTCAAATAAATAGGGCAGGAGCCTGTAGGTATCTTCCCCTCCAATGGCACACAAGACCATGTCGATGGAGTCGTCTTGAAAGGCCTCTATAAGGTCCTGGGCCCTGGCTTCGGGGTGGTTTTTAAGATAGTCCATTCCCTTTAGGGCATGGGGCAAAAAAACTATGTCCAGGCCCATTTTCTCCAATCTTTCCTTTCCCAGCTTGACTTCATGTTGGATAAAGTCTTCTCCTAAGATTCCACTGGATAGACTGACAATGCCGATTTTTTTCACTTTCATATTCTGTTCCTTCCTGTCTTTCCTTATATCTCCTTACTCAAAAATATGGAATAAAAACTGGCAAGCAAAAAGTCTCTACCTGCCGGTTTCTCATCCTTTTTTAAAAGCCTTGTGGCCTAGTCTTCTTTTTTATGGTGGACAATACTCACCAGCTTGTCTCCTTCTTGGATTTTTCGGACCCGTTTTTCAAAGTCCAGACGGGATAGCCAGATGGTATGCTGGCAGCCGGTGCACTTGAGTTTGATGTCCACACCGGTTCTTAGAATCTCCCAGAGGTTTTCGCCACATGGGTGGCCTTTTTTTAAGGTGATCTTATCCCCCACTTGATAAACTAACATTGAAAGCCTCCTTTTAATTTTATTGGTTGACGAGTTGGTGGACCCAAAGGTTTTGGTCCTGGTAGGATACAACAAGATCCTTGTAAACATGAGTGGCATCCATTTCCTTGCCCAGGGGTTGGTAAAAGACTTCTTTATCCGTTAGGTTGCCGGCCACTTCTCCTTCTGCTGTGGCGTAGAGACTACCTTGGTTGTCAAAAAAGTCCCTGGCGTTCATGGATAGGATATTCTTCCCCTTTTCCTCCAATTTTTTATTGTAGCTGCTAATAATGCCGCTATGGAGGATATGGACTTCTTTTTCCCTAAAGACGACCCCAGAAGGTAGGGGGATGTCTATATGACTTATTTGGTCTTTCTGGATCTTAACCAATTGCTTTTCTGTCATAAGATAGGTGACTTTTTTCCCCTTGTAGAGGCCCATGCCCACTTCTGATGGGAAGTCGAACTTGTCCATTTCGGAATCCTTACGGTAGACCCGGGTCTTGTAGCCCGAGGCCGAGGTAGAAAGTTCACTGACGGCAAAATTGTCCTTGTCGTGGACATCAAATTGCAGGATAAAGTTGTCGGTTTTGAAGATTTGATCGGTGGCCTTTCCCTTAACCAGGTAGAGGACTTCATGGTTGTCTGCCTTGCAGTGGATGATGGTTTGGCCATCTTCTTCCTTGACCTGGAAGAGGTCTTCTTTTAAGGTCACTATGGTTTCTGTTTTCCCATTTTTATCTAGGATTTCCAGCATCTTGTCTCCGGGCCGGTAGAGGTAGATATGACTTTGGCCAATTTGGGCCTTTAAATTTTCCCGACTCCTGTCCAGCTTCTTAAGCAACTGACCCTTGAGGTCGTAGAGATAGAGGTAGTCTCCATCCCAAACGGCAATAGTCTGGTCCATAGCCCTAGCTTCTTGGATTTCTCCGTTGATTTCTTTTTTCCAAAGGAGTTTGGTGGTTTTTGCATGGTCTTTTGGCCAAACAAGATAGGCCAAGATTCCTCCCAAAGCCAGGAGGAGGATAATCACTTTTGTCCATTTTTTCAATATTCTACCTCCATCCTAGTAATGTCTTCTTTCAGGGCTCGGATACTTCCTTGAATTTCTTCCATGCCCAGGTTTCCAAAGCCTAAAACCAGGGTGGGACTGGTGGACTTAGACCCCTTGGACCGAAATTCATTGAGCCCCCTTAGGGCATAGCCTTTTTCTACCAGACCCTGGACCAGGCTTTCTTCATCCAGGGGGCTGTCCAGGTGGAGGAGGAGGTGGAGCCCCGCTTCTTCACCTTGGACTTGCCCCTGGGGAAAGTATTCTTCCAAGCTCTTGACAAAAACTTCTCTTTTTTTGCGATAGTGGTTCCGCATCCGGTTTAGGTGCTTTTCAAAAGATCCTGTCTTGATAAAGACTTCCAAGGCCCTTTGGCTGGAGGCCGAAACGGGACATTGAAAAACCGTCAGCTTGTTTTGGTAAATTTCTAAAAGCTTTTTGGGTAGGACCATATAGGAGATTCTCAAGGCCGGTGAAATGGACTTAGAAAATGACCCCATATAGATGACCCTGTCCCCCAGGTCCATGCTCTTAAGAGAGGGAATGGGCCGGCCGCTATAGCGGAATTCTGAATCATAGTCGTCTTCTAAAATGTATTGGCCCTCTTTTTTTTGGGCCCAGTCTAAAAGGTCCATCCGCCGGGCCAGGGGCATGATACAACCTGTGGGAAACTGGTGGGAGGGGGTGACACAGGCAATGGTGGCTGGACTTTTTTCCAGGTCCTGGGTCTTCATTCCCGATTCATCTAGGGAAATGGGTAAAAACTTCCGTCCTCCCACTTCAAAAATATGGCTCAAGCGTTCATAACCTGGGTCCTCTACGGCAAAAACCGTATCTCGGGGGACCAGTTGGTTAATGAGAAAGAGTAAAAACTCCGTCCCGGCACTGATGATAATTTGGTGGGGGCTTACATCCACCCCCCTGGAGCTGTAGATATACTTGGCTATTTCTACCCTCAGGCCCAGGCTCCCCTTGGGGTTGGGATCGTTTAAAAACTCACCGTCTTTCACTACGGCATCCCGGTAGCACTTCCTCCAAACCGTATAGGGAAAGAGGTCCTCATCTACGGTATTAAAGGAAAAGTCCACCTGGTGACCAGGCTTGGCCTCACTAAAGCTTTCCAGCTTTTCAACACTTTCTTGGACATATTGGAGGTTGAGGTCTTCCACAAAGTAGCCCCTTCTTTCCAGGCTCCGTAAATAGCCCTCATCCACCAGTTGCTCATAGGCATCGGTAACGGTGTTGATGGAGATATTTAAAAAACTGGCCAGGGCTCTTTTTGACGGGAGCTGTTGGTCCTTTTTTAAGTTCCCCTTATGGATTTCCTCCTTGATATGGAGGTAGAGCTGCTCATAAAGGGGGGTTTTGAGTTTGGGATTTAAGTTGGGAAATAGCATTTCTACACATCCTTTATGGCTATTATACTAAATTTTGAAAAAAAAATCATTAAGATTCATTTTGTGTTATACTTAGAATGTTCATTTATATATCGAAAACTCAAAGGAGGTATTTATGACCGAAAACAACCGACAAGACCAGTATAAATCAACCAACACCAAGCGTTGGATTGCCCTAGGCCTGGCCATTTTACTCTTAATCATCAGTAGTATTTCCTCAGGTATTACATCTAGCCTGTTTAAGACCAAGGAAGAAGACACAGAAAACTTCTTCACCAGCCTATTTCAAAAAAATAATCAAATGACAGAAACCAGCCTCCAAGGAAGTGACAAGGACAACCGGATCCTTTTGGTTCCCATCGAAGGAGTTATTTCCTCCAACAGGGGGTCTAGCCTCCTGTCTTCTGGAACAGGCTACAACCAAGACCTGATCTTGACCTCCTTGGATAGTGCCAAGGACGATGAAAGCATCAAGGGAATTATCTTGGAAGTGGACAGTCCTGGTGGGGGCGTTTATGAAAGTGCCCAAGTCTACGACAAGGTAATGGAAGTGAAAAAAGCTAGAAAAATCCCTGTTATTGCCGTTATGAAGTCTATGGCTGCCAGTGGTGGTTACTATATTTCTTGTGCTTCAGATAAAATCTATGCCAGCCAAGAAACCATTACCGGGTCCATTGGGGTTATTATGTCTAGCCTCAACATGAGTGGCCTTTTTGATAAACTTGGTATCCAAAACCAAACCATCAAGTCTGCCGCCCACAAGGACATCGGGTCTACCAGCCGCCCCATGACAGAAGAAGAAAAGGCCATCCTACAAAACTACATCAACTCAGCCTATGGCCGCTTTGTAGATATTGTAGCCAAGGGCCGCAAGATGACCAAGGACCAAGTCCTTCCCCTAGCCGACGGTCGAATCTATGATGGAGTCCAAGCCAAGGCAGCCGGTCTAGTGGACGAAATTGCCTATCCAGACCAAGCCTATGCCGCTTTTGAAAAGCAACTGGGCCACGAAGATATGGAAATTTTCACCCATTCTACCGGGCTTTCTCTGGACTCTTTAGCCTATCCCTTTATGAAGGGCCAGTCCAAGGAAGAAGTTTTAGCCAAGGAATTGGAAAAGGGCTTGGCTAGTCCCAAGGCCAGCTACCTCTATGGAGGTGGATTCTAATGGACCAAGAGCAAAAAAATAACTTTCAAGAAGAGAACTTGCAAGAAGATCCCAAAGAAGTTCCAAACCCCATCTACAAAAAGGTTCTATTGGACCAAAGAGTCCTGGCGGGATTTTTCCTCCGCCTGGTGGCCTTTGTCATTGACCTGGTCCTGGTGGGAAGCCTCACGGCAATCCTGACCCCCCTATTTACAGACCAGGCTATTTTAAAAAACCTGGTGTCCATCTTGATTTACCTGGCCTACTTTGTCCTAACTACCGGTTTAACCAAGGGACAAACCCTAGGTAAGATGATCCTGGGCCTCAAAGTAGTCCGGGTAGATGGCAAAGAATTAAACTGGGCCGATGTCTTCTTTCGAGAAGCTTGCTGCCGGTTGATCTTAAAAATGGTCCTTCCCCTCTACCTCTTGGCTGGAGTTACGGACAAAAAACAACACCTGGGAGACTTAATTTGTGACACCATGGTCATCAAGTCCGCCTATGAACAAGAGCTCTTTTACGAGCAAGTCTATCAAATTCCCAGCTACCAAAAATCTTACTTTATATAAGGACTACAAAAACAGGTCTTGAGCTTATAAGCTCAAGACCTGTTTTTTACTCTTTTAACCTAATTACATCATATCCATGAAATATTTGTTTGTTCCTAAGAAACTATTTTGTAATTGTTACAGTTTGACTTGCTCCATCCCAATCCACTTTTGCTCCAAGATTTTCAGAAATTAAACGTAAAGGTACAAAAGTCCGTCCTTGCTTAGCACTTGCAGGAACATCTAAGGTCTTTTCCTTTCCTTGCGCTAAATAAGACTTGGAGTTCAGCTTTAAGACAAGGAGTTTGTCTCCTATAGTAACCTCTTGTTTGGTCCCATTCCAATCTACTTTTGTTCCAAGGGCTTCAGAAATAAATCGAATCGGGACTAAGGTTCGGCCATTTTCAGCATAAGGTGCGACATCAGGAGTTAAAGTCTTGCCATTGACCACAATCTTTATTCCTCCTGTTGCCTTAGGCAATGCTTTTGCAGGCTGTTGACTAAGAGTTTCTGAAACCTTCTTAGCCTTCGCCCAATCAAAGACTAAATAAGCTTTTTGCTCTCCAGCACCCTTTGCCCCTCCTTGCAGAGCATCCATAGCATCCACCCAAACAGCTACTAAAATTTTATCTTCTTTTAAGTTAGGTCTTGCAAATTCATGATTTTTACAATATTCTCCCTGAATGGGTGTTTTTTTTGTTTCACTGCGATTTGAATCCTTATCTCCGTCATAGATAAATAAGTTAGTTAACTCCCCTTCCATACTCATAAACTCCATCTTTTTCATTTGAATATCGTATATGGCCTTGCCATCCTTTTCAACCACCCTGGCAATATGTTTTAAGGCTGGATTTCCCATAGAATCTTTATCGATTTCGCCATATTTTTTTAATTGTACCGGTACATCATAAACTTCTTCACCTGCTGCAAAAGAAACCCCCGGTAAAAGCAGCCCTAAAATTAGGGTAAAAAGCAATACTAATTTTTTCATCTTTATTCTCCTCTTTTTTCTTCTCTTCATCTACCTATTTCATTCCTTTGGCCGGTCTCCCGGCCAAAGATCTTTTTAATTATGGTCCACATTATAGAGAACTTGAGCTACTTGGGCTCTTGTAAAGATTCCCTTTGGAGCAAAATTTCCCTTTTCATTTCCCTTAACTAAACCTAGTTTTGCCATTTCATTGACAGCATCTTTGGCCCAGGAAGAAATAGTTCCTTGGTCTGGGAAAGTTAGTTGGCTCTTTTCTTTTAAATTTTTATTGACAACTTTTAAATACTTGGCCATAATCGTTGCCATTTCTTCCCGACTGATATCTCGTTTTGGTTGGAATATTCCGTCTCCAGCCCCTTGGACAATACCATTTTCAGCTGCCCAGATAATATAGGGTGTATAATAAGTTCTCCCCACATCTTTAAAAGTATTTTTACTATATTGATTTGGGTCAATCCCTGCCATGCGACCTAAAACTGTTACAAAGTCCCCTCGAGAAATCGGTGCTTCTGGTGCAAATTGATTATTGCCAATCCCCTCGAAATATCCTTTTTCAACAACATAGTTGATGGCATCTTTTGCCCAATGCCCTTCGATATCGGTAAAGCCTTGTGACTTAGCTTGCTCCTTGGGTACAACTTGTTCAGAAATTTTTGTGTCTTCTACCCTTTTCGGTTCTTCTTTTTTTACACTTGTCTCTGAATATGATTTTCTACCCGGCTTATATGGTTTATTTGGATAACTTGGGTGATTCGGTGTGGAAGGAACATCTGGTTTTGAAGGAGTTGTTTCTTTTGTCCCCTTTTGTAGATTGTATTGACTTAAAGCATCTTTTAAGCTTTCTACCGCTTGATTGACTTCATCTTGGCTTGCTTGTTCTTTTCCAGCAATTTCTGTTGCAGTTTTTAAGGCTTGGTCGAAGGCAGTTTGAACTTCGGAGGTAACCCAGGTCTTGTCTTTCTCTACGTCTGTTCCATCCTTGCTAGTTATATCTGCTTGTTTTGTTGTTTTTGCTTTTTCTAAAATAGTCTTTAAGGCTGCTTTATCCACTGGTTTTGGACTTTCTTTTGTCCCCTTTAAGACAATTTTATCCACAGGTGCCTTCAACACTTCTTCTCTTCCTGCTTCCAACTTAGGCCATTGGTCAAAATTGGATCCATTTCCATGTTTAAAGAGAATCTTTCCATCTACAGTCTTTCCGTAAATGATTTGGTATTTTTCACCCTTAATTCCTTCTTGCTCAACGCGAGTTTTCCCTTTTTCTAAGTTTGGATCTTCTCTCTCAATGACCTTAAAATCAATATCTTCTAATTTTTTCACGTCCAGAAGGTCACGACTAAAGACCACATTCTTATCGTGGTCAACTAACAACTTACAAGGTGTCTTTAGGTCATTTCGATAGCTTACTTCCATGGGGATTTCTGTATGCTTCTTACCTTCTAATGTAAATTGAAATTCTGTGGATTTATCCGCTTGCGTTCCTAAGTCTTGAACCAAGACGTCTTTACCATTATAAGTTACCGATATTTTTTGTACCATTGAATTTAAAACACTATCTGCTGCAAAATGCAGTTTATAGGTTGTCTTTGCTTCTTCCTCTTGAACTTGGACATAACCGCCCAAGAAGGGATTTGCAATAAATTCTATTTCTTCTCGATCTGGAATAACCAACTTCCCAGGGTGGAAGTTTTGCGTATTTTGATTCACTTCTTTTTCATAAGCTAGTTTTTTTGCTTCATAAGCCTGCTTATTCCAAACACTTAAAACTTGATTTTGTACATCCTTAATGACTTCTTCCTTTGTCTCAATGGCTTTTCCTGTAATCACACCATTGATGGTTTTATACGTTCTAGAAACTTTCTTAAGACCTGTAATGCCAGGCGTCTTCACTTGAACCAAACCTTCTGTCAATTGAGGGTCCTCTTCGAGAATAGTTTCATAATAGATCCGTTCATAACGGTCATCTGTTGTCTTTCCTTCAATTTGTTTATCAGATAAGTTTAACCAAGTTTTTTGAATGGCTGCTCCATCCCCTAAAATCTTTTGCATGGGTACTACTAAGGCAGTTAAGTCTATCCTATTTTGAACTCCTCCTGTTATTTCAAAGCGATAAACTCTTTTATTGCCATCTTTGCCTGCTAGGTATGCTTCTTTTACTTTCCCATTTGTATCTTTATACCAAAGTTGACCAACAGAAACCATTGGCTCATTAATGCCAAATTCTTTATCTACAAATTCATTAAAGGTCACTTGATAGCGAGTCTTTCCTTCCAACTCTTCCACAAGCACATTGTGGTCAAGGGTTGTGTTGGCCATGGATGGTGCCCCTGCTTCATGATAATGTTCTGCCATTCCGTAAATCGTTTTTGGGTTTGTCAAAGGATCTACCGGGCTTGCTGGATCTGTTTTTGGCATATTTGGAATACCAGGCTCTTCTTCAGGGAACCCATCCATGGGGGTGTTTCCACCATAGATTCTTAACATCGCCGGTTGTTGCCCCGCACCAGGTGTTCCGCCAGCAATGGAGTCCATGGCATCTACCCAAACAACAAGCCCTACTTCTCTTTTTTCTTTCACTGCTTCCAGGGGCACATCAAAAGTAAATTTAGTGAAATATTCTTTTTCCTTGCCTTCCTTGTCTTTAAAAGCTTTTTTCTCCGATCCAAGTGCTGGGATTAAATTATCCTTTTTCGCATGATTATATTTCGTCCCTTCTTTAATAACAAATATGTTGGTTAGCCCTCCAAATATGCCACTAAAGTCAATGGGTTTTACCGATAAGTTAATGGTGGCCTTGCCATCTTTAACTGTAACCGTTGCATCTTGGGTCAAGGCCTTATTTCCCATAGATGCTTTATTTTCATAATAATTTTTTAGATCTACCTTTACTGGGTAGACTCCATCTTGGATCTTTTGAGGATCTTCGGGACTCGGGGGAGTATCTGGTTTTGTCGTATCTCGAACTTGTAAAACGACTTCTTTATACTCATAGTCCGTTCCTACATAAGGGAGCGCATGGATTTTTAAAGGCACTTCTTTTCTTACTTTCCCCGGCAAGACAAAACGGAAAAAACGATCTGGGCCTGCTTGGGTCATTTCGGCTTTATATTCCTTCCCATCCAAAAGGGCACTGACTGCATCCGTATAGCACATATAGTCATCATCGCTTTTTTTAAATTGATTCCCAAATCCAATTTTATAAACCGTAATCCCTTTATCTTCAAATTCTTCATATTCTATTTCTTGACTCCAAAATTCGTTGGATGTATCTAATTTTTCTTTTTCATCTGTCTCTTCTGGATCATAGTCTTTTTTATAAAAAGCTGCATCTTCAACGGTAACAGACTTGTCTGTAAATTTGGGGATTTCCGATGTAGGGTCACTTGGTCTTTCTTTTGTCCCTATTTGAATACCTGCTTCAAAAGTTTCTATTGCTTGATCTAGGCTGTCTTTTGCTGCATTGATGTCTTCTTGGCTTGCTTCTAGATCCTTCAGGACAGTTTCTGTTTCTCCAATGGCTTTTTCTAAAGCTTCTTTGGCTGTTTTTACAATAAATTTTGTTCCTTTTTCTACTTGATCTGCACTTTCTGCAACAATTAAGCCTTCACTTGTTTTCAATTTTTCCTTGGCCTTGGCAAGATCTTGTTCTAAGGCAGTTTTGTCTACAGAAGCTGCTTCTTCCCACTTAGCACTTAACTTTAAGTCTCCTGTAACGGGAGTAGAAAAGTCAAATTCTTGGTCTCCTTGATACCATCCTTTAAAGACATAGGTCTTTTTTTCTGCCTTTTCTTCCCTTTGGATCCGCATTCCCTTAGAAAATTCTCTAGGTTCCACGGCTTGTTTACCTTTTATCACCATTTGGGTTGGAGCAAGCTGGTTTTGATCATTTTTATACTTACTGGAAAAAGCTACAGTATAGAGATCATCAGCAGCCTCTTTCTCCACTTCAATTTTATGGGAAAAATCAAAGGTCAATTTAGCGTTTTGTTCTCCCTTACCTGCTTTTCCAGGTTCATAAGGGCTCTTTCCACCATTAGCTATAGAATCCATAGCGTCTACCCAAACCTTTACCCAGGCAAAGCCCTCTTTTTCTAAGAAATCTTTTTGTAGAGTAAAGCGAAGTTGCTTGGGAAATTCCCTGGGTTTTCCTGTTAAATCTGTATCCATATGGGTTCGAACGACTTGCATTTCTATAGCTTGTGTTTTGGGATCGTTATATTCATAGTGGTTGTCTTTATAATAAAAGATCTTGGTAACATGGCCAAACATATTCATAAAGGAGAGACCATCTAAAAAGAAGTCCACTGTTGCCATGTCTCCTTGAACTGTTACTAATGCTGTTTTTACTAGGGCGCCATTCCCCATGGATGCTCTACCTGGATCATAGGCATGCATCAGTTTCACAGGAACTAAATATCTTTGCGTAGTTTCTACCTTCTTTTCTTCCCCAAGAGCTGCCTGAATCGCCGGCTTGGGGTTAGGTAATCCCTCTTGACTATCTTGTGCATAAATGGGCATGGAGCCTATGAGAAGTATTCCTGCTAAGGTTGCAGAGCAAAACCGCTCCCATTCTTTTTGATTTTTCATTTTTTCTCCTTTCAAATACAATCAAACTTTTATCCTTTGATGTGTTCTTTCTTTTTACTTAATGGTGGTCAATATTATAGAGGACTTGAGCAACTTGGGCTCTTGTGAAAGGTCCTCTGGGTTCAAAATTCCCCTTGTCTGTTCCTTTGACTAGGCCGAGTTTTGCCATCTCTAGGACAGCATCTTTCGCCCAAGGGGAGATTTCTTCTTGGTCAGCAAAACTTGCTGCTTGTTTTTCTTTTATGGTTCTCCCGGTAGCCTTTAAAAAGTTTCGTATCATTAGGGCCATTTCTTCTCGGCTGATGGTTCGATTTGGATCGTACTTTCCATCCCCTACACCTTGGACAATCTGTTTCTTTGCTGCCCATTCCACATAGGGACCGTAATAGCTAGAAATGGCTACGTCAGAAAAGCTAGAAGAGGAATAATCTTTTGTCTTCACTTGGGCCATTCGTCCTAAGACGGTTACAAACTGACCTCTCGTTGTGGTTTCATCTGGGGCAAATTTGCCTCCCCCGATTCCCATAAAGTAGCCTTTACTGGTAACGTAGTCAATGGCTGTTTTTGCCCAATGCCCGTTTGTGTCACTGAATCCCGTTTTTGATTTTATGGCTGTTTCTTGGCTAGTCACTGTTTTTTGGGTTTCTGTTTGCTTAAATGGGTCGGTATTAGTAGTCGTTTGACTATTTTGGAAACCAGCTTGAAAGAGATTGTTATTATTGGCGGTTCCGGACCGAGATACTTCTTTGGCTTGATTCCAGTTGAGGGATAAAATTGCTTCTTGGGCTCCCTTTCCTTTTATCAAGGGGTTCCCATGTTCTGTATCTGAAGCAATATGGTCCATGGCATCTACCCAAACCTTAATCCGCACTTTATCCGCCTTCTTATTCATAATCCAAGACCAGGTGTTATTGGCTCCCTGGTTTGCTTGCCTTTCTCCCCCATCTAAGATAAAAAGATTGTAGAGGTTCCCAGTTAAAGTCTTTCCTCCAAAGTTTCTTTGCATAGGTCCAAATTGAACGTTATAGCGGCATTGGTTTTTGGACACTTCAACATAGGCTGTATGGTTGATGGCATTATTGGCCATGGAATAACCGGAGTCAAAGGCCTTTAAAACTTCCACTGGTACTTGATAGGTAATGACATTTGCTTGTTGTTGGTTGTTGTTTCCTGGATTAAGGTTGTTGCCGTTTTGATTTCCCGTATCAGTATTAAAATTATTTCCTCCACTATTTCCACCATTAGAGGGTGCCTGTGCCTTTACAAGACCTTCATAAGCTGATTTTAAGTTCTTAACTGCCTCATCAATTACTTTTTGACTGGCATCTAGCCCCAGCAGGGTTAAGGCATTTTGATAGGCCTTGACATATCGCGTATTGGATTCATAGGTATAGGCTTCTCCTCCTGCATTGCCATAATCTTGGATTGCCTTAATCAAGGCTTTTTTGTCGGCTATTCCTGGTTGAGGACTAGGAGGTTCTTCTCCTCCTTCCAAGTCTTCTTTCATTCCTGTAAGGTCAAAAACTAACTTTGCATTTTGCGCTCCAGCACCTTGGGTGATCTTGTCATAAGATGCCTCCCCTTGCATATCCGAATTTAAAGCATCCATGGCATCTACATTGACTTGGACCCAAATGCACTCGGCCTGTAAAAAAGCCTTTTGATCCATCTCAAATCGAAGTACTTTTGGAAAGGTATGGAACTTTCCATCTAAGCCCTTATCTTGCATTGTCTCGACAACTTCCATGGGGCTTGTCTCTGTTCCCGGAAAATTATTGTCTCTATAGGTAAATAACTTGGTTAAGTGTCCATACATCTTCATAAATTCTAGACCTTTAAAGGTTAAGTCTACTTGGACTTTCCCATCCTTAACCACTACCTTAGCTTGGTGAATTAAAGCACCATTTCCCATGGATGCTTTACCTGGATCATAGGCATGCATCAATTGCACGGGAACCGTATAGGTTTTTTGGGCTTGGTCTTCTTCTTTTGCTTCTGCAAAGGCAAGCGTGGGCATTTGTAAAAAAATGATAAGGAAGGCCAATACCCAGGCCATTATCTTTTTTTTCAAGTTTTCCTCCTTACTTATTTCTTTAAATTTTCAACTTGCTTAAAAAAGTAGTCTCCTGCTTCTTTAAGCTCCTCTTTTGTTGCATATCTAGATTCTTTTCCCGTTTGAACCATCTGATCTCGAATGGATTTGGGGATGATCTTAGAGCTAAATCCCTCCATCTTTTTTAAAAGTTTGGGGTCTACTTTTCCAGGGCAAAGGTAAGTCCCTAAGGAATTTTTCCCTTTCAACAATTCTTCCAAATTCTTCTGGACCTTAACCCCATGATCTGAATAAGGCATGGCTCCCAAAGTAGCAAAGAGACCTAGGTTTTTTTGTCTCGTTGCTTCAATGACCTTTAAGGCTGCTTTGTTGGGCTTGGCCTTATCTATCCAGGCACCAATTAAGGCATAGTCATAGTCTTCTGGGGGACGATGGTGTCCAATTTCTTGAAGATCTAAATCCAATCCTCTTTTCTTGAAATTAGTATAGATGGCCTGAGCCATTGTTTTGGTATTTCCCGTCAGGGATGAATAGAGAATGAGCCCTTTCATTTACACCTCCTTAGCTGTAATGTAGCTTTTCCCTTCTAGTTGAACCAACTTAAGGGGGGTATCGTACAATTGACTGATTTTCTCTTCTGTTAAAACTTCTTGGGGTGTCCCTTGAAAGACCACTTCCCCTTGTTCTAATCCAATAATTTCATGGGAAAAGTGAATCGACTGATTAATATCATGAAGAACCATAACAATCGTTTTTCCTAAGCTTTGATTGAGGTCTTTAATGAGTTTTAAGACTTCAATTTGATATTTGATATCTAGATAGGTGGTGGGCTCATCTAAAAATAAATAGTGACTATCTTGAGCCAAAGCCATGGCAATCCATGCTCTTTGAATTTGACCGCCAGATAGCGTTCCAATTTTTCGGTCTTTTAACTCATCTAAACCGCAAAGATGAATGGCTTCTTCTACTGCTTCAAAATCTTCTTGGCTGGGCCTTGCCATAAAAGCAATATAAGGTGTACGCCCATAAGACACTAAGTCTTTTACTGTCAGGTCTGCCTGAATTTGGTTTTTTTGTTGAACAATCGCCACTTTTTTAGCAAATTCTTTTCGTGGTATTCGTTGAATAGACATCTTGCCTAGGCGAATGACTCCGTGCTTTGGATCTAAGTTCTTAGTGCAAAGTTTTAATAGGGTGGATTTTCCACAACCATTGGCTCCTAGCAGAGTCGTAATTTTTCCTTCCTTAAATTGGAGATTCAGGTCTTTTAAAACTGTTTTTTTGCCATAGGCGAAATAGAGATGGTTAATTTCCATAGGTCTTCCCTCCAATCTTTAAGAGGATAATAAAGAAGATTCCACCAAAAACCGTCATAACGACTGAGGCTTTTACCTCATAGGGATAAGCTATCACTCTTCCTAAGGTGTCGGAAAAAAGTAGGATAATCGCTCCTAATAACATGGAAAAGGGTAAGAGGTGTTTATGGTTCGATCCCACAAGAATTCGTCCAATATGTGGAACAATAAGACCTAAAAAGCCTATAACTCCAACAATGGCTGTGGATACTGAAGCTAAAACGATGGCAATTAGAGCCACTAAGAATCGATCCCTATTTACATTTACGCCCAAAGACTTTGCCGTATCATCTTCTAGAGAAAGAAGATTGCAAGTTCGCATTGTTAAAAGTGACACTAGCAAACCGATAATTCCATAAATCGCCATTACTTTCACATCTACCCAGGTTTTTTGGGCAATATTCCCCTCAATGATGGATTGGACGTTTGTTAATGTCCCCCCATTCATAGCTTTTAGGGCATCGGTAATACCTATAAGGGTCATGTTTAGAGCTACCCCCACCAGAATGAGTTTAATGGGGTTGGACCCTCCTTGCCAAGCTAGGGAATAGATCAAAAGATAGGCCAAAACACCTCCAATCACAGACAAGCCTGGAATAGCGTAAAATAACGTCGGAAATAAAAAAGTGATCAGAGTTGCTGTTAAGTAGGCTGCTGAAGAGATTCCAATAATGCCAGGATCCGTTAGGGGGTTTTGCATCACCGCTTGAAGTAGAACTCCTGAAGTAGCTAAGGCAGCTCCTGCTATGACGGCAATAATAATCCTGGGAAACCGGAGGTCAAAAACAGTAGCCACTTCGGAATCATAATCTAGAAAGAGTCCCCTTACTAATTTTGATAGGGACATTTCAATAGATCCTGTCTTTGCAGAATAGAGAATTAGGAGAATGAGCAGTAAAATAACGCCTCCATAAAGGGAAATGGCCTTAGTCTTTTTCATAGAGAATCGCCTCCAGATCGTCTAGGGCTTCTTTATAATTAAATTTAGCCGACATACCAAACCGTTTATAAGACAAGTCATGAACTTCTTCATTCTTAACTGCTCGAAAGTGCTTCCAAATATCATTTTCTGCAAAATCTTTTTCAAACATTTTCATCACCTCATCAGGAAGAGCATGAGCACACCGTAAAATTATGTCTGGATCTTTTTGAAGCATATCTTCCGTATTAATGGTGATGAATTGTTGGTCTGTTCCTGCGTAGACATTTTCTGCTCCTGCAAGTTCCACCAAGGATCCTACATAAGAGTTTTCTGTTGCCACGACATAAGACCCTGGCAATCCCATAAGAATTAAAACTTTTGGAGCTTTTTTCCCTTCGTGTTTTTTCCGATAATCTTTTATGAATTTTTCATAGTCATCTCTTAGGGCCTTTGCTTCTTTTTCTCGATCTAGTAGTTTACCCAAGTCATCAATGGATTTATACATACCCTCAATATTGTTGAGGTTTAAGAATCCATAGTCCAGGTCGGCAGCCTTATATTTTGGCAAGAGATCTGAAATCAAAGATACAGGTGAAAAAACATAATCTGGTTGAATAGCCTTTAACTTTTCAATATCCGGTGTCATAGCCATTCCAACTTTTGGTACATCTTTGTATCGTTCCGGCATGGGGTCTATCTTGGAATCTGGCACAGCCACTAGGTCTAAATTAAGCTTTTCCATAATATAGACAGTAGCCATGGAAGTAGCTGCAATTTTAAGGTTTCCTTTACCAGCTGATTTCGATCCCTGCTTTTGATCGACACAAGATGTTAACAAAATAATACAAGTTAGAACTAGAATGATCATTTTAGTCTTTTTCATACAGGTCCTCCATTCTAGAATAGGTCTTTCTTTCTAGGCTCTTATAGTAAATATAGAGCCCAACGGTAGCAAGGATTCCGACAAATACCAGAAGGGTCAAAAGTCCAATTCCAGCATAGATAAAGGCTTTTGTTATAGGCCCTAGAGGGGCTTTCTTTTTTACTCCTTTTTTCTTGTCTTTTTGATCAGAATAATAAAGCTTTTTAATTTGTGGATCATCTTTTGTCAAGAGTCCATGCTTATAGCCTAGATCTCCAGCCGAAAATTTTGAGTTAACCACTTTTTGCTCGACTTTCTCTCCTAGTTGAGCCGCTGGAATAGTTTGTCCAGCACTTGGAAGATTTGTAGCTCCTGCAGTGTTCTCTGAAATTGCAGTAGATGCCTGATTCGATGTTTGTACTTGTGAGGTCTGGCTTTGGTTTTGAATAGGTGCCTTAGAGCTAGAGCTTGTCGCTCCACCAGACAGAGTTTTAAAATCCGTGTTTCCAGGCGTTGGATTTGTAATGTCATAGTAAAAAATAACATCCCTTCCCATGGGGCCCACGAAAAAACTTCCTCGAACGATTACGTCTTTTGATGGAATTTCAATGCGGTAGTCTTTCGTCGTTTCTGTAGATGCTGTCACCTGAGCTGGAACAGAATAAAAAGAAGCATCGCCTCGTTTTTGAACCGCAAAGGTTTCATTCTTAATGTAATTGGCTAGATTGTATCGAACCGAAAGAAAGATTCTCCCGTCATCTGTGGTTTCGACCAAAGCCTGAGGGTGAACAACATTTTCTGTCATTCCTTGGCCAATGCCTGGGTTGTTACCAGGATCTTCAATTACACCTGTAACTGGATGAATGTAATAAGGCGTTGCCTTGAATATTTCTTGCGTATAAGCCAAGGCTTCTTGACTAAATCCAAACAGTAAAATCAGTGTCAGGCAAAGGAAGATTTTACTTTTCCTCATTTTTCCGCTCCATTTCTTTTATAAAGGTCTCTTCTTCCTGAATAAAAGCAATTTCTTTTAAAAGTTTTCGAGAGATAACTATGGCCGCTGTCAATATAGCTGCGAATAAAAGTAAGATTAAACCTATAATAGGCCCTGATTCTTTCATCTTTTTTCCTTTTTCTACGCTCTTGGACTGCTCATCTTCTTTTGTTGGATTATTTTCTTCTATTTGAGAAGAATTACTAGCCATATCCACTTGTCCAAGAGGCGGGAGGTCTGCGGGAGCTAAAACTTGGCCAGATCCTGCAGCTCCACTTTGAACAGAAAGACCCTGAGTGCTTTTTACAGATGTAGCCTGGGGTTTCTTAACGCTTTGCAAGAAGGCCTTTCCTCTTTCAGCAGCTGTTGATCCTTGTAGCGCAACGGATGCTTGACTTAAAGAATTTTCAGCTGGCATATTCGCCACACCTTCTTTTCCTCCACTGTTTACCAGAACATAATTTCCTGGTTTTTTTGTTTGAAAAGAAACAAATTTTTCATCTGTTTGAAAATCTATTTTTTTCTTAGCTCCTTGTGTATAGTCGTACAAATTTAAACTATCCGTTTTTTTAAATTTTAAAAGAGGCAATTTCACCGTAAAACTTTTTTGAGGTGAGACTTTTTTTCGAGTCGCTTGGATTGATTTCTCTTTCCCAGTAAAATGATCCAGATTTCCTAAAAAGTCAATATTAAAAACATTGACCTGGTCTAAGGGAGAAAAATCCTTAGAAATACCTTGGGCTTCTGATCCTGTTAATCTGTTTCCATAAAAAGAAAATTCTTCTAAAAAACAATTCCCAGGATAATCCACATAAAGCCCCTTATTTTCTTTACTTCCTGAATTTTCTTTTTTAAAATCTGATTTTCTAGGTCCCTCTTTATACTTGGCAACCAATGTTGCTTGGTCTGGAGTAATCTTTTTTGCCTGATCCCAGTCAATTTTTATTCGAGCTCGAATAGGTTCATCTCCCATGGGTTCTACTTTTGGATCAACATAAACGTTAACCATTTGATCCTGGTTTAGCAGTTCCACCACAAAAACTCTAGGTCTTTTTTCCGCTTCATTGGGCACTTCAATTTCATAACAACCTTTTTTTGTTGCTTGATATGTACCATCTTTTTGTTCTACATATAAATTAATTAATGAAGCCTTAATGTTCATGTACTCCATCAAATCCGTGCCAACATAAAGAGAGGCTTTTTTATTTTTTACAACTAAATTTCCCATTTGTATAAAAGCCTGGTTCCCCATTGATGGTTTTTCTTCCATGGCATGCCAAAGTTTAATGGGGACTGTATAGCAGCCATCTTCCAATTCAACTGGTCCGTCTATAGGAGGACCTTGGTCCTGTCCATACACTGAACTTAAACTAATCCATACAAACAATAAGGCTAAAACTAGTCTTTTTACTTGTAAATTAATCTCCATTTTAGTGAGCATTCATTCCTTTCTCAAATAGTAATTCTATCTACCCGTTGATAGTTATTATCATTATGCTATTAATATAACGTATTTCCTCTTTTTAAAAAGTCTTTTCCTATAAAAAAATAAGTTAACCTAGGTTAACTTATTTCTCTCTTTTATTAAACTTTATAGTTTTTTTTATCTTATTTAATAAATTTCGTATAATTTACACTTTATTGTTTGTACATTTTGCCAAAATTCTCTCTCTTCTTTTTGTTAACCCTGGTTTTGTTTTTCTTAAATATTGAACAGGTTTAAAGTTAATATACATACAACTCTTTCCACTTGTAAGCCTAGGCCAAGATAGGATTCTATCGTTAAATAAATTCCAGTTTGCAACAAACCTTGTCCTAGGTTATACCACGACAGGTCTTGGGGTAGATGCAAGGTAAATAATCCGTTTTTAGAATTTATTTCCTCTTTTCCATTTTCTCCAAAATAAGAAATCTTCGATACAACGCTCTTTTTTTGATAGCCTTCTTGATTTTTTGTCATTCTTGTTGCCTTTAATTGAATCGAAATGTCCTCATTGACCTCAAGATAAGCTTGTGCTTCAAAATTTTCCCGAAGAATACAAGGTTTTAAACGAGAAAAATCCTCTTTTGATTTTTTATACAAGCAACAGGTTATAGGATATAGGCCTGGCAAAAAATACTTTTTAAAGTCGTAATTTGTCCAATCTTTTTTATCTAGCTTTTTTGTATGAATTTCCCTAAGAATTTTTACTTTCTTATTTATTTGATTAAAAAAAATTTCTCCCTTGCTTGTTAAAAGAATACTTACAAGTTCTTTTATTTCCTCCTCATTTAGACAAAAAGTTTCCTGTAAAAAAAGCTCTAAATTTTCTTTTCTTTGATGGTAGTCCAAAGCAATTTTATAGGCAATTTTTGTCAATTGATAGTCTTGTCCATTCTTATATAAGAGACCCACAGTCATCATTTTGTCTAGGATTTTTTTAGCGTTGGTTTTTGAACAGATAAAATAATTTGCACAGCCTGTAATCGTCTTTGGTCCTTTATTTTCTAAAATATAGAGTAAATAATTTATCTGAGGTTTGGTTAAGTTTAAATTCGTCATGCATTTCCCTCTAAGATCGAATCTGTCTTTGCATATAGATGACTGCCTGGCATATTCTTAAGGTAGATTCTCGATGAGATGTGATTAAGATAGTTTTATCTTGCCTATCTTGATAGATAGACTTTAAGATCATCCCTTCTGTCATGGCATCGACATTCGCTGTTGGTTCATCTAGAAGGTAGAGTTTCGGATTTTTTAAAAATAATCTGGCCATAGAAAGCCGTTGCATCTCTCCAGAAGATAAAAGGTTTTGATCTCGTACAATTTCTGTGTCCAAGCCCTGCGGCAAATCCTTTATAAAATCATAAATAGCCGCCTTTTTACAAGCATAAATTAACTCTTCTTCTGTAGCACCTTTTTTGGCAATTAATAAATTATCTCGAATACTCCCTTTAAATAAGTGGGTAGACTGTGACAAATACCCTATATTCTTTCTTAAGCTTGAACTATTTATCTCTTTTAAATTAATTCCATTATAGTTTACTTTTCCTTTTTCCGGATCATAAAACCGCATCATCAAGTGAATAAGGGACGATTTCCCACAACCAGATTTCCCCGCCAATCCAATGATTTGGTTTTTTCCTCCTTCCATAGAAAATTGATCTAATAAGGGTGTCTTATCATGAGAGAAAGTGACTTTTTCAACTTTAAAATTCTCATAATCAAGAGTTTTTCCTCCCAGTACTTCGTCTACTTTAGGATCTTCTTTTAAGAGGCCTAGGACTCTCCTGGCACAAGCTAGAGTTACCACAAGATTGTTGGCTAAGGAAGCTAGGGCCGATGTCGGTCCAAAGGATGATAAAAAGATAACCCAGGAAACAATAAATAGGTTAAAAGGAATTTGTCCATCTTGATAAAGTTTCGCAGCAAAAACTCCAAAAAATCCAGATAAAGCAAAAACCAAAAGCCTTGAAAGGCCAAAACTTTTACCACTGTCTCTCATTAAATTTTTTGTAGCTTGATTTAATTTCTTGGTTTGCTCGGTAACTTCTTGCGATCTTTTATCTCCATAGTTGAAATTGACAAGTTCTTTAATCCCCTTAAAACTTTCTAAAATATTTAGATTGAGATCAGATAAAATTTTTCTTTGGATTGGGCCTAAGTCTCTAGATTTTTTCTCTGTATAAATAGGCACAGCTACTCCAAGAATTAAATGCGAAACAAATAAACAAAGACCTATGGCCCAATGAATCTTTGCCATAAAGATTGTAAGAACCAAGGTGTGAATAATGGCAATTACGACTGGAGAAATAGTATGGGCGTAAAAAACTTCCATTAATTCAATATCTGCACTGATTACAGAAATGAGTTCTCCTTTATTTTTTTCTTCCATTTTTGCAGGAGCTAAATCTCTCAGCTTGCGAAAAACTTTATCCCGTATAATGGCCAAGGTTCTAAAAGCCACAAAATGATTTAACAGTTGTTCAAAATAGCGAAATAAGGATCTGCATAGAGCCAAAACACCAAAGGTTATTAGGCCCGTTTTAACGTTGAATTCCCCCGTCAAAAGCCAATAACTCCCAAGACTTGGAATCGCCGTAGCCAAAATATGTCCCAAGGCTCCAAAAAAGACAGCTCCCATCATTGGAAAAGCCAAGGGCCTAACGAGAAATAAAAGGTCTTTTAATAAAAGCAATAATTTTTTATAAGTTTGCATTTTTTATCCCCCACTTTTCTAATTCTTCTTGCTGTTGGTAGAGCATAGCAAAAACCCCTTCTCGCTTAACATGGTTAAAAAGACCCTCTTGCACAACTTTCCCATGATCTAAAAAGTAAATATAATCTGCAATCCGAGTATTTTTTAAGCGGTGGGTAATGAGGATAATATTCGTATTTTTCTTTAACTCTTCTAAAAGCTCCAGAATGATTTCTTCACTTTCTGCATCAATGTTGGAAATAGCTTCATCTAAAACTAAAATCCTGGCGCCTTTTAAAAGAACTCGAGCAATTGCGAGTCGTTGTTTTTGTCCTCCAGATAAGTTGCTGCCACTTTCACTAATTTTTGTATTTAAGCCGTCTTGTTCTTTGAAATAAGCTGCTAAGCAAAGTTGATCTAAAACTTTCCATAATTCCTCTTCACTGGCATCTGGTTTAGCCATTCTCAAATTATAAGCTAGGCTTCCTGTGAAAAAATAAGGGGTATTATCTACGTAGGCGAGAGATTCTAAGAGATCTTGTTTTTTTGGATTCGTCTTTTCTCCATAGTAAATTTCTCCTCCTTTCGCCTCGATTTGACCCATGATCAGCTTAGCTATCGTTGATTTCCCAGACCCTGACCTTCCAACCAGGGCTGTAATGGTATTTTTCTTAAAGTTTAAGTTAAGTTTAGTCATAAAAGTTTTTTCCGTATAAGAAAAATCTAAGTCTTCAAATCTTACTTCTAGATCACCTGCCTCTAAATAATTTTCTCCATCTCTTTTTTCTTCCATTTCTAAGACAGTGTATAGGTCTTCCGCCGCTGATATTCCTGTCATAGCAACATGAAAAAGGGATCCTAGTTGGCGTAAGGGCGTAAAAAATTCTTGTGATAGAAGAATGAAAATCAAAGAATTTCGTAAATTCATTTCCCCTTTTAAGAAAGCTGAAATAGATAGAACAATTCCAAGACCCGTTCCTAAATATGCCACCAAATCCATTGCTGTAATATTATTAAGTTGGACCATTAAAAGTTTCATCGTCTTTTTACGAAAATCTTCCGCTAAATTATTTAAGCGTTGATTTTGATCCTCATCTGCTTCAAAAATTTTTAAAGTTGTCATTCCATAAAGAAAGTCAATAAAAACTTCTGCTAAGTTTGTATAGGATTTCCAATACGATTTAACAACCCTAGAAGCTAAGGTTTGCACTAAAAGAATTGCTAAGGGAATTGCCGGTATAACGGCTAAAAGAGCTAATGAAATGCTTCTATTCATTGGGTAAAGGAGCATAAATAATAAAAGAGGCGCTAAAATAGAATATGCAACTTGAGGTAACATCTCTGCATAAAAAAGATTCAGTTGTTCAATTCCTTCCACGCTGGTCTGTATGACCTTAGCTATAGACACCTTTTGACCAAAATTTTGTTTAAATCCATAAACTTTTTCAAAAAGCGCCTTACGCAGCTTCCCTTTAATTCGAATGGAGATAAAGTAAGAGATATAAGAATACAAGCGCGTAAACAGGTATCCAGCCAGCATAATCATAATGACTTTGGCTGAAAAAGCTAAAAAATCTCCCTGTCCTTGGGTTATTTGCATCACAAAATCAGCTAGAAAAAAAATTAAAGTAACATTTAAACCCAAAATCCCCAACTTAAGTAAACAAAGAAGAAAAATAAGTATTTTTTCTCCTTCAATTTCTTTTAAAAGTCTGCGATTAAACATACTCTTCCTCCGTTCTTGTTTTCACGCAAAAAAGGAAGTAAACATAATGAAAAATGAGCACCAAAATAAGAGCCAACCTAGCATGAAAATGGTTGACAAAATAAAATGAAATGCCCAAAAAGAAAGTTACCGTCGCTAAAATTTTTATCTTTTTTTTGCGAGTTAACCCCTCTTTATTTTTAAGGGGCTTTATGTTTTTTTTGTATAAATTTGTAGATTTAAACCACTGATCAAATTTTTTAGATCCTTTGGAAAAGCAAGCTGCCGCTAATAGGAAGAATGGTGTTGCGGGTAATAGGGGTAAGTAAACACCAAGAATCCCTAGACCCATAAAAATAAATCCTAAACAAACAAAAATAGGTTTCACAAAAATCTCCTTTCTGCCGGGTAGACAGAACCTATTTTGCTTTTATTATAGCAAAGAAGATTTTTTATGTAAAGGATTTTGATTCTTCCTATCATTTTAAGACCATTTTATTTTTTGACTTCTACCCAAGCATAGAATATATTTATCCTCTATACTATCACCTGATCATCTTAACATGACAGGATGTGGTATGTTTTATGCATACAATCCGCATAGAACGAATGTTTGTAATAACAAAATCGAGCAAGCGAAATGCTTACTCGATTAGGTCCAACTTTATGGGGTCACTCTAAAAACGGGTAGTTATGGTTAGCTTAATTTAGCTTGCCAAGCTTCTTTTTTTCAGGAACTTGGGCATAGACAATGGCTGCCATCATAATGGCACAGCCAAGCAGTTCTCTTGGAGTCATTCTCTCGTGGAGGTAGATGGCTCCAGAAATAGCTGCAAAGACACTTTCCAGACTTAGAATCAAGGATGCTACAGTGGGGTCGGTGTCCTTTTGGGCTACAATTTGTAGGGTATAGCCAATACCTGAAGATAAGATTCCCACATAGAGAATGGGGATGGCCGATTCTAAAATGTTGGCAAAAACCACATTTTCCTTTACCAAGGCCAAGATCAAGGAAAGAAGCGCTGATACGAAAAATTGGATACAGCTCATCTTAACCCCATCTACCTTGGGAGAAAAATGGTCAATAACTAGGATATGGATGGAAAATAAGACAGCGCAAATCAACAATAGGATGTCGCCCTTGCCAATGTTAAAGCCACTTTTAAAGCTCAGTAAATACATACCAATGGCTGCAATGACTACGCAAGCCCACATCTTCAAGGTTACCCTCTTGCCGATAAAGACTCCCAGCAAGGGGACAATGACTATGTAGAGGGCTGTAATAAAGCCAGCCTTACCAGCAGTGGATTCCATAATTCCAATTTGTTGGAAGGTCATGGCGAAAAACAAGGCTAGTCCACAGGAGATTCCTCCCAAAATCAAGGTCTTTTGGTCTCCCTTGACTGGAGCTACGCCATTATTGGCCTTTTTATCACGACTGGATAAAAAAGGAATCACAATAATTAAAAGGAAAAACCCAGCCACTAGGTTTCTAGAAAAGTTAAAGGTAAAGGGTCCAATAGAGCTTTGCCCTCCTAGAACCTGGGCCACAAAGGATGTTCCCCAAATAAATGCAGTTAAGAATAATAGCAGGTTTCCATAAAATTTTTTGCTCATAAAATCCTCCTCTCTCCCCCTAGTATAGCATAGGTGATTTTCCCCATGCAATCGTTTTTCTAATCTTTTTAAGGAAAGACACAAGCTTCGCTTGTGCCTCTTTTTTACCTTTCAGTTCTTACATAGAAATTGTAGACCCCATAGGCAATCCGTCTTTGATTTTGCTCAATGCTGACTTCCAACAAGACCGTTCTTTTCGTCCTGTGGATTAGGCTGGCTGTGGCATAGATCTTGCCCACCTGGCCTGGTCGCAAATAATCCATGCTCCCCTTAAGGGTGACAGACCCCCGGCCCACTGCCATGGCAAAAACCCCAGCAGCCTGGTCTCCAATGGTAAAGAGGACTCCACCGTGGATATTGCCCAGGGGGTTTAACATTTCATGGCCACAATCCAGGCTAATGGTTAAGTGGTCATCTGTTAACTCTTCAAATTCAAAATTAAAAAATTCATAAAAACCGACTTGTCTTTTTTTAAACCGCTCTCGAACTTCTGCTTCTGTTAAGACTAATTGTCCCATACTTACTCCTTATAAAAATGTTAATTGCCGGATGGACCGGTCCATTAAGTTGGACAGGGTCACTCCGACCAACCGATAACTTTCTTTTTTTTGGTAGACCTCTTGAAACAAGTCCTCCAATACCATCAACATGTCTTTTGCCTGGTAGATGGGACTTCCTAAGGTCCTGGACCTGGTGTGGGTTTTAAACTTCCCCGTCTTGACCTTAAGGGTCAAAGTATAGCCCTGGATATTTTTGTCCAGGCAGTCCTCTTCCAATTCCCGGCAAAGGTTCTGGATATAGGTCCATAAAAGCTCAGGGTCCTGGCTGGCCCTTTCCAGGGTTGTTTCCGTTCCCAGGCTCTTCCTCTTGCTGGCAGGTGTAACCTCTCTTTGATCAATGCCCCGGATTCGGTCATACCATTGGATCCCGGCCTTATTAAAGTGCTGGTAGAGAAAGGCCCGGTCCAGTTGGTAGAGGTCTTGGACAGTGTAGATTCCCAAAGCTTTTAACTTTTCTGCCGACTTTTGCCCCACTCCATGGACCTTTTCTACCTTCAAGGGAAGAAGGAGGTCTGGAATATCCTGGGGCCTAATCATGAAAAAGCCATCCGGTTTATTCCAATCACTGGCCAGCTTGGCCAAAAATTTATTGTAGGAAAGGCCTACAGATAGGGTTAGGCCCGTCTTGTCCTTGACAGCCTTCTTCAGGGCCAGGGCTCTTTTTTCATAGTCTCCGGGCCAGTGGTCAATGGCAAGATAGGCTTCATCAATGGAAACCTGTTCCACCAAGGGACTAAAGGTCCTTAGAACTCCAAAGACCTCTCGGGATTTTTCCAGGTATTTTTTCCGGTGGAGGGGGAGGACCTTAAGTTGAGGGCAAAGACTCTTGGCCATAAAAACTGGCATGGCTGAGTGGACCCCATAGGCCCTGGCGGCATAATTAGCCGTTGTCAAAATTCCATCGTCCCTTTGGCCCCCTACCGCCATGGGCTTGTTTCTGTATTCAGGATGGTCCAACTCTTCAACCGATGCATAAAAGGCATCTAGGTCCACATGGAGAATCTTCATCATTCACCTAAATTCTAACTGGAATCCAGCACAAGTTAAAAGATACTTACCCCTTTAGTATACTACAAGTCCCAGGCTTTTAAAATACACAAGTCCCGGGAAAACTTTCCCTTTTATTCCCCCTAAAGTATGGTAAAATAAAGACCATGGAGGTATAGGATGAAAAAAATTGCCCTATTTGATTTTGATAAGACCATAACCCGGGAGCATTCCATCGGGACCCTTTTAAAATTTATTTTTAGACGCTACCCCCTGCATGCCCTGGCCTTTGCCTTACGTTTTATCTTTGCCCTGGCCCACTCCTTTCTTTCAGGAGACTATCGCCACTTAAAAAATTCTGTTTTAAAGTATTACGACCTCTTGACCCCGGAAGAAAAAGACGTCTTTTTACATAACGTCATGCCCAAAAGATACTATAAGGATGCCTTGAAGGAAATTGCCCGGAGAAAAGAAGAAGGCTATGTCCTCTTTTTAGTCAGTGCTTCTATGGAGCCCTACCTGGTGCCCCTGGGTAGAGACCTAGGCTTTGACTACATCCTGGGAACCCAATTTATTGACGGCAAGATTCTCGGATTAAACCATGCCAAGGAAGAAAAGGTCCGCCGGCTCAAGGCCCTCTTTGAAAAAGAAGGGATTCCCTATAGCCAAGACACCACTGTAGCCTATAGCGACTCCTACAAGGACGACAAGCCCATGTTAGACATGGCCCATGAAAGATTTTTAATCAACTCCCCCGTTCGGTCCCAGGGCTACCAAAACCTGACTTGGGACTAATCTCCCAGCCTAGGCCTTCTTGACAGGGAAAATCCTCCGCTGTAAAATAGGACTAGACTTGCTACCGTGGCTCAGTCGGTAGAGCAGCAGATTCGTAACCTGCAGGTCGGGAGTTCGATTCTCCCCGGTAGCTCCATAGAAAAATTCCCATGCTATAATGGCTTGTTTTCAAGACTTAGCATGGTTTTTTTGTTCTTTTTTTCACCTAGGATTCGTGTTCCTTGAAATTAACTCTTGACTTATCTTCATGTTAAGTTAGGAGAATACAAACCTTAAGGATCTTCACTTACACAGTTTCCATGGCCCAGATTATTGTATGGTATATAGCCCAGTCGTCTTTTGAGATTACTGGGCTTTTATGTTAAGTTAAAAAAGTTTGCCCTTGAAATAGAAAAAACGTGAACACCTAGTTCACGCTTTTTTATTCCACATCTTCACTTGTTTTTTGAGCCTGGTCTTGGCTTTCTTGCCCTCCCACATAGTCTCCATCATGGCGGACATAAACCATGTAGATATTCTTGTCAGACTTGTACTCTCCCATAAACTGGGGCTTGTATTGCTTGTCTGTGGCCTTGGTGATTTCAAAGGCCGGAACTTGGTAGTAAAAGTCGATTAGGTCGTAGTTGTCGTTAATGCCACCGATGTTTTTCCCCAATTGTCGGACCAGCTTTTTAATGGCTGTTTCCTTGGACCAATTAGGCTTGTAGGCCAAGGTCAGGGGATTTCTCTTGCCATAGGACAAGTAGTGGACCAGACGGTGGTTTTTATCCATGACTACTGTGGCCTGGTTGCCGGAAGACCGGATGTCTCCGTCAATGTATTCCCTAAAATAATAGGCTGTCAAGTCGCTATCCTTGTATTGCTTTGCCCAAATCAGGGTTGGATAAAGGGCTGCCCCTTCAAAGCTCTTGTCCTGGGACAGGCAGGTGTTGATTTCTGTCAGATAGTTGAAGTAGTCCAAGGCATAGGTCAGGTCCTCCTGGCTGGGAGTGACTTCCACCGCCTTTGTTTCATAACGGTGGGGGTTGTCCTTTAAAAGCAACTCCCGAATCATACTGGCTCCCATTTCATAGTCCACCAGGTAGTCTCCAACTTCTGTCAATTGGCTCAGGTCTTTACCTCCACTAAAGTCGTTGACTCCTTCGATCATAAGACTGGGGTCTTCCAAGTGGTTACCCGCTTCATGGAAGAGGTCCACCCCGTTGACAGACCCCACCACACCCTTGGACAAGGGGGTGTCGTTTTGGACTTCCTTTATTTTTGTAAAAATAGATTCTTCTTTATTTGTTTTACTTTCCTGGCTGGATTCTTTCGGTAAAAGATCCTTGGCTTTTTCTAGGCCCGTCTCTAGGCTTGAACAAGCAGTCAGGCACAGGCATAAGGAAAATAGCAAGATTAGTTTTTTCATGGCTCCTCCTATCTGTGTTATTTTACCACAAATTAAGCCTCTTGACTATTTTTTACCACCAGAATATTTTCTGCCTCTTCCTTGCTCAAGGTGGCCTTCTTCCCTTCCAGGCTCACAGTCATATTTTCAGAAAATTTCTTCTTCAACTCCAATTGGGCACCAGGAAGCAGGCCTCTACGCTCATAATGCTTATAGTTGATTTCATCAATAATTTGAACGATTTCAAAGGGTCCCTGGTCTTCCTTGCCCCACAAAGACTCTCTTGCCTCACAGCCTCCGTTGACGTAAATGGGCCCACCATGGGGGCAGGTTTCGGGATAGGCCAGGTACTTATTTAGCCGGTCAATAAGCTGGCTGTCGGAGGCGTGTTCCAAACTTTCTGCCAAATCATGGACCAGGTCCGGGGGATAGTCCAGCTTAGTCAACAAAAAAGTTTCCCAAAGCCGGTGACGGTCCAGGAGGTTTTTTACCCGGGCCTCTCCTTCCGGCGTAAGGGTAATCTTGTGAAAACTCACCTGGACCCAGTTGTTTTCTTTTAACTTCCGGACCATTTCCGTTACAGAGGCTGGAGCCACATTTAAATCCTCTGCTATTTTTTTATTGCTGGCATGGCCATAGCGAAGCATTAGGTCATAAATAACCTTTAAATAGCTTTCTTGTTGTCGACTCATTTTCTCGCCTCCTAATTCGGTTGCCCTAAATTGATTTATATTCTCATTATACACCAGTCTCCAAAATTTTTCCACGAAAAAAACAGAGATTCTCAGAATCTCTGCTTGGTCTCTTTTAAACTTTTCCCCTGGAGCAAATAGAGCTGGACTTCCTCTTGGAGGGATGGTCTATGGGAATAGCCCTTAGGAGTTTTTTTGTATAGTCTTCTTGTGGACGAATGAAGATCTCATCTCGACTTCCCCTTTCTACAATTTTTCCCTTTTCCATCACAGCCACATCGTGGCAGAGGTTGGCAACAACAGCCAGGTCATGGGAAATAAAGAGGTAGGTTAGGGAAAATTCTTTTTGGAGGTCCTTTAAGAGGTCAATGATTTGGGCCTGGATACTGACATCCAAGGCCGAGGTAGGCTCATCTAAAATTACCAGGTCCGGTTGGGTCACCAGGGCCCGGGCAATGCTGATTCTCTGCCTTTGACCTCCTGAGAATTCATGGGGATAGCGGTTGTAGTAACTAGAAGATAGGCCACAAAGTTCCATGGTTTCCTTGACCCGTTCTCGGGGGTCTCCCTGGATTTTTCCTGGCATATTTCTTAGACTTTCTAGGATCATATTACCTGCTGAAAAGCGGGGATTTAAGGATGAATAGGGGTCTTGAAAGACCATTTGAATCCTGGGCCTAACCCTGCGAAAATCTTTTTTAGACATGGTTACCAGGTCCTGACCATCAAAGAGGATTTTCCCCTGGACTTCCTGGTAGAGGCCAATGATGCACCGGGCCAGGGTGGACTTGCCTGAGCCCGACTCTCCTACAATCCCCAGGGTTTTGCCCTGGTCTAGGCTAAAGGACACATGGTCTACAGCCAAGAGTTCTTCCTTCTGACCGAAAAGTTTCTTGGACAGGGTAAATTTTTTTGTTAAATTTTCCACTTCTAATAGGCTTTTAGTCATGGTCCACCTCCTGGTGGTTGGCAAAGCTGGAAACCATATGGCTTTCTGATAGCCAAATTTCCTCAAAGGGCTCTTCCTGGTCAATTTCCTCTTGGGAGGCTTGGACCCGGATGCTCTCTACATGGCTTTCAATGCTGTCTGCTTGGATATTTATACTGGGTCTTGCCGCCAAAAGGGCCCGAGTATAGGGATGGGCAGGCTGGTCAAAAATCTCAAAAACCGTCCCCCTTTCCACGACTCGACCATGGAACATGACCACAACATAGTCTGCCATTTCCGCTACAACTCCCAAGTCATGGGTAATTAAGAGGATGGCAGTGCCGATTTTTTCCTTGAGCTGGTCCAAAAGGCAGAGGACCTGGGCTTGAATGGTTACGTCCAAGGCCGTTGTGGGCTCATCGGCAATTAAGAGTTTGGGCTTATTGGCCAGGCCCATGGCAATCATAACCCTTTGCCTTTGGCCTCCGGAAAGTTGGTGGGGATAGGACTTTAAAATCTTTTCAGGTCGCGGCAGGTCCACCATCTTTACTAGGTCTAGGGCCCTTTGCCTGCTTTCTTTTTTCCCCAAGTCCTGGCCAATTTTCAAGGCCTCTTGGATTTGATAGCCAATGGTGAGACCAGGGTTTAGGGAGGTCATGGGTTCTTGGAAGATCATGGCCATTTCTCTCCCCCTCATTTGCCTTAATTGACTAGGAGACATCTTTAAGAGGTCCTGGCCATCAAAGAGGATTTCCCCTTGGGCCACTTCCCCTTGCCCCTTGGGGAGAAGTCCCATCATAGACAGGGCTGTGACACTCTTTCCAGACCCAGACTCCCCAACAAGACAGGTGGTGGAGTGGGCTGGTATGGAGAAGTTCACTCCTTGGATGCTCTTAACCAGGCCCTGGTCTGTATGAAAATAGGTGTGTAAATTTTTTATTTCAATAAACATTAGGCCCTCCTTTGCTTGGGATCAAAGGCATCCCGAATCCCATCTCCCAGGACATTTAAGGCGAAGATGCTCAAGGCAATTGCTAGACCTGGAAAAAGGGTTAGGTGGGGATAGTCTCGAATATAGGCCCGACCTGTAGACAGCATGGCTCCCCATTCTGGAGTAGGAGGGGTAATTCCCACCCCAATAAAGCTTAAAGAAGCTGCCGATAAAATGGACACCCCTACTCCTAGAGTTGCTTGGACAATTAAGGGTCCCAGGCAGTTGGGTAGTATGTGGACCAACAAAAGTCGTCCCAGGTTGGCCCCTGTCGTTTGGGCTGCTTCAATGTATTCTTGTTTCTTCACCGACAGGACACTGGCCCGCATAATCCGGGCATAACCAGGAAGACTGGATATGGATACGGCCAAAATTACATTGCCAATCCCCCCACCCAGGGCTGCTGCAATGGCTATAGCCAAAACCAGTTGAGGGATGGCTAAAAGCATGTCCATAATCCGCATGATAAATGCATCTAGGGGCCCTTCAAAAAAGCCTGCTAGGGCTCCCAAAAAGGTTCCAAGTAATAGGGAAACTGCCATGGACCCCAGGCCAATAAGGAAGGATAGTCGGCCCCCATAGAGAATCCGACTCAGGATGTCTCGACCAAATTCATCGGTTCCCAAAAGGTGGTTGCTAGAAGGCAGTTGAAAGCGGTCTACCAGAGCCTGGTCTGCATAACCATAAGGCGTTAGGACCGGGGCCAGGATACAAAGTAGGATCATGACTCCCAAAAGAACCAGGCCAAAAACCGCCAGTTTATTTTTTTTGAATTGTCGCCAAAAATCTTGTGATCTTGAATGCATGGTCCATCACCTACTCTTACTTCTTATCTTGGGGTCAACAACTGAATAGAGAATATCAACCAAAAGGGAAATCAAACAATAGGCCAGGGCAATAAAGAGGACTCCGCCTAGGATCAGGGGGTAGTCCCTGGTCTTTATGGATTCCACCATAATCCGGCCAATACCGGGAATGGAGAAAATTGTCTCTGTCAAAACGGACCCTCCCAGTAGGCTACCCATTTGGAGGCCTATACTGGTTA
This sequence comes from Urinicoccus timonensis, assembly GCF_900232945.1. Lineage (GTDB taxonomy): Bacteria > Bacillota > Clostridia > Tissierellales > Peptoniphilaceae > Urinicoccus > Urinicoccus timonensis. The sequence goes on from NZ_OCTU01000001.1 coordinate 561,503, forward strand.
TAACTGGAATTAGGGCATTTCTCAGGGCATGGACAATGATGACCTTATTTTCCTTGACCCCCTTGGCCCGGGCTGTCCGAATATAGTCCTGGTCCAAAACATCTAACATGGAGGACCGGGTTTGCCTTAGGATAACGGCTGTAGACTGGAGCCCCAGGGCCATCCCCGGCAAAATCATGTACTTAAAACTTGCAAAACCCGAAGAAGGCAAAAGGCCCCAACGGACAGAAAAGAGGAGAATTAAAAGAAGTCCCGACCAAAAGATGGGCATGGCCAAGCCAATCAGGCCAAAAATCATGGAAATTTGGTCCCAGACCGAATATTTTTTCACTGCACTAAAAATTCCTAGGCCAATGCCAAAAAAGAGGGCAATAGACAGGGAAAAGAAGGCCAGTTTCAAGGTATTTGGAAAAACTTGGGCCAGGGTTTCCGTGACAGAATTCCCCGTAATATAGGATTTACCCAGGTCAAAATGCAAGAGGGCATTTTTCAAAAAACGACCATATTGGATAAAGAAGGGGTCATTTAGGCCTAAAGACTCCCTGGCGGCCTCCATGGCCTCCTTGGGTGCTGTCGCTCCCATGGTGGCTGTAACAGCATCTCCAGGGGTAAAATACAGGAGGGTAAATACAATGAAACTCACACCAATCAGGGTGGGTATCAGGGAGAGTATTCTTTTGAAAATATACTTCAACATAGGCTATCCTTGTCCTTTATTAAAAGACAAGTTCCCACAAGTTGTGGGAACTCGTCAACTTTTCATTTCATCTGATCTTATTTTTCAATGGTCCATAGGGCTTGGGAGGTTCCGGCTAGGATATCAAAGTTTTTGATGGCCTTGCTGGCACCCAGGACTTGTTCCCCATTGGCGATATAGATCCATGGGTGGTCCTTGTCCACAAGCTCTTGGGCTTGTTGGTAGAGTTGTTCCCTTTCTGGACCGTTATCCAACTGAATGGCATCGGACAATAATTTATCTACTTCAGGATTTTGATAGAACATGAAGTTTGGTCCTTCTCCTAAGTTTTGGGAGTGGAAGGGTGAGAACATAGCATAGTGAATATCTTGGATGGATGGGTTCCAGCTCATGATAAACATGTCGTGTTCCTTGTTTTTAACAGCATTCATATAAACGCCCCATTCCAGGGTCGTAATTTCTACATTGTAGCCTAGGTCTTGCAGTTGGGCTTGGATGATTTGAGCCATATCTTGTCTTTGTTGGTTATCATTGACATAGAGCTTAAAGGTGTGGCCTGGTTCAATGCCTGCCTCTGCAAATAATTTCTTGGCTAGTTCAGGGTCATATTTTCTAGCTTCCAACTTGTCTGAAATACTGTAGGGGAATTCTGGATTGACAGGTCCTGTTGCCACCTTGCCCACTCCTTGGAAGACGGTCTTTACAATTTCTTCCATGTTAATGGCATGGGACATGGCTTCTCTAGCCTTGGGATTGGCAAAGGCTCCATCTTGATCAGATCTAAGACCCAAGAAGTGGATGGACCGGTCCAGACGACGGAAGATTTGTAGGTTTTCATTATCCTCAATCTTTTGAATGTCGTTGGGGGCAACTTCGTAGGCCAGGTCAACTCCACCACTTTCCAATTCAATAACCCGGTTGTTGGCTTCAGGGATAATCCTCAGGACAAGATTTTTTGTCTTGGCCTTGTCGCCAAAGTAGTCGTCAAAGCGGCTAAGTTTGATTTCTTGAAGCTTGGTCCAGGAATCCAACTTATAGGGACCAGTTCCAACCGGAGCCTTGTCGTAACCATCTCCAGCTTCTGTTACAGCTTTTTCACTTAAAATAGCTGCAGAGGGATGGGCCAGAGCAGCTAGGAAGGACCCATCTGCTTGGTTTAACTTAAATTCAAGGGTCAGGTCATCTGTAGCCTTAAGGCTTTCAGGAATAATCTTACCAAAAATATAGCTATAGCCATCGCTATCAATTAGGCGCTTCAAACTAAAGACCACATCACTGGCCTTAAGAGTATCTCCATTGTGGAATTTAACTCCAGGTTTCAAGTGGACGATAAAGGTCTTACTGTCAGGTTGGTCTATAGATTCTGCCAAGCTTTCTACAAGATTTCCATCCTTGTCTACGTCCATGAGCTTGTTGTAAATTTGCTTCATGACATTTTCTGAATAGACGTCGTTGTATTTTTCAGGGTCCAGGGTAATGGCATCCGAGGCCACAGCTACCTTTAAGGTATCTGGATCTTGACTTCCTCCAGCCGGGGCTTCTTTAGATCCTCCTGATCCTCCACAAGCTGTAAGAACTAGGACCAAGGCCAGGGCCAAGAGGCCTAATTTATTTTTCTTCATCTCTCTCCTCCTTATGTGTTTTCAATAGCTCTATCGATAAACTCACCATAAGCCGGGTCATATAGGCCAGACAATCTTCGTTAATCATAAATTGATTGTTGTGGGCTTGGGGCCCAAGGCCCGTTCCAATCCACAGGAAAAGACTGGGGACTTTTTGGCTATAAAAGCCAAAATCTTCCGACCCAAGTTCCACCCGATGGTTATCGATTAAATAGTCTTGTGTATACATAGGATTTATACCCAAATTCAAGTCTTTTACAATACTTTTATAATTGTTTTTTAAATAATCCAAGGCAATTTTTTGCAAACTCGGATCATTATAGACGCTGGGGTAACCCTCCTTAAAGACAAAATCTCCCCGTCCTCCATAAAGCCGGGGAATTTCTTGGACTATTTTTTCCATCATCTCTTTTAGGTCCTGGCGGACTTTAGGATCCATTGACCGAATCATGCCATCAATGTGGATGTGGTCAGGCAGGATGTTGATGGCTTGTCCTCCATGGATTTTTCCCAGACTCAGGGTGTACTGGTCTTGGGGGTTAAATAGCCGGTCTTTTAGGCTGTAGAGGTTGTCCAGAACCTTGGAGCTGATAAAGAGAGCATCCACCCCCTCCTTGGGTCGGGAACTGTGGGAGGCCTTGCCATAGATATCCAGGCTAATGGCATCAGAATAGGCCGTGATATTGCCTTCCTGGATACGGATTTGTCCCTCTGGAGCCACCCAAACATGGAAGGCCAGGGCCAAGTCAACATCATCTAAAACCCCACTTTTAACAACGTCTCGACCTCCTCCTCCAGCTTCTTCAGCCGGTTGGAAGATCAATTTGACCCGGCCGGGAAGTTGGTCTTTTATTTGATTTAAAACCTTGGCCACGCCTAAAAGATTGGCTGTATGAGCATCATGGCCACAGGCATGCATGACTCCAGGATTTTTGGAGGCAAAGGGCAAGTCTGTTTCCTCCTGGATTGGGAGGGCGTCCATATCTGCTCTTAGGGCCAGGGTTGGTCCAGGAAGGCCTCCTTGGATTTCCCCCACCAGGCCTGTTTTGGCCAAGCTCTTCCAGGGAATTCCCCAGGCCTCTAGCCTTTCTTTAACCAGAGCCGAAGTTTCTACTTCTTCAAAGGAAAGTTCAGGATTTTCATGAATCTGCCGGCGGTAGCCAATGACCTCTTCTCGGGTCTGGTCAATTATTGGTATGAGTTTTTCAAAATCCATTCCTTACCTCCTACCATGACTTCTATAAAATAGCGAAAAAGTTCATTCATGTAACTGGACCCTTGGTCTGCTGCCATATCTTCTGGGTGCCATTACACACCTAGGAGGGGCTGGTCCACTCCTTCAACGGCTTCCACCACCCCATCCTGGGTCCGGCCAGTTATCCTCAAGGCCTTAGGAACAAAACGTAGGCTTTGGTGGTGGATACTATTGGTGTAGATGCTCTTTTGGCGGAAAATTTCCCGCATAATGGAATTCTCTAGAAAGTCCACCCGGTGGTGGGGATAGGACCGGTCAATTAATTGGTGGTGGCTCAGGGTCTTTTTCTTCCTCTTACCCAGGTCCTGGTAGAGACTGCCCCCCATCAAAACATTCATCAGCTGCATCCCCTTGCAAATGGCCAAGATGGGCTTTTTCAAGACAAGGGCCTCGGTCATAAGCTCTGCCAAGTATTCATCCGTTTCGGGATCAATGGGCCCCAATTGCCTGGTGGGTTCTTCATTGTAAAGCATGGGATTTAGGTCCGTCCCTCCAGGGAAGATGACCCCATCACAAAATTCCAACATCCGCATTCCGTCTGTAGATCGTTTTGAAAAGGGAATCATCAGGGGGGCTCCCCCATTGTTGGACACAGACTCTACATAACACGAATTTATATAGGTTATCCACTTCTCCCCAAAGGGTGGGTCGTCTTGGCGACACCTGGTGGCTACAATGCCAATAACCGGTCGATCTTTTTCCTTCATAGGTCCTCCTTTTCCTAGTCTTTTACTTCTTCCTGTCTATTTCCCTATAAAAAAAAGGGAAGCTATACAAATAGCTCCCAGACAAATGACATAAGCCCTGTTTTAGATTTTCATTCAACAGGATACGGCTGACAAGTCATGGCAAAAGGAGCCCAAGACTCTAGCCCAGTCATAGGACATGTCCTAGAAGCTGGTGATTTTTGAGACCTACAGACTTCTTGTTCCATGGCTTACCGCCTCCTTCCACGCAAGGTAAATCTTTCCTGCTTAGTTTTTACCATAATAGCAGCTTCTCTAACTCCTGTCAACAAAAAATGAAAAGCCTCCCTAGCCCAAGAAGACTTTTCACTCTTTCCAATCATTCCTTTATGATTTCTTCCTTAATCTCATCAGGAAGTTCAAGGCCTTCCAATTCATTCACTCTACTATACTGCCCCTTTTGCTGGATGGTCCTTTCTTCCTTAGATTCCTTATTGTGAACCTGAGCTTCCCAGTCATAAGACAAGGGAAACCCCGTCTTTTTATCAAAGCTAAAGGTCACCTTTAAAGACATTAATTCATCAAAACTTTCTTTTCCTTGGAGGATAGTTTTGATTTCCTGGATATTTTCATCCCCTGATGCCAAAGTCAAAATATAGGCATCTCCCTCTTCTTTGACCTGGTAAAATCTTTCTAAGGGTCTTAAAAGAGTTTTGGTATTAAGCTCTGTTTTAGCCTTAAATTGACTCCCTTTCATTGGAGGACGTTTTTCCCAGGACCCATCTGTTTTTTTATGAAAGATGGAATCATCGAGGCGAAATTCTTCTCCTTTTTTTATCTTATCCCCCTCTTGACTTTCCCATTGAATGTGGGAAATATTCGGCTCCTTCATAGCTTCAATTTGAGAGATCATTTCATAAGAGTCCCCTTGCGTCTTTGTTTCTAAGCAGTAGGATCTTAGGTCCCTCTCTTCTTTGATTCGGCTAAAAATCTTCTCCTGATTTTGGCTTTCATGGTCTTTACTAAAAGGACTATTCTCTACTTGACCACAGGCCATTAAACAGACAAGAAGACCTAGCCCTAGTAAGATTTTTCTCTTCATTGGATTTTCCTTTAATCTATATGAACGATTTCTTTCAACTTGTATTAATCCCTCATCAAATCTCCGTTTTTATGCCTTTGTGGATTTAAGTATCTCATGCTCGCTTCTTCCTAAGCTTTTTCTATATTAAACAAGTTTGTTTTATCCTCTTCTTATCTTATTTCTTTTTTCCTCCCCTATTTTTTGGCCCTATAAATAAATTGTAAAAGGGAATCGCACCTCCTATAAGGGCAATGGCTACAGCAATTTTTTCATTGCCAACTATCCGGGCCCCTTCACCATTCAAATAGCTTAAGGCTACCCCAACTACAACACATATAAGCACTGCGATAAAAAGATTTCTCCACTTGTTTTTCATAAAACTTCCTCTTTTCTTTAGCCGTTGATATGAAAATCTTATAGCCTAGTAAAAGTTAACTTATTGCTGTAAAGACTTTCCTTGTATTTTTATACTATACCCCTTTTTCCTCTTGAAAAAGCAGGTCTCTAGAAAATAGGAGCAAAAAGAAACTCTGATTCTATAAAAAATAGAGGTGTCCACCACCTCTATTTTAAAACTTATTGGTCTACTTGGACCCTTTGAATATTGGCCCCCAAGCTTTTAAACTTCTCTTCGATATTTTCATAGCCCCGGTCAATATGGTAGATTTCTCCTACCTCTGTGACTCCATCAGCTACTAGGCCAGCTAGGATTAAAGCGGCTCCAGCTCTTAAGTCTGTGGCATTAACCTTGGCCCCTTTGAGTTTTTTTCCCCCGCTAATCATGGCTACTCGTTCATCTACACTGATGTCTGCCTTCATTTTTTTCAGTTCATCTACGTGCATAAAGCGATTTTCAAAGACGGTTTCAATGGCCGTACTGGTTCCCTTACACTGGGTCATAAGGGCGATAAATTGAGCCTGCATGTCTGTAGGAAATCCTGGATAGGGCAGGGTCTTGATGCTAATGGCCTTGAGGTCGTCACTTCCCTTAATCCGGACTGCATCGTCAAATTCTTCCACCAGGCAACCAGCTTCTTGAAGCTTGGCCATAACCGGCTTTAGATGGGAAGGAATGACGTTTTCAACCAAGACATCCCCACCGGTAATAGCTCCGGCCACCATAAGGGTTCCAGCTTCAATCCGGTCTGGAATGATGCTATGCTTGGTTCCTCCCAGTTCTTTGACTCCTCGAATCCGGATGGTAGAAGTCCCGGCTCCTGTAACCCGGGCTCCCAACTTGCCTAAGAAGCTGGCTAGGTCCACAATTTCCGGTTCCATGGCAGCATTGTCAATAATAGTTTCTCCATCGGCTAAAACAGCAGCCATCATAATATTTTCTGTGGCTCCTACAGATGGGAAGTCCAGGTAAATCCTGCCCCCCTTTAAGTGGTCTGTATAGGCTAAAATATTCCCAATATCCTCTTCGACCTCAACCCCCAGGGCCCGAAAGCCCTTTAAGTGAAGGTCAATGGGTCTAGACCCGATGTTACAACCTCCGGGAAGGGAGTTTTCCGTCCGGCCCAGGCGGCCCAAAAGGGGACCCATGACTAAAAAAGATGCCCTCATCTTACTCATGAGTTCATACTTGGTCTTATAGTTGTCAATTTTGCTGGCGTTGATCTTCAATTCTCCCGGTCCTAAACGTTGGACATCAGCTCCCAGGCTTTCCAAAACCTGGCACATAATTTTTACATCTTTTAAGTCTGGGACTTCTTCTAGGTAAATATCCTCTGTCCCTAATAGGGATGCTGCAATAATGGGAAGAGCCGCATTTTTTGCTCCACTAACCCGGACCTTGCCTCTTAGGGGTCCGCTGGAAGTGACTTGAATTCTTTCCACTCTACCTCTCCTTTATTTTAATCTCTTTATTTTTAATTTTATTTTATTATTATATCATAGGAGGGCCTGTAAATAAACTACACCTTCCATTCTTAACCTGCCTTTTGAGGTCAATCCTCCTCTTTCAGACCAATCTTCTCTTTAAGCTATACTTTAATCATAACCACCGGCTTAGCCGGTGGTTTGTTCTGCCCCTATAAGGGGCTGTTACCGGCAGCATTCCATGCTTTGAATTTTCTTACTCGTGCACCAATTTTCACAGCTAGTGCTAAAGCACTTTATTTCTTGCTTNTGAAGAAGAAAATCGTCGAGGAGTACTTGTGTGGTAAAACAAGTTATCAAGCCTTAGTAATGAAATACCAAATCGAGAAGTCCGTTCTCAGGCTATGGATTAGCAATTACAAAAATTATGGCGATGAAGGCTTAATGCGCTCTAGAAATAATCGTGCGTATAGTGTAGAGTTTAAGTTAGAAGCTATTACACGCTATGAAACGAGCGAATGCAGCTACCGACAACTTGCCCTCGAACTCGGTTTGACGAATCCGTCCATGATTGTCAATTGGCGAAGACAGTACCGAGAGAAGGGCATCGAGGGGCTGCTCCCGCATAAGCGAGGGAGACCTGTGACAAAGAAAAATGACCACAACCAACCACCAAAAACTGTAAAGAAAAGCGAATCCATCGACGCCTCCACACGCGAAGCATTGGAAAATCGTATCAAAGAATTAGAGGCAGAAAATCGGAAACTTACCATTCAAAAGATGTTCTGGGAACAGCTCAGGAGTTTGGAGAAAGAAGAAGCAATGAACAAAAGGCGAAGATTGTCTCCAAACTCCGAGAACAATTCCAACTAATAGAGATTCTTGCCGCCATCCATTTCCCAAAGTCCACCTTTATGTATTGGCAGAAAAAATGGTCCGAAGAAGACAAGGATCAATCCTTAAAAGACGAAATCCTTGTCATTCGGAGCCAACACAAAGACTATGGTTATCGCCGCATTCATCTGGAATTAAAGAACCGGGGCCAGGTGGTGAACAAAAAGAAAGTGCAACGATTGGTCCAAGACATGGGTCTTCAAGTCCACTCCTATGGTAAGAAATACAAGAAGTACAATTCCTACAAAGGCGTCGTGGGGAAAATCAAGAAAAACCGAATCAACCGCCGGTTCAATACCAGCATCCCCTTGCAAAAAATTACCACAGACACCACAGAATTTAAATACTATGAAGAAGATAAGACCGGGAAACTTCAAACAAAGAAACTCTATCTCGACCCCTACATGGACATGTACAACCTGGAAATCATCAGTTACGTCCTATCCGATCAGCCCAATGGAGTCACCATGCTGCAAGGTTTAGAAGTAGCCATTGAGCGAACAAAGGCCTGTCCTTATCGACGGACCTTTCACTCCGATCGTGGTTGGGGTTATCAAATGACCGCATACCAAGCCATGTTAGAAAAACATCATATTTTCCAAAGTATGTCAAGAAAAGGCAACTGCTATGACAATGCACCTATGGAAAACTTCTTTAGCCTATTGAAAAGAGAAATCTACTATGGCCACAATTACCGTAGTCGTGAAGAACTGGTGCAGGCAATTGAGCAATATATCCGTTACTACAACGAAGATCGAATCAAAGAAAAGTTAGGAGGTCTAAGTCCAAAGCAATACCGTGAACGCATGCAATCCGCATAGAATGAATGTTATGTAAAAACAAAATCGAGTAAGCGAAATGCTTACTCGATTAGGTCCAACTTTATGGGGTCACTCTAGTTGGAGGGGGTTTTTCTATAGGCCTAGCTCCGATCATCTAAGAGGCCATACTTCACCTGGATTCTTTGAATTTTTTCCAAAAAACTTTCCCCAAAGAAAAATAAAAAGGCAAAGGTCCCTGTTGCATGGATCAAATCAATGGGGAGTCCTCGAAGATAGGATAAGACAATCATGTCCTTATTGATTTCTTCATAAAAGCTAATGACGGAAATGGGGTTCATAATGGACCCAAAAAAGAGAAAAATCGATAAAAATCCGTAACTTCCCATGGTCCACTTGTTTTTGGGAAGCTTGAATTTGTCAAACAGGCTTCCGGCGACAAAGCCAATAATGCCAAAGCAAAACATCTGCCAAGGGCTCATGGGGCCCTGGCCAAAAGAAAAGTTTGACACAAACATAATCATGGCCCCTACAACAAAGCCTGCTTGAGGCCCCAGGGCAATAGCTGAAACAATGGTTACGGCCGCCACAGGTTTTACATGGGGAATCCAAAAAAAGGCCATCCTGCCGGCCACTCCTATGGCTGAAAGACCGGCAATTAAAATCAACTCTCTGGTTTTAACCCCCCGGCGTTCAAAGAGAAAAAGCAGGGGCAGGCTGGTTAGGAGCAAGATACATAGGCTGATAAAGAGGTATTTTCGATCATTTAAAACCGTCATGCCAAAAATCAAGAGGCCGGGAATACCAATAAAGATAACCAGGCCAGACAAAAGACTTACCAGACGATTTTTTTCCCTAGTCTCCATAGCCTTCATCTCCCATTTTTAAACCATTGAGGACTTTTTCTAAAATATAGAGGGCTCCTTGGGGACCATAGAGGGTTTTTTCCAAGACATCCAAGTAGCCCATGGTGGGACCTTGAATTTCCAGGCCCCGGACTCTTTTGTCTTGGGCCATGGCCTGGGCCAGGTCATTGCCATCCCCAAAGACCATTTGGACCCGGTCCAAGGAGGCCAATTTTTCTTCCATTAAGATTTTTTCAAAGGCCGGGTAGGACCCCTGGCTACAGGTAATTTGCCCCGGCACCATACCCAGATAGTTTTTCAAAAAATCCTGGAAGGGCAAGAGGAGGGACGCTGGTCCACTTAGAGAGTAACCAGCCCCCTTGGGTAATCCCAAAAGGGACGAATAGCGAGCCAAAAAGATGTAGGCTCGGCCCCGGGCTCTTTGGATTTCTTCCATAACTGGATCCAAATCCATGGGAAGGATCCGGGCCAGGTCCTTGAAAAAAGCTTCCGTTGCATCAAAACCCACAGGCTGGCCCTTGGGGGGAATCCAATAGGGCATGGCGTATTTTTCCTTTAAATATTTTGCCAGGTCCAGACCGTCTTCTGGACTCAGGACAAGGTTGAGCTTGGCCCTTCTCAGATCCTTGATTTGGTCCAGTCCCTGGTCAAAAAAGTAGGTCCCTACTTCCAAACCAGCCTTGGACAAGAGGTCTTTCAGACAGGCAATATTTCCCATAACATGGTTTTGGAGGAGGGAAAAGCCCAGGAGGTTGACCCGGTTTTTTTCCACAGGTAACTGGGCCGGTTGGAGTTTTTCCAAGAGGGCCACCAGGCCCTGACTCAAACCCTTTCCAAAGGCTTGAGAATACAGAGGGGTGGGAATAAAAACCGTCAAGGGTAGGCCTGGAACCCGGCTGGCGATTTTTTCCAGGTCATCTCCAATAAGGGCTGCTCCCGGAGAATTCACCACGGCCAAAAAATCAGGCTTCCGGTCTCGAATGTCTTCCAAAAGATCTTGGAGCTTTTTTTCCACGCCATAGACATAGTCCTTGGCATCTAAGTAGGTACAGGGAACCCGGCTTTGACCAAAGTAAAATTCCTGGGGATAGGATTGGGGGTCAAAAGAAACGGACCTTAAGAGGGCCCCATCCACCACAGCCGAATGATAAAACTTACAACCGGTAGGGCCGTTTAGGAGGGTCATCCCTCCCCGGAGGCTTTCCAGGCCAAAGATCAAGCCGGAAAAACTGTCAGCCTTGATATTTTCTAAAGTATTTTTCATCCTTCCTCCACCCTTCTTGTACATTTTGTTGGAAAATCGTCACCCACCTCTTGGCCAAGGCAATTCCCGATTGGAAGCCCCCTTCTGGGGTCAGTTGAATGGTATCATGGTAGGGGGCATCGTCCATGTTGGGGCCGTTGTAGTTGGCCAAAACCAGGTCAGGCTTAAGCCGGCTCACATCCTGCCGTCTTTTTTCCGCCGTATAGTCCACTTCCCAATCCAAGATCTTGTCCTTAAAGGGGTTTTCCGGGTAGACGTCTTGGGAAAAGTTAATCATCCCCACCTTGACAATGTCCATGCCCAGGTCCAGGGCTGTTTTTAAAATCCAAGTCAGCTTGTTGTTGTAGGCCACCACCATGAGTTTCTTCCCTTGGAGGTAGGGCCGGTACTTGTCCATCTGCCTTTGGTAGTTTTCCCTTTCCCGGGCCATGATTTTTTTTGAAACTTCTTCCTTGCCGTAAAAGCGGCCCAGGGCCTTGATAAAGTCCATGGATTCTTCATAGCCAATGGGCAGGGCATGGGGAAAGAAGTTCAGGTCATAGGTCTTTTTGAAAAAATCTTCCAGGATGGTATTCATATAATCATGGTAGGCCGGCAGGTGGAGACCCGCCCTTAGGAGGGTCCGGACAGAGTCTGTAGAAGTCTCATTTAAGTAACGGCAGTGGACCTTGGCCCCAAAGGCCCCCAACCAGTCCTCCAGAATTTTAAAATTCCCACTGGTGGCATTGGCAATGGGTTTTTCCCCATAGAGGTTTACCAGGTAGGGGTCGGGTTTTTCCTGGGGGTCCACCAAAAATTTTGCAATTTCCTGGTAGGCCAAAATCATCCCCTGCATATAGTCCCCGGATAAATTTCCATCGGTTTTTAAGGCCAAGATAGGCGTTTCAGGTCCTGCCAGGTCCCTTACCCCATCTACATCATCTCCAATAATTCCCGAAGGACAGGTGGTAACCAAGACCACCAGGGCCGGTTTTTTCTCCAGGGCTTCTTGGAGGACCCTTCTCAAGTCCTGGATGCCACCAAAAACCATGGCGTCTTCCCCCAATTCCGAGGATAGGATTTTGGGATGGACCTGGACAGGAAGGATCTTTTTCTTTTCAAAAAGAGACCTCCGACCCAGGGAAGAAATGGCCTGGTAGGACAGGTTGGCACAAGACCTGGGCCCATGGCTGATGATAATGGCGTCCTTTACTTGGACGGCAATATTCATGGCCCCGTTATAGGCGCAACCGTGAAGGGGTTCTTGCTTGACCAGGGCCTTGGAATAGGTCCCCCGACCCTGGCTGGGGTTTTTCTCCTTGGGCCCTCCCGCTTCTTCGGGGACTTCCTTGCGGATTTTGTGGCCCAAAACCACCTCTTCCAATTCATGGTCCCCCAGGGGCTTGGCCGGATATAAGCGACTTTGGTCCCAAATCTTACCAGCAATCCGGTCCATTTCCAAAGCCACGGGAGAATCTTCAGCCCCCTCTACCACACATTGGCCATGGCGTTCACAGGCGGCAAAAATCAGATCTCTTGGAATTTCTCCCAGGATGGGTAGACCCACTGCTTGGGCAAATCTTTCCACCCTTTGGAGTTCTCCCTCAAAGCCCCTTTCATTGAAAATCAAGCCCCCAGCCCGGGGACCCTTTTGACTATAATTTGCCAGACCCCGTAAAATATTGTTGGCCGCATAAACCGACATAAATTCCCCGGAAGTGACAATATAGACTTTTTCTGCATACTGGTCCCTTAGGGGAACGGCAAAGCCCCCACAAACCACATCACCTAAAACATCATAGAGGACAAAGTCATAGTCCTTCCTGTCCAGGCCCAAATTTTCTAAGAGCTCAAAGGTAGATAAAATCCCCCGGCCGGCACAGCCCACACCAGGTTCCGGTCCCCCAGCCTCTACACAGTCAATGGAATAAATCCCTTGGTGGACCACATCAGCCAGTTGGTAGTCCAGGGGCCCCACCTCCCGCATATAGTCTAAAACAGTCTTGCAATCGCGACCATGGAGTAAGAGCCGGGTGGAATCATGCTTGGGGTCACAACCAAGCTGCAAGACCCTCTTCCCCCTTTTAGCCAGGGAGGCTGAAATATTTGCAGATACTGTCGACTTGCCTATTCCACCCTTTCCATAAATTGCAATTTCCATTTTAAACCCTTCCTTTCTTATTTGCCCATGGACTTATCTCCTAGAAAAGATACTTTCCCCATGACTTAAGCCCTCACAACCATCCCGAAAAACAAAAATCCCAAAACAAGAAGCCTGGGATTTTTATTTTATGTTAAGTTGTCCATAAGTTTAATTTATTTTAAGCCTGCTAGTTGGTTGATTAATTGAACAGCTTCTGCTCTTGAAATTTCTGCCTTTGGAGCAAGACCTTCAGGGCGTCCCTTAACAAGGTTCTTTTCTACCATTATAGCACAAGCTTCTTGAGCCCAGGAGTCAATTTCCTTCTTATCTTTAAATTGGTCTAAAACAGCCAGGTTGGCTTTTTGCTTGTCAAGAGTTCTGGCCAACATGGAGAAAGCTTCTTGACGGGTAATGGTGGCATTGGGATCAAAGTTTCCATCTCCACGACCAAAGATGATTTCATGGGCAGTGGCAATATTGATGTCTGCTGCATACCAGTCTGTGTCTTTAACATCCTTGAAGTCCTTGCTTTGTCTTTGACCCAGGCCCAGGTTCAAACCTTGGACAAGACCTACGGCAAATTCTCCCCGAGTAATGGCTTTTTCAGGTTGGAAGTCCTTGCTTTCATTGGCAATTCCATAGCCCTTGCTTTCTGCAATTAGCTTTTCAGCCCAGTTGCCCTTGATATCCTTAAAGACTTCTTCTTTAGCTTCTTCTTTTTTGGCGTCTTCTTTGGTGTCTTTCTTAACTTCTTCCTTAGCGTCTTTTTTCGCTTCTTCTTTTTTAGGAGCTTGGGTTTCTACTTTTGCCGGATCTTTTTTATCTTCTTTTACTTCCGTTTCTGCAAAAATTTGTCCTGTTACAGAAAATAAAAGGACAAGAGCCAATCCAAGTGCTTGTTTTTTTGTGTTTTTCATTTTTTTCTCCTTTTTTGGAAATTTTAGAAGAAAGTTTGCCATGTAGGGTTTTTTATTTAGGAATAGGTCCTATTTATAAAATCTTATAGAAATAAGCCCCGAATGGTTTCCTTGATCAAAATTTCTTTTCAATCCTTATTTCTTTAAACAAACTTAACATGAAAAGTCGCTGTTCATTGCCTTTTCTAAGTTATAAATATAGCAGGTTTTTGGAAATAAATCCAGTTACAATCCAGTAAAATTCTTTACAAAACCATTACGTTCCCGTAAAGTTTTCTTAGATTTTTGCTAATGATAACTTTTTTCTTCGTAGTGCTTTAGAGTTTTGTCCACTTATTGAAAGACACTTGGTCAAGCCAAGCGCCCTTCTTTCATTTATAAATTTTAGAGGTGGAAAAAGCTTTTTAAGGCTGAAATGGAGAGAGGGGTGAAAGCAGCAAAAATTGAGCTTGGGGGAGATGCTTTCACCCAAAGATTTATGCTCCTGAAATAGGCCGTTTCCAGCCCAGAAATAAACAAATTTTTCCAATAAAAAAACATTGGATTCACCAATGCCCGTATTTGCACAGATATATTAGGGTGTAAATAGACGTTTCCTCGCGTCTTACACAAGCTTTTATGCATGTATTCTGACTTACCTATCCTAACAGACTATCCCTTCCCGAAAAATTTCAGTGGTTTCGATAGCCCACTCCTGGTTTACAGCGGCGGGACCGTTTTGGACTTGCACCAAATTCCATCTTAGCCTTCATCAAGTGAAAGAACATAAAAGTTATATTTTCTTATATTTCTATTATAAGCTAAATGCTTCCTCTTTGCAATTGTTTTCTTCTAAAATCCCACCATAAAAAAATCCCACCATAAAAATAAGCACTAGTTTCCTAGTGCTTAGCTTGGTCCAAGCATTCCACTTGAACTTTTTCAATCCTCTTATCCTTCACGCTTAGGGCGGTTAGGATGTTTTGGTTTTCATAGATGACCTGGTGGGGCTGCTTGTCATTTTCTTCTGGGATAAAACCCAATAGTTCAATGGTTAGCCCGGACAGGGTTTCGTGGTTTTCCGAAACAAAGTCTGTATGGATGGCGTCATTGATGTCGTCCAGGTCCATGGACCCATCGATGATGTAGGTATGGGAATTGATCTGCTCAATGCCCTGGTCTACGGTATCGTACTCGTCTTCAATGTCTCCGACGATTTCTTCCACAATGTCTTCCATGGTGACCATGCCGGAAAATCCTCCGTATTCATCAATTAAAATGGCAATGTAGTTTTTAGTGGACTGGAGCTCTTTGAGGAGCCGGTCCACGTTTTTACTTTCGGGAACGAAGTAGGGTTCTTTCAGGATTTTGTCAATATTGATGGTCTTGTACTGGCTCTTGGCGTATTCCACAAAAATATCCTTGATGTAGACGGTACCAATGATGTTATCTGTGTCCTCCTGGTAGACCGGGGCTCTGGAATAGCCAGTTTTCAGCATCTCTGAAATGGTATCTGTGGTAAATTCGTCATAGTCGATCATGTAGAGGTCTGTTCTGGGGGTCATGATTTCATAGGCCTTGATGTCGTCAAAGTCCATGATGGAAACCATCATTTCTTCTCCAGACAGGTTGATAACGCCTTGTTCTTTCCCAACCCGGATGTAGGATTTTAATTCTTCTTCGGAAATTTGCTCTTCAACATCGTCAGAATAGTTTCCTGTAATCTTGAGAAAAAATCCTGTTAAAAGAGATAGAAGCCCCACAAAGGGCAGGCTGATAATCCGGAAGAATTCAACAAAGGATACCAGGCTTAAGCCTACTTTTTCCGGTGCTCTCAGGGCAATCCGCTTGGGAATTAATTCCCCAAAGAGGATGGAGAAAAAGGACAGGACAAAAATCACCAGGATAAAGGCCAGGCTAGGATTTAAACCCCAATGACTGACTATATAAGGAGCCAGGTCCTTGGCAGCTAGACCAGCTGAATAAAAACCCGTCAGGACAATCCCCACCTGGATGGTGGATAAAAATTGTGTCTGCTTGCCTGTAACCTTTAAAAGCAGGCGGGCCTTTCTGGACCCATCTTCTTCTTTTTCTTGTATTTTCCCCTTGTTGGATGATACTAAGGCCATCTCTGCTGCGGAAAAAAGACCATTTACAATTGTTAGAATAATTATGATTAAGAGTGGTAGACTAAACCCCCCACCATCATCCATAAAAAAACCTCCTCGTTTTTTTATTTATTATATCAAATATTAGTTGGAATTACTATCTCTTCCTTGTTTGAAGAAGTCTCCCAAAAGTTTGACGGACATGGGGTGGGTGGGTTTTTTAATCTCTTGGCCATCTTGGATGTCCAAGCGGTCAACGATTTCTCCCTGGTCCATGATAATGACTTGGTCGCAAAGGCCATAGGCCAGTAGGAAGTCATGGACGATAAAAAGGTAGCTTAAATTATGTCTTTCCTTGATATGGACCAGGAGTTGGAGGAGTTGTTTTTGGACCAGGTAGTCCAAACCACTTAGGGCTTCGTCTAAAAGAAGGATCTCTGGCTCTTGGATTAGGGCCCGGGCGATGCAGAGTCTTTGGACTTGTCCACCACTGAGTCTCCGGGCGTTTTCATCTAGGTTAAGGTGGCCCAGACCTACTTGGTCCAGGGTCTTTTTGATTTTGTCATCCCGGTCTTTTTTATCCAGCTTTTGGTCCATGAATTTAAAGGGTTCTTCCATGACCATTCTCATGGTAAAGTTGGGGTTTACAGCTCCATAGGCATTTTGAAAAACCACTTGTACCTTTTTACGGAGTTGTCTTCTTTCAAGACGGGTCCGGTCTTTGACGGTTTTGCCATCAAAGTAGATCTGTCCCCCATCGGGCTTCTCCAGTCCTACAACCAAGCGTCCCAGGGTGGACTTGCCACTGCCGCTTTCCCCCATGATTCCCAAACAAGTAGAACTCTTTACTTCCAGGTTCACCGATTTTAAAACGGTTTTTCCATTATAGGATTTTGTTAAGTTTTCAATCTTTAAATCCATAATCCCTCTTTTCTGGTATATCCCGGTAGCGCTTATAGGTTCTAGGAGCCAGAAGGGCCTTGCCATACTCGCTCTTGGGGTTTTTTAACACTTCTTCCAAGGGACCACTTTCAATGAGATCGCCTTTTTTCAGGATGACGATCCGGTCTACCAGGCCCTTAAGGAGCCGGTAGTCATGGGTGATGACCAAGAGTTGGGTCCCCTTGCTCTTGCAAATTCTCAAGAGGTCGGCTACATTTTCTGCATTCCAACTGTCCAGGGCTGAGGTGGGTTCATCGGCAATAACCATGTAGGGGTTTAATTCCATCATCATGGCCAGCATAACCCTTTGGAGCATCCCTCCACTGAGTTGGAAGGGGTATTTTTTCAAAAGGTCCCGGCTGTTTTCCAAGTTGAAGTCTTCCATGGCTTGGACGAACTTCTCCCGGGCCTGGTCTTTTGATATTTTTAAAAGGCTGGTTAGAACTTCCAGTCCATGGGACTCTATGGTTTGCATTTCATTAAAGAGGCCATGGGGGTTTTGGGCAATGTAGGCAATTTTCCGTCCCCGGATTTCTTGCCAGTCTTTTTCCTTTAATTTTAAAATATCCCAATCCCGATAGGTCAATTCTCCTTGAATGTCTGCTCCTTGGGGTTTTCGGCCGATTAAGAGCCTAGAAAAGAGGGTCTTACCGCTGCCGCTTTCCCCTACAATGCCCAAGGATTCGTGGGCTTCTAATTCAAAATTTAAATGGTTTAAGAGGACCCTATCCTTGATTTCTAGGGTCAGGTCCTTGACAATTAGTCTCTCCATAGGTCAACCCTTTCTTGTTTCTTTAGGTATTCACCTAAGAGGTTAAAGGTCACGACTGTAATTAAAATAGCCATACCTGGATAGATGGCCAGGCCTGGAATGGACCGGATATAGGACTTGGCGTCGTTGAGCATCATGCCCCATTCGGACACATTGGGTTGGACCCCAATGCCCAGGAAGGAAAATCCGGAAATCATCATGACCACTTCTCCAATACTCATCAAGGCCATAATTAAAATGGGTTTAAAGACAAAGGGCAGGATGTGAACTCTAAGGATATAGGGTACAGGTGCCCCCATGGTTTTAGCTCCCAAGACGTATTCTTGGTCCTTCATTAAAACCACCATGTTCCGAATGACCCGGGCATAGGGAACCCAGCCGACAGACGAAACAGCAATGATGATGTTACCCAGGCCTTGGCCCAAAATTCCTGCAAAGGCCATGGACAAGAGGAAGGGAGGAAAGGACAAAACGATATTGGTTAACCAGGTGAAAGTTTTTTCTAGGCCTCCACCGGCCCAGCCCACCATGAGCCCCAAGGGAACGCCAATGCACAAGTTAATCAAGGTCACGATTCCGGCAATACTTAGGGACAGCTGGGTCCCAGTTACCAGTCTGGAAAAAACGTCCCGACCCATGTGGTCTGTTCCCAACCAATGGTCCGGTCCAGGCAGTTGAAGCTTGGCTGATAGTTCTACAAATTCAGGATTGTAGGGGGCCAGATATTTGGCGAAGATGGCAATAAAGACCAGGGTCAGGGCCATGGATAGAGCTATATAAAAAAGAATTGGTTTTTTCATTCCTTACCTCCCAGTCTCGTTCTCGGGTTAATAAAGTAAATCAGGCTTTGGGTGCCTCCATTTAGGATGATGGCCATGAGGCCAAAAAGAAGAAGGGACCCTTGGATCAAGGGTAGGTCCGAAGTCCGAACAGCCCCTACAAACATCCGACCCAGTCCGGGCCAGGCAAAGACCTCTTCAATTAAGACACTTCCTGAAATAACATACATGATATTGGACGATAAGACCGTCATAAGGGGAATTTTTATGTTGTTCAAGAGGTGGTTTTTTAGGATATACTTTCTATCCACTCCCCGAACCAGGGCATTTTCCACATGGGGCTTGGCCATTTCTTCCAAGAGGACATTGCGGATAAATAGACTGGTTTGGCCCACCAGGGGCAGGTTCAAGCAAATGGCCGGCAGGATGTAGTTGGCAAAGCCTCCCCGACCTGAGCTGGGTAAAATTTGTAGTTTAACTGAAAAAAATAAAATCAGCATGTAGCCCAGCCAAAAGACAGGAATGGATACAAAGAGGAAGGACAGGCCTTGGACCAGCTTGTCCACCCAGCTTTTATTGTAGATGGCGGCTAAAAAGCCCCCCAGACTGGAAAAAATTAAAAGAAGGACAAAGGACACCGCCCCCAATTGCAGGGTGGGAATGGTGGCATTGGCCATGACGTGGAGGACGGGCATTTTTTTGACATAGGAATTGCCCAGGTCTCCCTTGACGGCCTTGCCCAGCCACATGGTGTATTGCTTGGTTACCGGCTTGTCCAGGTTTAAATAGGTCCTGGCCCGAGCCAAACTTTCATCATTAATCCCTACGTGGATGGTTCTAAGATAGTTGGCTGCTGGGTCTCCCGGTTGTATCTTGACCAAGACAAAGGTAAAGATAGAAATCACTACCAGGGTTAAAAAGAATAAAATGATTTTTCCCAGGCCCTTGGCCAGGGGATTTTTCTTCATTAGAGGCATAGCAGACTCCCTTTAGATAAAAGAAAAGGGATAGTTTCCACTATCCCTTTTGACTTACTTGTTATCATGAACTTTACTTGTTGAAAAAACGGGGAGGCGGTTTTCTTCAGGCATGAATTTAACATTTTCCAATTCGCCAGCCCGGTAGACGCAAGTAAAGGCTTGGTAGGTGACGGGAATATAGACTGCTTGTTCGTTTAAAGTTTTTAAAACGTAAGCATATTCTTCCTTCATCTTGTTTTGGTCCGGTTCTACCAAAAGTTTGTTGATGGTATCATAGAGTTGGTCTCTCATGGGTAGACCCTTTTGAGCTGCATTGTCAGGGCTTCCATTTTCAGATTCCACAGCCATGGCTTGTAGGACGGCATGGGGATCCCATGGAGCACCCCAGGTGTAGTTTACCATAAGGTCAAAGTCACCCTTGGCTGCATTGGACCAGTGAGTTTTTTCTTCCAGAGCATTGAGTTCAACGTCTACACCAAGTTTTTTCCATTCACCTTGGACATATTCTGCCAGGCTCTTGTCGCTGTTTTTACTTGCAACAAAGGGGAAGACAAGTTTTAATTTTTGACCATCTTTTTCCCGAATTCCATCGGATCCTTTGACCCAACCGGCTTGGTCTAGGAGTTTTTCTGCTTCTTCTAGCTTGTAGTCGTAAATTTCTACTGGAACATCGGTATTTGGTACGTTCTTAGCAAAAAGGGTATCGGCTGGTTGTTCAACTCCGCCAAAGATGTTTTTAGAAACACTTTCCTTGTCGACGGCATGGCTTAAAGCCTTACGAACAGCAAGGTCTTTTAGGGGACCTCTAGATGTGTTGAATAGGATCATCCGAGTGGACATTGGGTCAGAGCTTTCAGCTACATACTTGTCATCATTTTTGTAAGTGGTGAAACGGTCTAGACTGATTAAGCCGTTTCCGTAAACCATGTCTAGGTTTCCTGCTTCAAATTCCAAGGCTGTGGTTTCTGCATCAGGAATGGCCTTAATGGTTACTTCTTTTACGCCAGGTTTTTCACCCCAGTAGTATTCGTTTTGTACGAAGGTTGCATATTCGTTGTCTTTGTGGTCTTTTAAAACCCAAGGACCGGTTCCGATGGGAGCCTTGATTCCCTTGGCAGTATCTCCATCATCTGGGAAACCTGCATCCCCCAACATACGGATGGGGCGGATCATGGCCAGGTCATAAAGAGCAGCTGAATAAGGCTTGCTTAGGGTTAATTCAAAGGTATAGTCGTCCATTGCCTTGAAGCTATCCAGGTAGTTGGTAAAGGTAAACCAGTTGTGGTTGGGCTTGTTTTCTTCAGAGAAGATGGTCTTGAAGTTCTTTTCAACATTTTGGGCATTAAAGTCAGATCCGTCTGAGAACTTAACTCCTTGTCTTAAGTGGAAGGTATAGGTCTTTCCATCTTCTGAAATATCCCAGGATTCTGCCAGGGATGGTTTGATTTCGCCGCCTTCTCCATAGTATACCAAGCCTTCATAAACCATATCTTGGGTTACGAATTGGCTGGGAAGGTACATATGGGGGTTTAACTCTCCTACTGGGTCCTCGTTAAAGGGGATGGTTAGGGTGTCGTCAGATGCTGCTCCATCTCCAGCAGCTCCTCCCTTGCCACAAGCGCTTAAGCCAAGAGCTAGGGCAAACAGGCAAAAAATTGCCAAGAGTCTTTGGGTTTTCTTTTTCATCACATTCTCCTTTTCTGGTTTTGATTTCGGAGTTTATCAGACTGAACCATTCCCTTGTTGGTAAAAAAAAATATATAGACCTAGATCTATATATACTTCCTTTCTTACTAAGTCACTCGCTTAAATTCAATACTGCAGAGGTAGCCTGGCTTTACAGTGGCGGGACCGCATAGGACTTGCACCTATTTCCCCTCATTCAATTTGGTTCTAAACTCCAAAATACAGCACTATTTACTTGTATGTGGATATTGTATAGAATTTGTAAACTAATGTCAAGATAATAACTATCATTGTAAAAAATATTTTTTTGCTTAAAAGACTTCTCCTGTGGTATATATTAAACAGAAAGCAAATCACAAATAAACACAGGAGGAAAAATAATGAAAACTCTTCGTAAAAAATACTTAATTCCATTGACATCCTGTCTTGTCTTGGGTCTAGTGAGCCCGGTTTTGGCCCACCCCTTCCATGATGTGGACCACCATTGGGCCAAGGATCAAATTGTCTGGGCCTATGATAAGGGAATTGTTTCCGGAGTCAATGCCAACCATTTCTCTCCAGATGCTACCATCTCCAAGGGTGAATTTTACCGGATGGTCAACCAATACTTTGGCTTGACCCGTAAGGCCGACATCCACTTTACCGACGTAACACCCAACATGTGGTTTTATGAGGATGTCCGTAAGGCTGTGGCCTTTGGCTACATTTCCGACTATACCGGAACCCTCCAAGCCATGTCTGCCATTAGCCGGGATGAGGCTGCAAGAATCCTAGGCAAGGTCTACAACCTTTCTGCCCAACCCGATGCAGCTAGAGACTTTTCCGACAGGGACCTCATCCGGAACCCTGGAGAAGTTGGAGCTCTTGTTCAAAAGGGCATCATGGTGGGAAAACCCAACAAGGAATTTGACCCCGCTGGATTTTTAACCCGGGCTGAATTTTCCGTCGTCTTAAAGGCTGCCAACGACAAGTTGGGAAGTCAATATGTCCCCTCTCCAGCCACCAGCAGTCAAACCACCACAAGTAAGGACAAGTTGGGCTATGCCCTAGATGCTAGCGAATACAATATCTTCAAAGATAAGATGCTAACCAAGGGCTACAGTCTGGACCAAGTTAAGGACCTTTGGGACCGGGGTTACCGTAACCCAGATAAAATTGACCAAAGAACCGGAACCAGCTGGACCAATTGGGCTAGCTACAATGACTTCTACCGTTACTATCGAGGTCTAGGCTATAGTGAAAAGCAAGTTGAAGACCTTTGGAACAAGGAAGCTGGCCGCTATTCCTATTGGTATCGTAACTTTGCCAACTACGACGATTTTTACAACTACTACAAGGGTCGAGGCTATTCAAATGACCAAATCCTCCATTTTTGGAACAATGGAAAAGACCCCTTAAACTTCTTCCCTAGCAACCGCTCCTATACAGACTACCGGGACTTCTACCGCTACTACAAGGACCGGGGTTACAGCAATAAAGAGATTGATGATCTATGGAATCAAGGCTATGGTCGGTATTATGACTATAGAGATTACTTTAGAAGTTATGATGAGTTTTATAACTACTTCAAGGGAAGGTATAGCGAATCAACCATTAAGGACATGTGGAATAGTGGAAACTATCGCCTAAATCCCTCTGTAGATTTGGATGGCCATATTCGTTGGCAATTTAAATAAAAGAAAAAAGCACGATATAAAATTGGGGAGGTTTGAACCTCCCCAATTTTATATCGTGCTTTTGTTTTTAATTTGTCTTATATATATTTTTTAATGGAGTAACCTTTTTATTATTATAGATATTGCATGCTTACAGCAATTAAATAACCCTAATTCTTTATACTTAATTAGTTTTCAAGTTATTTTAATATAACTATTTTTCTACTATGATAATCAATAATATCTAGTTCTGTTTCGAAAGCCTTCTCTAAATTATCTATAGTTAAGACATTTTTGGGTACACCAAAACTTAGTATATCTGTATTTTTAAGGATTAATATTTTGTCAGCATACATAGATGCAATATTTATGTCATGAACAGTCATAAGTATTGTAACTTTCTTTTCTTCAGCAATGTGTTTTAATAATTCCATTGTTTGTTTTTCATATTTTAAGTCTAATGCACTGGTAGGTTCATCTAATAACAAAACTTTTGGATTTTGCGCTAAAGCTCTAGCTATAATAACTCTTTGACGTTCTCCTCCTGAAAGTTGATGAACCATTTTCCCGGCAAATTTTTCAATTTGAAAATTCTTAAATAATTGATCTAAATCTTCATCTCTTTGTTTCTTTGGAGTATTTTGTTGGCCCAAACGTATATACTCATACACTAAAATTCCAAAATTTGTTTCTATAGATTGTGGTACATATGAAATATATTTTGCTCTTTCTTTTATTGATAATTTTTTTAAATCTATATCCCCATACTTTATACTTTCTGCTCCCTTTAAAATCATTAGTATATTCTTTAATAGCGTTGTTTTTCCAGTTCCATTCGGACCGATAATCGCCATTATTTCTCCATCATTAATTTCAAAATTTATGTTTCTTAATACTTTTTGATTTCCATAAGAAAAATTGATATTTTTTACTACTAAAGGCATTAGACACCTCTTTTTCTTAAAACTTGTATTAGAAAAATGGGAACTCCAATAAAAGAAATTATAATCCCTACCGGTATAACAACAGGTGCCAAAATTAATCTCCCTATTGTATCCGATATTAATAATAAAATGCTCCCCACTATCATAGACAACGGTATTAAAAACTTATAGATATTACCAACCAAACTTCTACTGATATGTGGCGCTGCCAATCCTACAAACCCTATAATTCCTGTAAAACTGATGATTGACGCTGTAATTAATGTAGCCAATATGTTTACCAATAGCCTTAGAATTTTTGTATTGACTCCCATGGATGTTGCCGTTTCATCATTGTTCATAGATAATATACTCAATTTATTGTTACAAATCATCAAAATAATGATTGATGGGATGCAGACAATCAAAACAATTTTACAATGCAACCAAGTGGCACTATTAATAGAGCCAAAACTCCAATTAACTACACTTGCCAATTTGGCATCATCAGCTACAAACTATACAGTTGTGGCTAAAGCCTGAAACAAATAATTTACTGCAATTCCAGATAAAACTATAACATGAGATTTATATCCAAATCTACTGGCCAATAGAAAAATAAGAAAAGACGCAAATAGTGCAAATAAAAAAGCATTTGAAACAATTCCCATGTTTGAATTGGAAAAAAAACTAAACCCGAAGACAATAGCTAATGAAGCACCAAATCCTGCTGCTGAAGAAATACCCGTTGTAAAGGGGCTCACCATTGGATTCCCAGTAATCCCTTGCATGATAGATCCGGCTACTGCTAATCCACTTCCTGCAAGAATCGCTAATAAGGTCCTCGGCAATCTAAGACTAAAAATTATTTTTTCGGCCTGTGCCAATTCTTTGCCATTTAATGCTTTTATTATTGTATCAAGTACCATCGACATTGTTGAATTTGTTACACCAAGAGAGCTAGTATAGAATGATATAAGGATTAATATTAAAAAAGAGAGGATAAGAAGAATCCATCTCTTAGCCTCTCTTTTTCTAACAAGATTAGATATAGACATTCCTACTCCTTTTCTAACTCATCAGCCGTATAAAAATGTCCATCAATATTTTTAAATCCTTGAAAATCTTCCATCCAAGCTCTAAAAACTTCATAAGGATCTAAATCGGGAACTAGATCGGGATACATCCATTTTGCAATAAACATTGTTCCTACTAGTTTTGATGCACCACCATGACTAAACTGAGTCATAAAATAAATATCATTATTTTTTACAGCCTTAATATCCGACCAGCCTGGTCTTGATTTAATTTCTTCCAGTTTTTCCTTAAACTGTTCTTTTCGAGGTGGTGTGTACAAACCAGTTCCACTCATTGCATCATCAGCTGTTAGAAATTTTATTATAACATCGGGATTTCTATTGATGACTTCTTCTGGGTTTATTTCATTAATGTTAATATTTTCATAGTTTTCACTAAATATGTTTTTAGCTCCAGCTAATTTTTGCATATTGAAGAAATAATCTCCAGGAATGGTTGATTGAAAGTCTGTTACTTGTTCTAAATACAAGGTTTTTTGCTTGTCTTCCGGTACTCTTGCTTTAATGTATTCTAATTTATCATTGAAATAGTCATAAAATTTTTTAGCTGTTTCTTCAGTACCAAACATTTTGCCTATATTTTCTACTTGGTTTTTAAAATCACTTGTATCATACCCAGATATAACAAACACCTTAATTCCAAATTCCTTAAGTTTGTTTTCTGCTTCTTCCCATGAACCGTTTGCAGGTAAAATAACAACTTGGGGATTTAATTCTACTATTTTTTCATAGTTTAAATCATTTCCCCCTTTACTTATTGTATTATTCGGATCAAATTCAGACCAATACTCTCTATCTTGTGCTGTATTCATATCTACGGCTATTACTCTATCAATAGCCCCTGAAGCCCTAATTAGTTCTGAATTATATCGATTTGCTACAACACATGTTTTCACAGGATAAGGTAGGGTAACTTTTCTTCCAACATTATCCGTCAATGTTATTTCTTTCTTTTCATCATTAGCTGCGGATTTTGATTCCTCCGCATTGATGTTTTCTTTGTTTTGACTCACATTTTTATTGCAACCAATGGCAATAAAGGAAGTCATACAAATAAGAACAAATAATAGCAAGCATTTAGTCGTTTTTTTCATAAGGCGCTCCTTAAAAATATTTTTTAGTGAGTCTATCCTCCATTACATTAAGTAAACACTTTCACCAAAATGATGTAACATCTAATTTATAACCCCTAAATAAAATTAGATATCGTTTCTAAATACATTTTATAGTACAACATCTGCTTTAAACCTTTGCAAGTTATTTCTATCTATTTATATTTATTTGAAAATATAGTCCTTTACTATAACTGGTTCACCGCAGATAAAAAATAAAAACGTTATCTATGGGAGATGATAAAATTAAAATCAATCTAAGTAAAATAAATATTGTAATGCCTGGGTGATTTTGTCCTATGATACAGATTGATGTTCACCTAAGTTTTATTGAATATTAATTCGAGACTTCGATAAGATTGTTTTAGCGTCATATTTTTATTAGAAAATCTGAAGTGTTTTTTGTTGTACTTAAACTATCAGTTCAAGATATAAAATATCTATTATAAATTTATTTCTACAGCAACTATCTTATAAAATCATAACCACCCGTAAAACGGGTGGTTTGATCACGGGCTATAAGCCCAAGTATTACCAACCAGCGTCTCAAGGCGCTGGTTTTCACTTTGTTCAAACCTTATTGTTTTTGCCTCTTTAGCCTGCCCTTAANCATAATCATAACCACCGGCTTAGCCGGTGGTTTGTTCTGCCCCTATAAGGGGCTGTTACCGGCAGCATTCCATGCTTTGAATTTTCTTACTCGTGCACCAATTTTCACAGCTAGTGCTAAAGCACTTTATTTCTTGCTTTTGTTCACCGGCTCACCCGTAAACGGGTCTATAAATTCTTTCATACTGATTTGATCTGCCATGTAATCTTCTTTCAGCTGGTTTTTGATATAATCTTGTATTTTTTTTGCATTTTTTCCAGCTGTATCTACATAGTATCCTCGACACCAAAAATGTCTATTTCCGTACTTATACTTTAGGTTTGCATGACGATCAAAAATAATCAAGCTACTTTTTCCTTTTAAATACCCCATGATTTGGGATATGCTATATTTTGGTGGAATCTCCAACAACATATGGATATGATTGGGGCAACACTCTGCTTCAATAATGTTGATCTCTTTTCTTTCGCATAAATCTCGTAATATCTTTCCTATATCTTGCTTTAGGTTTCCATAGATAATTTGTCTCCTATATTTCGGAGCAAATACTATATGATACTTACAATTCCAAGATGTATGTGATAAACTATTTTTATCCATGTGGATGCCTCCCTTTTCTAAATATGCTACTGCCAGTAACTTATTTAGTATATCATGGGAGGCTTTTTTACTTGAAGCTAAAGCTTATTTTCCTACCACCAGCATAGCTGGTGGTTTTTTCATGCTAAAGCGTACAAAAAAATGACCTTGATCAATCAAGGTCATTTTTTTATTTATCATAGACAAAGGACTTGTTGGTTACTTCTTTCCATTCCTCATCTACTTTATTCCCACATCGAATGTAATCGTGGCCATTTGTCGCTTCTATAATGGGATAATAGGCCCAATAATCCCTATCCAGGTCTGAAAATGTTAATAGTCTTCCTAAATTCTCATCGACAAATTTCTTGTCTGCCTGTCTGTTCAACATCTTGTTGGTAATACTAACAACCTCTGCCCGGCTAATCTTCTTGTCTGCCTTAAAGGTTCCGTCAGGATATCCATGAATCCAGCCTGCACTGGCTGCTTTTTTAACTAGGTCATAGGCCCAATGGTCCCTATCTAGGTCTTTAAAGTTTTTTTCTCCTTCCTTTAAATCTGCAAATTTTGATGCCATGGCAGCAAATTCTGCCCTGGTAATCTCTGCATCCGGTCTAAAACTTCCATCAGGATAGCCCTTGATGATCCCTACTTGCTCCAGGTAGGAGATGGCAGTAATGGACCAGCGGTTTTCCTCCACATCGGAGAAGGTGTGAGGATATATTTGACCCTTTTGGGGTGGATTTTTTAATAACCTGGAAAACATAACAACGACTTCTTCCCTGGTCATCTTATTTTCCCCTCTAAAGGTTTGGTCCTTATAACCCACTAGATATTGGTAGTGGTTTTCTCTATTTAAAATAGGGCTGAGTGGTTTAGAGGCTACAAGAGTCCGGTTTCCCCTTGGGCTTGGACTCGGACTTGGTTTTTCTTCTGGAATCCTTGTATTGGTTACTGTTAGGTCATCATCACTATAAGAAACAGTAAATCCTTCGGGTACAACTGGTTCATAGGCATAATAGCTATACTCAAGACCATTTTTATCGGTTACAGGAAGTTTTTCAAAAATTTGGGATAAATGGTCTTTGTCAGACTTAAATTCCCCAACCTTTTCTAATTCTGTATTCAAATTTTTCCTATACAAGATAATATTTGTCTCTTGGGGGTCTCCATGAATCCATTGAACATTCACCTTTACATCCTTCTTTGGACTTTCATATCTGTTTGTTACATTGAAGCCGTCATAGCTGACTGTATAGTTTTCAACTACTTTTGCTTCTTTGACAAAATATTTATATTCCTCTCCCTTAGAATCCGTTACCGGCATCTTTTCCCAGCTATAGATAAATTTTCCATTATCTTCTTTCACTTGAGGGGCTATACCTACTAATTCTTCCTGGCCAGGTGTAATTTTCCGATACAGTTTCAAGTCTACTTGTTTGTGGTCTGACTCGGGCCCACCAATCCAAGTTTTTGTCGCTTTAATCGTCTTTTTGGCTATGGGCTTAATTTCTTCTGGACTCTTTAATTTAGATGTGTAGGTCACTGTATAGTCATTGTCAACTTTTTCTATCTTTTTTTCATACTTATCAAGATCCGGAAAGCTTAGGCTATAGGCGATTTCTTTTCCTTCTTTATATTTAAACTCTTGAAATGATTCTTGCCAATCTTGGCTAATCCCTATGGAATAGTTCTCGCTTCCTTCTTGTGGAGAGCTATAGTCCTCTCCATCTCTTTTTACCGTTTTTTCATACTTATCAATATCCGGAAAACTTAGATTATATGCGATCTCTTCCCCCTTTTCATATTTAAATTCTTGAAAGCTTCTTTCCCAATCTTGGGTGCTTCCTATAGAATAGTTTTTGATTCCTCCTTTTGAGGAAAGACTAGCAGTGATATGATCTGGTCTAGTTCCGAATTTGTTATTTTCATCCTTCCAAACTACCTTCACATGAAAATCTACTTTTGCCGGGATGTGCTTGTAGGTTATCTTCAAACTTCCATCTTCTTGTGGATCGATTATCTTTTCATAACCCTCAAGGTTTCTTCCATCTAAAGAATAGGTCTCCCAAGTCATGGGAATATTTCCAAAGAACTGGCTTTCTTCATTTGTCCCTCTTTTCGGTATCTCCAGGATTTTGTAGGCAGGGTTTTTGTCATTCTCAGATTGAAGTTTTAAGTAATAAACTTCTTGCTTGGTCCTTATGCCATCCCGGTCATTGTCATCATCCCAGATAACACTAATCTTTTTACTCCCTTTCAGCCTTATATCTCTTGGGATAGAATCATGCCTCGCATTGCCCCCATAATTATAATTGTCCTTATCTCTTTTAAACTTACAGGTTAGCTTAAGGCTTGTTTCATTATCTATCTTGGTTAAAAAATCACAACCATCCTGGTCCAATTTATAATCAAAGCCACTTTCATAGGCTGTCAACTGACCCAGTCTAGTAAGATCTCCAAATTCTGGGATTAAGCTGGAAAGATCATATTCCTTATTATTAATTTCTGTAAAGACTTTCGCACGAAAACTCTCCTCTTGAAACTGTATTCCTCCTGAATATAGGCTACCAAAAGAAATATATCGATAGGCTCCTCCCCTTGGATGCCTATGTTTAATCTCAGAAAAAAATTCAACAGTTTCATCTGATTTTTGACCAAGTTTATCCGCTGCTAATGCAGGGTGGGTCATGACCAATAAAAATACCAAGACCATTGCCAGGCCTCTTCTAATTTTCATTCCTTCTCCCTCCTAATCCTTATTTCTATCTTCTTAGGTCAAAGTATATATCTAGATATATACTTTGTCAATCTTCCCTGTTCCAAGCTAAATTACAACCTACTTTTCCAAATAAAAATCTAGCTTTACTGCCAGCCTATTAAACTCTAAATCAAATCCTGCATTTCTGTTAAAAATTCCCAATACCTCTTGGGCATGTTGGACCTTTGAAGCTTTTTATTTTCCCGGTCTTGGATGGAAACGGCCTGGGTAAAGCCCCTCCAAAGGTCCTGGCAGGTCACCTCTTCCTTGGAATAGGTCTCTTCTAGAGAATCCACCTCTACAAAAGACAGCTGGCCATCCTGGTAGACCAAGCCTGTCCCCCGGCCTAGGTCATGGATTAAAAAGGTCTCCTGGGGCAGGCGATTTTTAAAGTGGAGGCCCAGGGGGTAGAGGATATTTCCCTTGGGCCGGATGGGACCATAAAGGGCCCCATTTTCCAATTCTCGAAAGCGCAAAAGTCCCTTGTAGGAATGAGCTTCTGAAGAGATGGTCTTGGCATTTTTCACAAGGGCCCGGGCCTGGGGCTGGTCGCTGTAGAGAATGTCCTTACCATGGTCTACAAGGAGGTAGATGGTTAGGGCCAGGTCATTTTCAATTTCAGGCCGGTCGGCCAGGATGGCCCACTTAAATTCATTTCTTAAAAAGTTCGGAAACCTATCCTTTAAATACTTTAGGACTCTTTGGCTTTTAGCCTGGTTGCTTTTGACCTGGACCAGGTCTGGGAGGAAGGAGGGGGTAAAGCCTCTTTCAAAGCGGATATTCTTTCGATAGGGGTAGCCATCAAAGACGGCCGTTAAAAGTCCCTGAGGGGTCCCGTCATATTGAAAAATCATGGCAAAAAACTCATTTGCTGGATCCCTTGGTCCCGGCCCACCAGGTCCCGACGGATATCTTCCAAATTTTTCCCAGCTCCTGGCAGGGCCTTGCCCTGGGCCAGGATAAAGTGCTTGGCTCTTTTGACAGAAATATTTAAAGAGCG
Source organism: Urinicoccus timonensis (assembly GCF_900232945.1). Taxonomy (GTDB): domain Bacteria; phylum Bacillota; class Clostridia; order Tissierellales; family Peptoniphilaceae; genus Urinicoccus; species Urinicoccus timonensis. The sequence continues at coordinate 592,493 of NZ_OCTU01000001.1, forward strand.
AAAGCTGTCGGTAGTCAAGGCACTATAGCGCCGGGCCTGTAAGATCCTCCGGGCATACCTGGGGCCAATGCCAGGAATCCGTAAAAGTTCCTCATAGGAAGCCCGGTTGATTTCCATGGGAAAGAGGTCCATATGGTGGAGGGCCCAGGAAGCCTTGGGGTCTAGGTCCAGGTCAAAATCGGGCTCCTGGTCTGTTAAAATCTCCCGGGCCTTAAATTGGTAAAAACGCAGGAGGAAGTCCCCTTGGTAGAGTCTGTGCTCCCGCTTCAAGGGAGGAGGCCCCGCCGGAACCAGGCTGGTTTGGTTTACTGGAACATAGGCTGAAAAATACACCCGCTTCAGGCCCTGTCTCTGGTAGAGAAGTTCGCTAAGGCTTAAAATGTCCCGGTCACTTTCTCCCGAAGCCCCAATAATCATCTGGGTGGTTTGGCCCGCCGGGATAAAGGTCTTTTTCTTGCCTTTCCGTCCCTCCTCTTGGTCCAGGAGGGTCTCACTAATCTGTCTCATGGGCCCCATAATGGATTTTTGTGTTTTTTGTGGGGCCAAGAGGGCCAGGCTCCTGGTGGAGGGCAGCTCAATATTAACACTGCCCCGGTCGATATAAGACCCCAGTTGGGCCACTAATTTTGCATCGGTGCCGGGGATAATCTTCATGTGGATATAGCCATAAAAACCCCTTTCCCGGAGCTTTTTAGCCACCTGGACCATCCTTTCTGAAGTCTCATCAATATTGGGATAGATTCCCGAGGATAAAAAAAGCCCCTCAATATAGTTGCGACGATAAAATTCCAGGGTCAAGTCCACCAACTCATCTGGACTAAAGGCTGCCCGGGGGACATGGTTGGACCGACGGTTGAGGCAATAGGCACAGTCAAAAACACACTGGTTGGTCATCAAGACCTTTAAAAGAGAAATGCAGCGGCCATCCTCACTCCAAGAATGGCAAATTCCACTGACATGACCATTGCCCATACCTCCCTTGTTGGCCCGACTGGACCCAGAAGAAGAACAGGAGACATCATATTTGGCGGCATCCGATAAAATTGTCAATTTTTCAAATAAATCCATTTTCTCACCTTTTGCTTATTATACCATAGGAAGAAAGATTTTTGAACATACGTTTTATTTTTTCTCAGTATTAATCTCTTGTTCTTTTTCCTGCAAAAAAAGAGGAGCCTAGGCTCCCCCTTTAAGTTACTTATTCAAAATTTGATTGATTCTTTCCAGCATCTTGTCCTTACCTAAAAGTTCCATGATGTTAGAAAGTTCCGGTCCATGGACATTGCCTGTAATGGCAGCCCGAGTTGGCATGTAGAGGCCCTTGCCCTTGATGCCAGTCTTCTTTTGGATCCGCTTCATAACGGTCTTGGCAAATTCTTCGTCCACTTGGTCCACAGCTTCCAATTCTTCCTTCAAGGCCCCTAAAAGGTCCTTGATTTGGTCGCTGGCCAATTGGTCTTTGGCTTCTTCTTCCGTCACTTCTAAGTCACCAAACAAGAAAGCTGTCTTTTCCGGCACTTCTTCGATCCGAGATAGGGACTCTCTAACTGTTTCCAAGAGCAGTTTTAACCAGTCTCGGTGACCTTGGGCAAAGTCTTGGCTTATAAGGCCTGCCTTGACCAATTCCGGAATGGATAGATCCACTAAGTCATCAATAGGTAATTCCTTAATATAGTGGGCATTGACCCAGTCCAGCTTGTTCTTGTCAAAAACTCCCCCGGCCTTGGAAACCCGGTCGAAGGAAAATTGGTCAATTAGATCCTTCATGGAAAGAATTTCTTCATTGTCCTTGGGACTCCAGCCCACAAGAGCCAGGTAGTTAATTAAGCCCTCTGGCAGGTAACCCCGATTTTTAAAGTCCTCTACACTGACATCCCCTTGGCGTTTAGACAACTTCTTGTGGTCTGAATTTAAGACGCCGGGTAGGTGGACATATTGGGGCTTTTCCCAGCCCAAGCAATCATAGAGATAGATGTGTTTGGGGGTGGAGGGTAACCATTCTTCCCCTCGGACAATGTGGGTAATCTTCATTAAATGGTCATCCACCACAACAGCCATATGGTAGGTTGGGAAACCATCCGACTTCATTAAAACTTGGTCGTCCATTTCATTGGTGTTGATGGTAATGTCTCCCCGGACAGCATCGTGGAATTTAATATCCATATTTTCTGGTAACTTTAGGCGGACAACGGCCTTTTCTCCCTTGGCGATCCGTTCCCTCGCTTCTTCCAGAGGAATTGACCGACAAAGACCGTCATAACGGGGAATTTGTCCCTTGATCTTTTGTTCCTCTCTCAAGTGGTCCAAGCGGTCCTTGGAGCAGAAACAATAATAGGCATGACCATCTTCCAAAAGTTGGTCTACATACTTTTGGTAAATATCCAGACGTTCAGATTGGATATAGGGACCGTAGTCTCCTTTTTCCACAACCTTGCCGTCTTCCATAAAGACCCCTTCATCATAGTCAATCCCAGCCCATTTCAAGGATTGGATCAAGCCCTCAATGGCTCCTTCCACAAAACGAGTCCGGTCCGTATCTTCAATTCTTAAAACCATCTTGCCTTGGTTGGCCTTGGCAAATAAATAATTATATAAAGCGGTACGAAGTCCCCCAATGTGCAAATAACCTGTTGGACTTGGAGCAAATCTAAGTCGTACTTCCGTCATAAATAACCCTCCTGATTCATTTTATAAAGTATCCTTCAAATATTATAACACAATTCCCTTTTCTGCCCAAAAGAATCCGTCCGAGAATAAAAAAGTTTTTTATTTAGCCTAGCCTAATCAAGTTTTGTCTTTTTATTGACAATCCTTTTGGGCCCAAAGCCACTAACCATCCCATTTTCCTCCTTATACCAAAATAAAATTCCCCTTTTTTCCTCTTGCTTCTTTTCCAATTTACCAATCTTTTTTACAATAATTCATTGATTTCTTATAAATCCTTGCTATAATAGACATATACGTTAAATCAATATTTTTAAGGAGGAATTTTCAATGGCATATGTAATTACTGACGCTTGTATCGCATGTGGTGCTTGCAAACCAGAATGTCCAGTAGACTGCATCGCTGAAGGTGCTATTTACGAAATCGACGAAAATGCTTGCATCGATTGTGGTTCTTGTGCAGGAGTTTGCCCAACTGGAGCAGCTCAACCAGAATAAACAATACTTATAAAAATTAAGGCCACCCTTTGGGGTGGTCTTTTTTTGTAAAATTAGACCCACCAGCCCAATACTTACAAGGCCCTACAAACCATTCGCCACCCGTATTGATAATCAGAAGATATAAATATAGGAAATAATACCAACACCCCTATTCCCCAAATACACAGATTCGGGATTGCAGAACGGGCTGGACAAGCCAGCCCCTACAGACCAACCGTCACCTTGTAGGGGCGACCTTGTTCATGACCTATCCCAATGAAGCCAAGTGAAGCGAAGGCTGAATTGAGGAAGGTCAGATGCAGTCTTTCACAGCGAAAGGAGCGAAAGCGAACTTGAGCTGATGAAAAGTTGTAGTCGCCCGTATTGATAATTAGAAGATATAAATATAGAGAATCATATCAATAGCCATATCCCCTAAATAAACAAATTCGAGATTGTGGAAAGGGCTGGACAGGCCAGCCCCTACAGACCATCCGTTACCCTGTAGGGGCGACCTGGTGTCGCCCGTATTGGTATACAGGATATATAAATATAGAGAACAATATCAATATCCAGAAAATTCAATTGTAGGGGCGGCCCCGTGCCGCCCGGATTGATAGGCAGGATAAATCAATATAGGGGATAAATTTATATCCCAATATTTCTAAAAACATTTTAAAATCCCCACAAAAAAGGCCACCCTTTCGGGTGGACTTTTTTAATGTTTATGGTCACAGTGGCAAGCACCAGGGCAGCTAGAACAGCCACCCTTGGTTTTTTTCACATGTTTAATGGCGAAATAGCAGGCCACTAGGATCACAATTCCTAAAATAATTGTTCCCATAAGATATCCTTTCTAGACTTAACGACTTTCTCCTGCTGCCTTCATGGCAGTCTTGGCCAGTCTGTCTTTGGGGTCTGGTCTAAAGACCAGGTAGATCATAGCCAAAAGGGTTGCAAAGGCAATATAGGTCCATAGGCCTACGGCTTCTCCCAGGACTAGAACTCGGCCAAATTGGTAGATCATCATGGCAATGGCATAGGAGAAAAGAATTTGATAACCAATGGCTATCCAGGTCCACTTGGCGGAATTCATTTCATTCCGGATGGCCCCCACTGCTGCAAAGCATGGAACAGTCAATTGGTTAAATACGGTAAAGCTCAAGGCGCTAACAGATGTAAAGGAGGCTGCTGCAAAGGCAATAACTCCCGGATCTGCTTCGTCCAAGCCGGCTCCAAGTCCTGCAACAACTCCGTAGGTTCCTACTACGGCTTCCTTGGCTACAAGGCCTGTAAAGGTAGCTACAACGGCCTTCCAGTCTCCAAAGCCCAGGGGAGCCACCAAGGGGGCAAAGAAGCCACCAATGGCTGATAGGATGGAGTCTGTTGAGTCATCTTCAAAGGTGTGGAATTCACCCTTGACGCTGATGTTACTTAAGAGCCAAATAGCGATGGTTGCTAAAAGAATAATGGTTCCGGCCTTGACAACAAAGGCCTTGCAACGGTCATAGGTGGACCGTAAGACGTTTCTTGGATTAGGGAAGTGGTATTCCGGCAACTCCATAACAAAGGGAGCTGGATCCCCTTGGAAAAGTTTGGTTTTCTTAAGGATAATCCCTGAAATAACCACAGCGGCAATCCCAATAAAGTAGGTCAAGGGGGCGAACCACCACTTGTCAATGAAAATTGCTGCAGAGAAGAGAGAAATAATGGCCAACTTAGCCCCACAGGGTAAGAAGGAAGCTGTAATAATGGTCATCCGACGGTCATTGTCATTTTCAATGGTTCTGGTGGCCATGATTCCAGGAACGGCACAACCGGTCCCAATTAGAATCGGGATAAAACTCTTACCAGACAGACCGAATTTACGGAAAATCCGGTCCAAGATAAAGGCAATCCGGCTCATATAACCAATGTCTTCCAAGATGGCCAAAAGTAAGAACATACAAGCAATAACAGGTAGGAAGCCTAAAACAGCCCCAACACCACCGATGATTCCGTCTACGACTAAGGAGTGCATCCAGTCAGCCACGCCGGCATTGGTAAGCAGTTGGTCAATCCCGCCTTGGGTCCATTCAGCCACTACGGTGTCGTTGACCCAGTCCGTAATGGGTTGGCCTACCCAGATAATGGAAATATAGTAGACACCCACCATAATCAAGGCGAAAATCGGCAAGGCCAGCCAACGGTTAGTGACAATCCGGTCAATCTTATCCGTTGTGGTTTCTCCCGTTCTTCCCTTGCGAACAGTTCTCTTGGTCACGTCTGTAACCAATTGGTAGCGGGCATCGGTCATGATGCCTTCCCCATCATCATCATGGTCTTCTTCAAACTTGGATATAAGAGCTTCCAGACGACTTTTTTGGTCTTGGTTTAAGTTATATTTTTCTAAAACTTTTTCGTCCCTTTCAAGAAGCTTGATGGCCAAAAAGCGTCTGGCCTTTTCTTCTTTTAAGCCTGGGACAATTTCTTCAATTCCGGCCAAGGCATCTTCAATATCCTTGGGATATTTTTCTTCCGCTTGGATCTTTTTAGTCAAGGCCACCTTTTTGGCCACATGGATCAATTCATCCACACCTTGGTTTTTCAGGGCAGAAATTTCCACCACTTGGCAACCCAAGTCCTTAGAAAGCCCCCCTATATCAATCTTGTCCCCATTCTTCCGGACGACGTCCATCATGTTTAGGGCCAAGACAAAGGGAATGCCCAATTCAGACAATTGGGTGCTTAAATAAAGATTTCTTTCAATATTTGCTGCATCGACAATGTCGATAATGACATCCGGAACTTCGTTAATTAAATAGTCCCGACTGACAACTTCTTCTAAAGTGTAGGGTGAAAGGGAATAAATTCCCGGCAAGTCCGTAATACTAACTTCCTTGTCCTTTTTATAGACCCCTTCCTTCTTTTCAACTGTGACTCCTGGCCAGTTCCCTACATATTGGTTGGAGCCTGTAAGTAAATTAAATAATGTGGATTTCCCACTATTCGGATTCCCGGCAAGTGCTATGCGAATCATCTTATCCTCCTAGTTAATTATCTTCGATTTCTGAAACATCAATAGGCTCAATTTGGACCATTTCAGCATCTTGTTTTCTCAAACTCAATTGGTATCCCCTAAGGTGTATTTGTACCGGATCCCCCAAAGGAGCCACCTTCACTACAGTGAAGCCTGCATTTTTTGTCAAACCCATATCCATGATACGCCGTTTAACAGCTCCCTGACCGGAGATTCTCTTTACACGATAAGACTCGCCAATTTTAGCATCTCTTAAGGTCAAAACTTCCATCCTTATCTACCCTCCTATAACTGTGACATCAATCCTTCTTGCAATGTCTTTTCCAATGGCCACACGGCTTCCCTTGATTTTTACAATGAGGTTTCCCATGGTTTCAGATACCACAGATAGGACCGCCCCTTCGATAAAACCAATATTTGCTAGAAATTTTTGCTGGTCATTATCCTTGATTCTCAAGCGTGCAATGGTGTAATCAACGCCAAGCTCTGCCATTAATAAATTCATTTTGCACCCCCTCATTGCTTCTTTCATATGTAGTAACCAATAGTGACTATCAATACATATATTATATTAACAGACCTCTTCTTATTTATCAATAATAATTCTCTAAATCAAAGAAATTTTTTATACAAAAAAAGAGTGATTTCTCACTCTTTTTCTTCCTGGTCCTCTAATAAGATGAGGTCTAGGTTTTCAATTTTTCTCTTATCCATCTTCTTGACGATAAAGAGGGTCTTGCCTCTTTTTACTTCGTCTCCTTCTACTGGGAGTCTTTCCAGCTGTTCCATGACCCAACCCCCAATGGAATCGTAGTTTTCACTTTCCAGGTTCAAGTCAAAGGCATCGTTAACTTCATCAATCCTAAGCTCGGGGTCAATCCGGTAGTGGTTTTTCTCTAATTTAATGTAGGGATTTTCTTGGTCGTATTCGTCGTCAATTTCTCCCAAAAATTCTTCTACTATGTCTTCGATGCTGACGATACCTGAGGTCCCACCATATTCATCTACGATAATGGACAGGGAGACGTTTCTTTGCCGCATTTGCCGAAAAAGGTCAATTACTGGCATGTATTCGTAACCGAAATAGGGCTCGTGGAGGTAGTCTTCAATCTTGATGGACTTGTGTTTTTCCAGGGGAAGAACCAGGTCTTTCAAGTGAAGGATTCCTACAATATGGTCGATATTTTCTCGGTAGACGGGAATCCGAGAGAAGTTATTTTCTTGGATAAAGGCAAAGAGGTCCTCATGGCTGCATTCGATATCCAGGGCAGACACGGAGGTCCTGGGAGTCATAATGGACAGGGCTTGGTCTTCCTTGATGTCCAAAACATTGTTGATAAAGGATGTTTCTTCATCCATGAGAATGCCCTGCTCTTCCGAAACATCTACAATGGTTCGGATTTCATCCTTGGTAATCTTGTCTTCTCCGGCATTTTTCCCACCCAAAATCCCGATTAAGAAGTCGGTAATAATCCCCAAGAGGTAAATCAAGGGGGTCAATATTTTTTTCAAAACTAGGATTGGTCCTGATGACCTAAGGGCCATGGGTTCGGGGTTGATTTGGGCCAGGGACTTGGGGGTGATCTCACCAAAGATCAAGACCAGGATGGTCATGACAACGGTGGACAGGATGGGGCCCTTTGACCCGCCATAGAGGCTGGTAAAAAACACCGTAGCTATGGCAGAGGCTCCAATATTGACAATGTTGTTGCCCACCAAGATGGTAGTAATCATCTTAGAGGGTTCTTCTAAAACTTTTTCCACACGACCTGCATTTTTTACGTTTTTATCCTTAAGCTGCCGGACCTTGTAGGGGCTCAGGGTAGTTAGGGCCGTTTCCGAAGAGGAAAAAAAGGCCGACAGGGCGATTAATATTATTAAGGACAGGATCTGTATGATGCTATTGGGGTCCAATACGTCACTCTTTCTACTTAATCAAATTAAGGTTCATTACGAAATTCCATACTTAGGAACTTGGTGTATTCCTTCTTGAAGACCAGGTCTACTGTGCCTGTTGGTCCATTTCTATGTTTGGCAATAATCAGTTCCCCGGTGTTTTTCTTTTCTGAGTCTTCGTGGTAGTAGTCATCCCGGTAGAGGAACATAACCACATCGGCGTCTTGCTCTATGGCCCCACTTTCTCTCAGGTCTGATAGGATGGGCCGGTGGTCTTGTCTCAATTCCGGTGCCCGGGAAAGCTGGGACAGGGCCAGGACCGGAACGTCCAGTTCCTTGGCAATTCCCTTAAGGGCCCGGGAGATGGCCGATATTTCTTGTTGTCTGGACTCGGCTCGACCAGAGTTTTCCATGAGTTGCAAATAGTCTATAACGATAAGGTCCAGGCCTTTTTCCATCTTGAGCTTTCGGCACTTGGCCTTGAGTTCCAAGGGGGAAATTCCTGGGGTATCGTCAATGTCTATGCTAATAGCCTGCATGACCTGGATGGCATCAATGATTTTTTTCCATTCATCTGCATCTAGGTTGGCAGAGATAATCTTGCTTAGGTCCACATGAGCCACAGAGGACAAGATTCTTTGGACCAATTGGGGGGCACTCATTTCCAGAGAAAACATGGCCACCCGGGCCTGGTCCTGCATGGCGGCATTGGTGGCTATATTCACCATCAAGGCCGTCTTTCCCATGGAGGGTCTGGCTGCTAGAAGGATCAGGTCGCTTTTTTGCAGACCGGACAACTTCCGGTTGAGGTCGGCAAATCCTGTGTTGAGGCCTGTTAGGGCCTTGGGATTTTCGGCTCTTTTTTGCATGGTTTCAAAGGTTTCTTGAATGACCTCGGTCATTTGGAGAAAACCTCCCCTTTGAGAGCCTTCTGAAATATCAAATATATTCTTTTCTGCCTTTTCTAAAAGAGCGTCCACTTCGCCAGTTTGGCTGTAGGCATCGGACATGATGCCGTCGGAGGCTTGGATGAGCTTCCTTAGGGTGGACTTGTCTTTGACAATTTTACAATAGTATTTTACATTGCTGGTGGTGACAACGGCTGCAGACAAGGCTGCCAGGTAGGCTGTCCCGCCAACTTCCTTGAGTTGGCCCTTGGACCTTAATTGGTTGGCCACCGTCAAGAGGTCCGCCGGTTCATTCATATTATAGAGGTCCAAGATGGCCAGGTAAATTTGTCCATGGACCGTCCGGTAAAAGTCTTCGGCATGTAAAAATTCAATGGCTGTGGTGATGCTTTCCTTTTCCAGGAGCATGGACCCTAATACATTGATTTCCGCATCCTCGTCATAGGGAGGAATTCGTCCGTTTTCTTCCATTAGTCTTGGGTTTGGACATCAACACGCAGCTTGGCAATCATTTCAGGATAAACCCGAACTTCCACAGTATGGACGCCTGCTTGTTTGATGTTTTCCTTTAGTTCAATTTTCTTCCGGTCAATGGCCACCTTAACCTGGTCTTTGATGGCTTTTTCAATATCCTTGTTGGTAATGGCTCCAAAGAGACGGCCTCCATCGCCCCCCTTGGCTAGGATGGTGATTTTTGTCTTTTCTAGCTGGTCTTTAATTTTGAAGGCTTCTTCTTTTCTTTCTTTTTCTTGGGCTGCCTTTTCAGCTTGGTCGGCTTCCCAAATTTTTAGGTTTTCTTCAGTCGCTTCTATGGCTAGGTCTCTGGGAAATAAAAAGTTTCTTGCATAGCCGTCACTGGCTTGGACTAATTCTCCTTTTTTCCCCAGGTTTTTTACATTTTCTGTTAAGATAATCTTCATACTTCTGCTCCTTCCTCTAAATATTCTTCAATAGCTTGAAGAAGTTGGTCTTTTGCATCTTCCAAGGAGTCGGTTTCTATTTGGGCTCCGGCCATATTCATATGGCCTCCCCCTCCGATTTTTTCTAAAATCAATTGAACCGAAAGTTCTCCCAGGCTTCGACCGGAAATATGGATGGATTTTTCCTTCTTGGTCAAAACAAAAGAGGCCTTGACCCCGTGGATGTCTAAAAGTTCATTGGCTGCTTGGGCTGCCACCAAGACGGAGTTGTCTGCCTGGCGGTCCAGGTAGGACACGGCAATATAGTCAAAGTAGATCTTGGCATGGTGGACGACTTCTGCCCGGGCCAAGATTGTGTCATAATCGTCTTCAAAAAGAACCCGCACCTTACTCATATCGGCTCCGGCTCGCCGGAGGTTGCTGGCGGCTTCAAAGGTTCTAACCCCTGTATGGTAGGTAAAGTTTTTGGTATCTACCACAATCCCACTCATAAGGGCATCAGCTTCAAAATTGGTCAGGTGAAAGTCGTCAGACATGTAGGTCAGCATCTCGGTTACTAATTCACTGGTAGATGAAGCATAGGGCTCTACATAGCTTAAGACGGGATTGTCCACAAATTCCTTTCCTCGCCTATGGTGGTCAATGACGACAATATTTGGAATTATATCCACCAAGGCAGGATGTTCTGTAAAAGAGGGCTTGTGGTTATCCACCATAATCAGAAGGGAGTCCTTGGTAGCCATATCTTGGGCTTGGGCTCCAGTGACAAAGCGTTCTCTTAAAGAGGGTTGCTCTTGGTCCATCCTTTTTAGGAGGTTGTCAATGCTGGGGTTGGACTTGTTTAAAACCAGATAGCCCTCCTTGCCTCGGTTGGCCACAGCACGTAAAACTCCAATACCAGACCCAATGGCGTCCATATCGGCATTGCCATGTCCCATGACAAAGACCCGTCTGGACCGGTCAATCAATTGCCGCAGGGCCACTCCAATAACCCGGGCCTTGACCTTGTTTCTCTTTTCAACAGCCTTGGACTTGCCACCGAAAAATTCATAGGAATCGTGGATCCGGACCACTGCTTGGTCCCCACCACGGCCCAGGGCCACATCCAAAGAGGTATCAGCTTCCTTATAGGATTCAACATAGGCCAGGCCTGGTCGACTGACCCCAATGGACAGGGTCAGGGGCAGGGCATTTTCAAAGTCCAGACTCCGGATAATATCCAATAGGTCAAAGCGACGATTTTTTAAGTCCATAAAGGCTTCTTGGTTCATGACAGCCAGGTAGGTATCTTGGTCAAATTTTCTCAAGATGGCATTGACTTCATGAAAGTATTGAGAAATCGTGGAATCCAGTTTGGCTTGGACCATGGGACGGAGGTTGGAATCAATGGAATCCATGGCCTCGTCATGGTTGTCCACTTCCACAATAGCCACAACAGGCTTGTTGTCTTCAGCGAACTTTTTCAGGTCCTCATACTTACTGGTATCCACCCAATAGTACATCTTTAAGTTTTTCCGGTCGGAAGACTTGGTTTCCACTTTATTGGGGTAGACGGTATAGGTCCTGTCCTCCAGGGTCATGGAAAAGGCACTTTCTTCCTTTTGGTCCTTTTTCTTGTCTGATAGGTCTACAATCTTAGTCAAAGAAGACCCAATCAGGGAATTTTCTTCTTGGAATAAGTTAATAAAGGGAGTGTTGTACCAGACAATCTTGTCCTGGTCATCGGCAATAACCAGGGGAAAGGGCATGGAAAAAATCGCATGCTTGGTCAGCTGGTCAAAGTCTTGATTCATGTGTTCCAGGTAGTCCACAAATTCTTCATTCTTACTGGCTACTTTTCTGTAGCTGGCATAGGCGGAATAGGCTGTGAGAAGAAGGGCCAGGACCCCTAATATAGGGTTTTGGGTCAAAAGGGCAATGGATATCAAGGCCATAGACCCTAAAAGCAATATAAAATCCCTTATCTCTAAAATTTTTGTATCATTCTCCATAAAGTCTTCCCTTTCATTTTAAGTGAATTCTTCTAAGATTCAAAAGACTGTCAAGGAGGCCTAAACAGGCCACCGGAACTTGCATCAAGGGTGTAAAGATAATCATGGTCAAAAGAATGGCCTTAAGAAGGCGGAACATCCTCAACTTGAGAAAGAAAAAGTCCACAACAGCTAGGCCCTGGATGAAAAACAAGAAGGCCGCCAAAACCAGGCCGTTATTGGCCAATAAGGGGGCAAACTCATCCATTTGGGTCTGGAAGACCAGGCCTACAAGAATCACGGTTCCCAGGACGGCAAAGACTCCTTGGGGAAGCCTAAAGTAAAAGAAGGATGGTGGTTGAACCACCAGTTTTCCCCTTAAGAGCAACTTCCTCCCAGTAAAAGTCAAGGTGACATAGGTCACGATGAGAGAAAGAATAATCAAGATGGCTGGCAGGTATTGGACCATTTGCCTCATCATGGATTCAAAAGTCGGAATGTACTGGGTCATAGAGTCCTGCCAGATTCCTGCCTTTTTTTGCATTTCGATAAACTTTTGAGGAAAGTCATCTTTTTGAATAAAGGCCAAGACCCCTGTGGTTTCCAGAACCACCAGGATGGACACCACAAAAAGTCCACTGGACAAGGTCAGGCTTGTAACCAGGTCTTTTTTGGTCACCAGGCAGTAGTGTAAAATTAAAATCAAGGGGCCAAACAGGGTAAATAAAACCATCCCCATCCTGGGAACCAGGACTTCCAATAGAAGACACAGGCCAACAAAGGTCCCCATTATTTTTACTAGGCCCTTGTCAATGGCCTCTGTTAAAAATAACATGGGCAAAAAGACATAGGCTATAGGAAATAAAATGCCAATGATGCCAATTCCGATGGATTGGAGAATCATAGGCAATAATGACTTACTTTTTATCGGTTTCAATCAATCACCTCTTATCTATATAATATACCATATTCCAGGCTTTTCTACTAGACCAAGACTCAATTCCAAGTCTGGGATAAAAAAGAAATCCCCCGGACAAAACCGGAGGATCCTCCCTATAAAAATAGGATAAAGACTAGGATTCCCACAATGATTCGATAGATACCAAAGGGAACAAAGTCGTTTTTCTTGATAAAGTTCATAAAGACCTTGATCACCAGGTAGGCTGTTACAAAAGAAACCAGGCCTCCAAATAGGATCATCAACCATTGGTCTAGGCCAAAGCCGTGGAAGTTTTTTACCACCTTTAAGAGGGTGGCCCCCAGCATGGTGGGAATGGCCAAGAAGAAAGAAAATTCTGCCGCATCCACCCTTTTTAAACCCAGGGCCATGGCCCCAATAATGGTAGCTGCAGACCGGCTGGTGCCAGGAATCATGGCCAGGCATTGGAAAAATCCAATCCCCAGGGCATAGCTATAGGGTACTTCTTCCAAGCTTTGGAACTTAACAGGCCTAGATTGCTTTTCCATAAGGATGATGACAATCCCCCAGACAACCAGGGTTGTAGCCACAACCTTGGTGGAAAAAAGATATTGGTCAATAAGGTCATCAAACAAGAGGCCCAAGACCATGGCCGGCAGGACCCCTACCAGGACCTTGGCCCAAAGCTCAATAATCTTCCGTCTTTTTTTGGGCGTCATGGCTTGGCCGTCTTGGTCCACAGAAGCCAAGGGATTTAACTTCCGAAAATACAAGACCACCACTGCCAGGATGGCTCCTAATTGGATACAAACGTCAAAGGCGTTTTGAAAATTTTCCGGACTCAATTGAAACCAGCGGTGGAACAAGATCAAGTGTCCCGTACTGGATACAGGTAAAAATTCTGTAATTCCTTCTACAATACCAAGTATAAATACATTAAACCAGGCCATACTTCCTCCTCCAATATTTTTTCAACTTTTCCTATTATACCACATCATGGCAAAAGAAAAAGAAGCTCTTTTTATAGAGCTTCTAATTTTTTTAATCCACATTTTCAAACTTTTCTTGGATCTTTCTAAAGCGAATAACTTTTTGTACTTCTCCCAAGACCAAGGGGATAAAGGCAGCAATGAGGACGATAATCCAATCATGCAGGCCAATGTCCACCAGGTGGAAAAGTTCTTCTAGGAAGGGAACATACATGACGATGACCATCAAGAAGAAGGAAAAAGCAGTTGCCTTAACCAGGGAGGGGTTGCTGAAAACGCCGATATGGAAAAGGGTAAAGTTGATGGACCGGGAAGAATAACTTCTCAAAAGTTCAGCCAAAATCAAGGTTGAAAAGGCCATGGTCCTTGCAGTATCTAGGCCTATTCCGCTATCTCCGTAACGGTTGAGGCCAATGACATAGGCTCCCAGGGTTGCAATGGTAATGGCAATGGATTGGATGGCCACGGTGATGGAAATTTCCTTGTCCAAAATGGGCTCTTTGGGGTCTCTGGGCTTTTCGTACATGGTGTCGTCTTCCCCTTTTTCCATTCCCAGGGCCAGGGCCGGGAAGGAGTCGGTTAAGAGGTTGAGCCACAAGAGTTGGATGGGCAACAAGGGCACCGGCATATTCAAGAGGATGGCAATAAGGATAACCAAGACTTCCCCGATGTTACAGGATAAAAGGAAGGAAACAAACTTTTTAATGTTGGCATAGATAATCCGACCTTCTTCCACGGCGTGGACGATGGTTGCAAAGTTGTCGTCTGTCAGGATGACTTCTGCTGTGGATTTGGCCACGTCTGTCCCTGTAATTCCCATGGCGATTCCAATATCCGCCGACTTAATGGCTGGGGCATCGTTAACTCCGTCCCCAGTCATGGCAGTAATATGGCCCAATTCCTTTAAGGCCTTGACAATTTGGACCTTGTTTTCTGGACTGACTCGGGCAAAAACCCTCTTGCTTTCCAGGGCTTTTTTCAATTCTTCTGTGGACAGCTGGTCCATTTCTCGTCCTGTCATGGCCTGGTCTGCAGAGTCTGCAATCTTTAATTCCTTGGCAATGGCCACGGCCGTTTCCAGGTAGTCTCCAGTAATCATAATGGGGATAATTCCCGCTGTCTTACATTGGTGGATGGCATCTTTTACTTCTTCCCTAGCTGGGTCAATCATCCCTACCAAGCCCACAAAGACCATGTCTTTTTCCGTTTCTTCAATCTTGGGTTGGTCAGGAATGGACTCTGTCTTTTTAAAGGCAAAGGATAAAACCCTAAGGGCTTCTTGGGCAAAAGAACTATTGACTGCCAGGATTTCTTCTCTTAATTGGTCTGTCAGGTCGATAATCCCATCCCGGGTTAAAACTTGGCTACACCTTTCCAGGACCATGTCTGGAGCTCCCTTGGTATAGGAGTAAGCCTGGTCTCCCACTTGGTGGAAGGTAGTCATCATCTTTCTAGATGAGTCAAAGGGAATTTCTGCCTTTCTAGGATAGCTTGCTTCCAAGTCTTCTTGGCGGATGTCCGCCTTGCCGGCAAAGGATAAAAGGGATCCTTCTGTGGGGTCTCCTAGCATCTTAAAGCCTTCAGGATGTTCTTCCAGGGAGGCATCATTGGCTAAAACGGCCACATGTAGGAGTCTTTCCAAGGGAGATTCTTCCAAGTCTTGGACTTCTTCTTGGTCCAGGAGGATTTGTCCCTTGGGGTCATAACC
The DNA here is from genome assembly GCF_900232945.1 of Urinicoccus timonensis. GTDB lineage: Bacteria > Bacillota > Clostridia > Tissierellales > Peptoniphilaceae > Urinicoccus > Urinicoccus timonensis. The sequence goes on from NZ_OCTU01000001.1 coordinate 607,966, forward strand.
TGTTCCGGTGACATCAAAAATTTCTCCGGCAGTATAGGCTTTTTTTACGGTCATTTCGTTTTGGGTCAAGGTTCCTGTCTTATCTGAACAGATAACCGTTGTGGTTCCCAAGGTTTCTACGGCCAATAGTTTTTTTACAATGGCATTTTTCTTGGCCATCCGACCCATGCCTAGGGACAAGACAATGGTGACAATGGCTGGAAGGCCTTCAGGAATAGCGGCTACAGCCAAAGAAACAGAGGTCAGTAGGTTTTCAATCAACTCTAACTTGTATAGGATCCCGACGATAAAGACCAGGACGCAAACTCCTACAACGAGAATACCCAGGGTCTTGGATAGGCCGGCCAACTTTCTTTGAAGGGGGGTTTGTTCTTCCTGGTATTGGGAGAGAGAAGTGGCAATTTTCCCAATTTCTGTATCTTCTCCTGTGGCTACTACCAGGCCCTTGCCCCGTCCATAGGTCACAATAGAGGAAGAATAGGCCATATTGGTCCGGTCGCCTAAGGAAACTTCTCCGTCTAACTTGTCTTGGGCGTGTTTTTCCACAGCTACAGATTCTCCTGTTAAGGAGGATTCGTCAATTTTTAAGTTGACACTCTCCACCAGGCGAAGGTCTGCTGGGATAATGTCCCCTGTTTCTAAAAGAACCAGGTCCCCAGGCACCAGGAGGGGAGATTCTAAGTCGATCTTTTTCCCATCTCTTAGGACCTTGGCCTTGGGGCTGGACAATTTTTGCAGGGCCTCAATGGCTTGCTCTGCCTTGCCTTCCTGGCTCAGGGATAGGACTGCATTGACAATGACAATGGCAATGATGATGATGGAATCTACCCATTCTCCCATAATAGCTGACAGGATGGAGGCAATTATCAAGATAATAATCATGGGGTCTAAAAATTGCTCAGCTAATTTTTGCCCAAAAGACTTTTTCTTGCCCTCCTTTAATTCATTTCTTCCATATTTTTCTAAACGACTTTGGCTTTCTGTCTGAGACAGACCTTGGTCCAAGTTGGATTCTAATTTTTCTAGGACTTCTTTTTCATCCAAATTATACCACTGCATCCGTCTTCTCCTTTCTTTTAAAAAAGACCCCTGCTTCCCTAAGGAAACAAAGGTCTTGCTACCACTAAGGGTTCTTTCCCGGGATGTCTCCGAACTGACGAGAAAGAAAGATAAGCTACTCCCCTTTGATAAGATTCATTCTCCTTAATTATACATCATCCAAGATAGAAATGAAATGAAAATTTTGGCAAAGAAATCTTCAGGAACAGTACAAAACTCCTAGGGATTAAATTTTTTATTCTGTATATTCTTTTCCATCCACCTGGTAGCCCAAGCGAATATGGCTTAAAATTAAGTTAATCTGGTCCCCACTAAAGTAGTTGAAGCCCTTGGCCAAGTCGTCTTTCTTTTCCCTTACAAGGTCTTCTCTAAAAGCACTGAGGTCTTTTCCTTGCAATCCTTGGACATCTTTTCTAGCTTCTAAATAGTCGTTTAGTCGCATGGTCAAGGCGAAGGCTTCATCTTCAGAAAATTCTGGAAGGTCTTTATGAATAGCCGCCACATCTACTTCTGCATTTCCATGAAAACCGGCCTGGTCCTTGGCCTTGTTTTCTGCCTCTTGCTTTTGGGCTTCTTTAAAATCTTCTTGGGAAGGGTCTAATTTTTTGTGACCATTTTCATCATAGTAGGTATCACCAACCACATAGGTTAAGTAAGACTCCCTTGCGATAAGGTCCTCTTCCTCTTTACTAAACTCGTAGCCCTTAAAAATTTCATCGCCCTGTTCTTTAAATATTTTTTCCTTTAGGGTTTTTAGCTCAGCTCCCTCTTTCCCTGCTAGGTCTTGAACTTTAGCAACCTCATCACTAAGGCGCCCAGAAATTAAAAAGCCATCTGCATTGGTAAAATCTGGAATCTCCTTTTGAATCATTTCTGTATTGACCCCTGGTGAAATAGCGGTTTCTTTTTGACCCAAGTCCTTAGGTCCTTGGCATGCAAAGAGAAGAGCAACCATAGATAGATACAACAGTATTTTTAATCTCTTCATAATATAATCCTTTCAGAGTTCTCTATTACCAGCTTTCATAAAAACTATATCCTCTTAAGAAATCGACTACTTATTTATGATTAACTATCTATTCTTTAATTTTCATAGATTTAATAAAAGCCTCCCTTCTTTTCTTATGAAAATTAAAGATAGGATGCAACAAGAAAATTTTAAACTTATTTTTTATCTTTCTGTACCACATTTTTATTAATTTGAACTTTATTTATTTTTAATAATAAACCCATTTCTCAAAAAGTCAAGTGAAAATATTTTCTTTTTTACTCTTTCTCACTTGTTATTATTATGTGTCTTTGAATGAAATTCTATAATTCCGTGTAACTATTTTTTATATTTAACTACTAAGGAAAATGATTTTATTATTTGTTTGATAAAAAAGTCTAGGATATTGTTTTAGTTTCTAAAAAATATAATGAAAATGGTTTTATTTTAGAAACTACCTTACAAAACCTAGACTTTTCTCTATTTATTTTCCAACTTTTTCTAATTTTTCATGGCCTCCCATATAGGGTCTTAAAACTTCTGGTATGGTGACAGACCCATCTTCTTGAAGGTGGTTTTCCAAGTAGGCAATAAGCATTCTGGGTGGTGCTACCACGGTATTATTCAGGGTATGGGCGAAATAGTTGCCTTCTTGGCCCCGGATTCGGATTCCCAACCGTCTAGCTTGGGCATCTCCCAGGTTGGAGCAAGAGCCTACTTCAAAGTATTTCTTTTGTCTGGGGCTCCAGGCCTCTACATCCAGGCTCTTGACCTTAAGATCTGCCAGGTCTCCAGAACAACATTCTAGGGTCCGAACGGGAATGTCCATGCTCCTAAAGAGGTCCACAGTATTTTGCCAAAGCTTTTCAAACCAGGCCTTGGAATCTTCCGGCTTACAGATGACCACCATCTCTTGTTTTTCGAATTGGTGGATCCGGTAGACTCCCCTTTCTTCAATGCCATGGGCTCCCACTTCTTTTCGGAAGCAGGGAGAGTAGGAAGTCAAGCTCAAGGGAAGCTTGTCTTCTTCTTGGATGGTATTGATATAGCGTCCAATCATGGAGTGTTCGCTGGTTCCAATTAAATAGAGGTCTTCCCCTTCAATCTTATACATCATGTCTTCCATTTCATCAAAAGACATAACCCCAGTTACCACATCGGACCGGATCATAAAGGGTGGAACACAATAGGTAAAGCCCCGGTCAATCATAAAGTCCCGGGCATAGCTTATCACGGCTGAATGGAGTCTGGCAATGTCTCCTTGGAGGTAGTAAAAACCCGCTCCGGAGGTCTTCCGGGCAGAATCCAGATCCAAACCGTTAAAGGACTCCATAATATCCACATGGTAGGGAATTTCATAGTCGGGAACTCTGGGGTCGCCAAATTTTTCAATTTCCACATTTTCAGAGTCATCCTTGCCAATGGGCACAGAAGGATCAATGATTTGAGGAATTTGCATCATGATTTCCTTGATTTTTTCTTCTAATTCCAAGGTTCTGGCTTGGTCTTCTTCCAATTCTTGGTTGACTTGGACTACTTCTGCCTTGACCTTTTCTGCCTGGTCCTTGTCCCCTTGGGCCATGAACTTGCCGATTTCCTTGGACTTTTTGTTTCTCACAGCCCTAAGGTCATCCCCCTTGGTCTTAAGGTCCCGGTATTCTTGGTCATAGGCAATGACTTGGTCTACCAGGGGTAACTTGTGGTCTTGAAACTTCTTTTTGATGTTTTCTTTGACTTGGTCCGGATTGGCCCGAACAAATTTTAAATCTAACATGACAGTCCTTTCTTTAAATAAAATAAAAAAAGCTCCTTCGTCAAGGGACGAAAAAGCTCCGCGGTGCCACCCTTTTTAGCATCTATACTCACTTAGAAAAATCAAGCTCCGAGATGGATTCCATAGTCCCTGCCACATTTTTCCACCAAACAAATGCTCTCTATAGGCCCCTTCCATGTACTAGTTCTCTTCATCGCTCTATTAAATTGCTTTCATTATAGCAAAGATTCCAGGTCTTGACAAGCTGGGATTCTTCCTCGGATCCCATCCTGGATGAGCCTTCTAAGCCCTGGATCCTCCAAGCTATAGCTAGGCCGACCCTCTTCCTCCTTAGAGTCTGGATCCCAGGAGTTTTGAATATAGATTCCCTGGATCCCCAGGGTCTCGGCAGTCCTTAGGGCATAGAGGCTGTCTTCTAAATAGAAGAGGTCTGGCCCCTGGAGACCTAGGTCTTCTAAAATTTCTTGAAAGATTTCCGGGTCCTCCTTGCCCTTGGCCCGGCCCCCTGTAGACCAAATTTTTTGAAAATAAGAATCCAGGCCCAGGACTTCCAGGGCTCCTTGGATTAAATCTCTCGGTGTTTGACTACATAGATAAGAGGAGATTCCTTCTCCTGCTAAGTCCTGTAAAAGCTCTTGGGCTCCCGGCCTTAATAGGGGGGCTTCCAAGTAAAAATGCTGAATTTCTCCCCGGATCCTTTCTTCAATCTCTTGGAGGGAAAGGGGAAGCTGGTAGTTTTCTTTTAGGTAGATGTAGCCCTCCCGATCAGTCATGGTGTAGAGGGTCTTGCCCAGGTCTTCTTCTGCTTCCAAACCCAGGCTTTTGATAAAGTTAGGCCCCAGGTTCTGCCACATATCCATAGAGTCCAGGATGACCCCGTCCAGGTCAAAAAGTATTGCTCGGATCATTTTTTCTCCTTTGTAAAAAAGAGCCTCCTCCATAGAGAAGACTCTTGTGTGCTTTAAATAGCTGGATCTAACCTTGTCTCTTGTGGTGTTTGTGCTTCTACTTTAGCTGGCTCTTGCTTTTCTAGTATTCGAACAATTTGTCCCTCTTGTTGGTAGTCCACCGTCATGGCCAAATTTTCCACTACAAAACGAATGGGCACCAGGGTCCTTTGGTTTTTAACCATGGCCGGTGTATCAATGGCCACTTCTTGCCCATTGACCAGGATGGTTTTTGAATCCAGGGGTAGAACCAGGTCTTGCCCCTTGTGGTTGATGTGGATGGTTTGGTTTTCTTGGTCCCAATCCACTTGACCTCCCAGGCTTTCCACTAGGAAACGCAGGGGAACCAGGGTCCGGTTGTTGGTGGCCATAGGGGCTACGTCCATGGACTTTTTGGCCCCGTCAATGGTGTAGTTCTTTTTGCCAATGGCCATTTCAATCATCCGGTAGTCCTTGTTGTAAATAGGAACCTTGATGGTCATCTTGTCATATTGGACCTTTAAATATCCCAGGGCTTGGTCCAGGGTGTCTTGAACCTGGATGCTATTGCCTTGGACTTGGCCTTGGAAACCTTCCAGGGAGTATTGGGCCACAGAAGGATCAATAGCCACACTCTTCTTATCCTTTTTTTGCCCTTGGACTTGGAAATTCGTCATCATGCCAGGGCCCAGTTTTGGATTGGCCAGTTTGACATTTAAGGACTTCAAGCCCTCAGACCCTTGAACAGTTAAGTTCATGGTGTTACGGATTCCATTAATGTTTCCTACAACTTGGACTTGGCCAATTTGTCGGCCCACATAGCTGTTGCCTGGAAGCATTTGGTCTCCCACCCGGTAGAGCTGTTTCATGGCTTGGGTTTTCTTAGCCACATAGTTGGCGTCCCAGCCCTTCATGTTAAAGCGAGCTTCTTCTCCCAAGACAATGGAGGAGGGTCCTTCTAAACGGACAGCTGCCAAGGGGCCTTCCTTGGCCCGGTTAAAGACGCCTACCCCGTTGACTACAGGTCTTTGGGCTGAGGGTCCGGGTCTTGTAACGACAGTTTGGTCAAAGTCCCCAGCATGCTTGATGGTCATGGCAGTGGACCCGCCACCATCCAAGTTGACAGCCCGTTGACACTTGAGATTTTGGGCGATAAAGTTGGACACTTCACTTAATTGCATCCCCACACTGCGGCTGGATTTTTCCACGGAAACCAGGTAGATTTTCTTCCCATCAGCAGAAATTCCAGCAGCCGTTCTAGGCCGAAAGCCGGCAATGGATTCTGGGGCCAATTGGTAGGGAATGGCTACGGCATTGTCCACCAAGAGCCCATGGCCTCCCACTAGGAATTTCCAATTTCTCTTGGGGTAGATGGCGTAGTTTAATTGGACCTTGTCCCCTTTTTTGACATTGTCCCGGATAAAGTTGGCTGCAGAATTGTTGGCTTGGACAATAATCTTTCCTTGGGGGACTGCCATCCTCAGGGGACTTCCCAGGCTCACTTGTTCTACCACATTGTTGGCATTGATTAGAACTTCGGCTCCTCCAGACTTAAATTTCCCCCGGCTGACACTGGACCAGTGGTCGTTGTAGATATGGAGGGTATCAATATGAGAGTCTGCTCCGGAAATATTGTCCCAGTATTGGGCCTTGTTGAGGCCCCGGATGGGAAAGGACTTTCCATTGGCTGCAGTAAGGTTTCCCTTGAAAGTTATGGCATCGATAAAGGCCTTGTTGTTGCCGTCAATCCCCAGGGAATAATAACCGATGGAATTCATAGGAGCTGAAACCAGGCGACCTTGGAGGACGCTGGCTCCCAAGGGAGCTCCCTGGGCTCGCATATTGAAAAAGTCTCCATTAACTAGGGCTATGGAGTCTGTTCTCTTACTCATTTGTGAAACCGTGGCTTTTTGGGTGTATTTTCCGGCCCCTGTTACCAGACCCACTTCCAGGTTGGAGTTGTTTATATCACACTCCACCACATTGATCCGGACTTTTCCCCTATTGGTTTGACTTTGGTAGAGGGTTCGAACAGCCCCGGGACCAATGGGTTCTTTTTCTAAGACCTGGGCCTTGGCATAGGTCTTTATGGGAATCAAGACACTTGCCACCAGGGCCAGGGTCATGAATTTTCCTAACTTTACCTTCATGTTAATCTCCTTTCATATTCTCTACTCTTTATTATATCGAACTTTAAAGAAAAAACCCCAAGAGAAAGATTACATTTTAATAACATTTCTCTTGGAGTTCCCTTTAAACCGGCCTAGGCCAGCTGACTTTTTAACTTTTCCATGTCCATGATTTCCTTGTATATCAAGACCACTGATACCACAAAGGCTGCAATATCCGAGATAGGACCTGCATAAAGGACTCCTTCAATGCCAAAGAGTCGAGCAAAGATATAGATTAGGGGAACTAAAAAGAGGATTTGCCGGGTTAGGGAAATCAAAGTCCCCCTCAGGGCCTTGCCAATGCCCGTAAAGAAAAAGGCCGTCAGAGGTTGGATCCCATCTAGGAAGATGGTGCCACAAAAAATTCGAAAATACTTGACCCCGAATTGATAGTAAAGGTCCGAGCCCTCGCCAAAAAGCATGAGGATTTGTTTGGGGAAAATTTCTATAATTAGAAAGGTAATCACCGAGCAAATCATAATGGGCTTCAGGGCCTTGAAGTAGGCCTCCTTGACCCGGTCATACTTCTTGGCCCCGTAGTTATAACCAATAATGGGTTGGGCCCCACCTGAAACCCCAATGACAAAGGAAATGTAAATAACCGTGACCTTGCTGATAACCCCTACCGCTGCCAGGGGAATTTCTGGTCCATAGATGGACTGGGCTCCAAAATAAGTCAAGACATTGTTTAAGACAATTTGTGTCACCATAAAGGCCAATTGGTTAATCAAGGGACTGGCTCCCAGGCTAAAGATGTTTTTAACATAAGTCCATTTGGGCCAGGGTAGATGGAATTTTTGGTCCACACTCTTTAGGTTCATCAGGTAGATAAGACAGAGGATAAAGCCAGCATATTGACCAATAATGGTAGCCAATCCAGCCCCAGTCATCCCCCATTTAAAAACAAAGATAAAGATGGGGTCCAGGATGGTGTTGATGATGGCCCCTACCAGGTTGGCCATCATGGCAAATTTAGGTCCTCCATCGGCCCGGATGACGTTGGTCAAGCCTGCAACCCCCATAAGGGCCGGCATACCCAGGTTGATGACAAGCATGTATTCATAGGCCAAGGGCAAGACCTTTTCTGTGGCCCCAAAGGCAATTAAGAGGGGCTTTAAAAAAATCCGGGTAGAAACCATTAAAAGCAGGCTCACTAAAAAAAGTAAGGAAAGACCCTGGAAGATATAATTCCCCGCCAAGTCCTTTTTATTCCGTCCCAGGTTTAGAGAATAAGAAGCCGAAGCCCCTACCCCTACTAGAAGTCCCAGGGCCAGGGCCATGTTGGTAAAGGGAAAGGCCACATTGGTCGCAGCATTCCCCAAGATTCCCACTCCTTGACCAATAAAGATTTGGTCCACAATATTGTAAAGGGCCCCTACCAGGCCACTAATAATAGAAGGAATCGCATATTGACGAATCAAAGGGCCAATTTCCCCATAGCCCATAGGGTTACGATATTCATGGCTTGTCACTCCACCACTCCTTTCAAAAAAAAGAAAGCCCCTAAAGGACTTGCATTCAAATATCCAAACTTTTCATTTGCTGGTTTTTCTCTTATAATAACTTATATAGTATATACCCATTTATGAGTCAAGTCAAGGAGGTCCCATGTTATTTAGTGGATTAAGCCCGGAAAAATTTCAAGATTTTATCCTCTGGTCCAAGGCCATAAGCCAAGTGTATGGCCCTGGCCAAGCCATCTTTCAAGAGGGCCAAGAGGCTCTAGATATCTACGTCCTTTTAAGGGGCCATGTGGAAGTAGACCAGCTTTCCCCCAGTGGCCGTCGGACAGTTGTTGCCCATTTTTCTCAAGAACATTCCATCTTTGGAGAAGTCTATGCCCTTTTGGGCATCCCCTTTGACTATTCTGCCTGGGCCAAGGAAGAATCTGTCATTTTAAAAATTCCAGGCCAAGCCATCTTAAGGACCTTGGGCAACCCTAGCCAGGAAAAAATTGCCAAAAACCTGGTCCGGCTCCTGGCCTCCAAGGCCTACTCCCTCAACCAAAGACTCATGGTCCAAACAGCCCCCTCCTTGAGGGAAAAAATCCTCATGTACCTGACCCAAAGGCAAAAAAACGGCCAGGTAGTCTTGGATTTTAGCCGGGAAAAATGGGCTGAAATCCTAGCCGTTCCCCGGCCCAGCCTGTCTCGGGAACTGTCTAAGATGCAAGAAGATGGTTTAATTTCCATCGACAAACGAACAATTTCTCTTTTAAATGAAATATTGTAGCATATGTTACAGAATTTCTCCTTCCAAAAGGTTTATACTTGTCTTAGTTAGGAAAGTATGAATCAAAGGAGGAATTTTATGTTTTGTTACCAATGTCAAGAAACAGCCAAGGGTCAAGGCTGTCAAATTAAGGGCGTCTGTGGAAAAGAAGCTTCCACAGCCTGCCTCCAAGACCTTTTAATTTGGGTCACCAAGGGCCTAAGTCAGGTGACCCAAGCCCTTAGAAAAGAAGGAAAACAAGTCCCCAAGGAAATCAACCACCTGGTTACAGGAAACCTCTTTAAAACCATCACCAATGCCAATTTTTCCGACCAGGACCTTTTGGCCAGCATTGAAAAAACCATCCAGGTCAAAGAAGACCTAAGAAGGCAAGTTTCCAAACAAGAAGACTTATTTGGTCCAGCCCTCTACCAAGAAAAAGACAAGCAAGCCCTTCTAGAAAAGGGAGCCCAAGTTGGTGTCTTATCCACCAAGGATGAGGACTTACGTTCTCTGAGAGAATTGACTATTTATGGTCTAAAGGGTCTCAGTGCCTACACCAAACACGCCAATGTCCTCTTGGAGGAAAACGAAGAAATTGACCTCTTTATTCAAGATGCCCTAGTGGCTACTTTGGAAGAAAGATCCATTGATGATATGGTGGACCTGGTATTAAAAACTGGCCACTATGGGGTTCAAGGCATGGCCCTTTTGGACCAAGCCAACACCCGGGCCTATGGTCATCCTGAAATGACAGAAGTTTCCCTGGAACCCAGAAAAAATCCAGGAATCCTTATTTCAGGCCATGATTTAAGAGACATGGAAATGCTCTTGGAACAAAGTAAGGATAGTGGTGTAGACATCTATACCCATTCAGAAATGCTTCCGGCCAACTACTATCCCGCCTTTAAGAAGTACCCCCATTTTGTCGGCAACTATGGAAATGCCTGGTGGAAGCAAAAAGAAGAATTCGAGTCCTTCAACGGCCCCATCCTTATGACCACCAACTGCATCGTTCCTCCCAAGGAGTCCTACAAGGACCGGCTCTTCACCACAGGAGCTGCAGGATTCCCCGGTTGCAAGCACATCCCTGGAGAAATTGGTGAAGAAAAAGACTTTTCTGAAATCATTGCCCTGGCCAAGACTTGCCCAGCTCCAGAAAAAATTGAAGAAGGAAGCCTAGTTGGTGGCTTTGCCCACAATCAAGTTTTTGCCTTGGCTGACCAAGTGGTAGACGCCGTAAAATCCGGTGCCATTAAAAAATTCGTTGTTATGGCTGGTTGTGACGGCCGGCAAAAGGGTCGGTCCTACTATACAGACTTTGCCCAAGCCCTGCCCAAAGATACGGTCATTTTAACAGCAGGCTGTGCAAAATACCGCTACAACAAGTTAAACTTAGGCGACATTCAAGGCATTCCTAGAGTTCTGGATGCCGGCCAATGCAACGATTCCTATTCCCTGGTTTTAATTGCCCTAAAACTGGCAGAAATCTTTGGCCTGGATTCCGTAAACGACCTACCCCTGGTTTATAATATTGCCTGGTATGAACAAAAGGCCGTCATTGTGCTTTTGGCCCTCTTATCTCTGGGAGTTCAAAATATCCACCTAGGGCCCACCCTACCCGCCTTTATCAGCCCCAATGTCTTAAAGGTTCTAGTGGAAAAATTCCACATTTCCCCTATTACCAGCGTCCAAGAAGACTTAGACAAGCTTATTCATTAATTCAAAAAACTTAACCCCCTCCAGTTTGCACTGACCCCCAAAAGTTGGACCAAGAAATCCAACCTTTGGGGGTCTTTTAATGGCAAAATACAGTTACGAATTGAAGAAGAAAATCGTCGAGGAGTACTTGTGTGGTAAAACAAGTTATCAAGCCTTAGTAATGAAATACCAAATCGAGAAGTCCGTTCTCAGGCTATGGATTAGCAATTACAAAAATTATGGCGATGAAGGCTTAATGCGCTCTAGAAATAATCGTGCGTATAGTGTAGAGTTTAAGTTAGAAGCTATTACACGCTATGAAACGAGCGAATGCAGCTACCGACAACTTGCCCTCGAACTCGGTTTGACGAATCCGTCCATGATTGTCAATTGGCGAAGACAGTACCGAGAGAAGGGCATCGAGGGGCTGCTCCCGCATAAGCGAGGGAGACCTGTGACAAAGAAAAATGACCACAACCAACCACCAAAAACTGTAAAGAAAAGCGAATCCATCGACGCCTCCACACGCGAAGCATTGGAAAATCGTATCAAAGAATTAGAGGCAGAAAATCGGAAACTTACCATTCAAAAGATGTTCTGGGAACAGCTCAGGAGTTTGGAGAAAGAAGAAGCAATGAACAAAAGGCGAAGATTGTCTCCAAACTCCGAGAACAATTCCAACTAATAGAGATTCTTGCCGCCATCCATTTCCCAAAGTCCACCTTTATGTATTGGCAGAAAAAATGGTCCGAAGAAGACAAGGATCAATCCTTAAAAGACGAAATCCTTGTCATTCGGAGCCAACACAAAGACTATGGTTATCGCCGCATTCATCTGGAATTAAAGAACCGGGGCCAGGTGGTGAACAAAAAGAAAGTGCAACGATTGGTCCAAGACATGGGTCTTCAAGTCCACTCCTATGGTAAGAAATACAAGAAGTACAATTCCTACAAAGGCGTCGTGGGGAAAATCAAGAAAAACCGAATCAACCGCCGGTTCAATACCAGCATCCCCTTGCAAAAAATTACCACAGACACCACAGAATTTAAATACTATGAAGAAGATAAGACCGGGAAACTTCAAACAAAGAAACTCTATCTCGATCCCTACATGGACATGTACAATCTGGAAATCATCAGTTACGTCCTATCCGATCAGCCCAATGGAGTCACCATGCTGCAAGGTTTAGAAGTAGCCATTGAGCGAACAAAGGCCTGTCCTTATCGACGGACCTTTCACTCCGATCGTGGTTGGGGTTATCAAATGACCGCATACCAAGCCATGTTAGAAAAACATCATATTTTCCAAAGTATGTCAAGAAAAGGCAACTGCTATGACAATGCACCTATGGAAAACTTCTTTAGCCTATTGAAAAGAGAAATCTACTATGGCCACAATTACCGTAGTCGTGAAGAACTGGTGCAGGCAATTGAGCAATATATCCGTTACTACAACGAAGATCGAATCAAAGAAAAGTTAGGAGGTCTAAGTCCAAAGCAATACCGTGAACGCATGCAATCCGCATAGAATGAATGTTATGTAAAAACAAAATCGAGTAAGCGAAATGCTTACTCGATTAGGTCCAACTTTATGGGGTCACTCTAAGACCTCCTCTCTAAAAAAAGGATTTTTTGCTATCCACCTGTTGTTTAGAGGACTTGGGTGGGCTATTGGGAAATATTCTGGCAAAAATTCTTTGTAAGATTTTACTGTTTCAGTTAAATTTTTCTTAAATTTATCCTTCAAATAAAACTTTTGAGCATAGGCTCCTATCAAAATGGTTAACTTTATATCCTTCAATTCATTTAATAATAGTGGATGGTATTCTTTTGCAATAAAAGACCTAGGAGCCTTGTCGCCTGATTTTCCCTTTCCAGGATAATAAAAATCCATTGGAATTATAGAAAAATCTTCACTATGGAGGGCGTCTTCCGATATACCCAACCATTTGACAAGATTTTCCCCACTCTTATCATTAAATAAAATACCAGTTTCTTCAACCCTTTCCCCAGGAGCTTGCCCAATTATCAGAATTTTTGATTTTGGATTTAGCTGGAATATTGGGTTAATCCCTCTATTTGTGTAGCTTTCATTTCTGCGATCTTCTCTTAATTTTTTAATAATGAGTTTTTCTTTCATAATTTTGCCATCACTTTCATTAGAATTAGAACCCTACCAAGCTTTAGGACAAGTAACAATTTTCGTAAAAAATCTATTCTTAGCCTAGTAAAACTTTCAACCTACATAAGATTATTACCCATTTTTGTCTTGACTCTCATCATGAATTGCATAATCTACTATCATTAAATTCTTTTGGTATGTGATCAGGCAATATTATATTTTTTACGAATACTTTTTCTTTTCTTGTATAGTCGTGGGTTACTCCGTCCCATTCATTTTTATCACTTCCTTTCTTTTTTGTTGTTTTAGGTGGAGGCTTAATAGATTTTTTAGTTTTCTTAATCTTTCTTCTATATAGTCAATTTTATCTTTTATTTCTTTTGGCTCTTGTTTTATTTGTTCTAATTCTTTTCATTCCAATCTCCTTTACTTCAATAAAAAACGACTAAATTTTTACACTTAGCCGTTACTACACATTATTAAATTCTAATCACCTCTTACAACCTCGATAACATCTTCAATTCTGCAATCCAATGCCAAGCAAATCTTTTCTAATGACCCTAAGTTCACATAAGAGTTTTTGTTCATTCTTGAAACTATGTTGCTTGTTATGTTTGCAGCTCTTTTTAAGTCTTCTTTGTTCATTTCTCTTTCTACCAATAAATGCCATAATGGTTTATAAGAAATGGCCATATTATTAGCCCTTATCCCTTTAATTGTTAAGATATGTTATATCATAAATAGGCTAATAAGTCACTTTAGCCTATTTTATACTTGTTCTTGCGTTAGTGTTTATTGAGATAGTCTTTGTTTTTTTCCTTGTCCCACTTGGAACTGCTCCAAATCTCTAGGGCAATTTATCAAGGTCAAATCTTAAGATTAAGGGAGTATGGTCTTGTCTTTCTCCAGAATCAATCATGTTAGATTCTATGACCAGATCTTTGATTCGGTCACTTACCAAAAAGTAGTCAATTCTCCAGCCAGAATTGTTGATCTTGCTAGTTTTTACCCTTTGGGCCCACCAAGAATAAACCCCTTCTACATCTCCATGGATATGGCGGAAGCTGTCTACAAAACCTCGGTCCAAGAGCTTGCTAAAACCCAGTCTTTCTTCGTCCGTAAAACCCGGAGACCGACGGTTGGCATCTGGATTTTTCAAATCAATTTCCTTGTGGGCGACATTAAAGTCTCCCGTTGCAATAACTGGTTTTTCCTGGTCAAGCCCTTCCAGGTAGTCGGCAAATTTTTCATCCCAGATTTGCCGGTCTCCTAGACGAACCAAGCCATTTCCCGCATTGGGGGTATAGACCTGGGTAAAATAAAAGCGATCAAATTCCAGGGTAATAATTCGACCCTCATGGTCCATAGTAGTGGGAGCCCCTATCTCTGGAAAGGTCACTTCTGCCTTCAGAGTTTTTTTATAGAGGGTCATGGTGCCGGCATAGCCCTTACGAGCTGGTGGACAAGAAGACGTCCATACATAATTATAGTCAGGGAACCACTCTTCCAAGGCCTGGATATGTTTTTTGCTAGGACCTTTTTCTGGTAACTTTGTTTCTTGAATAGCAATAACATCAGGATTTTCCTCCTGAAGTCGCCTTAAAACCCCTCTAGATAGTTGTGCCCTAGCAGAATCGCTGGTTAGGGCCGCATTTAAAGAATCAATATTCCAAGATATAAACTTCATATTTCCTCCTCATTTTCATCTCTTACCTTCTATTATAGCAATGATGAAGAAAGTTTTCCTCATAAATAAAAAACCCACCTAGGCCCAGCCTAAAATGATGTGTACCCATAAAACTGGACACAATATTTAATTAATTCGTTGTAGTGGATGCTAACCTATACTTTGTAGGTGGCATCCATTTTGTTTTTGATTGAATTCTTTCGTTATTGTAATAATCTATATACTCCTCTATTGCTCTCGAAAATTCGTCAAAAGAGCGATAGCTCTTTTCATAACCATAATACATTTCATTTTTTAGCCTTCCAAAGAATGTCTCCATAATGGAGTTATCATAGCAATTCCCTTTTCTTGACATGGATTGCTTTATCCCATGTTTTTTAAGCTCATTGACATAATATTTATGTTGGTATTGCCAACCTTGATCTGAATGTAGTATTAAGTTCTTTAGTTTTGGAAATTTTCTAAATGCTCTTCTTAACATAGTAGATATTTGTTTTAAATTAGGACTTAAGGATAAGTCGTAGGAGATAATCTCATTGGTATACATATCAAGTATTGGAGAGATGTAGCATTTACCCCAAGAAAATTTAAATTCAGAGACATCCGTGGTCCATTTTTGTAAAGGTCTATCTGCTTTGAAGTCTCTATTGATTAGATTATCTGCTACTTTACCTATTTTCCCCTGATAGGAGTGGTATTTTTCTTTAGAGCCCTTTCCAAAAAGTTTTCGTTCGTGCATAATCCTTTGTACTTTTTTATGGTTTATGACATAGCCTTGATTTATTAACTCCATATAGACTCTTCGCACTCCATATCTTCCTTTGTGTAGGTGAAAGATTTGGGCTATTTTATCTGCAATCGGACGATTCTTAACTTTTATTTTATCCACTTTATTTAGTTCAAAGTAGTATGTTGACCTCGGCAAATCAATGGCTCTTAAAAGATCCTTTAGTCTGTATCCTTTTTCTTTGAGTTCTTTGACAATCGCTGCTTTTTCGCCTTGAGTTGCGCAGCGTAACGTTCTTCTCTCAAGGCGATCTCTTTTTTTATTATTTCATTCTCAGCCTTCATATATTCATTTTCTGCTCTAAGTCTTATGAGTTCTTCTCTTTCGGATTCATTCAGTTCTTTTGGTTTATGGATATTTTTCTTTTTCATGGTTGTATTTTTAGATTTACGGCCTTTCTTTTTATTCACAAGACCATTATATCCATCCTTTTTATACTTGTTAAGCCATGAATAAAGTTGTCCTTCATTTATTCCATTTTCGATTGCAGTTGCCTTTATTGAATTTCCAGCCAGCACTTTCGACACCATTTCTAATTTTTCATCTGGTGTCCAGTGGATATTATTTCCATGGTTTAAAATTTCTGGGCCATGAAGTTCTTCTAATCTAAACCATTTTCTAATGGAAGCATGAAGGTTTTCTTCTTTGGTCCCATCAGGTGTATCAGGCCATTTCCCTTGCCTATACAACTGTATGCACTCTTTTTTGAATTCATAGCTATATTTCACAAAAATACCCTCCTTACTGGTTTGTCCAGTAAAGAGGGTACATATCANTTCCTTGGTCAAGTCTTCGGCCGATTAGTACTTCTTAGCTCCACACATTGCTGTGCTTCCACCTGAAGCCTATCTACCTCATTTTCTTCAAGGGGCCTTATTCTTTCGATGGGAAATCTCATCTCGAGGTTGGCTTCGTGCTTAGATGCCTTCAGCTCTTATCCAGTCCAAACGTAGCTACTCAGCTGTGCACTTGGCAGTACAACTGATGCACCAGCGGTTTGTCCATCCCGGTCCTCTCGTACTAAGGATAGCTCCTCTCAAATTTCCTGCGCCCACGACGGATAGGGACCGAACTGTCTCGCGACGTTCTGAACCCAGCTCGCGTGCCTCTTTAATGGGCGAACAGCCCAACCCTTGGGACCTACTTCAGCCCCAGGATGAGACGAGCCGACATCGAGGTGCCAAACCTCCCCGTCGATGTGGACTCTTGGGGGAGATAAGCCTGTTATCCCCGGGGTAGCTTTTATCCGTTGAGCGATGGCCCTTCCACGCGGTACCACCGGATCACTAAGTCCTGCTTTCGCATCTGCTCGAGTTGTCGCTCTCGCAGTCAAGCTCCCTTCTGCCTTTGCACTCTGCGCACGATTTCCGTCCGTGCTGAGGGAACCTTTGAACGCCTCCGTTACTCTTTCGGAGGCGACCGCCCCAGTCAAACTGCCCGACTGACAGTGTCCCGCTTCCGGTTTCACGGAAGTCGGTTAGAATTCTAAGATAAAAAGAGTGGTATCCCACCAATGGCTCCCCATATACTGGCGTACATGGTTCTTTGCCTCCCACCTATCCTGTACAGTTTATCCCAAAATCCAATGTCAACCTACAGTAAAGCTCCACGGGGTCTTTCCGTCCTGTCGTGGGTAAGCGGCATCTTTACCGCTACTACAATTTCACCGGATCCTTTGTTGAGACAGTGCCCAAATCGTTACACCTTTCGTGCGGGTCGGAACTTACCCGACAAGGAATTTCGCTACCTTAGGACCGTTATAGTTACGGCCGCCGTTTACTGGGGCTTCAGCTCAGAGCTTCGCTTACGCTAACTCGTCCCCTTAACCTTCCAGCACCGGGCAGGTGTCAGCACCTATACTTCGTCTTTCGACTTCGCAGATACTTGTGTTTTTGGTAAACAGTCGCTTGGGCCTTTTCACTGCGGCCCCCTTTTACAGGGGCTCCCCTTCTCCCGAAGTTACGGGGTCATTTTGCCGAGTTCCTTAACAAAGGTTCTTCCGCTCGTCTTAGGATTCTCTCCTCACCTACCTGTGTCGGTTTACGGTACGGGCAATGGTATCTCTTAGAAGCTTTTCTTGGCAGTTTGGTTCGTTTAGACTTCTCTACTTGTTTTCAATCCGCATCACACTTTAGCATCTGCAGAAGACGGATTTGCCTATCTTCTTGCCTTTGTGCTTGCACGCCTCACCAACTGGGCGCTCTATTTCCCCTCCTGCGTCACTCCATCATCAACAATACCATCGGTACAGGAATTTCCACCTGTTGTCCATCGACTACGCTTTTCAGCCTCGCCTTAGGTCCCGACTTACCCTGAGTGGACGAGCCTTCCTCAGGAATCCTTGGGTTTTCGACGGGTGAGATTCTCACTCACCTCTCGCTACTCATGCCAGCATTCTCTCTTGTATAGTCTCCACAATGGCTTACGCCTTTTGCTTCGTCGTCTATACAATGCTCCTCTACCAACGTTATACGTTCCACGACTTCGGTATCTATTTTAGCCCCGGTTATCTTCGGCGCAGAGTCACTTGACTAGTGAGCTATTACGCACTCTTTCAATGGATGGCTGCTTCTAAGCCAACATCCTAGTTGTCTGAGTAACTCCACATCCTTTCCCACTTAAATAGTATTTTGGGACCTTAGTCGGTGGTCTGGGCTCTTTCCCTTTCGACAATGAAGCTCATCCCTCACTGTCTGACTCCATAGGCTTTGTTTGGGTATTCGGAGTTTGATAGGCCGCGGTAACATCACATGTCCCTTGGCGATTCAGTGCTCTACCCCCCAAACAGTCTTCCTACAGGCTAGCCCTAAAGCTATTTCGAGGAGAACCAGCTATCTCCGTGTTCGATTGGCTTTTCACCCCTATCCACAGGTCATCCGATAACTTTTAAACGTTACCCGGTTCGAGCCTCCATGTCGTTTTACCAACACTTCACTCTGCCCATGGATAGATCACACGGTTTCGGGTCTACAACTTCAAACTCTTCGCCCTATTCAGACTCGGTTTCCCTGCGGCTCCAAAGTTTTTCTTCTTAACCTTGCTTGAAATCATAACTCGCTGGCCCGTTCTACAAAAAGTACGATATCGTGGCCTAAAACCACTTTATCTGCTTGTAAACATCAGGTTTCAGATTCTATTTCACTCCCCTCCCGGGGTTCTTTTCACCGTTCCCTCACGGTACTATGCGCTATCGGTCACCAAGGAGTATTTAGCCTTAGGGGGTGGTCCCCCTATCTTCCCACAAGGTTTCACGTGTCTCGTGGTACTCTTCGGAGTTCGCTCATTTTGCATTTCATGTACGGGGCTGTTACCCTCTTTGGCGAATCTTCCCAGATTCTTCTACTATACAAAATCAGTCGTTACGCTCCTGGGCTCTTTCCCGTTCGCTCGCCGCTACTTGGGAAATCGAGGTTTCTTTCTTTTCCTCGGGGTACTTAGATGTTTCAGTTCCCCCGGTCTTCCTTCCGGCCACTATGGATTCATGACAGGATGTATGAGGTTTGCTCATACGGGTTTCCCCATTCGGACATCAACGGATTAACGTCTATTTGCGACTCCCCGTTGCTTTTCGCAGCTTATCACGTCCTTCATCGGCTCTTGGTGCCAAGGCATCCACCTGATGCTCTTTCTAACTTGACCTTTGTTTCAGTTTTCCTTAAAACTGTTTTTCTATCCGGTAAAAATGTCTTTTCTTTACTCTCGTTATTGAATAATTTGAAAATCTCATTCTTACTTTTAAAAATTGGAGTATGTAGTTTTCATTGTGCATCTAAACTAAACCGAAGTTTAGTTGTGGTGGACCTGGGTGGACTCGAACCACCGACCTCACGCTTATCAGGCGTGCGCTCTAACCAGCTGAGCTACAGGTCCATGCCAGAGCCAAAAAATCCAGTGTAAGAGTTAAGAAATGTCTTGATTGCTCAAAGGCCACTTCTTTTTGAACTCCTTAGAAAGGAGGTGATCCAGCCGCACCTTCCGATACGGCTACCTTGTTACGACTTCACCCCAGTCATTGATCCTACCTTCGACGCCTGCCTCCAAATGGTTAGCTCGGCGGCTTCGGGTATTACCAACTCCCATGGTGTGACGGGCGGTGTGTACAAGACCCGGGAACGCATTCACCGCGACATTCTGATTCGCGATTACTAGCAACTCCGACTTCATGCAGGCGAGTTGCAGCCTGCAATCCGAACTGAGATCGGCTTTTTGAGATTCGCTTGAGATCGCTCGCTCGCTGCTCTCTGTACCGACCATTGTAGCACGTGTGTAGCCCAAGGCATAAAGGGCATGATGATTTGACGTCATCCCCACCTTCCTCCGATTTATCATCGGCAGTCCCTTTAGAGTTCCCATCCGAAATGCTGGCAACTAAAGGTAAGGGTTGCGCTCGTTGCGGGACTTAACCCAACATCTCACGACACGAGCTGACGACAACCATGCACCACCTGTTTTACTGTTCCGAAGAAATGGTCTATCTCTAGACCGGTCAATAAAATGTCTAGCCTTGGTAAGGTTCTTCGCGTTGCTTCGAATTAAACCACATGCTCCGCTGCTTGTGCGGGTCCCCGTCAATTCCTTTGAGTTTCATGCTTGCGCACGTACTCCCCAGGCGGAGTGCTTAATGTGTTAACTGCGGCACCGAGTTACCCCGACACCTAGCACTCATCGTTTACAGCGTGGACTACCAGGGTATCTAATCCTGTTTGCTCCCCACGCTTTCGTTCCTCAGCGTCAGTTTAAGTCCAGTAAGTCGCCTTCGCCACCGGTATTCTTCCTAATATCTACGCATTTCACCGCTACACTAGGAATTCCACTTACCTCTCCTTAACTCAAGTCTATCAGTTTCCAATGCTTACATGGGTTAAGCCCATGCCTTTCACATCAGACTTGATAGACCGCCTGCGAACCCTTTACGCCCAGTGATTCCGGACAACGCTCGCCCCCTACGTATTACCGCGGCTGCTGGCACGTAGTTAGCCGGGGCTTCCTCCTATGGTACCGTCATTATCTTCCCATAGGACAGAGCTTTACGACTCGAAAGCCTTCATCGCTCACGCGGCGTCGCTGCATCAGAGTTTCCTCCATTGTGCAATATTCCCCACTGCTGCCTCCCGTAGGAGTTTGGACCGTGTCTCAGTTCCAATGTGACCGTTCACCCTCTCAGGCCGGTTACTGATCATGGCCTTGGTAGGCTATTACCCCACCAACTAGCTAATCAGACGCGAGACCATCTTTCACCACCGGAGTTTTAACATTTCTTTCATGCGAAGGAAATGTGTCATAGGGTATTAATCCCGGTTTCCCGAGGCTATCCCCTTGTGAAAGGCAGGTTTCTCACGTGTTACTCACCCGTCCGCCGCTAATCCATTTTATCTTCTCTCCGAAGAGATCTGTTAAAATTTCATCGCTCGACTTGCATGTGTTAGGCGCGCCGCCAGCGTTCGTCCTGAGCCAGGATCAAACTCTCAATTAAAAAGTTTTTTCCATTTTATCGTCTTTAGACTGACTCCGGATTCTTCACTGAAGTTCCGCTTTTTGCTTTTGCTTGTGTGTTCATTCTCTTACACTGTTTAGTTTTTTTGGTTCTGTTTAAACTGATCTCTTTACGAGATAGCTTAATTATTTTACCACCGGTAAAAGGTCTTTGTCAAGAACTTTTTTACAATTTCTTAAAAAGCTTTTTACTTGTGGAAAACAACATGTATTAGTTTACCAAGTCTCCCTGTCTTTGTCAAGAGGATTTTTGGTTTTTCTTTTGCTGCTTTTTCAAAGGGCCTTGGCCTTGTTTTTAGCAGCTTTTATAGTTTACTTAAATTTCAACTTTTTGTCAATAGAAAAACGAGAAAAGAACTTAGAAATTTCTAAGTTCTTTTCTCGTTTTTCTATTCTTGGTTTTCACCGCTATTATTTCCGATACTTTCTGAAGTTTCTTGACTTTGATTTTCAAAAGTCATCTGTCTCCGAGCAGATTCTCTTTCCACAAACCAATAGGAAATATCATCAATCATCTTTTCTTCTCCCTCTAGGGTAGACATATGGATGTTTTCCTTTTCTAGGGACAAGCCAAAATAGGCCAAGTCCACGATTTGCCCATAAGATAAGTCACTTTCGATATTTTCATTTGCAATATCAACTAGTTGGGGCAACTTAAATAGCATGCTTTTGTTTTTCATTTTGTCAAAAAGAGACATGAGAAATTTTTGCTGTTGATTGATTCGTCCAATGTCTTGGTCTGCATAGGCTTTTCGAATCCTTAAAAAGTCCACAGCTTTTTCTCCAGCCACAAGGTGATATCCCTTGGTGAAATTAATGCGTAATGCCGGTTTTACCAGGGTGTCTGTATATTTATAATCCACTGGTAAGTAGACTTCTACTCCACCGACTGCCTGGGTTAATTCTTTTACTGCATTGTATCGAACAATGGCATGGTAGTCGATTTTAATTCCCAGGAAGTCTTCTACTGTTTTTTCCACAAGAGGGTAGCCCCCATGAGACCAAGCATGATTGATTTTCGTCTTGGCATAGCCTGGAATACTAACATAGGTATCTCGAGGAATAGATAGAAGCTGAACTGTTTTTTTAACTGGATCAATTGAAAATACCATAATTGTATCTGATCTAGATCCGTATTCTTCTGCTGTATATTCATTTGTTGCTGTTTCATCGACTCCTAGGATTAAGACGTGAAGAGGTTGGTCTCCCTTAAACGCATTGATTCTAGGTAGGTCTTTAACATCTGTCTGTTGGGATTGATCGCTTCGTACTTTTACCTGTTTTGAGGATTGAGGTTTTAATAGGTTCCCCAAAATGAGTCCTGCCAAAAGCAGGAGAATGGTAAGGACGATAAAGATCCGATAGAGTATTTTCAATTCAAACCTTCTTTCAATAATATGTTTTAATTTATTTTACCTAATTTTAAGCAATACTGCAAGATTGATTCTTCCTTATTTAAAGAAAGAAGGCTGGAAAATTCCAGCCTTACTCTATATCGATATCCAGAGGTTGATCAATTGTTTCCCCTACATACTTCCCATCTTTTTTTCTTTGTTTTACGCATTCCGTTAAAAGATATTCAATTTGTCCATTGATTGAACGAAAATCATCTTCTGCCCAGGAAGCAATTTGTTCATATAACTTCTTTGAAACTCGTAAGGGAATTTGTTTTTTAGCCGTCATTAATAGAGACTTCCCGAATTAATAATGGGGGATACCTCGCTATTACCACAAAGAACCACCATTAGATTGGAGACCATGGCAGCCTTTCTCTCTTCATCCAGGTCAATAACCCCCTTGTCTTCTAATTGGTCTAAGGCCATTTCAACCATTCCTACAGCCCCATCAACAATCATAGATCTAGCATCGATCAAGGCAGACGCTTGTTGTCTAACCAACATGGATTGTGCAATTTCTGGAGCATAGGAAAGATGGGTAATACGGGCGTCTACAATTTCTAAACCCGCAAATTCAACCCTAGACTGGATATCTTCTTTGATTCTTCTTGCAACAACTTCGCTAGACCCTCTCAAGGACCCATCATCAGGTTCTCCGTCTCCTGTCGTGTCAATTTTATAGTTTGGATTTACATCATAGGGATATTGACGGACAATGTTTCTTAAGGCCGTATCTGTTTGAAGAGATAGATATTCTTTAAAATTATCCACATTAAAGACAGCCTTTGCTGTATCCTTAACCTTCCACATGACTGCAATGCCTATTTCAACAGGATTCCCCAAATAATCGTTGATTTTTTGCTTGCTATTATTTAAGGTCATGACCTTTAAAGAAATTCGCTTATCTTCTAAGGCTCCTGGACTTCTCTCTTGTCCCTTGTCTGCTTGACCTAGCTTTTTTATCTCTTTAACATCACCACTTTGTCCCAGTCGAGTACTCGCAGCGGGATTAAAGGCCCTGGCAAAGGGGTGGATAAAGTAAAAGCCTTCTCCTTTTACAGTGCCAATATATTTCCCAAATACGGTAAAGACATAAGCCTCTTGCGGTCTAAGCACCTTTAAACCACATAATATAATCCACGCCAGGCCTATATAGAGGATAGCTAGAATAAAAACCAGTTTTTCAGTAAATCCAGCACCATAATAAGTAATGTAGCCTACATAATTTATTATATAAATAACCGCCAGCACTAGGCCCAATAAGTATCCCAATAGAACATAGATTCCTATTTTACGTCCCTTGAGAATCTTTTCTTTAATTTCTTCTTCTTTATTTTTCATAATCCACCTCCAAGATTTATTTTGATATCAAAATAATATCATATTTTCAATTGGCTAGCAAGGCTTTTTATAAAATAAAAAGACAGGCATCTTTCGATACCTGCCTTGTCAGTTTTTCTAAGCTCTTAGCTTAATAATTTGGATACAACTCCTGCTCCTACTGTACGTCCTCCTTCACGAATTGCGAAACGAAGTCCTTCGTCCATGGCAATTGGGGTGATTAGGGTTACGGTAAAGGTGGCGTTGTCTCCTGGCATAACCATTTCTACGCCTTCGGCTAATTGGATGTCACCGGTTACGTCTGTGGTTCTGAAGTAGAATTGGGGTCTGTAGCCATTGAAGAATGGGGTGTGTCGTCCACCTTCTTCTTTGGTTAATACGTAGACTTCTGCTTCAAATTTTGTATGGGGTTGGATGGTTCCTGGGGCTGCCAGTACTTGTCCACGTTCGATTTCGTCTCTTTGAACTCCACGTAGTAGTACTCCAATGTTATCTCCTGCTTGGGCTTCGTCTAACATTTTCTTGAACATTTCTACTCCGGTTACGACGACGGTTCTCTTTTCTTCGGTTAGGCCGACGATTTCTACGTTGTCGTTTACTTTTACTACTCCGCGTTCTACACGGCCTGTAGCTACGGTTCCACGTCCTGTAATGGAGAAGATGTCTTCTACGGGCATTAGGAAGGGGTGTTCTGTATCACGTTTTGGTGCTGGAATGTATTCGTCTACTTCTTCCATTAGTTTTACGATTTTGTCTCCCCATTCTCCGTCTGGATCTTCTAGGGCTTTTAGGGCGGATCCTACTACGATGGGTGTGTTGTCTCCGTCGAATTCGTATTCGCTTAGTAGGTCACGTACTTCCATTTCTACTAATTCGATCAATTCTGGGTCGTCTACTTGGTCTTCTTTGTTTAGGAAGACGACAATCTTTGGTACCCCTACTTGACGGGATAGTAGAATGTGTTCACGGGTTTGGGGCATGGGTCCATCGGCTGCGGATACAACTAGGATGGCTCCGTCCATTTGGGCTGCTCCTGTGATCATGTTTTTAACGTAGTCGGCATGGCCTGGGCAGTCTACGTGAGCGTAGTGACGGTTTGGTGTTTCGTATTCTACGTGGGATGTGGAAATGGTGATTCCACGTTCTCTTTCTTCGGGTGCCTTGTCAATGTTGGCATAGTCTACGAATTCACCGGATCCGTATCTTTTGTTTAATACAAATGTGATTGCTGCTGTTAGGGTTGTTTTACCGTGGTCAACGTGACCAATGGTTCCGATATTTACGTGGGGTTTCGTTCTTTCAAATTTTTCTTTTGCCATGGTTCTCCTCCTATATTTAAGNCTTTTGTTTAATACAAATGTGATTGCTGCTGTTAGGGTTGTTTTACCGTGGTCAACGTGACCAATGGTTCCGATATTTACGTGGGGTTTCGTTCTTTCAAATTTTTCTTTTGCCATGGTTCTCCTCCTATATTTAAGAAATGACTTTATTTTGTTCTTATCATACAATAAATTTGTCTTAAAAGCAACTGTTTATGGTGGTTTTTACAGACCCTACCATTAAAAGCTAATGACAATGCCTCCGTCATCAGCATAGGCCGAGGACAGACCTCCTGTAGGGACCACCACTACATCGTCAAACTGGTAAAGATCCAAGACTTTTTCCTTAAAGAGCTGGGCCTTGTCCTCTGCATTGGAATGACTAATATAGAGGGTGCGTCCTTGACTTTGTCCAGCCACTCGTCCCAGGGCCTTGGCCAGTTTATCCAGAGACTTTTTAAAGCCCCGGTTGAGTTCAAAGAGTTCAATTTCTCCCTTGACTCCCCGCATAATAGGCTTGATATTTAAGGTCTTGGCAATCAGGCCTGCAGACTTTTTAATCCGGCCATTTTTAATTAGGTTGTCTAGGCTTTCCAGGATAAAGAAGGTTTCCATTTCCTGGATAAAACCTTCTCCCTTTTCTACAATTTCTTCAAAGGCCAGGCCTTGGTCCATAAGGCTCTTTATATAATAGGCCAGGTTCGTTTCTCCGGCAGAAGCGGACCGACTGTCAAATACATGGACCCTTGTTTGCGGGTGTTTTTCTTGAAATTCCTTAACTCCCAGGTTGGCTGAGTTGTAGGACCCGGACAATTTGGAACTAATGGTGATAACAAAAATTCCATCTGCTTCTGGATCAAAGGCTTCTTGGTAGTCATAGGGAGAGGGACAACTGGTTTTTACAGCTTTCTTGGATGCATTCATCTCCTCCCGCATCTTTTGAATTTGTCTCCGGTCCTTGTCTACAAAATCTTTTCCTTCTACTTGAATGGTAAAGGGAATGAGCTTAATTCCCAAGGATTCTTCAAGTTGGTCAGTTAGGTCCACACTGGAGTCGCCAACAAGTTGGTAGTTCATCATTCACCTCCCAGTTGTTCTTGGATCAGGTCTGCAAGAACTTGTGCATCTTCCCTCATTTCATCGAGGTTTGTTCCTTCGATCATGACCCGAATCAAAGGTTCTGTTCCTGATGGTCGGATAAGAATCCGTCCATTATCTTCATATTTTTTCTCTAGGGCTTCAATGGATTTTTCTAAAACATCATCTTCTAGATAGGATTTTTTCTTGTGGTCCAAGACTCTTGCATTGACTAAGACTTGGGGGTAACTAGTCATGAGGTCATTGAGGTCGGACAAGGATTTTTGACTTTCCAGCATGACTTCGATTAAGTGAAGACCTGTGGCTAGGCCGTCCCCCGTTGTATTGTAGTCTGTAAAAATAATGTGACCCGATTGTTCTCCCCCTAGGACATAACCATTTTCTCGCATTTCCTCCAGGACATAGCGGTCTCCTACCTTGGCTTCAATAAAGTTCACATCAATGGATTTCAAATATTTCTTCAAGCCCAGGTTGGACATGACGGTTCCTACAACGCCTCCATTTAGTTGGTCTTTTTGGTGGAGGTGGTGGGCACAAATGGCCAAGATATGGTCTCCGTCCACAATTCGTCCCTTGTTGTCTACAGCAATAATCCGGTCCGCGTCTCCATCAAAGGAAAAGCCCAGGTCTGCCTCCTTGGACAGGACTAGGTTTTGGATAACCTTGGGATTGGTGGACCCACAGTCCAGGTTGATGTTTCGCCCGTTGGGGTTGGTATTTAGGGCAAAGACATTGGCTCCTAGAGAGGTTAAAACATAGGGTGCAATCTTGGATAGGGCCCCATTCCCACAGTCTAGGGCAATTTTTAAACCACTTAACTTGTGGGGGCATAGAGATTGGAGGTACCTGGTGTATTGCTTGGCCAAGGAGGGATCCAGGGTCAAGCGACCAAAGCTTTCCGTATTTTCAGGAAATTTCTTGCGCTTTAAGAGGTAGTCTTCCAATTCTTCTTCCACTTGGTCCGGTAGCTTATAGCCATCTTGGGAGAAAAATTTAATTCCGTTATAATTATATGGATTGTGACTGGCCGAAATGACCACACCACAAGTATAGTTCAAAGTTCTGGTTAAATAGGCAACCCCTGGTGTAGGAATGACCCCTACCAGGGTAACATCCATTCCCATACTCATTAGGCCTGTGGCCAGGGCGGCCTCTAGCATATTTGCAGATTCTCTGGTATCTGTCCCAATAAGACAATGACCTTGGTTTTTTCCTAAAACCAGGCCAGCAGCCTTGCCTACATTTAAGGCCAATTCAGCCGTTAGGCCTTGGCCGGCAATGCCACGAATACCATCTGTCCCGAATAATTCAGTCAATATAAAATCTCCTTTTTTCTTTTAGATTCTTTCCTGAACCCATCTAGCCTTTATTATACCATATTTCAAGGCCCTGTAAAATCTCTAAATCAAGACAAGGGCCTTGACCCAAGCTTTTTAAATTCCAGACAAGTTTTTTTTCTTTTGCAGGGCCAGTATGTTATAATGAAAGAAAAGCAATGACTCAATTTGATGGAGGAATCATATGAAAAAAACTCTAGCCATAAGTGGTTTATCCCTGGCTCTTATCTTAACAGCCTGTGGACAAAAGGATAATCAGAACCAAAAGGTACAAAAACCAATTAATACCAGTCCTAAAATTGAAGAATCTTCCCCCAGCTTAAATGAAGAATCTGCCGACAAGGAAGGTGTGAGCCGGGAAGAAGTAAGAAAGCTCATGACCCAGTCTGACTACATCAGCCGAGTTAAATTAACCCAACTTGGAGATGGACAGACAGAATTAACCATCTTGGACAACTACAAGGGTAGTCTATCCAATATTGAATTTACAGAACCCAAAAACTTATCCACCAACAAGGAATACTTAATTTTTTACAAGGATGACGCTGATGGAAATGTTGTGGCCACTAGCAAGGATGCCGTCATTGAAGTCGCAAGCAAAAATGATACTGTCCTGGACTATATTGAAAGAACCTATGCCAAGACAGACCAAACCGAAGACCAATCCAGCCGGAAGACAGAGGAAAAGAAAAGAGATTCTTCTGAAGAAAGCAAGAAGGAATCTTCAAGTAAATCCTCAAAAGATAGTAAGGAATCCACTTCTTCAGAAGAAGGTTCCAAGTCCAAAAAATCTACTTCCAGTGAATCCAAAAGCAAAGAATCAACAAAAACTTCTTCAAAATCCACTACAGATGAAGAGTAAGATGAATATTAAAAGGAGAGAATATGCATAAAAAATTAGCTGGCCTAGGCCTGGCTGCTTGCCTGGTTTTAAGCCAAGGGGTCTATGGGGCCTCAACCATCAAAATCCAATTAAACGGAAAAGAAATCAAGGGGGATGTTGCCCCCCAAGTCAAGTCTGAAAGGACTTTTGTTCCCCTGCGCTTTGTTTCTGAAGCCCTGGGCTACAAGGTTGACTGGTTCCAAGAGGACCAATCCGTTTCCATTGCCAAGGGACAAAAGCAAATCAAGCTTTGGCTGGGGAAAAAGACCCTAGACAGCCAAGGCAAAAAATCCACTATGGATATTGCCCCCTATGCCAGCCATGAAAGGACCTTTGTACCCCTGCGCTTTGTGGCTGAAAACCTAGGAGTCAAGGTAGACTGGGACCAAGAAAAGCAAACAGTTATCTTGACAGATACAGCCTGGCTGGAAAAAAATGTTGCCAAGTCCTTCCTTCAAGGAGTCAACCTAAGCCACTTAAGTCCTGAAGAATTAGCCTATGTGAAAAACTTTGACCAAAAACAACAAGTCCTAGTCCAAGAACTTGCCAACTTCCGCAACCTGGCCTTCCGGGACTTTGACCAAAGCAATAAGATGGAAATGGGACAAAAAATGGCCCAAGTAGGAGCCCAAGTAGTTTCTACTGCCAAGGAAATGGAAGCCCTCCAAGCTCCCACAAAATTCAAGGATAGCCACGAGCTCTTTAGCAAGGTATCCCAAGCTCTTCCCGGAATCGTGGAAGACTACAAGTCTGCCTTCTTAACTGACGACTCCTTAAGCGCTGCCGGTCTCACCAGCAAGTTAACTGACTATTCTGTTGCCATGCGACAAATTGTGGACCAAATGACTGCCACTATTCAAAACCAAGATGTCAAGTCCAACCAAGATGTGGACCAATTTCTAAAAACCAAAGACGACCAACTCTTCCAAGACAAGACCATCAAAAACCTAATGGATAAGATCCTTAAAAAATAATTTTTAAAGCCTGCTTAATGATCTGAACCCCAAAATCCGGAATACGGATGGAGGGGTTTTTTGTATGCCAAAATACACAAAAGAATTTAAAATAAAACTAGTGCTAGAATATTTATCAGGAGAAACAGGCGGGCGTGAAAAGGTAGCTAAAAAATATGATATTCCAGATGGAACTTTGAAAAACTGGATAGAAAAATACAAGTCAGGAGGATTTGATAACTTATCTAAAAAGTTAAAAAACAATAAATTCACTAGTGAATTTAAGTTATCTGTAATACAATATAGGCAAATCAAGAATACTTCGCTTAGAGAGACTGCAGAGCATTTCAACCTTGTAAATGAATCCATAATATACAGGTGGGAGAAAACTTATCAAGAGCGTGGTCTTTCTGGGTTAGAAGATAACAGAGGAAGGCCTAGTAAAGATATGACTAAATCAAATAAAAAGTCTAAACTTAATACTCCAATAAACGAAAGTGAAAGAGAAGAATTAATAAGATTAAGAGAAGAAAATAGACTTCTCAAAATGAAGATAATATACGAAAAAAAGCTACAAGCCTTGCTACTGGAAGAGGAAGCAGAAGCAAGGAAAAGACAAAGATAATCCTCAAGTTAATAAAAGAATATCCAAAAAGCAAGATAAGTGAATGGCTAGAAATAGCTGAGTTACCAAAATCATCCTACTACGAATGGAAAATAAAATTAGAAAATCCAGTAGATAAAGACAAAGAAATTAGAAGGGAAATTACAAGCATAGTTGAAGAATCAAAAGGTAGATATGGCTACAGAAGGGTGACTCAAGTATTACAAAATAAAGGGCTTAATGTCAACCATAAAAGAGTTTTAAAAATAATGAGAGAAGAATTTTTGCTATGCACCAAATTTAAAACTAGATCAAGAAAATATTCATCATACAAAGGGCAAATAGGAAAGGTTGCAAATAATGTTGTAAATAGACAATTTAAAGCAAGTAAACCAAACCAATTATGGTTAACAGACGTAACAGAATTTAGAATAAAAGGTGAAGACAAAAAACTATACCTATCACCAATATTAGACCTATACAACAGTGAAATAATAAGCTATACGCTAGGTTATCACCCAACAATAGAATTAACAAATACAATGCTAGAAAAAGCATTAGAAAAAAATAGAGACATTAAAGATTTAACTATACACTCGGACCAAGGATTCCATTATCAACATAGCTCTTGGACTAATAAACTAGAAAAAATGAATATTACACAAAGTATGTCAAGAAAAGGCAATTGTCTAGACAATTCTCCAATGGAGAACTTCTTTGGAATCTTGAAACAGGAAATGTTTTATGGGGAAGATTTTAAAAGTTATGAACATTTGATAAATGATATTGAAAAATATATTAAATGGTACAATGAGGATAGGATTAAAACAAAATTAAACGGAATGTCCCCTGTTATGTACAGATTACATTCCGCTTAAAATATTATTAAATTGTTCCGTGTTTACGGGTTCAGGTCATTAAGCAGGCTTTTTTTATTTTCTCCTGACCTTCTATTTGTTAAAATTTAGGCCTTCTTTTACATTCAATGACTTGTTGAATCTTGGGGAATTTTTCGGTAAAATAGACCTTAATTATTTTATTCGTTGACTTTTTTTATTTACTTAAGGAGATGCCTATGCCAAAAACATTAGCCTATAAACTCATCGCCTCCCATCTTTTAGATGGAGACCTGGAAGCTGGCAAGGAGGTTTGCTTAAAAATCAACCAAACCCTGACCCAGGATTCTACAGGAACCATGGTCTACCTCCAACTGGAAGCCTTGGATGTAGACAAGCTGGCTACAGACCTTTCTGTGGCCTACATCGACCACAACATGCTCCAAGCAGGCTTTGAAAATGCCGACGACCATGCCTTTATCCAATCGGCAGCAGAAAAATATGGCCTCATCTTCTCCAAACCCGGGGGAGGCATTTGCCACCAAGTCCACCTGGAACGCTTCGGAAGACCTGGAGCTACCCTGATTGGGTCTGACTCCCACACCCCTACTGCCGGGGGGTTAGGCTCTCTAGCCATTGGGGCTGGAGGCCTGGACGTGGCCGTTGCCATGGCCAAGGGCTTTTACTTCTTAACCCTTCCCAAGGTCTATGAGGTCTACCTAGAGGGATCCTTGAAGGCCAATTGCAATGCCAAGGATGTCATCCTGACCATTTTGAAAAAACTTTCCGTCAAGGGTGGCGTGGGCTATATTATGGAATACACCGGTCCTGGGGTCAAAAGCCTATCTGTCCCGGACCGGGCCACCATTTGCAATATGGGGGCGGAATTAGGCGCCACCAGCTCCGTCTTCCCCTCTGACCAAGTGACCCAGGACTTTTTACGGGCCCACCACCGGGAAGAAGACGTCCTTGAACTGGGACCAGACCCAGGAGCCTCCTATGATGCCCGTTTGGAAATTGACCTGTCGGCTATTGAGCCCATGGTGGCCAAGCCCCATAGTCCTGACGCTGTTGTTCCTGTTTCAGAAATTGACTCCCTAAAGGTGGACCAAGTAGCTATAGGTTCTTGCACCAATTCTTCCTATGCCGACCTTATGGCTGTGGCCCAAATTTTAAAGGGCCACCGGGTCCATCCCGATGTTTCCCTGGTCATTAGCCCAGGATCAGCCAACATCTTGAAGATGCTGGCAGAAAATGGAGCCCTGGCCACCATGATTGCCTCGGGAGCCCGGATTTTAGAATCCGCCTGCGGTCCCTGTATTGGCATGGGCCAAGCCCCCAAGTCCAAGGGCATCAGCCTCCGGACCTTTAACCGCAACTTCAAGGGCCGGTCCGGCACCAAGGACGCCCAAATCTACCTGGTAAGTCCCCAAACTGCCGCCAGTTCGGCCATTAAGGGCTATTTGACTCCCGGCCAAGAAGTGGACATCCCCAGACTTTCTTCCTATGACCATGTAGATGATTATTTTATCTATCCCAAGGAAAAAGACCAAAGACGGAAGGACCTGGTTATGGGCCCCAACATCAAACCCTTCCCCTTAAACGATTCCCTGGAAGACCAAATCCAAAAAAGAGTCCTCTTAAAGGTCCAAGACAATGTCACTACAGATGATATTGTTCCCAGCCACGCTGGACTTTTACCCTACCGATCCAACATCCCCCACCTGGCCCACTATGCCTTTTCCACCCTGGTGGATGACTTTTACGACCGGGCCAAGGAAAATGACGGGGGCTTTATCCTAGCTGGAGACAACTACGGCCAAGGGTCTTCCCGGGAGCACGCCGCCTTGGTCCCCCTCTATCTTGGGGTCAAGGCTGTTTTGGCCAAGAGCTTTGCCCGGATTCACCGGTCCAACCTCATCAACTCCGGTATCCTCCCCTTGACCTTTGCCGATCCAGCCATCTATGGCCTGGTGGATCCAGAAGATGAGCTTCTTTTAGACAACTTGCATGAGGGCCTGACCAAGGGTCAAATTTTGGCCTTCAACAAGACCAAGGGCCTGGCCTTTTCTCTAGAATTTAAGGGGTCTCCCAGAGAGTTGGCCATCCTTTTGGCCGGAGGTAACTTGAATTATTCAAAAAATTTGGAGGTTTAATATGATTAGCTTAATTCCCGGCGACGGGGTAGGAAAAGAATTAGCCAAGCTCTTAATCCGACTCTTTAAGGACTTGCAAATTCCCCTTTCCTTTGATATCCAAGAAGCCGGCAAGGAAGAATATGAAAAGCACGGAGTCTATTTACCCGACAGCCTCTTCCGGAGTCTGGAAAAAAACAAGGTCGCCATTAAGGGCCCCATGACCACCCCCATTGGGGAGGGCTTTCGGTCTTTAAATGTCCAACTCCGTAAAAAATACGACCTCTACACCAATATCCGGCCCATTAAGGAACTGGGCCCCTGGAAGAATCCAGATTGCCCCATTGACCTGGTTATCTTTCGGGAAAATACCGAGGACCTCTACCGGGGTGTAGAAGAAATGGTTTCAGACACTGAAGCCCACTCCATTAAAATCATCACCTACCAAGGATCCAGACGGTTGATTAAACGGGCCTTTGACTATGCCTTGGACCACGGCTATCCCAAGGTGACCCTGGTTACCAAGGCCAATATTATGAAATTTACCGACGGCCTCTTTCTTAAAGCCGGCCGGGACCTGGCCAAGGACTATCCCTCTATTGAATTGGAAGAAGTCCTGGTGGACAACATGGCCATGCAATTGGTTTTAAACCCCTACCAATTCAATGTCATTGCCACAGAAAACCTCTATGGAGATATCCTGTCAGACCTTTCCGCTGGATTAATCGGAGGCCTGGGCCTGGTTCCTGGAGCTAACATCGGGGATGACATGGCCATCTTTGAATCCGTCCATGGAACTGCTCCCGACCTGGCAGGCAAGGACCTGGTCAATCCCACAGCCTTTTTCCTATCTGCCTGTATGATGCTGGATTATTTGGACATGGGCGACTATGCTGGGTCTATCCGTCAAGGCCTGGACCTCCTCCTATCCAAGAAGGAAACGTCCACCCAAGACCTGGGAGGACCCCTAAAGGCTTCAGAGTTTACCGACCTCTTAATCCAAAAGGTCAAGGAGATTAAGCATGGATAAGAAAAATACCAACCGTCTAAAACGCTATGCCCGGGTCATTGAAAAAAGGGCCTATATTGACCCCAAATACTATGAAGACCACAATATCAAACGGGGTCTAAGAAATAAAAATGGCACCGGGGTCCTGGTAGGGGTTACCGGGGTGGCCGACGTTGTGGGTTATGGTTATGAAAATGGGCAAAAGATTCCGGCTCCCGGCCGCCTGGACTACCGGGGCTATTCTGTAGCCGAAATTTTACAAGGAGCCCAAGAAAGTCAAAGACATGCCTTTGAAGAAGTTTCCTACCTCCTGCTTTTTGGTCAACTTCCCACACAAGAAGACCTGGACATCTACCACGAAACCCTTTGGTCCTTAACCAGCCTGCCGGGAGGCTATCTGGAAGATGTCATTTTAAAGACAGCCAATAAAAACCTCATGAATAAGATTATGCAGTCAGTCCTCTCCCTCTATTCCTATGACCCAGACCCAGATAATACAGAGATTTTCAATGTCTTAAAACAATCCCTGGGCCTGATTGCCAAGATGCCCATGATTTTAGCCTACTGCTATGCGGCCAAACGCCACTATGTAGACGAGGCCTCCCTGATTATCCACCGTCCCCTGGAGGACTATGACCCGGCAGAAAACCTCCTCCATATGATTCGTCCGGATTCTTCTTTTACAGCTGAGGAAGCCCAAATCCTAGATGCTCTTATGGTCCTCCATGCAGAGCATGGTGGAGGGAACAACTCCGCCTTTGCCACCCATGTGGTATCCTCCTCGGGAACAGACTCCTACAGTGCCATTACCACTGCCCTGGGATCCTTGAAGGGACCTAGACATGGTGGAGCCAACCTTATGGTGGACTCCATGGTGGCAGACTTAAAGGCCAAGACTTCCAATTGGACCAAGCCTAGCCAGGTTAAAAGATACCTGGAGGCCGTCTTGGACCAAAGGGCCTTTGACCGGTCCGGCCTCATCTACGGTCTGGGCCATGCCGTCTACACCCTAAGCGACCCCCGGGCCCTCCTTTTGAAAGAAAGAGCAAAAAGCCTGGCCCAATCCAAGAATTGCCTGGAAGAATACCAGCTCATTGAAAATATTGAAGAGATTGGTGGGGTCTTAATTGCCGATAAATTTTCCCTATCCCATCCAGCTCCAGCCAATGTGGACCTTTACTCCGGTTTAATCTTCCACCTTTTAGGAATTCCCCGAGACCTCTTTACCCCTATTTTTGCCCTGTCTCGAACCACCGGTTGGTGTGCCCACCGCTTGGAACAAGTCCTGGACAAAAAAATTATGCGACCAGCCTACCTAACCCTCAACCAACCCCAAAACTACCTTCCTATGGAAGACCGTTAATCCTCCTGTCCATCTTGACTTATCCCCTTAAATTCAATATACTTTTAATTTAGATATGAAGGAGGTATCATGGAAGAACAAGCAAAAAATTTGGCCAAGTCTACAGCCGCCATTATCATCTTTTCCCTTTTAGGTAAATTTTTCGGCCTAGGCCGGGAAACCTTAATTGCCTACCAATATGGGTCCGGTATGGAAAAGGCTGCCTGGACTGTTGCCCAATCGTCGACAGGCTTGATGAGTGCTTTGATTACAGAGGCCATCGCCACAACCTTTATCCCACAATTACAAAAAGTCCACCTCAACGAGGGTCCCGGGGCCAAGGACAAGTTTACATCCAACATGATTTCCGTTTGCCTGGTTGTAGCCATTGCAGTAGCAAGTCTCGGTATCATCTTTGCCCCGACCATTGCCAACATCACCGGTGGAGGCTTCGATCCTGAAACCAAGGCCCTGACCGTTGTTTTAATCCGCTACTCCATGCCCTTGATTATTTTTGCAGCCACCGTGGGAATTTTTACCGGCTACCTGCAATTTAACAACCTCTTTGCTGCAGCGGGAGCGGTCAACCTGCCCTATAATATTGTCTATATCATCTACTTAATCTTTTTAGCTCCTATTTTTGGCATCAAGGGCCTAGCCGCCATTTCCGTCTTGGCCGTCCTATCCCAGGTTTTATTTTTAGTCCCTTCCATTTTAAAAGCAGACTTCCACTTTAAACCCATCCTGAACTTCAAGGACAAGTACACCCAACAGGCCTTGATCCTGGCCATGCCGGTTTTGGTTTCTGTTTCTATTAACAACATCAACACCATCTTTAACAAGTACCTGGCAACAGGCTTGGGAAATGCTGCCGTCAGCCGGCTGGACTATGCCAACAAGATTAACCTGGTCATCTTGGGAATTTTCATCACAGCTATTACCTCTGTGGTTTTCCCGGCCATGAGTCGGGCCTTTGCCGAAAAAAATTATCTCCTGGGCAAGCAAATCATGAACGGGTCAGTCAAAAGCGTTCTTTTAATTACTGTCCCTTCTGCCATTGGCATGGCCGTTTTGGCCCGACCCATTATCGAAATTGCCCTCCAATACGGGGCCTTTACTCCAGAAGATACCTTGGAAACAGCCAAGGTCCTGGTCTTCTACTCCCCAGTCCTGGTCTTTTTGTCTATTAATAATGTCCTGAACCGGGTCTTCTTTTCCATCCAGGATACTAAGACCCCCTTCTATATCGGCATTTGCAACGTGGTCATTAACGTCAGCCTCAACCTTTTAGTGGTTAACATCTTGGGAGTACGGGGTCTAGCCGGTAGTGTTACCGTAGCTACAGCTGTAGCCTGTGCTTTGCGCTTTATCATCCTGAGAAAACGCATTGGCCACTTGGGCATGTCTTCCTACCTCCGGGCTATTATCAAAACCTGCCTGGCAGGACTTATTATGGGAATCTTTGCCTCTGTTGCCTTCTTCCCCTTGGAAATGGTCCTGGCTGGCTTTTTAGCCGGAGCCAAACTCCGTCTGGCCAAGTTGGTCCTCTTACTTCTTGTTGCCCTATGTTCAGCCTTCCTCTACGGCCTTATCCTCTACTTCCTAGGCTTTAGAGAAGTCAAGGACATCGTCCACCTGGTCAACAGCAAATTGGAAGCCCGGAAGAAAAGAAAATCTTTAAATTAAAAAAATTAGAACCCTTCGGGGTTCTTTTTTTATGGCTATTTTCCAAAATCCTTCCTTTCAATTTTACTTTAAACGCTATTTATTTATTGATATTCAATAAATAAATATTGACTTTCAATAAATACGCTGTATAATATACTTAAGCTTTATCCCATTGAACTTTTCGAGGTGACTTATGAAAAAATTTAGAGTTTACTTTATTGGGGCCCTTTTAATCCTGGCCATAGTCCTTTGCTTGGGCCTGGCCTATGGAGGCTACAAGTTTTCCTACCTTGTCCTATCCATGACCCCCCAATTTTACAACATGCACATCCCCATGTTGGTCCTGTGTGAAGCCATGGTCCTTTGCCTGGTCATTTGCCTGGTTTTTGGTTTTTTGGCCCTTGAAAGTTATGGCCGGGACCAAATCTTTGACCGGAAGATGCTCTTCTATCTCCAAGGAACTTCTTTGTCCTTTGTGGGAATTTGCATCCTGGCAGTCTTGGCCATTGTCTTTACAAACTTCAACCTGGACGGGTCCATTACTAACCTAGCCTTTATGGGCCTCTTTCTCCTGGCCCTGCTTTTGAACCAGGTCTTTTTACTCCTGGCTGACCTAATCCGGCAAGGTATGACCCTAAAAGAAGAAAACGACTTAACAATATGAGGTGACTATGGGAAAAATAATTGTTGATCTAGATGTTGCCTTGGCTAAAAAGAAAATGACCCTGACAGAGCTTTCTGACCAAGTGGGCATCAGCCTATCCAACCTATCCATTTTAAAAACCAACAAGGCCAAGGCCATCCGCTTTTCCACCCTATCGGAGATTTGCCGGGTCCTGTCTTGCGATGTTGGAGACCTGTTACGCTATGAGGAGGATGAAGATGACGAAAAAAACCTATAAACGATGCCTTCTAATCATGATTCTTATAGGCCTTTGCCTGGTCCCTGTCCTTTACGCCCAGTCGGACCACCGGCCCCAGGCCGTCAAGGAAGTGGCCTATGAGTTTAAGATCCACCTGTCTAAGGATGTGAAGCGTTTAAAGGAAATGTACAAGGAACCAGACTTTCACGGAGATGGCGAAGCGGGAATCCTCCTGTCTGCCAAGGCAGAAGAAATTAAGTTCATAGAAGGCCAGCTAAGCCCCTATGAGGTGGATAAAAATTCCAAGGAGTTTGAAGCTATTGAAGGCTGCTTAACAGCTTTGAACCGTCGGGGCTTTCTACCAGGCTTAAGTGAAATCAGCCGGGCCTACTTTAAGCAAACCACCGACTACCGCTATGGAAACTTCATTGGCCTGCTGATTGATGAAAAGACCAATAA
Source organism: Urinicoccus timonensis (assembly GCF_900232945.1). Lineage (GTDB taxonomy): Bacteria > Bacillota > Clostridia > Tissierellales > Peptoniphilaceae > Urinicoccus > Urinicoccus timonensis. The sequence continues at coordinate 646,128 of NZ_OCTU01000001.1, forward strand.
AATTTTATATGTCCGCTGTGACACTTGATGGTAAAACCAGCCACCTAAAAGCATAATCATAACCACCGGCTTAGCCGGTGGTTTGTTCTGCCCCTATAAGGGGCTGTTACCGGCAGCATTCCATGCTTTGAATTTTCTTACTCGTGCACCAATTTTCACAGCTAGTGCTAAAGCACTTTATTTCTTGCTNGTGATGTGTACCCATAAAACTGGACACAATATTTAATTAATTCGTTGTAGTGGATGCTAACCTATACTTTGTAGGTGGCATCCATTTTGTTTTTGATTGAATTCTTTCGTTATTGTAATAATCTATATACTCCTCTATTGCTCTCGAAAATTCGTCAAAAGAGCGATAGCTCTTTTCATAACCATAATACATTTCATTTTTTAGCCTTCCAAAGAATGTCTCCATAATGGAGTTATCATAGCAATTCCCTTTTCTTGACATGGATTGCTTTATCCCATGTTTTTTAAGCTCATTGACATAATATTTATGTTGGTATTGCCAACCTTGATCTGAATGTAGTATTAAGTTCTTTAGTTTTGGAAATTTTCTAAATGCTCTTCTTAACATAGTAGATATTTGTTTTAAATTAGGACTTAAGGATAAGTCGTAGGAGATAATCTCATTGGTATACATATCAAGTATTGGAGAGATGTAGCATTTACCCCAAGAAAATTTAAATTCAGAGACATCCGTGGTCCATTTTTGTAAAGGTCTATCTGCTTTGAAGTCTCTATTGATTAGATTATCTGCTACTTTACCTATTTTCCCCTGATAGGAGTGGTATTTTTCTTTAGAGCCCTTTCCAAAAAGTTTTCGTTCGTGCATAATCCTTTGTACTTTTTTATGGTTTATGACATAGCCTTGATTTATTAACTCCATATAGACTCTTCGCACTCCATATCTTCCTTTGTGTAGGTGAAAGATTTGGGCTATTTTATCTGCAATCGGACGATTCTTAACTTTTATTTTATCCACTTTATTTAGTTCAAAGTAGTATGTTGACCTCGGCAAATCAATGGCTCTTAAAAGATCCTTTAGTCTGTATCCTTTTTCTTTGAGTTCTTTGACAATCGCTGCTTTTTCGCCTTGAGTTGCGCAGCGTAACGTTCTTCTCTCAAGGCGATCTCTTTTTTTATTATTTCATTCTCAGCCTTCATATATTCATTTTCTGCTCTAAGTCTTATGAGTTCTTCTCTTTCGGATTCATTCAGTTCTTTTGGTTTATGGATATTTTTCTTTTTCATGGTTGTATTTTTAGATTTACGGCCTTTCTTTTTATTCACAAGACCATTATATCCATCCTTTTTATACTTGTTAAGCCATGAATAAAGTTGTCCTTCATTTATTCCATTTTCGATTGCAGTTGCCTTTATTGAATTTCCAGCCAGCACTTTCGACACCATTTCTAATTTTTCATCTGGTGTCCAGTGGATATTATTTCCATGGTTTAAAATTTCTGGGCCATGAAGTTCTTCTAATCTAAACCATTTTCTAATGGAAGCATGAAGGTTTTCTTCTTTGGTCCCATCAGGTGTATCAGGCCATTTCCCTTGCCTATACAACTGTATGCACTCTTTTTTGAATTCATAGCTATATTTCACAAAAATACCCTCCTTACTGGTTTGTCCAGTAAAGAGGGTACATATCATTGCGGATGGTTTTTTAAGACCTAAATGAGGTCTCTTAAACATTTTTCTATGGGGTCCTTGATTCCCAAGGCCTTGTCCTTAATGCTTTCTGGCACTTCGGGATCACTGGTATTAAATCGAACCAACCTTGCCTTGTCCAGGGTTTCCACCATGGTTTCAAAAGGATAGCGGATAAAGCCAGCTTGGTTAAAGCCTTCGCCAAATTCTAGGAAAAGCAAGTTTTTGTCTCTGCGGTTTTCCACAAAGTCTACAAAATCTTTTCTTTGCTTTAAATAGGGCTCAGCCACAAAATTTTCTTCCATCCGGATATTGGGAACCAAATACTTGCCACAAGAAGGACAACGTCCCAAAATATCTTCCCGGACATTTCCATCCTCATGGATATGGCTGGAAATCCGAAAAACTTCCTTTTCATTATAGTAACGTTCATTGTTGCAGGGCTCGTAGCATTGGGAATAGGCCATGTCCCCTTGGGGCATATAGACCCTGTCCATGTCAAATCCGGCCTTTTCAACCTGTCCATCTACTGTGGTGGCAATGACAAAATAAGGCTTGTCCTTTACCAGGTCAAAGACTTCTTTATAGACCTCCATGGGCTCGGTTTCATAGCGTAAATTTTTAATCAAGTTACTCCAAAAGGCCCAATACTCTAAGGGGTCTTCCGGGTCAAACCAATGGTAGACTCGCATCCCCTTTAAAACTGTTTCGACGCCTCTTTCCTTTAAGTCCGGCATCCATTTTTCCATCAAGTCAGGGTCTGAAAGATTGACCCCTCCAGCCTTGCTTAGGCCAGGTCCGATACCTAAAATAAGAGCATCTGCTTCCCCTAGCCATTCTTTTACCTTTAGTAATTCTTTGCTTGTAGCGTCCATACTATTTCCTCCTTTTTAAAAATAGATGGAATCTTCTACTGCTCAATTACCCCTAAGTTTATTTTAACATATCCTGCTAAACTTTCAATAAAAATCCGTCCCTCTACAAGTTCTCCAAATCCAGGCCACAGCGGTTGCAATACTTGGCATGGACACTGACTTGGTTGCCACAGTTGGGACACATCTTGGTTAGGATTTCCACATTATCCACAAAAATCCCTCGTTTAAAGACCTTGGTTTCCTCCATGCTGGACCCACAATTGCTACAGAATTGGTCTCCTTCTTCCATGACCTCATTGCAATGGGGACAGCGCTTTTGAGGCTGGTCTTGTCCCTCTTCCATAAGGTCTTGCTTGAGCTGGTTTTCCAGGGCCTTTAAAATTTCTTTTTGCTGGTCCAGCTTGATCATGAGTTCATGGAGGACCTTTTTGGACTGGTCGGACCCTTCTTCTATACTTTGATAATAAGCCTCTCCCAGTTCTTCATAGAGCCGCTTAATCTCCCCTTCCACCTGGGACTTTTCCAAGCGAAGCTTTGACTGGCGGCTGTATTTTTTAGCCTGGTAGTGGATTTTTTCCTTGGAATCCTTTAAGGCGTCAAAGGTCTTTTCAATACCCTTGCCAATTGAGTGAAAAACATCCATTTTCTTACCCCCTTTCCTCTACTCTAGCACATTTTTCTTCTCAAACAAGCTAGTTTTCCACTTCTTAGAATTTCTCTTACTAATTCCTTGATTAACTTGGCCCAGCTTGGGTAAAAGTAGGGCAAAGACAAGAAAGGAGCCTTTATGGAAAATTTAAGACTTTTTACGTCCACCTACTGCCCCTATTGTGAACGGGTTAAGCTAGTTATGGAAAACAAGGGAATTACAGGGGTCGAAATCATCAACATCGACACCGACCCAGACATGCGGGACTACCTTATTGAAAAGGGTGGAAAAAAACAAGTTCCCTGTTTGTTTATTGGTGACCAAGCCATGTATGAATCTCAAGAGATTATCAATTACCTGGAAAGTCACTGCTAATCCTATATGAAAAAAGGAAGCCCTAGGGCTTCCTTTTTTCATTGTCCACTTTCGTGGTCAATGGCTTCTTGTAATTTTTCTCCCTGGAGTAAAACCACACGGTCATCCACCTGGAGGACGGTGTCTCCCCGAGGGATTTCCACCCCTCCTTGGGCTGTTTGAAGCATGACGATTAATTCATTTTCTCCAATATCCAAGTCCTTGATTCTTTCTCCCACCCAGGCATGGCAGGGGGCCAATTTAATTTCTAGCAAGGACTGGCCGGACTGGTCAAAGTGGCTTTCTCCCCCCATGACAATGATGTCACCCTCTTTCAAGACTGTCTCCCCTCGGGGGATGATGGTCTTGCCATCCCGTTCAATTTTGGCAATGATAAAGTTAAAAACCATCTTGAGGTCCTTAATCTTCATCCCTACAAACATGGACTGGTCTGTAACCCTAGTTTGGATAAAGCCCAGCTTGGACTTGTCCTGGTAGTAATTAAAGGTCTTAAGGACCGTATCATTGGGATCAAACATCTTCAAGACCTTGGTGGCCCAGGCCATAAGAGATCCTTGGATTAAAAGAGAAAATAGGCAGATGGCAAAGACAATATGGAAGAGGTCAATATCCAGGCCCGCTCCTGTATTGACGGCCATAATGGCAAAGGCAATAGCTGCAGCTCCACGAATCCCTGCCAGGGAAATCAAGGCCAGCTGGTTCTTCTTCAAACGGAAGGGAGCCATAAGGCCTAGGACGGACAAGGGTCTGGCCACCAGGGTCATAAAGGCCATAATGGCAAGACCCAGGGGTAGAGCATGAAAGATATTCCGAGGATTGGACAGAAGTCCCAAGAGGAAGAAGAGCATGATTTGGACCAAGTGGGAAAGGCCATCGTAGAAAAAGACCACTTCCTTTTTTCCTACATACTCATTGTTACCCAGGATAATCCCAGCAATGTAGAGGGCTAAAAAGCCATTGCCTCCAATGAGCTTGCTCATTCCATAAACCCCCAACATCAGGGCAGCAATAAAGACCACAAAGAGGCCATCTTCGTTGAATTTATACTTTCTCACTACGGCCAGGCAAAGGTAGCCTACAGAAAAACCCACCAGGCCCCCAAAAAATACCTGACGGAAAATCAAGACCGGTACTGAAAGGTCTGACCCTGTTAGGATGGCCAAAAAGACCATGGTCATGGTATAGGCTGTCGGGTCATTGGAGCCGGATTCAATTTCCAAAAGAGAGGCGGTATTGTACTTGAGGTTTAGGTTTTTGGATACCAGGATGTTGGAAACTGAGGCATAGTCTGTGGACCCCACCACTGCTCCTAAGAGCATGGATTCCACCAAGCCAAAGCCCAGGACATAGTGGCAAAAGAGTCCTGTGAGACCTGCTGTAAAGACAACTCCCAGACTGGCCCATAGACCAGTTGGTCCCAAAGCCCCCGTAAAACATAATAACCATTAAGGACATGGAGGCGATTTGGTCAACCAGGTTGTAGTCATTAAAGTTCCAACCTCCAGCAGCAAAGGCAATTCCCAGGCCCAAAAAGAGTAAGAGGGCCGGAAGGCCAGACTTGTTAGAGATTCGAATGGCTACCAGGGCCAAAAGTAGTATACCGGTAACGATCAGGGTGTTCATAGGAGCTCCTTCTAATGTCTAGTTAGGAAAACTTCTTTACAGGCTTTCCTTCCAGGTTAAAATTTCTTGTCTTTCCCCGGTGCTAATGTCTCCCCTTTCTACGGAAAGGTCTAAGAGTTCTGTTAGGTTACTTGCAGAATAGTGGTCAAGGCCTGCTTTTCTAAAATTTTCTTGACAGCGGTCCAGGTCATAGGTAAAGATGCTCAAGACTCCAATGACATCAAAACCTGCTTCTTGACAAACCTTGGCCGCTTCAATAGAGGACCCTCCTGTTGAAAAGAGGTCTTCAATAACCAAGGCCTTGGATCCGGGGAAGATCTCCCCTTCAATTTGCTTGGCCTTGCCATGGTCCTTGGCCTTGGATCGAACAAAGCCCATGGGTAGTTTTAAGCGGTTGGCAATGAGAGCAGCATGGGGAATTCCTGCAGTGGCTGTCCCCATAATGTAGTCCACCCGGGGGAATTTTTCATGGATAAGGGAAATCAAGGCCTCAATGACAATGCTCCACTCTTGGGGATAGCTCATTAAGAGGCGGTTGTCACAATAGATGGGTGACTTGATTCCTGAGGCCCAGGTAAAGGGGTCTTTGGGAGACAGGCTGACGGCTTTAATGTCTAATAGGGTTTCTGCTACGTGTTTCATACTTCCTCCTTGAGAAATTCTTCCTTGATAGCCCTATAGGCTTCCAGGGGATCTTGGGCATTACGGATGGGGCGGCCAACGACAATATAGTCTGAGCCAGCCTTGGCTGCTTGGGCCGGAGTCATGGTTCTTTTTTGGTCATCTTGACCAGCTTGGCCACCGGGACGGATTCCTGGAGTTACGGCAACAAAGTCCCCCAGGTCTTTTTTCAAGTCTGCTACTTCTTGGGCCGAGCAAACCAGACCATGGAGACCGGCATCCAGGCCTAATTTCCCATAGGACTTTACCACATCCTTTAGGCTGCCTTGGATGGATAGGTCTCTTAGGTCCTCTTCCTCCATACTAGTTAGGACCGTAACCCCCAAGAGGATGGTGGAGGACTTGGCTTGGTCCAAAATTTCCCGGGCCCCTTGGATGGCCTTTTTCCCTGCCGGAATGTGGAGGTTAACCATGTCCACGTCCAGGTCCAAGACTGACCGGACAGCCCCCCAAACGGTATTGGGAATATCGTGAAATTTTAAGTCTAAAAAGACCTTGTGGCCTCTTTTTTTAATTTCCCGGACAATGTCGGGTCCTTCCTTGTAAAACAACTCCATTCCCACCTTGGTGTAAATGGCTTGGTCAAACTTGTCTAAAAATTCATAAGCCTCTTCTTTTCCCGAAAAATCCAAGGCTACAATTACATCTTTTGCCATAAGAACCTCCTTCTTTTTTTACTATTATACCATTAGTCCCTGGAAAAGATAAAATAAAAAACAGACAATCCTAGGATTGTCTGTCTTCTCATTTATTGAACAGAAGGACCATAGACCATGGCTGCAAAGAAAAATACTAAAATGGTTATAATCCCTAGGACCAATAAGCCTAAAGCCCACTTCCAAAGAGGGTTGGTTTGACTCTCTTTCATGATATCCTTGTCCAAGGGGCTTCCACAAATTTCACAGTAGTCTGCCCTGTAGCTGTTCATGTGCCGGCAATTTTCACAGCGGACTTGTTTTTCCCTCTTGACCAAAAGCAGGTAGAGGATAATCCCCAAGAGGTTTGGAACAACCAAGACCACCAAGAGCCATACGAGGCCATTTTCTCCATTTGCTTCAGCATCCTTATAGACCCAGATGGCAAATAGGATGGAAGAGGCTAGTATCATCAACATAGGAATAATCATAAATAGGGGTGCTATACTTGCAATATACATTTAAATCTCTCCTTTTTTCCATTGGTGAATTAAAACTAGGGCAAATAGCAGGCTCAGGCTTAGAACCTCCAGGCAGATACAGGCCAGGACCAGGAGTTTTCCTGGACTCAAGTAGTTCTGTAGAATCTTCAAAGCTGGGACAAAAAGTCCCCACTGGTAGATGAAGCTCAAAACTAGGAGGCCTAGTATATAGCTGTTGATGGGATTTTTTTCTTTCCCATCCATAATCCTAGCCCGGATTTCCCGGTCCAAGTGGCTGGGAACCCGAATTTCTTTATGAAGTTCTTCTTTTAATAGGTCATCCATCCAATCATTGGTCATGGCGGTACTCCTTTAAGTTTTCTTTTAAGGTCTCCTTGGCATAGTGGAGACGGCTTTTGACCGTTCCCTCTGGCAAGTCAAGGCTTTGGGCAATCTCTTTTAGGCTGTAATCAGCCATGTAAAAGAGCAAGACCACCTCCCGCATTGGGTCTGGCAGGTCTAAGATTGCCTGGTTAATCTCTCTGGATTTTTCTCTTTCCAAGACCTGGTCTTCCAGGCTAGGCCCCTGGTCCACTAGGCTAATTAAGAGGTCTTCTGAGGTCTCTGGTGCAAGTCGATTCCTCCTGGCCCATTTTCTCCGGCCATCCTGCCACTTTCTATGGGCAATCCGGAACAAAAGAGACCGAAAAGTCTCTGGGTCCACGTCCTGGTCATAGGTCAGAGCCAGAACAAAGCTGTCTTGGTAGAGGTCATCCGCCTGGTCCCTATCCTTAGTCAAAGTCAGACAAAAGCGATAGAGGTCAGGACCATATTCTTGAATCATCTGCTGGTTGAAGTTCATATTTGCCCCCTTCACTTAGAATTGGTCATGAGACCCAGAAAGGTTCAAAATTTTTTTAATTTTCCTCAGACTTTTTTCTCCGGCCCTTCCAGGCGGCCAAAAGACAAAAGTAGCTGGATACAAGTAGAGCCCCATAAATATAGGCTACGGCTACCGTATTGGCCTTGTGGATATAGTAGTAAAAAACATCCAGGGCCAGTAAGACCAGAAAAAGATAGGCAAAAAAGTTGGTCTTGTTTTCTTTTTCCATTTATTCTCCTCCCAATAAGTGATGGAGGTCTTCCCAAGGTAGGTCTTCCAGGTCTTGATATTTAAAGGAAGGTTGGTCTTCCTTATCCACCATCACTGTCCGGATTCCCTCCATCATATCTCCTTCTTTAAAGCAATAGTCAATGGCCTTCAGGTCCATGTCAAAGGTCTCTTCCCGGGTCCAATTCTTTCCATAGCTATATTTTAAATAGATCAGGGCCAGGGACAGGAGGGAGGCTTCTTCCAGGTCTTGGTAGAGGTCGCCCCCTCGGTCTTTTACCCTTTCCATGATTTCTTTCAGGGTCTTGGCTCCAAAGAGGTCTTGGATTTTTTCCAAGTCTTGGGGACTATGAAGGTGGGCTAGGTTTTTTTGGTAGTTTCCTAAAAGATCTTGGACTTTTTCCAAGATTTCTTCCCTCTTTAGGCCTTCCAAGTCCAGGGCAAAGAGGTCCCCTTCAAAATTTTTCCAGGAGTTTGAAGAAATCGTATGGCTGGCCCAGCCCAGGTCTTTGGCATCTCGGCCGTTGATTTGGCTCCCAGTTAGGGACATATAGAGGGCCATGGCCTGGTCCATCCTGGAAAAGAAGTAACCCATCCCTACATCTGGCACCATGCCCAGCCGGGCTTCCGGCATGGCCATCCGAGTTGTTTCATCGACAATTCTTATGGGGCAGTCCATGCTAAGACCCAGGCCCCCTCCCATTGCAATACCCCTATAGGCTACAATAATAGGCTTGGGAAACTTGGCCATCTTTTTGTCCAAGATAAATTCTCTCTCAAAATAGGGAATGGGGTCTTCTCCTGTGGCTTGGACCTTCTTGTAGATGTCTACCACATCCCCTCCGGCACAAAAAGCCTTGGAGCTGGTGGAGTCCAAATAGATGGCCTTGACCTGGTCATTTGCTTGGGCCTGGTCCATACATTGGCTTAGGGCCTCGATTAAGTCCTTGTTTAGGGCATTGAGTTTATTGGGCCGGTCCAGGCTAATATGGGCAATATTTTTTTCTATTTTAATTTGAAGCATCTTATCTTTCCTTTCTTTCCTTTTCTTCCTACCTTTATTATATCGAAAGATGGATAAGTTAAAAGCCCTAAAGAAGAAAAAAAGACAGGCATCTTTCGATACCTGCCTTGTAAGTTTTTCTAAGCTCTTAGCTTAATAATTTGGATACAACTCCTGCTCCTACTGTACGTCCTCCTTCACGAATTGCGAAACGAAGTCCTTCGTCCATGGCAATTGGGGTGATTAGGGTTACGGTAAAGGTGGCGTTGTCTCCTGGCATAACCATTTCTACGCCTTCGGCTAATTGGATGTCACCGGTTACGTCTGTGGTTCTGAAGTAGAATTGGGGTCTGTAGCCATTGAAGAATGGGGTGTGTCGTCCACCTTCTTCTTTGGTTAATACGTAGACTTCTGCTTCAAATTTTGTATGGGGTTGGATGGTTCCTGGGGCTGCCAGTACTTGTCCACGTTCGATTTCGTCTCTTTGAACTCCACGTAGTAGTACTCCAATGTTATCTCCTGCTTGGGCTTCGTCTAACATTTTCTTGAACATTTCTACTCCGGTTACGACGACGGTTCTCTTTTCTTCGGTTAGGCCGACGATTTCTACGTTGTCGTTTACTTTTACTACTCCGCGTTCTACACGGCCTGTAGCTACGGTTCCACGTCCTGTAATGGAGAAGATGTCTTCTACGGGCATTAGGAAGGGGTGTTCTGTATCACGTTTTGGTGCTGGAATGTATTCGTCTACTTCTTCCATTAGTTTTACGATTTTGTCTCCCCATTCTCCGTCTGGATCTTCTAGGGCTTTTAGGGCGGATCCTACTACGATGGGTGTGTTGTCTCCGTCGAATTCGTATTCGCTTAGTAGGTCACGTACTTCCATTTCTACTAATTCGATCAATTCTGGGTCGTCTACTTGGTCTTCTTTGTTTAGGAAGACGACAATCTTTGGTACCCCTACTTGACGGGATAGTAGAATGTGTTCACGGGTTTGGGGCATGGGTCCATCGGCTGCGGATACAACTAGGATGGCTCCGTCCATTTGGGCTGCTCCTGTGATCATGTTTTTAACGTAGTCGGCATGGCCTGGGCAGTCTACGTGAGCGTAGTGACGGTTTGGTGTTTCGTATTCTACGTGGGATGTGGAAATGGTGATTCCACGTTCTCTTTCTTCGGGTGCCTTGTCAATGTTGGCATAGTCTACGAATTCACCGGATCCGTATCTTTTGTTTAATACAAATGTGATTGCTGCTGTTAGGGTTGTTTTACCGTGGTCAACGTGACCAATGGTTCCGATATTTACGTGGGGTTTCGTTCTTTCAAATTTTTCTTTTGCCATGGTTCTCCTCCTATATTTAAGAAATGACTTTATTTTGTTCTTATCATACAATAAATTTGTCTTAAAAGCAACTGTTTATGGTGGTTTTTACAGACCCTACCATTAAAAGCTAATGACAATGCCTCCGTCATCAGCATAGGCCGAGGACAGACCTCCTGTAGGGACCACCACTACATCGTCAAACTGGTAAAGATCCAAGACTTTTTCCTTAAAGAGCTGGGCCTTGTCCTCTGCATTGGAATGACTAATATAGAGGGTGCGTCCTTGACTTTGTCCAGCCACTCGTCCCAGGGCCTTGGCCAGTTTATCCAGAGACTTTTTAAAGCCCCGGTTGAGTTCAAAGAGTTCAATTTCTCCCTTGACTCCCCGCATAATAGGCTTGATATTTAAGGTCTTGGCAATCAGGCCTGCAGACTTTTTAATCCGGCCATTTTTAATTAGGTTGTCTAGGCTTTCCAGGATAAAGAAGGTTTCCATTTCCTGGATAAAACCTTCTCCCTTTTCTACAATTTCTTCAAAGGCCAGGCCTTGGTCCATAAGGCTCTTTATATAATAGGCCAGGTTCGTTTCTCCGGCAGAAGCGGACCGACTGTCAAATACATGGACCCTTGTTTGCGGGTGTTTTTCTTGAAATTCCTTAACTCCCAGGTTGGCTGAGTTGTAGGACCCGGACAATTTGGAACTAATGGTGATAACAAAAATTCCATCTGCTTCTGGATCAAAGGCTTCTTGGTAGTCATAGGGAGAGGGACAACTGGTTTTTACAGCTTTCTTGGATGCATTCATCTCCTCCCGCATCTTTTGAATTTGTCTCCGGTCCTTGTCTACAAAATCTTTTCCTTCTACTTGAATGGTAAAGGGAATGAGCTTAATTCCCAAGGATTCTTCAAGTTGGTCAGTTAGGTCCACACTGGAGTCGCCAACAAGTTGGTAGTTCATCATTCACCTCCCAGTTGTTCTTGGATCAGGTCTGCAAGAACTTGTGCATCTTCCCTCATTTCATCGAGGTTTGTTCCTTCGATCATGACCCGAATCAAAGGTTCTGTTCCTGATGGTCGGATAAGAATCCGTCCATTATCTTCATATTTTTTCTCTAGGGCTTCAATGGATTTTTCTAAAACATCATCTTCTAGATAGGATTTTTTCTTGTGGTCCAAGACTCTTGCATTGACTAAGACTTGGGGGTAACTAGTCATGAGGTCATTGAGGTCGGACAAGGATTTTTGACTTTCCAGCATGACTTCGATTAAGTGAAGACCTGTGGCTAGGCCGTCCCCCGTTGTATTGTAGTCTGTAAAAATAATGTGACCCGATTGTTCTCCCCCTAGGACATAACCATTTTCTCGCATTTCCTCCAGGACATAGCGGTCTCCTACCTTGGCTTCAATAAAGTTCACATCAATGGATTTCAAATATTTCTTCAAGCCCAGGTTGGACATGACGGTTCCTACAACGCCTCCATTTAGTTGGTCTTTTTGGTGGAGGTGGTGGGCACAAATGGCCAAGATATGGTCTCCGTCCACAATTCGTCCCTTGTTGTCTACAGCAATAATCCGGTCCGCGTCTCCATCAAAGGAAAAGCCCAGGTCTGCCTCCTTGGACAGGACTAGGTTTTGGATAACCTTGGGATTGGTGGACCCACAGTCCAGGTTGATGTTTCGCCCGTTGGGGTTGGTATTTAGGGCAAAGACATTGGCTCCTAGAGAGGTTAAAACATAGGGTGCAATCTTGGATAGGGCCCCATTCCCACAGTCTAGGGCAATTTTTAAACCACTTAACTTGTGGGGGCATAGAGATTGGAGGTACCTGGTGTATTGCTTGGCCAAGGAGGGATCCAGGGTCAAGCGACCAAAGCTTTCCGTATTTTCAGGAAATTTCTTGCGCTTTAAGAGGTAGTCTTCCAATTCTTCTTCCACTTGGTCCGGTAGCTTATAGCCATCTTGGGAGAAAAATTTAATTCCGTTATAATTATATGGATTGTGACTGGCCGAAATGACCACACCACAAGTATAGTTCAAAGTTCTGGTTAAATAGGCAACCCCTGGTGTAGGAATGACCCCTACCAGGGTAACATCCATTCCCATACTCATTAGGCCTGTGGCCAGGGCGGCCTCTAGCATATTTGCAGATTCTCTGGTATCTGTCCCAATAAGACAATGACCTTGGTTTTTTCCTAAAACCAGGCCAGCAGCCTTGCCTACATTTAAGGCCAATTCAGCCGTTAGGCCTTGGCCGGCAATGCCACGAATACCATCTGTCCCGAATAATTCAGTCAATATAAAATCTCCTTTTTTCTTTTAGATTCTTTCCTGAACCCATCTAGCCTTTATTATACCATATTTCAAGGCCCTGTAAAATCTCTAAATCAAGACAAGGGCCTTGACCCAAGCTTTTTAAATTCCAGACAAGTTTTTTTTCTTTTGCAGGGCCAGTATGTTATAATGAAAGAAAAGCAATGACTCAATTTGATGGAGGAATCATATGAAAAAAACTCTAGCCATAAGTGGTTTATCCCTGGCTCTTATCTTAACAGCCTGTGGACAAAAGGATAATCAGAACCAAAAGGTACAAAAACCAATTAATACCAGTCCTAAAATTGAAGAATCTTCCCCCAGCTTAAATGAAGAATCTGCCGACAAGGAAGGTGTGAGCCGGGAAGAAGTAAGAAAGCTCATGACCCAGTCTGACTACATCAGCCGAGTTAAATTAACCCAACTTGGAGATGGACAGACAGAATTAACCATCTTGGACAACTACAAGGGTAGTCTATCCAATATTGAATTTACAGAACCCAAAAACTTATCCACCAACAAGGAATACTTAATTTTTTACAAGGATGACGCTGATGGAAATGTTGTGGCCACTAGCAAGGATGCCGTCATTGAAGTCGCAAGCAAAAATGATACTGTCCTGGACTATATTGAAAGAACCTATGCCAAGACAGACCAAACCGAAGACCAATCCAGCCGGAAGACAGAGGAAAAGAAAAGAGATTCTTCTGAAGAAAGCAAGAAGGAATCTTCAAGTAAATCCTCAAAAGATAGTAAGGAATCCACTTCTTCAGAAGAAGGTTCCAAGTCCAAAAAATCTACTTCCAGTGAATCCAAAAGCAAAGAATCAACAAAAACTTCTTCAAAATCCACTACAGATGAAGAGTAAGATGAATATTAAAAGGAGAGAATATGCATAAAAAATTAGCTGGCCTAGGCCTGGCTGCTTGCCTGGTTTTAAGCCAAGGGGTCTATGGGGCCTCAACCATCAAAATCCAATTAAACGGAAAAGAAATCAAGGGGGATGTTGCCCCCCAAGTCAAGTCTGAAAGGACTTTTGTTCCCCTGCGCTTTGTTTCTGAAGCCCTGGGCTACAAGGTTGACTGGTTCCAAGAGGACCAATCCGTTTCCATTGCCAAGGGACAAAAGCAAATCAAGCTTTGGCTGGGGAAAAAGACCCTAGACAGCCAAGGCAAAAAATCCACTATGGATATTGCCCCCTATGCCAGCCATGAAAGGACCTTTGTACCCCTGCGCTTTGTGGCTGAAAACCTAGGAGTCAAGGTAGACTGGGACCAAGAAAAGCAAACAGTTATCTTGACAGATACAGCCTGGCTGGAAAAAAATGTTGCCAAGTCCTTCCTTCAAGGAGTCAACCTAAGCCACTTAAGTCCTGAAGAATTAGCCTATGTGAAAAACTTTGACCAAAAACAACAAGTCCTAGTCCAAGAACTTGCCAACTTCCGCAACCTGGCCTTCCGGGACTTTGACCAAAGCAATAAGATGGAAATGGGACAAAAAATGGCCCAAGTAGGAGCCCAAGTAGTTTCTACTGCCAAGGAAATGGAAGCCCTCCAAGCTCCCACAAAATTCAAGGATAGCCACGAGCTCTTTAGCAAGGTATCCCAAGCTCTTCCCGGAATCGTGGAAGACTACAAGTCTGCCTTCTTAACTGACGACTCCTTAAGCGCTGCCGGTCTCACCAGCAAGTTAACTGACTATTCTGTTGCCATGCGACAAATTGTGGACCAAATGACTGCCACTATTCAAAACCAAGATGTCAAGTCCAACCAAGATGTGGACCAATTTCTAAAAACCAAAGACGACCAACTCTTCCAAGACAAGACCATCAAAAACCTAATGGATAAGATCCTTAAAAAATAATTTTTAAAGCCTGCTTAATGATCTGAACCCCAAAATCCGGAATACGGATGGAGGGGTTTTTTGTATGCCAAAATACACAAAAGAATTTAAAATAAAACTAGTGCTAGAATATTTATCAGGAGAAACAGGCGGGCGTGAAAAGGTAGCTAAAAAATATGATATTCCAGATGGAACTTTGAAAAACTGGATAGAAAAATACAAGTCAGGAGGATTTGATAACTTATCTAAAAAGTTAAAAAACAATAAATTCACTAGTGAATTTAAGTTATCTGTAATACAATATAGGCAAATCAAGAATACTTCGCTTAGAGAGACTGCAGAGCATTTCAACCTTGTAAATGAATCCATAATATACAGGTGGGAGAAAACTTATCAAGAGCGTGGTCTTTCTGGGTTAGAAGATAACAGAGGAAGGCCTAGTAAAGATATGACTAAATCAAATAAAAAGTCTAAACTTAATACTCCAATAAACGAAAGTGAAAGAGAAGAATTAATAAGATTAAGAGAAGAAAATAGACTTCTCAAAATGAAGATAATATACGAAAAAAAGCTACAAGCCTTGCTACTGGAAGAGGAAGCAGAAGCAAGGAAAAGACAAAGATAATCCTCAAGTTAATAAAAGAATATCCAAAAAGCAAGATAAGTGAATGGCTAGAAATAGCTGAGTTACCAAAATCATCCTACTACGAATGGAAAATAAAATTAGAAAATCCAGTAGATAAAGACAAAGAAATTAGAAGGGAAATTACAAGCATAGTTGAAGAATCAAAAGGTAGATATGGCTACAGAAGGGTGACTCAAGTATTACAAAATAAAGGGCTTAATGTCAACCATAAAAGAGTTTTAAAAATAATGAGAGAAGAATTTTTGCTATGCACCAAATTTAAAACTAGATCAAGAAAATATTCATCATACAAAGGGCAAATAGGAAAGGTTGCAAATAATGTTGTAAATAGACAATTTAAAGCAAGTAAACCAAACCAATTATGGTTAACAGACGTAACAGAATTTAGAATAAAAGGTGAAGACAAAAAACTATACCTATCACCAATATTAGACCTATACAACAGTGAAATAATAAGCTATACGCTAGGTTATCACCCAACAATAGAATTAACAAATACAATGCTAGAAAAAGCATTAGAAAAAAATAGAGACATTAAAGATTTAACTATACACTCGGACCAAGGATTCCATTATCAACATAGCTCTTGGACTAATAAACTAGAAAAAATGAATATTACACAAAGTATGTCAAGAAAAGGCAATTGTCTAGACAATTCTCCAATGGAGAACTTCTTTGGAATCTTGAAACAGGAAATGTTTTATGGGGAAGATTTTAAAAGTTATGAACATTTGATAAATGATATTGAAAAATATATTAAATGGTACAATGAGGATAGGATTAAAACAAAATTAAACGGAATGTCCCCTGTTATGTACAGATTACATTCCGCTTAAAATATTATTAAATTGTTCCGTGTTTACGGGTTCAGGTCAGCCGCTGGTTTTTTTATTGACTTGGAAAGAAATTTTAAGTCAATAAAAAAGCCTAGAAAGAAATTTCTTTCTAGGCTTTTTTCAACTATTTATAGGGCTTGCTCTTATTTTATTTTTTCAATAATACGGTACTTGGTCTTGAAACCTTGGCTGCTTCCAGTAAAGGAGGTGTCCTTTTTGGCCAAGTCTGACATAGTGTCAATAATTTCCTTGGTTTCTGGTAGGTCCTTGGTCTTTCGATCCAGCTCATCAATCCCCTTTTGTTTGAATTCTGCTAATTTTTCAGAAAATGTCTTCATAGATAGGGTTAAGATTTCTTCCCCATTTTTCAGCTTGATGGTTCCATCTCCAAGGCTGGAAATTCCTGAGTTTAATTCATGAATCCCATTTCTCATAGGGGTAATTCCTTGGCTCTTTAATTTTGGAAATTCATTAAACATAATGGATTTTTCACTAAATTCATTAAGTCCCTTGGACAAGTCGTTGGCACCTTCATTTAACTTGGCAGAGTTAGAATCCAGCTCTGCAATGGCATCTGCCAAGGTGTCCACTCCTTGTTCACTTTGTTCGGTTCCCTGTCTCAACTTACTGGACCCATCCTTTAATTGGCCTGTGGCTACATCCAATTTAACAAGTGCATCGGCCAATTGCATCAGTTCAGAGGTGTCCAGTTTCCCATCAAGATCTTGCATGCTTTGTCCCAGTTGTTGATTTATTCTATCGGCTCCTTGTTTTAAACCGGCCGCTCCATCCTTTAAAGCATCAAACTTATTTGGATAGTTCTTCATTCCCTCATTGAGTTTTTGAGAGGAAGTGGCTAATTGATCCATACCTACTTGTAGGGCTTGAACTTGTTGACCCAGATTACTGCTAGAGGAATTTCCCATCCCCTTGGCCAGATTTCTACCAGAGGATTGGATACTCTCTGCAGCCATCTTAATATTTTTAGAAGACCCACTTAGGGAGACAATGGCAGCTTGAGCTTTTGGGTCATCGATTTCTCTTAAAAGGCCAATGACTTGGTCGATTTGATTTGCTGATCCTTGAATGGAGCTAGATTTTTCCACAATATTTTGGACTTGACCAGCCATATCGGCACCTGGTCCCGCTGGAAGGGAAATTGCTTGGACTTGGCTGTTGATTTTTTGGATACCATTATTAAGGTCTCCATTGGCATTGGCCAAGATATTTGCCCCTGCTTGGGCTTGTCCAATGCCAGCTTCCAAGCTTGAAGCCCCCTTGGATAATTGGCCTATCCCCTCTCTTAGGGCCCCCATCTTGGCAGCCACATCTACCTTTAATCCTTCCATTTTTTCTAATTTCTTAGATCCCAAGCGCAATTGGCTGGTGGCGCCCTTTAATTGGCCCAAACCATTGTCCAGGTCCCGAGACCCTTGGGCTAGTTGCCTTGCTCCATCTTTCATCTTGCCTGTATTGGCATTCATCTTGCCCACGCCGGAAGTATAGGCGCTAATTCCTGAGGACAGTTGGTCGCCTCCCTTGGCCATCTTCTTGGCATAGCCTGGAATGGGTTTGACCTTGTCAATAACTTCTTCCACCTTGTTTTCCAATTCGCCGGACTTGTCGTAAAGTTCTTGGGATCCCTTATTTAACTTTTGGACTCCCCCATCCATGTCCTGAATGCCATGGTTGATTTTTTCTTGGGCATCCGTTAATTTCATGGATCCATCCACAAGCTTTTGGGCATTATCTTGTAATTTTTGAATCCCATCCCTAAGTTCATTGATGGATTTTATATTGGCTTTATTTTGGAATAGCTCGTTGGAAATGACTGCATAACTTTCAATGGGTTGGTAGTCCTTGACATCCATTTCTATGGTAACTTGATTTTTAAAATCCTCCATTTGGATATCTTCCAATAGGTCTTGGAAGTTTTCTGTCAAGCCTGGTGTCAATACACTACTAATCACTTCATTTTTCCCATCTTTTACAACTTTCGAATTTTCTGCCTTGATATTACTAGCTACACTTTCATCAAAGCTCATGGTATTCATAACAACATAGGGGGCATAAACCTTGGTTTTTTTACCAGCAATATTTTTAATGACGTAGTTCTTATTTTCAGCAGACAGGACAATTTTTAAGTGCCCAGACTTACCCTTTAGGTCCTGATTTGTTGTTTTTTCCCCATCTAAATAAAAGTCTAATTGTAGGTCTACTGGAAGGTCTCTTGTGGTTTTTCCTTGGTAGTAAACATCCTTGGAATTTTCATCCCAATGGATATAGCCATTTTCTTCTTTAATCTTTTGGTCACTTTTTAGGTTTTTAATGTCTTTTAAGTCTGTCTTGTCTTGACCCTTGACCCCTTGGTCAGAGTTCAACCAAACAGAGACAATCTTATCCTTATTTTGACCATTTTCTTTAATGACATAAACTGTTTCACTCTTATTTACGATGCTTGCTGCCGCAAGGGCTGTGTTACTAAAAAGCATGGATGATAGAATCCCCAAAGCCATGGCTTTTTCTAGTTTTTTATTCATTTTACACTCCTTTAATTTAATCCTTTTGTGGTTTTCTTAATCAATGGGAAGCTGACGGAAATAACGGCCGGTAAGAATAGGATAATGACAATCATACTAATGATTGCCCCCCTAGCCAAAAAGGTACAAATGGTCGAGACAATTTCCATCTTAGAATAGAAGCCCACACCAATGGTTGCCGCCATAAATGAAAGTCCCGATGTTACAATGGACTTGGAGGTTTCTTTGGTGGCCAGTTTTAACGCTTCGTCCACATCTCCTAAAGTTTGGTATTCTGCCAGGAAGCGGTTGGTCATCAGGATGGAATAGTCGATGGTAGATCCCAACTGGATAACGCCGATAATAATGGACGTGATAAAGGGGATTGTCTGCCCCATATAAAAGGGGAGCCCCATGTTGATTTGAATGGCCAGTTCAATGGCCGCAATTAAAATAATCGGTATCCCAAAAGACTTGAAAACCAGGGCAATAATTAAGAAAACTACGGCAATGGAAACAATGTTTACCCGTTTAAAGTCCTTATTGGAAATAACTGTTAGGTCATCAGTTAAAACTGCTTCTCCGGTTAAATATCCCTCTGGATCATACTTATTAATAATTCTCCGAATTTCTTGAATTTGAGCCTTAACTTTCTCGGAAGCTGTTTGGTATTCAGAGTTGACCATAATCATCTTGTAGCCATCTTTGGCAAAGTTATCCGTCACCTTTTGGGGAAGGATTTCTTCTGGCAAGGCCACTCCTGTCATGGTGTTGGTCCCCAACACAGAATTGACCCCATCGACTTCCTCTAGTTCATCAATCAAGGAATCCAAGGCTGTATTGGATAGGTTGTCTTTGACAACAATAAAATGGGTGGTAGCCATGTTATAATCTTTTTTCATCTTCTTCAAGGCCACAATAGAATCCAGGTCTTGGGGCAGGGACCGGTCCAGGTTGTAATAAACCTTGGTATTTAAAGACCCTATAAGGGCTGGAATAAAAAGTCCAAGAAAAACCATGAAGATAATCCTCTTATGACGGATGTTAAATTCTGAAAGCCGGTCAAAAGAAGGCAGCAGAACCCTATGGTTATATTTTAAAACAAGTTTTTCCACAAGTAAGAGCATGGCCGGTAGTACAGTCACTGTTGTTAACAGGCCAATCACTACCCCCTTACTCATAACAAGACCAATGTCCTTTCCCAGGCTTAGTTCCATTAAAATAAGGACAATAAAGCCGGCAAAGGTGGTTAGGGATGAAGCAAAAAGAGATGAAATCGTCTCTTGGAGAGCCACATCCATGGCCGCATTTTTATTTTCTTTATATTTTTTCTCTTCTACATAGCGGTGGTATAAAAAGATGGAGTAATCCATGGTAACAGCCAGCTGCAAAATAGCAGCGATGGCCTTGGTTATATAGGAAATTTCTCCCAGGAAGATATTAGTCCCAAAGTTATAGGCAACCGCGTACCCTATGGTCAAGATAAAGACAAAGGGGATAAAGGTCGATTCATTGGTCAAGGCCAAAACAATCAAGCCCAAAACTACTGCTAGGGCTACATAGATGGGAGTTTCTTTGTCAATAACATCCTTGGTGTCTTTCACCAGGGATGAGATCCCACTTAAATACTTTTCCTTAGACTCAAGATTTTTAATCTGGTCA
Source organism: Urinicoccus timonensis (assembly GCF_900232945.1). Classification (GTDB taxonomy): domain Bacteria; phylum Bacillota; class Clostridia; order Tissierellales; family Peptoniphilaceae; genus Urinicoccus; species Urinicoccus timonensis. The sequence continues at coordinate 666,356 of NZ_OCTU01000001.1, forward strand.
ATAGCCGACATGGTCTCAAAAGACGAGGCAGAATTCTTAAACTTAACCAGCATCAAGGTGGAGTCCTCTGCATAAAACACGTCTTTTATATTATCTGGTAAAAATTCATCCGGCACACTATTTCCCACAATAGAGGATTTTGATACAACGTCTTCAACTCCGTCGATTTTTAAAATTTCCTCTCTGAGCTTTTCTGCATCCTGATCTGTCCCCTTTAAAATGAGCATTCCTGTCGCAGCATTGTTGAAGTTTTTATCTAATATATTCTGGCCTTCTGTTGATTTTAAATTTTGTGGTAAGTAGGTTAAAATATCATAATTAACAGCGGTCATTTTATATCCAATGGCTGATGGAATCAAAAGTAAAGTCGTTATAAAAAGAACCAATCTGGGATGGTAAGAGATAAATTTTGTAAACTTCTTCATGTATTCACCTTACCTTATTATTTTATTTTAAAAATAAAAGAGTCTTTTCTTGGGAGAATTTTCAAATAAGGCTAAAGTCATCAAGTCTAGATTTTTCAAAACTTCTAGGATCTAAAGATCCACTTCAAACCATATTCTTTCTTTTAAATCAAGCTTTTCCTTTGCAAGGATTAGCCTAAAATTAAGCTTAAAAGATCTTCTTGGTTTAGGTCCAGCAGATTTTTTGAAAGTCGCCTCCTCCATCTGCAAGCTGCCTAAACCTACTTATTTGACTACCTTCTCCTTAGGAAAGTTTTCTTCTACTTCTAAAGAAAAATTAACATACCCTATATTTTAACACAATTTTATTTTTAATCTAGTAAATGTGATTCATTTTTCAAGTTTTAAATATATGGGTTAAACTAAGATGAATACTGGTTTTTATCTGTTTTTTATTAATTTATCTAAAATATTTTTTATTTTTTTGAACATGGTATTTATTAAATTAACTCATTTGGGCCTATTTGATTTTTTAAAAAACAAGATTTTTCAACTTTTTTTACTGAGGTTTGCTTTTAAGGCCTTCAACCTTTCTTAACTGGATTCTATAAAAAATAGTCCTCTTCCTAAGTAAATTTTAAAATCTTTTACTCTTATTTTGCATTTTTTAGCCTATCCTAAAAATTAGATCCTTTCCTTCAAATAAAGAACCCCCGGTCTATGCACTGACCCCCAAAAGTTGGACCAAGAAATCCAACCTTTGGGGGTCTTTTAATGGCAAAATACAGTTACGAATTGAAGAAGAAAATCGTCGAGGAGTACTTGTGTGGTAAAACAAGTTATCAAGCCTTAGTAATGAAATACCAAATCGAGAAGTCCGTTCTCAGGCTATGGATTAGCAATTACAAAAATTATGGCGATGAAGGCTTAATGCGCTCTAGAAATAATCGTGCGTATAGTGTAGAGTTTAAGTTAGAAGCTATTACACGCTATGAAACGAGCGAATGCAGCTACCGACAACTTGCCCTCGAACTCGGTTTGACGAATCCGTCCATGATTGTCAATTGGCGAAGACAGTACCGAGAGAAGGGCATCGAGGGGCTGCTCCCGCATAAGCGAGGGAGACCTGTGACAAAGAAAAATGACCACAACCAACCACCAAAAACTGTAAAGAAAAGCGAATCCATCGACGCCTCCACACGCGAAGCATTGGAAAATCGTATCAAAGAATTAGAGGCAGAAAATCGGTAACTTACCATTCAAAAGATGTTCTGGGAGCAGCTGATGAGTTTGGAGAAAGAAGAAGCAATTAACAAAAGGCGAAGATTGTATCCAATCTCCGAGAACAATTTCAACTAATAGAGATTCTTGCCGCCATCCATTTCCCAAAGTCCACCTTTATGTATTGGCAGAAAAAATGGTCCGAAGAAGACAAGGATCAATCCTTAAAAGACGAAATCCTTGTCATTCGGAGCCAACACAAAGACTATGGTTATCGCCGCATTCATCTGGAATTAAAGAACCGGGGCCAGGTGGTGAACAAAAAGAAAGTGCAACGATTGGTCCAAGACATGGGTCTTCAAGTCCACTCCTATGGTAAGAAATACAAGAAGTACAATTCCTACAAAGGCGTCGTGGGGAAAATCAAGAAAAACCGAATCAACCGCCGGTTCAATACCAGCATCCCCTTGCAAAAAATTACCACAGACACCACAGAATTTAAATACTATGAAGAAGATAAGACCGGGAAACTTCAAACAAAGAAACTCTATCTCGACCCCTACATGGACATGTACAACCTGGAAATCATCAGTTACGTCCTATCCGATCAGCCCAATGGAGTCACCATGCTGCAAGGTTTAGAAGTAGCCATTGAGCGAACAAAGGCCTGTCCTTATCGACGGACCTTTCACTCCGATCGTGGTTGGGGTTATCAAATGACCGCATACCAAGCCATGTTAGAAAAACATCATATTTTCCAAAGTATGTCAAGAAAAGGCAACTGCTATGACAATGCACCTATGGAAAACTTCTTTAGCCTATTGAAAAGAGAAATCTACTATGGCCACAATTACCGTAGTCGTGAAGAACTGGTGCAGGCAATTGAGCAATATATCCGTTACTACAACGAAGATCGAATCAAAGAAAAGTTAGGAGGTATAAGTCCAAAGCAATACCGTGAACGCATGCAATCCGCATAGAACGAATGTTATGTAAAAACAAAATCGAGTAAGCGAAATGCTTACTCGATTAGGTCCAACTTTATGGGGTCACTCTAATACCTCCTCTCTAAAAAAAGGATTTTTTGCTATCCACCTGTTGTTTAGAGGACTTGGGTGGGCTATTGGGAAATATTCTGGCAAAAATTCTTTGTAAGATTTTACTGTTTCAGTTAAATTTTTCTTAAATTTATCCTTCAAATAAAACTTTTGAGCATAGGCTCCTATCAAAATGGTTAACTTTATATCCTTCAATTCATTTAATAATAGTGGATGGTATTCTTTTGCAATAAAAGACCTAGGAGCCTTGTCGCCTGATTTTCCCTTTCCAGGATAATAAAAATCCATTGGAATTATAGAAAAATCTTCACTATGGAGGGCGTCTTCCGATATACCCAACCATTTGACAAGATTTTCCCCACTCTTATCATTAAATAAAATACCAGTTTCTTCAACCCTTTCCCCAGGAGCTTGCCCAATTATCAGAATTTTTGATTTTGGATTTAGCTGGAATATTGGGTTAATCCCTCTATTTGTGTAGCTTTCATTTCTGCGATCTTCTCTTAATTTTTTAATAATGAGTTTTTCTTTCATAATTTTGCCATCACTTTCATTAGAATTAGAACCCTACCAAGCTTTAGGACAAGTAACAATTTTCGTAAAAAATCTATTCTTAGCCTAGTAAAACTTTCAACCTACATAAGATTATTACCCATTTTTGTCTTGACTCTCATCATGAATTGCATAATCTACTATCATTAAATTCTTTTGGTATGTGATCAGGCAATATTATATTTTTTACGAATACTTTTTCTTTTCTTGTATAGTCGTGGGTTACTCCGTCCCATTCATTTTTATCACTTCCTTTCTTTTTTGTTGTTTTAGGTGGAGGCTTAATAGATTTTTTAGTTTTCTTAATCTTTCTTCTATATAGTCAATTTTATCTTTTATTTCTTTTGGCTCTTGTTTTATTTGTTCTAATTCTTTTCATTCCAATCTCCTTTACTTCAATAAAAAACGACTAAATTTTTACACTTAGCCGTTACTACACATTATTAAATTCTAATCACCTCTTACAACCTCGATAACATCTTCAATTCTGCAATCCAATGCCAAGCAAATCTTTTCTAATGACCCTAAGTTCACATAAGAGTTTTTGTTCATTCTTGAAACTATGTTGCTTGTTATGTTTGCAGCTCTTTTTAAGTCTTCTTTGTTCATTTCTCTTTCTACCAATAAATGCCATAATGGTTTATAAGAAATGGCCATATTATTAGCCCTTATCCCTTTAATTGTTAAGATATGTTATATCATAAATAGGCTAATAAGTCACTTTAGCCTATTTTATACTTGTTCTTGCGTTAGTGTTTATTGAGATAGTCTTTGTTTTTTTCCTTGTCCCACTTGGAACTGCTCCAAATCTCTAGGGCAATTTATCAAGGTCAAATCTTAAGATTAAGGGAGTATGGTCTTGTCTTTCTCCAGAATCAATCATGTTAGATTCTATGACCAGATCTTTGATTCGGTCACTTACCAAAAAGTAGTCAATTCTCCAGCCAGAATTGTTGATCTTGCTAGTTTTTACCCTTTGGGCCCACCAAGAATAAACCCCTTCTACATCTCCATGGATATGGCGGAAGCTGTCTACAAAACCTCGGTCCAAGAGCTTGCTAAAACCCAGTCTTTCTTCGTCCGTAAAACCCGGAGACCGACGGTTGGCATCTGGATTTTTCAAATCAATTTCCTTGTGGGCGACATTAAAGTCTCCCGTTGCAATAACTGGTTTTTCCTGGTCAAGCCCTTCCAGGTAGTCGGCAAATTTTTCATCCCAGATTTGCCGGTCTCCTAGACGAACCAAGCCATTTCCCGCATTGGGGGTATAGACCTGGGTAAAATAAAAGCGATCAAATTCCAGGGTAATAATTCGACCCTCATGGTCCATAGTAGTGGGAGCCCCTATCTCTGGAAAGGTCACTTCTGCCTTCAGAGTTTTTTTATAGAGGGTCATGGTGCCGGCATAGCCCTTACGAGCTGGTGGACAAGAAGACGTCCATACATAATTATAGTCAGGGAACCACTCTTCCAAGGCCTGGATATGTTTTTTGCTAGGACCTTTTTCTGGTAACTTTGTTTCTTGAATAGCAATAACATCAGGATTTTCCTCCTGAAGTCGCCTTAAAACCCCTCTAGATAGTTGTGCCCTAGCAGAATCGCTGGTTAGGGCCGCATTTAAAGAATCAATATTCCAAGATATAAACTTCATATTTCCTCCTCATTTTCATCTCTTACCTTCTATTATAGCAATGATGAAGAAAGTTTTCCTCATAAATAAAAAACCCACCTAGGCCCAGCCTAAAATGATGTGTACCCATAAAACTGGACACAATATTTAATTAATTCGTTGTAGTGGATGCTAACCTATACTTTGTAGGTGGCATCCATTTTGTTTTTGATTGAATTCTTTCGTTATTGTAATAATCTATATACTCCTCTATTGCTCTCGAAAATTCGTCAAAAGAGCGATAGCTCTTTTCATAACCATAATACATTTCATTTTTTAGCCTTCCAAAGAATGTCTCCATAATGGAGTTATCATAGCAATTCCCTTTTCTTGACATGGATTGCTTTATCCCATGTTTTTTAAGCTCATTGACATAATATTTATGTTGGTATTGCCAACCTTGATCTGAATGTAGTATTAAGTTCTTTAGTTTTGGAAATTTTCTAAATGCTCTTCTTAACATAGTAGATATTTGTTTTAAATTAGGACTTAAGGATAAGTCGTAGGAGATAATCTCATTGGTATACATATCAAGTATTGGAGAGATGTAGCATTTACCCCAAGAAAATTTAAATTCAGAGACATCCGTGGTCCATTTTTGTAAAGGTCTATCTGCTTTGAAGTCTCTATTGATTAGATTATCTGCTACTTTACCTATTTTCCCCTGATAGGAGTGGTATTTTTCTTTAGAGCCCTTTCCAAAAAGTTTTCGTTCGTGCATAATCCTTTGTACTTTTTTATGGTTTATGACATAGCCTTGATTTATTAACTCCATATAGACTCTTCGCACTCCATATCTTCCTTTGTGTAGGTGAAAGATTTGGGCTATTTTATCTGCAATCGGACGATTCTTAACTTTTATTTTATCCACTTTATTTAGTTCAAAGTAGTATGTTGACCTCGGCAAATCAATGGCTCTTAAAAGATCCTTTAGTCTGTATCCTTTTTCTTTGAGTTCTTTGACAATCGCTGCTTTTTCGCCTTGAGTTGCGCAGCGTAACGTTCTTCTCTCAAGGCGATCTCTTTTTTTATTATTTCATTCTCAGCCTTCATATATTCATTTTCTGCTCTAAGTCTTATGAGTTCTTCTCTTTCGGATTCATTCAGTTCTTTTGGTTTATGGATATTTTTCTTTTTCATGGTTGTATTTTTAGATTTACGGCCTTTCTTTTTATTCACAAGACCATTATATCCATCCTTTTTATACTTGTTAAGCCATGAATAAAGTTGTCCTTCATTTATTCCATTTTCGATTGCAGTTGCCTTTATTGAATTTCCAGCCAGCACTTTCGACACCATTTCTAATTTTTCATCTGGTGTCCAGTGGATATTATTTCCATGGTTTAAAATTTCTGGGCCATGAAGTTCTTCTAATCTAAACCATTTTCTAATGGAAGCATGAAGGTTTTCTTCTTTGGTCCCATCAGGTGTATCAGGCCATTTCCCTTGCCTATACAACTGTATGCACTCTTTTTTGAATTCATAGCTATATTTCACAAAAATACCCTCCTTACTGGTTTGTCCAGTAAAGAGGGTACATATCAGCCCAGCCTGGTTTTTTCTTGGATAAATTTATAAAAAATCTTAAAAAGCCCAAGATTTTCTATGCTATAATCTACTTAAGCAAATTATTTACCAACAATGTATAAGGGGGAACCATGGACAATAAAAAAGAAGCCATGCAGCTTCACAGAGAATTAAGAGGTAAGTTAGAAATCAAAGCCAGAACCAAGACAGACAGTGCCCAAGCCCTGGCCCTGGCCTATACTCCCGGCGTAGCCCAAGCCTGCTTGGCCATCCAAGAAGATCCGGACCAAGCCTATACCCTGACCCGGAAGTGGAACCTGGTGGCTGTCGTTTCTGACGGGACAGCTGTTTTAGGCCTGGGAGATATTGGTGGTCTAGCAGGAATGCCTGTCATGGAAGGCAAGTCCATCCTATTTAAAAACTTTGCCAATGTAGATGCCTTTCCCATCTGTCTGGCCACCAAGGATACAGAAGAAATTATCCAAACTGTAAAAAATATTGAGCCCAGCTTTGGTGGCATTAACTTGGAGGATATCAAGGCCCCCAAGTGTTTTGAAATCGAACAAAGACTAAGCCAAGAACTGGATATTCCCGTATTCCATGACGACCAGCACGGTACAGCCATTGTGGTCTTGGCCGCTGTAATTAACTCCCTAAAGCTGGTTGGAAAAAAATTAGAAGATGTCCGGATTGTCATGAGTGGAGCTGGAGCAGCCGGCATGGCCATCCTCCATCTTTTAAGCCTTGAAGGGGCACGAGATGTCATCTTCGTCGGAAGAAAGGGGATTTTGGATGCCGATTATTATGACGACCCCTACCGGAAAAAACTCCTGGCCCAATGTAACCCCCACCATGTCCAAGGAGGCATGGAAGAAGCCCTAACCGGGGCAGATATCTTTATCGGGGTGTCTGGTCCTGGCCTGGTAACCAAGGAAATGGTGGAAAAGATGAACAAGGATGCCATTGTCTTTGCCATGGCCAACCCCGTACCAGAAATTTATCCCGACCAAGCCAAGGCTGGAGGGGCCCGGGTTTGCGGTACCGGCCGCAGCGACTTCCCCAACCAGGTCAACAATGTCTCAGTCTTTCCAGGCCTCTTCCGGGGAGCCCTAGATGTTCGCGCCCGGAAGATTACAGACAATATGAAACTGGCTGCTGCTCACGCCATTTCCGATGCCGTCCAAGACCCAAGTGAGGATTACATCCTTCCCAATGCCTTTGACTTAGCAGTAGCAGACCAGGTGGCCAAGGCCGTGGCAGACCAGGCCATCAAGGATGGGGTGGCGAGAAAATAATGGACTACCGCATTGAACACGACAGCCTAGGAGAAGTCAAGGTCCCCAAGGACAAGTACTGGGCTGCCCAAACCCAAAGAAGTTACGAAAATTTTAAAATTGGCCAAGAAAAAATGCCCCGGGAAATTATCCAGGCCTTTGCCCTTTTAAAGTATGCTGCTGCCCAAGCCAATTGTGAATTAGGCCTTTTGGACCAAAAAAAAGCCCAGGCCATTGAAGAGGTCTGTGACCAAATCCTAGCTGGAAGCCTGGATGACCACTTCCCCCTGGTGGTTTGGCAAACAGGGTCTGGCACCCAAAGCAATATGAATGTCAATGAAGTCATTGCCCATCGGGCCAATGAAATTTTGGGCCAAGACCTCCTCCACCCCAATGATGACGTCAACCGGTCCCAATCCAGTAACGACACCTTCCCTACAGCCCTCCATATCAGTAGCCTCCTGGCTGTAGAAGAAAGGCTCTTCCCCGCCATAGAAGAGCTGAAGTCCACTTTTGATGAGCTTTCCCAAGCCTATATGGACATTATCAAAACTGGCCGGACCCACCTCCAAGATGCCGTTCCCCTTTCCCTGGGCCAAGAAATCAGCGCCTGGTCCCGGATGTTGGAAGTCTCCAAGGACATGATCCAAGACTCCCTGGCAGGACTTAGGGAAATCGCCCTGGGAGGTACTGCCGTAGGAACAGGCCTCAATGCCCCGGAGGGTTTTGCAGACCTGGTGGCAGAAAAAATTAGCCAAAAGTCTGGCTACCCCTTCCTATCAGCAAAAAATAAATTCCACGCCCTAACCAGCAAGGACCAAATCGTCTTTGTCCACGGAGCCATCAAGGCCCTGGCCTGTGACCTCTTGAAAATAGCCAATGATATCCGGATGCTGGCCTCAGGCCCCAAGTGTGGTATTGGAGAAATTACCATCCCCGCCAATGAACCCGGGTCCTCCATTATGCCTGGCAAGGTCAACCCCACCCAGGCAGAAGCCCTGACTATGGTTTGCCTCCAAGTCATGGGCAATGATACCGCCATTTCCATGGCTGCATCCCAGGGCAACTACCAGCTCAATGTCTACATGCCCCTTATTGCCTATAACTTTTTACAAAGCGTCCGGCTCTTGGCCGATGCCCTAAAGAGTTTTAACCTCCATTGCGCCCAAGGGATCAAGCCCAACAGGGAAAAAATCCAAGAAAACCTGGACAAGTCTTTGATGTTGGTAACAGCTTTAAACCCCTACCTAGGTTATGAAAATGCCGCTAAAATTGCCAACAAAGCCTATGCTGAAAACAAGACCCTCAAAGAAGCCTGCCTGGATCTGGGCCTTTTGACAGAAGAAGAATTTGACCAAATTCTAGACCCCAAGAAGATGGTCCACCTGGACCGGAACTAGGCCACTGGGAATAAAAAAATAAAAAGTCGCCCCAAGGATGATTTCTCACACTTGGGGCGACTTTTTTAATTTGGTGGACCTGAGAGGATTCGAACCCCCGGCACGTGCCTTAGGAGGGCACTGCTCTATCCACCTGAGCTACAGGTCCATTTACCTATACTATTATAGCATATAAACCTGTGACTTTACTAGATTTTTTCAATTTGTAAAAAGGCCTGGTAGAGGTGCTTTTGGAGACGGACCAGGATATTTTCCTGTTTAAGGTCCTTTCGAATCTCCAAGGGCAGGCTGGCTACTAGCTCTCCATCCCTATAATAGAGGGCTTGCCCCACCTGGGTCTTGGCTGCTAGAGGGGGTGTTAAGGGCGTCAGGTCTAGCTTCCTGGTCAAGTTATGGCGAGAATCCCAAATAAGGGCCAGGTCCTTGGTTGGATAAACTTCTACTTCTTTTTCCATGCCATCAATGACCCGGACTTGCCCCAGGGCCTGGTCAGCACGAGCCACGACTCTTTTGGAATAGGTGGCAAGACTATGGTCCATAAGCCTTTTGGCCACCACGAAACGGGCCATATTGGATGGGGACCCCATGGTAATGGAAATAAACCGCATGGGTTCTGTGAGGCCCTCCACGGATGGAGTCAGGCTTGTAGCCACTAGACAGCGACCAGCGGCATTGGTGTAGCCGGTTTTCAAGCCATCTACTCCCTTGACAATTCCCAAAAGAGGGTTGGTATTGTAGGCTAAAAACCCTCGATTTAGGTTGTCGATTAGGGGTTTTTGACTGCGATTTAAAATTTCCGGATGGTCCTTCAAGAGATGTCTTACCAGTTGAAACATTTCCCGGACAGTCATCTTATTATAGTCCCCAAGGCCATAGTCTGTCAGACCATGGGGGTTGACCATGTGGGCCTGGGTCAAGCCCAGACTTTGGCACTTTTCATTCATGGCCTGGACAAAGGCCGGGGTGGACCCGGATACTTTTTTTCCCAGGGCGGTAATAGCATCATTTCCGGATATAATCAAGGCCGCATCAATGAGTTGGTCCACTGTAAATTGGTCTCCAGGTTTAGACTTAAAGGTAGACCCTGTCAATTGGGTTACTTCTTCATCCATGACCACAAGGTCGTCTAGCTTCAGCTTCCCTGCCTGGATGGCATCGTAAACCACATAGAGACTCACCAGTTTTGAAGTTGAGGCCATGGCCACAACTTGGTCGATATCCTGGGCTTCAAAGATCATTCCAGAATGGTAGTCCCCTACCAGGTAGTGGGGGGCCAGTTCTGGAGTTGGCTTGGCTGAAAGCTCTTGGATCATTTGGGCTTCTTTTAGGTTTCCCGGCAAGACTCCCTGGCTGGTAGGGACCAAAAAGTCTTGGTTACGAACTTCTTCTGGCGGAATGGCTTCTTCTATTTTCGCCGGCTCTTGGGTCGGTGGATTTGTTTGTTCTGTTTTTGCATAAAGAACTTGCCCCTGAGCCAAAAGGATTATTGCCAGGGCCAAGGCGATTTTTTTACGCATAGGGCACCTCTTTTCACTTCTTCCTATTGTATCAGTTTTTGGACTTGGACAAAAGGTCTTTTAAGGGACTTTTTATTGGGTAAAATAGTAGTAGTAAGTAATTTATAGATAGAAAGAAGGGATGGAAAATGAAAATTATCATTATCGGTGGTGTGGCCGCCGGATCATCTGCCGCTGCAAAATTATCTCGGCTAAAAAAAGACTGGGATATTACCATCTATGAAGAATCGGATTATATTTCTTATTCAGCATGTAACATGCCCTATGCCATTGGCGATTGGCTGGAAGATGAAGACTCCATTGCCCCTAGAGGTCCCCTCTACTTTAAGGAAAATTACGGGGTTAAGGTCCAAATCGGCCACCGGGTAGAAAAAATCGACCCCAAGGCAAAAACCATCCGGGTCCAAGACCTTAAAACAGGAAGAACCTTTGAAGATTCCTATGACAAGCTCCTCTTGGCTACCGGGGCCCAGTCCTTTCTACCTCCCATTCCTGGACGGGACCAAGCCAATGTCTTTAGCCTAAGACAGGTGGAGGACATGCTTTCCATCCAAGACCGCCTAGCCTGCTGCATGCCCAAGGGGTCTACAATTTGCATTGTTGGCGCTGGCTTTATCGGCTTAGAAATGGTGGAAAATTTTGTAAAGCTGGGCTACAAGGTCAAACTTTTAGCCTCCAGCAAGCTGTCCAACCTCAGTCCAGAAATGTCCCCTTACTTGGAAGAAGAATTGCTCCTCCATGGGGTGGAAATCATAAAGGGTTCTCGAGCAAAGGCCATCCAAGGACGGGACCTGACCCTGGAAGACGGGCGGAAAATCCAAGGAGACTTTTTCTTAATGGCCACTGGAGTCCGGCCCAACATTGACCTAGCCCAAGACATCGGAGTGGAGATTGGCGAATTTAAGGCCATTATCACCAATGACCAAATGGAAACCAATATCCCTCATATCTATGCCGCTGGGGACGTGGTCCAAACCAGGTCTTTGGTAGATGGTTCTTGGACCTATGTTCCCCTGGGCTCTACGGCCAACAAGATGGGCCGGGTTGTGGCTGATAACATGGCCGGCAAGCCCACTAAATTCCCAGGAATTATGGGGTCTTCCATCTTTAAGCTCTTTGACCTGGAGGTGGGTTCCACCGGCCTATCGGAAAAAACTGCCCAAGACCACGGTTTTGACACCCTGGTCTTCTACCACATCCACCGGAGTCACTATGCCTCCCATGGTGGTCAACCCATTTTAATTAAGGCCGTCTTGGACCGGAAGAGTCGGGAGCTTTTAGGCGTTGAAGCCATTGGCTTTACTGGCGTCAAAAACCGCATTGATGTTTATGCCAGCTTTATAACCTTCCATGGCAAGATCCAAGACCTGGAATTTTTAGACCTGGCCTACGCCCCACCCTTTTCCACCGTCCGGGACGTCGTCCTCTATACTGGCATGATTGGGACCAACCTCTTAGAAAAGGATGCCCCTTCTGAAAGCCACCAGGTCAACCAAGATTTTATGAACTATATTAAAAATTTACCTCGCCCTTAAGAGTCCCTTGCATAATGTCAAGGACCTATGCTATAATATCTCTAGCGAGATGTAGCGCAGTCCGGTAGCGTACATGTCTGGGGGACATGGGGTCGCAGGTTCAAATCCTGTCATCTCGACCATAAAGAAAAAGAACCTTGCCTTTAGGCAGGGTTCTTTTTTTGCTTTATTGGTCTTCCAGACGGTCCCTTGCCCCCTCTAGCATGAGGTAGACAATGGCGATGCTGGCAATAAAGGATAGGCACATAATAAAGGATGTGGGAATGACAAACTTTATATTTAAAAGAGTGGTTAAGATCCAGGTAATAAACATGGGCAAGACCATGGCCAAGGACATGAGGACGGCTGAAAATCTTTGTTTGATGACCTCCAAGTCATTTTTCCAAGCCAGGTCTAGGGTCATGAGGTCAAAATAAATTCCTGCAAGATTGCCAAAGAGATTGGCCAAAATTCCAGTCAAAACCATAAAAACGCCATTAACTACCCCTACTTGACCTGCATAGGAAAAGGCCAGGCTGGTGAAGAGAATGGGTCCCAAGGCCAGAGTCATCCCCAAAAGCACCCTGGGTAGGACCAAGTCCTTAAAGGACAGGGGCATGGCCTTCAGGGCTTCAAAATTTTCCCCCTCTAGGGACAGGCTGCAATAGGTGGTTTGGGCATTCACTGAAATAAAGGTCAAGATATAGCAGGCAATGCCAGCCAGGTCAAGACCTGGAAGGCTGCCTAGGGCTTGGCCAAAAATCCGGTCCGGTTTGATGAGAAGGGAAGCCACTCCCAGGCCCAGGATAAGGATTGGGGACAAAATAGTATTGCTGACATAGTTGGTCCTCCAAAAATAGTGTTTAACTTCCTTTTTATAGAGACTTTTTAACTTAGACCCACTGGAAAAGCTGACAGATTTTTTCTTTTCCCGGGTCTTGGCCCCCGCATCCTTGTAAAAGTTTTGGATGTAGTTGCGGATAATGAAATAGCCCAAAAGTAAAAGTAAAAGAAGGGTCAGGGCAAAAAGAGCCAAAAAGCCCAGGAAGGATTGGTTGCTAAAGGCCCGGTCAAAAAAGCTCAAAGGCAGGTAATAGGTCCTTAGACCCTGGGCCAAACGAGACCAAAGTCCTGCAAGTTGGTCGCTATATTTGTCTGCCTGGGTCATAAAGAAAATATAAATAGCCAAGAAGAGAATGGTCCCCAAGACTTGGAGGAGGGTTTTTGTATTGTGAAAACGGAAGGTCTTGGAAATTTGGGTGGCCAAAAGGACCCCCAAAAAGGTGGGGAAGATAGGTAGGACCAAGACCGACAAGAGGTTCAAGATAAAGGCCAGGGGCCCATGGATAATCCCAAACCAAACGATGGGGATAAGGAAGATGGCAAAGGCATAAAAAAGACTGTCCAGGTAAATGCCAATAAACTTGGCCATTAAAATATCTCCCTCTCCCAGGGGCATGGGGTAGAGAATCTCAAATTCATCCCTGGAAAATAGGTTTTTGTTGCCATTGGAAATCCCCGTGAAAAAGGTAAGGAGGGTTAGGACCAAGCCAAAGGCCAGAGCCAGATCCTTACTGTTGTTGGATGTCACCAAGATCATGGTAAAAAGTCCCGAGTAAAAGACCATGGCCAGGCCCACCAGGACCATCATAACCAGGGAGCTGATCCTCTTGGTGGAAGACCGGCTATTTTTCAAAATTCTTTTCAGCTCCAGGCCTAAAAGGATTTTTAACTTTTTAGTGATCATAACCCATCAACTCCATGAAGATATTTTCCAAGGAAGAATCCTGGATGACATCCTTGGTGGCCCCTTCCTTGACAATCTTTCCATCCTTGATAATGGCAATCTTATGGCAGAGGTTTTGGGCCACCTCCAAGACGTGGGTGGAAAAGAAAATCGCCGCTCCATTGGCCACCATTTCTTGAAAGAGCTCCTTTAAAAAGTGGGTGGCTGTAGGGTCCAAGCCTACAAAGGGTTCGTCCAGGATCAAGAGCTTGGGATCATGGACCAAGGCGGCAATAATGGCCAACTTTTGCTTCATCCCATGAGAATAGCTAGAAATTTTACTTCCTAAGTCCTCCTTTAAGTCAAAGACCTTGGCCAGACGAAGGGTCCGGTCCATCCGGTCTTCCTCACTGACCCCATAGATGTCCGCCACAAAGTTAATGTATTCAGCCCCTGTCAAAAACTCGTAGAGCCTAGGGTTATCTGGTATGTAGGCAGAAATTTGCTTACAGGCCAAGGGGTCTTTTTTCGTATCCATTCCATTGATAAAAATATTGCCCTGGTCATAGTCCAAAAGCCCCATGACACACTTAATGGTAGTGGTTTTTCCTGCGCCATTTTTACCGATAAAGCCATAAATTTCTCCCGGCTTAATTTCCAAATCAATACCGTGAAGGACCAATTTGTCCCCATAGGCCTTGACTAGCTTTTCAATTTTTAACATCCTAACCTCCCTATTTTTTCTATCTTCTTAAGTTTAGTCTACACTAGCCAAAGCTTTTTGCCTAGTCTTTTCCAGGGAAAATTCTCCTGGATTTTAAATTTTTGACCATAAAAAAAGAGGGCCCTAGGCCCTCTTAGAGATTTTATTTATTTTACTTCTACAGTTGCTCCAACTTCTTCAAGTTTAGCCTTGATTTCGTCAGCTTCTGCTTGTGGAACGCCTTCTTTAATTGCTTTTGGAGCTCCGTCAACTAAAGCTTTTGCTTCTTTTAGTCCAAGACCAGTGATGTCTTTAACTACTTTAATAACCTTAACTTTTTCTTGTCCTGGTTCAGTAATTACAACATCGAAGTCAGTTTTTTCTTCAGCTCCGCCAGCAGCTCCACCAGCAGTTGGAGCAGCACCTGCAACTGCAACTGGTGCAGCAGCGCTTACGCCAAATTCTTCTTCCATTGCTTTAACAGCTTCTGCTAATTCTAATACTGTTAAACCTTTAATTTCTTCAATAAGTGCTTGTACTTTTTCGCTCATTCTTTACCCTCCTATGACTATTAAGCCGTTTCTTCTTCTTTTTTCTTTTCTGCGATTGCATTTAATGCAACAACAAATCCTTTTAAGTTTCCATTCATCACATTGACCATTCCTTGGAGTGGGCTGTTTAAGCCACCAAGGAATTTTCCAATAAGTTCTTCTTTTGATGGTAGTTTTGCAAGATCTTCAATAGCTTTTTGGTCCATAACAGCGCCATCCATGAAACCAGCTTTGATTTCTAAAGCTTCATGGTCTTTTGCAAAGTCAGCAGTGATCTTTGCTGGGCTTACTGGGTCTTCGGTACCAAAGGCTATAGCTGAAGGTCCTTTTAAGAATTCACCGATTTCTTCGTGGCCTAGTTCTTCAAAAGCACGGCGCATCATAGTGTTTTTGTAAACCTTATAATCAACCCCTGCTTCACGATACTTGGCACGTAATTCAGTAACTTCTTCCACATTTAAACCACGATAGTTAACAAGAACAATCGAATGGGAATTTTCAATTTTGCCTTTAATTTCATCAACTAAAGCAACTTTTGATTGAAGTACTTCCTCTTTCAAGGCTTCACCTCCCTAGGTTTTCTGTAAAATAAAAAATCTCATCGCAGACACAATGAGATAAAAAATCGAATCATAAAGATAGTCTTTATTCTCACCTCGGTAGGATTTATGGTCACCTACTGTCTGCGGTTTCATAACATATAAGAGTATACCCAAGGTCTGGGGAAAAGTCAAGGCTTTATTTTTAAATTTTCTCTTTTTTCTCAGTCCAGGCTATAGATTAAATTCTCATGGCTAGAAGCTGAGTTTAGCCTATATCCTTCAAATTGAAAGTCTTCAAAGACTTCCATATCCAAGGATCCCCGGGTCAGGATATGCTGGGCCAATTGTCCTCTTAATTTTTTGGCCGTAGCTGAAGGGGCCTTTTTCTTGTCCTTCCAGGTCTTGTAAAAGCTGATGTCCACCCAGGATGCCAGGGCTTTTTTATCAATCCTTTGGGCAAACTCTTGGGAGGCCAAGTTATAGACCCGGCTAGCAGCTAGCTTTTTTGTATAGTTTTTCTTTTGCAGGCTCTTCAGGCTCTCCCCCTCTACTTGCAGGGCCTTGGTAAAATCCAAGCGGTAGGGGTTGATGGAGGTTTGGGGTTCCACAGGACCATAGAGGGCCGACAGGATTAAGAGATGGTTTCGGCCAAAGTCTGACAAGGCCAAGTTCCTTTCAATTTGCCGAAAGACCAGACCTTGATAGAGGTCTATGGCTGGCTTGGCCTGGGCTTTATCAATATCTTGGTAGGCCTGGTAAATTTTTTGGCCCAAGTCTTGGTCTAGCCCCAGCCAGTCGGTTAAGGCTTCTTGGTCTAGGCTTCTTAGTTTCCCAATTATTTTTTTTGCACTTGGGTCCAGGTAGGGGGCCTGGTCTCCCAAGGACCAGTCCATTTCCTTACTGGGCGATAGGATAATCCAATCTTGCATGTCTTTCTCCCTTCTTGTATCTTAAGTCTATTGTAAAAGATTTAGGAAAAGAAATACAGGTCTTAATAGAAAATAAAAAACCGGATTTCTGACCTGACCTCCTTTAGTTGGTTTTTAAGTCCAACTTTTGGGGTTCAGGTCATTTCTCCGGTTTTTTATTTCAAATCTTCAATGGAATTTAAATCACTATAGGCTGGAACTACCAGGCCACTCTTGGCCCCTTCCAGGTTGGGACCTAGGTCTACAAGACGGTCCTTTAAGTCCTCATAGTATTGCTTTTGAGTTACTGGTAGCCAGGCACAAACCATGCCATCTACCTTGCTGGCTGCCACGGCATTCCACATGGGACCAGCTTCTACTTGGGTGATTTTTACCTTAAATCCATTGGCCTCCATGGCTGCCTTAACTACATTGGTGGAGGCTATTTCTGTATCCCAGGCTACATAGGCCAATTCAAGAGACTCACCAGAGCTGGTGTTGATCCCTTGGGTCCATTCTTGGACCTTGTCTTGATTCTTATCCAACCAAATCTTGGCCGCCTCTTGGGGGCTTTTCCCATCGGCCATATCTACCATGACAGATTCCATGTCATCTACAGTCCAGTAAAACTTGTCCAAGAATTGGTAGGCATTGGGTTTTTCTTCCTTTAGACCCACTTTAACAATGGTGTTGATGGTTTCTGCATCTCCAAAGGTATTCTTAGGGTCTTCCAGGTATTTTAGGTCATACTTTTGGAACATCCAGTGGGGGGACCAACCTGTTACGATGATCTCCTTTTTGTCCTTAATGGCATCTCCCAGAGTTTGGGTCATGGCTGCAGAAGACGTGGATTGGAGCCTGTAGGGAAGGTCATAGTCTTTTATGGTTCTTTCTGTAGCATCCATAATTCCTGCTCCAGGTTCAATTCCGATAATCTTCCGGTCTTGGCCTCCAGCTCCTGGGCTGGAATTTTGATAGGCTCCTAGACCGAAAATCAAGACCAGGACTCCCAGGCCAACCAGGGCTTTTTTCCCTGGACTATTGAGCCAGGACTTCTTGGCCCTTCTCTCCCGGGAAGGTTCTGCATTTAAAGCTTGAACTAGACGGTCCAAGATAATGGCCAGGATAACAATCCCTAGACCAGCAGCAAAACCTTGACCAGCTTCATTTCTCGTAATGGCTTGGTAAACTTGGGTTCCCAGGCCTTCTGCCCCAATCATAGAGGCAATAACCACCATGGACAGGGCCAGCATAATAGTTTGGTTGATTCCCTGCATAATGGTTTTTTTTGCCAAGGGCAATTCCACCTTAAAAAGCTTCTCGCTAGCTGTGGATCCAAAGGCATCCGCCGCTTCAATAAGTTCTCCATCCACTTGCCGGATTCCGTGACTGGTCAGTCGAGTCACAGGAGGCATGGCAAAGATAATGGAGGCAATAATTCCCGGAACCATTCCAATTCCGAAAAAAGAAACAGCTGGAATCAGGTAGACAAAGGCCGGCATGGTCTGCATAAAGTCCAGGATGGGTGTCACTACCTTATTAACCCCTTCCTTCTTGGCCATCCAAATCCCCAGGGGAACCCCAATTAGGATTGAAATTAAGGCTGATGTTAAAATCAGGGCCAGGGTCAACATGGTGTCGGCCCAAAAACCTTGGTTTAAAATGTATAAGAAACCTAAGAAAACCAAAGCCGTCAAACCTTTTTTCTTGGTTAAATAATAGCTAAGTCCTGTTAGGGCCAGAATAAAGAGCCAGGCCGGTATCCATTGGAAAAAACCAGCCAAGGACATGACGATAAAATTTAGACCCGAATCAATGGGTTTAAAGAGCCATTGGCCATGGACCCTTAAATAGTCCACCAAGTGGTCAATCCATTCTACAATAGGTATTGCTGCAAATTTATTCATGGTCCACCTCATTTCCTGCTAGGGCTGCTAAAACCGTTCCTCGGATAATAATTCCCTCTAACTCTCCATCTCTAACTACGGCAATGGGGATTTTTGTGTCATAGACCATATCAATAATATCCGTCAAGGGCATCTCTCCATCCACTTGGGGAACGTCCTTGATTAAAATTTCATCCAGGCTATTCTTTCCTTGTCGGATGGCTGCCATAACATCATCAGCCGTGACAATCCCTTGGAGGCGGTCTTGGCTATCTACCACATAGAGGCTTGAAATTTCAGCCTTACGCATAATTTCCATAGCCACCCGGGGACCGTGCCGACTGCTATCCACCGTTTCTGCTTCAATCATGACATTTTTAGCCGTTAAGACCTTTGAAATATCCACATCTTCTACAAAGCGTTCCACAAAGGTGTTGGCTGGGTCCATAAGAATTTCTTCCGGACTCCCGATTTGGACAATCTTTCCATCCCGCATCAGGGCAATCCGGTCCCCCAGCTTCAAGGCTTCATTTAAGTCATGGGTGATAAAGAGGATGGTTTTTTTCATCTTTCTTTGGATTTTTTCCAACTCATCCTGCATGCCCTTACGAATCAAGGGGTCTAAGGCAGAAAAAGCCTCGTCCATTAGAATAATATCCGTATCTGCTGCCAGGGCCCGGGCCAAGCCCACCCTTTGCTGCATTCCACCGGAAAGTTGGTCAGGGTATTGGTCTTCATAACCTCCCAGGTTGACCAGTTCCAAGGCCTCCTTGGCCTTTTGAAAGCCAGTTTCCTCATCCACATTTTGAATTTCCAAGCCATAGGCCGTGTTTTCTAAAATCGTCCTGTGGGGAAAAAGAGCAAAACTTTGGAAGACCATGGACAATTTTTTCCGTCTAGTCTCCCTCAAGGCCTCCGGCTCCATATGAGAAATATTTTCACCATCAATGAAAATATCTCCAGCAGTAGGTTCAATTAAACGGTTTATTAGGCGAATCAAGGTGGACTTTCCCGACCCAGAAAGGCCCATGATGACAAACATCTCCCCTTCTTGGACTTCAAAGGAAACCTGGTTAACCCCTACGGTCATTCCTGTTTCCTTAAAAATTTCTTTCTTATCCTGCCCCTTTTCTAGGAGCTGATAAGCCTTTTTAGGATTTTTCCCAAAAATTTTAGTTAATTTTTCGACTTTTATTTTAGTCATTCTACCTCCTCTTCTTCTAATTGTAAGTCAAGGGCCTAGCTTTATACCCATTGACAAGGGACTGCCCAAGGCAGCCCCCAAAAATATACTTATTAAGAATTTTCATCTCAAATTTAGAATATGCTAAAGAGCTTTCTATACTAGCTTATCATAAAGAAAAAATCTCTACAAATGAGTCTAAGAGCCAAAACCCCTTCCAGGCAAGTAACCATCAGGGATAAAAAATTTTAAAATTAGCCTAGAATTTGGCCCATTTTAGACAAGAATTGCCCTTGGTTAGGGTATTTTTTTATTTATAAATAGGTGGCACAAAGTTAGGAATTTCGGATTATAAATATTCTTCCCTATATTTATCTATTCGGACTTAGAGATCGGGCTGGACGAGCCAGCCCCTACAGGGTGGCAAATGGTTTTGTAGGGGCCTGCTAGTCAGGCCCGTATAGGGAAATATATTGATATAGAGAGAATGTGAATAGGGATAATGGCCCTGCATAAATATATTCGGAATTGGAGAGAACGGGCGACACAGCCGTCGATTTCTAGCTGCTCAAGCAAAGCTTTCGCAGGAAATCTTGACATGAGACCTGCCACGAAATCGAAGATTTCGGGCTAGGTCATGAAAAAAATTCAATGTTTGAGCGAAGTGAGTTTTGAATTTTTAGGCTTGTCGATTTTTTCTTACATCCAGTAAGGTAGGGTGGAGGGGGAGGTCCTAGGAGGGGCAAGGGGCATCGATAGCCCCTAGGCCCCTCCTGGAATATAAAGAAAAGAATGAATATAGGGGATAATATAAATAGAGATTCGTCCCTCCATAAACATATTCGGAATTGAGGAGAACGGGCTGGACCAGCCAGCCCCTACAGTTTCACTCGACCTCTTGGGAAATCTTAGTATCTGACCTATGATATGGGCTATGGTCGCTTGCTGTCAAATCAAAGATTTGAAACGCCGCGACCTCTTCCAGACCTAACTTGGCGACGAAGGAGCCATAGTAGGTCTTATGCAACCAATTGCCCAAATTTTAATTTGGTTGCAATTGTCTGTGAACCTACCTCGAAATCAAAGATTTCGGGTTAGGTCATGAAAAAAAAGAGCCCCGACTGGGGCTCTTTTACAAGCATTGACTTGAGATTAAGCAGCTGTTTTTGGTTTTTTACGTAAAACTGCTTCTGGTTCATGTGGCATACCGAATAGTGGTACCATTCTGTCTAATCCTGTGAATGTTAAGATTAACAAAGAACCAACGGCGATAAAGCCCATGATGTTGTAACGGATAAAGTCTACTGGTTTGAAGTCGTATACTGGGTATACGGCAGAAGCAATACCAATGTAGTAAGCAATGTATACGTGCCATGGAATTAATTGAGCACCAAATACACCCATTGCATCTCCGAAAGTTGCGTTTCTTAAACGAAGTGAGTACATGTCTTCTTCACTACATTCAATGTTTTCTTCAACTAATTCACGGATAATTGGACCAACTGTTACGATTTGAGCCATTTCGTCGGCTAATAATGCGTTACCTGCAATAGATAATACAGCGTTCCAAGTCATCAATCCCCGAACTCTGTTGGACATCTTTAATACTAGGTCAGCAAGTGGTTGGAAGGCCTTCATCTTGTTCATGACCCCACCGAAACCGGAGATCCACATCATCATTACGATAACCCAAGAACCTGCATCTGCGAAACCAGATTGAACGATGTCTTCTAAGAATACTGGAACACTGTCAACAGTACCAGCAACTAAACCTAGAATCATAGCTGCGAAGATACCAAGAGCTAGACAGAAGATTGTTGGAACTCCTGCGATAGCGATAACTACTACGAAGATTAGTGGAAGAACCATGTAAACTGGAACACCATCACGTACTTGTTGTAGTAAGGCTAAAGCGTCTGGACGTTCTTCAGCTAAGAAGTCTAAAGTTTCTTGAGAGATGTTTGCATAAGCTTCAGCACCTGTAGCTGATTTAGCAGGAAGACCTGCAGACAGTACGAAGAAGATAATGCAAGTTGCAGCTAAACATAGGATTGACCAAACACCTTGGTAACGGATACGGTCGATAACTTCAACACCTTGGATCCCAGAGGATACAACTGTTGTATCAGAGATTAAACCGATGTTATCTCCAAATCCTGCTCCACCAGTGATGGCACAAACTGTAATAAGTAAGTTTCCTTCAACAATGTGGTTTAACCATAAGAAAATTGGAGCACAAGCTGCGAATGTTCCCCAGGAAGTACCTGTTGCAACAGAAAGAACTGCTGTTACAAGTAGACCAACTGGAGCAACTGTTTTTGCAGAAAGTCCTGCAGATAGTGCAAGGTTAACTGTAGCAGCCCCTACACCTGTTTGCATAAATGAACCAGCCATAGCGTAAGCCATCATTAAAATAAAAAATACCAATTGGATTCCGCGAACATTTTCTACGGCTGTTTCGATTGAATCTGCTGGCTTAATGCCTTCAGTGCAATAGGCTACAAAGCCTGCATACATAAGAGCAAGTGGGCCTGCGATTAACATGTCGAAGCCTTCTCCGCCACCCTTACCAGCTAGTAGTAACCAAGCTAATAAGGCCACAGGACTGAGCTTAAAAATAATTTTTAGAGCTTTCATCTTTCCCTCCATCATAAAATATAAATAATTAATTAGTAAAGGTTTTCCGGTTTTGCTCAAAACCGTTTAACGTGTGAAATCAAATTGACTTCACTTTTCCTTTTTTCAATGCTCATGTACTATTATAAACTAAATCTCACAAATTGCAACATGTTTATTGATTTTTCTTTGACAAATGTTAGGAATTGACTTTTCCTGCTTTTTCCTTTTTAGGGAAAAGATAAGAAAATATTTTCATAGATCTTTACAAGGCCCATATTTAGGGGCTTAGGGATTTTCAAAAAAAGAGAATTAACTCTCATTTTTATCTTAGACCCAACCTAATTTTTTTCATTTTCTTTCATATTATAGGTGGTTTTTTTGAAGTCCTTTCTTGAAATTCCTTTTCTCCACAAAAAAATGGGAGCAGGTTTTCTGCTCCCATATCTTTTCTATCTTCTTTTTTTCTTTAAAAATCCCAATTACCTACCCGGACTCTTTCTCCGAAAATCTTTTCCAGTTTTTCTTTAAAAAGAGTCTTTTCTCCACTGGTATAGTAGTTGGTTTTTCCTGTCTTTCCCTCTTCCATCTTGACGGTCTCTGCCAGATCCAGACAGGTTTGGATGGCCGGATCAATGACCTTGACCTGTCTCTTTTTTTGCTTGAAATAGTCTTCCACGGCCTTTTGGGCCAAGGGAAAGTGGGTACAGCCCAAGATCAAAGTATCGTAGTCTGCCGGAAGCTGGTCCAGATATTCCCAGACAATTTTTCTGCCAATATAGTGGTCTGCCAGGCCATCTTCTACTGCCAGTACCATCTGGGGACAGGCCAGACCGTAGACCTGGGCCCGAGGGTCTAGGTCTTTTAAGTAGGCTTGGTAGAGGCCCCGGTCTATGGTGGACTGGGTGGCCAAAAGAGCATATTTTTTATTCTTAGAAGCCTGGTGGGCGGCCTTGGCTCCCGGCTCAATAACTCCCAAAACAGGGCAGGGCATTTGGTCTCGCAAGAGGTCTAGGGCTGCCCCGGTAGCTGTATTACAAGCCACCACTAGGGCCTTGACTCCAGCTTCTTGAAAGTGCCTTCCTGCTCCTTGCCCGTAGGACCTGATTTGGTCCAGGCTCTTGGTCCCATAGGGCAGGTGGGCCGTATCGGCAAAATAAATGAATTTTTCTTTAGGAAAGCATCTCTTGAGCTCTCTTAGGACAGTCAGGCCTCCCAGGCCACTGTCGTATACACCAATCCCTTGCATATTTCCTCCTATAAGACTGTTGAGCAGGCCAGGACTTTTTCAAAAGTCCCCTCTAATTTTTCCTTGGCCTGGTCTCTTTGGCCTTGATTTTCATAAACTGCGTAAAATGTGGGTCCTGATCCGGACATGGAGACCTCATAGGCTCCTGTGGCTTCCAGGCTCTCTCGAACTTGAACCAGTTGAGGGTGTCGTCTTAGGACAGGTCCCTCCAAGTCATTGATGGCTTGGTCTTGGATGCCCCGATCCATATCTTGGTCGTACCAGGCATAGACTTCTGGAGTGGAAAGTTGGTAGCCGGGATTGACCAAGAGGATGGCTTCTTCCTTTCCCTCTAGAGGCTGAATTTTTTCCCCAATCCCCTGGACTCGAGCTGGCCGGTCGTAGAGACAAAAGGGAAAGTCTGCCCCTAGGTCCAAGGCCCAGGCTTGGAGGTCTTTTAAGTCTAGCTTTAGGTCATAGAGCTGGTTTAGACCCTTTAAGATGCTAGCCCCATTGGCTGTCCCTCCGGCTAGGCCAGCTCCCAGGGGAATTCTCTTTTCTAATTGGATTTCCAGAGAAAAAGTCCTTCCCAGTTTTTCTTCTAGAAGGTCTAGGGCTTTTTTACAAAAATTATCCGAAGTCCAATCCAGCTCAATCAGGTTACTTTCATAGACCAGGCCCCGGTCTCTCTTGGTCAGGGTGATGGTATCCTGCAGACTAATGGGGATCATGATGGAATCCAGATTGTGGTAGCCATCGGGTCTTTTCCCCAAAATTTTTAAACCCCTATTTATTTTTCCTCTGCTTTTCATGACAAGTTGGTCCATAATTCCTCCAAATAAAAGTCTTTTTTATTATACCATATGGCCTGGGCCGGGTATAGGTCCCAGGATACAAAAAAAGTCCCCCCCTTAGAGAAGAACTTTTTTATCTAGGAAATTTTTTTATTTTCCACTTGGTCATCGTCAATAATAGTTAATTTGACGGTTGATGTTAACACATCGGAAAAGGTGTAGGAAATTGTCCGATTTCCTTCACTGACTTCATGTTCAATATCTACAACAAACAGGCTGGGATAAACTTCCACCAAACGTCCCCGTCGGGTTACGATTTTCTTCCGTCCCTTGTCTGCCTTTAAAATCACACGCTTACCAATATGTCTCGTTAATTCCTTACGAATTTGCTCCATCTGATTCACTGTACTACCACCCTTCTATACAATGATTTACTTTAACAGTATAACATATTTAAGGGTTGGCGTCAATAAATTTTCTATTTTAACATTGTGGTGGAAGCTTGTCAATAGATTTTCCTAGATTTTTCTTAGACCTTTAATACTTGGTAAAGTCCCTAAGTTTCTTGTTGATTTCTTTTTCCCTAAGGGCTTGGCGCTTGTCATAGAGCTTCTTCCCCTGGACCAGGCCCAACTCCATCTTGACCCTTCCCCGAACCAGGTAGAGTTTTAGGGGGACCAGGGTCTTGCCCTTTTGATCCAGGCTCTTTTTCAGCTTCTGGATTTCTTTTTTATGGAGGAGGAGCTTTCTCTTTCTCAAAGGGTCTACATTGAAGCGGTTGCCCTCTTCATAGGGGGCTATATGCATATTTTCCACATAGACCTCATCTTTTTGAATGGAGGCATAGGCATCCGCCAAGCTGACACTCCCCTTGCGGATGGACTTGACTTCTGTCCCCACTAGGACCAGGCCGGCCTCCAGGCTGTCTTCTATAAAATAATCATGTCTGGCCTTGCGGTTGCTGGCCAATTCATTTGTCTTCTTGGTCTTTTTTTTCGCCAAAGGGGTCACCTACCAAACTAAAATTTATATGTCCTTTTTCTTTTTCTACGGATTCCACCCGGATTCTCAACTTCATACCCAGGTAGAACTTACGGCCATTTTTGGCCAGGGCAATATATCGGTTTTCATCAAAGGTAAAGAAGTCGTCCATAGATTCATAGCCTATGTAGCCTTCCACAGTGTTTTCCAATTGGACAAAGATTCCACTGGCTGTGATTCCTGAAACCATGCCATCGAATTCTTCTCCTAGATGGTCTTCCATGTATCCGGCAATCTTGACATCTTCTACTCTTCTTTCGGCCTCCACAGCTAATTTTTCTGTGGCCGAAACATGGAAAGCTACCTCATCCAAGATATTTTCATAATGGTTAATCCGACCCATATTCAAGAGACCATGGAGGTCGTCTTTAATGATCCTATGGATTTGTAGGTCACTATAGCGACGGATGGGGGAGGTAAAGTGGCTGTAAAAGCGACTGGCCAGGCCAAAGTGGCCCTCCATAATGGGGCTGTACTTGGCCTTTTTCAAGCTTCTAAGAACCAGCATTTCAATAAGGGGGTATTCCACCTTACCCTGGACAGATTCCAGGAGGTCTTGGATTTTCCCTGGTTGGATGTCCTCTACCTGGTTCAAACGGTAGCCAAAGGGCCGCATGATTTGGTTGAGACTCAAGAGTTTTTCCTTGTCAGGCTCTTCGTGAATCCGGTAGAGGAAGGGAACCTTCATCCAATAATAGTGCTCTGCCACTGTTTCATTACAGAGAATCATGAACTCTTCAATGACCTTGTTGGCCCAGCGTCTTTGGGCAATGGAAATGGACAGGACTCGTTCATTTTCATCCAACTTGATTTCTCTTTCTTCCATGTCAAAGTTAATGGCCCCTCGCTTGTGGCGCTTTTCCTGGAGGATTTTTGCCAACTCCAAGGCATGGTCCAGGTCTTCTTCCAAACCCGCAAAGGAGGGATGGGTCTTACCATGGTCCAGGTAGTTGCTGACATCGTCATAAACCAGTCGGGCCTTGGACCGGATGACACTTTCACAAATCTTGTGTTTTTTCACCCTACCCTTTAGGTCTACCTCCATGATGACGCTTAGGCAGAGCCGGTCCACTTGGGGGTTTAGGGAGCAGATTCCATTGGACAATTCCTTGGGCAGCATGGGGATGACCTTGCTTAAAAGGTAGACGGAATTTCCCCGGAGGTAGGCGTCCTTGTCAATGGCCTTGTCCTCCTTGACATAGTGGGCCACATCGGCAATATGGACTCCCAACCTATAGCCCTTGTCTATTTTTTCAATGGAAATGGCATCGTCAAAGTCCTTGGAATCGGCCCCATCAATGGTGAAGATATTTTCCTCTCTTAGGTCCAAGCGGCCCTGGTAGTCCTTGGGGTCCACTTCTTTTTGGAGGTCTCGGGCATACTTCAAGGTCTTTTTGGAAAAGTCCATGGGGATGTCCATTTCTTTTGCAATGGCCAAAATTTCCACTTGGGGGTCATTTTTATGGCCCAGGATTTCCAGAACTTTTCCCTCTGGGTTCCGGTCATTGTCGGGCCAACTAATGATTTCCACCACCAGCTTGTCCCCATCCTTGGCACCATTTACTTGTTTTTTTCCAATATAGATATCCTTGGCATAGTGGTGGTCGTCCGGTCGGACAAAACCGAAGTCCTTTTGGGACCGTTCAAAGGTCCCCACCAACTTCTTCCGGCCCCGGCTTAGGATTCGGACCACCTGGCCCCGGCGGTCTTTTTCATCCACCATCTTAACCAGGACTTGGTCCTTGTCTAAGGCTCCGGCGGTATCTGCTTTATCAATATAGATGTCTTCTAGGTCTTGGTCGACAGGCAAGACAAAGCCGAACCCTCTTTTATTTCCTTGAAATTCTCCCTTGATCCAATCTTCATCTTCAAGGCTTTGGTAGCGGTCCTTTTTGGTCCGGCCAATCCTTCCTTGATCTTCCAATTTATTCAATAGCTTTCGCACTTCCTTGCGCATGGGGCCATCCACTTGGAAGTGGTTGAAAATTTCTTTTTCCGTTCTGGGTTTTTTTAAATAATCCAACAGCTTGTCTTGTATCAATCTTATCACCTATAATTTAGAACCAAATCCTGACCTTTGAAATAAGTTGCTTTCGTAGGAATAGATAATTTGGTCCTTTTCCCTTTTCTTTTCTTCTGCAGTCTCTATAATTCGATCCAGGAGGTCTTTAAAGGACAGTCCCGCTTCTTCCCAGAGGTAGAAGGCCATGCTCCCAGGTTGGGTGTTGATTTCATTAAGGTAGACTTGGTCCCCTTCCATCATAAAGTCAATCCGAACCACTCCGGCCCCGTCAATGGCATCCATGGCAGACCGGGCCATGGTATGGATGGCTTCCAGGACATCCGCCTCGGGAACCACGATATTTCGTCCTCCCTTGCCAGAGGTTTTTTCCCCGGCCTTGTTGTTGGCATGGATGTATTTTTCATCAAAGGTCAAGAGGTCGTTAAGGCTCTTGGGCTCTTCAATGGGGCTTAAGTCATAGGAACCATTGGCCCCTAAAACAGAAATATTCAGTTCTCTCAACTGGTCCACAGCATGCTCTATCACTACTTTTTTGTCATAGGATAGGGCCAAGTCCACAGCAGCTTCCAGGTCTTTTTCTTCCTTGACCTTGGAAATCCCAATACTGGAACCCAGGGTGGAGGGTTTTACCATAAGGGGGTAGCCAATTTCCTTGATTTTTTCCAGAACTTGGCCCCGGTTTTCCTTCCAATCCCTTGCCTTAAACCAGGTATAGGCCACTTGTTGGATGCCACAATGGCTAAAGCGTTCCTTCATAAGGACCTTGTCCATCCCCAGGACTGAGCCTGGCACCTGGCAGCCTGTATAGGCTACAGACCATTGTTCCAAAAGCCCCTGCATGGACCCGTCTTCTCCATTGGTCCCATGGAGGGCATTGATGATACAGTCAATTTTTCTTTCCTCTTCCACCAGTTGGTCTCCCTTTAAAAGACCTCCCTTTTGCTTTTGCAAGTGGAACAAGGAGGGGATTCCGGCCTTAAAATAAACTGGATAGGCCTGGGAAAAATCTTGGTTTTTAAAGGACTTGAAATCCTTTAGACTTTCTCCTCCCAGCCATTGGCCATCTTTTTTTACATAGATGGGAACCACACAATAGTCCTTGTTCAAGTTCTCCATCACTTGAACTCCAGTAATGACACTCACTTCATGTTCGACGCTCTTACCGCCAAACAAGACTCCGATTGTTTTCATACTTCCTCCTAAAATATAGACTTTCTACCTTTATTTTATCACACTCCAGGCTGGAGCGTTTGCTTTTATCAAAAGTTTTGCAAACTTTGGCCAAGTCTTTACAGGGCCTTAGATATTTTTCTAAAATTCCATAAAAATCCCCAGGCCTGGACCTGGGGAAGACTACTTACACCTCATTATAGCTGTCGGGTAAGTCATTTTCAATTAAAACTACATCTCCAGGCCCTGTTAAGTGGGCGGAAATCTGGGTGGCCTCATCTAGGCTTTGGGCGATAAAGAGCCGGTCTTGGGAAAAGCCTGCTTTCTTTAGACCCCTTTGGATGGGTTGGGTCCGTTTTTCTCCTACCAGGATACAGTAGTCCACAACTTGGGCAATTTCTTGGCCCAGTTTTTCATTTTCCTCTTCTTCTATATCTCCTAATTCCACCATGCCAGGAGTGATGATAATCTTTTTGGCATCTTGGAAGGCTCCTAGGACTTCCAGGGCTGCTCGGGCTCCAACGGGGTTGGAGTTAAAAGCATCATCAATGACATTGACCCCACTGGGGCCTTGAATTAATTGGAGACGGTGTTCCACGGGTTGGACCCTTTGGATCCCAGCTGCAATTTGGTCTGCTGTCATTCCCAGGCTATAGGCAATACAAGCCGCTGCTAGGAGGTTGGAAATATTGTGTTTACCCAAAAGAATGGTCTCGCATAGGACAGGGTCTTGGTCCGGCAAGTGGAGCTGGAAGCTGGATCCCAGGGCCCCGACTTGGATTTGGTCGGCAAAGACATCCAGGTCTTGGTCCAAGTCCATACCATAGCGGATGGTTTTTCGGTCACAGCCATCGGCCAATTCTCGGACATAGGCATTGTCTACGTTAAAGATGGCCACCCCATCTTGGGGCAAGGCTTCAATAAGTTCATACTTGGTTTTTTGAATATTTTCTATGGTCTTAAAGAGGTGCATGTGGGTAGGACCAATAGCGGTAATAACCCCAATGGTGGGTTGGACCAGGTCGGCCACCTCTTTAATTTCTCCCGGTTCCTTGGCTCCCAATTCCGCCACAAAAACTTCCTTGTTTTCTGTCAAGTCATTGTTGATGACCTTGGATAACCCCATGGGGGTGTTAAAGGAAGAAGGGGTGGTTTGGACCTTAAAGGCCTCTTCCAGAATGGTAGCTATCATAAACTTGGTAGAGGTCTTACCAAAAGATCCGGTAATTCCAACGACAGACAGGTCCTTTCGGGCCCTTATCTTTTCCTTGGCCGCATCATAAAAGCCCTGGTTGATCTTGTTTTCCAGGGGTAGGTTCAACTTGGCCGCCAGGATAATCCATTGGAATTGGCTATAGGCAAAAATCCCCAGGCAGAGGGGGTAGAAAAGTAGCCAAAAGAAATACTTGTAGAGGAAGATGGATAGGACCAAGAAGACAAGTAGGACCAAAAGAACCGTTGTTAGGTGTTTTTTGTGGAGGCGCTTTGCCCGGTCTGTCCAAACCAGGGGAGTCTTGTTTTGACTGCTGGTGGTTTTTAGGGCAAATTTAAAGGACTTGTTTTCCTTGAGCCAAAGTTTATAGTCCCGGGGTTGGTAGCCTTCCAGCTGCATCATATGCAGGGGGTCGGGGCTATTTTTTCGAATGGTGTAGTAAGTAAGACCTGCCAGACCCAGGTAGTAGACCAGGTACAGAAGGCCATATAAAAATGCTTTCTCCATATTCTTCTCCTTAATCCTTTAAAAATGAGCCAATGACAGCAGAAAAGGTTCCATAGTCGTCTACATAGCTGTAGTGGCCTCCATTGAGCTCAACCAAGCCGACATCAGGGATTTTTTCTTCAAAGACCTTCCCCATCCAAAGAGGGGTGGCCTCGTCTTGTCGGCCCCAAATCAAGAGGGTGGGTTGGCTAATTTTTGGAAAATAGGCTTCCGTGGATTCATTGACTACCTTGACAAAGGTCTTACGCATGATTCCCTGGGAAGCCTGGTAGTCATCAGACCCAAACTTTTTATAAAAGCCTTCCAGGGCCTTGTCTCTGCCCTGGCCCCTGTGGAAAAAGAGGTAGACTTTTTTCAAAAACTTAAAAGAATAAACCTTAAAATAATAGTCCAGACCCCGTTTGGGTAGAACGCCGGAAGCATCGATTAAGACCAGGCGCCTGACCAGGTCTGGATATTTCACAGCAAAAATTGTCAGGGTCTTGCCTCCAAAGGAATGGCCAATAAAGTCAGCCTTGTCAATTTCAAAGTAGTCACAGAGGTCTTTTAAAAAATCGGCATAGTCTTCTGTTCCCCAAACCTCCTTGGGGTCATCACTTTGCCCAAAACCCGGGGCATCGTATAGGAGGACCCGGTAGTTTTTCTTAACTTGTTCATAGACCCCCATCATGGTTTCTATGTTGGTACCCCAGCCATGGGCAATGACACAATACTTGTCCCCCTGGCCTTGGAGTACATAGGCAATCTTAAGCCCCTTAATTTGGCATGTCTTCTTTTCCACAAAAACCCTCCAATCTCTAGCTATTATACCATAGATTGACTTGGGGCCAAAATAAAAAACCACCCTTGTGATGTGTACCCATAAAACTGGACACAATATTTAATTAATTCGTTGTAGTGGATGCTAACCTATACTTTGTAGGTGGCATCCATTTTGTTTTTGATTGAATTCTTTCGTTATTGTAATAATCTATATACTCCTCTNTGTGATGTGTACCCATAAAACTGGACACAATATTTAATTAATTCGTTGTAGTGGATGCTAACCTATACTTTGTAGGTGGCATCCATTTTGTTTTTGATTGAATTCTTTCGTTATTGTAATAATCTATATACTCCTCTATTGCTCTCGAAAATTCGTCAAAAGAGCGATAGCTCTTTTCATAACCATAATACATTTCATTTTTTAGCCTTCCAAAGAATGTCTCCATAATGGAGTTATCATAGCAATTCCCTTTTCTTGACATGGATTGCTTTATCCCATGTTTTTTAAGCTCATTGACATAATATTTATGTTGGTATTGCCAACCTTGATCTGAATGTAGTATTAAGTTCTTTAGTTTTGGAAATTTTCTAAATGCTCTTCTTAACATAGTAGATATTTGTTTTAAATTAGGACTTAAGGATAAGTCGTAGGAGATAATCTCATTGGTATACATATCAAGTATTGGAGAGATGTAGCATTTACCCCAAGAAAATTTAAATTCAGAGACATCCGTGGTCCATTTTTGTAAAGGTCTATCTGCTTTGAAGTCTCTATTGATTAGATTATCTGCTACTTTACCTATTTTCCCCTGATAGGAGTGGTATTTTTCTTTAGAGCCCTTTCCAAAAAGTTTTCGTTCGTGCATAATCCTTTGTACTTTTTTATGGTTTATGACATAGCCTTGATTTATTAACTCCATATAGACTCTTCGCACTCCATATCTTCCTTTGTGTAGGTGAAAGATTTGGGCTATTTTATCTGCAATCGGACGATTCTTAACTTTTATTTTATCCACTTTATTTAGTTCAAAGTAGTATGTTGACCTCGGCAAATCAATGGCTCTTAAAAGATCCTTTAGTCTGTATCCTTTTTCTTTGAGTTCTTTGACAATCGCTGCTTTTTCGCCTTGAGTTGCGCAGCGTAACGTTCTTCTCTCAAGGCGATCTCTTTTTTTATTATTTCATTCTCAGCCTTCATATATTCATTTTCTGCTCTAAGTCTTATGAGTTCTTCTCTTTCGGATTCATTCAGTTCTTTTGGTTTATGGATATTTTTCTTTTTCATGGTTGTATTTTTAGATTTACGGCCTTTCTTTTTATTCACAAGACCATTATATCCATCCTTTTTATACTTGTTAAGCCATGAATAAAGTTGTCCTTCATTTATTCCATTTTCGATTGCAGTTGCCTTTATTGAATTTCCAGCCAGCACTTTCGACACCATTTCTAATTTTTCATCTGGTGTCCAGTGGATATTATTTCCATGGTTTAAAATTTCTGGGCCATGAAGTTCTTCTAATCTAAACCATTTTCTAATGGAAGCATGAAGGTTTTCTTCTTTGGTCCCATCAGGTGTATCAGGCCATTTCCCTTGCCTATACAACTGTATGCACTCTTTTTTGAATTCATAGCTATATTTCACAAAAATACCCTCCTTACTGGTTTGTCCAGTAAAGAGGGTACATATCAATTTCTCCTACACGTTTTTTTATTTTTTTATGCCTTGCATTGAGAAACAATTTCTTTAATTTTTTCAATATCTGGCTTGATGGAATCTTCATACTTGTGGGACCAAAGAACAGTTCCATCGGGTCCAACTAGGACAACAGCCCTTCCAGAAGCTCCGGAATGTTCTTGCCAAACTCCATAGGCCTTGGAAACTTCTCCTAAGGGTTTAAAGTCTGATAGGATGTTTAAGTTACTCAAGCATAGGGTTTCTGCCCAAACCTTTTTAGAGGGTTGGGGGTCTACGCTCATTCCCAAAACTTCTGTATTGTGGTCTGCAAAGAAGTTATAGTTGGCTTCAAGATCTCTCATTTGATCTGTACAAACAGGGGTAAATGCCAGTGGATGCCAGGATAGCAGGACATATTTTCCCTTGTAGTCTGATAATTTAATGTGGTCTCCTTTTTGGTTGGTTAAATCAAACTCTGGTGCTTTTTGACCTTTTTCAATAATTGCCATAATTTTCCTCCTTACTCAAGATGTAGGATCCTAACTTATTTTAAGACCTTCTAATCTAATCTTCTTATACCCAATTTGAAAAAATTATCTCCATCTTTCCACAAAGCTTTTAAAAAACTTTCCAACGATGATGGAAAATCGGTCCATGTCCTTGATATAGGCAAAGTCTCGTCCATAAATCTTTACTTCCTTGTCCAGGTCTTCCTCCTGGCCGGTAAAAACACCCAAGACCTGGATTCCTTTAAGCCGGAGGTTTAAAACCATCTGGGCTGTATCTTCCAGGGCTTCCTGGTCTTCATAATTAAGGCCAGGACTTCTCTGGTCGGCTGCCAAGCCTAAGTGGATACGGTCATTAGGCCGACCATCGCTTAAGACCACCAGGAGGGACCTCCGGTTGGGGTCTTTTTTCATACTCTCATAGAGGTAGGCCAGGGCCAGGCCGTCCCGGTTGGACCCGGTGGCCTGGTAGCGAAAAATCTGCCTGTTTTCCTGGATCCCATCCCTATAGTCCCGGTATTCTTCTATAACTAAATAGTTGTAGAGGTTGT
This sequence comes from Urinicoccus timonensis, assembly GCF_900232945.1. Classification (GTDB taxonomy): domain Bacteria; phylum Bacillota; class Clostridia; order Tissierellales; family Peptoniphilaceae; genus Urinicoccus; species Urinicoccus timonensis. Next base: position 700,080 of record NZ_OCTU01000001.1, read on the forward strand.
GGAAGCCCAAAACCCGGGTGGGGATATGGAGGGCCACCAGGGCCTGGGCCAGGATATAGGCCTGGATAGCCACGTCTTCCTGGTGGTCTTCCTGGGACCCAGATGCATCCATCAAAAGATCCACCGTAAATTGCCCCGGCTCCTGGGCCAGGCGGTTTCGAAAGACCTGCTTGTTGCCCAAGATGACCTCCTGCCAAACCCAAGCCGCTTCCAGGTCACCCGACCTGGACCTTTGGCTTTCCTCTTGACTTTGGTCCAGAAGGGTCTTTTTTAAAAGACTTTTTAATTGGTTGATGTTTCTCCGGTAAATTGTGGCCCTGTCTTGAAAGGCTTGGAGGTTTTTCTTTTCTTGGTCTTGGGCCAGGGATTGGTAGTAGCTGGACTTCATATCTTGGAGATAGTGGCCCTTGGTCCTATGGAGACGGATGCCCTGGTGGATGCCCTGGCAAATTTTCTCTTCCAATGCCAAAAGCTGGCTCCTTTCCTGGGAGGCTTGGCCATAGTGCTGGATGACCTTTTCATGGATTTTGGGGTCAAAGGGACTTTGGGCCTGACCCAGGTCCCCAGCTGCCTCCTCCAAGGCCTGCATCTCTTCATCCATTAAGAGGACACCCGTAAATTCGGCCGCTTCAACCGTATATTTTTCTAGAGATTCCGTTTCCTTGACCTTGTCCTTGGCCGGAAGGATTTTTGCCTCTTTGGTCTTGTCTTCCCTAGCCTGGGACTTTTCTTCCTGGCCTTTCTCAAAACTAGGAAGCCGCCTGGGTCCTTCCTCCTGGTCCCAGGCCAGGCTCCGATAAATTCTTTCCAAGTCCTGGATGGCCCGGCCTGTTTCCAAGGGACTTTTTCTCATAAGTCTTCTTAGGATTTCTTTATAGGGCTCCAGCTGTAGACCTCCACCCAAGGCCTGGATGTAAGCATACAAAAGTTCCTCTTGAAAGGTCCTGTCCTTTTTTTCTTTCAACTTCTCTTTTAAGTCTTCCAGATAGGCCAGACGGTGGGCATAGGCCCCAGGCCTTTCTCCCTCCATCAGGTCCTTGAGCTGGTAGTCAAAATAAAGCTGGGCCAGGACCCTTAAGTCCTGGTCATGGGACCTAGAATAGACCTGGCTACGAAAGAAATTCAAAAGTTTTTTACCCTCATAGTGTTTATAAATAAGACCCTCCAAGGCACTGCGATAGACCAATCCCCCTCTAGAAAGCATCCGGTCTTGGGGTAGGTTTTCATAGGTCCCGGCCACCGTCCAGAGGATGTTATCTTGTCTGATTTGGTCCCTTTCTTGCCTAGTCAAAGAAGTCCTGCCCCTTCATATCCCAACTAAAGAGGGTCTTGATGGTGTCTTGGACCAGGTCTTTTTCATAGGAATCAAAACACTTGTTGGCCAGACCCAGGTCCAGGGCCGGAAAGATTCCCAAACCTCTTTTCATGAGTTGGAGGGCATAAAGGAGACCTCTTAGGTCAATGGACTTGGAGGAAATTTCTGCATGGAGACTTTTTTCTTGGAGGTCCATAAAGAGCTGGCTAAAAAGTTGGGCCGGGTCTCGACGGATTCCGGTGTGGTCCATGAGGATCTTGATAAGATTTTCTTGAGAAATGGCCGGCATATCCAAGACTAAAAACCGGCTCACCAGGGCCTCGTTTAGGTCCCGGGTTCCCAGGTAGCCATCATTCATGGTGGCCAAAAATCGGCTGGCAGGATGGAGCCTTAAGAGGTCATAACCCGGAATGTCTAAAATTCTCCGGTCATCCAGGGCAGAATGGATGACAGATAAGGCCTCGTTTTTTGCCATGTTGATTTCATCCAAGACCCCAAAGCCCCCATACCTGGCGGCTTGGTAGACGGGTCCTGGTTTGAGGACTACTTCCCCGTCCTTGAAGGTGTCGCTGGCCACCAGGCCATGGGCATCGCTGGTCATGTTCAAGGAAACCGTCCATTGGGGCCGCCCAAAGAGGAAGGACAGGTTTGCACACAGGACATTTTTCCCCGTAGCCTTGGGCCCAGACAGGAGGAGGTGGGCCCCTTCTAATAGGGCCAGGATGGCTTGGGTCCAGACTTCCCCTCCGTAAAATTTATAGTTTAAAGTCCCAATCCGGTCTTCCATTTCCCGGGGGTATTCCTCCCGAAAGGCCTTGACCTCTGCCAAGAGGGCATCGTCCACTCCCTGGCTCCTTAAAAATTCTTCAAATGCTTCCATGGTCATGGTCATCGTCTCCTCCTTTATCTTCTTGCAAAATTTCCCTTGTCCCTTGTCTATAGACCCGGCTGAGCCAGTAGAAGATGGCCAGGACCATAACCAAGTAACCCCCATAAATGGCCGGGAGACTTTTTACCAGGCCCACTTGAAAGAGCATGGCCGGCAGGTCCATGAGAAAGTGTAGACCTACAGCCAAAACCAGGGCTGATTTTTTCAAAAATCCCCGGACAATAAAATAGGCTAAAAGGGCCATGGCCAAATGAAAGCTCAAGGCTAAGATTCTTTCCACTAGGGGTAGGATCACTTGAACCCCCTGGATGGAAGCTAGGGCTTGGATGCTCTCCTTGACCTGACCATGGTAGGCTGGAGGAATATCCTTTAAGATAGTCGCTAGCCCTAGAGCATTGACCTTTCTTTCTAAGAAAAAATGACTGATTCCCGTCAGGCCCACCAAGATAGTCATTTCAAATCCTCCGTGGCCCAGGCCATATTGGAGAGCATCATAGGTCCCCAAACTTTTCTTCTTGTCCATGATTTTTAAGACATAATAACGGGGAATTTCTTCAAAAATTCCCGCCGCCAAGGCCCCATAGAGGACATAGAGCCAGGTCTGCTTTTCCTGGTCAATAAGGGGCAGAACCACTAGATGAAGCATCTTTTCTAAAACCAGGGCAAAGGAAAAAAAGACCACAGCCCCAGCTACTGCATACTTTATTTCTGCATTTTTTCTTATATTGAGATAGACCATGCCCGTAAGGGGGATGAGGATACAGGCCATCCCCAGGGCCAATTGGCCGTAAATTTGCGCATTGCTAAACATGTCAACCTCCTTTGTATTTGGTCTTTTCATTATAGCATGAATGTCTCCCCCTCTACAGAAAAATGTGGTAGACTAGAAAGAGAAAGTGAGGTCCTTATGAAATTATTGATTACTAGCCGAATACCCCAAGAAATTTTTGATGATTTAGCCAAAGTTTATACTATAGACTACCACGATTCCCTGGAGCCCCTATCTCGGGAGGAACTCAAGATGAGGATTCAAGATGCCCATGCCCTCTTGTGTCCCCTATCCGACAGGATTGACCAGAAAATCCTAGATGCAGGGGAAAATTTAAAATTGGTGGCCAACTACGGTGCTGGTTTTGACAACATTGACACCAGGTATGCCGCCTATAAAAAGATTGCCGTTACCAATGCCCCGGCTCCTTCTTCTGCTGTATCCACAGCTGAAATGACCTTCGGCCTCCTCTTGGCAGCAGCCCGGGGACTCGTCCCTGGAGACAAACTGGTTCGCCAGGGAGACTTCCAAGGCTGGCGGCCTACCTTCTTTTTAGGCCAACAAGTCAAGGGTAAGGTTCTGGGCATTATCGGCCTGGGTCGTATTGGGTCTGAAGTGGCCAAAAGAGCCCTGGCCTTTGGTATGGAAGTGGTTTATTTTTCCAGGACCCGAAAAGGTGACCTGGAAGACCTGGGCCTTCGTTACATGGACCTGGCCCAAGTCCTACAAAAATCCGACTTTATTACCATCCATACCTCCTACCAACCCCAACTCCACCACTTGATTTCCAAGGATGCCCTGGGATTGATGAAGGAATCTGCCATTCTTATCAATGCCTCCCGGGGACCCATTGTAGATGAAAAAGCCCTGGTCCAAGCCTTGAAGGACAAAAAAATTGCCGGTGCCGCCTTGGACGTTTATGAATTTGAGCCCAAGGTCCATCCAGACCTTTTGACCATGGACCAAGTGGTCCTGTCTCCCCACCTGGGCAATGCCACCTATGCTGCCCGGATGGAAATGGGAGAAAACGCCCGAGACAACCTCCTGGCCCTGGCCCAAGGCAAGGACCTTCCCAACAGGGTGAATTAAAAATCTTAAAGTCTAAACCAGGCCTGATGTGTACCCATAAAACTGGACACAATATTTAATTAATTCGTTGTAGTGGATGCTAACCTATACTTTGTAGGTGGCATCCATTTTGTTTTTGATTGAATTCTTTCGTTATTGTAATAATCTATATACTCCTCTNGCTTTTATGGCATCTTCGAGTGCTTTTGCTGCTTGGTTGACTTCGTCTTGGTTTGCATCAGTTCTTTCGTTAACTTCTTTTGCTTTTTCCAAGGCTTGGTCGAAGGTAGCTTTCACTTCTGGAGTAACCCAGGTCTTGCCTGTGTCCACGTCTTTTCCATCTGCACTTGTTGCATCTGCCTTCTTCATTGCTTCCGCCTGACTTAAGGCTTCTTTTAGCTTCGCTTTATCTACAGGAGCTACAACTTCTTTTGTCCCATTTTCTGGAGTGTAGTTATCCATAGCATCTTTTAGTGATTTTGCAGCTTGGTTGACGTCGTCTTGGCTTGCATCAGTTTTTTCGTTAACTGCTTTTGCCTTCTTCAAGGCTTGATCGAAGGCGGTTTGGACTGCTGGGGTTACCCAGGTCTCGTCTATAGCTACATCTGTCCCATCTTGGCTAGTTTCGTCTGCCTTCTTCACTTTTTCAGCTTTGGCAATGGCTTCTTCTAGCTTGGTCTTATCCACCTTAAGTTGAATCTTTACAGTCTTATCCCCTGCAAGGTCCAGAGTCTGTTCTTCTGGCTTGTAGCCTTCTTCAGTAACTTTAATCTTATACTGCCCAGCTGCTAACTTATAAACATTGTCTGGATCTTCAGGGTTTTTCTTGTAAGAAAATACTTTAGTTCCATCCATTTTTGTTACAAGAACCTGTGCTTGCTTTGGCTCAACTTCAATTGTCAGTGTATGGTAAACAGGTGGATCTTTAAGAACAACTTCTCCATTTTCATCTAGGTTTACACTCTTAATTTGATAGTCTCCATAACCCTTTTCAATTAAAGTATTGAGGGTCTCTACATTTGATAAGTTTGCAGCTAGCCATGACCGACTTGTTTCACTGTCTGATTCTGCATTTTTAAAGGATCCATCTGGTCTCACAAAATCAAAAAGGACTTCGATAGGATTCCTATCTCCTGATTGCCATTTAGAACTTGTTGGATCTTCTCCAACAGCCAGTAATCCCTTCAATATTTCTCCTTGGTAGGCTGTTGTTTGAATGGTGGTATAAATCGCATGGTTGCTCTTACGAATATTTTGTAAATACTCAAGACAAGTATTGATTAAATCCGTCTTATCTTGACTATCCGGCATATATTCCATGGCTTGAAGCATTAAAGCGGTATTGATGCTTGTGCCAGAGTCACTATTTCCCTTGATTCCTCCATCTTCTGCCACCATAGATTTAAGGTTTTTAAATACCTGGTCCCTGTTGTAATCAATTGGTTTTGTTCCCTTTTGATTGTATTTATTTACTGCTATAAGAGCACGAAGGTAGTTTGTATTGTTATCTTCTGCTAGCATGTTGGGATTATTCAAGCCCTTCACCAGGTCTGCCAAAATATCTTGTCCCTTATAGTTTCTAGGATCTTTATCTAAGTCTATTAGAATGAGGGCCTGCTGAGCCTTGGCGCCAAAGTATCCCTTCTTATCAGGGTAGTCTTCCATATAATCATCGTTAGTTTTCCAATCAGCTCCAGGAACAAATCCTGCTTTAGTTAGGGCGGCTGTTTCTTTTGCTGTTAGTTGATTGGGATACTTATCATCATACTTACGGACAGTTTCATAATATTCAAGGAGTTTTTCACGGTACTTGCCCACTGTGAAGGAAGTTTCCGGATCTTTTTCCCAAAGGGCCTTTAAAGTGATGTTTTTTTCTATTTTTTGACTAAAATCAAAGGCTTGAGGGCTGACTTGTCCATCTCCCATAACTTGGTACCAGCCTTTAAAGATATAGCCAAACTTTTTAACTTCTAAGGCTTCCACTGGGCTTCCTTGTTTTATTTCTTTAACTATGGGAGATCCAAAGTCTAAACCCCGGTCAAAGGTTACCGTTATATTTTCAATGTTTTGTTCCCACTTTGCCTTAAGCTTATAGTCTTTTGCCAAGGGCCTTGTAAAGTCAAAAGCTTCATTGTCTAGGCTTCCATCGCTCTTGACTTCATACCAACCTAAAAACTTCCATCCCGGCTTTTCCGGTGCAGGAATACCTAGGCTGTATACCTTACCCCTAGTTATTGACCTCTCTTGAATAGGACCTCCATTGTCCGGATCAAATGTGACCTTTACCTTATCTGTAAAGACCATTTGATCTGTTGAAATATAAATATTTCCTCCAAATTCTTTTACATAACGTTGGTTATTTTTTGATTCATAAAAAATTTTAATCTCTTGGTCACTTTTCTTTAGAACCCGAATTATGTTTGGATCAGAGCCTTCATCTATTGTCACAGTGTCTTTGACTGGTTGTGGGATGATATAACCCACTGGTTGATTTTTCCAGTCCCTTGTGAAAAATTCAAAGATGTTCTCTTCTCCACCAAGTTTAACTGTATTGCTTGTAGAACTAAAACTTTCCAGCCCTTGGATTAAATCTCCCAAGGGAGAAATATCCGTCAAAAGATTGGAGTCCAGACTTAAATCTTTTAAACTTGACCCTTCAAGGCCTGCTAGGTCCTTGATTTTTTCATTGGTCAATTCGTTGCTATTGAGGTTTAACTTTTCTAGTTTAGAAAGCTTGCTAATGGGTTTTAAACTGTCTAAATGGGGACTCCCGTTAATGGTTAGTTTTTGTAAATTTTCAGCATACTCTAAACCCTCTAGTGTTTTGACCTCACCACTTGATGTGTATATATAAAGATAGGTTAATTTTTTCATCTTTTCTTTTGTAAGGTCTTTTTTGTCCTTCAGTTTTAATTTTGTCAAAATTTCTTTTCTTAGGACAGGGTCCGGAATATCAATTGCTTGTTCTGGTTTTTCCTTGACAACCACCTTGGCATAGGGCCTGGAAATTGCCATTTGTTGGATTTCTTTTTCTCCTCCAGCAGCAGGAATCGAATTCTTTTGGAACTTCTCTGCTGATAGATCGTAGGTCCCCGGCTCGTCAAGCTTGATTGTCACTTTCCCTTGTTCATCCGTTTTATAGGCCTTTCCTTGAGAATCCAAGAGTTTTTTCCCGTTATTTAAAAGAGCTATTCCTTCAAGGCTTGTCGGTGTAGATCCCATTCCCTCAACGTCTAGCCGGTTTAATTGGAGGTTTAATTCCTGACCGGCCTCTACTTCATATTCTTCCGGTTCAAAATAGACATAGGAGCTGAATTTATAGTTGTCCATATAGGAGAAGTTAATATAATCCCCATCTTGAACAACATACTGACTTATACCTGCCCCTAAGCCTGATGCTAGTAATGGAAATTTGTTATTTACATAATAGGTCCAGCCACCATAAATATTATCTGCCGGTGTTGTGCTGTCTCCTCCTGTATAATTTCCCAGAGTTTTGAGGAAGGTTCCCTGACCTTGCATATCAAATTTTTGCCGATCTGTGGTGTCAATATTTGCTGCCTTTGCACCAGCTACAAGGGCTAGACTGGCTACCGGCTGGTCAAAGGAAAGGTTTGTATAGTAGTCATAACCTTGTTTTAAATTCAGATTGGTAATTTCAAGGTTTGTTGGTTTTAAAATAGTTTCCCCAGACCCTTCAATCCGAACTTTTAGCTTAACAGGATCTACTGGCAAGGAAAGTCCGTCTGTTAAACTTTCTTCCTTTATTTTAGCATTAATCTTAAAATCTCCGGACTTAACTAAAATAACTTGACCCGTTGCCTTATCCAAGCGTATCCCATCTTCCGGGACCACTTCCAGGCTTAGCTTGTCATTCTTTAAAGAAAGTTCTTGTCCATGGTAGAGAACTTGCAGAGTTAATTTGTCTCCAATCCGGTAGCGATCTTTCTTTCCTTCAGTAATTTTTAAGTCTAAGTCCTTTGTATAGCTTATAGCTTCATATTCTACTGCCAGAGTCGTATTTTCTTTTAAGGTAAAGCTATAACTGTATTCAATTGGAGATCCCTTGAGGTCCTGTGTCTTGTCTTGGCCGTTGACCTTAAAGGCCTTGAGTTTTTTACCAGTAGGGGGCTTAATGGACACTTGAATTTCTTGCCCTGGTTCCAAGTCTCCTGCTCCCGGTTGACTACTTAGCCCTTCACCCCTTAGGCTGAGTTTTTTCTTTGCCACTTTGGAGCTATATTCAAAAACAACTTCTCCGGTTTTCCCATCAAAAGACTTGGTAATGTCTGCCGGCTTAGTATAGCCAACTTTGTCTTTTGCTTTGAAGGTGTATTCTTTACCTGTTGTAAAGTAATTTTCAGTAAATTTTTCAAAAACGTCTTTTTTTGCAAAAACCTGGTCAAAATTCCTATCTAAATCAAGGGTATAGTCTATTAAATTTTTTCCACTGCCACCAGCTATTTTAGGAACAGGAAAAGTCATATCTAAGTTCGTAATCTTATACAATTCTCTTCCTACAATGGTTTCAGGGTCTAATATATCCTTGTTCGTGGTCTTGTCTACATACTTTATCGTCACCTTAACTGGGTTGATGACTCCATGAGTATTTTCTGGTACTGCTTGACCTGACTGGTCATAAACCTTGGTTAAACGAAGTTTTTTTGCATCCTCAGCCTGGTAATTTTCATTGAATATCCCATAGGAGTTTGTCGGACTTCCTTTTCCTAATTTTTCCACACCTGCCGGAAGGGTACATTCTTCGATTTGGCACTTCCTAAAGGTGCCTCCTTGTATTTCCTTAATGGTACTTGGAAGTTTTACACTCTTCAGTTTACTATTACAGGAAAAAGCCGCTTCCTTTATTGTCTCTAAGCCTTCAGGAAGGTCTATGCTTTCTAAATTATTAGACTCAAAAGCCGCTTCCCCTATTATTTTTAAAGATTTAGGAAAAACTAAACTGGCAAATTTATTTCCCCTAAAGGCATTGTTGTCAATTTCTTCCAATGTATCAGGTAGTTCCAAGGAGGTAATCGCTGTTTCTATTTTTCCACTGCCAAAAGCACCATATTTAAATGCTTCTTTCCCTATTTTAGTTACTGGTTTTCCTTCAATTTCCCCAGGTATTACCAGTCTTTCCGGGTTCTTCCCCCTATAGCCTGTTATCGTCACTCCTTTATTGTCAGAATTTATTTCATAGGTAAAGGCTCCTGCAGGATTTGAACTCGTCTTCTTTGTCACCAAAACTTGAATTTCGCCTGTTATTTCAGGCTTTGTCTTAGATCTTGCTGTAACCATGACCCAGGTATCTTTTTCAACAGCTTGAGCCTGAAAAGTATTCCCTTCTAAGTGTTTTAATACTTGGGAATTCGAGGATTGATAGGTTACTTCTTCGTTTTCTAAGACTTTCCCCTCGGCATCGTATACTGTGGCGAGAATAACTTGTTGCCCTCCTTCTTTTAATGGGCTAACTTGTTGTCCCCCAGCAAAATATAGGGCAATACGAGCCGGTTGTCCAGGCTCTTCCGGAATATTTGGACCATCTTCAGATTTTAATAGTTTTCCATAAGCAGAAGAACCTGCCGCCAAGTCTGCCAAGGCATAGTAAGGAGGATTGGATTCTTGTCCATATTGAAGACCTCCTGTCGCAGCAAATTTCCCCTCTCCACGATATAGAGATTCCAGACCATCTACAAGAGTCTTCCCTTGTGGATTTTTTACATGGTAGGGATCCTCTCCCATGGCATAGAGGGCTTGAATGGCCCTGGATGTTGTTTCAAGGTTGATAAGAACACCCTGGTCATCCATGTTCGAAATCATTTCAAGTTTATAATTTTTTAGGTCTTGGTCTTTTTTGTCATAAAGGGCTAAACTCAATACTCCCAAGTACTTATTCCCATTAATGCCTTGTAAGCCATTAATTCTTCCCTTGAGTTCAGAAAGTTCTACCTGGTCTTTTCTTTCAGCTAAGATTAGGGCAATAGCATTAATGAAGTATTGTTCATCTGTGTTAGCTCCTTTAAGTCCCTTTTTCGTTAATTTATTTAAATTTTCTTTTCCAAAAAGCTGGTTAGGGTCTTCTCCCAGGGCCAAGGCCATAATTACATTCTTAGCAGATTTATAGTTTGGATTCTCGCTCCACCTTGTTTCATCAGTGGCCTTAGATTTTAAGAATTCTTTCTTTTCTCCCCCTTGTAGAAGAGCCAAAACTTCTTCGTAATTATAACTTGATTTATTCCCTAGAAGAATTTTTTCAGTTTCTCCTAGAATTTCAGCCATCCTATTTTTTTGATCTTCCAAGCCACCACCTTCTCGAGCCCACAAGTTATAGGGCATCATGGTAACGATGATAGCCAAAGCCAAAAATAAGCTGACAAGTCTTTTTTTCATCTTTGTCTCCTTCCTCTTCCTTGTATGATGTGTTTTTCGACCTTCGATAATTTTTTGCTTTCTTTGCCTTTTGAGCATGGTCTAAAAAGCATATTTTTCTTTTTTACCTTCCATCTTTTTACCTATCTCAGCGCATCTATTTCCTCCTCACCCCCCTCTTCCCTTTAAACTCCTGAAATTTTTCATGAATACTTCCTCCTTCTATTAAGAAGCCCGGTCTTGTCCACCAGGTCAATCTAATGTGGGTCATCATTTTTAGATAACAAAAAACGGCCATTGAAAAAATCAACGCCCGTTTTTACGTCAGTGTATAGAAAATCGTTTCCTCGCAATTTCTAGTGTCTTTTTTATGCATGTCTTCTGACTTATGAATCCTCATCTACCTGACCTTCCCATTCAATCTAGCAATTAAACAGTGGCGTGATTAAGATAGACTCCTCATTTACAGCGGCGGGACCGTGCTGGATTTACACCAGCTTCCATCTTAGCTTACGAAGTTTTCGCAAGAACATAAAAAGTATTCTTATTTACATGTAATATTAACTTAATTATAATCATTATCTCATTGAAATACAAGCTTTTTCCAATATGTAATTATATATACTTTACTAAGATAAAGTACCCTTTATACTTTATTTGTTCAATCTATTCAGGTGTAATTAGATATTGCACTTCTCTCAAAAATCTCACTTAAAGAATCCTATTCTGAATCTTTTAGATCCGGCAATCATAGATATAACTGCTTTTGCGACCACAAACAAGACAAAACCTTTCTTGAATTCTTAGATTAATACGATACAAGATACTACGATACCTTTTAAATTCAATAAATCTGTGTTATTATAGTTTTGCACTTATCTCACCCTTTCATTTGTTGTGGTAACTTTATTGTAAAGGAAAAAAGAGATAAGTGCATTTTTTATGGCAAAAAATAAATGCTGAAGTCTAGGGGACCCCAAAACCCACAAAAAAAGGAACCGGTCTAAGGACCGATTCCCATCTAAAGAGAATGCTTATTCACCTTTTTGTGCTTTAATTTTTTCGGCAACTTTTTCTGCTACGAAAGTTCCTACGTCTTCTGCGAAGGTTCCTTGACCGAATCCAGCATCATAGCCTAATTCTTTAGCCAATTCGTAGCCTACACGAGGTCCACCACAAGCTAGGATGACCTTGTCCCGGATACCTTCTGCTTCAACTAATTCAACGAGTTCAGCAAGGTTTGGAATATGGGCATCTTTTTGAGTAACAACTTGAGATACTAGGATAGCATCTGCGTTTACTTCAATAGCTTTTGCAACAAGTTCTTCGTTAGGAACTTGAGATCCCATGTTGATGGCTTCAATTCCTTCGTAACGTTCCAAACCATAGTGTCCTGCAAAGCCCTTCATGTTCATGATGGCGTCGATTCCTACTGTATGGGCATCTGTACCTGTACATGCACCAACAATGACGATGTCGCGGCCAATGTTTTCTTTGATAAATTCTTCAACTTCTCCACGAGAGAGAACTTCTGTATCTACCTTTGGTACATAGATCTTTGTGTAATCTATAGTTGCAGGCATTTTTGCATAGACAATAAAGTAGGTGTAGGGAATTCCTAGACCCTTACTGTAAACAACGTTTGGATCTTTAAAGCCTTGTTTTAAAACGATTTGTTTTGCTGCTTCTGTGGCTTCTAATCCTGGGGGCACTGGAAGTGTGAATGACATTTGAACCATTCCATCATTTAAAGCATCACCATAAGGTTTAACGGCTGTTAAATCTACCTCTTGTGCTTCCTCGTTCATATTTGTATTTAATTTCATTCCAGCTGTCATGCGTCTTCCCTCCCTAACATAAGAGTAATGAATGGATTGAAGTATCCTTCGGTTTTCTTGGCAACACCTTCAAGACCTTTACCGCCATCGCGAGCTCTCTTAACATCACCAAATTTACCTTCTTCAATAGTTTTGAAGATTCCATCTTTTTCAATTTGAACTAAAAGATCGTCGGCCTTGTCCATAACTTCATGGGCACGTTGTTCCATCATACCGCCGGCTTTAAATTCAATTTCATCCCCTAGGTCTCTCATGTTGTTGAAGATGTATTCAGCATTTTCAATTCCTAGGTAACGGTCGTGTAAGTGAGGTGTATGAACAGCTTCTGTCCACATACCTAATAATTGTAGACCTTGTTTTGTAATGATTGAAACGATGTTAAACAAAGCATCTTGAATATGGCCTCGGATAATGTTTCCTGTCATGAATTTTGTTGGAGGCATGTATTTTAAAGGTGCATCAGGGAAGATTTGTCTTGCCATTTGTGCTTGGGCTAATTCGTAGACGAATCCGTTGGTAATGTCTGGATCCATTTCGAAACAGTGACCCAGACCCATTTGTTCTTCTGGAAGTCCTGCTTTTAAGGCAAATTGTTCGTTCATGTATTGAGAAGCAAGTACAGTATGGGCTTCTTCAAAGGCATCAGCTGTTGTTAAATAGTTATCTTCACCAGTGTTGATAATAATTCCTGCATAACCATTGATTACACGAGAGAAGTATTGGTCAACTAGGGTACGTTGCATGTTGATATCACGGAAGAGGATTCCATAAAGAGCGTCATTTAACATAACGTCTAGACGTTCCATGGCTCCCATTGCAGCGATTTCTGGCATACAAAGTCCTGAACAGTAGTTACAGATTCGGACGTATTTTCCGCCTTCTCTTTCTGCAACTTCATCTAGGGCTTCACGCATTAAGCGGAAGTTTTCTTGAGTTGCATAGGTTCCCCCAAATCCTCCTGTTGGAGCATGGTAGGGAACAAAGTCCAATAAGGATTGTCCTGTTGTACGGATTACAGCTACGATATCTGCACCTTCAAGAGCGGCTGATTTAGCTTGAACAATATCTTCGTAGATGTTACCAGTTGCTACGATAACATATAACCAAGGTTGTTCTCCTTCGCCAACTCGATCGATGTATTCTTTACGTTTATCTCTAGCTGCATCTACAACCTTCATGCGTTCTTTAGCTAATTCAAAGATTTTTTCTTTTACTTCTTCTAGAGGATGTTCTTTTAATTCTAATAGGTTTAAGTTACCTGCTGCAACATCTTCTGCAATTTCTTGTGGGCTCATGCCAGTTTCAATCATGGCATTTCCTAAGTAATAACTTATCCCACGGCCCAATTTGCCTTCGTCGTGAATTTGGTCAACGACAACATTTGGCATTGGAACTTTGTCTTGGTCTTCGCCATCAATTCCAAAAAGTCTAAGAACGGCTCTTTCTGTAGATACTGTTGTATGTGCATCAATAAATTCTTGCACTTGGTCAGCAATACGGGCCGCAGCACTTCTTGAAGAATCAATTAGTTTTTGGTCTAAATTTAGTTTCCCCATTGTTTCACCATCCATTTTTTAAAGTTTTTTCAGCATACTCTATGACATCTTTCGGCAATCCCATAATTTTTCCAATTTGGATTGCATCTTTCGGTACATCGTTAGAACGAGGTACTTCTTTTAAGCGATAGTCCATATACTTATTTAATATTTTCAGTTTATCTTCAACATCTTGTTTGCTTTCGTCATCAAAGTCAAAGTCAGACAGTCCAATAACTTGTAAGTGTCGAACCCCTTCCAGGTCAGTGACCTTGTCAAAGTGGGTTGTTAAGACAGTAATGGCAGAAGCGCTTTGTAGCTTGTGGACAATAGATAAGCTAATGGCATACCCCTCAATAGGGTTGGTGCCACGGGCTAATTCATCAATTAAGATCAATCCGGGATCGGTACTCTTATCTAGGGCCTTGACTACTTGGGCGATTTCTGCACCAAAGGTGGACAAGCCTGAGTCTGTTGATTGTTCGTCGCCTATTGATGTGAATATATAGTCATTTAAACCCATTTCCATAGATTTTGCAGGAACAAGGATGCCACATTGACCTAAGTAAGCTAAAAGCCCTAAGAGCTTCAAACTGATTGTTTTACCTCCCATGTTGGCTCCTGTAATACAGGTTACTCCTTCTTCCACAGAGATGGAAATTGGTGTGAATGTTAAGTTGTTCTTTTGAAGATTGTGTTCAATCTTCGGATGTCTTCCCTCGCAAAGACTGATTCGATGTTCTTTTAGGATCTTTGGCTTTACCCCTTTTATTTCTAAAGAAAATTTTGCTTTAGCCAAGATCAAATCTAGGTTTGCAAGGTGGTGGATATTTGTTGTCAGTTCCTTGTTGTATTTGGCTATTTTAGCCGTTAATTCTCTACGAATATTAAACTCTTCACGTTCTTCAGCTTCTTTTAATTGGTCAATTTTTGCTTCCTGTTGGTAGAGTGAGTCTTCCTTCTTTAGTGTGTAGACTAGGTTAGAATAGGATTCTGAAGCGAAGGTTAGATAGGGGCAGTCTTCCACCCGTTTTTTTAACTCTTCGTTACTCTTGGAAACAACAATTGATTGGTCAGGATTTAATGAAATTTGATAGTTTTCCTGGATCTTCTTTCGGTGGTTCCGAATGGCAATCCGCACATCTCGATTGATTTTTGAAATTTCATCCCTGATTCTGGCCAGTTCTTCTGAATAGGAATCATAGAGATAAAAAGTATCTCTGGTAGATCCTTCAGGATTCAAAACCTCAGTCAATTCTTGAATGGGCCGAATCTCTGTCTCTTCAAAAGAAGGTGCCTTGCTGGATTCAAGATAGGCTTTTAAATCATCTAGTAAAAAGACAAAAGCTTTTACTTCGAAAAGCTCAACTTCTGACAGGACGTTTTTTTCAACAGACCGTTGTATGGAAAAACGAATGTCCTTGCATAGACCCAATATTTCATCGAGTCGCATAGTTGAGTCTAGTGAAGCAAGATAGTTCATGTAGGCTTCTACTTGGTCCAGGGTTTTTTCCAAATATTCCTCAGCCCCTCTTGGATAGGGCTTAATGGCTTTTTTATAGTCTAAACCAAAGGGTGTTTGGGTTGTAATCCTTTGTAAACACCAGGTGAAGTCTAGTACATCTTCAACTTTTTTTACTCTTTTCATGAAGATTCTCCCATCATGACATCCTCGACCGGTATTCCCTTTAAGGCATTTTCCATGGATTCTTTAAATTGGAAGGGCTCGAAGCGATAGCCTTGGGTTGCATAGGGGTTGACAGTTACCAAGACCAATTCCGACTTGTGGAAAATAGCCAGGTTTAAACCCTTGCGTTGGCATCTTTTGAGTTCTCTCTGGCTGACAAAAATTTTGGTTGCATCTTTAACAACAAAAATCATGTCTTGGAGTCGATCGGTTGCTTGCACCAAATCAACTAGGGTCTTAGTTGTTAAGGCCCCGGAAAGAACAACTATCTTACTGTCTTCTTTAAATTCTGCTGCAATTTTTCCTCCAGCATTTAAGCTGGTTTGCAGGGGAATTTCTCTTACTTCTCCCTCTTGGGAGATGATGCCATAACTATCACGATCGAGTAAATCTCCTATTTTATCCCGGTAAATATCAATGACCGGCAGTGAAAACAAGCTGGCAACATAGGCTGTCTTTTTGACAACTTCTGTCATAGATCGATGAACGCTGGCCCCAGCTGCTAGGACTGCACATTGAGTAATCTCAGGTGCGGCAGATGTCTTACGGTCAATCGCGCCATCTAGGATGGCAAGTTTTGCTCCGTAGGCAATCATCTTGTCCAAAACGACTTTTGTCTCTGCTAGGGTTTGAGGTCCGGAAATTTGAATATAACCATCATACTTAACTCGCCCTAATAGGACGGATCCTAGAGGAGTCTCGTAGGACGTCATCTCTAGGATTTCAACTACTGCATCTGAAAGTTTTAGTAATTCCGTCGTTGTTGCAACGAGACTCCCTCTAGTTAAATATATTGTTGGCTTTTCTGTTTCCGTAACAATATCCATCCTTTCCCCATCACGACCGATGGATGTAATCCCTACAGGAATTCCATCTTCATCGGCCATGCTGAGGATATGATTCAAGGTCACTGTCTTTCCTGAGTTCTTACTCATACCGATAATTGACATTGTCTGATATTTTTTTGTAACTTCCTCAAGAAAAGACATGGTTCACCTCTAAATGTTCTTATTTGTTTCTTTCGTGACGGCGTAAGTGGGCTGGTTCTTGAGCTCTTACTTCATCACCTTTTAGTAATTCGCTAATACCATCGTCTGCTTCAGCTTCAGCATAGAATGGATCTTCATCAACAACATAGTTTGGTTCTGTGTATGTTGTGATAACACCTTCGTAGTTTCTCAAGCAGATCTTGGTTGGAGATTGAGAAATAATATATTGTGGCATAACTGGAGTTTTTCCTCCTCCACCAGGAGCGTCAACTACGAAAGTTGGTACGCAGTATCCGGAAGTATGGCCACGTAAGCCTTCAATAATTTCAATACCTTTAGCAACTTTAGTTCTAAAGTGTTCAATACCCATGGAAAGGTCACATTGGTAGATGTAGTAAGGACGAACGCGAATAGCAGCTAGTTTTTGTACTAGGGTTCTCATTGTTCTTACAGAGTCATTTACACCGCGAAGTAATACGGATTGGTTTCCTAGTGGAATACCTGCATCAGCTAATTTAGCACAAGCTTCAGCACTTTCTTTTGTGATTTCTTGTGGGTGGTTGAAGTGAGTGTTTAACCAGATTGGATGGTATTTTTTCAACATGTTAACTAAATCGTCAGTGATACGTTGTGGGCAAACAACTGGAGTTCTGGATCCAATACGAATGATTTCAACGTGGTCGATTTTGCGAAGTTCGCTGATAACATATTCTAGACGTTCGTCAGATACCATTAAAGCATCCCCACCGGAAAGAAGTACGTCACGAACAACAGGAGTCTTGCGGATGTAGTCGATACATGCATCTAGACGTTCTTTTGTTACACCGGAGTCATGGCTTCCTGCGAAACGACGACGTGTACAGTGTCTACAGTACATAGAGCACATGTCAGTGATTAAGAAAAGAACACGGTCTGGATAACGGTGAGTTAATCCTGGTACTGGTGAGTCTTCATCTTCACTTAGTGGGTCAGTCAAGTCAGATCCAGCAATGTGTGTTTCAAGAATTGTTGGAATAGCTTGTTTTCTGATTGGGTCATCTGGGTTAGATGGATCGATTAAACTTGCATAGTAAGGTGTAATACCCATACGGAATTTGTTTAGTACTTGTTGGATATCTTCTTTTTCTTCTTCAGTTAAGTCAAAAAGTTTTCCTAGAGTTTCAACATCGTTAATACGATTTTGAACTTGCCAGTGCCAGTCATTCCATTGTTCATCTGTTACATCTTTGTAAAGTTCGATTTCTCTAAAATTTCTCATTTTTTCTCCCCTTTATTTGCTTAGGCAAAAAGTTTTTCGTATAGATCTCTAAGTGGTTTACATTCTCTCATGATTTGAAGAGTGATTTCTCCATGGCCCTTAGTGTAACCATTACCAATCATCATGTTGACGTCTTTACCAACACCTTCAGCTCCTAAAGCTGCTTTAGTGAAGCTTGTAGCCATACTGAAGAAGTAAACAAGTCCGTCATCTTTTGTAGAAAGGATAGAAGCCATTTCAGTGTTTTCAACGTTTACACAGTTGATTACTACATCGCAAAGTTCTCCATTGGTAACTTCTTCGATTTTCTTTAAAGTTCCAACAGCATCAGTAGCGTCTGCTTCTAAGCATACATCAGCAAGACCCATTTCTTTGATTTCTTTGAAACGAGTGTCATCATAGTTTAAGCAGATAACTTTACCTGTAGGTCCAACACGACGTTTTGCTTCGTATAAGCAAAGCATACCAGCTTTACCAGGTCCACCAATAACTGCAACAGTTTCGCCAGATTTAGCAATTTTAGCAGTTTGTGCTGGAGCACCTGCAACGTCAAGTACAGAAAGTACAAGATTTTCTGGTAGGTCACTTGGAATCTTGGCATAGATACCAGATTCAAAAAGAATAGCCTTACCTTTGATATCTACTTGGTCGATTTCTGGACGAATTTCAATGATTTCGTCAATGCGAAGTGGAGTTAAGGAAAGAGAAACTAAAGTAGCAATTTTGTCGCCAACTTTAAGGTCTGTTTTTCCTTCTAGAGCAGGTCCAACTTCTTCAACAGTACCAATAAGCATTCCACCGGATCCAGTTACTGGGTTTTGGTGTTTACCACGGTCTTCAACGATTTTTAAGATGCTTTTTTTAGTTTCTTCAACATCTTTACCTGCAGCGTTGTAGATTTGAGTAAAGGATGCAGAGTCAATGTTTAAAGTTTGTACATCAATTCTAATTTCGTTGTCGTAGATTTCCATGTCGTTATCTACTTTGATTGCTGGTTGTGGTAGTACATTTTTAGGTTCAATAACCCGGTGAGTACCGTATTTGTTTCCTTTTTTCATAAGATCAATCACTCCTTATTAAATATTTTTTATTTCATAGCAGGAAGGTCGTCTGGAACAATTAGTTCACAACCTGTTGCTGCTTTGATTTCATCTAAAGTTACATCTTCAGCTAGTTCAAGTAATTCTAAGCCGTGTTCAGTTGGTTTCATAACGCCCATTTCAGTGATAATCAAAGAAACGCAGTTACGACCAGTCATTGGAAGGCTACATTCTTTAAGGATTTTGTGGTTTCCTTTTTGAGTGTGTTCCATGGCAATAATTACATGCTTTGCTCCAGATACAAGGTCCATTGCTCCACCCATTCCTGGAACCATTTTTCCTGGAATCATGTAGTTAGCAAGGTTTCCTTTTTCGTCAACTTGTAAGGCTCCTAAAACAGTGTAGTCAACGTGGCCTCCACGGATTAGACCGAAACTTACATCACTTCCGAAGAAGCAACCAAAAGGTCTAATGGTAGCAGCTCCACCACCTGCATCAATTAGGTAGGGATCTTCTTCGCCTTCTTTAGGTTTTTGTCCTGCACCTGTGTATCCATTTTCTGAGTCGAATACTACATGTACATCGTCTGGAATATAGTGAGATACAAGTGTTGGAAGACCAATCCCTAAGTTTACAATATCGCCATCGTCAAATTCTTTGGCTACACGTTTTGCTATGAATTCTTTAATTTGTTGTTTATCTTTCATTCGTTAATGGACTCCCTTCAACAATATAATCGACGACGACACCTGGTGTTACCATCTCATTGCTGTCGATTCCCCCAATGTCTACTAAATGGTCTGCTTCCATAATAACTGTGTCTGCAGCAAAGGCCATAACTCCATTAAAGTTTAATGCAGATCCTCTGTATTTAGTGTTTCCATATTTGTCAACTTCATGTCCACATAATAAGGCAAAATCAGCATGCAGTGGTTCTTCAAGGATGTATTTCTTTCCTTGAACTTCAACAATTTGTTTGCCTTCTTCGATTTCAGGAATTCCAACGCCAGTGCCTGTTAAGACACCACCCAGGCCATATCCGCCTGCACGAATTCTTTCAGCCAAAGTTCCTTGGGGTACCAAGGTTACTTTTGTTTCATTTTCATTCATTTGGCGACCAGTTTCTTTGTTGGTTCCAATATGAGATGCAATGACGTGTTTAACTTTTTTCTTGGCAATTAACAGTCCAACACCATAGTCAATGTAGGCTGTATCGTTGCCGATGATTGTTAAATCCTTAAGGTCTGTTTCATTTGCAATGTAGTTGATGATGTTATGTGGAGTTCCGCAACCAAGGAAGCCCCCGATCATAAGAGTATCCCCATCTTTAATTTTTGAAACAGCTTCTTTAACGCTTATAACTTTATCCATAAAAACCTCCCTAAATCATGGTTAAAACTATTTAGATAATGGTTTTAAACTTAAAATTTCACGAGCTTCAGCTGGAGTTGCAACTTCACGGCCTAATAATTTAGCCATGTCTACAACCTTCTTAACTAATTCTCCGTTTGATTTTGCTAAAACACCTTTTTCAAGGTAAACATTATCTTCGAATCCAACCCGGGCATGTCCACCCATAATGATTGCTAAGCAAGCCATTGGGATTTGATAACGACCAACGCCACCAACAGTCCAAGTAGATCCTTCTGGGATTGAGGTTGACATAATCACTAGGTCTCTTGCACTTGCTGTCATTTGTACACCAAGTACAAAGTCAAAGTGCATAGGAGCCTTAATAAAACCTTGTTTGTGGTAACGGACAGCAAGGTCTACCATTCCTTTGTCAAAAACTTCAATTTCAGGTTTTACCCCACGTTCAATCATAATCTTACCGAAGTTTTTAATGGTATTTTCTGTATTAATGAAGATTTCGTCTCCACCAAAGTTTAAAGTACCACAGTCTAGTGTTGCCATTTCTGGTCCGAGTTCAGTTGGTTCAAGACGTTCAAGGTCTGTCATTCCTACTGCTCCACCAGTGGATGGTTGAATAATAACATCTGGGCAAACTTCGCGGATTGCATCCATACATTCTTTAAAGCGAGCCTTGCTTTGAGTTGGAGTCCCATCATCTTCACGTACGTGTAAGTGGATGATACTAGCCCCAGCATCATAAGCTGACTTAGCTTCTCTTTGAATTTCTTCTACAGTATATGGAACGTTTGGATTTTGCTCTTTTGTAACTTCAGCTCCACAAATGGCTGCTGTAATAATTAATTTTTCCATATTTAGTTCCTTTGACAATCTTTTGGAGTAACACAGATACCTTTTGCTTTACATACGATTTCTGGTTCTTCCAAAACATCACAAGCTGATGCAGAGATGTCAGGTCTAGATGTAATTACCTTGCGAGCTTCAAATTCCATTTTTCTAGAAGTGTTACCTTTTTCAGAAATGTAACCTACAGCTTCAATATAGTCTCCAGCGTGAACAGGTGCTAAGAAGTCTACATCAGTGTATTTGAAGAATAAACCTTCATCCCCATCTTCACGAATCAATAGTTCTGTAGCAACATCGCCAAATAAGGCTAACATGTGTGCACCGTCAACTAAGTTTCCACCGTAATGAGCGTCTCCTGCACTCATTCTTAAACGAATCATAACTTTTTCCATAATAACCTCCTGAAATTCATAAAATACGTTTTCACAACAGGATTTCCTAGAAACCTTTGAGCGAAGATTTCTGGCCTTGTCTAGCAAGATCCACCCTGTCTACTCAACAAACGCCTATGAGCATTGAACTCTAAGTTCAAACATGACAAAAAGAGCTTAATTTAAATAAAACAACCCCTTAAGATGCATTACATAAAATAGCTCTCCATATCATCAAGATATGACAGTTGGTAAAATCTACTCTCACTCAACCTGGCATCAAAGATGCCATCGGCGACAGAAACCTTCACTATGTACGTTACCCTTCTGACGCAACCTCTATCTTAAAACCGTTTGAACTTATCGTAACTTAATAATACACCATTTTTTTATTTATTGCAATGTAAATTGTGAAAAATTTTACCATCCCAGTCCCTTTTTCCCAGGATAGACCCAAGCTTTTCTCCAATAAGCTCCTCAAGCCAAAACTAGGCTTTGAGTCATTGTAAACCCTCTCCCTATTTTTTATGGCAATCTGTGGTTTTTTAGCTTTTCCTAATTTTTTTCAGTCCCTTCTCATTTGCTCGTATAAAAATGTCGTCCTGAAAATTCCTTCTATAAATATGACTTCAAAAGATGGGATCAAAAACTCCTTTCTTCTACTCTCCAAATGAAAAATCAGTCTCTTAACTTTCTTCTTAGAATTTGAATCCAAAAAATTTAATATTATTATATCTTATTTTTAAGTCTGTCAAATTTTAAACAAATATTCTTCTATATGTTTTATTTTTTATATATTTATATGGTTTCTTTTTGAAATTCTTGTTATAATAGTGACAAAGGATGGTTGTCATTTTATTGTCAATTTCATACCGTCATGATGGGAGGAGGAATCTTTCATGAAGAAATTTAGTAATGCCTGTGTAAACTTAATGCAAAGGTATCTACCTGATGCCTTTATCTTTGCTATTATCTTAACAATTTTAACCTTTGTTTTAAGCTTAATCACTACAGGTCAGAGTGTTATGGAACTTGTTGTCCACTGGGGTGACGGAGTTTGGTCTCTCTTGGCCTTCACCATGCAAATGGCTTTGGTCTTGGTTTTAGGTAATGCCCTAGCCAGTTCAAAACCTATCAAAAATCTCTTGGTTAAAATTGCCAGTCGTGTTTCTACACCCAATGGTGCAATTATGTTGGTTAGTTTTGTATCCGCTGTTGCCTGTTGGTTAAACTGGGGATTCGGTTTAATTGTCGGCGCTCTCTTGGCAAAGGAACTTGCAAAAAGAATTAAAAACGTTGACTACCGCCTACTTATTGCTTCGGCCTACTCCGGCTTTGTCGTTTGGCATGCTGGTGTATCAGGATCCGTTCCTCTGGCTGTTGCAAGTAATGTAGATGAAGTTATAAAGGTTACCCAAAATGCTTTATCTACTACCATTCCTGTTACAGAAACCCTCTTCTCTTGGCAAAACCTAGTTATGGTTTGGGTTGTCATCTTTGCCCTTCCCTTTATTAACCGGGCCATGCATCCAGATCCAGACAAGGTTGTCCAAGTAGATCCTAGAATCTTCTTGGAAGAAGAAGCTGCCGAAGAAGAAATGGAAGCAGAATTGGAACATGCAACAAAAGAAAGTACTCCTGCTACAAGAGTAGAAAACAGCCGTATTCTTTCCCTCTTTGTTGTTGCCATAAGTGCTATCTTCCTAGTACGCCACTTTGCTTTAAACGGCCTAAACCTAAGCTTGGATATTGTTAACTTAATTTTCTTAACTCTTGGAGTCTTATTCCATGGTACTCCCATCCGCTACGTCATGGCTATTAATGACGCCGTTCGCGGAGCTGGAGGAATTATCTTACAATTCCCCTTCTATGCTGGAATTATGGGCCTTATGACTGGGGCCAATGCCGATGGAATCAGCCTTGGTACTCAAATTACCAACTGGTTCTTAAGCATCTCCAACCAAACCACCTTCCCCATGTTTACATTCTGGGCTGCCGGGCTCATCAACGTTTTTGTTCCATCCGGTGGTGGACAATGGGCTGTTCAAGGTCCAATTATGATGCCTGCTAGTTTAAGACTGGGGGTTGACCCTGGAATCACAGCCATGGCTATTGCCTGGGGTGATGCTTGGACTAATATGATTCAACCCTTCTGGGCCCTGCCTGCTCTCGGTTTAGCTAAGTTATCCGCCAAGGATATTATGGGCTATTGTGTTGTAGTCCTCTTAGTTGTCGGGGCCTTTATTTCCCTAGCCTTCCTGGCTTGGGCTGGCTTATTTGCCTAAATCCTATCAACCATCCATTTAGAGTAGCTTGTGAAAACAAGCTACTTTTTTTGCTCTTCTTTTTCCCTTGTGGTAAAATAAACATATTTAAGGAGGAGACCATGGAGCAAGAAAAAACTTTACAAGTCGGAGGGCGAAACCCTTCTATCGATTTAATTAAAAGCCTGGCCATTCTATGTGTTTTATTTATCCACGCCTGTGGAATTTTTTATGACCAGCCTGTGGGATCCGCCCCCTGGACTTGGGGCATCTTTTGGGGGAGCCTGAGCCGGTCAGCCGTACCCTTGTTTTTTATGGCCAGTGGAGCCTTGATGCTAAACCCTAAAAAAAATCTACCCTTAAAAAGGCTCTATGGGAAAAACATCCTAAGGATCCTCATCGCTCTTTTCTTTTGGGCCAGTCTCTATAAGGTCTTTGACTTGATTTTTCTAGCCTCCAGTCAAGGATCCCTGCCCTTGGATGAAATAAAAACAGCCCTTAAAGACTTGGTTCTCTTTCGTCACAAGTACCACCTTTACTTCCTGGTGGTCATCTTACTTTTTTACATTTGCCTACCGGTGGCCCGGCTCTTTGTGGCCAAGGCGGATAAAAAACTTTTCCAATATTCTCTGGGCATTTGGTTTATCTTTGGAATCCTCTACTGGCAGGTCCTGTCTTTTTGGCCCTTTAACCTCTTGACTGGGTCCATCCAAGAAGCCGCTATTCCTTCTACTTGGGCCTTAGTGGGCTATTGCTTTTTAGGTTTTTACCTCTTGACCTACCCCCTGGCCAAGAAAACCAGCCTGGTCCTCTCCCTTTTAGGGCTTCTAATCACCTTTTTTGGCTCCTACTTCTTGTCCATCCGGTCCCAGGCTTTTAATACTTCTTTTTTATCCGGCACTAGCCTGGGGGTCTGTCTCTTTGCCCTGGGAAACTTTTCCTTCCTCCTCCACTATCCAGGAAATAAGTGGACCCAATTCCTATCTAAGGCCTCCTTTTGCATCTACCTAACCCATGTCTTCTTTCTAACTATTTTTATGGAAAAGGCCTGGATTTACCCCCTCTTCCCCTTGGGACTCCAAGTCCCAGTCTTGGTCCTGATGACCCTGGTCCCTTCCATTCTCAGCTACCTAATTCTATCAAAAGTACCCTTGGTAAAAAAATGGCTCATATAAAAACCAGCCCGAAATTTTGGGCTGGCCTTTTTTATTTTTCTCACTTCATATCTTAAAGAATTTTTTCAATATCCTTTTCCAGGTCTTGGGGGCTGGTGGCCGGGGCAAAGCGTCCCACAACCTTCCCCTCCCTGTCGACTAAAAACTTAGTAAAGTTCCACTTAATGGCCGACCCAAAAAGCCCTCCTTGGGATTTTTTCAGGTCTGTATAGAGGGGACTTTCCCCTTCTCCGTTGACATCAACCTTTGCCATAACCGGGAAGGTCACAGAAAACATGTCTGTGCAAAAATTTTGTATTTCCTGGTTAGACCCGGGTTCTTGGTGTCCGAATTGGTTGCAGGGAAAGGCTAAAATTTCAAGGCCCCGGTCCCTATATTTTTCATAGAGGTCCTGAAGACCTGCATATTGTTTGGTAAAGCCACATTTTGAAGCAGTGTTGACAATGAGAAGAACCTTACCTTGGTAGTCTTTTAAACAAAGGTCCCTTCCTTGACTATCTTGAACGATATGGTCGTAAATCATAAAAATCTCCCTTCAATTTCTTTGTCTCTTTAAGAGGACTGAAAAACTAAATACCTGGCTAAATAAATCAAAAGAATAGATAGTAGGACACTAGCTAGGGCATAGAGGATACAGAGGCCTAACTGGCCCTTGCTTTCCAGGTTGAAAAGCTCAAAGGCCAGGGTAGAAAAAGTGGTAAAACCTCCACAAAATCCCACCTTTAAAAAGGCCACTAGCCTTTGGTCCAGGCCTCTTTTCTCTCCATAAAAGGAAAGCAAGGCCAAAAGAAAGGCCCCCAGCAGGTTAATGGCAAAGGTGGACCAGGGAAAATCTCCCTGGCTCTTAACTTGCCTACTTAAGAAATACCTCAAGCTAGACCCCAAAGCCCCTCCCAGGGCGACAAAAAAATACATTCTAAGCTCCTAGAAAAGAAAAAATGACCCTGGGGTCATTTTTCTTCTTCCTTAAAGGTTTGATCCAGGGTGTACCAGGGTAAAACAGCACACTTTACCCGGGCAGGTAGGTTTTTAATGGATTCAAAGGCCCTGGCATCTCCTAGTTTTTTCAATTTTTCTCTCTCTGTTACAGACCCGTTAATCATACCGATAAAGCTGTGGGCCAATTCTCTTCCCTCTTCTACCTTTTTCCCCCGAATGGCATCACACATAATGGAGGTAGACGCTTGGGAAATGGCACAGCCCTTTCCAGTAAAGGCTGCATCTTCAATGATGCCGTCTTTGACCTTTAATTGTAGGGTGATCTCGTCCCCACAAGATGGGTTGTGACCTGGTTCTGTATGGGTTGACCCTTCCAGCTCATGACGATTTTTTGGGTTGCGACTTTCTTCCAATACCAGCTCTGTATAAATTTTACTTAGATCCAAGTCCCATCATCCTCCTTACATCGTTTAAATGGTTCACAAATTGATCCACTTCTTCTCTTGTATTGTAAAAGGCAAAACTTGCCCGACAAGAAGCATTGATTCCAAGATAGCGGTGGAGGGGTTGCGTACAATGGTGGCCCGACCGGATGGCAATGCCATAGCTATCTAAAATTGAAGCCACATCATGGGGGTGAATTTGGTCCAGGTTAAAGGTTATTACAGACCCCCTGTGGTCATTTTTCACTGTATAGAGGTCTAGAAAGTCCATATCCTTGACTTGGTCATAGCAGTACTGGGTCAATTGACCTTCATAGGCATCAATTTCATCCAAGCCAATGGCTTCCAAGTAGCGAATGGCTTCCACAAGCCCCTTGACTCCTCCCACATTTTGAGTTCCAGCTTCAAAGCGCATGGGAGCCTTTAAAAAAGTGGAGTGGTCTTCGTAGACATACTCAATCATTTCCCCACCATAAAAGAAGGGAGGTAGGTCATTGAGTTTTTCTTCCTTACCATAGAGAACGCCAATTCCCATGGGAGCTAAAAGCTTGTGGCCTGAGAAGGCGTAAAAGTCACAATCCAAATCTTGAACGTCCACCTTGTGGTGGGGAGCCGCTTGGGCTCCATCTACGATGGTGTAGATGTCTTTGGACTTGGCCTTGGCCTTTTGGATAATCTCTTTTACCTTGGGCAGGGTTCCCAGGGTGTTGGAAGAAGCTGTCAAAGCCAAGATTTTTGTCTTTTCCGATAAAACTTGGTCTAGGTCTTCTTCCCTTAACTCCTTGCTATCCTTGTCGATATAGATATAGCGCAACTTGGCCCCGGTTTTTTCTGCTACATATTGCCAGGGGATGAGGTTGGAATGGTGTTCCAAGATAGTAATGACAATTTCATCCCCCTCCTTGACCTTGTTGAGGCCCAGGGTGTAGGCCAGGGTGTTTAAGGACTGGGTGGTATTGTTGGTAAAGATAATTTCATTGGGGCTCTGAGCGCCAATAAAGTCTGCCACCACTTGTCTTCCCTCTTCAAAAACTTCCGTTGCCACCTGGCCCAGATAGTGGGCTCCTCGATGGGGGTTGGCATTTTGAAATTTATAGTAGTCTGTCAGGGCATCTAAAACTCCCTGTGGTTTTTGAGTTGTGGCTGCACTGTCCAGGTAGACAATCTTTTTATCCCAGTCTTGACTCAAGTAGGGAAAGTCTTTTCGAATTTCTAAAATTTCTTCTTGAGTTAGCATAATCCCCCTCTTATCGTTTGTTCATCTTGTTTCTAAAATACTCCCAAATCGCATCCTTTTCCTCTTGGTCTTTTAAGAGGTCAATGGTGGAGGCATACTTGGACTCTACAATCAGGCTTTCGGCCAATTTGTGGTCAATGCCCCGGCTCTTGAGATAGAAGAGCAAGTCAGCGTCAATTTCCCCACTGGATGCGGCATGGTTACCGGCAATATCATCTTCATGAGACAGAAGAACAGGAACTGAAATATTTAAGACACTGTCATCTAAAAGAACGGCGTATTCCTCTTCACTGCCTTGGGATCCTCCACTGCCTTCTTTAAAGTCCAGGGTGGTCTTTAAGTTCTTTTGGGATTGGTCCATCAAGGCCCCGTTAATCAGGATATCGGCCTTGGTCTTGGGCTTGTGGTGGTTGACATGGTAGAGGATGTTGAGTTGGTCCTCTTCATGGCCAAAATAGATGCTTTTAACGTCCACATCTGCCTCTTGGCCCAGCAATTCCACCTGGGTGTTCATATAATTTTTAAGGGCACCCATCTCGTATTGTCTCAAGCGAACCTTGGCTTTTTCTTCCGCCAAAATAACCACACTCTCCAGACTCATGGACTTGTTTTCCTTTTGGATAATATAGACATTGACTTCCGCTGCCTTTTTGGCAATGATCCGGATTAGGGAGTTTCTAAACTTCTCTACTTGACCTTGGTCCTGGTAGGATAAAACCAGGCTTAATTTCCCCTCTTCTTCTACGATAATATCATGGGTGTCCAAGAGTTGGGGACAATCATCACTGGTGGTCAAGCGGATGGTTTGACTGGCCTTTACCTGACCCTTATCTGCCTGGTATTTCCGGTAGACATTTCCTTGGGTCCGGTTTAGGTCCAGAAGCTCTTGGGCCACACCATAGGAGTAGCCCTCTAATTCTGGCCGGTTTTCAAAGCTCCCTGTACTCTCTAAAGGAAAGGCTTGGGGCTTAATTTCCGGCAAGTTAATGGTCACATCATTTACTTTTGTATGCCTATAGGTCTTATAGGCTAATTTATTTCCTAATATTTCCATACTTCCTCCTAGCCTATGCTTCCTTCAAGCTCAAGATTAATCAGGTTGTTCATTTCTACGGCATATTCCATGGGAAGCTCCTTGGCAACGGGCTCTGCAAAGCCACGAACTACCATAGATTTCGCTTCTTCTTCGCTGATTCCCCGGGTCATAAGATAGTAGATTACCGAGTCATCAATCCGGCCAATGGTGGCCTCATGGCCAAAGTCCACATCCTTGTTTTCAATCTTAATGACAGGAATGGTATCGGCCCTGGATTGGTTGTCCAGCATCAAGGACTCACAAGAAGAGGAGGCCTTGGACCCATGGGCATTTTCCTTAATCTCTGTCAAGGACCGGTAGCAACAAATACCGCCGCCCTTGGAAATAGACTTGGAGTTGACATAGGATTTAGTGTCCGGTGCAGCATGAATCATAATGGCCCCGGTATCCAAGTTTTGTCCTGCTCCTGCAAAGGAGATTTGGGTCATTTCTGCAGCTGCTCTAGGTCCTACTAGTAAACTAGCTGGATAGAGGTAGGATACCCTGGACCCAAAGGACCCAGAAACCCATTCAATCTTTCCATCTTCTTGGATAATGGACCGTTTTGTATTTAAGTTGTACATGTTCCTGGACCAGTTTTCAATGGTGGAAAAACGACAAGTGGCCCTTTTCCCTACAAAGATTTCTACGGATCCAGCATGGATATTTAAAACATTGTATTTTGGTGCCGAACAGCCTTCAATAAAGTGGCAGTAGGCATCATCTTCTACAATAATCATGGTATGCTCAAACTGGCCTGCTCCCGGTGCATTTAAGCGGTAGTAGGATTGCAAGGGCACATCTACATTGACCCCCTTGGGTACATAGACGAAGGATCCCCCAGACCAAACAGCATAGTGGAGGGCAGCATACTTGTGGAGGTTGGGAGAAATCGCCCGACCAAAGTATTCCTTTACCAAGTCCTCATGCTCTCTAATGGCCGTATCAAAATCCGTATAGATAACCCCTTGGTCCTTTAAATATTTCTGCATGGAGTGATAGACCACTTCCGAGTCATATTGGGCCCCAACACCAGATAGGAATTGGTCCTTTTCCGCTTCAGGAATCCCCAAAGAATCAAAGGTGTTTCGAATATCTTCTGGCACATCATCCCAGTCCACAGACAAGTCTGCATCGGGGCTGATGTAGGTGGTAATCTTGTTGATGTCCACTTCAGAAATATCCGGTCCCCAAGTGGGATTTTCCAGTTCATTAAAAAGCTTTAAGGCCTTGAGCCGGAAGTCCAACATCCATTGGGGCTCATTTTTCTTGGCAGAAATCTTCCGGATAATGTCTTCGTTAATACCATTTTCCAGTTTATCCCTATATTTGACCTCATTCTTTAAATCGTAGATTCCACGATCAAAATCTTGGATTTCAGTCTTCTTTCTTTTGCTCATTATCTACCTCATCCTTTATCCAACCGAATCCTTTTGCTTCAATTTCATGAATCAAGGACTCATCCCCATCTTTGACAATTTCTCCATCCATAATGACATGGACTTGGTCAATGGGGATATTGTTTAGAATTTCATTGTGGTGGGTGATGATTAAAACAGAATTGTTTTCAGATAAGAATTTTTCAATCCCCTTGGATACAACCCGAACAGCATCCACGTCCAGACCAGAGTCTGTTTCGTCTAAAATGGCCAATTTAGGATTCAGGGTTAGGAGTTGTAAGATTTCATTTTTCTTCTTTTCTCCTCCAGAAAAGCCCACATTTAGATAACGGTCCAGGTATTTTTCATCCATTTCTAAGACATCGGCATAGTCTAATAATTTTTCATGAAAATCAATAATCCCAATGTTTTCTTGGTTGATTTCTTGGTTGGATGCTCTTAAGAAATTTTCCACCGTTAAACCAGGTACTTCCACAGGGCTTTGGAAGGACATAAAAAGCCCCTTCTTAGCCCGAACATCCGTACTATCTTCCAAGATACTTTCTCCATCCAAAAGAATATCCCCACCAGTAACCTTGTATTGGGGGTTGTTCATTAAGACATTGGCCAGGGTGGACTTTCCTGACCCATTGGGTCCCATAATTACATGGATTTCTCCATAATTTATTTTTAAATTAATCCCCTTGATAATCTCTTGCCCGGGAATCCCGGCATAGAGATCCTTCACTGTGAGTAAATTTTTTGTCATCACTTTCCTCCTTGCAAGCTTCCATTCTCTATTTAAAATTTCTATAACTATCAAATTGTACCTATCGAGTACACTTAACCTATATAAGGTTATCACTTGGGCCCATTTTTGTCAATGAAAAACCGGCCTTTTATTGCTATTTTAGCAATCTTTGAGCCATATTTAGCTTGAAATTTTTTGTGGGAATTTTTTCAATTTTATCCACTTAATTTTTTATAAATTTTCCCTATTTTTTATATATACCCAAGAAAACCCCTTATAAAAAATTTTTCTTCCCTCCTCCAATTTATTTTTAAATATAAAAAAGAGACCCCACAACGAGGTCTCTTTAGGCTTTATTTTTTATTACATCATACCCATGCCGCCCATGCCGCCTGGTGCTCCGCCCATGCCTGGCATTGGAAGGTCTTCTTTAATATTAGCTACAGCTGCTTCTGTAGTTAAGATCATGGAAGCAACACTTGCTGCATTTTGAAGGGCTGACCGAGTAACCTTGGTTGGGTCCACGATTCCACTCTTTGCCATATCGATAAATTCGCCATTGTAGGCATTGTAGCCCATTCCTGGATCCAAGGAGCGAACTTTTTCAACAATAACAGATCCTTCAACTCCAGCGTTTTCAGCAATCATCCGCATTGGTTCTTCAAGGGCCCGAAGAATGATGCTAACACCAGTTCTTTCGTCTCCTTCTGTTTGGTCTAAGAGTTTTTCTACTTCAGAAATACTGTCTAGAAGAACAACTCCACCACCTGGAACAATTCCTTCTTCTACTGCTGCACGAGTAGCTGCAAGAGCATCTTCAATCCGAAGCTTACGTTCTTTTAATTCGATTTCAGTAGCTGCTCCTACTCGGATAACGGCAACTCCACCAGCTAATTTTGCTAGACGTTCTTGGAGTTTTTCCTTGTCAAATTCAGAGTCAGAGTTTTCCATGCTGGTACGGATTTGACTGATGCGGTCTTCAAGAGCTGCCTTGTCTCCAGCACCATCAACAATAACAGTAAGGTCTTTTTCTACCCGAACCTTGGCTGCTCGACCCAACATGTCTACAGTAGTTTCTTTTAAGTCATGACCTAGGTCTTCAGTTACAACTTGTCCACCAGTTAAGATGGCAATGTCTTTTAACATTTCCTTACGACGGTCCCCAAATCCTGGTGCCTTCACAGCAACAACATTTAAGGTTCCACGTAATTTATTTAAAACAAGAGTTGCCATGGCTTCGCCTTCAATGTCTTCAGCAATGATAACAAGAGGTTTGCCAGATTGGACTAGTTTTTCCAAAATTGGAAGTAGGTCTTGGATGTTGGTAACTTTTTTATCCGTAATTAAAATGTAGGGATCTTCCAGTTCAGCTACCATTTTTTCAGAGTCTGTTACCATGTAAGGAGAAACATATCCCCGGTCAAATTGCATCCCTTCTACAACTTCAAGGGTTGTGCCTGTGGACTTGGATTCTTCTACAGTGATAACTCCGTCTTTACCTACTGTTTCCATTGCTTCTGCAATCAATTGACCTGTTTCTTCATTGGCAGAGGAAATAGCTGCAACATTGGCAATGGATTCCTTGGTATCGACTTCTTTAGAAAATCTCTTTAATTCTTCAACAGTCTTGTCAACTGCCTTTTGGATTCCCTTTTGTAGGATCATGGGGTTGGCACCTGCTGCCAGGTTCTTTAAACCTTCACGAATGATGGATTGGGCAAGAAGAGTTGCTGTTGTGGTTCCGTCTCCAGCCACATCATTGGTCTTAATGGCCACTTCTTTTAATAATTGGGCCCCCATGTTTTCAAACTTATCTTCAAATTCAATTTCACGAGCAATGGTTACCCCATCATTGGTAATAAGGGGTGATCCAAATTCTTTATCTAATACAACGTTACGTCCCTTGGGTCCCAAGGTTACCTTAACTGTATCTGCAAGTTGGTTGATCCCTTTAACAAGACCATTTCTTGCATCTTCTCTAAATTTAATTTCTTTAGCCATGAAAAAACCTCCTCTTATTCAACAACTGCTAAAATGTCTTCGTATTTAATTACGATGACTTTTTCGCCGTCAATTTCAAATTCAGATCCGGCATATTTTGAGTAAACAACCTTGTCTCCAACCTTTAGTTGGCCAGCTGTTTTTTCATCTTTATCTATTTCATTTGCCACTGCAAGAACTTCTGCAATGTTGGATTCTTCCTTTGCACTGGATGGCAAAACAAGTCCACCTTTTGTGACATTTTCTTCTTTTTCAACTTTTTTTAGGACCACGCGGTCTCCCAATGGTTTTAACATTCTATAACCTCCTTATGGTTTTGTTAGCACTCTAAGTCCTTTGTTGCTAACCATCTGTATCTAGTATAACCTATTATTTTCTTCTTTTCAAGTCTCTTCTTAAAAAATTTTAAGCCAGGATAAAAATATGGTAGACCAGGAGGACCAAGAGGCCTGGCAGCATGTCTCCTGCCTTGATTTTTTTCAAACCCAAGAGGTTGATTCCAATGGCCATGATCAAAAGTCCCCCTAGGCCTGTTAGGTCTGCCAGGGCAGCTGGAGTCAATAAAGGATCAATGAATTTTGAAAAAACTACAATGGCCCCCTGGTAGAGGCCCACAGTCAGTAGGGACCCATAGACTCCCGGCCCCAGGGTGTTTACCAGGACCACAGAGATGGTTCCATCCAAGATGGCCTTGGCATAGAGGGTGGCGTAATTTTTTTCTAAACCCGCTTGGAGGGACCCCACAATGGACATAGACCCTATACAAAAAAGCAGGCTGGCCCCAATAAAGCCCGTGGCAAAATTTGGTCCCCCCTCCTTGGCCAGCTTAGCCTGGAGCTTGTTGCCCCGGGCATAGAGCCGGTCTTCTAGGTTCAACTTAGTCCCCAGAATTCCTCCAAGAACCAGGGACAAGATTACCACCAGGTCTGTTTGAGTTTTTAGGGCCATGTCAATCCCCAGGTAGAGGACAGCCAGTCCCATGGCTGTCATTAAAAAATCTTCCAGCTTTTTATC
This sequence comes from Urinicoccus timonensis, assembly GCF_900232945.1. Taxonomy (GTDB): domain Bacteria; phylum Bacillota; class Clostridia; order Tissierellales; family Peptoniphilaceae; genus Urinicoccus; species Urinicoccus timonensis. The sequence continues at coordinate 733,703 of NZ_OCTU01000001.1, forward strand.
CATAAACCTACCCGCCAAGCGGCCAAGGCTGCAACCGATAAAAATAGCCAACATATTTACAAGATTTGCCTGCATGTCATCCTCCCATCTGATTTAACTTGGCATGGTAAAAAAGTGCCTGTTGGGCATAGCCTGCATAGGGGCCAAAGAGGTCCTGAGCCAGGGCTTCATAGTCTTTTTCTGGAATTTTGGGAAAGTGTTCTTTCAAGGCCCGCTTCATCCAAACATCCACAGGGAAACCCTGCCAGTTGTGGAGGCCAAATAAGAGGATACAATGGGCCACCTTGGGTCCTACCCCACTGAGCCTAGTTAATTCCTTCATGGCCAGGTCCTTGTCTGCCACTTCCTTCAAGGCCTCCAAGTCCACCCGGCCTTCCAAAACCTGTTGAGTGGTCTTGACCAGGTATTGGTCCCGGTAACCCAGCTTGATCTTTTCCCGAAAATCCTCCCGGCAAACTCCTGCCAGGTCCTGGGGCCTGGGAAAGCTGTAATAGGTCCCCCATTGGTCTTGCTTTTGATCTCCATAGTTTTGACAAAGGGCAAAAAGCGACTTACGGATCCTGGGAATATTGGAATTGGCCGAAATGATAAAGGACACCACCACCTCCCAAAGGTCCTGCCTCAAGATGTGGATCCCTGAAGCAGCCTCCAGGGCCGGCTGTAAAAATTCATGGCTTGCCAGGGCCTCCTCCACAGCCTGGTAGTTCCGGTTCAAGTCAAAAAAATCCTCTAGGTCTTGTCTTGCCACTTGGCCCTGGACCTCTATCCAGCCATCCCCCTGGCAGGCCCAAATTCTTTGGTCTTTAAAGTAGACCAGGTAGCCCCTATCCAGGACTTGGGTCCGGAAGAACTGGCCACAAAAAAGGGTTTTTTCTAGGTCCATTCCTGTTTTTATCTTCATCTTTACTCTTCCTATAATAAGAAAAAGCTCTCCTGGGGAGAGCTTATGCTTGCTTCTACTATTTCTTTTCCGTTAGATAGTATGACAGAGTCAATAAGCTATCGTTTAAACGAACACTTTCCAAGACTACAGTTTCTGGTACCACCAAGTCTACAGGGGCAAAATTCCAAATGCCCTTGATTCCTGCCGCAACAAAGTCATCGGCAATTTTTTGGGACCCATCCTTGGGTACTGTGATAATCCCCACTTCTACCTTGTTCTTTTTGATGAAGTCGGCCATTTCCTCCAAGGAATAGACCTTGAGACCATCAATGACCTTGCCTATCTTCTTTGGATTTTTATCGAACATGGCCATGATCTCAAAACCTGAAGCCTTAAAGCCCGAATAGGTTGAAATAACTGATCCTAATCGACCTGCCCCAACAACTACAGCCTTATATGTCTTGTCGATACCAAGAATCTTAGAAATCTCCGTATGTAGGGCTTGGACATTGTAGCCATAACCTTGTTGGCCAAAACCCCCGAAATTATTCAAATCTTGGCGTATTTGCGAGGCCGTAAAGCCTGTAAGTCCACTTAGTTCTTGGGAGGAAATGCGATCAACGTTTCGGTCTAAAAGATCAGATAGGTAACGGTGATACTTTGGTAGGCGTCGAATGACGATGTCTGATACTTTTTTTATCTCTTTTGCCATATTTTTCCCTCCTGTTTTATAAATAAGATTCTATCTTATTTAGTATATCCGATTTTGGCCTTTTTTTAAAGTCTTTTTGTCAAGGATATACCGATTTTTCTCAATTTTTGATACAATAAATAGATGAAAGGAGCGAAGCATGGCACAAATTTCATTTCACAAGGTTTCCTACGCCTATGTTGTTGACCCCATCTTGGACCAGGTGGACTTTGTCCTAGAGCCAGGAGAAAAGGTTGGTCTTGTGGGCAACAATGGGTCAGGAAAAACCACCTTATTTCATTTAATCAAGGGAAATCTAAGTCCCAATTCAGGAGAAATCAACCGGATGAAGGACCTGAAGATTGGACTTTTATCCCAACATATGACCTTTTCAGGGACCGTTTACGACTCCTGTCTGGAAATTTTTGCCCCGCTTTTCCGTCTCCAAGAGACCATGCACCAAATGGAAGCTGACATGGCCCATGCCCAGGGGGATGACCTCCAGGACCTCATGGATCGCTACGCCAACCTCCAGGAGAAATTTATCCAGATGGATGGCTACAGCTACGAGTCCAAGATTCGGGGTGTCCTAACAGGCCTGGGCTTTAACCAGGACCAATGGTTCATGGACAGCCAGGACCTCTCTGGTGGCCAAAGGGCAAGGTTGGGCCTGGCCCAAATCCTCTTAACCCCCTATGACGTCTACCTCTTTGACGAGCCCACCAACCACTTGGATGTCAAGACCATTGAATTTTTAGAAAAAGCCATTAACGACCTCCAGGCCACTGTCCTGGTAATTAGCCATGACCGCTACTTCCTAGACAAGGTCTGCCAAAAAATCTTCTTCCTGGAAAACCACCAGTTAAAGGTCTACCAGGGCAACTACACCAAGTTCCAGGCTCGCCACAAGCTAGAACTAGACCTCTATCGCAAGCAATACCAAGACCAACAAAAGGAAATCAAGCGCCAAGAAGAAATCATCAAGCGCTTTACCAATATGGGCAAGGCCCGACTCATCCGCCAGGGCCAGTCCCGGCAAAAGCTCCTGAATAAGATGAAGCAAATGGACGCTCCCCTGGAGGCTAAAAAGACCATCCTCCGCTTTGAAACCAAGGTCCAAAGTGGTCAAGATGTCTTACGGGTCCAAGATGCTCAAAAGTCCTATGACCGCCCCCTCTTTCAGGGGGTCAACCTCAACCTCTACAAGGGAGACTCCGTAGGCCTCATTGGAGATAACGGCACTGGCAAGTCCACCCTGGCCAAGGCCATCCTGGGCAAGGTCCCCTTGACTGCCGGCTCCATCCAGTTGGGTGCCAATGTCCAGCTGGGCTATTTTGACCAAGAATTGGCCGACCTGGACTTGAACAAGACCGTTATTGATGAACTTTGGGACCAATATCCCAAGCTAACCCACTATGAGGTCCGGTCCTACCTGGCCAAGTTTTTATTTGTGGGGGACGACTTGTTCAAGACTGTAGATGAACTTTCCGGCGGAGAAAGGGGCCGTCTTTCCCTCTTAAAGCTCATGCTATCTGAAGCCAACTTTTTAATCCTGGATGAGCCCACCAACCATCTGGATATGGACTCCAAGGAAATTTTAGAAGATGCCCTGAAACTTTATGAAGGAAGCATCTTAACCATCAGCCACGACCGTTACTTTTTAAATGCTGTCAGCAACAAGATCTGGGCCCTGGAAGATGGACAAATCCATGAATTTTTGGGGAACTATGACTACTACCTGGAAAAAACCAAGGAGGAAGAAGACCTGGCCTTTGATGGTGGTCCTTCCAAGACCAGCCGGAAAAAAGAGCAAATTCGGGAACGTCAAGAGCAAAAAAATCGTAAAAAAGAAAAGGAAGACCTGGCCAAGTTGGAAGAAAAAATTGACCAGTTGGAAAAGGACCTAGCCCAGGTGGACCAAGACCTGGCCGACCCAGACCTCTACCAGGACCTGGACAAGACCATGGCCCTGTCCAAAAAACACCAAGACTTAGAAGACCTCTTGGCCCAGGCCATGGACCAATGGGAAGACTTTTTAAGCCAATAAAAAAACGTGTAGGAGAAATTTGATGTGTACCCATAAAACTGGACACAATATTTAATTAATTCGTTGTAGTGGATGCTAACCTATACTTTGTAGGTGGCATCCATTTTGTTTTTGATTGAATTCTTTCGTTATTGTAATAATCTATATACTCCTCTNTTTATGGCATCTTCGAGTGCTTTTGCTGCTTGGTTGACTTCGTCTTGGTTTGCATCAGTTCTTTCGTTAACTTCTTTTGCTTTTTCCAAGGCTTGGTCGAAGGTAGCTTTCACTTCTGGAGTAACCCAAGTCTTGCCTGTGTCCACGTCTTTTCCATCTTCACTCGTTGCATCTGCCTTCTTCATTGCTTCCGCTTGACTTAAGGCTTCTTTTAACTTCGCTTTATCTACAGGAGCTACAACTTCTTTTGTCCCATTTTCTGGAATATAGCTTGCCATAGCGTCTTTTAGTGCTTTTGCTGCTTGGTTGACGTCGTCTTGGTTTGCATCAGTTCTTTCGTTAACTGCTTTTGCTTTTTCCAAGGCTTGGTTGAAGGCGGTTTGGACTGCTGGGGTTACCCAGGTCTTGCCTGTGTCCACGTCTTTTCCATCTTCACTCGTTGCATCTGCCTTCTTCATTGCTTCCGCTTGAGCTAAGGCGGTCTTTAAGGCTTCTTTATTTGCCGGTTCTTCACCCTTAAGGACATGAACTTTCGCATAGGGTCTTGAAATAGCCATTTGCATTACATGTTCTGGGTTCGGGTCAGCAAAAGGTATTTCATTTTCTTGCAATTTTTCTGCTGATAAATGATAGTCTTTTGCCTCAGTAAACTTAATTTTTACCTTACCTTCACTGTCCGTTTTATAGGGTTGCCCATTGGAATCAAGAAGCTTTTCTTTGTTATTAAGGATGGTAATGCCTTCTAGGGAAGTTGGCTGCGAGCCTAGGGGACTTCTCTCTCCTTGTACTAACCGTATTTCAATCTCTTGTCCAGTCTTGGCCTCATAACTTTCTTGAGAGAAGTATACATATGAGTTGAAAAGATAGTTTTCACAATACCAGAAGTTCACATCATCGCCATTTTTGAGGACATAGTTATCAACTGTTGCCCCTATACCTGGTGCTTGTAGGGGATAGGCATTGTTCACATAATACATCCATCCACCGTACATGTTGTCTGCCTTCGTTACACTATCTCCACCAACATGGTTGCCAATTCTTGAAATATATCCACCATTTCCTCCGGCATCGAAAACAGCCTTGTCTTTCGTGTCTATCCCAGCTACTTTTGCCCCAGCTACTGCGGCTAATGTTGCTACCGGCTTATCGAATTTTACGTCTGTATAGTAGTCATACCCTTGTTTTAGATTTAAATTTGTTATTTCCAAATCTGTTGGCTCAAGAATTGTTTCTCTTGGCCCTTCAATCCGAACCTTTACTTTTACAGGTTGAACTTTTATAGTCATTTGACCTGTAATATCAGGCTTTCCTTGGATGTTTCCAAGTAGCTTAATATCACCTGATTTTATAAAGGTCACCATTCCCTTAGTTTTATCTACTTTAATGGCATCCTCTGGTTCACTTGTGATTTGAAGGTCTTCATTTGTTAAGGGTAAGTCTTGTCCCCTATATAGGACTTGTAGATTACAACTATCACCAATTTGATAGCTGTCCTTTCCATCTTTATCCATTAAGACAAGGTCTTGGTCATAAGATACCTCATCATAGGTGACTTCTACTTTTGTGTCTTCTTTTAACTTGAAGGTGTAGTTGTATTCTATAGGTGAACCCTTGAGCTCACTTGTCTTGTCTTCATCATTCACTTTAAATGCTTTTACTTTTTTATGCTCTGGTGCTTGAATCTTTATGGTAACTTCTTCTCCAAAGGCCAATTCTCCAGCTTGAGGCTCACTGGTTAAACCTTCACCCACTAAAGTAAGTGTCTTTTTTTCATTTTGTTTTGTATATTCAAAAATAACTTCTTCAGTTTTTCCAGACAAGGTCTTCGTTATACTGGTTGGTGTTTGATATCCAGGAATATCTTCCGCCTCAAAGGTGTAGTCTTTATTTGCCATATAGTAGTTTGCGGATACATCTGTAAAGAACTTTGTATAGTATTCAACCCTATCTGTGGAGACAATATAGTCTGTAAGATAGTGTTTATCCCCTTCCTTAAGTTCTCCAGTATCAAACCCATATTTTGGATGTTTGCCTTTGACTACTTTTTTCAATTCTCTTCCAACAGCAGTCTTGCTGGTTTGGATTTCCTTCCCTGTTTCTTGATCGATATATTTAATTGTTACTGAAACTGGATTTACAATAGCACGTGCGTTTTCAACAGTTGCTTTTCCCGATAAGTCATATACCTTGGTTAACCTTGTTACAGGTTGGGATTCGTCCTTATCTTTAAAGTTCCTAAAGAAGACTCCAGTTACTCTATTTGTTGCACCAAACTTTTCAATCCCTGCAGGTATTGTAATCTCTTTGATTTCATTTAACCCAAAGGCACTGTCATCTATCTGCTTTAGTGATTCTGGAAAAGTAACAGTCTTTAATTTTCCATCTTGGAAGGCACCTTTCCCTAAAACTTCCACCCCTTCTGGAATTGTAATGGTTTCTAATCCATTACCATAAAAAGCATCTGGAATCTGCTTAATCTTAATGCCATCTTCAAAGGTTACTTGCTTTAGGTTCTTGTTCATTGCAAACGCTCGGCCAGATAGGACTTCCAGGGACGCTGGCAAGTCTATCTTTTCAAAAGCATTTCCTTGGAAAGCCATATTTCCTATTTCTTTTATTGTGGCTGGAAGCTTCAAGCTTGTAAGGGGATCCTTTACTTTATTTCCATAGGAACCATGCTTAAATGCATCTTTGCCAATTTTAGTTACAGGTAGGCCTTCAATAGTATCTGGAATCACTAAATCAACTGGAACATCTAGTGTCTTGTACCCGGTAATAGTGACTTCACCCTTTTGTTCATCTTTTGTAAACGTAAAAGGTCCTGTATATTTTTCAATTTCTTTTTCTTTTACAGTAAGGGCAGCATAGGGCGCAATGAATTTTCCTTCTTGTCCAGCATCTGTCAAGACTTTGCCAATAGTTACATCATAATCCCCCTTCATGTCAGGAGCCAATTGGATGCTTGCAAGTCCATTTCCATCTGTCATTCCTTGGGCCACGACTGTGTCTTCTTTTTTTACGACGACGGTGGCTTTTTCTACGCTTACTTCCTCTAATTTTTGACTAACCGTATTATATTGTTCTGTCAATACTTTAATATTTAGACTTTCTCCAGCCTTTCCTGTGTAGTCTACCTTGTCAAAGTAAAGATATTTATTTTCGTTGTATCCACCAAAATAACGGAAAATATTCAGTTGATCTCCCTCTTTTAAGAGGCTGTCATTGGCTAGAGATCCCATGTCCGGCTTATCTGGATAGGTTGGCATTTTATTATTTACCTTGTAGCCTACATTGGTGGTTTCTACACCAAAAATCTTGCTAATAAAGCCAGAGTTATTGATAACTAAATACTTTTTAGGATTCTTTTCAAAATCTTCTCCATAAACGGCCCTATGGTAGCTAGCTAGGGCGTCTGCAACGGTCACCTTATTCTTATAGCCTTCCGGTTTTACATAGCCATATTTTTCTGCTGCTGATGATTGAACATCATAAAAACCAGACTTTTCTGAATAGGCATTTTCTTTATCTTGTGCAATAATCCGAACCTTTGCTAAGAGAGGATTTACTTTTGTCCTTGCTTCCTTAATGGCTGCGTCTAAATCTCTCGTGGCAGCTTCAATTTTTTCTTCTGTTTTTCCTTGATCCCTAAGGGTTTCTTTAGCTTTAGTAATCTCCCTTTGAAGGCTGTCCTTGCTTCCTTGGGGATATTGGCCTGGAGCCGGTCCCTCAACCATTTCTCCTAGAAGGGCTTCTCCTTCTTGGATTTTCTTGTCCAAGGCTTCTGTGGAAACTGCTGTTCCCTTAACAATTACCTTGACTTCAACAGGTTGCTTGTATAGTCTTTGCAGGAGTTGGTTTTCTGGATGCTTTTCTGCGGAATCTTTATACTGTGCACTGGAAAGAAGGGTGCTAATTGTTACTTCTTGGGCAGATTCTTGAGGATTTACTAGTAAATTCTCATGGCTTATAATGGCTGGATTGGAAGATTTAAAGCGCCTGTAGCCCAGAGATTCCATTTGGCTGCTGGAAAGAAAGAAATCAGCTATGATCCCTTTACCGGTCTTGTCATTTGCCTTGTAAATCCAAATCGGCTTTCCATTTTCATCCAAGTTCATTTCTTCAAAGGCATGGAGATCTTTGGTCACATGGTCCTTATCTTTATTTTGGCCATCGTTAATACCATCAAAGAAATGCTTCTTGGCTAAATCCATCATCTTAAGTTCAGTAGCCAGTTCTTCTTCTGTTACAGGTTTGATTGTAAAGGGAATTTTTTTCTCGACAGAAAGACCATCTCGGCTTATCTTTACAATGAGATTTCCTGTTAAGTCTTTAGCCTTTGCAAATCGATCTACATTTGCCTTGTATCCATTGATTGTTACAGCTGGTGTGTCCGTAGCAACTGTAATTTCCCCACTCTTAAATACATTTTCCCCTTGGTCATCTGTAATTCTTGTATAGCGAAGAAGTTGTAAATCTCCCAACACTTGATTGAAGTCTACTTTAGACCCATCTTTAGAATATTTAATATTCTCAGGAAGATAATACTTGTCTAGTAAGGCTTTTAAACCCTCTTCTGTGGTAGCTTCTTCTCCTGTCCCCTTTACAGTAATGGTATATTCTTTTGTCTGCTTTTGGAAATCTTCCGGCTTTTCAAGCCTACCTGTATTGTGTAGTACACTATCATTTGCAATGAATGTGGCAGTAAGCTTTACCTTTGTATCTTCCTTTGGTTGGGTAAAAGCGAAGTTTACCTTATTGTCAAAGTCAGGGCCTGAAACCTTGAAAATTTCTTCATGGTCTGTAGACCAGTTCATCTTGGACCAGGAAGTACGGGCATGCCCTGTAGTATACACAGGTAATTTAAAGGACTTTTCAATCCCATCTGGATTGACCCCTGCCCCTAAAGCCTTTTTAAAGTCAAAGTTATTTGCTTCTTCTTTGATTTTCCCATTGAAGTAGTCTTGATCCCATGCAATCATGGCACGCATGTCTATGGGTTCAGATAAGGCTTCTCCTAATTTGAATTGAATCTTGAAACTAATATTTTCAAAGTTCATTCCATAGGGGTTCAGCTCTTCCCTCTTGACATATTCAAGACTACCATCTGTTTTAACATAGTTCTTTTCATCTACACTGGCAATAACCGGTTCAATATTTTCCACATCTACACCGGATAACATGCTTAATCGTTCTTTAATCAGTGGAAGAACATTTTTATTCTCTTGAAATTTTGGCCAAAGCGTATTACTTGCTTGGAAATTATCCCTAAAGGCTTGGGCAACCTTATCAACCTTTTCCTTGTTTTGGTCTACAACAGGCTCTTTTTCTAACTCTACTTCTAGTGTCTTATTTTCATCAGTTACTGTGAAGTCTTGAACTTTTTCCAGGTAGCCTTCGGCTGTCACCTTAAGTGTGTAGTCTCCTGGAAGGAGTTTATATACTCCTTCCGGTGTTTTTCCAAAAACTTCTTGGCTGTCTTTTTTCGTTACCACTATTTGAAGCTTTTCAATATCACTTGGAAGAACCTTCACACTTACATCGTAGCCGGCCTTCTTTGTTCCTTTTTGGGCCTGGTAGTTATTAATGCTTTCCTTTAAGGCTGCTTTAGCCCTATCCACATCTTCCTTGTTTAAGGATGCTGGGTTGTCCCCACTAAACAAGTTTTCTAAGTCTTTTACTGCTTTTTTATAGTTTTGGTCTACTTCTGGAGTAACCCATGTTTGACTTGGATCAACGTCCTTTCCATCTTCACTAAGGACATCTGCCTTAATAATGGTCTTGGCAAGACTTGCAGCATCTTTACCAAATGGATCGTCTGTCCTATTGTGATTTGACAATCCAATGTTTGATGGTCGACCCGTTTTGCCGGAGGAGTCATAATAGGTTATGCCAGGGAAATCCGTTACCTCTTCAGCACTTGTATCAACGATGCTTCCTCCGCCAATACCCAAAATTTTTGGTTTTCCTGGAGCCGCAGAATCTTTAATTAGATAGAAGTTTTCTGTGATTTGATTGTATTTATTTAGGGAGTTCATATAGCCAATAGCTCCGGCTACATTTTCTGCCCCCCCTACCTTGCCTAAAAATAGGTTTCCTTGAATCTTGCCAATACCATTTTCCCAAGCTTGCTTTTGATTAGTTTCGCCACCAAAAAGTCCTCCAACCTTATTTTTGCCTTCTACTTCTCCTATAACCAAGGAGTTGGTAATGGACACGCTTGGTGTATTGGCTGATGGGCCAAAGCTTCCGCCATCATATCCAGCTCCAACAAGCCCACCTACAAAATCTCCTGTTCCAATGACACTTCCATGGAAAATAGAGTCCTCAACACTAAAGGGCCCCATAGACTGTCCCTTAGCACCTACTAGGCCGCCTACATATTTTGTTCCATAGACTGTAGCGTAGCTAATGGAGTTTTTAATGGTCCCATTAAAATCCCCTGCAAAAGACCCAATCTTTTCTTGGTCTTTCTTATAGCCTATAATAACTTCCTTTTCTATCTTACAGTTGCTAATGTTTACAACGTTAGAGCCGGAAGCATAGCCTCCTAAAAATCCTGATTTTAAGATTTTACTTCCTGCCTTGATTGTTACATTGTCAATATCAATAGCTGGAGCTCCATAATCTCCTACAGAATAATTGTCCACTAGCCCATAGCCATTGATTTCTGGACCATAAATATTCAGGTTTTCTACTTTTGCATAGGACACATTGCCTAATAATGGCTTTCCACCCTTGGCCACTGTCAGAGTGTGGTTGTCCCCATTAATATTTCCGGCAAAGTAATTGTTTTTTGGATGCCTTCCTAGGGGTAGCCAAGCTTTTGGAAGTTCCAGGTCCGTTGTTAGTTTAAGAAACTTATCTTTATAGGATTTTTGATCTACGTTGACATCTTTTTGTAGTCGATTTAAATCCTCTAAGCTCTTGATTAAATAGGGGTTTTCTTCAGTCCCTTCCCCTTCCCAAGTCGCTTCTTTCACAGTAAAGTTTACTGTGTATTCTTTTGTCTTATCACTATTTTTTGCTTTAATAAGAACTTTTCCCTGTCCCGGTAATTTTGTCGGTTGGGTGATTTCCACTTGGGAACTTTCATGCACAGGGCTTGCCTTTAAAGTAGGGAGGTCTACTGTTCCGGCTGGTAGTTCTACGGTATATTCCGTCTTTCCCTCTTCAAGGGGAATTGCTTGGTCGTTATAGCTTAGGGTCTTTAAGTCTACAATATTCTCAGGATCTTCTAGGCTAAAGTGCACATTATACTCTTTAATTGTCGTCCCATTGGGAGCAGTCACCTTAACAAGGGCAGACCCGGGCAAGCTACTTGCTTGTGTAAGGGCCACACTTGCCGTATCTTCCATGGCTTCTGCCGCTACTTGGGGAACTTGACTTGTTCCTGCCGGCAATTTTATATCATAAGAAGTTTGCCCATCTACTAGATCAATGGTCTTCCCATCATAGCTTAAGCTTTTAAGGTTGGCATTATCTGATAGCTTCCCTGTTACATGGACTTCCATAAAGGGCATAGTCGTACGGAATAGACCATTTTCGCCAATATGTTTTGCAGATACCGTATGTCTACCGGGGTCTACAAGGACAATTTGGGCCTTTCCCTCTGCATTGGTTTTGACCACTTGGCCATCTTTTTTATATTCCTTTCCATCTACATAGATGGTGGCGCCTTGGTACTTACCTGTTGTTGTCTTGCCACCCATTGTTTCATAATGGGAATAGGATAGGTCAAGGTCTAAAGGCTTTCCTGCTTCTACTGTGGCTTCTTTTTTATCAAACCAGGTGTAGTAGTTATTGGTATAGTCTTCAACAAAGAAATAACGGATATAATCCTGGTCTAGGGCCGGAGCTTCCTTTACTCCATAACCGGAGTAGAAGTAGTTGATGTAATACATCCATCCAGAACCATCCCCTGCTTCCCTTTTTGCCTTTAGAGCAAACATTTTTTCAATATAACCCTTATTTACTTGTTCTCTGAAGTCTTCTGTAAGTTCCTTAGGTGTCTTGTCTTCCATGACCTTGATTAAGGCATTGGCTGGTGTTGCATACCGCTTATTTATAGGATATCCCTTTGCATCCTGAATTTCTAGGTCTTGGCTTGTAATGGTTACCTTGGTGGGTTCAATGATTTGGTCTTTATAGCCTTTTTTTCCGTTATAGCGTTCATCCCCTACCACAGATAGGGTTACTTCAACCTGGTCTCCATATTCTACGGTAAAATTTTCATCCCTAAATATGGGGGCTGATGGGTTCTTTTTATTTCCATCTTCGTCTGTTATTGCTGTGATGATTTGTCCTGGTCCCGGTTTTATTTCTTGAGGGATTTGTGCCGAAGCCCCTTCCTCCACCTCTTGTGGCTTAGAGCTTAATCCATCTGCGTCTGTAAAAGTGACCCTATATTTTGGCTTTGCCGGCTGTGCTTCCCCATAAATGGGGAGAGGACCTGCCGTTACCATTAAAAGAAAAGCCAAAAATAAGGATACCACTCTTTTCCAGTTTTTCATGCCAGCTACTCTCCTTTCATCCATTACTTATTCTCTTTACCTGTATCCATACGGTATAGGACTGTTGCTACTTCCGCTCTAGTTGACAGGTCTTTTGGCTTAAAGTTTCCTTCCGGAGTTCCATTTAAAATTCCTGCCAGATACATCTTTTCAATAGATTCCCTTGCCCATCCTGCAATTTGGCCTTGGTCTTTCAAATCTGCCTTTTGACTTTTCTTCAAATTAACCTTTTTATAGGTCAGGTAGTCATCCATCATCTTTGCCATTTCTTCTCGACTTATCTTCCGGTTGGGTTCAAAGTAGCCACTTCCTGTCCCTTGTGAAATCTTATTCTTCAAGGCCCACTCTACATGGGCAGCGTAGAAATCAGACGCCTTGATGTCTTTAAAGCTGGTATTTGTTGGATGATCTTTCACTCCATCCATCCGTCCCAAGATAGTAATCATCATACCCCGGGTCATATGGGTGTTTGGACCGAATTTTTTATTTCCAATCCCATAGAAATATCCCTTTTCTGTTACATAATCAATGGCTTTTTCTGCCCAGTGGCCATCCACATCTGTATAATGTTTGTTCCCAACACTTTCTTGGGCACCCAGCTTTTTCTTTTCTAGGATTTCTTTCTTTTCTGCTTCTGTTAATTCGTCCAGCTTTTTAAAAGTAGCTGTAATAATGTCTTTGTCTTTCACATTGTCCACAGTCAGGGTATAGCTATCTACAATGCCAATGTTTCTTCTATCGATAAAAACACCTGTTAAGACATAGCCTGGATCTGGTTTAAAGGTTAGGGTAACAGGAACTGTCTTGGTTACCTTCACCCTTCCTGATGGGTTAATCATGCCACCTTGGGAGTTGCGAACGGTTACAAAAACCGGTTTAATCCCCGTTCCGTCATCATCTTCAATCCCTTCAACATAGCCGCCAATATCCTTACCTAAGTCACGAGTATATATCCATTCCACATAGTCTCCTGCCTTTATAGGGTGCAGGGAAGAGGAGTGGTTTGGAAAGACTCCATTGACTCGGTACATCCAGCCACTATAGGGTCCGCCATCAAATTCAGAAAGTCCTTCAATGGTGTTGACATAGACCCCCTTATAAATCTTGTGGTAGTTATAGTTATAGGATAGGCCTGTTTTTTGTAAAATGGAAAAGGCGGTGTCCTTTCCTGGAATAATTTGATAGGCTGTCTTGGCCTTCATGGTCCATCCATTGGGGTGGATTCTTGGACCCGGTGGTACAATAACTGAAACATAGGCTGTGTTTTTGGGTTGTTGGTCAGGATTTAGGGGGTCTCCCGGTACAGGGGGTAGTTCTCTGTCCCTAACAAAAATATAAAAACTTCTTTCTAGCCCTAAATAAACAGCCTTAACTAGCTTTCGACCACTTGTTTCTGTATCGAAACCTTGTAGGTCAATAGATTCAGGCCCTACTCTTTTACTGGTTCTATCACTAAAATAGACAATTCCTTCTAAGTCACTTTTATCCAAGGCTTCTCCTACAAAGTAGACTGTCTTTGGATATCGAAGAAGCTCTAGGCGTATTGGTGTAACCACTGAAGCAAAACTTTTTGTTGGTTTCGGAAAACGATAGATATTTTTCTTGTCCCGATAGGCAATTAAGGCTTGGTATGCCTGTTCCATTGCCTTCCCATTTAATTGAAAATTATCGGTGTAACCAAAGTAATCATCAGCTGTTTTAAAAGAAAGAAGGCCATCTAAAACAGACTTGCCATTTTTTATAAACCGAGAATCTGTATGGGAATCAAGGCCTAAGTTTTGTAGGGCCAAAATTACCATGGCTGTTGAGTTTGCATTGGGTCCTGCCCCCCAGGCTTCATAGGCTCCAGCATGGTCCCCCGTCTCCGTTTGCATGGAAGACAGTTTACCTAGGGCTCTATCCACCGCCGTTTTTACCTTGTCTTGACCATAATAAGGGGCCAGAGCTTGGATTGCCATGGCGGTAATATCAACATCTGAAACACCCTGGTTGTTTAAATTCCATCCCCCATCATTTAGTTGGTTTTTAAGAATGTAGTCAATCACTTTTTCTCGAGTCCAGGTAGACCCTTGGGGAATGGGATATTGACCACAATCATAGGCAATCAAGGCAAAGATATACCCATTTAAGGTGCCCAGTCCATCCCCATACTGGCCCTTTTCATACTTGGCAATTTCTTCAATAATATTCACTACTCTTCCATCCGCCAAGGGGAATTTTTGGACATCATAGCCCAGGGCTGTCAAGGAAATGGTCACCCGCTCTAAGTCTGTAGACGAAATTTTTTCTTTCACAATTTTTTGTGCTGCTGTGATTAGGGCTACTTGGTCCACCTTATCATGGTGGCCCAGGAAAGATAGGGACATGGCCGCCCAGTCATCTGAAGACCCACTATAGTAGTCCGTAATTTTCTCAATACTTTGTTTTATCACAGTATCCAAACTGCGATTAGGGTTTTTTACAGGAACTAAAATTTTAAACTCGAAAACCTTCTTTTGGTCTTTCGATGTTACTTTATAAAAGAAAAAGACAATATTTGAACCCTCGTCGTTGTCCCTTGTCACCTCTACCTTGATATTTGGGTTTGCCATTTGAACATCTGCTTGAAGGTCTTTTAAGTTTTCTACAACAGGTGCGTCATCCTCGAATACTTGGTAAGCAAGTTTTGCTTTTTCTGTAGGATTGTCTACAAACAAGGTCCGGGTCTGCTTATTTCCATCTAAAGTCCAAGAAATGCTGATTTTCTTGGGGGTGACAACATCATTTGCAAGTATTCTTGCTTCAAGATCTGCCTTTACTGGTCCGTCTTCTAGCTTTGCCACAAGTTCTTTTGCCGTGTTTACAGCCTTTAATATCTTTTTCTTGTCTTTACTTTCTAAGTTTTCCAAGGTTTCAACGGCTTCTCTAGCAGCCTTTACATCTTTTGTCTCTTCTTGAGGTGACTGTACCCCACTGGCTATCTTCTCTTGAGAGACTTCTAGCTTTTCGTCTTGCTGGTCTGGGGTTTTTTCTGTTTTTTCTTTTGCCTGGTTTTCTGTCTTCTTGCTACTTTCTACAAGGGTGTTTTCATTTTTTGCCCCAGTCAAAACTGCCTTGTCTTGGTTTTCAGCAAAAGAATGAAAAGGAACCGATGTAAACAAGACGAGAAGGGCCAGTATTAACGATACTTGTTTTTTCATTTCTACCTCCTTACAGTGTAAAGGGGGCCTTAGAAAATCCAAGGCCCTTTTTACTTTCTTATTTCACGACTCATTTCCTCCTAGTTGGAATGAATCTGCTACATACTTTCTATATCAGCCTTTATCCCACCTCTTCCATGGTCCTATTCTCTCTTCTCATGTTTCCCTTGAACTGGTTTTGACTAAATTCTTCCTTATAAGAATAGATGGCCGCCATCAAATCCCTTATGGGAAAATTCTAAAGTTTCCATATCTTTTCTAGCCAATTCTTAGAATGCTTCTATTTTTGTAATGACTTGAGCAAATTCTGCCCGGGTAAAGGTCTTGTTTGGTGCAAAGTTCCCCTTGTCTTGTCCCTTAAAGATGCCGGCTTCTGTCATTTTTCTTACGGCTTCTTTGGCCCATGGGCTTATTTGTTCTTGGTCTTTATAGGTTTGTCCTGGTTGCTTGCTTTTTAGTTTTCCTTGTTTTTCCAGGTATCTGGCAAGGATAGTAGCTACTTCTTCTCGTGTGATTTTTTGGTCTGGACTAAAGTGGTTTGCATCCGTGCCTTTTACAATGCCTTCTGCAATGGCCCAGTTGACATAGGCTTGGTAGTAGGATCCTTCTTGAATATCTACTTGTTTTGCCTTGGGGTACTGGCTTGGGTTGATCTTTGCCAGTCTTCCTAGGACGGTCACAAATTCTGCTCTTGTTGTGGTTTTATTGGGAGAGAAGGTTGTAGCGCTTGTCCCTTTAAAGTAGCCTTTGTTTGCAACTTCTTGGATGACTTTTTCTGCCCAGTGGCCTTGGATGTCTAGGAAGTGGTTTTGTGGTTGGGCTTGGACTTGTGGTTCTTTGTTTTCTTCTTTTACTTGGATTTTTTCTGGGGTTTTTTCAGGTTGACTTGTCCAAGCGAAGAAACCTGGGAAGCTAAGTCTTGGGCTTGGACTGGGGCTTGGCTTTTCTTTTTCTTCGTGGGGTGGATTGGGTCTGCCTGGTTCTACTGGTTTGCCTGGTTCTGCAGGTTGGCTTGCTTCTTTTGTTCCATTTTGTAGTTTGTAGTTTGCCATGGCTTCTTTTAAGTCTTGGATAGCTTGTTTGACTTCTTCTTGGTCTGCTCCTGGTTTTTGGTCTACTGTCTTTGCTTTTTCCAAGGCTTGGTCGAAAGCAGCTTTCACTTCTGGTGTGACCCAGGTCTTATCTTTGTCTACATTTTTCCCATCCGGGCTTGTTGTGTCTGCCTTCTTCATTGCTTCCGCTTGACTTAAGGCTTCTTTTAGCGGGCTCTTGTCTTCTGGAAGTTTTGCATCTCCTACAATAATCGTAAATTCTAGAGCTTGAGCTCCTCCTGTTTGGTCATAGGGGATTCCCTTTACTTTGACAATCCCATCTTTATAGGCTGTTACCCCATGACTCGTTTTTTTAGGAATATTGATATTTGTCGGATCATTAGTTACGCTATCCTTTATTTTTACGATTCCATCTTGATCAAAAGACCAGTAGAATCTTTTTTCAGATGCTTCTTGAGGGAGGGTTTCAATCTCAAGACTTAAATTATCTCCCTTCTTCATCCGAATAACATCTTCTTTAATACTTGCCTTCTTTAAGGGCTCTTTATAGGCAAATTCTATTTCAACAATTTTTGAAATTTGGGGGTTGTCTTCACTGGTTACCTTAAATTTGGCTAGACCTGCTTTTTTCGGGACAATTCCATTTTTGTGAACTTCCATAAATTCGGCAATGTCTGGTGTTAAGGCTTCCCAAGTTAGCCCTCTATTTGTAGCATTACTTGGCGTAAAAGTTTCCATATATTCATTTGCTGCAGGCCCTCTTTGGATGCCAACAAAATAATCTCCAAAAATTCCATTCCAAGCATGGATATAGGCTTTTTTCGGCACCCTGATATTAAAATCTTGAACTGCAACATGGGATGGTACTGCCGTGAAAGAAGCCTTGACCTTTTCATCTTCCTTTAAATAAATTTCATAGGTAATTGGCTCAGATGATATTTGGAAATCCCAATTTGGGGTAATTCTCTTTCCAAATTGTCCTCCTGTATTTCCTCCTTGTCCTGTTGCATCGTGGCTTAGGGCTTGATATGGGATGCTTTGGAAGTTTTGACTGCCCTTTCTTCGTCCTTGAACGACAATATGCTTGGGTGCACTTCCTTGCATTTGTATTGGATTCGTGGTAGAAACTTCCCTTCCATCTACCAATATTTTTAGTTCTTCAATATTTGAAGGTACTTGTTGGATTTTAAAGGTATAAGCTTTTCCATCTGCCATATTGATAACTTTTGCATCCATGGTTTTTGCCACTCTTGGATTAAAGCGACCATCTGTGCTAATCCAGTAGTGGGTCTTGCGAGCATATTCATCAAGTTTCATTTGCTCATTAGCTTGCCAGTCTGGATTGGAATTTTTCGCCTTTAATATGAATCGACCTTGGTCCAAGGCACTCAGTTGGAAGGTCTTATTGTCATCCATTAAGATTATTTCGCCTGAGTCTTTTTGGAAATAAACGCCATCTTTTAGCTGTTTTCCCTCTTTAAGCCCATCTGTAAACTTCTTTATACCTGTCTCTAGTTCCTGGATCATTGCATCTCCATCTGCCTTGCTAGCATCAGAATTTTCTAATAATTTTTGGGCTTTTGTAAGAAGTTTATCCAGGGCTTCTTTATTGGCAGCAGTCGTAAATAATTGGTTGACAGGAACTTCTTGTGGGTCTTCCGCTACTTGGTAGGCTTGACTTTCCCTTTTCCCTTTTTCTAAGATGGCTTTTAATTTTGCTTGATCTACAGCATCTTTTGTTCCTGTTTGCATTGCCAACTTAAAGCTTTCTATGGCTTTCTTTAAGGTCTCAACCATTTGGTTGACTTCTTCTTGCTTGGCATCTTCCCTTTTTTCAAGGGCTTCCCCTTGGGCAAGGACTTGATTAAAGGCATCTAAAGTAGTTTGAGAAACAAATTTTACACCCTTTAAAAATTTAGCCGGGTCCTCGCCCACAGGTATGTTTTTCTTTGCTTCTTTAGCTTCTTGGATTGCCTCTTGCAGTTTGGCCTTATTTACAGGTACCTTTAAACCAGGTTTTTTCTGTCCTTTTAAGGTTTGAATTGCTTGGTCTAATTTTTCTATTTGCCGCTGAACATCTTCTTTGGTTGCTTGATTCTTCTCTACAAGAGCTTCTGCTTCTTTAATGGCACCTTTAAAGGCCTTACTTTCTTCTGGTGTAATATAGAAGTCTTTGGTCAAGACATCTTTTCCGTCTTGAGAAACGGAAAGTCTTGCCTCTTCTTTGAGCCCTTCTTTAATTTTTTCAATCAAAGGAGTCTTATCTACACTTTCTCCCCCTTCTTTAGGAATAGACCGAAAATCATAGATGAATTCCTTGTGGTCCATGCTCCAAAGAATAATTGACAGAGCTTGTTCTACTCCCTTAAGGTCAAATCCTGTCTCGTTTTCATTTCTAGCTTCTGAAAACAACCCTCCAGGCACATCATAAGCCTTTAAAACATCCAGGAGGTTGTCTCCGGATTTTTGAAATTGTTCATCCATTAAAAGCTTAGGGTCCTTTTGGGCTAGACCCTTTAAAATGGCTCCTAGGTTCCCAATGCTCCCATCGGCCCAGTCATTTTTAGTAAAGTCTCCATTGGCCAGTTGTTTGCCTGCTACTAATTTTATGGTTTCCTCTAGGGCCTTCTTTGCATTTTCAGCCAGTTCGCCATTTGGATTTGTACGAACGATAGCTGCTAGGGCTCCCAGGGCATTGCCTGTATCCTCCTGCCAGTCTCCATAACTTTCCCAGAGCTTACTGGATCCATTTCTCTTGTTTAAAAGAGCTTCTATCAGTTCCTTGAGTCGTTCATCTTTCTTCGGTGTCTTGTAGTCGTCTGATGTCAGGGCATAGATGGCCGCTTCTATCTCATCAACCCGTCGAAATTTATCCATTCGAAGACCCACGAGTTGGGCAACAAAATTTGTTTCCTTATAATTTTCTGGATCCTTTCCAAGGACCCGTAAGTTTAAAATGACTTGGGCCAGGTCTTTTGCATCTCTGCGATTTTCATCCTGTCCTTTTTGTTGGTCTGCCAGTTGAAGAATTTTTTGCTCTGGAACTTGAATCTTATTTCGAACCATACCCGGATAGAGCATGGGAGATTGATCATCTGGTCTTTTCTTGGTCTTATCGCTACATTCTTTATACTTTCTTGCAAGCCAATCCTTGTAGGCCTCAACCCGGTTGTCCTTATCCTTGGCTTCTTGCTTATCAACTCCGCGAAAATCAAAGACTCCGCCCTTGCCTTTTACCATGCCTATATAGGAAAGCAGGGCTCGAAAACCTTGCTCTGTCGCCATCTCCTTGCCACCATCTTGTCCGATAATCCATGCAAAGCCATCCTTTATCGCATAGGCCTTTAAGCCATCAACTAAGGTCTTATTGTTTCTTACCATGTAGTCTTTGGTTAAAAGCCCTGGATCACAGGCAGCAACCCCGCCTAAAACCATTTCTAATGAGTTTGCATTTCCCGGACTTTGTGTTAGATCTCCATTGGATAACATTTTGTTTCCTATGGCTTTGAAGGCCCTGTCCAGGCTCGTCTTAACCTCTGCTTCCCCATAATAAGGAGCCAAGGCATAAAGGGCAAAACCAGTAATGTCCCATGGAAGACTGTAGCCTTGCCATAAACCATCACTGCCTTGTGCTTGTAAAATTTTTTGCTTTAATTGTTCTGTTGCCGTGTTAAGGCTCGGTGAATTTGTATAATTATCTGATATTAAGGCATTTAAGGCAGGCCCCAGAGCATTGACATCCTTTCCAAAATCTGCACGATTTGCCAAAAGTTCTACCAAGTTGACGCCGTAGTAGTTTTCTGGGTCATATCCCATACTCCGAATAGCTAAAATATTTTTGGTCAGGCTATTCACATCACTGTTGGGCTTTTGTGTGTCCTCATCAAAAGCCTGTTTTTTAACCCATTGCTTTGTTCCTTCTGTGAAGGTGTTGGGCCCAAAGGTTCCCTTGATTTGTTCATATTTGGCCAGTTCTATAATGGCCCACCAGTCCTTGAGCTTGCCTTCCTTTTTTTGCTGGTCTTGGTAGATTTTAGCAATCTCATCTATCTTTGCATTAACCCATTGCTCATCGATAGATACAGTACTTTCTTTCAAGCTTTCTGTTCTTTCAGCTTCACTCTTGGCAAAGCTTGGAAAAGGCATACTGGTAGCCAGCATGCAAATGACTAAAATCCGAACTAACCACTTCTTAAATTTCATCTGTGCCTCCTAGTAATTGATTTTAAAATGCAAACATCTTCCTTACATATCCACCCTGCTGATCTTCTTTTGAAGGCAATAAAAAAGACATCAGCTTTCGCTAATGCCCGAATTTGCACTATTTTCCTATCACCTTTCTCTCTTGGTACCTCGCCATAAAGAAGCTCCTATGCGCATGTCTTCTGACTCATGAATCTTCATCTATCCTGTCTTCCCATGAACTTTCACAGTGACTTCTTAGGATAAACTCATCATTTACAGCGGCGGGTCCGTCTTGGATTTTCACCAAGTTCCATCTTAGCTTACAATTTGTAAGAACACAATAGGGTTAAATATTTAGTTTATATAACTTTATTATATCTTCAATTTTTTTAAATTGCAAATACTTTCTGTTGCCTGTTCCTTCTAAGGTTTTCCAAACTTATTTTAATTTTTTAGACAGTGTTAGTTCCCCGAATTTTTCATAGCTTATTTATAAGAGGTAAAGTTTAAATCTTTTCATTCTGACATATTAAATTTAATTCTTTCTTAGTATCATCAGTTGTTAAGTTTACTCTCTAGTAATTTATGCTTGCTGAATTTATCAAAACCAAGACTACTATAAAATCACTATTCATTGCCCCGATAAAAATGTAATATCCAGTTTGCTCCATTTTTTTGCACTAAAATAGTGTTGGCATTTTATCGCCAACACTATTAAATCCCTATTCCTAGGAAACCTTCTTTTAAATTTACTTATTATCCAAGTTATATAAAACTTGAGCCGCTTCTCCTCTAGTAAAGTTTTCTTTAGGAGCAAAATAATGGTTGTCTCGTCCGGATAATAAGCCTTCTTGACCCAGTTTATTTACAGCTTCTACTGCCCAAGAGGATATTTTCTTGTGATCTACATAAATAGTGAATTTTTGTCTTGTATAGGTTTTATTTTGTTTTTCCAGGTATCGATTGAGTATTGTGGCCATTTCTTCTCTTGTAATCCTTCGATTCGGTTCTACCTTTTGTCCTCCTACTCCTTGAAGGATACCTTCCGATAGGGCCCAGTTAATATAGGGCTCATAATAGGCTCCTGGTTCCATATCAAGCATTCCACTCTTTGGATATTTGTTTGCATCAATTTTTGCCCTACGACCTAAAACGGTAACAAATTCTCCACGAGTGATGGGCCGATCTGGAGAAAAAGTTGTTTCACTTGTTCCAGTAAAGTAGCCTTGATCCATGACATACTTAATGACGTTTTTTGCCCAATGGTTTACAAGGTCTGTCATCTTATCAAAAGGACTTCCTGCTTTTACAGTGATATCGTCCTCTTTCTTTCCTTCTGTCCTTATATCTTGAATGGGTTGAATTATTGTTGGTTTTTGGGATGGCCTTGGCTTGCGGGGCCTAGTCGACGGACTTGGTTCTGTTGCCCTCTTTGTTCCCACACGAACAATTTCATCTACCGGCTTTATTGTTACTTCACTAGAAAGTTCCTTTCTTGCCGTTTCTTTTCCATTTACATAGGTGACTTCTTCAGTAATTTTTCTTTCCCCGTTTTTCCCTTTTTGTACCAGTTGCTTGTAATCTTCATATTGGGAAGAATCTTTCACTACTTTCTTTTCAAAGGGTATAACCTCTGTTTTTACTTCTGTTCTTTTCTCAATTGTTTGGCGACCATTTGTAGGTTGGTAGTCCTTGATAGCTTTCTCTAGGACCGTTGCAGCTTGGTTGACGTCGTCTTGGCTTGCATCAGTTTTTTCGTTAACTGCTTTTGCCTTCTTCAAGGCTTGATCGAAGGCGGTTTGGACTGCTGGGGTTACCCAGGTCTTGCCTGTGTCCACGTCTTTTCCATCTGCACTTGTTGTGTCTGCCTTCTTCATTGCTTCCGCTTGATCTAAGATTTCTTTTAGCTTCGCTTTATCTACAGGAAGGACAGCTTCTTTTTTCCCTTCTTGTGGTTTGTAAACTTTTATGGCATCTTCGAGTGCTTTTGCTGCTTGGTTGACTTCGTCTTGGTTTGCATCAGTTCTTTCGTTAACTTCTTTTGCTTTTTCCAAGGCTTGGTCGAAGGTAGCTTTCACTTCTGGAGTAACCCAGGTCTTGCCTGTGTCCACGTCTTTTCCATCTGCACTTGTTGCATCTGCCTTCTTCATTGCTTCCGCCTGACTTAAGGCTTCTTTTAACTTCGCTTTATCTACAGGAAGGACAGCTTCTTTTTTCCCTTCTTGTGGTTTGTAAACTTTTATGGCATCTTCGAGTGCTTTTGCTGCTTGGTTGACTTCGTCTTGGTTTGCATCAGTTCTTTCGTTAACTTCTTTTGCTTTTTCCAAGGCTTGGTCGAAGGTAGCTTTCACTTCTGGAGTAACCCAAGTCTTGCCTGTGTCCACGTCTTTTCCATCTTCACTCGTTGCATCTGCCTTCTTCATTGCTTCCGCTTGACTTAAGGCTTCTTTTAACTTCGCTTTATCTACAGGAAGGACAGCTTCTTTTTTCCCTTCTTGTGGTTTGTAAACTTTTATGGCATCTTCGAGTGCTTTTGCTGCTTGGTTGACTTCGTCTTGGTTTGCATCAGTTCTTTCGTTAACTTCTTTTGCTTTTTCCAAGGCTTGGTTGAAGGCTTCTTGAATTTCGGAGGTTACCCAAGTCTTATCCTTGTCGATATCTTTTCCGTCTGCACTTGTTTCGTCTGCTTGTTTAACTTTTTCAGCCTTTTTAATTATTTCTTGTAAATCTTTTTTGTCTATTGGTTTCTTTAAATCTCCCTTAACCACGGTATAGATACCATCTTTGTCATAGTTAAAATACAGGGTCATTCGTTCTGCGTCTAAGGTAGATTCTACTTCTTCCCAGGTTCCTGTATCCTTATTATAATGCCCTACCTTATATTGGTCTGCATCCTCTGCTTTAAATTGTCCTTGAACAAGTTTTAATCCCATTTTAATCGGACCAGACCCAATATTTGCTGTAAAGTCATACAAGGGCATTTCTGGTTTTGCTGTTCCTAAAGCTTGACTTAGACTTTCATCACCAGTGACTTCATCTGCCTTAAAACTAATTTCCTTTAAGTCAGGTGCCTTTAAACCTGCATTTCCTTCTTGAACTTCAAAGAACTTGCCTTGAATAATCAGGTTTTTATTACTTTGAGCCAATTTTTGACTGGCTGCTTGGTCTAATTTAACAAACTCATCATAGGGTTTTTCTTTTGTCGTTCCTGAGGATAGGACTACCGAGTCATAGCTTAAGCTTAATGCCTTATCTAAATCATTGATTCTAGGAGTCTTTCCATAAACATTATCTACTACAGAATCTTCAGGATAAACCAGCAGGGGAACTTCTACAGACTTGTTATGGTAGCTGTATTTTAAGCGACCTACCCCTGTCCCTTTACCACTAGCGTCGACATAACCCTTCTCACTAAATCCAGGCTTCATGATAAGCTTATCTGGTGTTAAGCTTTCCCATTGAATGTCTTCCTTGCCTACCTCTATTTTTTCACCAAATTGATTTTGTACCAAGGGCTCCATAAAGACTATCCCTTGAGCTGTTATATTCTTTTTATCTCCTGGGTATTGGAAGCCAAGAATTTCTTGAATCTCAATAGGTTGTCCCACTGTAAAATGGTATTTGGCCTGAATACTTGGGTTTGCTTTACTACTTACAATAGCATCTACCTCTCCAGGAGCAAGCCCTTCAACAAGACCTGTTACAGGGTTGATTTTAGCACGGCTTGGATCTGAAGTCGTCCATACTAAATCTCCATGAGGAGCCTCTTTTCCATCCTTATAAGCTTGGGCGATGAGATACTCACTAGACCCTATTTCTAAATAATCCCGTTTAATCTCTGAAGAAATCTTTAATGCATCAATATCTTCTGCAATGGCTTTTGTCCGTGTTACACCTGTTATTTCAGGAGAAATTTCCCCTGTTCCCCCCTCTTGGTTGGCATTGGTAGCGGATACAATTTTGATAAAACGAATTTCGTCTAATTGGACTGGATTTCCCGCCTTATCAATAGCCCAGGAAATATCAAAAGCATCTCCACCACTTCCTTCTAAGGCATCTGGTGTATAGGGATTATCTGGACTTGTTAAATCTCCCTTAAGCTGAGTTTTCCTTGATTCCGCATACCCAAAACGCAGTTGATGTTTTCCATTCACAGTAATATCACTTGGATCCATGCCTTTTAAGATTAGGGTTCCTCGGTAGCTTTCTTGGTCTGGATTGATATTGGAGAAATTTGCATGAAGAGGGTAATACTCTTGCTTGTGATAATTATTGGCATAGACAAAACCACTGTCTCCAAGAGAATCTTTCCAAGGAATATTTTTTCCAGCTCCTTTGGGGTTGGTATAAGTGACCTTATAGTCCCGAATAGTGGTTTCTTTTCCATGTTCAGATCCAGCCAGTTCATACCAGGTGTCATCAGGCAGGCCGTTCCCATTTTCATCCTTCATAACATAGACAGCGGCCGGTTCTTGATTGTATTTATTTCGCTTTCCATTGATTTCAAAGGCATTTCCAAAGACTGTAAAATCCACTCCATAGGGGTTCTTGGGATCATTCTTAACTGGTTGAAGCATGTCCACAATAAGGTGACCGCCAAAAGATCCCAGGGTTAATCCTGAACCTACGCTATTTTCCTTTATCTTATTGGGGTCTTTGTAGTCTGTCCAGCTTGTATTGACAAATTGTCCTGGTGCTGGTTTGAAGTCAATGACCTTAATGGTGTGCAGATTAATGACAAAGCGTTCTTTTACTTCATTTCCATCCGCCTTTTTTACTGTCTTTCCATTTTCATCAACTACACGGATGTCAATGATATTCATCTGCTTACTCTTAATTTTGACTTTATAGACTCCGTCTTTCCCTTCAACTTCATCTCCTCCACAAGTGACTTGGATTTTCATTCCTTCTGGAATTTGTTTTGTGGTAGAAACCTTAAAGGAGACTTCTTTTTCTTCCTCTCCATTTTCGGCATAGTAGGCATTTTCTAAACCTTCTATTACTAGATTAAAGTCTGCATCCAAAGCCTGCTTTTTGCCAGGCATAGGATTATAGTCATCTAGTGCCTTTTGCAATTTTTTGATGGCTGCTTCTAATTTAGCCTGATCCTGACTGTCTTCAGAAATAAGCGTATCTGCCTCTTCTTTTGCTTCATCTAGAGCATCTTGTACTTCTTTTGTCACCCAAGTTTGACTTGGGTCTACATCTTTTCCATCTGGACTGATTACATCTGCTTCCTCTATCCCCCATGTTGCTTCCATATATAAGCCGTTCAAGATGTCTAACTTGCTCTCGTTGGCAGTCGGGTCATCTCCGCTCCTTGCTGTAGACTGAGTTGAAGTGCTTTGAGATGGTCCCTCAGCCCATAGATTACATGGCAACATGGTAAATAACATCAATACAGCTAGAACTAAACTGAGGATTCTCTTTTTCATAACCTTTCCTTTCGTATTTTTCCATGTAGAGAGCTTTCCTAGGAAAACTCCCTACATGGATAGGATTAGTCTACAATTTTATAAATCACTTGAGCAAATTCTGCCCGTGTTAAGGACTTCTTCGGTGCAAATTTTCCCTTGTCTTGTCCTTTAAAGATGCCGGCTTCTGTCATTTTTCTTACGGCTTCTTTGGCCCATGGGCTAATTTGTTCTTGGTCTTTATAGGTTTGTGCCTGGTTTTTATCTTCCAGTTTTCCTTGTTTTTCCAGGNTCCCCTTGTCTTGTCCTTTAAAGATGCCGGCTTCTGTCATTTTTCTTACGGCTTCTTTGGCCCATGGGCTAATTTGTTCTTGGTCTTTATAGGTTTGTGCCTGGTTTTTATCTTCCAGTTTTCCTTGTTTTTCCAGGTATCTGGCAAGGATAGTGGCGACTTCTTCTCTTGTGATTTTTTGGTCTGGACTAAAGTGGTTTGCATCCGTGCCTTTTACAATGCCTTCTGCAATGGCCCAGTTGACATAGGCTTGATAATAGGATCCTTCTTGGATGTCTACTTGTTGGGCCTTGGGATACTGGCTTGGGTTGATATTTGCCAGTCTTCCCAGGACGGTCACAAATTCTGCTCTTGTTGTGGTTTTATTGGGAGAGAAGGTTGTGGCGCTTGTACCTTTAAAGTAGCCTTTCTTTGCAACTTCTTGGATGACTTTTTCTGCCCAATGGCCTTGAATGTCTAGGAAGTGACTTCTTGCTGGCCTTTCTTTGGCCGCTTCTTCTTTGACTTGAGTTTCTTCCGGGGTTTTTTCTACTTGACTTGTCCAATAATTGGGGGTGCTTGGGAAGATTGTCCATGGGCTTGGTTTGTCTTTTCTCCTGTGGGATGGGTTTGTTTTGCCCGGTTCCACTGGTTTGTCTGGTTCCACTGGTTTATCTTTTTCTTTGCTTCCTTCTTGTGGTTTGTAGGCCTTGATGGCTTTTTCTAGATCTTTTGTGGCTTGGTTGACGTCGTCTTTTGTAGCTTCTGCCTCTTCTAAAAGTGCTTGGGCCTTTGCTTTTGCTTGGTCTAAAGCCCTTTGAACTTCTGGAGTAACCCAGGTCTTGTCTTTAGCTACATCTTTTCCGTCTGAACTGGTTGTATCTGCTTGTTTTACTGCTTTGGCTTCTTCTAAAGCGGTCTTTAAGGCTTTTTTATCCACTGGTTTTTGGATATCTTTTGTCCCATTTTCTGGAGTGTAGTTGTCCATAGCATCTTCGAGTGCTTTTGCTGCTTGGTTGACTTCGTCTTGATTTGCATCAGCTTTTGCGTCAACTGCTTTTGCTTTTTCCAAGGCTTGGTCGAAGGTAGCTTTCACTTCTGGAGTAACCCAAGTCTTGCCTGTGTCCACATCTTTTCCATCTTCACTCGTTGCATCTGCCTTCTTCATTGCTTCCGCTTGACTTAAGGCTTCTTTTAACTTCGCTTTATCTACAGGAAGGACAGCTTCTTTTTTCCCTTCTTGTGGTTTGTAAACTTTTATGGCATCTTCGAGTGCTTTTGCTGCTTGGTTGACTTCGTCTTGGTTTGCATCAGTTCTTTCGTTAACTTCTTTTGCTTTTTCCAAGGCTTGGTTGAAGGCTTCTTGAATTTCGGAGGTTACCCAAGTCTTATCCTTGTCGATATCTTTTCCGTCTGCACTTGTTTCGTCTGCTTGTTTAACTTTTTCAGCCTTTTTAATTATTTCTTGTAAATCTTTTTTGTCTATTGGTTTCTTTAAATCTCCCTTAACCACGGTATAGATACCATCTTTGTCATAGTTAAAATACAGGGTCATTCGTTCTGCGTCTAAGGTAGATTCTACTTCTTCCCAGGTTCCTGTATCCTTATTATAATGCCCTACCTTATATTGGTCTGCATCCTCTGCTTTAAATTGTCCTTGAACAAGTTTTAATCCCATTTTAATCGGACCAGACCCAATATTTGCTGTAAAGTCATACAAGGGCATTTCTGGTTTTGCTGTTCCTAAAGCTTGACTTAGACTTTCATCACCAGTGACTTCATCTGCCTTAAAACTAATTTCCTTTAAGTCAGGTGCCTTTAAACCTGCATTTCCTTCTTGAACTTCAAAGAACTTGCCTTGAATAATCAGGTTTTTATTACTTTGAGCCAATTTTTGACTGGCTGCTTGGTCTAATTTAACAAACTCATCATAGGGTTTTTCTTTTGTCGTTCCTGAGGATAGGACTACCGAGTCATAGCTTAAGCTTAATGCCTTATCTAAATCATTGATTCTAGGAGTCTTTCCATAAACATTATCTACTACAGAATCTTCAGGATAAACCAGCAGGGGAACTTCTACAGACTTGTTATGGTAGCTGTATTTTAAGCGACCTACCCCTGTCCCTTTACCACTAGCGTCGACATAACCCTTCTCACTAAATCCAGGCTTCATGATAAGCTTATCTGGTGTTAAGCTTTCCCATTGAATGTCTTCCTTGCCTACCTCTATTTTTTCACCAAATTGATTTTGTACCAAGGGCTCCATAAAGACTATCCCTTGAGCTGTTATATTCTTTTTATCTCCTGGGTATTGGAAGCCAAGAATTTCTTGAATCTCAATAGGTTGTCCCACTGTAAAATGGTATTTGGCCTGAATACTTGGGTTTGCTTTACTACTTACAATAGCATCTACCTCTCCAGGAGCAAGCCCTTCAACAAGACCTGTTACAGGGTTGATTTTAGCACGGCTTGGATCTGAAGTCGTCCATACTAAATCTCCATGAGGAGCCTCTTTTCCATCCTTATAAGCTTGGGCGATGAGATACTCACTAGACCCTATTTCTAAATAATCCCGTTTAATCTCTGAAGAAATCTTTAATGCATCAATATCTTCTGCAATGGCTTTTGTCCGTGTTACACCTGTTATTTCAGGAGAAATTTCCCCTGTTCCCCCCTCTTGGTTGGCATTGGTAGCGGATACAATTTTGATAAAACGAATTTCGTCTAATTGGACTGGATTTCCCGCCTTATCAATAGCCCAGGAAATATCAAAAGCATCTCCACCACTTCCTTCTAAGGCATCTGGTGTATAGGGATTATCTGGACTTGTTAAATCTCCCTTAAGCTGAGTTTTCCTTGATTCCGCATACCCAAAACGCAGTTGATGTTTTCCATTCACAGTAATATCACTTGGATCCATGCCTTTTAAGATTAGGGTTCCTCGGTAGCTTTCTTGGTCTGGATTGATATTGGAGAAATTTGCATGAAGAGGGTAATACTCTTGCTTGTGATAATTATTGGCATAGACAAAACCACTGTCTCCAAGAGAATCTTTCCAAGGAATATTTTTTCCAGCTCCTTTGGGGTTGGTATAAGTGACCTTATAGTCCCGAATAGTGGTTTCTTTTCCATGTTCAGATCCAGCCAGTTCATACCAGGTGTCATCAGGCAGGCCGTTCCCATTTTCATCCTTCATAACATAGACAGCGGCCGGTTCTTGATTGTATTTATTTCGCTTTCCATTGATTTCAAAGGCATTTCCAAAGACTGTAAAATCCACTCCATAGGGGTTCTTGGGATCATTCTTAACTGGTTGAAGCATGTCCACAATAAGGTGACCGCCAAAAGATCCCAGGGTTAATCCTGAACCTACGCTATTTTCCTTTATCTTATTGGGGTCTTTGTAGTCTGTCCAGCTTGTATTGACAAATTGTCCTGGTGCTGGTTTGAAGTCAATGACCTTAATGGTGTGCAGATTAATGACAAAGCGTTCTTTTACTTCATTTCCATCCGCCTTTTTTACTGTCTTTCCATTTTCATCAACTACACGGATGTCAATGATATTCATCTGCTTACTCTTAATTTTGACTTTATAGACTCCGTCTTTCCCTTCAACTTCATCTCCTCCACAAGTGACTTGGATTTTCATTCCTTCTGGAATTTGTTTTGTGGTAGAAACCTTAAAGGAGACTTCTTTTTCTTCCTCTCCATTTTCGGCATAGTAGGCATTTTCTAAACCTTCTATTACTAGATTAAAGTCTGCATCCAAAGCCTGCTTTTTGCCAGGCATAGGATTATAGTCATCTAGTGCCTTTTGCAATTTTTTGATGGCTGCTTCTAATTTAGCCTGATCCTGACTGTCTTCAGAAATAAGCGTATCTGCCTCTTCTTTTGCTTCATCTAGAGCATCTTGTACTTCTTTTGTCACCCAAGTTTGACTTGGGTCTACATCTTTTCCATCTGGACTGATTACATCTGCTTCCTCTATCCCCCATGTTGCTTCCATATATAAGCCGTTCAAGATGTCTAACTTGCTCTCGTTGGCAGTCGGGTCATCTCCGCTCCTTGCTGTAGACTGAGTTGAAGTGCTTTGAGATGGTCCCTCAGCCCATAGATTACATGGCAACATGGTAAATAACATCAATACAGCTAGAACTAAACTGAGGATTCTCTTTTTCATAACCTTTCCTTTCGTATTTTTCCATGTAGAGAGCTTTCCTAGGAAAACTCCCTACATGGATAGGATTAGTCTACAATTTTATAAATCACTTGAGCAAATTCTGCCCGTGTTAAGGACTTCTTCGGTGCAAATTTTCCCTTGTCTTGTCCTTTAAAGATGCCGGCTTCTGTCATTTTTCTTACGGCTTCTTTGGCCCATGGGCTAATTTGTTCTTGG
The DNA here is from genome assembly GCF_900232945.1 of Urinicoccus timonensis. Classification (GTDB taxonomy): domain Bacteria; phylum Bacillota; class Clostridia; order Tissierellales; family Peptoniphilaceae; genus Urinicoccus; species Urinicoccus timonensis. The sequence goes on from NZ_OCTU01000001.1 coordinate 764,487, forward strand.
TCTTTATAGGTTTGTGCCTGGTTTTTATCTTCCAGTTTTCCTTGTTTTTCCAGGNTATCGTCTTTAGACTGACTCCGGATTCTTCACTGAAGTTCCGCTTTTTGCTTTTGCTTGTGTGTTCATTCTCTTACACTGTTTAGTTTTTTTGGTTCTGTTTAAACTAATCTCTTTACGAGATAGCTTAATTATTTTACCACCGGTAAAAGGTCTTTGTCAAGAACTTTTTTACAATTTCTTAAAAAGCTTTTTACTTGTGGAAAACAACATGTATTAGTTTACCAAGTCTCCCTGTCTTTGTCAAGGGGATTTTTGGTTTTTCTTTTGCTGCTTTTTCAAAGGACCTTAGCCTTGTTTTTAGCAGCTTTTATAGTTTACTTAAATTCATCTTCCCTGTCAAGGTCTTTTTCATCTTTTTCTAAAGTTTTTATTAAATCCTCGAGTTCTTGGCTGTTGTTGAGGTTATAGGCTGCCTTGGCATGGTAGAGGGCCTCTTCAGGCTTTCTCTCCAGGTAGAGGTAGGCCAAGTTATGGTGGATGGTATAGGGATCACTTCCCTTTTCCAAGGCCTTTTCATAGTGGTCAATGGCTTCTTGAATCAAACCCAGTTGACTGTTTACAAAGGCTAGGCGTTCATGGTAGAGGCCTTGGTCTGCCAGTTTCAAGGCTTCTTGATAGTGGCTCTTGCTGGCTTCCAAGTCATTTTCTGCCAGGGCTATGCTGGCCAGAAAGTAATGAACATGATCTGGATTGGGGTATTGCTGGGATACTTTATTTAAATGTTTTTTTGCCTTTTCCAGGTCTTGAAGGTTTAAGTAGGATTCCACAGCTTCCATGTTGGCATAGTCTTCTAATTCTTCAATGGCCAGTCGAGCTTGGTTTTTCACTTCTTCTGGCATATCTTTTAAAAGGGCCTCCCGAGCATAGTGCCTTGCCTTGATATAGTGACCCAGACCGGCATAGATTCCACTTAGGCGCAAAAGAGCCTGGCCAAAGAAGGGGGATTCTTCTGAAATTTTCCCATAGCTTTTGATGATGGGAATCAAGCTTCGCTCCAGGTCCTGGCCTTCTTCCTTGCCTTGGCGGATTTCTTCTTCTTTTAAGGTGGTTTTGAGATAAGTGATATCTTCTTCCTTAATATGAAGTTTTTCCAGGCTGGTTAAAAAATCCATCTTGGCCTGACGGTCAAAGTCTCCTGTCATAATCCGGCTAATGACTTGTCCCTGGTAGGGGCTTTTTTGTAAAATCTTGTCATAGCCCTGACTTTGAGCTAGAGCAGGGTCCACTGTTTGGCAAAGGACCATTCCCAAAAGAAAGTCTATAAAGGGAATGCTTTCTTGCCAGTTTTTATCTTTTAAGTTCTGAACCATGGAGCTTTTTATTAAAGGGAGGTCTTGGCCTTCTTTTATTTCCACTCCCGCCAGGTCCAATTTACGATTTATGGTTAAAAATACAAGTTCATCTTGATAATCCATCATTATACTCCCTCATATAGGCCCGCTTCCTGGGATTGGAATGGGCAATAATTTTATAGACCTGTCCCCGATAAAGGAGGTAAAAATAGTGGAAGGCCTGGCTCAAAAGGAGGACCAGGGGTTCTTCCAGGATAAATTGACTAAAGAGCCGAGCCGGACCAAAGGCAAAGTCCATGGGATTGGCTCCTACTAAGACATAGGCCATCATGGAGCTTGGGGCCAGGGCCACCAAAATCAAAAGATAAATCAAAAGAGGCAAGAGCCAATGGAGGATGTTGGTCTTGTAAAAGCTTGCCAGGTCTCCCAAGAGATGGCCCGCCGGTTTTTTATCCACATAGATCATTTCAATAAATGGATTAAAGGCAAGAAAGAGACCAATGGTTAAAAACCCTCCAGAAAGGAGGTTGCCGGCAAAGAGGTCAAATAGGGAAAAGACAAAGTAAATTGTCCAAACATCGTTGAGAATTCTAAGTCCACTGGACTTAAAACTTGTCATAGTGATGGAGTTTCCTTCTAATATAAGGGATAGAACTCCCAGGTAAAAAGATAAAAGAACCACATAGACTATAAAGCGGGCGACCCCCACCACGATATTGTCATTGGCCATATAGTTTAAAGAAAAAATATAATTAACGATAAAAAAAGTTACCAGGGGAAAGAGAAATCCCACTAGGTGGTCCAGGGGTCTCTTTTTAATATTTCCCACTAGGCCTAGCAGGGCCTCTTGGTAAACTTGGATTAGGTCAGTCATCAATTTCCTCCATTTCATATATTTTAACAGGATTGTCCCGTCGGTCTACTAAGATTATTTTTCCATCCAACTGATAGGGGTGGACTTTTTTCATCAGGTCTTTAATATGGGGGTCTTGAACTCCCAAAAGGTCTTGGACCCGACTTTGCCGGAAGAGGTCATGGATTTTACTTTTTTCCATATAGGCCTTCTGTCTTTGGGGAAAATAGTCTGGCAGGGGTCCCTGGTTGTTTTGGACATAGTCCAAGAAGAGGGCCCGGTAAAAATCGGAATCTCCTTGGCCCAAGAACTGGGCATAGGAGGTCAATATTTGATAGAGTTTCTTTCTTTGGTGTTGGTCCAGGTGGAGCCCTTCCTTCTTATAATATAAGCTGAAATTGTAAAAATAGGAAAAAGGGTCCTGGTCCAACTTTTTCATAAGATGGTTGTTGCTTCTTTCAAAGTAGCCTTCATTGTGAAACTTATCTACCAGGTCTTCAAAAACTTTTAATTGCCGAATTTCCAAGGCCGACAACCAGGGGGTTTCTAAGATTTCATAGGGAGGCCTAAGGCTATAGACCAGGCCATAGTCCTGGGCCTTGTTTTTTAAAAGAGACCCCTTGAGGACTTTTAAAAAGCCCACTTGAATTTTTTCCGCTCCCAGAGAATAGGTGTCATTAAAGCTCTTTTTAAATTGGTCCACCCCCTCATAGGGCAGGCCAATGATTAGGTCCACATGTTGGTGGGTCCGACCCTGGTTACGGATTTTTTCTACTACTTCTTTTAAACGGGGCCAATCCATGGTCCGATTTATGGCCTTAAGGGTTTTCTCATTGGTGGATTGGATGCCCAATTCCAGTTGGAAAAGTCCCCGAGGGCTTTTTGAAAAATAGTCAATCATCTTCTCGCTCATAAGGTGGGCTGTGGCTTCAAAGTGGAAGTTAAAGTCTTTTAGCTTCAAGGACTGGATAAAGTCCATCAGGGCAAAGGCTCTTTTTTCACTGGCATTAAAGGTTCGATCAATAAACTTAATTTGAACTGCTCCATAGGAAAGAAGCCTTTGAATTTGACTAAAAATCCGGTCCATATCTACAAATCGTACTGGTCCTAGAACGGAAGACAGGCAAAAGGCACAGTGAAAGGGACAGCCCCGGGAAGATTCCAGGTAGGCAATCTTATTGGTTAGGTCCTCTTTTTCCAAATAAGGATCTGGCAGGTCCTTAAGGTCCAAATAGGGAGCCAGGGGATTTTGACAAATTTGATTCCCTTGCCTGTAGACCAGGTTGGGGACATCTTTTAAGTCCCCTCCCTGGCTTATCTTCTCTTGGTAGATAGGCCAAGCCCTTTCTCCTTCTCCCCGTAAAATTTCATCTACATAGGGATGGTCTTGTAAGAAAGTTTCGGATTCATAGGAAACTTCAGGCCCCCCAAAGACAATCCGAGTCTGGGGCCGGACTGCCTTTAAGTCTCTGGCCAAGTCTAGGCATTCTTGAATATTCCAAATATAGGTGGAAAATCCATACACCTGAGCCTCCTCTTCCAACAAAGCCCCATAGATGGTATCCAGGGGCTGGTTGATGGTAAATTCTAAAAAAGAGGTCTCCTCCCTGGACACTTCTTTTAGATAGCGGATGGCCAGGTTGGTGTGGATAAACTTGGAATTAATTCCAACTAGGAGGAACCTCATTACATTTTTTCCGGTGCATGGATTCCCAAGAGGTTTAGGCCTTGGGACAAGACCACCTTGACCCCATAGGACAAGAGGAGTCTGGCTTTTTTGACCTTGTCATCTTCAATGTTGATTTGGTTGTGGGTGTAGTACTTGTTGAAGGTCTTGGCCAGGTCTGTAATGTAACGAGTAATGAAATAGGGCTCATGTTTTTCATGGGCATCAATGACAACGTCTGTGAAGCGAGACAACTTCATTAAGATTTCTTGCTCCTCTGGAAGGCTTAGGGCTTTTTCATATACAGGGTCTTGGATAGAAAATTCCCCCTTCTTTAATAGGGAGCAAATTCGAGCATGGGTGTATTGAACATAGGGCCCGGTTTCTCCCTCAAAACTCAAGGTTTGGTCCCAGTCAAAGACATAGTCCTTGATTCTTTGGTTAAAGAGTTCTTGGAACTTAACGGCTCCAATACCCACTTCCCGGGCCAATTTTTCCCGGTCTTCCATTTTTTCCCCTCGAGATTCTTCTCTTTCCTTTAAGATGTCATCCACCTTGTTGATGGCCTTGTTTAAGACATCTTCCAGGTAGACTACCTTGCCCTTACGGGTGGACATGGTTCCTTCCTTTAGAGAGACCATTCCAAAGGCCACATGGACCATGTCTTCTTCCCAATCATAGCCCATCTTCTTTAGGATGGCCTTTAATTGTTGGAAGTGGAGACTTTGTTGGCTTCCCACAACATAGATGCTCTTATAGAAGTCAAATTCCTTCTTCCGGTAGAGGGCTGTAGCCATGTCCCGGGTCAGGTAGATGGAAGAACCATCCTTTTTAATGATAATAGCCGGGGGGAGTTCGTCACCAAAGTCTACAATCCTTGCCCCTTGGGAGTCTGTTAGGACGCCCTTTTCTTCCATTAAGTCCACTGTATCCTTGAGCATGGGAGAATAGAAGGATTCTCCTGTATAGTAATCAAATTTAATGTCCAGGAGCTTATAAACCCTTTGGAATTCTTCCAGGCTGACCTTGCGGAACCACTCCCAAAGTTCTACTGCCTTGGGGTCTTGGTTTTCCAATTTGACAAACCAGTTTCTTGCATTGTCCAAGAGTTCTGGTTGGTCCTTGGCTTCTTCATTAATTCGCACATAGAGCTTGACCAATTCGGGAATGGGGTTTTTTTCAATAACATCATGGTCTCCCCATCTTAGATAGGCCTCAATCATCATGCCGAATTGGGTTCCATAGTCTCCCAGGTGGTTGACGGCTATGGTCTTAAAGCCCAGGAAGTTTGAAATTCTCTTTAGGGAATCCCCAATGACTGTGGTCCGAATGTGGCCAATGTGGAAGGGTTTTGCAATATTAGGAGAAGAGTATTCCAAGACAATAGTTCTTTGGTCCCCATAGTTGGTCTTGCCAAAGTCTTCCCTCTTCTCTTGAAGGTCTTGGAAGATATCCTTGGTAAAGGCTTCTTTATTGATAAAAAAGTTTAGGTAGGGCCCCTTGTTTTCAACCTTGTCAAAAAGAGGGTTGTCTATTTTTTCTGCCATTTCTTGGGCAATCATAGCCGGGTTTTTCCGATAGGTCTTGGCTAGGGAAAAACAAGGAAAGGCAAAGTCTCCTAGGTCTGAACTTGGTGGCAGTTCAATAAGTTGGTCTATTTGGTCCAAATCTAAGTCTGGACATTGGCCATGGATGGCTTCAATAACTTCATTACGATAATTATGCAAGGTATCCTCCTTTAATTTAAGTATGCAATGGTGACCCCATAGCCACCTTCGTTCATTTTTGCGTCTTCAATCTTCTTAACAGGTTGGTAGTGCTGTAAAAAGTTTCGTACCTTTTCCCTTAAGGCACCTGTTCCCTTTCCATGGATGATTCGCACCGAAGACATCCCAGAAAGGTAGGCATCGTCAATATATTTTTCCAACTGGCTCTTGGCTTCTTCAAAAGTTTGTCCCCTAAGGTCCAATTCAGTCTTAAAGTTCTTGGATTTTTTGGAGATCATGGACTTGGTTTGAACCCTTCCCCTGGCTTCTTCTTGGCTTTCTGCATAGGTCAAGGAATTCACGGGAAGGGACATCTTTAAGATGCCCAATTGAACCAGGACATTTCCCTGTTTATCTGGCAGTTCCAGGACCTGTCCCTTTTGTTGCAGGCTCTTGGAAAAGACCGTATCTCCAACCTTAACATCTTCAATGGGCCGGGCTACCTTTTCAATGACCAAGCCCTTTTTGTTCTTCTTGGAAAGGCTTCTTAGGTTTTCCCCAAGATAGTTTCGGGTTTGTTGGAGTCTTTTTTCCTCCTGGCTGGCCACAGAGGCTTGGATGTCCTTTAATTCTAAAAGGGCCAGGTCTGCCTGTTCTTTGGCTTCCCTTAAAATCTTTTCTGCCTTTTCATTGGCCTGGTCTAGAATCCGGTCTCTTTGTCTTTCAGACTTCTCTACTTCCCTTTGGAGCCTGGCCTTTAGGGCCTCAATTTCTCTTTGCTTGGCTTCTTCTGCCTGATTTTTCCGACTCAGGTCTTGTCGCTCTCTTTCCAGTCCCTCTAGGACATCTTCAAATTTCAAGGAATCTGAATGGATAAAGGACTTGGCTGCCTGGATATAGTCTTCACCCAGGCCCAGACGTCTAGAAATTTCAAAGGCATTGGACTTGCCCGGTGTTCCAATCCGCAAACGATAGGTGGGACTCAGGGTCTCCAGGTCAAATTCCATGCCAGCATTGGCCACGCCGGGGGTTTCTAGAGCATAGACCTTGAGCTGGTTGTAGTGGGTGGTGGCCATGGTTAAGATCCCCCGCTCCCTCATTTTGTCAATAATGGTCATGGCCAAGGCGGCCCCTTCTGTAGGATCTGTTCCAGCTCCCAGTTCGTCAAAGAGGACCAGGTCCTGGTCTGTAATCTTGGACAGGATGTCTACGATGTTGACCATATGGGAAGAAAAAGTAGACAGGTTCTGCTCAATACTCTGCTCATCTCCAATATCTGCATAGATTTCATGGACCAAGGGGATTACGGTATTGGGCCCTGCTGGCACAAAAAGACCTGCTTGGGCCATGAGGATTAAGAGTCCTGTAGTCTTTAGGCTGACCGTCTTTCCTCCCGTGTTGGGGCCAGTAATAATCAGAGACTTAAATTCATAACCTAGGTCCAGGTCAATGGGAACCACCTTCCCGGGGTCCAGGAGGGGGTGGCGGCCCTGGTCAATCTTGAGTTTCTTTTCCTGGCTAATCCTGGGCTTGATGGCCTTTTCTTCCAAGGCCAATCGTCCCTTGGCAAAGATAAAGTCCAATTCCACCATGGCATAGTTATTTTGTTTTAAGGCCGGTAAGTTTTCTGCCAATTGGTCAGATAATTCTTGAAGGATTCGATGGATTTCTTGTCTTTCCTTGTTCTCCAATTCCCTAAGTTGGTTGTTTAATTCCACCACAGCCAGGGGCTCAATAAAGACAGTGGCCCCTGAAGAGGAGGTGTCATGGATTAACCCCTTGATGGAAGACTTATTTTCCTGCTTAACCGGGATAACATAGCGGCCAGCCCGGATGGTCACCAGGTTGTCTTGGAGGTACTTTTGACTATCTCCTGTTACGAAGGAATTGAGTTTCCGGCGGACCTCCTCTTTCTTTTGAACCATGCTCTGGCGGATTTGGGCCAGGGCCGGACTAGCTTGGTCTGAAACTTCCTGGTCCGATTCAAAGGTCCGTTCAATTCTTTCCCTTAGTCCCCTTAGGGGGGTTAGCTTGTCCACCAAGGCCCCCATCAGGGCTGGTGGCGCCTCCTCAGAAAAATAATCCTTCAGATATTGGACTCCTCTAAGGCTATCTCCCAGGTAGACGATTTGTTCAATGGTCAGGGTTCCTCCCAGGGCCAGACGCTTAAAGTCTTTTTCCTGGTCCCGAATCCCCACCAGGGCGGGTCGAGACCTTTTGGTTAGGACTTGGACGGCTTCTTGGGTTTCTGCCAGGCCTCTTTCCACCTTGGCTTCATGGTAAGAAGGTGTAATTTCCCTAGCCCGGGCCTTGCCGGGTTCAGAAGCAGCAAAACTAGCCAGCTTGTCCTTAATTTTTTGAAATTCTAAAATGTCTAAAACACGTTGGTTCATAGAGAATCCTTCCTTAAAATACCCCTTTGGTAGTGACCATAGGTCCAACCATTAAAGCTTTCTTTTAAGATTTTCTTACAATCCACATCCCTGTGGTCTAGGCTTTGGATAATTTTTGAAATGGGTTCCGAGGAAAATTGAGCATCAATCCTCAAGCCAATCTTCTCCTCCAGGTAGTTTTTCTTTTTCCCGTCCAAATACAAGGGGAGACTGTTGTAAATTCTTGTAATCTTCCCCTGTCTCCGAAAGGGAAAGTCCATATTTCTTTCGTCTCTTAGGGCAAAGACCCCATTGAGTGAGCAGGTCTCACACTGGCTGGAATCCTTACACCCCTTAACCAGGGAGTTTGGACAATGGTCCGTAATCATCCCTGTTAAAAATCCATAATAGAGGGTGGACAAGTCTCCACCACAATTCCTGGCCATGACCTGGGCTTGCTTGTAGGTTGCCTCATAGGAAATGTCGATAGAACTGGCTCCCAGGTCCCGGAGCATGGATATGCTTTGGCTATTAAAGGCTCCCGTTCCCATGCCAGCATGGATTTTCATGGGACTCAAATCTTTTTGATAGGCAAAGGGCCAAAGGCTGGTAGCCTCTACTCCCACAATCTTTCCCTGCCTATAGAGGTCCAGGGCTCTTTGTTTTTCTTCTTGACCCAGGTCATAATCCACAATAGGAGGCAAGACATAGTAGACTTCCCGGCCCGGACCCTGGAGGTCTTCAATGAGGTCCAGGTCTCTTGTCATAATCCGGTCCATAGCTTCCAGGTCTTGTCTCTTTAGACCCCTTGCAATTTCCTGGTTTTCAATATAGAGGGTCCGTTTGCCCTCCACTGGTCCTTCCAGTCTCAAGGGAGGCAGCTTTCCGAGCCGGTCCTCTCCCCCTTGGTAGGACCGAAAAATTTCTTCCACCAAATCCCTTCTCAGGGCATTTAAGTCTTTAATGGATAGGAAGCAATTAGGGTCTAAGTCCAAGTCTAGGTCTTCCCAGTAAAAGGGAGTATCCCCCAACTTATCCATTTGACTCCGGACTCGGTCTTGGTCCAAACCTCGTTTCTGGGCTTCTTCCACCAGGGCTCCCTGGATGGAAACTTTTATGGGCTTATCCAGGTCTAGAGATACAGGTTGACCCTTTTTAAGGCTTAGCCGCCCCCTTAGGCCAGTTTTTTCCAAGTCTCTTAGTTGAAAGTTAGCCAGGTGGCTATTAAAGGTCCGGTAGATGTCCGATCCCTTCTTGGCCGGATAGGGAAAGGTCAAATGAGATTGTCCCGGCGGAAGGTCTTGGGCTACTTCAAAGCCCCTTAAAAAACCTTCCTGGTCCAGGTAGGATATCCCGTCTCCTTCTCTTAGCCCCTCTTGGAGCTGAACCAGACCCGGGTCCTTGGCATCCACCTGTCCCAGGTAGATCCCCTTGTTTTTCCCATGGCCCTGGGTAATAAAGTCTTGGCCAAAGGCCCCGAAGGTCCGCCCCCGGGTAAAGCCCCGGTTAAAGGTCTCTCGAGCCCTTAGCTCCAGGTCCCAGTCCCGCTGGCCCTGGCAGGCCTTGCTAATCATTTCCGTGACATAGGCTACATAGGAGGGCTTTTTCATCCTCCCCTCAATCTTAAAGGAATCCACTCCCAAATCCACCAGGTCTTGGATTTGGTCCAGGGTCCAAAGGTCTTTGGGACTTAAAAGATAGCCGGACTTTAACAGCTCCTTGCCCCGGATAATTTGGTATTGTTTCCGGCAGGGCTGGGCACAGTCTCCTCGGTTTCCTGACCGACCACCAATATAAGAAGACATGGTGCACTGGCCTGAATAGCAAACACAAAGAGCCCCATGGACGAAGACCTCCACTTCAATATCCACCATATCCTTGATCCGTTTAATTTCTTCAAAGGGGGTCTCCCGACTCAGGACCACCCGGGTCAGGCCCAGGTCCTTACAAAGCTTGGCCCCTTGGACATTGTGGATGGTCATTTGGGTTGACCCATGAAGGTCCATATAGGGCAAAACGGAGCGAAGCATCCGTATCAAGCCCAGGTCTTGTACAATCAATGCATCCACTCCGATTTTTGCTAATTTTTTCGCCGTTTCCACAGCCTCCATCAACTCTTGGTCTGCCAAGAGAGTGTTTAGGGTTACGTGGACCTTGGTCCCCTGTAGATGGGCCAGTCTCACTGCCTCCTGGACTTCCTCCAGACTAAAGTTTTGGGCATGGGCCCGGGCTGAAAACTTTTTTTCTCCCAGGTAGATGGCCTGGGCCCCGTAGGACAAGGCCGCCTTAAAGGCCTCCACGGAACCTGCCGGAGCTAAGACTTCTACTTGCTTCACTCTTCTTCACTCCCCTTTAAAAGGGACAGTTCTTTTTGCAGGTCCACAATGGTCAATTGGTCTTGGTAGACCTTGTCCTCATAGGCCTTTTCCTTTTGGTCAAAAAGAGCCACTTGGTCTTGGGCAGACTTCAAGTCCCTCTTGGCCAGGTCTAAATGACTCTTGAGGTCTTTTACTTGTCCTTCCAGGTCTTTTTTCTTTTGGGTCAGGTCTTGGACCTTTTGGTCGAGACTTCTTTTTTCTTCCAGCAACTTTTGTTCCTGTTTTTTCAGGGCCTGGTTTTCCTCTTGGGACTTTTGAATTTTTTCATTTTCAGGATTTTCAGAAGCCAGATCATCTAAATTTTCTTGGGCCTGGTGGAGGTCGTTTAAGAGGTTCAGGGCCGTTAGGACTAGACCTTGCACTTGGTTTAAACGATAGTTGGCCTTGGCTGTTTCCTGAATTTTTTGGGTCAACTCCCCAGCCATTTTTTGAATTTTTTCTTGGTCATCACTTCCAACAACATAGAAGTTCATTCCATCAATATCAACTTTTATCCGGTCCATGAGAATTCCCCCATTCCATTTTTATTGGTCTCTTAATTGACCCTTGAGTTCTTCTTGGATTCTTTGAATCATGCTTTCAACACTTGGGTTGATTTCTTCATCCTTCAGCGTATGGTCCTTGCTCTTGAACTGCATGTTAAAGGCCACACTTTTCTTGTCTTGGTCAATGGAGTCTCCTCGGTAGATGTCAAAGACTTCAAAATGGTCTAGAAGGTCTCCCCCTTCTTCCAAGACAATGGCCTTGACTTGGCCAATTTCTGTTTTTTCATCTAGGATAAAGGCCAGGTCTCGACCGATGCTGGGATATTTTCCAGGATCTTGGTAGAGGATGGCCGTCTTTTCTGCTTCCACCATCTTTTGGAAGTCCACTTCGGCCACATAGGCCCTCTTCTTCATCTTGAAGTTGCCTAAAACTCGAGGGTGGACTTCTCCAAAGAAACCATAGGATTGGCCGTCTACAAAAATTTCTGCACTCCGACCCGGATGGAGATAGCCTTGGCTGGCCCTCTTCAGGGTGATTTCCCCAATGCCAGCCCGGTCAAAGAGTCTTTGGATGGTGTGCTTTAAGAAATAAAAATCTTGGTCCCCGTAAAAACCAATGGACAGTCTCTTGTGTTCTGTTGGCAGGTGGTCTTGGTCTTGGTCCAGACTAAAGGTATTGCCAAACTCATAACCAAAGGCTTCTGGATTTTTCCGGTTCATATTTTTGGACAAAACTTCCAGGGTGTCCGCCAAAAGAGTGGTCCTCATAACAGAATATTCTTCTCCTAGTGGGTCCAGGAGCTCTACATTTTTACGTAGGGGGGAATCTTCTGCCAGGTTGAGGCGGTCATAGGCCTTGGGGCTCATAAAGGAAAAAGTCATCCATTCGTTGTAGCCCAGGGCAGCCAGGACTTCCTTCAGCTTGGCTTCCAGGTTCCGACTGGCTGGCTTGCCCCCTCTGGTTAATTTTCCCTTAAGGGGTTGGGGGGTAATATTGTGGAAACCAAAAAGCCGTCCCACTTCTTCAACCAAGTCTTCTTCAATGGTTAAGTCTTGGCGGAAGGATGGAATCTTGGCCTCAAGTCCTTCTGGACTTTCTTTCGTTTCGATACCCAAGCCTTTTAAGTAGTGGGCCATTTGGTCCAGGCTAAGGTCGGTTCCCAAAAGGTCATTGGCCTTTTCTTGGCGCAAGTGGATGGTCTTTTCCGGGAAGTCTTTTGTCTTTTGGTCATAGAATCCCTTGGCCACCTTGGCAGCTCCCAGGTCCTTGGCCAGGACGCAAAGACGGTCTACAGCTTCCTTGCAAGAGTTGGGATCCATCCCCTTTTCAAAGCGGGTAGAAGCTTCTGTTCTCAAGGCAAACTTTTTGGAAGTTTGACGAACAGTGTAGGCGTCAAAAAGGGCCCCTTCCAAAAGGATGGTCTTGGTGGACTCTGTTACTTCACTATCCAAGCCCCCCATAACTCCCGCTAAACCAATGGCTTCTTGGCCGTCGCAAATCAGGATGTCTTTTTCATTGACCCTTCTTTCTTGCTTGTCCAGGGTTGTCAGAACTTCCCCTTCCCGTCCGTTTCGGACAATGATTTTCTTGTCCTTGACCTTGTCTAGGTCAAAAGCATGAAGGGGTTGACCCAATTCCAACATGACAAAGTTGGTCAGGTCTACGATATTATTAATGGGCCGAACGCCACTTTGCATCAGGGCATTTTGCATCCATTGGGGAGAGGGTTGGATTTTTACATCATAAAGAACCCTGGAATAATAACGGTGACAATCCGGACTTTGAATATCAATCCCTTGGGCAAAGTCTTGGATGGACTTTTCATCTTCTTCAACCTCCAACTCAGGGAGATTTAGGTCCAGGTCAAAGGTTGCAGCTGTTTCCCGAGCCATTCCCAAAACGCTTAAGCAGTCAGGCCGGTTGGGGGTAATCTCTAGTTCCAAGACAGCCTGGTCCATGTCCAATACTTCTTGGATGGGACGGCCCACTTCTATGGACTCATCTAAAATCAAGACCCCATCTCGAAAAGCCATGGGAATCACAGAGACATCGTAGCCCAATTCTTGGTAGGAACAAAACATTCCTTGGGATAGGACTCCTCTAAGTTTTGATTTCTTGATTTTTTCTCCCCCAGCCAGGCTGGACTTGTCCAGGGCTACAGGCAGGTAGGCCCCTTCAAAGACATTGGGGGCTCCTGTTACAATTTGGATTTCTTCTTGACCCACATCTACCTGACAAACCACAAGCTTGTCGGCATCGGGGTGCTTTTCAATAGACAAAATCTTCCCTACTACAACCCGGTCAATATCTTGACCAGTTTTTAAGATGGATTCCACATGGGATCCTGTCAGGGTAATTTCGTCAGCAAGTTCTTTTATATCTTTATTGATTGGGCAATATTGCTTCAACCAAGCAATTGGTAAATACATTGGCTAGGACCTCCTAAAATTGATTCAAGAAACGTTCATCGTTGTCAAAGAGTAGGCGGATGTCGGAAATTCCATATTTGACCATGGCAATCCGGTCAATCCCCATTCCAAAGGCAAAGCCGGAATATTTTTCAGGGTCAATGCCACAGTTTCTTAAAACATTGGGATGAACCATACCGGCCCCTAAAAGTTCCATGGACCAGCCAGTTCCATGGCAGGCCTTACAACCAGCTCCATGGCAGGCATGGCAGGTTACGTCCACTTCAGTACTTGGTTCCGTAAAGGGGAAGTAGTGGGGACGGTAGCGAGTTTGCATGTCTTGGCCGAACATTTCATGGATAAAGACATCCAGGGTATGGATGAGGTTGGCCATAGAAACTTTTTCATCCACGACCAGGCCTTCCAATTGGTGGAACATGGGGCTGTGTGTGTCGTCTACATCGTCAGGACGAAAAACTCGTCCACTACAAACCATCCTAAGTGGAGCCCCCAATTCCTTCATGGCCCGAATTTGAACCGGAGAGGTTTGGGTCCTTAAAAGGGTGGTATCATCGATATAAAAAGTATCTGTCTTATCTCGAGAAGGATGGCTCATCGGAGCATTTAAGGCGTCAAAGTTGTTGGCAACAGACTCAATTTCAGGTCCTTCATAGACAATAAAGCCCATTTGAACAAAGAGGTCTTCCAGCTCTTCCTTGGTTTGACTCAAGGGGTGGATGTGGCCTCGACGGGCTTGCTTTTTATCCAAGCTGATGTCAATCCATTCCTTGTCCAGTTGTTGGTTTAATTGGTCATCTTCCAACTTTTCTTTTTTTCCAGTCAGGGCCTCTTCTATTCGAGCCCGCACTTCATTGGCCAAGGCTCCCATCTTGGGTCTTTCTTCCGGGCTGAGCTTTCCCATGCCCTTTAAAATCCCTGTTAGTTGGCCTTTTTTACCCAGGGTGGCCACCCGTATTTTATCTAATGCTTCTAAGGACTGGCAATTTGCAATTTGGTCCAAAGATTCCTTTTCGATCAATTCCAGTTTTTCTCTCATGATTCTCCCCTTTAATTAAGTAATTTCAATTCTTTTATTATACCATTTAAGTGGCTTTCTTTCAATGAAAGCAAGCTAAAAAGCCCTCCGGATTCCCGGAAGGCTTTTCATTTTGGAGGCGACACCCAGACTTGAACTGGGGATGAGGGTGTTGCAGACCCGTGCCTTACCACTTGGCTATGTCGCCCTATTAAATTTTGGCGGAGAGGGTGGGATTTGAACCCACGTGGGCCCGAAGACCCGAACGGTTTTCGAGACCGCCTCGTTATGACCACTTCGATACCCCTCCATTTATTGGATCAAAGAATGACATGTCTGGCGATACTCAATAGTAAAGTTGGTGCCCAGAGCCGGAATCGAACCAGCGACACGTGGATTTTCAGTCCACTGCTCTACCGACTGAGCTATCTGGGCCAGTATTCCCACTCGTTACTTTTACTATCTTAACGGATTGTAAACAAAAAGTCAAGTTGATTTTTAAAACTTCCCCCCGTAAGGGGAAAAGGGCCCAAGGACCCTATTCCTTATCAAGGTCTTTGGATTTTTTAATCAGTCGGTCTAAATCTTCCCCATCAAAGTGGTAGGCTTCATTGCAAAAATAACAGGTGATTTCAGCTTGGCCGTCTTGGTCTTGGATTTCTTCCAATTCCTTGTGACCCAGGGACAAGAGGGAGTCCTCCACCTTTTCCTTGGAGCAATCACAAACATAGGCAATGGGGCGACTTTCTAAAATTTCTGGATCTTGCCCCTCTAAAAGGTCCCGAATCAAGTCTTCTGGTCCCTTGCCAGTCTTAAAGTAGTCTGTTACAGACCCAATTTTTTTCACCGCTTCTTCCACCTGGTCCATTTCTTGGTCTGCAACTCCCGGCATCATTTGCACAATAAAGCCTCCGGCAGTTTTTACCGTCCGGTCCTTTTCCACTAGGACTCCCAGAGCCACAGCCGAGGGAACTTGGTCAGATTGGACAAAGTAGTTGGCAAAATCATCGGCAATTTCTCCCGACAAGAGAGAAACTCGCCCCACATAGGGTTCCTTGAGACCCAGGTCCATGACCACTGTCATGACCCCTTGGGATCCTACAATACCCGACACATCCAATTTCCCATTGGCCTTGAGGTCGTGGTCAGCTTGGGGATTTTGGACATAGCCCTTGATCTGACCATCATTTTTCCCTGTTACCAGGATTTTTCCCAAGGGACCGTCTCCATCAATGTGGATGGTAAGGGCATCCTTTTGGTTTTTCATACCAGCAGCCATCATAAGGCCTGCCATTAGGGTCCGACCCAAGGCTGCTGTCGCCGTTGGGGTGGTTTGGTGGATCCTTCTTGCCTCTTCCACCACCTCTGGAGCATAGACCGCTGCAACTTTTATGGTTTTATTTCCATTGATTCCTCGAACTAATTTATTTTCCATTCTATCTCCTTTTTGCCCTGACCACTAGTCTTTGGGTTTGAGGTCCTGCCGGGGTCTGGCTATAGCCATGGTAAAAGGCCAAGTCCTTAAAACCCAGGTCCTTTAAGAGGACTTCCAAGTCTTCTTGATCGTAGGCCCTTTGCTTGTGAATTTCATCAAAGCGTTGGTAGAGGTCCTCCTGGTCAGAAGTCTCCCGAAAGATGGTCAGGTTGTAGTCATTTATTTTATCTTCTTTAGAATAATTATTTTGCCAAAGGGCCAGGGCCCCAGGACTTTCTTGCATAAATAAGTTTGTCCCCATTTGTTGGTACTTGTAGGAAGTGTTGACGTCAAAGTAAAAGGTCCCTCCCGGACTTAAAACCTGAGCCACCCGGCTAAAACAGGCCTCCAGGTCTTGGGGGTCCAAGAGGTAGTTTAGGCTGTCGCAAAAGCAGACAATGGTGTCATAGCTTTCCGGCAATTGAAAGGAAGCTAGGTCTTGGTGCAAGAGCCGGACCCTGGGATTGTAGCCAATCTTTTTCTGGGCCCATTCCAACATGGCCTCAGATCCATCAAAAGCCGTCACCGGTCCCTTTTTGGCCAATTTCTCCGTCAAGGTCCCTGTGCCACAGGCCATTTCCAAGATATTCCTATAGCCTGGCTCCTGGGCCTCTAACCAGGCCAGGCAGGCATCATAGTCGTAGTCTGTCATTAAATCGTCATAGACAGAGGCTAAATACTCATAGGTCACTGGCCAGCTCCTTCTTCCACCAGGCTTAAGATTTTTGTCAGAGCTTGGCCAATCCCCTCATGGATAACCACATCGGCCTTGTGGTCATAGGGAGTTGCTTCCTTGTTGATGATAATCAACTTCTTAGCCATACCTGGTAGATAGCTTACAGGAGCCACCACCAGGGAAGATCCTGCCACCAAGAGCAGGTCGCAAGTCTCCATGGCCCCATAGGCATCCTGAAAGTCTTGGGGCATCATATCACCAAACATGACCACATCCGGCCTTAATACTCCCTGGCAAGCTGGACAGCGGGGTGGAATTTCCTCCTCCACAGTAACCAAGTCCACATAGTCTTGGAAGGGGTAGGTCTTGCTACAGGACATACAGTGGACTGTCCGGGTATGACCATGGACCTCATAGACCTTTTTGGACCCAGCCAGGCTATGGAGGTTGTCAATGTTTTGGGTGATGATTCCCTTTAAATAGCCCAGGTCTTCCATTTTTTTCAGGGCCTTGTGGCCGGCATTGGGTTTTTTAGCAAAAAGATCCTTGAGCATGACAAAACCCTCGTGGTAAAAACGGTCTGGATCCCCTAAAAGGACATCTCTGGAAAGGGCTGTCGCCCCGTCAAACTCCTTGTAATATCCCCTATCTGACCGGAAGTCCGGAATGCCAGATTCCGTTGAAATCCCTGCTCCCGTTAAAGCATACATATTTTTTGCTTGTAGAATTAAATTTGCAGCTTCTTGGTATTCCATCTTTTCCTCCTAAAAAACTTTTACACAATAAAAGACCACAACCACTAACAGGGGAAGAGACCCAAAGAGGAGGACCTCCCGGTTTCCCCTTCCCACGACTCTTTCCGTCCTAATCTGGCGCCCCAGCCAAAGCTTTAAAACCACCATAGACAGAATACTGGCCAAGACCAAGACAAGAATCAGAGTTTTTTCAAAGGACCCTATGGCTTGGACCAGGCCCAAGGACCTGAGCCAGGCAATATTTTCTGTCGATAGGCTCCGGCGAAAGAGGATCCCCGCCGTATTTGCTACAAAATGGCCAATCATGGCATACATGACCTTACCGGTCCGTAAGACTAAAAGCCCCAGACCCAGGCCCAGTAAAAAGGGCACCACAAAATTTTGAATGTGGAAATGAAAGAGGGCAAAAAGAAGGCTAGTCATCCACAAACTGTATCTTTCGTCAAATTGTCGGTAGTAGGAAAAAAGCCCACCCCGGAAAAAGGCCTCTTCACAAATAGCCGGTAGGAGACCATAAAAAAAGTAAACCGAAAGTCCCATGCCATTGCCCACAAAGCCTGCCGAAGCATCCTCCAGGTCAATAAACTTACTTAAGAGACTTAAAAACAAACCGTTACACAAGAGAAGGATGGGGTAGATTAAAAGTGGAACCAAGAGGGCAAGGGCCAGGTCCTGTTTTTGATAGCGGTGACCCAGCTGGCCCGGTCCCCCACAAGCCAAGTAAATACTTCCCCCAATAATCAAGAGGACCAGCTCCATCAGGGTCAAGCCCACCATGGCCCAGGAATCAATAGCCTGGGTAAAATAGTAAAAAATTAAATAAAAAATACACAGGCCCAATTGAAAAAGGCCCAGGGGTAACTTCTTAATCGTCATAGGTATAGATGTAGGGAATGTTCCGGCAGTAATCCCCATAGTTTAGGCCACAACCTACAATAAAGACATCAGGAATCTCAAAAGCCACATAGTCCGGAGTAAAATCCACTTCCCTCCTAGAAGGCTTGTCCAACATCAGACAAGTCTTGATGCTGGCAGGTTCTTCCTTTTTCAAGAGGTCTACAACAGTGGAAATGGTCCGGCCGGAATCAATAATATCGTCCACCAAGAGGACCTCCTTGCCCCGGATATCCACCTTGTGACGGTCTAAAATTTCCACAATTCCGGAAGATTCTTCCCCGTGTCCATAGGAAGCCGTCCTCATAAAATCCACATCCATTTCCAGGGGAATTTCCCGAATCAAGTCTGCTAGAAAAATAAATCCTCCCCTAAGTAGTCCAATACAGACCAGGTCCTTGCCCTGGTAGTCCTGGGTGATTTGTCTTCCTAAGTCTTCTATTCTTTCTCTTAGTTCTTCACGACTAATGAGTACACGTTCTTTTGCCATCTAGGTCCTCCTTCTTAAAACTTATCCCTATTATACCATGGATGGGCCCTTTACCCAATTTTATTTCCAGACAACTACCATCTTTTCTCCAGACCTGGTATACTATAGGAAAAAGAGGTGAACAATGGATACCAAGGCATGGTCAAACTTACTCAATCAAAAGTTAATTCTACTATACATTATTCATAAACTCCCGGGAAAATTCACAAAAACAAGCCTGGTGGACTTCGTCCTTTCCCATGGCCTGATGAACTACTTCCTGGTCAACCAATACAGCCTAGAGTTGGTCCAAGTGGGGCTAATCTATAGCCAAAACAACCTCCTCTATCCCTCCCAGGCCGGAGACGAGGCCTTCCACTTATTTTTGGAAAGCTTGAGCCAGGAAACCACCCAAACCCTGGACAGCCTCCTAGAAGATGCCAAGGTCCGGGTCCAACAGGAAAATTCCATCCTAACCAACCTCTACCCAAATTCCAACGGCACCTACAACATTGTCCTACAGATTATTGAACACCAGGCTCCTATTTTAAACATCGAGCTTACCGTTTCTTCTGTGGAAGAAGGGGAAAAAATGATGGAAACCTTTAAGAAAAGCCCAGCCCAGGTCTACCAAGACGTCCTAAAATCCCTACAAAAATAAAACTCCCCTTGAGGGAGTTTTTTTATTGGACTTCTGCTGGCTTATCAAAGAAATAAGCCTCCAAACTTTTCATTCGGAGGCTTATTTTACTTCAATTTATCTTCTTTTCTTTAAGAAAGTAAGGGCCATGCCACTAGTAATTGCACTCATTAAGCTAAATCCAATTCCTGGATCAAAAGTCTTAGGTGCTTCAAAGGGTGGCCTTTTCGTTAATTTTTCAGGCACCTTGGGTGGAGGAGTTTCCTCTTTTGGCGGAGGAGTCTCTTCCTTGGGTGGAGGAGTTTCCTCTTTTGGCGGAGGAGTCTCTTCCTTGGGTGGAGGAGTTTCCTCTTTTGGTGGAGGAGTCTCTTCCTTGGGTGGAGGAGTTTCCTCTTTTGGTGGAGGTGTCTCTTCCTTGGGTGGAGGTGTTGTCTTATCCTTTATGGTAAAGGATTGTGCTTTGTTATCTAGGTCTTTTTCATCTCCAGCCAATTGTCCATCTTCATAGATGTCATATACAATAACAAATTCATCGCCAACTGCATACTTACTAGAATCAAAAGTGAATTCTAACCTTGCTTCTCCATCTGCTTTGGCAAGTTTTCCTGTTTCATATTCAACTGTTTTCACTACTTGGCCAGTTTTCTTATGGATCAGTTTCCCCACAAATTTGTATGCTTTTTTTTGGCTTAGTTTATCAAACGTAATTTTATCCTCTACTGTAGTAGAAGTTCCACGTTTAACGGTTTTTTCTCCTGTTTCCTTGTTTGTAGCCAAGGTTTCGAATACAAACTTTTCGTTGGTCACTTTAAAAATAAAGGTAGGTCGTGTTATAATCGGTACTCCTTTTCCAGAACCAGATCCTCCAACGCTAGAACCGCCACCTCCACCGCCAGAGCTTCCACCACGAACAGGTGCTGGAATCATTGGTCCAGAAATATCTACGTCAGGTCCTGTAGTATCCTCTTTAGGTCCAGAAACATCTAAGTCTGCTTTAGGCGGTACAACATCGACATCAGTATCTGGGTTTGGTTGTGGTTGTGGGTTGTCAGGAGCAATTGGACCTTCGGGAAGCTTAGGGTATTCCAAGCGAGTAGCTGGAGTATCGATTTTATCCTCGCTATCTCCCATTAAAATAGGTCCATTTTGTGAATCTTGAATATAAAAAGTCTTTAAGCTGTAGTTTTTATTGGTGTCTGTTCTTAATTCCTCGAACTTATAAATCGCCCTCTTGTCTTCAAAAACAAGGGACCAGTTAACGTTGTTAAGGTCTTCTGGCTTTACTTTACCTTCCTTTACTAGGATAGCCAATCTAGCTATGGCAAATTGTGCTACCTTCCTGTGGTCAATTTTGTTATAATCCTCAAATGTTTTATCCTCATAGGTATAGGTCTCTGTCTTTTCATATTGAGGTTGAGGCGGTGGTATTTGTCCATCAACAGGTGGTTTGCTGGGAGGAAGTGGGCGCCCATAATTCACAACAAGTCTTATGGTGCCTTTCTTTTGAGAGTTGTATCTTTTTTTAAATTTCACAACCCCTCCAGGAGTCAAATCTTCATATTTATACAGGCCTTTTACTTCATATTTATCATCTTTTTCCACTACATATTTATCATCTTTTTCCACTACATATTTATCATTTTGATTGACTTCCCCTTTAGGCTCTTCGGGCTCTTCAGGATCTACTGGAATCCCCCCGTCACCTTCTGGTGGAATTGGATTACCTCCTGGTGGAATCGGAGGTTCTACAGGTCCTCCTTTGCCTTCTTTTTTAAAGATATCTGGGTTCTTACTGTCTTTTTCATTTTCTACAGGGAAGCCCTTCTCTTCAATGAGTTGAATAAGTTTTTCTATTTCTTCTCTACTTAGTTGTTCGAAGTCACCGTTTGGAGGAGGTAAAAAAGTACCTGGCGCCAAATGGATCTCTCCACTTTTCCCTTCTTTATTGGTAACGACAATATGGGTTTCTCCAGTTTCTAGGTTGGTTACCTTAAAGGCAACTCCCATAGGCTTTCCATTCTCATCCACCTTTTCAATGATAATGGTGCCTCCTTCATAAGTAGAAACATAGCCACTTCCACTGCCGCCGCTAGATCCGCCTCCACATCCGCTTCCTCCTCCTGTGACGGAATCAGAAACAAGGGGGTCTCCTACTTCAGGTTTTTCTATTTCTTTGGAACCCTCCTCTATTTTTTCTAGAGGTTTTTCTGTTTCTTCTCTAGCTACTGTTTCTGCCTTTGTTGTCGTTTTCGTTTGGGTAATTTCTTCTTGGGCTTCTTTTTCTTGGGGCTTATCTACAGGCTCTTCTGTAGTACCCCCCCCCTCAATTTTTCTGATGTTTACAGGGTTTGAAGCCTCAGTTTCTTTTGCCAGCTCTTTTTCCACTGGTGCTTTTTCCTCTACTACTGTGTCATTTTTTTGTGCTATAGTTTCTTCTTTGGGGGAAGATCTAGCAAAGACACTAAAGGGAAGCAGAAATAAAAAAAGAGAAAGTAAAAGAATTCTTCCGAATTTCAACTTCATCTTTCTTCTCTCCTTTCTTGGAATTCAATGACCCATGGTCAGAAATTGTTTTCCTTTATATTAAATAATTATTTAATATAAAGTCTATGTATATTATAGACTATAGACAAGAAATATTCAATATCCTTTTAACTTCCCCCTTAAATTTCCCACTGATTAGGTTTTCTTAAAAATCCTTGTTTTTAATTTTTTAAACCTACTCTATAAATAGAAAAAACTCCCCTAGGGGAGTTTCCTATCTACTTCACTTCTACTGCCTGGATTACTAGACGCCTATCTCCTGGAGAGCAGGTTTGGAGGGTAATAAAGTGGTCCAGCTTTTCCGGCAGGGGTTTTTTGAGAATGTTTCTTTTTTGGACATAGGCCCGAAAGTTTTCCAGGTCCTGGCCTTGGTAGCTGGTATGACGGAAGGGGTCCATGGGGTCTGCCTTGTAGACAGCAAAAATTTCATAGCGCTTGTGGCCCACCAGGCTATCAATTTCTATATAGGGGGCCTGGCTGACAAAGTCAGGGTCTTCGTATTGGTGGAGGTCCTTGAAGCAGCCTCCCCTCTTGGCATTGTGGCCATAGATGATGGTGTTTTGGTCGGAAAAGTCGACCTGGTTGCGGTAGTCCATGAAGATGGCTCCAAAGGGATTGGATTCTTTTTCATAGCTGTGGTAGAGGTAGTAGTCGTTGTCCTTTCCTTGGACCACAGGATAGTTGATCTCGGTTTGATCCAGAGAGATCCAGGCTTGGATGTCAGGATAAGTCTTTTCCAGGGCCAGGATTTTTTCCCGGGACTTTTGGTCCAGGGACTGGTTGGGAGTCTTCTCCTCCCTTTCCTGGTCCTGGACCTGGGCTTGAATCTTTTGGACCCCCTGGTCATAGGACCGACCGGCCTTGTAGTAGGCCCCGATCTTATAAAGGCTAAAGACCAAAATCAAAAGTAAAATAACTTGTATAAGCTTTCTTGTTTTATCTTTCATATCTTTTTTCTATCCTTTGTTTTTCTCAAGCAAGGCCAGGTCCCGGACCCAATCAGGGTCTTGATCCTGGTCCTTTTTAAGGTCTACAAACTTTTCTAGGTCCCGGACCAGGGTCTTGCTAAACTTGTCAACCCCCTGTTGGTTCATATGGTAGCCGTCATAGTAGTCTTGGACAGACAGGCCCATGGCTTCTTTTTCTAGGTTGTAGTTGATGTAGTCCATGCCCTGTACTTGCATAAATTTTTCCAAATCATCCAAGGCTTTTGCATAGCTTTGGTCTTCAAAGGTGGGCGTCTTGACCAAAACCAGGTCAATCCCCCTCTTTGCACAATAGTTCCCAATTCTTAAGAGGGTTTCCTTGTTTTCAGGGGAGACTTTTGTAGCAATTTTGCCCCTTAAGCCCCCCTCCAGGTCTGTCTTAAACTTTTGACTTTGCCCCTCCAAGGCCACATAGCCCCGGTAGGGGTCATGGTAGTCCCGGTACTTGACCTGGTAGTCTCTCTCTTCCAGGTCAGGCCAGCGGTCATGGTACTTAATCAGAGGAAAAACCACCTGGGCCTTCATATCCTTGGGAACTACCCGGTAGACCATCTCCAGCTTGTTTAAGCTCATGGGCATGTCGTCACTATAGGAATGGACAATCCCCGGATCCTCCGAATCTTCCTGGAGAAGACAGGCAAAAATATCCAGGACAATTGCCTGGGGCTTGTGTTTTTTCACAGCATCCTTCATGTAATAGTAGGTTACATCCAGGGGCTGCTGCTGGCTGGCCAAGACATAGGACTTGAGGCCTGTTTCCCTATAAATTTCCAGGGGCGAAAAGGAACAATAGCTGTGACTGGTCCCTAGAAAATACAGGTCATAGTCCTCTTGGCTATTGTAAAAACCCCCGATTTTATTGGACATATCCCAGGGCTTATCCAAAGACTTACGAATAAAAATTTGATTTAACTGGGATAGGGTCCAGAGGACCAGAACCAGGAAGACCAAGACCTGCCCTGCCCTAAGACATTTTTTCCCCATGACAACAACTCCTAAAATTGAAAATAAATAAATTGAGATTCCGAATATCCCGGGCCATAGACCCCGAAAATCAAGGTGGCCACGATTAAGAGCAAGACCAGGACCCAGCGTAGGACAAAGGGCCCCTTGGCCAAAGATTCTCTCAAAGGATAGCTCCGGTACTTGATTCCATCCACCAGGGTCAAGACCAGCAAGCTCCCTAGGATGGGATAGAGTCCCGTCATGCCCAATTGACTGGCAGAAACTTCCCCAAGCCAGGTCCGGACTCCCCAATGGGCCCGGAAAAATTGACCAATATAGGCCAGGCCCTGGGAGATATTATCTGCCCTGAAAAAAACAAAGGCCAGGACGACAATGGAAAAAGTATAAATCCTTTTGAGACCCGACAGGATGAAAGATCCCCCTTCTATCTGGCTCTTTCTTCCAGCCCTTGTCTTTTTCAACCAAACCTCCAAGCTGTTAAAAAATCCATGGATGAGCCCCCATAGAACAAAGCTCATCTCTGCCCCGTGCCAAAGGCCCGAAACTCCAAAGACAATGAGGATATTGACCAGGTTCCTTCCCAAGCTCACCCGGCTACCTCCCAAGGGGATGTAGAGATAGTCCCTAAACCAGCTGGAGAGAGAAATATGCCAACGCCGCCAAAATTCCACAACGGACTTGGACAAAAGAGGCTCCTTAAAGTTGTCCATCAGGTCAATACCCAGGATCTTGGCCGACCCCTTGGCTATAAGGGAGTAGGAATAAAAATCGCAATAGATTTGTAGGGTAAAAAAGACCGCCCCCATCAAGAGGCTAAAGCCCGAAAAACTTTCCAGGTTGCCAAAGACCTCGTTGACAAAAATCGCCACCCGGTCAGCCAGGACTAATTTAAGAAAATAGCCCCAGACCAGGTCCAGACCTCCTAAGACCAGGTTTTCATAGGCAAAGGTCCCACCCCTTTTTAGTTGGGGCAAGAGGTTTACAGACCGCTCAATGGGCCCCGCCACCAATTGGGGGAAAAAGGACACAAAAAGACCGTATTGGATGAGGTTTTTCTCTGCCGGCAGTTCTCTCCGGTAGACATCTAGTGTATAGCCCAGGGCCTGGAAGGTGTAAAAAGAAATCCCCACAGGCAAGAGAAAGTCCACTGTCCTCTTTAAGGGACTCATGTGGAAGACCCCAGCAAAAAAGTTTAGGCTCTGGATGGCAAAGTTTGCATATTTAAAAAGAAATAAAATCCCCAGGTTAATGAGAAAACAAAAAAAGACAAAGACCTTCCTCCGGGTCTCATCCTGACTCTTATCCAGTAAGAGTCCTGTGGCATAAGTCACCAAAATCGATAGGACCATCAGGAGGGTGTATTTTACATTCCAGCAAGAATAGAAAAATAAACTTGCTGCCAGCAAAAAAGATTTTTTTAGTTTTCCTGGCAAGAGGAAGTAAAAAACCACCACCAGGGGAAAGAAAAGCAAATAAGAAATGGAATTAAAAAGCATAGGTCCTCCCTGAAATCTTTACTTCTATCATAGTATATCACGAAAGAGATTTCAAAAGATATTTGCAGAAGGACCATGGCTTTTGCCCCTTACTTTTTTAAAAATTCTAGCCAATGATCCTGGTGAAAGAGACAAGTCTTTTTAAAAAAAGCGACTAGGAATTTTTTGTCCCTAATCGCTTTTTTAACTTATTTTTTAGTCTAACAGGATGATCTTCAAGAGATAATCTTCCTCTTTGTCCTTAAAGAGCTTGTCGGCTTCATTGACATTGGCCCACTTAAAGACTAGGTCTGTCCCTTCCCCCTCTGGCAGCTGGATCTTGAAATTTTGCACATTTGGCGATAGCCCTTCCAACATATTTTCTTTCTTTATGGGATAGGCTATCTTGCTATAGGAAGTTAGGTCCAGATAAGTCCCTTCCTCAAGACTCCAGGTATTTATAGGGAGGTACTGGGGAAGACTAATTTCAAGGTCTTCCCTTCCCTTGTCTATTTTTACCTCTATTTCAGAGCCTGTGTGGACTCCCCCTGCTAGGTCCATGGGGTAGGTCTTACTATTCACCAAGGCTAGATTATTTTTGGGATAGCCCTTGTCATCCAGGGGAAAGTCTAGGCCTTCCCCGGAAGCTAGCTCATTTTTATGACTACAAGCACTTAGCAAAAATACGGATAAGACCAAGACTAGGAAAAGTTTACTTAGTAAGGTCTTTTTGTAGCTGGCCATGGCTTGACTCCTTTCAAAAGGGCTCTATGCCCTTGTCTTAGGATAGGTTCTTTTTAGCGATTTTCAATGCTCTCAATCCGTTTTTTCAATTGGTCGATTTGGGTCTTAAATTGCCCTTCTTTTTCTCTTTCCTTGGCTACTAGAGCTTCGGGTGCTTTACTTACAAAGCCTTGGTTGGCTAATTTTTTCACCACCCGGTCCAGTTCGGACTCGGCTGTGCCCAATTCTTTCTTCAATCTTTGAAGTTCTTTTTCATAGTCTACCAGGTCTTCCAAGGGCATGTAGTATTC
This sequence comes from Urinicoccus timonensis, assembly GCF_900232945.1. Classification (GTDB taxonomy): domain Bacteria; phylum Bacillota; class Clostridia; order Tissierellales; family Peptoniphilaceae; genus Urinicoccus; species Urinicoccus timonensis. The sequence goes on from NZ_OCTU01000001.1 coordinate 790,654, forward strand.
TACCCCTTGGGATACAACAGATAGGTGGTCTCCTTCCAGGTCTTTGGGATTTTCAATCCATTCAAAACCTGTGGAGAAGCCTTGGGTTTTGAAAAATCCTTCAGTCCCTTCCAAGGCTTCTTTAGCCTTGGCGTCTTGGCTGTAAAGGAGGGTCTTGGATTTTTTGTTGGGGGCAATGTTCATTTCTGCCCGGGCATTCCGGATGGCCCGAATGGCTTCTTGGACTCTTTCCAACTTGTCTTCTGCCTCAGGATCCAGGTAACTGTCGTCTTCTTCTGGCCAATGGTTGACCATTAAGAAGTCTTGGCTGTCAGGAAGCTTTGACCAAATTTCTTCTGTAATAAAGGGCATAAAGGGATGGAGCAGGCGGAGGATGTCTTTTAAGACAGCAGCCAAAACGCTCACAGCCACTTTCTTATCTTCTGCATCTTGGCTAAAGAGACGGGGTTTTACCAGTTCAATATACCAGTCACAGAAGTCGGACCAAATATAGTTTAAAACAGCATCTGCAGCCAGTCCCAGGTCATAGTGGTCTAATTTTTCTGCCACTTCCCGGGCCACTCTTTGGCCCTTGGAAAGAATCCACCGGTCCTCTAGCTGCAAGTCTTTGATGTCTTTTAGGTCATAGAGGTCGTCAGTCATGTGCATAAAGACAAAGCGAGAAGCGTTCCAAAGCTTATTGGCAAAGTTCCGGTTGGCTTCCACCCGGTCAATGGAAAACCGCATGTCGTTGCCAGGGCTATTTCCTGTAATTAGGGTAAAGCGCAGGGCATCTGCTCCATATTGGTCGATAATTTCCAAGGGGTCAATTCCATTGCCCAAGGACTTGGACATCTTCCGGCCTTGCTCATCCAGAACCAGACCCGTTAAAAAGACATCCTTAAAGGGCAATTGGCCGGTTTGTTCCAAGGCAGAGAAAACCATCCGAACCACCCAGAAAAAGATAATGTCATAACCTGTACACAGGACATTGGTGGGATAGAAATAGTCCAGGTCCTCGGTCTTATTGGGCCATCCCAGGGTGGAGAAGGGCCAAAGGGCTGAGGAGAACCAGGTATCCAGGGTGTCGGGATCCCGGTGGACTGACCCGCCGCAAGCGGGGCACTTGTCAATTTCCTCTGTCGTAACCTCTACATGGTCACAATGGTCGCAATAGTAGACAGGCATTTGGTGGCCCCACCAAAGTTGACGGGAAATACACCAGTCCCGGATATTTTCCAACCAATGGCTGTAAATCTTTCCAAAACGGTCGGGAATAAAGTGGAGGTCTCCCTTTTGGTAGGCTTCCAAAGCAGGCTTGGCCAGGGGTTCCATCTTGACAAACCATTGCTTGGAAATCAATGGTTCAATGACAGTCTTACAACGCTCGCAATGGCCCACTGCATTGTGGTGGTTGTCAACCTTGACTAAAAGACCCTTTTGATCAAAGTCTTCTACGATTTTCTTCCGGGCTTCAAACCGTTCCAGACCAGCATAGGGCCCTGCATTTTCATTTAGATAACCCTTTTGGTCAATGACAATACATTGGCCCAGGTCATGACGTGCTCCAACTTCAAAGTCGTTGGGGTCATGGGAGGGGGTAATCTTTACAGCCCCTGTTCCAAATTCCATTTCTACATAGCTGTCAGCAATAATGGGAATTTCCCGGTCCATAAAGGGCAGTTGGATGGCCTTACCCACTAGGTCTGTATAACGGTCATCTTCTGGGTTGACAGCCACAGCCAAGTCGCCTGGAATGGTTTCCGGTCTAGTAGTGGCTATTTGTAAATAACCTGACCCGTCTGTCAAGGGATATTTAAAGGTCCAAATCTTTCCATCGTGCTCAATATGCTCTACTTCTGCATCAGAAATAGCTGTATGGCAGTGGGGACACCAGTTGATGATCCGGTCTCCCCGGTAGATTAGGTCCTTTTCATAGAGTTCCATAAAGACCTCTTCTACGGCCTTGGATAGGTTGTCATCCAGGGTAAAGGCCTCCCGGTCCCAGTCACAGGACACTCCCAGTTTCTTCAACTGGTTCTTGATATTACCACCATATTCTTCTGTCCAGGCCCAGGCTTCCTTCAAAAACTCTTCCCGGCCCAGGTCTTCCTTGGACTTGCCTTGGCTTTTAAGTTTTTCCACGACCTTGGCTTCGGTGGAAATGGACGCATGGTCTGTCCCTGGCAGGAAGAGGGCTTGGTAACCCTTAAGACGTTTAAAGCGGATTAAAATATCTTGAATGGTGTTGTTTAGGGCATGACCCATGTGTAAATTTCCCGTTACATTTGGTGGGGGCATGACGATGGTGTAGGGTTCCTTTGACCGGTCTACTTCCGGATGAAAGGCATGGTCCTCCATCCACTCCCCATAAATTCGATCCTCAAAATCCTTGGGATCATATGTTTTTGCTAATTCTTTCACTCTGACCTCCTCAATATATCCATAAAAAAAGTCCCCATCCAAAAGGACGAGGAACGCGGTACCACCTTAATTTCGTAATTATACGACACTTTTAACCCATAACGGAGTCACCCGAAACCCTTGGTTTCCAACAAAAAGCAACCTTCACCGGCTTCCCCTGTCAATTTCCAGCAAGCATTGACTCTCTGTAAGCTTCCACCAGCTACTCCTCTTTCTTATACGGTATATACATTCATTATAAGAGCTGGGGCCCGGCCTGTCAAGAAACTTCCTGGCCCTTTCCCCAAAAGAAAAAAGACCCCAGCCCGGCCTGTCAAACCGGGTGGGGTCCAAAATTTTTAAAGACTTAACGAGGGATAAAGCCCATTTTCTTGTAGACCTTCCGTAAAATCTTACTAGCCCGTCTTGAGGCCTTTTCTGCCCCTTGTCGGTAGACTTCTTCCAAGTAGGCCTTGTCGCTGCGAATTTCATGGAAGCGGTCCCGAATGGGTCCAATTTCTCCAATGACAGCTTCCGCCACGTCTTCCTTTAAGACTCCATAGCCCTTGCCATCATAGTCCTTTAAAAGGTCTTCAATGGTCCGACCGGAGCAAGCAGAATAAATATCCAGGAGGTTTTTCACCCCGGCTTGCTGGTCATTGTAGGCAATATGGCCTTCTGAATCCGTCACAGCCCGTTTGAACTTCCGACGGATGACATCGTCTTGGTCCAAAATCAAGATAAAGGAGTTTTCATCCGCATCGGACTTGGACATCTTCTTTGTAGGATCTTGGAGGCTCATAACCCGACCTCCCACCTTGGCCTTGAGCATTTCTGGCAAGACAAAGGTTTCAGAATAGCGAGAGTTGAAGCGTTCTGCCAGGTCTCTTGTAATTTCAATATGTTGCTTTTGGTCATCTCCTACTGGGACATAGTGGGTTCCATATAGGAGGATGTCTGAAGCCATGAGGACAGGATAATTTAAGAGGCCGGCATTGACTTCATTGGTTTTTTCCGCCTTGGACTTAAACTGGGTCATCCTTTGCAATTGACCCAGGCCTGTCATGGTATTTAAGAGCCACATTAATTCCACATGAGCCGGAACGTGGGACTGGATATAGATGGTAGACTTGTCTGGGTCAATCCCTACGGCCAGGTAGAGGGCCAGGATGTCCAAACTATGAGCCCTTAAGACCTTGGGCTCTTGAGGGACGGTTATGGCGTGCATGTCGGCTATACAATAAATACAGTCATAGTCTTCTTGGAGGGGCGGAAAATTCCGTAAGGCCCCTATATAATTTCCCAGGGTTAGGTTCCCTGAAGGTTGAATCCCACTATATACGATTTTTTTATCCATACTGCTTCCTTTCAAATGATTGATTTCTTACAAAAGAATTCTCCCTATGTTACAATAAAAAACAAAGACTTAAGGAGGAAATCTATGTATTGGTTTTATAAAAAAGGTCCGAAAAATAACTTATGCGATGTCCCGGGAGTCCGGGTAGGCCACTTGACCCTGGAAGATTCTGGCCGGGGAATCCACACCGGGATTACAGCCATCCTGCCCCCAGGAGATAACCCCTATCGGGATAAATTCATTGCCGCCGCCCACCGGATCAACGGCTTTGGCAAACCCCTGGGCCTGGACCAGGTTCGGGAGCTGGGAGAAATTGAATCCCCCATCCTCTTAACCAACACCCTATCCATTGGGGATGCCTGTCGGGGACTTTTGGACTACATGGTAGACTTGGACCAAAGCATTGGCCGTCCCACCACCATCAACCCCCTGGTTTTGGAGTGTAATGATGGGAATATCAATGACATCCGCCTCATGGCTCTGGAGCCTGGCCATGCCCTGGAGGCCATCCGGTCTGCCAGAGAAGATTTTGACCAGGGATCCCTAGGAGCCGGAACCGGCATGGTTTGCTATGGCCTCAAGGGAGGCATCGGGTCTGCTTCCCGGGTCCTGGAAGTCCAAGGGAAGACCTACACCCTGGGAGCCTTGGTTTTGGCCAATTTTGGTTCTACCCAAGACCTTTGCATCCTGGGTCAAAAGCTGGGTCCTGACCTGGTCCAAGAGGAAACGGAAGACCAGGGATCCATTGTCACCATCCTGGCCACAGACCTTCCCTTGGATTCCCGCCAGCTCCTCCGCCTTTGTAAACGGGTCCAATCCGGCATCGCCCGAACCGGGTCCTTTAGCGGTCACGGCAGTGGAGAATTCGCCCTGGCCTTTAGCACCTGCCCTAATCCTTCCATCCAAGACCCAGACCTAAACCCCATCTTTCGAGCCACTGTGGAAGTGGTGGAGGAAAGCATCCTAAAGAGCCTCTACCTCAACCAGTCCAAGAGGGCCTATTCAGGCAAGGTCTTCCAGTCCTTAAAGGACCGGGCCCGGGACCATGGAGTCACCCTACCAGACCTAGCGGCGGACTAGTTGGTCCATCCGGTCTTGGACTGTTTTTAAAAGATTGTCATAGTCAATCTTAGTCAATTGACGGTCCCTTAAGACAAATTCCCCATCAATTAAAACTGATTCCACATCTTCCGCCTGGGCCGAATAGCAAAGGGCGGAGATTAGGTTGTTCTTGGGGGTAAAGGAGGCTGAATTTAAGTTGAAGATGGTTAAATCGGCCGCCTTGCCCTCTTCAATGGACCCTACTTGGTCCTCCAAGCCCAGGGCCTTGGCCCCGTTAATGGTAGCCATCTTTAAGATTTCCATAGCCGGTAGGGCCTTGGGGTCCATGTTGACAGCCTTGTTGACAATGGATCCAATATGGATTTCTTCCAATATATTTTGATTGTTGTTGGAGGAATCTCCATCGGTTCCAATCCCCATAACAATCCCCTTGTCCAGCATCTTTTGCACCGGGGTAAAGCCCGAAGCCAATTTTAGGTTGCTGGAGGGGTTGTAGATGGGATAAAAGCGTCGATTCTTTACCAGGTCCATCTCTTCCTCAGTAATGTGGACACAGTGGGCCGCAATGACATGGAGATCCAGCATGCCCAAAGATTCAATATATTGAATGGGGGTCATGTAGTGGTCCCGTTTACAGTCTTCCACTTCCTTGATGGTTTCGGACATGTGGATGTTAATGACCCCGTCCATTTCCTTGGCCAGGTCAATAATTTCCTTTAAATAGTCCTCGCCACAGGTGTAGATGGCATGGGGGGAAGGCACCACCCGGAGACGGCCATTGCCTTTTTTGTGGTATTTTTGATAAAGGGCCCGGGTTTGGTCCAACTTCAAGTCCTTATCCCCGTCTTCAATCAAGCCCCGGGTCAAGATACCCCTCATCCCAATTTCCAAGGCGGCATCTCCCACCCGGTCCATTTCATAGTATTGGTCACAAAAACAAGTGGCCCCAGACCGGATCATTTCAGCCATAGACAAGAGAGACCCCCAGTAGATGTCCTCCCGGTCCAACTTGGCTTCAATAGGCCAAATAGCATCTTCCAACCAAGTTTGCAATTCCAAATCGTCGGCATAGTTCCGTAAAAGGCTCATGCCCAGGTGAGTGTGGCCGTTGATAAAGCCCGGAGTCACTAATTTTCTCCGGCCGTCCAAGACCTCGTCTGCCTGGATATCTAAATTTTTCCCAATCTTGGCAATCCGGCTTCCTTCAATATAGATGTCCATATCCTCCTGGATTTTTTCTCCAATTACATCTAAAAAGCGTGTATTTTTAATCAATAGTGACATAGTCATCCCCCTTTTCTTCTAGTATATCAAAAGATGGGGCCTTTTACATAAAGATTTTTCCGGTCTTTTTGGCAAAAATTTCCCTAAACCCTTTACCCCAGGCCCCAAATAGTGTATAATGCTTCATGGCTTATAAATTATCGCGGCAGAAAATTTATAGGAGATGAAAATTTAATGGCAAAGATGATGGGACCCCGTTTTAAAGAATCTAGAAGATTGGGGTTAAATGTATGCGGGCATCCAAAGGCTATGAAACGTGCCGTAAAGGGAACTGCTCGTTCAGACAAGAAATTAACTGAATATGGTAAGCAATTACTAGAAAAACAACGTCTTCGTGCTTACTACGGCGTTATGGAAAAACAATTTGTTAACTACTTCCTAGAAGCAAAGAAATCCAAGGAACAAACAGGTCCAGCCCTGGTTAAAATCCTTGAAACTCGTTTAGACAACATGACCTACCGCATGGGATTTGCTTCTTCCATCCGTCAAGCTCGTCAAATGGTAACTCATGGACACATGCTTGTAAATGGTAAAAAAGTAGATATTCCATCCTACCGTTTAAGCGTTGGCGACGAAGTTGCTTTAGCACCAAGAGGAAAAAAAGTTGACTTATTTAAAGACAACTACGAAACTAACTTCGTAACTTCCTATCCTTACATCAGCAAGGACAAGGACCTAAAAGCAACCTTCTCTGCTGAAATCAACCGTGAAGACATTCCAGTAGAAATTGAAGACCAATTAATCGTTGAATTCTATTCTAAGAATATGTAATTCGGCAAAGAGAGCCCATGGGCTCTCTTTTTTTATGCCCGCCCATTAAAAAAGTGCTTGGATCTGAATCCAGCACTTTTTTCATTTAATCTTCTTTTGACTTAACCACCAGGACAGAAACCTTGGATTGGTTCAGAACCTTGGAGGAAACACTGCCCAGGAGGGTCCTGGAAAAGGCCCCTAGGCCCCGGTTCCCCATGACAATCAAGTCCACTTCTTTTTCCATGGCCACTTCTTCAATTTCTTGAGAGGCACTACCGGTGGTGTAGAGGGTTTCAAGACCATAGGGGTAGTCCTTTAAGCTTTTTTCCACATCTTCAAGGATAAAGTCTGCCCTTTCCTGGTTGGCCTTGGACACTTCCATGCTATAGGGAAAGTTAGATGGATATTGCTCAAAAATACTGACTTCCGGAATAACCGTCAGGACAATAAGGTCGGACTGGAACTTTTCCCCTAGTTCCCGAGCCGCCTGGATGCTCTTTTCAGATGCCTTAGACCCATCGATGGGAATCAAAATACGTTTAAACATAGACTCACCTCTTTCTAGTCTACTTATACCCCATTTCCTAGATTTCAATAGGTAAAATCTTTCCATAAAAAAAACGGTGGTTTCCCACCGCTTCTTAATTTTCTAATACATAAACAACAACATTTCTACGACCGAAGCGTCTAGCCTCAGCATTGGACCCGTAGAAAAGGTCGATTCTTCTTCCCTTAATGGCTCCACCAGTATCTTCTGCTACAGCATAACCGTAGGTTGGAAAACCATCAGCACTTTCAATGTAGAGCTTGCTTCCAAGAGGAATCACTCTGGGGTCTACAGCTACGGCACCAATTCTTGCCCGGGTTCCCATGGCTGTTTTAGAACCAGCTGTAGGGTCATAGGCTGTTGCCTGCATAACTATCTTCTTAAGGACTTTTTTTCCTTCAAAATTCACCTTGGAATAAGTGGATGTTTTTGGTCTTTCCTTGGTCCCTACTTGGCTAATTTCAGGACGCATTTCTTGAACCACTTGACTAGCTGTTACCATGGTTCCTGTAACTTGACCAGCAATTTTTGTCACTTCCACTTGGTCATTAATGATTCCGTTAATCCCCTTTTGGATGACCTTGCTTTCTCCCTTGTAGAGTTGGTCGGTTTCCACTGTTTCCTTAGTGAAAGGAATTTCTCTAGTTTGGACACTCTTGCTGGTCCGGTGGGTAGTGACTTGGATCACTGTTCCCAGGGGAACCACTTGGTCTCTTGCTGGAAGAACTTGGTCTTGGTCTTCTATGTAGACACCTGCTGCACCTAAAATTCCTAGAGCTGTATCTCCAGCAACCCGAACTCGTTTAATTTGTCCGTCGACAATTAAAACCCGGTCTCTTTCTTGAGAAACCACAATTTCCTTGTCGTCTAGGTCTTCCAGAGAAGTTGTAAGTTCAGGACTTACCCAAGTCTTGTCATCTACTAGAATTCCCTCTTCTTTTAAAGCATCTGCCAAAGTTTGGCCCTTTAGGCTAATTTCTTTTTGGCTTCCGTTAAATTGTATATTTACTTTTTCATCAATAAAACCTGTTAACAATGGCGTAACAGTTAATAGGCCAGCCATGGATACCAGGCTGAGTCTTTTGCGCCAATTCATGTTTTATAGACACCTCCAATAATTTGATTACAATCTTGTATAATTTGTTACTAATTTGTTACTTTTGTAATTTTCACAAGTCTTATTGTAACCTTTTTGTTTCTTTTTGTCAATGAAAGATCTATTTTTTAAGATGAAAAAGAAAATCTGCATGGCTAAACCTAGTATCCATGCAGATTTGAAGCTTCTTATTTAATTATTACAATTTAGTGACAGACCCTATATTTCCATTGGCTTTTAAGATTTGCACAAGACCTAGGGTTAGGCCCGCCGTCATCCCCCAGATGACATAGTCCTGCCAATAGTAAAAATAAATCCTCTCCTTAGTCAAGGTCCAGGGATAGTCCCTACCTCCTGGAATGGCCTGGAAGGGAAAGGATTCCGGAACTTCCAAGTAAGTTCCCAGGTCATAGGCCCGGGGTTTTTCCTTGAAGAAAAAGTCCAGAGGAACCGCAAAAACATGGTCCACCTCCCGGGGATTGGGCCGAATATCCTCTAGGTCAATCCCTTGGATTTCCCCTACAAAAGCCCGAACAGACCGACCATCCCGCCGGATGACATAGTCTGTTTCTCCGTAAATTTCCAAGTGGGACTCATCCAGGTTTAACTCCTCCATACATTCTCTTAGGGCAGCCTCTTGGGCACTTTCCCCTTCTTCGATGGAGCCACCGGGAAAGGAAATTTCTCCAGGTTGGGTCTTTAAGCTTGCCGCCCTTTTTTCAAATAAGATCCGGGGTTCCCCCTGGACCTGGATGATGGGAATCAAAACGGCATGTCGGTTTTCCAAAAATAGGGGCTCCGCCTGCCGATTTTGAAAAATATCCCTAGCCCTCATGGACCTCATCAGCTGTTAATTGGCTGGTACAGTGGGGACAACGGCTAGCTTTTAAGGGGACTTCGCTTAAGCAATAAGGACAGGTTTTTGTTGTAGGCTCTGCCACTTCTTCCTTTTTAAAGCGTTTCGGTGCAGCCAGGATTTTCTTTAAGGTAATAAAGATAACAAAGGCAATAATAAGGAAGTTGACAATATTTTGGATGAAACTTCCATAGGCCAAGACTGCTGTAGCCTCCTTGGCAGCTTCAATATTTGGATAGGACTTCCCGTCTAAAGCCACATAGAGATTGCTAAAGTCAATCCCTCCAATAAGCAAGCCCACTAGAGGCATGATAATGTCATCAACTAAAGAGGCCACAATCTTACCAAAGGCCCCTCCTATGATAACCCCGATGGCCATGTCTATGACATTGCCTTGAGCAATAAACTCTTTAAATTCTTGCATTGTTTTTTTCATTTTGTCTCCTTTCTATTCTTTCTTTCCCTATAATCATACCCATTTTCTGTTATAATATTCCTAAAAGGAGAGGATATTATGCGTAAGAGTTGGAATGAATATTTTATGGAAATTACCGAAATGGTGGCCAGTCGGTCCACCTGTGACCGAGCCTTTGTGGGCTGCGTCTTGGTCAACAAGGACCACCGGATTGTCTCTACAGGCTATAACGGGTCTGTTGCCGGCAACCCCCACTGCTCCGAAGTGGGCCATACCATGCGAGATGGTCACTGTATTGCCACCATCCACGCAGAAATGAATGCCCTCTTGTACTGTGCCAAGGAGGGAATCCCCGTCAAGGGTTGCACCGCCTATGTCACCCACTTCCCCTGTCTCAACTGTTCCAAGGCCCTAATCCAGGCTGGCATCGAAAAAATTTACTATAAAAATGCCTACCGGGTGGACGACTACGCCCTGGACCTTTTTGAAAAAAATGGGGTCCACTTGGAACAAATCAATCCTGGTCAGGAAGGATAAAGTCCGCTTCCTTGGCCAATTGGTCGGCTCGTTCATTGCCGGCTACCCCGGTATGGGCCTCTACCTTGACAAAGTCCACCTGGACCTGGTCCTTGATGGACTGGTAAAAATCGTGGTAGGCCTGGGTTTGGACCTTGTTCCTTTTCCAATCTCCCAGGGCCCAATGGCAAATCCCGGCATAGTCATAATGGAGGATGAGTTTACTCATCCCCTTTTTTTGTGCAAACTTCATGGCCTCCATGGCCCCGTAAATTTCTCCAGCCACATTCCGCATAGAAGATGCCTCGTCCTTGTGAAAACGTCCAGACCACTCCGCCTGGTCCCCATCTCCGAAAAGGCAATAGACCCCAAAAGAATAGGAGGCATCCTCCTGACGGTAGGACCCGTCTACATAGGCCACTAGGGTGTCCGGATCTGGAGCCTGGGTCAGAGCCTCCCGGCCTGGATTGCCCTGGGGCCCCCCAGCCAGGTAGGCCTGGGCATCCTCCTCTGTTTTAAAACTCTTAAACTGGGCCCCCTTAAAGCCCCGGACCTGGTCCTGGCAGTCAGGCCAAGACCTGTAAATCCCAGGGACCCGGCCCTGGCGTACTGCATAATATTTAGCCATGGTATTCCCTTTCCACTCTCTTTCGCAGGTCCAAAAGACTCATGCCCTCCCGGTCTGCAATTTTCTTCAAATCCTCATACTCGAAACTATAGCCCCCGTCAAAGACCTTGACCCCTAAAGGACCAAAAGAACTGGCAAAAGTCTCCAGCTTTCTTTCCCTCTCATAGCGGTCCACAGGATAGTAGCGCAAACCCAGGCTGGTGGTGTGGGTCCAGACCAGGTCCCGGGCCCCCTCTAAGAGGTCCTCCTTCACCAAGACAGAAAGCAAATGGCCCGGCCGGTTTTTCTTCATATAGATGGGGCTAAACCAAACATCCAAGGCCCCCAAGTCAAAGAGCTTGTCCATACAATAGGCCAGGTCCTCTCCCATCATATCATCCAGGTTACAGTCCAGCTGGTAGATGGTCCCAGACCCTTCTTGGGCCCCCAAGATCCCCCTTAAAACATTGGGGATGTCCAGGTCCCGGCTACCGGCTCCATAGCCCACCCGGCCCCCTTGAAAGGACCCAGAGGACCTATAGCGGCCATAGTAGGCCAGGATACAGGCTCCAGTAGGCGTCACCAACTCAGCCTCTACAGGCCCCTTTTGAAAGGGAATGCCGGCCTGTAAGAGAATATCTTGGGTGGCTGGAGCTGGCACAGGATAGAGGCCATGGGCACAGGGAACAAAACCATCCCCTACATTGGGCTTGGTAAAGGAAAAAGACTCAAGACCCAGGTCATCCATTAAAATAGCCGCCCCAATCATATCCACCAAAGAATCCGTGGCCCCCACTTCATGGAAGTGGACCTCCTCCAAGGGCTTGTGGTGGATCTTGGCCTCACTTTTCCCTAAAAGGATAAAGAGGTTTTTGGCATCCTCCTTGACCCGGTCCTTAAGGTCCGACCGGTCAATTAGGTCCAGGATGGTTTTTAGGCTCCGATGACCATGGTGGTGGTCATGGTCGTGATGGTGGTCATGGTGCTGGTCTAAGCAGACCACATCTAGATAGCAGGAATAAATCCCCTTTTTTTCCAAGTGGCTGACCCGGATGTCATAGCCGTCAAAGTCCACCTTGGCCAATTCCTGCCGAAGGACCTCCTCCCGGGCGCCTAGGTCCAAGAGCAGGGCCAAAAACATATTTCCACTAATTCCCGCAAAAGCTTCCAATTGTAAGTTCATTTCTTCTCCTTGTTTAAAGACCCCTGCCGGTAACCCCTGGGGTCGATATCCACTTGGTCATAGCCATACTTTTTTAAGTCTTCCCTGATGGAGCCCAATAAGTCCTGGGCCCGGGCCACTTGACTGGCCTCCACTTCCAAAGAAGCCTTGGCCCCTAAAGTCCTGAGCCGGACATGGTTAAAACCCAGGCCCCTTAAATAAGCCTCCCCGGCTTCAATCCGTCTTAGGTCCCCAGCTTTAATGGGCTGGTTGGGATAGATCCGACTGGCCAGGCAGGCATCGCTGGGCCGGTTCCAAGCCACCAGCCCCCGGGCCTTGGCCTCTTGCCTGATTTGGGCCTTGGTCCAGCCACAGGCCAAAAAGGGACTGACCACCCCTAGTTCTTTTAAGGCTTGGCGGCCAGGTCGGTAGTCTCCCAAGTCATCCAGGTTGCTCCCGTCACATACAAGGGCCAGATTCCTTTCCCGGGCCAAGTCCAAAAACTTCTCGAAGATCATTTTTTTGCACCAATAGCAGCGATTTTCCGGATTGGCCAAGACCCGGTCTGGAAGGTCCTGAAAATCCACTTGGACCACTTCCAGGGGCCACTGTCTTTTTTTCGCCTCCTCCAGGACAAAGTGCCTGTCCTCTTGACTTTGGAAGGCCATCTCCATAAAAACCCCCAGGACCCGGTCCCGGCCCAGGGCCTCTACAGCCAGGTCCATCAAAAGGCTGGAATCCACTCCCCCGGAAAAAGCCACCAGGACAGAGGGATACCCCCTTAAATAATCCACTATCTTTTCCATTGATCCTCCCTTCTATTAAAAAAAGACCTTCAGAAAGCTGAAGGCCTTTTCAATCGCAAATACTTATAGGATTGCTTGGGCAGCTGTAATAATACTTAAGGAGTAAACTTCGTCTTCGTTACATCCTCTGGACAAGTCATTTACAGGATGGTTCAAACCTTGAAGGATTGGCCCAATGGCTTCAAATCCACCAAATCTTTGGGCGATTTTGTAGCCAATGTTTCCAGCTGCAAGATTTGGGAAAATAAAGGTATTTGCACGGCCTGCAACTGGGCTGCCCGGTGCTTTTTTCTTGGCAACTGTATCAACAAAAGCTGCATCAAATTGAAGTTCCCCATCAATCTTGATTTCAGGATGGTTTTCTTTCACTAGGGCAGTTGCTTCTTGAACCATAGTTACTTCATCTGACTTAGCAGATCCCTTAGTGGAGAAAGACAACATAGCAACATGGGGATCCATGCCAAATTGTTTTCCAGTCATGTCTGTAATGACAGCCACTTCAGCCATGGTTGGAGCATCCATTTCCAGGTTGATGGCACAGTCACTCATCAGGTATTGTTCGTCCCCTCTAAGCATGACGAAAAGACCGCTGGTCCGTTTAAAACCTTCCTTGGTCTTAATAATTTGAAGGGCAGGTTTTACTGTTTCCCCAGTTGTGTGAACAGCACCGGAAACCATACCGGCAGCCCGGCCAGTGTAAACCAAAAGAGTTCCAAAATAGTTTGGATTCTTTAACATTTCCAAGGCGCCTTCCTTGTCGATTTTTCCCTTACGACGTTCTACAAAGGCATCTGCCAAGGCGTCAATGTCGTCATAGTTTAGGGGATCAATCACAGCAAGGTCATCAATGTTTAAGCCCTTTTCTTGGGCTGTTTTTTTAATTTCGTCAATGTTTCCTAAAACAACAGGTGCCAGAATTTTTTCTTCTTTTAAACGAACACAAGCACCTAAAATCCGTTCATCTTCACCTTCTGGGAAGACAATGCTTGGACATTGTGCAGAAACTTTACTTTTTAATTCTTCAATAAAACCCATTTTTCCCTCCATTTTTTTCTATCGTTTCATACAAGGCCCCCTAGGGGCCAGTCTTTAAACCACTAATAATACTACCACTTAATCCACATATTTTCAAGGCCCCCAAAGGCAAAAGAAAACCATCCCTCAAGGGATGGTTTAAGATTCCTCCACTACCGTCAAGATAAAAAGCCGGAGGTTGGCCCTTTCATAGGTGCAGGTTACCAGGTTGATGATTTGGTCCTGGGGCTGCAAGTCATAGCCCGGGTCATAGACCGCTTCTTTTTGCAAGAGCCGGTAAAAATCTTGTCTTTTTTCATATGTAGAGAAATCCCTGGGGTCCAGGATGGTTTCCCCGGAAAGAATCCCGGCCAAAACCGCCCTGGTCTTGATGGTCTTGTCCCCCGTGTCCAGGTAAAATTCCAGACTCTTGGGCTGGGTCTTGAAAGACTTCAAGGACCCAAACATCAAGTCATTTTTCATCATATGGCCATAGATCAGAATAAAGGGATCCTCTAAAGACCCATTCCGATAGTCCATAAAAATCGCCCCTAGGGCATTTCTCTCCCCGTTGGCCCCAGTGTGGAGGTAACGGTCGTTATCTCCAGCTTGGACCAGGGGATAGTCAATGGCCCCATCCTGGGACCGGATCCAGGCAAAAATGTCTGGATTTATGGCCCGGAGGCTGGTTAAGTCCAAGCCCCCGTCTTGAGATCCCGAGCCCTTGGAAAGAGCTTGGGTCCGAAGACCAGAATAGGCCTCCATTGACTTTTTTTCATCTACTTGGAGTCGCAGGTAGGAAAGGGTCTTGTAGGCAAAAAAGATCGCCACAAGAATGATTAAACTATTGATTATCAGTCTTTTCCCTTTCATAGCTCATCCTCCTAGTCTAGAAAATATCTTTTTCTCAAGAGAACTAGACCCACAAGAGCCAGTCCACTCAAGTATACAAGGCCTAAATCTTCCACAAGACCTGTCTTGGGCAGGTTGTTGGGACCCCAAGGTTTGTTAGGACTATGGGGTGGATTATCTTGAGGATAATCTGGCTTTTCAGGCCTTTCTGGTGGAGTTTCTGGTGGAGTTTCCGGTTCTTCCGGTGGTGTTTCCGGTGGAGTTTCCGGTTCTTCCGGTGGATTGTGGGGTGGTCTTTCAGGCTTTTCAGTATTCTTAGCCTTGATGACAAAACCTAATTGATCCTTACCATTGTCAAGAACTTCAAATTTAACATCATAACCACTAGCATCATTTTCTACCAGTTCATACTTGTAGTTTGTAACTGTTTCGATGGCCTCTCCATTTTCATTAAAACTTATTGTTTTCTTGAATAATGGTAGGTTACTCTTCATATCTGTAAAATTGTTCTTTTCATTGACCACAAGTTGTAGAGGTTTGCCGTCTTTGTCAAGAACCTTTACCTTTATGATATTTCCATTTTCATCCTTTATCGGATTGCCATCTTTATCTGTTTGATATTGATAGATGTCAAACTTCATTTCAGGCCGGTCTTTCTTGATTTCCTCACCATTGGCATCAAAGAATTCTTTGAATAATCTGATGAAACGGTTCTTTTCAAGATAGACAGTAACTGTGTTAGAATCTCCAACCTTGTTTTCAAAAGCCATTTCTGCACTTGGGTCGACTAAACTCTTTAAATTAAAGAATTTATCTGCATCCCCAAGCTCATGTTCTTTACCATCTGTGCCAATATAAACAACTTTTCCATCTTTGATTTTTGCATCAAGTTCTGGAATCATCATTGGTAGAATAAAGTCACGATGATCACCACTAGCCAAACGATCCTTATCAGTTTCAATACTAATCTTAGTAACGTCTTTTAGTTTAAGTCCTTGTTGCTCGATTTGCTCTTTCGTATAATCTTCTCCGTTTATAGTGTACTTGATGGTGTATTTACCTTCATAACCTTTTTGTACTTGAACAAAACCATTTAACACGGGCCTTAAACCTTTTTCTACTCCAGCAAATTGGTCAGCAATACTAAATTCTGAAACCATCAAGCCTGTTTTACCTGTTTCTTGGGTTGGAATATGATTATTGTATCTTAACTTATAATCAAATTTGTCACCAAACTTAAGCTCTGCATTACCTTCAAACCATTCTTTTGCATTACCTTCGTTAACAGGTTTGCCATCTTTATCATAGATTCTTAAGAATTTATCAACTTTACCACTCTTGTCTTTTTTGATAGTAACATTGGTACTTGCAAAGTAAACTTTTCCCTTGTCCCCAAAGACAGCATGGTTGGTGTAAGTTTCACCGTGACCATTGTCAAGGTAGTCTTTAAATTCTTTCTTGTCAACTAAAACATCTTTTAGTTCAAATGTGAAATGTTTTGCACTTCCCCTTGGAGCAAGGAATTCTGGTAGCCAAGCAAGAACAGCTTGAACCTTTTCGCCTTTTTTAATTCTGCCTTCTTTAAGAGCTTCATCATATGCTTTTTGTAAAACTTTTTGTCTGTCGCCAGTTAAAGTTTTTAGATAAGCTTCTAAGTCTTCAACATACTTGTATTCAATGCCTTTTTTCCATGCATTAACAGCATTTTCATCTTTAAAGATTTCAGCGTTGACTCCGCCCTTCTTTAAGGCTTCTGCATTAACTGTTAGATTAAGTTTTGTACCACCAGCTAGCTTAAAGATATTTGGCAGAATATCCATAATCAAGGTATCTTTCTTGTACTTATAGTGACCGTTTTCATAGTCCTCTGGTTTAGTACTAGGTGTTTTACCTTGCTTGATATCATAAAGATCCTTATCTGTCTTTGTCATTTGGTTGACGCTGACATCAATTGTGAAATCAATCTTTTGATCTTTTTCCTTACCATCTTTATCTTTTTCACTAATATCAATAGCATCATCCTTGTTAGAATTCTTATCTACTTTTGGATGTTCTTCGTCAAGTGTGTCATCTGTACTTGGATAATCAATTGTGATTTCGGCATCGTTTTTAAATCCAGCTTCATCCTTATCCTTATCCCCGTCAGCACCTGGCTTATTGTCTCCGCCAGCACTTTCGATACATTGACCGATAATTCCAGGATGACATAATTTATGCTTCCAGTTATTATCTTCTCCAAAGATGCCAGGACCTTGTTCTTTCTTTGGTAACTTGTATTGAGCAAAGTTTTTAAAGAATGCTCTGTTATAACCTTGTTCAAGCATATAGTAGCCCATAAGGTCAATTTCTTTTTCCTTAAATTTGGCTATAGCATTCTTTGTATCTTCATCTGCAGATCCTGCAAGTTCTTCTAAAGATTTAATACCATCTTTTTCTGTTAAGATATACCAAGGATTGATTGTGCCACCCTTTTTGCTTTCAAGTGGCTTACCGTCAATGGCTAGATCTTTGTCTCCTAAGTCTCCGCCTTTTTTAGCAGTGTATTTACCATCTTTGAATTCAACAAGGTCAACAATTTTAATTGTGCCTTTTTCAATGGCTTCGTTAACTCTCTTGTAAGCTTCAGTCATGATTTCAATGAACTTTTCTTCATTTTTTAAATCTGAAACTTTGTACTCAGTTTTCTTACCATCTTTTGTAATTCCATTTGCCAAGATATCTCTGACTTCCTTGTTGACATACATATCTTTGTTTGTCAAAGGCTTGCCAAATTCATCGGTATGTGGAATTTCAACATCAGGAACGATAACTGCTGTAATGCCAAACTTCTTAGTCTTTTGTGGTGTGATTGCACCGCCAATTGTGATGTTTGGTTTTAATTCTACACGAATGGCATTAAAGCGCATATCGTCAAACTTGTAAGTGCCTTTGCTTTCGTCAAGATAAGCTAGAGCCATCTTACCCATTTCTTCAGACATCTTGTTTTTAATTTTCTCTAATTCTTGCTTTACTTCTTGAACTGTTTTTCCTTCAGTTTTAACATTTTCAAGTAATTCATTAAACATATGAGTTAGAGTGCCGTAACAGTCTGTTGTTTCATCATAGGTTTTCTTGATAAAATCTTTAAAAGATTCTTTAAAGGCATCTTTTGTTGCTTGAGCATCTTCTTTTTCTTCAACTGTAAAACTTTCTGCATCTTTCTTGAACTTTTCAAGTTGGTCCTTGTAAGCTTCTTGGACAGGGCTTGAGAATTTATTAGAATTCTTATCATTGCTATCATAAGAATCGTTCTTCTTATAGAAAGCATTGATAACCTTAATCCGAATTTGACCCTTGTCACTGTCACGAGTCACTTTTACAGTAACCTTATTTCCATCGTTGTCAATTTCAATTGTTCCTTCATTGCTAGTTTTTAGAGCTTCTTCAATTTGTTCTTTAGTGATTTTCCACTCTTTTCCAACAGCTATAAATTCACCATCTACATAGCCCCTGCTTACGCCAAGGCGGATGTTAGCAAGTTGGTCTAAGAAGAAATATTGGTCAGTGCCTTTGAATTCTTTTTGTTCATCTTCAGCTTTTTTCTTCGCTTCATTCCATTTTTCAACTGTATCGTTGATGATGATTTCATCATAAACTAGACGGTTGTCCATGTTGTAGTCTTCTACGACAATAGATGTGTCTCTGTCCTCTGGGAATAAAACTCCATCGCTATTATTAAAGCCGATTTCCCAAAGAAGTGTACGGTCTAATTCAACTTTCTTGCCTTCTTTTTGGATTTCAACTGTTTTTCCATTTAAAACAAATTGTGCTCCATCAAAGCGTTTTGCAAGTTCTTTTTGAATCTTATCAAGTATCGCTAGTTGTTTTTTAGTAGCTTCATCAACATTTTTCTTTTCTTCTTCAGATTTCTTATCATAAGCAGCTTTTGCTTCTAATAAAGGTTTAAGAAGTTGATCTCTTTGTATATGATCAGAATCTCTGTAGAAGATGTTAAAGAAGTTATAGTCTGGAATGTCTTTAAATTCCTTTGGAGCGTCCTTGAAGAATAATGTCTTTCCGCTTTCCTTTATCTTTAAAGTAAAGTACTTGTCAACAGTTTTCGTTTCAAGTTCAATTCCATCTTCATTTTTAAAGATTGATTTTTCTTCAAACTCTTTACTGTTTGGATCTTTTGGATCATACAAATGATTTGGAGCCAGATACTTGGCTTGTACATCAGCATGGATATTGTAAACAACATCCTTGCCAGCTAAGAAGCCTGGGAATCTAAAAGCAAATTTTGCATTTTGCACTGCGTCAAAGATATTCTTTTCATCAGTGATGACTTTTTTTGCTTTGTCATCCTTGCCTAAAGTTTGGATCACTTTTTGAATATCGAATGGCGCAATAACTTTTGCTTCTTTGCCATCAGCGCTCATAAGATAAGTGTCTTTGTCGTTACCTTTTTTAACGTAAACACGGCCATTAAGTTCATAGTAATCGGCTTTGTTTGTGCTTCCGTAGTATCTTTGAGTTTTTTCATCTACAACGTAGTCTTTCTTATCTTTTGTATAGATTTCTACAAGTTTTCTTACTAGAGAACCTCTTGTTAATCCTTCATAGAATTTATCGCCAATAACATCATCTTTAGCTTCAACAAATTTTGTACCATCGTAGTAGTACTTACTAATAATTGATTCGAATTTTTTTGGATCATTTTTTTCAACGTAGTTTTTGTTGTTAACAAAGATTGATGTTTCATTTGTATCTACATGGATGATTCTACCATCATAAGAACCTGTACATCCAGTTGTAGGATCTGTTGTTTGGGTTTTAACTACAGCATCATTGCCATTCTTGTCTTTTTTCTTGGCGTGGATAAACTTATAATTTTTGCCATCAGATTCTTTTGTTACGGTAATGTCCTTCATTGGACGACCAAACTTGTCAATGAGCATTAAGCCTTCTTTGTAGACTAAACCATCAACAATATGTCCGTCTTTAAAGACTGCATTTTCGACTCTCTTCAAGTTTTTCTTTTGATCTTCTGTTGGCTTATCTACTTTTTTTCCAGTTCCGTCAATCCAAGCTTCTTTTTCACCTTTTAATCCATCTTGATTAATCAGGTATTTAAGATCTTTGTCACCAATTTTTTGGAAGATTTTATCTTCTACGATGGTTCCACCATAGGAAATGCCATCCTTGCCTTCTTCTGTGACTGTAACTTGTTTACCTTCAAAGGTTGGTGTAACTGTAGGATCGGCTTCTGTTTTTCCATCTTCAGTTTTATTAGAAACATTACCTTCATAAACATCTTTTTCAGATGTATATGAAATAAGCTCATTACCACGAAGTTCGTAAGTTTTTTCTTTAGTGATAACTTTTCCATCTTTAAAGTCTCCGACCTTTTCGTAAGAACCATCAGCATTCTTTTTCCAAAGGCTTTGCGCTTGATGCTTATCATCACTAAGTCTTACTTGATAAGTTACTGCATCAGCTCCTGTGCCAAGTGTACCTTCAAGAACAGTTTTTGTTGCTACATCATGTGCGTTTCCATCTCCATCAATATAACTTTTGCCATCTTTCGATTCTAAGATTACATTTGTAAGTGTTTCTTTATCGATAGCTTTTCCATCATATTTTAATGTTCCATCTTGATCAACTTTAAACTTTTCATCCTTATTAAACTTTTGCAAGTCTAATTTTAAGGTATACGTTCCGTCACCATTGTCATGGTAGTTAAGTCCTGACTTGTGGATAAAGTCTGCAAAGTTACCATCGAAGTTCTTTGGTGCAGTGATGGTGATGTCTACTGATGAAAGTGGAAGTGAATCTCCATTAGGTGAGTTCACAATAACTTTATCAATGTAAGCATCTGACTTCTTAAGAATTGTAAAGAAATCAAACACCTTATCAGTATTGCCATCAACGATACCATCTTGAGTCTTTCCCGCATCAACATCTTCTTGTGGATTATCTTTATCATGACTACCGATACCACTAAGGTCTGTTTCGTTTTCGTAGCCCTTCTTAGTGATTAAGAATTTCTTTGTAACTGTTTTGGCATCTGTTCCTTCAAGCGTTAGTTCAAAGCCTTCGTGGAAGGCTGCTTTAAAGCCCTTCATATTGAACTTCAATTGAGCTATACCAAAGTTTTGGTCTGCTGTTGTTTCAAAATAATATTCACCAGTAGTCTCATCTTTTTGAAGTTCAACTGCCTTGCCATTCAAAAATACTAAATTACTTAAGCTTGGGTCTGGTACTGATACATCGCCTACATTTTTTAAGTTTTTAATTGTAAACTTAAATTTCTTTCCTTGCTCTTCTTTATCTTTATTTACTTGGAATAAAAGTTTAAAGTCTGTAGCATCAGGAATGTAGTAGGTATCATCTGTAAGTTCTTTTCCAGCTTTTCCATTATTATCTAAAGGAAATATTGATATTTCTGGACTTCCTTCAGTGTACTTTGGATCCACTTTGCCATTTTTAATTGCTTCTGTAAGATTAGTTTCTGCCTTCTTGAAAGCATCAACCAAATCTTGCAATGTTTTAGCATCTGTTGTCCGAGGATTTTCAGGATTTAGTGCATCTTCTAAAGCTTTTTTTGCATCTTCATAAGCTTTATATAGCTTCTTTGCCTCATCAGTAGAATTGTCTGCAATTCCAGGTACATAAGGTGTTTCTTGAAGTTTGTCTAATGCACCTTTCTCATCCTCATCCAACTTGCGAGGTGGTGTAAAACTTCCAACTTTTTGGTTGAAGTCATCCACTTCTTTCTGGGTTAACTTCCCTTCCTTGGCTTTCTTTTTAAGTGCTTCATATTCTGCTTGAATTTGATAGAACTCTTTTGTTCTACCTGCATCAGTAAAGCGGTCCAAGACTTCCTTGTTAAGCTTATCTGCTCCAGTTTCTTCAATCTTCTTAAAGAGCTTTTCATTGTATTCCTTTTGAAGTGCCGCTTTTTTCTTAGGATCTTTCTCAGCCTTGATTTTTCCTTGCAAGTCGCTTAAGTCTTCATCCTTTTTAGGGTCAACTTGTGGCGTTTCTTTTTTGTCTTCCGGTTTTGTACCGGTACCTTCTTTCGGATCTTCCGATTTTTTGGTCTCATTTTCGCCAACAGCTGGCTCTGTCGAGGCTGGACTTGCTTGGGCCGGTTTTACCGGACCTTCCAAGGCTTCTTCTTTTGGAGCTTGAGCTGAAGGAGCTTGAGCCGGAGGAGTTTGGTCTAGATTTTCCTTTTGTAGATCTTCCTGGCCAGTTTCCTCTTTAGTTTTGGCTACAGACTCTTCTTCCTTCGCTTCCTCAGCTTGGTCTGGGGGAAGATTTGCTTCTTCCTTTCCTTGTCCTCCCTCCGAGTTTTTAACCTCTTCTCTAGCTTGCGCTTTGGGGGATTCTTCTTGGAAAGATGACTCTGCAAGGATTCCTTCTTCCTTAGGAGCTGGAAGTGAACCATCTTGGTCTTGAGCATAGACTTGGCTTCCTGTAAATAGGGCCAGCATCAAGAATAAAACGAGTATCCTTATTTTTCGATTCATCTTTTTCCCCTCCTTTCTTTTTTATATTTGGAATGGTCTGGATAGACTCATCCCATAGTAATATTCTATACTTTCCATAAGCTTTTTTCAACTCTTATAGACTTTTCTTTGGTTTTTTTGAAAGAATTTTAAGATAAGGTCCATTTTCCATAGATTTAAGCCACAAAAAAAGCAAGGAAGGGAATTCCCTTTCTTGCTTTTAATGGATTTCTTCTAAATTCAAGCGCCGGCGTCGGCGGTTGAGGATTTCTTTTTTGTCCTGGATTTCTTTCTTCAAGGCCTGGACAGCTTCTGGGTCTTGGCCGCTTTCCAAGAGGCCAATGAGGTCTCCTTGTCTTTGGATGATTTGGGTTTTTAAGAGGTTGGTCGGTTCCAGGTCGGCCTTGAGTTGGGCTTTTTCTAGGTCGATGTTTTCTTCAATGGCTTCTTTGATCCGCTTGCTTTCCAGGTCAAATTCTCTGAGTTTGGCCTTAATCCGGTCGGTCCGGTATTTTACATCAGGGTAGGCATTGATGAAACGATGGTAGAGGATGTTTTTATTGGTTACCAGGACTTTCATTTCTTGGCGAATTTCCTGGGTGTTGTCGGCCTTGGATCCTTCTACATTGACCCTAACCAGTTTCATGACGAAGTAGGACATCAAGAGGTCCACCAGCATGACCAGGACAATGCAAAGGGCCAGGCCTTGTTTCCAAACCAGGGGCATCAAGGCCAAGCCGTCCATGATCCAGGGTTTAAAGACCCGGTCTATGGCCAGGCCTCCCAGGCCAAAAAGAACCAGGTTGCCAATCCAAATTCTCCCGTTGAGGTTCATGGGTCGGTTGCTATAGTCCCACCATCTAGCGTGGTAGTGGGCTTCTAAAAAGTAGGAAACCAGGTATTCCACCAGGCCACAGACTAGGAGGGAGACTAGGAAGACAAAGGCCAGGGAATGTTCTTGTTCTTGGAAGTTTTGGGTCACCAGGATAATGAGGACAGACCCCAGGCCGTAGATGGGGCAATAGGGTCCTATTAGGAAGCCCCGGTTGACGAAGCGACCAAAGTCTATGAATTTTAAGCTGACTTCTATCATCCAACCCAGGACTGAAAAGACAAAAAAGAGGAAGATAAGGTTGATGAGGCTTTCAGATAGCATATTTTTCTCCTTGGAATCTGCCCTATCCTTGGTCTTTTCTTGGGATAGGGCTTATGGATAGAAGAATCGACATGGAGCCTAGGCTCCATGTCGATTTCAATTTACTTTATAGTCTCTGGGTCTTTCTTATAAGAGGATTCCTCCAAAGCTAATGAATAGGGGTGCAAAGACTAGAGATACAACGGTGATTAATTTAATTAGGATGTTTAGGGATGGACCAGAGGTATCTTTAAAGGGGTCACCTACTGTATCGCCTGTTACGGCTGCCTTATGGGCTACAGTTCCTTTTCCTCCATGGGCTCCACCTTCGATGTATTTCTTTGCATTATCCCAAGCTCCACCGGCGTTGGACATAAAGATGGCCATAAGAACCCCTGTAACTAGGGCTCCGGCTTGGAGGCCACCCAGGGCTTCTGTACCGATTAAGACACCTACTAGGATTGGAACGATTACGGCAATCATTCCGGGAACGATCATTTCCTTTAGGGCTGCCCCGGTGGAAATGTCTACGCATTTTGCGTATTCGGGTTCTGCTTTTCCTTCCATGATGCCGGGGATTTCTTTGAATTGACGACGAACTTCGTCAATCATGGCTCCGGCAGCGTTTCCTACTGCAGACATGGTTAGGGCTGAGAAGGCGAAGGGTAGCATCCCTCCGATGAAGGTTCCGGCAATAACAGCTGGTTTGGAAATATCGATTCCTGTCAAACCGGTGGTTTGGATGTAGGATACGAATAGGGATAGGGCTGTTAGGGCTGCGGACCCAATGGCAAATCCCTTACCAATGGCTGCTGTGGTGTTTCCAACTGAGTCTAGGGAGTCGGTAATTTCACGTACTTCTTCTGGTAGTTCGCACATTTCGGCAATTCCACCGGCATTGTCGGCAATGGGGCCGTAGGCATCTACAGCAATGGTGGATGCAGTGGTGGCCAGCATTCCTACTGCGGCTAGGGCGATTCCATAAAGGCCGTCAATGGCTTCTATTGACCCACCGGATAGGTTGTAGGCCAGGATGATTCCTATGGCTAGAACAATGATGGGGCCTACTGTGGACATCATCCCAACGGATAGGCCGGCGATGATGTTGGTGGAGTCTCCAGTAACGGATTCTTCAGCAATGTGGCGAACAGGTTTGTATTGGTCTGATGTGTAGTATTCTGTAATTTTAGAAATAATCAAGCCTACGCAAACTCCTACGATAACTGGAATGAAGAATTTCAAGTTTCCGAAGAAGTGGTTGGCTAAGATAGCTGATGCGATAATGGTGATGATACTGGCAATGTAGGTTCCCATGTTCAGGGCTTTTTGTGGGTTTTTGTCTCCACGGACGAAGAACATGGATACTACGGAAGCTAGGATCCCTACTGCTGCAATGGCAATCCCGTAGGATACACCGGCTTCAGCGTGGGACACAACACCTAGGGTGATAACGGACAAAAGGGCTCCTACATAGGATTCGAATAGGTCGGCTCCCATTCCGGCAACGTCCCCTACGTTGTCTCCAACGTTATCGGCAATAACGGCTGGGTTTCTTGGGTCGTCTTCTGGGATTCCTGCTTCAACCTTTCCTACAAGGTCGGCTCCAACGTCGGCTGCCTTGGTGTAGATTCCTCCACCTACCCGGGCAAATAGGGCGATGGATGAAGCTCCTAGGGAAAATCCGGTAATGATGTTTGCATCTTGGAAGATATAATATAAGATACTAATTCCGATAATTCCAAGTCCAACAACGCAAAGTCCCATAACTGCACCACCTGAAAAGGCGATGTCTAGGGCTTTTCCCATTCCGTGTTGGTGGGCTGCATTGGCTGTACGAACGTTTGCCTTTGTGGCTACGTTCATGCCGATATAACCTGCACAAACACTAAATAGGGCTCCAATTAAAAAGCAAATAGCTGTTTTAAAGGAAATACCAATACCTAGGATAATAAATAAAGCGATAACGAAAATAATAAGAGATCGGTATTCTCTTTTTAAGAATGCCATTGCTCCATCGTGGATGTGACCGGAGATTTCTTTCATCCGGTCGCTGCCTTCGTCTTGCTTGCCTACAAAGGATGCCTTGTATAGGGCAAAGACGAGAGCAATTACACCCACTATGGCTGCAATAATTAAAATGTTCATAGTTTACTCCCCTCTGAAATATTTACTTACAATGCTGCAACTGCAATTATTGAAACCATCATAATAATGGATGCAATCAAGGTTGTTTTTTCAAGCATTTGCTTGCGGCTTGTCCCTGTATGGGATCCCCAGGATGAATCGCCAGATCCGTCCAAGGTACCTAAGCCTGCTTGCTTAGATTCTTGTAACATAACAGCTACGATGACAACCAAACATGAAATTGCAACAATAACAGATAATACTGTACGCATAGTGACCTCCTCTACTACTTCATAATATATTGATTCTATCATATTTATACGGCTAATTCAACAAAAAGCTGGCCTAGCTTTTGGATTTTCTTGGATTCTTTTCCCCCTGGAAGGCCCTGGCAAAAAGCCGGGGTTTTTTCCAAAATTCATCGGGCAAACTCATCAAGACCACCCCGGTAAAAATTAAGACCATGCCCAAGAGGTCTGTCATAGAAAAGACTTCTTTTAGCCAAAAGATACTAAAGATGGTGGAAAAAACGCACTCGCTTAGACCCAGCAAGGAAGCAATGGTGGGGCCTACGATTTTTTGGCTGGCCAGGTAAAGGCTAAAGGGAACCACTGTCCCAAATATAATGCAATAGAGGCTGGCCAGGAGGGTAAATCCTCCCAGGTCCGGCAGGGGTTCTTGTCTTAAAATACAGACCAGGACCATAAAGAGTCCCCCGATGACCATGGCCCAGCCAGCGACAATTTTTGTGGGATAGCGCAGGGTCAATTTCAGGGGGGCGATGTTACTGACGGTATAGCCCAACATGGAGATAAGTCCTGTTAGGAGGGTGATGCCCGAAATTTGGAGTTGGCCAAAGTCCCCTTTGGTTAAGAGGAGGACGACTCCAATCACTGTTAGGACCAGGGCAATCCAGGTCATTTTTTGGGGCGGCACCTTCATAAAGACGGCTGCATAAAAAATCACCAGGAAGATCCCACAGTATTGCAAGAGGCAGGCTGTGGGAGGGTTGGAATAAAAGATACAGGCATAGAGGGCAAATTGCATGACAAAAAGTCCAAAGATCCCATAGATGGCCAGCCAAACCAGGTTGGACTTGGTCTTGAGGATGTCAAAAACATCCTGGTCAAAGGCCTGGGTCAGACCTAAGAGCAGGGCTCCACCAAAAAGCAGCCGCATGGTAGTAAGGCCTGCTGGACTGACATTGCTATTGTGAAAGAGGTAGGCTCCCATATTGCCATTTAACCCCCACAAGAGGGAGGTAAAAAGGATGTAGATGATGTTTTTTTGTTTCAGCGTCATCGTCCCTTGCCTCCTTTTCTAAGGAGCTCTACTAGCTTTCTTGCTTTATGTAAGGAATCAGTATTTTTCCAGGCTAGGGCCAGCAAGCCCGGGCCAGATCGATTTATTTTATCGTCCATATCCCTTTCCTTTCTCTTTTTTGCTCCTTTTATTGTAGTGGTTTTTCCTCTGGATTACAATACTTTGTCGGGATTGAAAAAAAGAACCTGCCAGGCAGGTCCCTTATCTTTTCTATGATTGAATTTTAAACTAATTCAATAATTGCCATTTCAGCAGAGTCTCCACGACGTGGTCCCATTTTTAAGACCCGAGTGTATCCACCATTGCGGTCTGCGTATTTTGGCGCAATTTCTTCAAAAAGTTTTGTCACAACATCTTCATCATAAATATATGCTAAGGCTTGGCGTCTTGCATGTAAGTCGCCACGTTTACCTAAGGTAATCATTTTATCAACAAGACGACGTGTTTCTTTGGCTCGGGTTACGGTTGTTGTAACTCGTCCTTCTGCAAGTACGTCTGTTGTTAGGTTCCGAAGCATAGCTTTACGATGGGCTGTTGGACGACCTAGTTTTCTAAGTGTTGCCATGATTTCCCCCTTACTCTTCCGATTCTTTTAAGGATAGTCCTAAATCTTCTAGTTTATTTTGGACTTCTTCTAGGGATTTTTTCCCCAGGTTTCTGACCTTCATCATATCTTCTTCTGTTCTTTGTGTAAGTTCTTCTACAGTATTGATGTTTGCTCTTTTCAAGCAATTGAAACTACGCACAGAAAGGTCTAGTTCTTCTACAGTCATTTCAAGAACTTTTTCTTTTTGGTCTTCTTCTTTTTCCACCATAATGTTGACGTCATTGACATGGTCCGTTAGGCCTATAAATAGGTTTAGATGTTCTGTTAGGACCTTGGCTGCCAAGGAAACTGCCTCGTCAGCCGGCATGGATCCATCGGTTTCTACATCTAAAATTAAACGGTCGTAGTCTGTCCTTTGACCAACTCTTGTATTTTCTACCTTCCAGTTGACTCTGCGAATTGGGGTGTAGTTGGAGTCAATGGGGATGACCCCGATTTGTGTGACTTCATCTTTTTTCAATTCGCTGGGTTCGTAGCCACGACCTCTTTCAACGGTTAGGTCCATAAAGACGTTGGCATCTTCGTTTAAGGTTGCAATGTGGTGGTCTGGATTGATAATTTCAACATCAATACCCGTTTGAATATCTCCTGCCAGTAGTTCGCCTTCTCCTGTCTTTTCAATGGTAATATGGACAGGTTCGTCGATATGAGATTTTAAGACAATTTCTTTAATGTTTAGAATTAATTCCGGTACGTCTTCTAATACTCCTGGAATCGTAGCAAATTCATGTTCTACTCCTCGGATGTTAATAAAAGAAACTGCGGCTCCTGGCAATGAGGACAAGAGGACCCTTCTTAAGGAATTTCCAATGGTGATTCCGTATCCGCTTTCTAAGGGTTCTACGACGAACCGACCCATTTTTCCATCTTCACTTAAGCTTTTTATTTCAATGTCCGGTTTTTCAATCTCTAACACTATTGCTCGCCCTCCTTTACGGGTATTCTACAACACAATTAAACGCGACGACGTTTTGGTGGTCTACAACCATTGTGTGGAATCGGTGTGACATCTTTAATCATGGTTACTTCAAGTCCTGATGCTTGAAGTGAACGGATTGCTGCTTCACGCCCAGATCCAGGTCCTTTTACGAAGACTTCTACGGATTTTAATCCGTGTTCTTTTGCTTTTTCAGCTGCTTCTTGAGCTGCTTCTTGGGCTGCGAATGGAGTGGACTTACGTGATCCACGGAAGCCTAGTTGTCCTGCAGATGCCCAGGAAATAACATTGCCACTAACATCGGTTAGGGTAACCATTGTATTGTTGAAAGTCGAAGCAATATGAGCTTGACCTTTTTCGATATTTTTACGAGCACGACGACGTGTTCTTGTGGTTTTTTGTTTAGCCAATCTTACTTCTCCTTCCTATTTTTTCTTTGCTACTAGTTTCTTAGGACCCTTGCGAGTTCTAGCATTGGTCTTGGTCTTTTGTCCACGTACTGGAAGTCCACGACGGTGACGAATACCACGGTAGCAGTTGATTTCACGTAGACGCTTGATGTTCATTGCCACGTCTCTACGTAAGTCCCCTTCTACTGTGTAATGATCGATTTCATCACGTAAAGCTGCTTCTTCAGCTTCTGTTAAGTCTTTTACACGTGTATTGTAGTCAATTCCAGTTTTATCTAGAATTTCTTGTGCTGTGGAGCGTCCAATCCCGAAGATATAGGTCAGGCCAATTTCCACTCTTTTTTCTCTGGGTAAGTCAATACCTGCAATTCTTGCCATGAGTGTTACACCTCCTTAACCTTGTCTTTGTTTATGTTTTGGGTTCTCACAGATAACCATGATGCGACCCTTTCTCTTAATAATCTTACATTTTTCACACATCTTTTTTACAGATGGTCTTACCTTCATTGTATCCCTCCTTGTTACTTGTTACGCCAAGTAATTCTACCTCTGCTTAAATCATAAGGAGATAACTCTACGGTTACACGATCTCCTGGTAAGATACGGATATAGTTCATACGTAGTTTCCCGGAGATATGTGCTAGAATTTCATATCCATTTTCCAACTCTACTTTAAAGTTGGTGTTGGGTAGGGCATCGGTTACGATACCTTCTACTTCTATGACATCATCTTTTGCCAAATTTAAACCCTCCTTGGTTCATTGAATGCTTTTAATGCTTTACGAATCTTACTATCGTTTAGTCCTTCTTGGTCAAGGTCCACCCATTGCTTTAAGATTTGCACATGTTGGATCTTCTTTTTTTTCGGCTTGGCTAGTTTTCTTAGCTTGCCGTCCACTAGAAGTACATAGGTCTTGTCCACAACTTCCAGAACAAGAAAGTATCGATCTTTATCTCTTCCAGCTAAAGATCGTACCACTTGTCCTTGCTGAATCTCGCTTGTGGTTTGCA
Source organism: Urinicoccus timonensis (assembly GCF_900232945.1). GTDB lineage: Bacteria > Bacillota > Clostridia > Tissierellales > Peptoniphilaceae > Urinicoccus > Urinicoccus timonensis. Next base: position 820,403 of record NZ_OCTU01000001.1, read on the forward strand.
TTGGCTTAAGCCAATCCCTTTACTATTTGATCAAATACTTGGTCAATGTCTTGGGACCCATCGATGTTTAAAAGTAAGCCTTGGGCTCTGTAGTAGTCAATGAGAGGGGATGTTTGTTCTTTGTAAACCTTGATGCGGTTTTCCACTGTTTCTTTTGTGTCATCCGCTCTTTGGATCAATTGTCCTCCATCTACATCACAGATGTCTTCTTCTTTGGGAGGGTTGTTTTTAACATGGTAGGTTGCTCCGCAGGATTTGCAAATTCTACGGCCGACTGCCCGTTCAACTAAGAGATTTTCGTCTACTTCCATGTTCACAACTCGATCTAATTGAATGCCCATTTTTTTCAGTTGAGCGTCTAAGGCCACAGCTTGGGCTACTGTTCTTGGAAATCCGTCTAACAAAAATCCATTTTCACAGTCTTTACGAGTTAAACGATCTTGAACTAGGGCTACAACTAAATGGTCTGGTACCAAATCTCCTTGGTCCATATATTTTTTTGCTTCCAGTCCTAAATCCGTTTCTTCTTTAATATTTTCTCTTAAAATATCTCCTGTTGAGATATGTGGAATTTGATACTTTTTAATAATTGATTCTGCTTGGGTGCCCTTTCCAGCTCCTGGTGGGCCTACAATAATAAGTCGCATGAGTTCCTCCTATTTTAAAAATCCTCGGTAGTGTCTCATTAGCATTTGTTGTTCAATAACTCGACCTGTTTCAAGAATAACTCCCACTACGATGATCATGCTCGTTCCACCAAAGTTAAAGCTCATTCCACTGGCTTTTGTTAAAAAGTAGGGAAGAACGGCTAGGATGGATAGGGCAATCCCACCTGGGAAAACTAAGCGGTTTACTGTCCGACTTAAATAATCACTGGTAGACCGGCCAGGACGGATACCTGGAATAAATCCACCGTTTTGTTGTAAGTTCTTGGAATATTCCACTGTGTTGAATTGGATGGTGGTATAGAAGAAAGTAAAGAAGACAATTAAGACGATGGTCAAAATTGAATAGATACTTAAGCCCAACCAATTTCCTCCTGGTGAGAACCACTTGTCTACAAAGGCTGCGAAACCAGAATTCGGTCTAAAGAGCGCAATGGTTTGTGGCATGGCCATGATGGAGTTTGCAAAGATAATCGGCATAACCCCACTCATAAGAACCTTGATGGGAATATGGGTGGATTGTCCACCGTACATTTTCCGACCTACAACGCGTTTTGCATATTGAACTGGAATCCGACGTTCTCCTTCGTTTAAGGTTACAACGAAGAATACGATGGCCAGGGCAATAATTATAAATAGAATCAAAAAGATAACGGATGCTTTACCTGCCATAACAGCTACGACAGACCTGTAAATATCTGCTGGGAATCGAGATACGATACCGGCAAAGATAATTAATGAAATTCCGTTTCCTATGCCGTGTTCTGTAATTAATTCGCCAATCCAAATTAAGAAACAAGAACCAGCCACGATAGATAATACAACGACTAGGTTTTCTAAGAATCCATTTGCTAAGACAGCTTGAGAAAAAGCACCATAAACATAGCCCAATGCTGTAACTAAAGCTAGAACTACAGATAGATATCTTGTGTATTTTGCAATTTTTTTACGGCCCGTTTCACCTTCCTTGGAAAGTGCTTCTAGGCTTGGAATTGCAATGGTCAACAGTTGCAGAACGATTGATGCGGTAATGTAGGGATAGATGTTTGCAGCGAAAATCGTAAACCGACTGACTGCTCCCCCTGCCATTAAATCTAAAAATCCGAACAAACTACTTTGTCCATGAGATAATAGGTTCGCAATATATGCTCTATCTACAAAGGGCACCGGAATGTTTGCGCCAATGCGATAGACTACCAGCATTAAAAGAGTAAAAATCATCTTTTTTCGAATTTCCGGTACTTTCCACGCATCTCTGACAGTCTGCAACATTAGATCACCTCAGCCTTTCCTCCAGCCGCTTCAATCTTTTCACTTGCAGATTTTGTAAAGTGAGCTGCTTGAACAGTTACTTTTACAGTTAAGTCTCCGTTACCTAGGACTCTTAAGCCGTCTTTGGCCTTGTTCTTGTTAACAAGTCCTCTTTCAGCTAGGCTATCCAAGTTAACTGTATCTCCATCTTTAAAGCAATTTAATGTAGAAACATTAATTTGTGCAAATTGTTTACTAAGGTTGTTTGTAAAACCGCGTTTCGGCAAACGACGGAACAATGGCATTTGGCCCCCTTCAAATCCTGGGCGTACGCCACCACCGGAGCGTGCATTTTGACCCTTGTGACCACGTCCTGATGTTTTTCCTGTACCAGATCCAGGTCCTCGGCCTACACGTTTTTTTGCCTTAACACCGCCACCTTCTGCTGGGTGTAAGTCATGTAATTTCATCATGCACCTCCTTAATCCACGATTTCTACCATATAGTCAATGGCATTGATCATACCTCTAACTTGAGGTGTGTCTTGTTTTTCTAAGACTTGGCCTACTTTTGAAAAGCCAAGAGCTTTTACTGTTTTTTTATGCTTGCTTGTGCGTCCAATAGGGCTTTTAATCAATTTGATTTTAATTGTTTCCATTGATGAACCCCCTTATCCTAAAATTTCTTCTACACTCTTACCACGAAGTTTTGCTACATCTTCTGCAGTTTTTAAGCGTGTAAGAGCATCCATTGTTGCATTAACGGTATTTCTAGGATTGTTTGAGCCAATGTTTTTGGTACGAATATCAGAAATTCCAGCTAATTCACACACAGCCCGCACTGCTCCACCGGCGATAACTCCGGTACCAGGCGCTGCTGGTTTTAAAAATACTTTTCCAGCTCCAGACACTCCATAAATTTCGTGAGGAATTGATGAGTCTAGTAAGCTTACTGAAACAAGATTTTTACGAGCGTCTTGTGCTGCCTTGCGGATTGCTTCAGGAACTTCTAAGGCTTTTCCTGTACCAATGCCCACGTGACCATTGTGGTCACCTACTGCTACTAAGGCGCTGAAACGGAAGTTCCGTCCACCTTTTACAACCTTAGCTACACGGCTAATGGACACAACGCGTTCTTCTAAATCTAATTCACCTGCGTCTATTTTAGTACGTCTCAAGAATTTCCCTCCTTTATTAGAATTTAAGTCCGGCTTCTCTTGCTGCTTCAGCAAGGGCTGCTATACGTCCGTGATAGATGTAACCTGACCGGTCGAAAACTGCTTCTTCGATTCCCTTTTCCTTAGCACGTTCTGCAATTAAGGTTCCTACTGCTTTTGCAGCGTCCATATTCTTTGTGCTGTCTAGTTCTAGGGTTTTATCTAAAGTAGATGCTTGAGCAAGTGTGTGACCAGCTACATCATCAATTAATTGCGCATAGATGTGTGCATCGGAACGATAAACAGAAAGTCTTGGCTTTTCGCTTGTTCCTGAGACTTTATTTCTAACTCGGGCATGGCGTTTTTTACGGTTCGCATTCCGATCTATCTTTTTAATCATAAAATCTCTCCTTTCTATTTACCTGTCTTACCAACTTTACGACGGATGTGTTCGTCTACATATTTGATTCCCTTACCCTTGTATGGTTCTGGGCTACGGAAGCTACGAATGTAGGCTGCATATGCGCCGACTTTTTGCTTGTCTGCACCTGAAATGGTAATTTTGTTTGCAGATGGAACTTCTACAGTAATTCCTTCTGGTGCGTCTAATTCTAAAGGATGTGAAAATCCTAATGTTAAGGATAACTTGTTGCCATTTTTAGCAGCACGGTATCCAGTTCCAACGATTTCAAGTTCTTTTTGATATCCATTGGCTACGCCCTCAACCATGTTCGCTACTAGGGAGCGACTTAGGCCGTGACTTGCTCTGGTGTTCTTTTTATCGTCACTTCTTTGAATGATAATTTGGTTATCTTCTTGGCTGATCTCCATGTGTGGATCGATGGCTTGTGTTAAAGTACCCTTTGGACCTTTGACTTCAACCACGTTGTCTGGAGAAATAGTGACGGTTACACCGCTTGGAATATCAATTGGTTTTTTTCCAATTCTAGACATATCTACACCTCCTAGACTACCATACGTAACATACTACTTCGCCACCAATGCCTTCTTTGCGGCATTCTTTGTCTGTTAAAAGACCCTTTGATGTTGAAATAATTGCTGTTCCTAAACCACCTAGTACCTTGGGTACATCGCCAGCTTTTGCGTAAACACGCAAGCCTGGTTTAGAGATTCTTTTGATTCCAGAGATTACTTTTTCTCCTTCATCACTGTATTTTAAAGTTATTCTTAAAACATTTTGCTTGTTATCTTCGATAAGTTCAACGTTTTTAATATAACCTTCTCTTAATAAAATATCCGAAATTCCTTTTTTCACATTTGAGCTTGGCACATCCACTGTTGCGTGTTTTGCATGAGCTCCATTGCGAATTCTTGTAAGCATATCTGCTATAGGATCTGTCATCATAGCACTTCCTCCTTTCGGTTACCAGCTGGCCTTACGAACGCCAGGGATTTCCCCACGATAGGCCAACTTTCTGAAGCATATGCGACAAATGCCATACTTACGAAGTACCGCATGAGGTCTTCCACAAATGCTACAACGTGTATAGGCTCTTGTTGAATATTTCGGTTTTCTTTTTTGCTTTGCAATCATAGATTTTTTTGCCACAAGATACCTCCTTATTCCTTCGTAAATGGCATTCCCATTTTTTCTAGGAACACCTTGGCTTCTTCGTCTGTTTCAGCTGTTGTAACAATTACAACATTCATGCCGCGTAAGGCATCTACTTCGTCGTATTCAATTTCAGGGAAGATTAATTGTTCTTTGATCCCTAAAGAGTAGTTTCCACGACCGTCAAAAGCTGTCTTGCTAATTCCACGGAAGTCACGGACCCGAGGAAGAGCAACATTCATTAGCTTGTCTAGGAAATCATACATTTTTTGACCACGAAGGGTTACCTTACAACCAATTTTTTGGCCTTCTCTTAATTTAAAGTTCGCAATTGATTTTTTTGCTTGAGTAACTAGAGGAGCTTGGCCTGTAATGGTTCTTAGGTCTTTTACAGCTGATTCTAAAGCTTTTGGATTTTCTTTTGCTTCACCAACACCAATGTTTACAATAATCTTTTCAAGTTTTGGAACTTGCATAACATTCTTGTATTCAAATGTGTCCATTAGGAAGCCTTTTACTTCTCCATCATATTTATCTTTTAATCTGGATTCCATTTCAGCCTCCTTACTTGTCTATCTTCGTACCAGCGGGACGCATAATACGAACTTTTTTACCATCTTCGATTTGATATCCAACCCGTACACCTTTTTTGGATTTTGCATCATAGTACATAACATTGGATACGTGGATGGGTGCTTCTGATTTTTTAATTCCACCAGGTTCTTGTGGTCCGCGTGGTTTAATATGGCGAGTTACCATGTTCACGCCTTCAACAATAACCCTATCTTCTTTAGGAAGCACTCTTTTAACTTTTCCGGTTTTACCACGATCTTTTCCGGAGATTACAATAACTGTATCGTCTGTTTTAATTTTCAATGCGACACCTCCTAGAGTACTTCTGGAGCCAAGGAAATGATCTTCATAAAGTTATCTCCACGAAGTTCACGAGTAACTGGCCCAAAGATACGAGTTCCTACAGGACTTTTATCTTCTTTTATAATAACAGCTGCGTTGTCATCAAAGCGGATATAGCTTCCATCTGGACGACGGATACCCTTTGTTGAACGGACAATAACTGCCTTAACTACTTGTCCTTTTTTCACAACTCCACCTGGAATTGCATGCTTTACACTGCATACAACAACATCACCAATGTTGGCAATGCGGCGGTTTGTTCCACCAAGGACTTTAATAACTAAGAGTTCTCTTGCACCGGAGTTATCAGCAACGCGCATTCTAGATTCTTGTTGTAACATACAAACCTCCTTATCAAAAAAACTTACTTAGCTCGTTCAAGGATTTCAACAAGTCTCCACCGTTTGTCCTTGGACAGGGGTCTTGTTTCCATCAAACGAACGCGATCACCTATTTTAGCTGTATTTTCTTCATCATGAGCCTTGAATTTAGACGTCTTTTTGAAGCGTTTACCATAAATAGGATGTGTCTTAAAGGTTGTGGTTGATACAACAATTGTTTTATCCATTTTATCGGAGACAACAATTCCTGAAATAACTTTTCTTGCGTTTCTTTCCATTGATTATGCCTCCTTCCCTAAATCAAGCTCACGTTCTCTAAGAATGGTTTTAACACGAGCGATATCTTTTTTTACTAGGCGAATCGAAGATGAATTATCCAATTGACCTGTTGCTAATTGAAAGCGTAGGTTGAACAGTTCATTCTTAAGTTCTGCTACCTTGTTGGTTAATTCTTCTGTTGACAATTGGCGAATTTCCTTAACTTTCACTTGATTCACCATCCTTTTCTTCATAACGAGCCACGAAACGTGTTTTGATTGGAAGCTTGTTGGATGCTAAACGCATTGCTTCACGAGCAGTTTCTTCACTAACTCCACTCATTTCAAATAAAACACGACCTGGCTTTACTACACTGACCCAGTAAGATGGAGCCCCTTTACCTGAACCCATCCGAGTTTCAGCTGGCTTTTCAGTAACTGGTTTGTCTGGGAAAATTTTAATCCAAATGTTCCCACCACGACGGATGTACCGAGTCATTGCACGACGGGCAGCTTCTATTTGGTTCGAGGTGATCCAAGAAGGTTCCAAGGCTTGGATGCCGTAATCACCGTATGTTAAGGTATTACCGCGACTGGCATTGCCCTTCATTCTGCCTCGATGAACACGACGATATTTCACTCTTTTTGGCATTAACATAAGCGTCTCTCCTTCCTTGGATTATGCATGATCCCTATCTTGAGGTCTTCTGTTGTTTGAAGGCCTACGACGGTTTCTGCGATCCTTATTATCTCTCTTATCACGGTCAAAACCGCGTTTGTTATCACGACGATTGTTTGGTCTATTTCCTTTAAATTCAGGAAGAACTTCTCCCTTATAGAGCCAAACTTTTACCCCGATCTTACCATAGGTAGTATCTGCTTCAGCAAATCCATAGTCAATATCTGCACGAAGGGTTTGTAGAGGAATCGTTCCTTCACTGTAACCTTCAGTACGAGCCATGTCTGCTCCACCTAAACGACCGGAAACAGAAGTTTTGATTCCCTTAGCTCCTAAACGCATGGTGCGTTGGATGGCTTGTTTCATAGCACGACGGAATGAAACTCTGCGTTCTAGGGAAAAAGCAATGTTTTCTGCAACAAGTTGAGCATCCATATCTGGAGTCTTAACTTCTTCAACATTGACAACCACACTTCTCTTGGTTCTTTTTTCTAATTCTGCTCTTAATTCTTCAACACCTGCTCCCCCGCGGCCAATGACCATACCAGGTTTTGCAGTGTAAACTGTTACTTTTACTTTATTCGCAGCACGTTCAATTTGAATATTGGAGATTCCAGCTTGGAAAAGAGATTCTTTCACGTATTTGCGAATTTTATTATCTTCTAATAAAAGTTCCCCGAAGTCTTTGCTTTTTGCATACCATTTGGAGTCCCAATCTTTGATGACGCCAACTCTAAGTCCCTTCGGATTTACTTTTTGACCCATGTCTAAACCCCCTTTATTCTCGCTCTGCTACAACTACGCCGATGTGGCTACTTCTCTTTAAGATAGGATATGCCATCCCTTTAGCCTTTGGGCGAAAACGCTTCATTGTAGGGCCATCATTGGCATAAGCTTCTTTTACATAAAGATCTGCACGATCTAAGCTTAAGTTGTTTTCTGCGTTTGCAACAGCAGATTTTAATACCTTATATAATTCTTTTGCCCCACGTTTTGTAGTAAATTCTAATTTTGCCAGTGCTTCATCAACTTGAAGCCCACGAATTTCATTACAGATGAATTGAACTTTTAGTGGGGAAATACGAACATATTTTGCAATAGCTTTTGCTTCCATTTTTCCCTCCTTATTTTACCGTAGTAGACTTATCAGCAGTGTGGCCACGGAAAGTTCTAGTTAGTACGAATTCACCTAATTTATGACCAACCATATCTTCTGTGATATATACAGGCACATGTTTACGACCATCGTGTACAGCAATAGTGTGAGATACCATTTCTGGGAAGATGGTGGAACGACGTGACCATGTCTTAATAACTTTCTTTTCGTTTTTTTCGTTTAAAGCGTCAACCTTTTTTAATAGATGTTCATCTGCAAAAGGTCCTTTTTTTAATGAACGACTCATGGATATCCTCCTCTCAACTATTTCTTACGACGACGTACAATATACATGTCGGATTTTTTATTCTTCTTACGTGTTTTTAAGCCTAGAGCTTTTTTACCCCATGGTGTCATTGGAGATGGACGACCAATTGGTGTTCTACCTTCCCCACCACCATGTGGATGGTCTACCGGGTTCATAGCGGATCCACGTACATGTGGACGAACGCCCATGTGACGTTTACGACCGGCCTTACCAAGGGTGATTAATTCGTTGGATACATTTCCAACTTGTCCAACAGTCGCCCGGCATTCAATGCTGACACGACGGTATTCACCAGAGGGAAGACGAAGGTTGGCATACTTGCCTTCCTTTGCTGTTAATTGAGCACTTGTTCCTGCAGAACGTGCTAATTGACCACCCTTGCCTGGGATTAATTCAATGTTGTGAACAACAGTACCTACTGGGATGTCCTTTAATTTAAGAGCATTTCCCACCTTGATATCTGCTTCTTCTCCGGATTCAATTTCATCTCCTACCTTTAAACCAACAGGTTGTAGGATGTATCTTTTTTCTCCGTCTGCATAGTTAATAAGAGCAATGTAGGCTGTTCTGTTTGGATCGTATTCAATGGTAGCAACACGTCCTGGGATGCCATCCTTGTTTCTCTTAAAGTCAATGATACGGTATTTTTTTCTTGCTCCACCACCGCGGTGTCTGCTAGTGATACGACCATGTGCGTTACGGCCAGAATGTTTATTTAATGAAACAACAAGAGATTTTTCAGGTTTATTGGTAGTAATCTCTTCAAATGTTGAAACAGTCATTTCTCTACGAGCAGGAGTGGTGGGTTTAAACCCTCTAATCGCCATTTGAATTCCTCCTTATCTTATTGCATACCTTCGAAAAACTCGATGGAGTTGGAGTCTTCCGTCAACTTCACAATGGCTTTTTTCCAAGCTGGTCTACGGCCTTGGTTAGCTCCTTGACGCTTCATTTTGCCACGCATGTTCATGGTATTGACACGTTCAACTGTCACATCGAAAATTTGCTCAATTGCCTTTTTGATTTCAGACTTGTTTGCTCCACGAGCAACAACAAAGGTGTATTTTCCTTGTTCCATATCGTCCATACTTTTTTCAGTAACCAAGGGACGAATAATAATATCATGCACGTTCATGATTAGTACACCTCCTGAATTTTATTTAATGCTTCTTGATCAAGAATCAAAGAATCATATTTCAATAAATCATATACATTGATGCTTTGGATATTTAAAACCTTAACTCCAGCAATGTTTTTCGCTGCACGAGCAACGCTTTCGTTGCCTTCTCCTACTAGGATTAAGGATTTTTTAGCAGCATTTAAAGCCTTAAGGGCTTGAGCCATTGCTTTAGTCTTTGCTTCTTCAAGTTTTAAAGCATCTACAAGAATTAGTTCATTTTCTTGAACTTTAGAAGTTAAAACACTTCTTAAAGCAAGTCTTTTAACCTTCTTAGGTGTTGTATAGGAATAATCTCTTGGCTTTGGTGCAAAAACAACACCGCCACCCTTCCATTGTGGAGAGCGGATGGATCCTTGACGAGCACGTCCAGTTCCTTTTTGTCTCCAAGGTTTGCGTCCACCGCCACGAACTTCAGCACGTGTTTTAGCTGATTGGGTTCCTTGACGACGGTTTGCCAATATATTTTTAACTACTAAATATACTGCATGTTCATTCACTTCAACGTCAAAAATGTCCTTTTTTAACTCAACTTCTTGGATGGACTTGCCTTCCATATTGAGCATTTGAATTTTAGGCATATTCGGTTCCTCCTTCCAAGCTTTATTCTACGTTTTTAACAGTTTCTTTAACTGCTACAAGACCTTTTTTAGGGCCTGGGATTGCACCTTTAACAAGAAGGACGCCAGTTTCTACATCAACGCGAATAACTTCTAAGTTTTGAACAGTTACTCTTTCGTTGCCCATCTTTCCTGCCATGCGATGGCCTTTCCAAACCTTGCCTGGATATGAAGCTGCCCCCATACCACCTGGCATACGGTGGAATTTAGAACCGTGTGTTTCACGACCCCGACCAAAGTGGTGGCGTTTAATAACACCAGCTGTTCCCTTACCCTTGCTTGTTCCGGTAACATCAACCTTGTCTCCGGCTGCAAAGATGTCTACTTTAATTTCATCGCCAACATTGTAGCTGTCTACATCGTCTGTTCTGAATTCTCTTAAGTGTTTGCGGTAGTCAACACCGGCCTTGTCAAAGTGGCCCTTCATTGGCTTGTTGACCTTTTTTTCTTTTACAGCACCAGATGCAACTTGGATTGCATTGTAACCATCTGTTTCAACAGTTTTCTTTTGAACTACAATTTGTGGTTCCATTTCAATGACTGTTACAGGTACTACTGTGCCGTTTTCATCAAAAAGCTGGGTCATTCCTAGCTTTTTGCCAATCATGTACTTCATTTCCTGCACCTCCTGAGTGATAGCGGATTGCCTAGGCAATCATAACCAAAGATATTTATGAAATTTATAATTTTATTTCAATATCTACGCCTGCAGGTAGATTTAATTTCATTAAAGAATCTACCGTTTTTTGATTTGGATTTGTAATGTCGATTAAGCGTTTGTGGGTTCTTTGTTCAAACTGTTCCCGACTATCCTTATGTTTGTGAACTGAACGTAAAATAGTGATAACCTCTTTGTCTGTTGGAAGAGGGATTGGGCCGGATACTTGTGCTCCTGTGGCCTTGGAAGCCTCTACTATACGTTTAGCTGAATTGTCTAAAACCTCATGATCATAGGCTTTAAGACGGATACGAATTTTTTGTTTCTTTGACATAATTCTCCTCCTAAAGTATTTGCTTTGCGAGAAGGGGTCCCATACACCCAGCCGGGTGTATCATCTCTTCCGAAATAAAAAAGGGATCCTTCGCAGAAGATCATGTCTTCTACTTCTCCACAATAATTCCCTTAAGTGACCTTGGCCCTCAAGCAACCTATTGCTTCTTCGCAATGTCAATTAATCATACCCTAGTAGTATAGTTGAATATACAAGTTATTTCAAGGGTATTTTCAAAAAAAGATAAAAGTTTTTTATTTTTGAACAATGTATTTTATTTTGGGGCCAAGTTTTCTTGACCCCAAGTTTGATTATAGGTCTACCTTGCCGGCAAAGACTTGTCCTGTTGTGGCATTCACAGTGACAATTTGCCCGTTTTCTAGTTTTTCATCCAGGTCTTTTAGGGCCACGATGGTGGGGATTCCCAAGTCAAGACCCAGGACTGCAGAAGGACTGGTGAGACCCTCTTCTTGAGATAAAAGTCCTCCTGCCCTTTGGATATAGGCTGCCAGGTCTTTATGGCAAGCTTTTATAGCTATAATATCTCCATCTTGGAAGTTGGCTTCAAAATATTCTAGGTCTTGGGTGAAAATCACTTTTCCAACAGCCTTGCCTCCTCCAATGCCTTGGCCCTTGGTCAAGGTATGGGCTACAGACAGGACCTGGATCATGTTGGTGGTGCCACTGACCCCTACTGGTAGACCGGCTGTCAGAACTACCAAGTCCCCTTCTTTAATGAAGGATTCTTCCAGGGCCCTTCTTACGGCTGTCGATAAAACCTCGTCTGTTGAGGATCCATAGGGGGCCTCCAGGGCAAAGACACCAAAGTCTAGGGCGCACTGCCTTTGGACTTGGGGGCTAGTGGTAACAGCAATAATGGGTACCCGGGGGTGGAATTTAGAAATGGCCCGGCTGGTATAGCCACTGGATGTGGCTGTAATAATGGCCTTGGCTCCCAGGTCCCGGGCTATGATACAGGTGGATTGACTAATGGCATGGGTGGTGTTGGTCCGACCCTTGGGCTTGGCCTTGAGGCTCTTGTCATAGTCCATGTATTCTTCTGTCCGGATGGCAATCCGGTTCATAGTGGTTACAGCCAGGATGGGATATTTGCCTGAAGCCGTTTCTCCCGAAAGCATAATAGCTGAAGTCCCATCCAGGATGGCATTGGCTACGTCTGTCACCTCAGCCCGGGTGGGTCTGGGGTTACGAATCATGGAGTCCAGCATCTGGGTTGCCGTAATAACAGGCTTACTGGCATCAATGCACTTTTGGATGAGGGTTTTTTGTACCAGGGGAACTTCTTCCGGATCAATTTCTACCCCCATGTCTCCCCGGGCAATCATAATTCCATCGGAAGCCTGGATAATGGCATCCATGTTTTCCACACCCTCCTTGGATTCAATTTTTGAAATCAAACGGATGTGGGCTCCCCCATGGTCCTCCAGGACCTGGCGAATGGCATAAACATCTTCTGCCTTTCGAATAAAGGAAGGGGCTATAAAGTCCACCTCCTCTTGGATGCCAAATTGAATGTCTTCCTTGTCCTTGGCTGTCAGAGATTCCAGCTTTAATTTGACCCCAGGAAGGTTGACTCCCTTATGGTCTTCTAGTTTTCCTTCATTTAATACAATGGTTTTAATGAGGTCCTTGCTTTTTTCAATGACCCTTAAGTCCACCAGGCCATCATCAATGAGGATATGGTCTCCCACCTGGATGTCCTGGGAAAGATTTTTATAGCTGATGCTAACCCCTTTTTGGTCTCCCAGGCGGTCATCCATGTAGAGGTTAAAACGGTCCCCTACTTCCAGCTGGCAAGATCCTCCTTGGAAGTTACCAAGACGGATTTCTGGTCCCTTGGTATCCAAGAGGATGGCAATGGGCTTATTTAATTCTTCTCTTAGGACCTTGACCTTCCGGATCATTTCCCGGTGTTGGTCATGGTCTCCATGGGAAAAGTTTAAACGGCAGACATTGACTCCGTTTAAAAAGAGCTCTTTTAAGACTTCAGGGCTGGAAGATGCCGGTCCCAAAGTGGCCACAATTTTTGTTTTCTTCATTATATATATAACCTCCTAGATGGACACCATTTGTAATTCTTGGTAGAGGGTTTGAGAAAAAGCCTTCTTAACCTCCAAAGCCTCTTCCAGGTCAAAAACCTGGGCCCGGTTATTTTTAAATCCCATAGCCAGGGCTCCCTTGGCTTCTTCCAGGGCCAAGACACCTTGGGCCCCAAGATTGGTCGCCATAATCCGGTCAGAGATGTTGGGGCTTCCTCCCCTTTGGACATAGCCTAAAATAGTCACCTTGGTTTCCACATCGGTTTGGTTTTGAATTTCCTTGGCTAGTTTATAGGGGTCCTTAATGCCTTCGGTTTGGAGGATAATGTGGTGCCTCTTGCCCCGTTTTTTTCCTCTTAAGATTTTTTGGATAATCTGGTCTAAGGAGGCTTCTTCTTCAGGGACAATGATGCTTTCTGCCCCACCACTAATACCGGCATAAAGGGCTAGGTCTCCACAGGTCCTCCCCATGACTTCAATAATATGTCCCCGGTCATGGGAGGAGGAGGTGTCTCGGATCCGTCCAATGGCTTCTGTGATGGTCTCAACTGCGGTAAAAAAACCGATGGTGTAGTCTGTATAGCCCAGGTCATTGTCAATGGTGCAGGGGATGCCTAAGACATCCACCCCTTCCTCTGCCAGGGCCAGGGCACCCTTGAAACTTCCGTCTCCTCCCAGGACAATGACCTTGTCAATGCCATGTTGGTCCAAGACTTTTAAGGCTTTTTTTCTTCCTTCTTCCTTCTCAAAGGCAGGACAACGACTGGTTCCTAAAATGGTGCCTCCCCGGTGGATAATATCTGCCACAGAGGATAGACCCAGGAGCTTAATTTCATCATCTACCAGGCCCTGGTAGCCCGAATAAATTCCCAGGGGCTCATGACCACGATAGATGGCTGTTCTTACCACAGACCGTATGGCCGCATTCATACCGGGAGAATCTCCACCACTTGTCAATATCCCAATCCGACTCATCTTTCCTCCTATTTCACAACAACATTATCTTCAACTTTATAATATTTACCCAATTCCTGAGTGAAGTCTTCTAATTTTTCCAAGTTAATGTTGGATCCTTGGTCTAGTCCCAGGGCTCTTCCTTCTTTTTGCCCGTAAAGGACCACATTGGACTGGCCAGGATATTTTTTACAAAGGGTCTGGACTTGCCGGATGGTTCCCTCTTCTAGGTCAGGAAGGCGCAAATAGACTTTTTGGTCAGACATTTGCATAAGGGGACTCAGGTCTCGGACCAAGAGCTTCAGTTCGTTTTTTTCATCCATTTGGAGCCGTCCTCGGACCAGGACTACAGCATCGTCTTGGATAAGTTTTTGGTAGCCCTCATAGGTAGAGGGGAAAAAGACACATTCCAGGCTTCCAGCCAGGTCTTCCAATTGACCAAAGGCCATGAGTTTGTTCTTTTTAGTAATCAGGGTCTTTACCTGGCTCAAAAGACCACCCAGCCGGACCGGAAGTCCATCCAGGTTGTCTTCTCCCTGGGCCATTTCCAAGAGTTCGGCAATGCTATGGCTGGTCCAGGTCTTTAAAGATTGCTTATAGGCATCCAGGGGGTGGCCAGAAACATAAATTCCCAGGACCTCCCTTTCCATGTTCAAGAGATCCTTGCTGGGAAATTCCTTGATCTTGGGAAGGTCCTCCTTGGTCTCATCTTCCATATCGAAGAGGGAAGTTTGGCCCTTGATGTTTCGTTTGCTTTGGTCATGGACCGCCGACAGCATGGATTCATAGCAGGCCATGTACTGGGCCCGGTTGCCTCCTAGGCTGGCCAGGGCTCCACCCCGAATGAGGTTTTCCAAGGCCTTGCGGTTGATCCCCCCACTCTCTTCTTCCTCGGTTCTTTCCAGAAGGTCGGTTAGGCTGGTGTAGGGGCCTTTTTCCCGTCCATGTACAATGGATTCAATCACATTGGTCCCTACATTTTTAATCCCCCTTAAGCCATAGCGGATCTTGCCCTGGCTCACGGTAAATTTTTCAAAACTTTCATTGACATCGGGAGGGAGAATTTCTATGCCCAGCCGGTTACATTCTTCAATATAGAGGGCCATCTGGGTGGAATTATTCATAAAAGAAGAAATTTGCGCCGCCATAAATTCCACAGGATAATAATATTTTAAATAGGCCGTCCGATAGGCTACAACGGCATAGGCCACAGAATGAGACTTGTTAAAGGCGTAGTTGGCAAAGTCAATCATAAGGTCGTAGATTTGGTTGGCACTTTTTTCGTCCACTCCCCGACGGATGGCTCCATCCACCAAGACTTGGTCTCCTTGGCTTTGACCATAGATAAAGTTTTGCCGTTCTTCTTCCATGACCTTCATCTTTTTCTTACTCATGGCCCGACGGACCAGGTCTGCCCTTCCCAGGGAGTAGCCTCCGATTTTTTGGACAATTTCCATGACCTGTTCTTGGTAGACGATACAACCATAGGTAACATTTAAGATGGGTTCTAACTTGTCATGGAGGTAGGAAATTTGGTCTGGGTCGTGTTTAGACCGGCAGAATTTTGGAATTTGGTCCATGGGTCCCGGCCGGTAGAGGGAGTTGGCTGCCACCAAGTCTTCAAATTGGTTGGGCCTAAGTTCCTTTAAAAAACTCCGCATACCGGGCTTTTCAAATTGAAAGACTCCCAGGGTGTTGCCCTTGGCAAACATGTCCAAGACCTTGGGGTCATTGTAGTCCAACTTAGAAAGGTCAATGTCCACCCCATGATTTTCCTTAATGAGGTTTAGGGCATCCCGGATTACCGTCAGGGTTCTGAGACCCAAAAAGTCCATCTTTAAGAGGCCCAGCTCTTCTAGCTCAATCATGTTAAACTGGGTGGCGATAATGTCTCCATTCCGAGTCAGGGGCACCACGTCATTTAGGGGCTCCTTGGAAATCACAACTCCGGCTGCATGGGTGGAGGTATGTCGGGGTAGGCCTTCCACCAGTCTGGAAAGGTCAATCAGTTCTTTAACCTGGCTATCTTGGTCCATTTCTCTTTTCAAGTCCTCAGACAGGTCCAGGGCCCTTTCAATGGTCATGTTTAATTGGTTGGGGATGAGTTTGGCAATATAGTCCACCCGGCCATAGGGTAGGTCCATCACCCGGCCCACGTCCCGGATGGCTCCCCGGGCCCCCATGGTACCAAAGGTAACAATTTGGGCTACATGGTCCTTACCATACTTTTCCGTTACATAGTCTATGACTTCTTCCCGGCGTTCATAGCAAAAGTCGATATCAATATCTGGCATGGACACCCGTTCAGGGTTTAAAAAGCGTTCAAAGAGCAGGTCAAACTTCAAGGGGTCTACGTCGATAATTTTTAAGGCGTAAGAAACAATGGACCCAGCTGCCGATCCCCGGCCCGGCCCTACCATAATCTTATTTTCCTTGGCAAAGCGGATAAAGTCCCAGACAATTAAAAAATAATCGGTATAGCCCATGGAGTTGATGGTATCCAACTCGTATTCCACCCGGTCCAGGATTTCTTGGCTTAAGACCTGGTATCTTTCCTCCAAACCTTGGAAGGTCAGTTCTCTTAAATAGTCCACATTGGTCTTACCCTCTGGCAGGGTAAAGCTGGGTAGGTGGAGCTGGTGGAAGGTCAGGGTCACATTACAGCGCTGGGCAATTTTTACTGTATTTTCCAGGGCCTGGCCATCATCAGGAAAGAGGTCAGCCATTTCTTCCGGGCTTTTTAGGTAAAATTCGTCACTGGGAAACTTCATCCTATCTTCATCTGCCAGGGTGGTTCCCGTTTGGATACACAAGAGGGCATCATGGGCCTTGGCGTCTTCCTTGTAAAGATAGTGGGAGTCATTGCTGGCAATAAGCCCCAAGCCCGTTTCCATGGAGAGTTTTCTCAAATATTGGTTGACCTTTTTTTGCTGGGGCATGCCATGGTCCTGGAGCTCCAAGAAAAAAGAATCCGGTCCAAAAATCTCCTTGTATTCTTCTGCTACTTCCTTAGCCTTTTGGTATTGGTCCTGGAGGAGGTATTGTTGGACCTCCCCACCCAGGCAGGCAGAAGTGGCAATGAGGCCCTCTGCATGTTGGGCCAAGACCTCCTTATCAATACGAGGCTTGTAGTAAAAGCCGTCTACAAAGCCAAAGGACACCAGCTTCATCAGATTTTGATAGCCCACTTGGTTTTCTGCCAAGAGGATGAGGTGGTAGCGCCTTTGCCTGGGGTCTCGGTCCTTCAAGGACCCATTGACCAGGTAGACCTCGCAGCCCAGGATGGGTTTAATCCCCTCTTCCATACAGGCCTTGTAAAAGGCCACAGCCCCGTACATATTGCCATGGTCTGTCAAGGCCAGGGCATCCATGCCAAGTTCCTTGGCCCTTTTGGCCAATTGGCTAATCCGGGCAGACCCGTCTAAAAGACTGTATTCACTATGGACATGTAGGTGGACAAAAGACGTCTTCATAATTAAACCTTTCTAAAATAAAAGAGTTTTAACAGTCCCCCATTAAAACTCTCCGAATTACATTTCAAAATTATCTTCAATTAATTTTGCCAGACTCTCGACAGCCTCGACTTCATCTGGTCCATCTGCTTGGATGGTTATTTTTTCACCACTATAGGCTCCTAAGGACATGATTCCTATGATACTTTTCCCATTGACAGTATCTCCGTGAGCCTTTAAGTTAATATCGGAAGAAAATCCATTGGCGCATCGAACAAAAATCGCTGCCGCTCTTGCATGAAGTCCTTCTTTATTTTGTAATGTCATTTCTTTTTCTTTCACTTATTCTCACCTCTTAGTTTGTTCGCAATTGATTGAATCTTCTTTAAACGATGACTCACACCACTCTTTCCCACTGTGGGATGCATCTTTTCCCCCAATTCCTTTAAACTCGAACTCGGGTTTGAAAGGCGGATTCTGGCAACTTCTTCCAGAGAATCCGGGAGTTTATCCAAGCCTATTCTTTCTTCAATAAGCTTGATGTCTTTGATTTGCCCTAAAGCGGCATTTATGGTCTTGGACAGGTTGGCCGTTTCGCAATTGACAAGTCGGTTAACTTGGTTCCGCATATCCTTCATGACACGTACATCTTCAAAAGCTAGAACCCCTTGGTTGGACCCCATTAAGCTAAGTAAGTCTGAAATCATTTCAGCTTCTTTTAAGTAGACTATATACTCTTCTTTTCTTTTAGCTATGCTTGCTTTTAAATGAACAGTTGACAGTAAAGACTGGATGGACTGAGCGAAAAGGCTTTGACTTGTAATAAATTCCATATGATAGGTCTTAGATGGGTTGGACAGGGTCCCGGATCCTAAAAAGGCACCCCTTAGAAAGGCTCTCTTTAAAGAGTCTGTTCTTACCAAGTAGGGGTCAATCTCATAATTGGGCATAAATACGTTTTCATTTTTTAGGAATTTTATGTCATCTAAAAAGACCCTGGATAGGTCGTAGTCTTCCAATTGAATGTGGTAGACATTCTTTTTCTTTAATTGCTGGCTCTTTCGAACTTCAACTGTAATATGGTCATGATATAGAGCTTTTAAAAATGAAAAAATCCGTCTTGAAGTTGCCGCATTTTCCGTTGTAAAAGACAGGCAATACTTTTGGTTGCCTAAAAAGTGAATCCGGCCACACATGGGCATAAAGCCAGCCAACTCACTTATCATCTCTTGCATGTCCTCAACCTTGACCCGGGCAATTTCATCTTTAATATCTGTTGAAAAGCTCATCTTATCACCACCTTTGGATTTAAGAATTGCTATTGATATTATACTATAAGGCCTTGATTCTTTCAATGGAAATTTCCTAAATTCCCCTTAAAAAGGGACCTTCTTCCTAGAAAATCACAAATCTGTTTAGGGGGCTAAGAATTCTTTTAGGGCCTGGTCTACAGTGGAAATCTTATGACGGGCAAAACCTTGGCTTTGGTCTAAAAAATCTCCCGTCACTAGGACCAGCCCCTCTTTTTCCAGGGTCTGTCTTTCCTCTCTTTCCAGGAAGATTTGCTCTGCCCTGTTCTTACCCTGGTAACTGGCCTTAAGGGTTTCAGATAGGGGGGTCTTATTGACCAGGCAGGCATCTAAAAGGCCCGGATAACTATGGGCTTCCAGAGCTCGAATGTGGTCTGTCAGGCTGTAGCCGTCCGTTTCTCCTGGCTGGGTCATGATGTTCATCAAGAGGATCTTCTTGGCCTTGGACTTTTTTAAGGACTTGGCCACTCCATCTACCAGGAGGTTGGGAATGACCGAAGTATAAAGAGAGCCCGGTCCCAAGACAATGGCATCAGCATCCAAGAGGATTTTTTCGCAGTGGTAAAACATCTTGGCCCCACCGGGAAAAAGCTCCATCCGGTCAATATGGGTTTTTTGCTTCAGGGCAACCTTGGGAATGGCAGATTCTCCAATACACCTTTCCCCATTGGCAAAACGGGCCACCAGGTGGTTTTTATCCAGGGTCACAGGCAGGACCTGGCCGGAAACCTTCAGGACCTGGCTCAGCTCTTCCACTGCCTGTTCAAAACTCCCATACATATCGGACATGGTGGCAATTAAGAGGTTGCCGAAGTTTTGCCCCTTCAGGGGACCTTGTTTGTAACGGTAGTTAATGAGTTTGCTCATGGTGGGCTCTGTGTTGGCCAGGGCAATCAAGCAATTTCGCAAGTCTCCTGGGGGCAAAAGTCCCCACTGGGACCGGATCATCCCAGACCCTCCCCCATCATCCGTCATGGTGACAATGGCTGAAAGGTCATAGTCCCGGTGCTTGAGACCTCGAAGGATGTGGCTGATGCCAGACCCTCCCCCTATAAAGCAGACTTTTTTCTTCATGTCAATCACCTGATTCCATGTCCCGGTGGCGGGTTTGAATCAAGAGGTCCAATTTTTCCAACCTCTTGGCTAGAGCCTCTGTCATGGCCACAGACCGGTGGAAACCTCCGGTACAACCCAGGCCAATCACCAGCTGCCTCTTGCCCTCTTCTATGTAGTGGGGAATCAAAAAGACAAACAAGTCATAGAGCCTGTCTAAAAATTCTTGACTTTGGGCCTTGGATAGGACAAAGTCTTGAGTTTCCTTGTTTAGACCATTTAGCTTTTTCAATTCTGGGATATAGTAGGGGTTGGGTAAGAAGCGGACATCAAAAATAATGTCTGCATCTTGCAAAATCCCATACTTAAAGCCAAAGCTATTAATGGTCACCCGGAGCTTAGCCTGGTCCTTGCTGGCCAGTTCCTGGGTCAAGCGTTGCTTGAATTGGTTGGTAGACAAGTTGGAGGTGTCAATGACAATATCGGCTTGGTTTTTAATATTTTCCAGCTCTTGCCTTTCCTTGCGGTAGCCTTCCACAATGGAATCTCCCAGGGGATGGGGGCGTCTCCTTTCCTTATAGCGGGCCACAATGACATCCTCGCTGGCCGACAAGAAGAGGATGGACACCTTGATCTTCTTGTCCTTGGCTTTTTCAATGGCCTGGGGCAGGTTGGAGAAAAAGACCCCACCCCGGGTATCCATAACCACGGCCACCTTGTGGATTTTTGGAGATTCAATGGCCAGGTCGATAAATTTTTCTAAAAGAGAGGGAGGGAGGTTGTCCATGGAAAAATAGCCCAGGTCCTCCACTACGTCCAAGGCCACGCTTTTTCCTGCCCCACTATAACCGGTAATGACTAAAATTTCCATAGCTCCTCCTATCTTCCTAAGACCTTGACTTCTGTCTCCAGGTCTACTCCGAACTGGTCTTTTACCAACTTTTGTACTGTTTCAATAAGTTCCACCACAGCCTGGGTTGTGGCCCCATCCTTGTTGATGACAAAGCCACAGTGTTTTTGGCTCACCTGGGCTCCCCGGTGGTAGAGACCTCGACAGCCCGCCTGGTCAATAAGTTGACCGGCATAGTGGCCCGGGGGTCTTTTAAATGTGGACCCAGCTGAGGGGTATTCCAGGGGTTGCTTGTTTAGGCGCCTTTGCCAAAGGTCCTCCATCTTGTCTTGAATCTTTACAGGATCTCCCTTTTCCAGGGCAAAGCTGGCCCAAAGGACAATGTCTTTTTCCTCTTGGACCCGACTATGCCGGTAGGCAAAGTCCATCTCCTCATTAGAAAGAACCTTGACCTGGCCTTGACGGGTCATAAGGCAGACTTCCTTAACTGCTTGAACGCATTCCCCATCATAGGCCCCTGCATTCATGGTAATGGCTCCCCCCACAGATCCGGGAATGCCATGGGCAAATTCCAAACCTTCCAGGGAAAGGTCCAGGGCAAATTCTGCCAGGTCCTTTAGGCTGGCCCCGGAGTAGGCCCGGATGGTCTTTTGGTCAATCTTTTCTATTTTTTCAAAGGCCTGGCCCATGTGGATGATGACTCCATCCAGACCCTGGTCACTAATAATTAAATTGGTCCCCTTGCCCAGAACCATCCAGGGCAGGGATTCTTCTTTACAAAGACGAATGATTTCTTGAATTTCATCAGGGCTTTGGGGCTCAATAAAAACATCCACCGGTCCGCCCAGGCGGAAGCTGGTGTGATTTTTCATGGGCTCCTGGTAGCTCACTTGACTAAATTTTGAAAATAGGTCCTTTTCCATAATTCACCTCTACTTTATTATACTCTATCCCTGGCAAGAATCCTAGATTTAAAGTTCTAATCTGTTGAAAAACCAAGCCTGAAAGCCTATAATAGATAGTATTAAACTTTACTATTGGAGGAACTATGAAGGAAACATCAAATTATCAAGCCTATGGTCTGACCACAGTGATTACCATGATTGTGGGAATTGTTGTAGGTTCAGGAATCTTTTTTAAAGCCGATGACATTCTCATTGCCACTGGAGGCAGTTTTAAGCTGGGCCTGGTCATCCTGGTCCTAGGAGCTATGGGGATTATCTTTGGCTCTCTTAGTCTATCCCAGTTGGCCTTGGATAACCAAGACAGTGGTGGAGCCATGTCCTATTTTGAGGACACCTGGAACCCATCCATTGCATCGGGCTTTGGCCTCTTTCAACTTGTTATGTACCTTCCCAGCGTCCCTGCTGTGGTGGCCTGGGCTGGAGCTCTATATACCTTTATGATCTTGGGCATCCCCTCTAGTCTGGAGATGGAAGTAGGCCTAGGTTTGGTCTACCTCACGGCCTTTTGTCTTTTAAATGCCCTGCGACGGATTTGGGGAGGTTACCTACAAAACCTATCCACCTTTGTCAAGTTAGTCCCCCTCTTCCTCATTGCCCTAGCTGGGATTTTCCTAGGCAAGGGAAGCCTGCCCTTGCCGGCTGGTGTGACTCCTGTAGAGCCCTCCAAGCAAGGGGTGAGCTTTCTCGCTGCCCTGGCTCCCATGGCCTTTTCCTATGATGGTTGGATCATTTCTACCACCATTGTTCCTGAGGTAAAAAATCCCAAGAAGAATGTTCCCTTGGCCTTAATCCTATCTCCTCTTTTGATTTTATTCATCTACATCCTCTACTTTACAGGGGTTGTCCACTATGCAGGGGAAAGTTTTATCCTCACCATGGGAGATGCCACCATCAATTCCATTTCCATGGACCTTCTAGGGCCCATTGGAGGAAAGGTCTTAATGATCTTTGTCTTGATTTCCGTTCTAGGTGTCTTAAATGGAATCTGCCTAGGAGGAATCCGGATGCCCCAAGCCCTGGCCCAAAGGGGTATCCTTCCTAAGAGGATGGAAGAACTCCACCCCCGCTATCAAATCAACTTACGGTCTAGCTTGGCCTTCTACCTCCTAACCCTCTTTTGGATGGGCCTCCATTATCTTATTTTGAAATTCAACCTCCTGGGAGGTCGGGATGCCAGTGAAATCGCCATTGTTTTTTCCTATGCATCCTATATTCTCCTCTATATTCGTTTGATCCAAGGCTATCTCAAGGGTCAATACAAGAGTTTTTTCCGGAACTTTTTTGCTCCCATTATGGCCACCCTGGCTGCCTTTTTAATGATTTGGGGAGCCTTGATGTCTAGTCCTTTTTATGTCCTAGCCTTTTTACTCCTAAACACCCTGGTCTTTATTTTGGGAACAAAGCTCTACAAGGAGGATAGTAATGAACGAGTCACAAGTCAAAAAGATCATCAGTGATTGCCTGGCTGGGCAACTTTCTCTAGATGAAGCCAGTAGCCAGGTCCTAGGTGTCCTGAAGTTAAAAGATGCCCAGGTGGACCTGGACCGGAAAGACCGGTGTGGTTTCCAAGAAGTTATCTACGGCAAGTCCAAGACCATCCCCCAGGTGGTGGAGATTTTAGGCGCTATGGCCCAAAGGGGTCTGGACAATATCTTGGTTACCAAGGCCTCAGCCCAAATGGGCCAGGTCCTGGTAGAAAAATTTGCTGGCTCCTATGACTCTGCTGGCCAAATCTACCACTATGGGTCCTACCCTCCAGCCCAGGCCCAAGCCACCCTCCTCTGCGCCGGAACTTCAGACCTCCCTATTGCCCAAGAGTGCTTGGTCACCCTAAAGGCGATGGGCGTTTCCTGTAACTTTATCAAGGATGTAGGCGTAGCAGGAATCCACCGGCTTTTAAACTACCAGGATGACCTGGCCCGGTCCAAGGTGGTCATTGTCATTGCTGGTATGGAAGGAGCCCTACTTTCCGTGGTAGGTGGTCTGGTGAAGTGCCCTCTCATTGGGGTTCCTACCAGTGTGGGTTATGGGGCCAGCTTCCAAGGCTTGGCGGCTCTTTTATCCATGCTCAATTCCTGTGCAACCGGCTCGGCTGTTGTCAATATTGACAATGGCTTTGGGGCAGCCGTCTTAGCCAGTCGAATCCTTCAAATCCACTAGAAATAAAAAGGAAGTAGACCTCTTTCAGTCTACTTCTTTTTTTATTTCTACTCGATTTTCCAGGGCCGTTCCTACCGTTACGGCATCATAATATTCCATATCTCCCCCAACGGGCAGGCCGTAGGAGATCCGGGTACACTTAATCCCCATGGGTTGGATGAGCTGGGCTAAATATAGGGCCGTCAGCTGCCCATCCTGGGTAGGATTGGTAGCCAGGATTACCTCTTGAAAATCATGGTCTCCCAGCCGGGTTAAGAGTTCAGGAATGGTGAGCTCATGGGGCCCCAGTCCCTTTTGAGGGGCAATGACTCCGTGAAGAACATGGTAGTAGCCGTTGAACTTACCAGTTTTTTCCATGGTTACTACATCTTTTGGATGTTCCACCACACAGAGGATAGACCCATCTCTTTTAGGGTTGGCGCAAATTTCGCAAGGGTCTTGGTCTGAATAGTTGGAACAAAGAGAGCATTTTTTTGTCTCCCTCTTGGCTGTCAAAATGGCCTGGGCCAAATTTTCCACATCTTTTTCCTCCTGGTCCAGGAGGTAGTAGGTCAACCTTTGGGCTGTCTTTCGGCCAATCCCAGGAAGTCTGGACAGTTCATAGACCAGACTTTCGATGGGTTGTTGCCCCTTCATTAAAACATCCCCGGTATGTTTAGACCACCTGTCATCTTTTGGTAGGCTTCTTGGGACTTGTCGTCCACTTTTCGCAGGGCTTCATTGACAGCAGCTAGAACCAAGTCTTCCAAGGTTTCTACATCATCTGGGTCTACAACTTCCTTGTCAATATGGATTTCCAAAACTTCCTTTTCCCCATTGACTTTGGCTGTAACAACTCCTCCACCGGAAGATGCCTCCACAACAGATTCCTTGAGTTCGTTTTGCATTTCTTCCATTTGCTTTTGCAGCTTTTGTACCTGCTTCATCATATTTTTGTTGTTTCCCATGCCGGGAAATCCACCACGTGCCATTTCTTTCCTCCTTATTTTTTCTCTACAAGGTCTTGGCCAAAAAAGTCCACGACCTCGTTCTTTTTATCTTTTTCTTGGTCTTCTTTTAAATGAATGGATACCTGAACCTCTTCCTCCAAAACTTTTTGGAAGGCCTCTGTAATCAAGTGGAGATTTTCCTGGCTGGATAAATTTCGCACATGAAATTGGAAGTTGGGTTCAAAGACCAGCTGGACCTTCTTTCCTTCCTTATAGGCCTTGGCATCTTTTAAGAGGGCATAGATGGTAATCTTTCCATAGTCCTTACAATAGTCCTTGACCTCATTAAAAAGATCCATATCGATTTCTTGACCTGGCTTCTGGTCCTGTTTCCCTATTATACCATGTTCTTGGTCTTCCTTAAAGGAGGGAGATTTTTCCTCTTTTGGGGCCTTTGGAGGCCTTTCTTGGCCAGGATCTTTTTCTTCTTCAGGGACCTCTTTTTTCTTATCTTGAGGGGCCTGAGTTTTTTCAGTTGGGTCTTGAGTTTTTTGAGGAGCTTCCTGGATTTTCTCTGGCTTGGGCCTTGGCTCTAGGTCTTGGTCCAAGGCCTTGGCTGAAGGAGTCTTTTCTTGGGGTCTAGCCTGACTCCCAAAGGCCAGGTAGGCATCCATAAAGCCAATCTCTACAGCCAGAAGGGGGTCCTTGGAATAACGCAGGGTCTGGACGGTTTCTTCCAGGGCATGCATGGCTTGAAGCCAGGAGGCCAGCTGGAAGTCTTCCAGGTAGTCCTTGTCTGGCTTGAGGCCGGATTGGACTTGGACCACCAGGTCCTTCATCTGGTAAAGGAGGTCCATAAGGAGTCTTTCCAAGTCTCGCCCATCCTTGTAGGCTTGGTTGAGAACAGAAACGAAGGAAAAGGTCCGGTCTTTAACCAGGTCTCTTAAGACCTGGTCTATAAGGTCATCTTCTACCAAGCCCAGGCTGTCTTGGACTTGGGCTAGAGTTAAATGCTTGTCCAGGTAGAGACACTGCTCTAAAAGAGAGAGGGCATCCCGCATGGCTCCCTGGCTATGCCGGGCAATCAAGGCCAGGGCCTCCTGGTCTGCTGACTTGCCTTCTTTTTCCAAGATTCCTTCCATACCTTGGATAAGGGTATCTTGGTCCAAGCGGCGGAATTGAAACCTCTGGCAGCGAGACCGGATGGTAGCCGGGATTTTTTCCAGCTCTGTTGTGGCCAGGATAAAAATCAAGTGCTTGGGAGGTTCTTCCAAAATCTTTAAGAGGGCATTAAAGGCCCCCTTACTCAGCATATGTACTTCATCTATGATGTAGACCTTATAGCGACCAATTCCCGGAGGATAGACTACTCTTTCCTTTAATTCCCGGATGTCGTCCACTCCATTGTTGGAAGCGGCATCCATTTCTACCACATCCATCATCCGGTCTTCCAGGATGAGTTTACAGTTTTCACACTCATTACAGGGGTTGCCATCTATAGGATGAAGGCAATTGACGGCCCGAGAAAAAATCTTTGCCGCCGAAGTCTTGCCGGTTCCCCGACTTCCCGAAAATAAATAGGCATGGCTGGTTTGGCCCTGGATGATTTGATTTTTTAAGGGTATGGTCACCTGCTTTTGGCCTAGAAGCTCATCAAAAGTCTTGGACCGATACTTACGATATAGCGCTTGATACATTTTATCCCACCTTTTTTATTATTATATCAAATCTTGACCTTGGATAGAAAGTTACTTTCGTCAAAAATTTTTAACTAAATTTACACCTAATTTTCACATTCTTAAGTTAAACTATAGCTGTCAATGAAAATGACGTATAACTATTAGGAGGTATTTTAGAAATGAAAACATTACGTAAAGTATTAGCTGTTGCTTCTGTTGGAGCTTTAATGATCGGTGCTGTTGCTTGTGGTAACAAACCAGCTAACAACGCTGCTAACGCTGCTAACAACGCTCAAAACGCTGCTGTAGAAGCTAACCAAGCTGCTACTAACGCTGCTGCTGAAGCTAACAAAGAAGCTACTGAAGCTAACAAAGCTGCTGCTGAAGCTAACCAAGCTAAAGAAGACGCTGCTAACGCTCAAAACGCTGCTAACGCTGCTGAAGCTGAAGCAACTAACGCTGCTAACTAATCTTAGCTGCTGATTTAACTTTTAAATCAAAAAGAAAAGCTCCGGAAACCCGGGGCTTTTCTTTTGTTTATCCGTCAATTTACAGGATTTTTATGTTATAATAAAAATGTTATAGCAGCTTGATAAGCTATAGACTAAATAAACAAGGAGGGGCTTTATGTATTGTATCAATTGCGGTGAAAAACTCGTTGATGGAGCAAAATTTTGCCACCGCTGCGGAACAAAGCAACCTTTTATACCTCACTCTTCCACAAGATCCTACCCTCCCGTTCGAGATGAAGATATTAAGAGAGAAAAACCTCTAGACGGGCCTAGATCTATTGAAGAAACCATGCATTCCACTAGTGATTTAGTTGATTTAATCCAACAAGTGGACGAAAAAATAAATATAGACCTTACCCTGCATTCCCGGGACCAAGGTGAAGAAAATCCAAATTTTATTGGCCCCAAAAAGCCAAAAGATCTTAGCCCTCAACCCACCGGTAAGACCCAACCTGTGACTAAAATTGACCAAGATTTAGAAGAAGCCAAGAGTCTAGACCCTAAAGAAGAAAAAATAGAGTCTTCAGAACCTCCGGCTAAGGAAAAGGCCAAGGACCCATCCCAAGGCTTTGTCAATAAGCTCAAGGCCGGCTGGCAAAAATTCATCCATGAAGAAGATGATGAGTACAGTATCTTTTCTGCCCTGAAGAATAAGTCCACTCCCCAAGAAGATATCCAACGCAATATCAGCGATGCAGAAAAACTTCCCATGGAAACCATTGAACAAAAAGCCAGT
Source organism: Urinicoccus timonensis (assembly GCF_900232945.1). GTDB lineage: Bacteria > Bacillota > Clostridia > Tissierellales > Peptoniphilaceae > Urinicoccus > Urinicoccus timonensis. Next base: position 848,113 of record NZ_OCTU01000001.1, read on the forward strand.
CCAGAATCCATTGACTTTAGCAAGGATGCTGACCTCTTAGAGGAAATAGTGGTCAACAAGAAAATTGACCAGAAAAAAATCGCCGACCTCAAGAAGTCTGAACTGGAAAATAAGGAAAGATTGAAAAAAATCCGTCAAAGGAACCTCCAATTAAAGCCCAAAGAGTCCGATGACTACATCTTCTATCCAGATTCCTTTGACCATATGGATTTTGATAATATGGAAAAATTAGAAGAAGACGACCTATCCAAGTCTCAAAAAATCGTCTTTACTCCGGAAAGCTTGGAAGAAGAATCCTTTGCCGACAAGGCCAAGGCCTCTCTCAAGGGTCTTTTTGCCGGCAAGGCCAAGTCTCCTAAAGACCGGCCCAAGAAAAAGGAAACTTCCTTCCTGGACCAATTCAAAATCAAAAAAGCAGACAAGGACCTTTTGAAAGAAGATTCCTTAGAGGATGAGATTTCTTCTAGCCCTCAAAATTCTATCAAAAAGGCCCCTGTTAAGAACGAAAAAATTGATAATTATATGGAAAAGGTCCATGACCGGATTTATGATGGACTGGAAAAACTCCATGCCACTGGTCAAAAGGGAGTCCTCTTCCTGGCCATTATCGGTTTGGTTTTTTGCCTACTACCTGTAGCCCTGGTGGGCCGGTCCTTTTCAGCCATTATCTATGGTATTTTAAAGGTCCTAATTACAGCTTTTATCTTCCATACAGCCCACAAGGTTGCTTTTAGGTCTGTTCGAATCCAGGTTTCTAAGCCCCTACAAAACCTAGGCTGCCTGGCCAACTGGACCCTTTGCCAAGTAGTCCTGGCCATCCTCTTTCTCCTCTACCCCCGGCAAGCCACCCTGGGCTTTAACATGCTGGGAGCCTTGACTCCGACCATCTGGGCAACCCTGATTTATTATTGTATCACCTGCCTTTTTGCCCAAGGTCTCTTATGGCACCGACTCAAAGGCCTTGCTAAGGTCCAATTTTTAGGTTGGTATGCCATTAGCTTTATCACCCTGGATTTAATTTCAAAGTTGATTTGGATTTTATTAAACTTTATCCTATCCTTCAGCTAAAAAAGAGCCTTCGGGCTCTTTTTCTGCTTCCAGCTTGTCAATTTACCACTTTTGCTTTAAGATTATAAAAGAATCTACTATTTATTTTATGAATAAAGGAGCTTATTTTGACACAAGAGTCTATTGTAAATATTATTTCCAATTCAAACTATGAGTCCCGCCGGGTCACCAAAAGACTCATGGAAAAATTAAAAAATTTAAATTTTGTCCCCAGCCTGGACTTTAACCAAGATGCCGTTTTAACTATTGTCGTGGGAGGAGACGGGGCCTTTATCAAGGCAGTAAACAAAACCGCCTTTTCCAGTATCCCCGTTGTGGGCATCAATACGGGGCACCTGGGCTTTTACCAGGAAATCATCCCGGATCAATTGGACGACTTCCTAAAAGCCTATGTAGAGGGCAACTATATGATTGAAGAACTCAGCCTTATTGGGGCCGAGGTCTTTACAAAAAACCGAAGCTTCTACCTGACGGCCCTGAACGAAATTGTCGTCAAGGCTCAGCACTCCAAGGTCATCCATCTCAACCTCTTTTTAAACCGCAACCATGTGGAAAAATTTTCCGGAGATGGGATGTTGGTGGCCACCCCTTCCGGATCTACAGGCTACAACTTTTCTGCTGGAGGGTCCCTAATTTACCCCACCATGGAAGTCCTGGAAATCACCCCCCTAAACCCCCTTACCTCCTCCGCCTACCGGAGCCTGTCCAATTCCATTGTCATTCCTGGAGACATTATCACAACCATTGTCCCGGAACGCCGCTACACCAATAGCTCCCTACTGGTGGTAGATGGAGTGGAATATACCTACCGGCAGTTGCGAAAAATCAACATCCGGATGAGTAAGAGAAAGATCCAACGGATTACCCTAAATAAGGACAATTATTGGACCAACCTCAAGTCCAAGTTCCTATAAAAAAGCTTGTGGAGATATCTCCACAAGCTTTTTTGTTGGCAATTTTTCATGATTTCTATTCATAACTTAAAAACTTCTTGGAAAGGTATAAAAAGAGGACAACCTCTCCCAAAGCAAAAAGAATTAAAAGGGCTAAATCATGGGCATTTATATACCTGAAGTTGTTGGATTCAATGGCCAAAAAGCTCAGGCCAATTACTTTTAGAGACCTATAGGCTGTGGCAAAGCCCAGCATGGTAAAGGCACTGGATAAGAGAACGATGATTCCAAAGGACCGAATCCTTATGGCCAGGGCTCCAAAAATTCCTATAATGGGCAGGGACAAAAAGATGCTCATGAAGATATAGTAAATATACATATTGAAGTTTATACTGGCAAAATTTCCTATATACCGCCCAGCTAGATAAAACAAGACCAAAAAATAGACTTGGCAAAGACTTATGATGATCAGGGCTAAAAGAAACTTGGCCAAGACAAAGGCCATATTTTTCTTGGGGCTTAAACGGATAAATTTCAACCCGGCCCTGTGCTCTACTGACCATAGGCTGGCGATGACAATGGCCACCAAGGGAATAAAGAAAAAGGAAAAGTAAAATAGGCTAACCTGGGTCCAGAGACTTTGCCACTGGTGGGTCAGACTTTCCCTATTGCCCATATAGTTTACCAGGCCAAAGACATTGGCTAGTAGAGGGATAATCAGACTTGCCAGTAAAATATTTACAAATTTTATTTTTTTTAATTCTAACTTTAACATGTTTCCTCCTAGTCTTTCCATAGCCGGTAGAACTTCATTGTCCTTAAATAAGCCAAGCTAGTAGTTAAAAGGACCAGGGCTATGATCAGGGTATAAAAGTTTAACGGGTTTAAAACTTGGACAAATCGGTCCCCCTCTTTGACATAGGAAAGGTTCATAAGGCTGGCCATCCAAGCAAAGGGGTTGATATAGGTTAAAATTTTAGAGGTCAGCATGGAAATAATTCCGGTCAACCCTCCTATAATGGAAAGAAAGGACAGGGTGTAGACTTTTTTTGCCTTCATTTCCACTATCATAAAAAAGCCCAAGAAAAATAAATTGACCATTAGGGCCGATAGGTTTACCAGCCCAAATCTTAGGGCCAGCCCACCGGTCATATGGAAATAGTCTGACCTCCTGGCCAGGACCAAGAAGACCAGGGCCTCAATGATTTGCAATAAAAGCAACCTGAAAGACAGGTTTTTAAATTTATCCAGGAGAATGGAGTTGACCCTTTCTCCAAGGATGATCTGCATCTGCCACATCTTATTTTTTTCTTCAATCTCAATGACTTTTTTTACAAGAGAGGAGATTAAAATGGGATTGGCCAATAAGGAGATAAATAAATAGCTGTCCAGGATATAAGCCAGGGGATACTTGCCCTGTAAAAAAGATTGGGAAAAACTGACCCCTGCCACCATAAAGGTTTGGGCGAAAAATACCAGGACAATTAAGAAGTTGATTCCCAGTCTCTTGCATTTTTTTCTTTCTAACTTTCCCATACTAAGACCTGCTCTCTTGGATAAATAGCTTTTCCAGACTTTCCTTTTCTTCCTCTATCCTATAGATGTCCAGCTTGCCATGTAAAAAATTCACCATATCTGCAATCTCTTGGTTGGACATCTTACCCAAAATAATCTTTTCCCCCCTGGTCCTGTCTTCAGGAAGGTCTAAAAGGTCCAGGGCTCTTTTGTTGTCCGATGTCATTAGGGAGATAAAGGGGGGATGGAGCCGCCTATAACCTTCCAAGCTCCCATTATAGGTCAATTTTCCATCCTTCAGAATACCTATGTGGCTGGAAATTTTTTCGATTTCATCCAGGATATGAGAAGAAATCAGGATGCTGGTTGAGGTGTTTTTGACGATATCCTTAAACAAGTTTCTCATTTCTTCAATCCCTTGAGGGTCTAGGCCATTAATGGGCTCATCCAAGATTAGGAGCTTGGGATTTCCAATTAAGGCCATGGCTATGCCCAGCCTTTGCTTCATGCCTAAGGAATATTCCCGGGCCTTCTTTTTGCCCAAGTTTTTGAGGCCTACAAGGTCTAAGGTCTTTGAAATTTCTTCCTTGGGAATCCCCTTGAGTTGGCAGATGATTTCCAAGTTTTCATAACCTGTGAGGTGGTCGTAAAAGGATGGGTTTTCAATTAAGGCCCCCAGGTTCTTGTTCAAGTCTTTTTGATTTTTAGGGCCTACTTCCTGGCCAAAAACCTTAATGACCCCCTCATCTTTTTTCACAAGGCCCAGGACCAGCTTCATGAGGGTGGACTTGCCGGCTCCATTTTTACCTATGAGGCCATAAATAGCCCCTTCTTGAATGTCTAAAGAGTCGATATCTAAGACTTTTTTCTTCTTGTAGGATTTTTTCAAATTTTTTATTTCCAATATTTTTTCCATAATCATTCCTCCTAAAGCTAGGATACCAGGCCTAGATAAAAATACTCTTTATCCAAGGTCACTTTTACATCACAAAGACAAATAAATGAAAAGACTGGTGTATAATAAGCTTAATAGGGGGGTTTAAATGGACTTTAGAAAAAATTTTTCCATCCTAATTGTAGATGATGAAAAAAGCTTGTTGGACAATTTATACCAGTTTTTAAAGGCTAAGGGCTTTAAAAAGGTTTATACGGCCAAAAATTTGGAGGAATCCAGGTTTAAATTGGAAAACTTTAAAATTGACCTTATCGTTTTAGACCTAATGCTTCCAGATGGCAGTGGTTTTGACCTCTTAAGGGAGGTTCGGCAAACTTCTGATCTAGCGGTCATCATCCTGTCTGCCTTAGATGGGATTGATGACCGGAAAGAAGGCTTTGAAAACAAGGCCGATGACTACCTAGTCAAGCCCTTCTTCCCAGATGAACTCCTCTGGAGGATTGATGCCGTTTTAAGAAGGAGCAAAAAAATAAGGACCCAAGAAAAAATATCCTTAGGTCCTGTGGTTTTCGATAAGTCCAGGGGGGTCCTGGAAAAAAATGGCCAGGAAATTGCCCTAACGGCCAAACAGTTTAAAATCCTGGACTACCTCTGTCAAAATATCAATCAAATCGTTTCAATTGACCGGATTCTAGACAATGTTTGGGAGGACTCTTATGGCTACGAGAATACCCTTATCACACACATCTATCGGCTCCGGGAAAAGCTAGAGGACAATCCCAGGGACCCTAAAATCCTAATTACCATAAAGGGTCTCGGTTATAAGCTTGTTAAAGAGGACTAGTCATGTTTAATTATATTTTAAAAAGGTTTAAAAAAATTGTTCTTAGGATTTTACTTTTACTCTTTTTCCTAGTCTGTCTACTGGTGATCTTCCTCTATTTAAACTACAGGTTAACTTATGACTATACAAATCCTGATGATGTTTTTTCTTATGTGGAAAAGAATAAAAGCACCCACTATCTCAATGAAAAAAACAAAAAGTTTTTACAAGAAAGGGGCATTTGGTCCATAAGGCTGGACCGGGATGGCCGGGTTGTGGAAAGTTTTCATAAGCCCCAAGAAGTGAAAGACCAGTTCGACCTTACAGATGTTGCACGGTTCACCCGGTTTTATTTGGCTGACTACCCTGTATTTACCTACATTGTAGGGGATGGGCTAATCCTCTTTGCCTACCCCAAAAATTCTTTGGATAAGTTTCCCTTTAATTATTATAGTTACAAAAACCTTATTTTTAATTTAGAGATGGTTATCGTCTTTATACTTTTATTTTTACTCTTTGTCTATATCATCTATAGGGTTGATATTAAAAATATCTTTAAAAATATCCTTCCTCTTCAAAGAGCAATCGATAAGCTTTATGAAGAGGACTATGAAAGGTTAAATGAAGATGGAGAATTAAAGGACCTGGCTATTTCCATAAATAAGGCCAATGAAAAATATCATAATTTAAAAGAAGCTCAAGATAAGTGGATTCGTGGCTTAAGTCATGATGTGAGAACTCCTCTGGCAAAAATTTCCTGGGAAGTCAGCAAGGAAAATAAGGAAGACCTTGATACAAAAAATATTCAAGACCAAGTTTTAAAAATTTCAACTATCCTGGAGGGCTTAAACCTCACCCTGTCTCTTTCTAAGCTGGATAAAGAAAGTTTTACAGAAGAAAACCCCTTAAAAGTCATTCGAAAACTCATTGTGGACAAGCTTAATGAAAAACCCACCAGGGAAATTATTTTTGAAAATAAGATCAACAATCCAAATCTAAGGATTAAAATGGACCCCAACTTATTTTATAGGATGCTGGAAAATATTTTAAAAAACGCTCTTAGCTATACAGAGGAGCAAATTAGGGTTACAATTTCAGACCCTGAGAATAAACTAATCATCAAGATATCAGACCAAGGTAAGGGAATATCGGAAGATGTCATTGATAAAATTAATAGGGAAGATTTGACCAATGTGACAAGACATGGTTTGGGCATCTTGATTTCCAAGCAAATAGCCCAATTACACGGCGGGGACTTTGTCATAGAAAACCAAGACCCCGGCCTCCAAGTGTCCTTTCTCTTTAACCATGTCTATTGAAATTCCCCCTGCAATAACCATAAAAAGACCGAAGAGATTCTTAAATTCTCTCCGGTCTTTGATTTATTTTCCATAAACTTTGATCTTCTTACAGGATCCGGGCAAAAAAGACTCCGGCTCCGGCCTCTCTCAGGTCTCCAATTTTTTCCACCAGGTCTTGACGGAAGACTTCCTTGGTCAGGATGCCTTGGCCTTCTTCCAGGTCCAGTCTTTCTAAGACCCAGTCCTCCGGCAGGTTGTAGCCTTTGTCCAGGGAGACATAGTAGCTGGCCCGGATATTGTTTTGGCTGGTCCCTTGGGCCTGACCAAAGGCAAAAGCTCTCTCCTTGCTATTGGCAATTTCCATCAGGTCACAGACAATGGCATTGCCTGTAGGGTATTTACCGGCTCCCGGCCCAATAAAGGTCAATTGACCCACAAAGTCTCCGTGAAGACCCAGGGCATTGATTTCTCTATCTACTCCGTACAAGGGGTGGTTTAAGTCCATTAGGGCAGGTTCCACCAAGAGGCTGTAAGCTTCCTCTTGCCTTTTAAAGCTAGCCAGGAGTTTGACCTTTAAGCCCTTTTTCTTGAAATAGTTGATGTCTCGAACTTGGATTTTGGAAATCCCCTCCAAGGCCACCTGGTCTTCCAAGACAGGAAAGCCCAGGGCCAAGGAGGAAACAATAACCAGCTTGCGCATGGTGTCTAGGCCCTCTACATCATCTGTGGGGTCTGCTTCAGCAAAACCCAGGTCTTGGGCCTTTTTCAGGGTCTCTTGGTAGGACCAACCCTTTGTTAACATATTGGTCAGGATATAGTTACAGGTCCCGTTAAAGATCCCTTCAATGGAATCAATCTTATTGAGGTTGGCCTGGGCCTTCAGGGGGGTAATGACGGGAATACCTCCGCCTACTGCTGCTTCATAGAGGAAGTGGACCCCATTTTTCTTGGCCAGGCTTGTGAGTTCTTCCAGGTGGAGACTCACTACCGCCTTGTTGGCTGTTACAACATGCTTTTTCCTCTCCAGGGCCTCCTTCATAAAGGCAAAGCCCTGGGCCTTGGCTCCTGTCACTTCCACAATGCAGGAAATTTCTTCATTATCTAAGATTTCTTGGTAGTCTGTAGTGACCAGGTCCTTGTCCAGACCACACCGGTCTACTTCCTTGGGCAAGACCAGAACTTTGGCTACTTGAATTCCCCCTAGGTCCTCCAAGGTCTCTTTTCTTGCCTGGAGAATGTCATAGGTCCCCCGGCCTACAGTTCCAAAACCTAAAATAGCAATTTTCATAGGTCCTCCTAGGCCAACTTGGCTACTTTTTCTAAAATTTGAATGGTATTTAAGGCAGCACCCTTGCGGATATTGTCTGCTGTACACCATAGGTTCAAGCCGTTTTCAATGGATTCGTCCCGGCGGATCCGGCCCACAAAGACCTCATCCTTGCCCTCTGTATAGAGGTTCATGGGGTAGATTTTCTTGGCTGGGTCATCTTGGACTACCAGGCCTGGGAAGTCTTCCAGAACCTTGTAGACTTGGTCCAGACTAAAGGGTTTTTTGGTTTCGATATTAATGGACACGGCATGGGCAAATTTTACAGGAACCCGGACGGCAGTGGCTGTAATGGCCAGACTGTCATCTCCTAAGATTTTGCGGGTTTCGTTGATCATCTTCATTTCTTCCTTGGTATAGCCATTGTCCAAAAACTTGTCGATATGGGGCAAGAGGTTAAAGGCAATGGGATAGGGGTAGGTTGTAGGTTCCTTGCCCTTGAGGCCCTCTTCTAAGTCCCTTAGTCCCCCTACTCCACTACCGGAGGTGGATTGGTAGGTGGAGTAGATAATCCGTTTAATACCAAAAGCATCGTAGATGGGCTTTAGGGGAATGACGGATTGGATGGTGGAACAGTTGGGACTGGCTATAATCTTGTCCTCTGGTCGGATGGTATCCAGGTTGATTTCCGGTACTACCAGGGGTTTGTCTGGGTCCATACGGAAATAGGAGGAGTTGTCAATGCATACAATCCCTTCTTGGGCTGCCAAGGGCAAAAATTTTGCCGCTAGGTCCCCATCCAGGGCTGATAGGACATAGTCCAAGTTCCCTGCCTTGATAGACTCTTCACTTAACTCTTGAATAACTAACTTTTGTCCCCGATAGTCAATTTCTTGGCCTTTAGACCGGCTAGAAGCAAAAACCTCCACTTGGACATCCTTAAAGGATTCTCTGTCTTCCAATATTTTCAACATGGTTTGGCCTACCAAACCTGTTGCTCCAAAAATTCCTAGTTTCATATGACCTCCTTTATTCAATCATGATTCTTTCTCGCAACAAATTATATAGATAGTCTACATGAATAGAGAAAATTTCGCAAGTAAAAGGGTCCCCAGCTCAGGCTAGGGACCTCTTTTTTATTTTTTGTATTTTCCAATGGTCTTTTGGATTTCCTGGTAGATCAAATAGGGTTCATGGTCTTCCTTTAAAATGTCCATATAGAGGGTATCATAATAGTCCCCTGCCAGGTAACGAGACTGCCTCCAGCGGCCAATTTCTTGGAAGCCACACTTCTTATAGAGGGCCTGGGCCCGGTGGTTAAAGGTAAAACAAGTTAGGGAAATGGAATGTAAATTTAAAAGGTAAAAACCATAGTCCAGAACCAGGTTGATAATATCATAGCCTAAGCCCTTAGACCGAGCCTCTTCCTGGCCAATCATAATTCCTAAAACTGCCCGGCGGTTTACCAGGTCAATATCAAACAATTCCACCAGGCCAATGAGCTTACCCTGGTAGTCTACGGCAAACTGCCTCTTGTCTTCGGATTTTTTGAAATAGTCCCTTTCATCATCGGCTGTATAAAGCCCCGGCATAGACCCTGTAAAGAGGGAGGCTTCAAAGTCGTTCATAAAGCGGACAAAGTCATCCATGTCTTGGTCAAAGACAGGCCTTAAAGAAACCTGTTTCCCCTTAAATTTTTCAATCATTCCTATCCATCCTTTCGCTTGGCAAAAATCATCTTCCCAGCTGAAGTTTGTAAGATGCTGGTCACTGTTACAGAAAGTCTTTGGCCAATAAGGTCCCGGCCATTTTCTACTACAACCATGGTTCCATCATCCAGGTAGGCCACCCCTTGGTGGGCTTCAGTCCCCCCCTTGAGGATGGTGACAAGAAGGTCCTCGCCACTTAAGACAACAGGTCTTAGGGCATTGGCCAGGTCATTGATATTTAAGACATCCAGACCTTGGACATTGGCTACCTTGTTGAGGTTGTAGTCGTTGGTCATAATCTTAGCATTTAAAACCTTGGCCAGTTTTAAGAGCTTGGAATCTACTTCTGGGATTTCCTTAAAGTCCTGGTCTGAAATGACAATCTTAGGCAGGGGATGGTCCTGCATCTGTTTTAAGATGTCCAGACCCCGACGCCCCCGGGCTCTTTTGGAGGCATCCTGGGAGTCGGCAATGTGTTGGAGTTCCTCCAAGACAAAGACCGGCACCACCAGGGGACCTTCTATAAAGCCTGTTTGGGAAATATCCAAGATTCGTCCATCAATTAAGACACTGGTGTCTAAGACCTTGGCATCTTCCAACTTATCCTTTTTCGTCATGAAGCCATCAATCTTTGGCAGGCTGAGCTCGGTTATCCGCTTGGACAATTCAGCCTTGCGGTGGCCCAAAAGTTGATAGCCCACATAGGCAAAAATTACATGGATAAAAATACTTAAAATCCCCCCGACATAGGGAATTTGGTCAATGGGCCTGGAGACCAAAAAGGCCACTACAAGGCCCAGGATAATCCCTGTAAAACCTAACAAGAGGTCAGACAAGGGCATATCGGCCAATTGTTTTTCGATGAAAGCCATGAATTGTTCTAACAGCCAGACTGCCTTGGGGTATAATAAATAAAATATAAGTGCAAATAAAAGAATCAATCCCACAGTCATGATTTCGATGAAATGAGGCAAAGAAATTTCAAGGATGAAATTTAAATTCTTTAAGCCTACAGCGATTAGAATACCAATCCCAGCTCCCAGTAGCGTGAATAAAAATCGAAAAATTCGCGCTAACCATTTTTTGCTTTGGTTCATACTCCCTCCTTAAATAAAAAATGGTTATTGGTTGGAAAAAATGGCGTGGTCAATTAAATCAGACAATTCCTCTTCATCCTTGCCATAGACCAAAATCATTTCAGAAATGATGATTTGCTTGGCATTGTTTAGCATCTTCCTTTCCCCAGTGGATAGGCTCTTTTCGTGGTCTAAGATTTCTAAACATAGGACGACCTTGGCAATCTCTTCAATATCCCCACTTTTAATCCGGTCCATATTGTAACGGTAGCGGCGGTTCCAATTTTTGGGCAACTTGCTTTCGTCTTCTTGGGTGAAAATTTTAAAAACTTGATCCATTTCCTCCTTAGATAGGATTTCTCGAACTCCCAGTTTTTTCATTTGCTTGACAGGGACCATTACATTCATATGATTTGCCGGCATCTTCAATATGTAATACTCCTGGACTTCCCCCAAGACTTCCTTTTTCTCGATATCCTCAATCACTCCTGCACCATGAATGGGATAAACGACCTTATCGCCAATTGAAAACATGCTACACCTCCATTTTCACAACAATAACCTATGTATAGTATAGCATAATTGGAAAATAAAATAAACATTTTACATTATCATAGTCTACTTATTATGTCAACTCTCTATAGAGATTTTTCTTTCTTGACCTAAACTTCGAGAAAAAAGAAAGGAACAGGTTACTTTCCTGTTCCTCTTTCTATCTTGAGCCAATCTTCATATCGGTCCAATTCATCTTCAATTTTGTGGAGAATTTTGAAAAATACTGCCACATCATCTAAAAAACCCACTCCCAGAAGAAAGTCCGGAATGAGGTCTACGGGGTTTAAGAGGTAGAGAATCCCCACCACAATCAAAACAAGATTTTTCTTTTTAACCCCCTTGTAGCGTCCCTGGGTCCAATCCAATAGGAGCTTTACCATTAGGATTGATTGGTGACCCAAGACTTTAAAAGATCCCTCTTGACTCAAAGTTTCTAAAGACTTGTTGGCAAGTTTTAGGAGTCTTCCCTTTTTTCCCAGTAAAAACAGGGCCTTTGGAGCTAGGTTTTTATAAATTTTATCAAAATTTACTTTCATTAGCACCTCCTATATTGAATTTTTACCCTCAATTAGGAAGCTTTAATCATCAGGCAATCTGGGATAGGATTAGGCCAGCTAGGTTGAAGTAGACCACTAGAACCAGAGCATCTATAATGGTGGTAATAATGGCGGCACTCATTAGGGCCGGGTCAAATCCTAGTTTTTTCATCAAAATGGGTAGACCTGCCCCTAGAAGTTTGGATAGGATAATGGTGACAATCATAGTCAAGGTCACCAGGACACTCACTCCCAGGTCTGTTCCTAAGATCATCAGGCGGACAAAGTTGACCAAGGATAGGATGACTCCTACCACCAGACCCACTCGTCCCTCCTTCCACATGATGTAAAAGACGTCTTTGAGTTCAATTTCTCCAGTTGCCAATCCCCGGATGACCACAGTGGTGGATTGGGACCCTGTATTTCCTCCTGTCCCGGTAATCATAGGGATAAAGGAAGTCAGGATGATGTATTTGGCAATAATGGGGTTATAGTGCTTGATAATCCCGGCAGAAATGGTTCCGGAAATCATGAGGATTAAGAGCCAGGGAATCCGGTTTTTTGCCAGGGACCAGGCACTTTCATCCAGGTAGTCCATGTCGGAGTCTCCCCCGATCCCTACCATCCTATGGAAGTTTTCCGTATCCAAGTCTTCAATGATTTCCAGGATATCATCAAAGGTAATGATCCCAGTTAAGCGGTGCTCCTTGTCCACTACAGGCAGGGCCAGGTAGTCGTATTTTTGGAAGCGGTCGGCCACTTCCTCAATGGGGTCCAAGGTTTTGACATAGATAACGTCTGTTGTCATCATATCTTCCACCAAGGTATCATCATCAGCCACCACCAATTCTCTTAAGGACACAAAGCCCAGGAGGGTGTTTTTTTCATCTACCACATAACAGGTATAGACGATTTCTGAATCCTCGCCATTTTCCCGAATAAACTTCATGGACTCTTCCACTGTCCATTCGGGTTTCAGGGCCAGGTACTCGATGGTCATTTCTGCCCCAGCTGTTCCTGCTGGATACATTAAAAACTCGTTGATTTGCCGTCTTTCTTCCGGACTGGCTGCTGCCAAAACCTTGGTGACGATTTCAGCAGGGACTTCTTCCAAGAGGTCAATCATGTCGTCAAAATAGAGTTCTTCCATGATATCGAGTATTTCTTGGTCTGTTATGGCATCAATGAGTTGGAGTTGTTGGGAGTGGTTGAGGTAGGTAAAGACATCAATGGCCTTGTCTTTTGGCAACATTCGGTAGATAAGGATGGCATCTGTGGTATCCAGGTCTTCAATAATCTCTGCCAAGTCTGCTTCATTCATCCGGCTGATTTCTTCTTTGATGGCCACCATGTCTTTTTCTTCAATCATATGTTTTAAGTGTTCTAATTGTCTATTGTCTTCCATGCTCTCTCTCCTAGTATAAGATCAAGTTTGCCAGGCCAAAATAGATAATTAAGGCACAGGAGTCAATAACGGTCGATATAAAAGAGCTGGCCATTAGGGCAGGGTCGAAGCCGAGTTTTTTCACCACAATGGGTAAAAAAGCTCCCATGATCTTGGACAGTTCCACCACACAGAGAATGGTTAGGCTCACTAGGAGGCTGATTAAAAAACTTTCCTTCACCAGGAAGAAAAGGCGGATAAAGTTGACAAAGCCTAGGGCCAGGCCTGCAATAAGGCCAACTTTTCCTTCTTTAAAGACAACCTTCCATATATCACTGATCTTAATGTCCCCCGTAGCCAGGGCCCGGATAACCATTGTCGAGGACTGAGACCCCGTATTTCCCCCAGTGTCAGACAACATGGGGATAAAGGATGTCAGGATAATAAAGTCTTGAATAATCCAATTATAGCGGTTGATAATTCCTGAAGTCAGGGTGGCTGAAATCATTAAGATCAAGAGCCAGGGTAGGCGGTTTTTGGCCAAAGACCACACTGTCTCTTCCATGTAGTCCTTCTTGGAAGGCTCAATAGCAGCCATCCTGTGGAAGTCTTCTGTGGTTTCTTCCGTCATGACGTCCATGATGTCGTCTACGGTAATGATCCCTATGAGCCGGTGCTCTTGGTCTACTACTGGCAAGGCCAGGTAACCGTACTTATTAAATTTATCGGCAACATCTTCCTGGTCATCCAAGGTCTCTACAGAAATAACATCATCGATCATGATATCTTCAATCTTGGCCTGGGGATTTTCCGTTACCAATTGTCGTAGGGAGACAAAACCCAGTAGTTTTTGATACTTATTTTTTACATAACAGGTATAGACCGTTTCCTTGGTCATCCCGATTTGCTTGATGTATTCCAGAGCTTGGCCTACTGACCATTCAGGCTTCAAGTCTACATATTCGGTGGTCATAATGGACCCGGCAGAGTCCTCCGGATACATTAAAAATTCATTAATAATCTTTCTTTCTTTTAAGGGGGTTTGTGCCAGAACTTTATTGACAAAGGATGCAGGCATTTCCTCTAAAAGGTCAATCATATCATCAAAGTAGAGGTCGTTTAAAATGGACTCCAATTCTTCATCAGTCATGGACGTAATCAAGAGCCGACGTTGGTAGGGGGTCATATAGGCAAAGACATCAATGGACAGGTCCTTGGGCATCATACGGAATATGAGCAGGGTATCTCTTTCGTCAAAAGATTCCAAAAGTTCTGCCAAATCAGCCCCATTCATCGATTCGACTTCTTGTTTTAAGGTTTGTAGGTCCTTACTTTCAATTAAATGAGCAAAATATTTTGCTTGGCGTTCTAAATCCATGCTTCCTCCTTTCTTGTCTCCTCTTGATTGTATCATACTTGACCCCATGAAAAAAAGCCTCCGAGAGGCTTTTCTTACTTATCTTGGGCTACATCCAAAAGACCCCGTTTCAGTTCTTTTTCCAATTCTTGCAATTGGACACTGGCTTGGGCTCTTTGGGCTGCTCCATCCCGACTAATTTGACGAATTTCCTGGATGGCTGTAATGAGTTGGTCGTTGGTGTACTTAATGGTGTCTATATCAATAATAGCTCTTTGGGAGGCCTTGGCTGTTTCAATAGAGGACATTTTTAAGGTCTCCGCATTTTTCTTTAGGAGGTCATTGGTCAGGTCTGTAACTTCCTTTTGGGCTTGGGCTGCCCGGCCGGTATGGAGGGCTCCCAGGGCCAGGACCATTTGGCTCTTCCAAAGAGGGATGGTATTGATAATAGTGGATTGGAGCTTTTCCACCATGACAGTATCTCCGGATTGGACCAGGCGAATTTGGGGGGCCATTTGCAGGCTTACCATCCGGGTCAGGTCCAGGTCGTGGAGCTTTTTTTCAAAACGGTCAATAGAAGACCGAAAATCTTGGGCTTTTTGGGCATCAATAGGGAGTTTACTTTCCAGGGCCTTGGCTTCCAGGGCCGGAAGCTCTTGGCTCTTGGCCTTTTCCAGACGTTTTTCTCCAGCCTGGATATACATGGTCAATTCCTTGTAGTAGGAGAGGTTGAGGTCATACATTTGGTCCAGGGTAGAGATATCTTTTAAAAGTTGAATTTGGTGGCCTTCCAGGCTCTTGGCAATCTGGTCTACATTGGCCTGGGCCTTGTTATACTTGGTCTTTAAACCATCTACCTTGTTTTTGGACTTTTGGAATAGACCTGCCAGGCCCTTTTTTTCCTCTTGGTCAAAGTTTTTTAGCTCCAGGACTACAGAGGAGATTAGGTCGCCCACCTCTCCCAGGTCTTTTGTCCGGATGGTCTTTAAGGTTTCCTCGGAAAATTGAGCAATTTGTCCCTGGGCTCCTGCCCCGTATTCTAGGATAGTAGCTGTATTGCTTAGGTCAATTTTTTCCGCAAACTCTTCCACCTGTCTCTCTTCTTCTGGGGTCAAGTGGATGTCTTTAAATTTTTCTTCTTGGGGGGCTTCCTGGACCAGTTTGGGAGCTTGGGGCCCTTGGTCTAGGGTGAGTTCAATTTTTCTTTCGTCCATTTTATTCCTCCAATGTAAAATCTCGGTCTATAAGTCCGTCTTGTTTCATTAAATTTCTTAAGACACTAACTTCAGAAAGGCTATCCCTGGCCATGGCTCCTCCCAGCTTGTCTAAGAGTTCTTCAAAGGCCTGGTTCATTTGCCCAAAGGCCTCTTCTAATTCTCCCAAGGCCTGGCTTGATTGGTTGAGGTCTTGGCTTTCTTGCAAGAGGAGATAGCGGTTCATCAGGTCTGCCAGGCTAGGCAGGTAGTAGCTATTAAACTTGGTCAGGGATTTTTTATTTTCAGGATACTGGTCTACATGCTTGTAAATCCGCTCAATCGTAGTAATCAAGGGCAAGACCTTGTCCTGGGCTTGGGGTCTTAATTGGGGGTAGGTTTTTTTTATGGACCCAAAGGCCTCCTTGCCCTGGCTGTCATCCGGATTGCTGGGGTTTTCCAATTCCTCTTTTTGGACTTTTCCCAAGGTCTGGGCCTGCTTTTTGTAGAGAAGGTAGGTTGGGTAGTCCAGGATAAAGAGTTGGCCATCTTCTACAATTTGCGCCTCCTTAAAGGTGTTGTCTTGGATAAAGCTGGTCAGGTCTTTTTGGGCCACTTCCAGGGGAACTCCGGCAATTCGAGCCATTTCATCCAACTTACCCACAGTCCCACTTCCCAGGGCCCGGATATATTTTTCCAGGCGGATCTTGGCTTTTTTATAGTAGGAAGACCGGTAGATTAAGAAGGCACTGGCCAGGGTAAAGAGGGCAAAAATCACTAGATAGGGTAGGTCTCTTATCTGGCCTGTCAAGACTTCAAATAAAAAACTGATTGTTGTGATCCCCGATGAGACTCCCCCTACTAAGCCTAAAATCAGGTAAAGATCCCTCTTTGCTTCCACTCTTGGATTTTTTTCCACCAACTTGGGGTCTTTGGCTGGAATAAGCTTTTGACTGTCCTTCCAGCCTTGGAGAAAGCTACTTAGGCCTGAAGAGGCCTTCTTCCCCACACTATTAAATATCTCATCCATGCTTTGGCCTATGGTTTTCTTCTCCTTCATCTTCTCCCCCCTTAAGTAATTTTATCGTAACACAAAAATATAGCTCTTTCAACGGAAGAATCTTAAGCTTTGGACTAAAGAACTTAAGATATTTCTAATCTTTTCTTAAGATTCCCCGACTTCATTTTTTTGACACATTTTTGTGCTATACTCTAGACATAAAATGAGAAAGGGGTTTATAGAATGAAAAAAACATATACGCTTTTGGCCCTGGTTTTGTGCCTGGCCATGCTTCCCTTTACAGCCCTAGCTAAAGAGGGAGCCACCCTGGTAACCCTGGGGGAAGACCTGACTCCCCGGGAAAAGGAAGCTATTTTGAAAGAATTGGATCCACCGGAAGATGCCGACTATGTCACCGTATCCAATAAGGAAGAATACGACTATTTAGGAGATGTTCTACCAGCTAAAAACATTGGTAACAAGGCCATTTCCTGCGCCATTGTCCGCTACACACCAGAAGGATCTGGCATCCATGTTAAACTTAGCCCCCTGGTTAAGGTGATTAAAGAAGATGCCTACCGCAACGCCTTGATTACAGCAGGGATTAAGGATGCCGACATCTATGTCACAGCTCCCGGCAATGTGTCCGGATCTGCTGCCCTAACAGGCCTCTTCAAGAGCTATGAAAAAAAGACTGGCCAAAAAATTCCGGAAGATGTAAAAAAAGTAGCCAATAAGGAAATGGTGGTTACCTCCAGTCTAACCGAGGAAGTTGGAGAAGACCAGGCCAATGACTTTATGAACAGCGTCAAGGTCCAAATGGCTGAAAAAATGCCCCAAAATGAAGCAGAAGTCCGAGACATCATCCAAAATATTGAAAACCAATACAATATCAACCTGTCTGAAGGCCAAAAGACCCAAGTGGTCAACCTCTTTAACGACATGAAAAACACAAATATTGACTGGGACAATATTAAGGAGCAAGCTGGAAAGTATTCCCAAAAAGCCAAGGACTATATCAATAGCGAGGAAGGACAAGAAAATCTTAAGAAGGCCAAGGGGCTTTTACAGCGCTTTATTGATTGGATCTTCTCCCTTTTTGACAAGTCCAGCCAAGAGGGCTAACTTGACGATAAGGGAGTCTTTATTGTACAATAGTCCTATAGAAAAAATGAACTTAAGGAGGATCTTATGATTACAAAAGATACATTAATTGGCGATTTAATCCGTCAAAAACCAGAAGCAGTTCCGATTTTAATGAGCTTTGGCATGGGCTGTGTAGGTTGCCCATCCAGTCAAATGGAATCCATTGAAGAAGCTGCCATGGTTCATGGCTTTGACTGCCAAAAGATTTTAGAAGAATTAAATAAGTAAGCTGGAGGGGCGATGAAAATCGTCCCTTTTTCCGACTTATTTTACATTTAAAGTCCTTGGATTTCTCACAGGTCCAGGGAAGGAGGTTCTATGAATAAACAAGTAAGATACTTTCTTATGATCATTGCCCTGGCCCTAGTCAGCTTTGTGGTTACAAATGTCTTGGGCACTGCCAATAAAAAGCGGAATAGCCAGGTAGACGGAGTCAAATTAATCGTCCAAGTATCCAAAGACCAACGCAAGCCCATTGTTAGGACCTATAAAAAGTCGGTCTATGACGGTCTATCCACCCTGGAAGTGGCCAAAATCTATGAGGAAATTTCTGGTAAAAGAGAAGGAGACCTGCCCTGCATTGACTTGCTGGAAGACCCCAAGGTTTATTTTTCCTTTAAAAAAGATGACCAGCCCGTCCAAGCCCAAGACATCCGCCTGGAAGTTCTGGCTGAAAATTATAATTATCGGGAAAAAGAAAAAGCCAAAAAAATTAAAGGTCAATTGGAGAAGCTCAACGACAAGACCTGCACCTTCCAATCCCGCCGCTTCACCACTCAATATGAAAAGTACTTTATGGAAGAATTGGTTTTTAAGCTCAGCTACCGTATTGATGGGGTGGAATATTTCTCTACCTTTAGCTGCCTCCAAAGCAACGTCTCAGATGGGACAGATTTTTCCAAGAATGAAGAGTTAGCCCAACCCAAAGAAGCTGACAAGTAAAGTATGTAAAAAGAGCCCTAGGGCTCTTTTTTATATCTTGGTTTTTTACTTGAGGCCAGCCAATCAGCACGAAGGCTTAAATGAAAGATAAACAG
The DNA here is from genome assembly GCF_900232945.1 of Urinicoccus timonensis. Lineage (GTDB taxonomy): Bacteria > Bacillota > Clostridia > Tissierellales > Peptoniphilaceae > Urinicoccus > Urinicoccus timonensis. The sequence continues at coordinate 866,868 of NZ_OCTU01000001.1, forward strand.
CCCTCTTGATTAATCAAGAGGGCTGTTTATCTTTCTTATTCTTGCCGAATATAGGTCTGCTCTTTAGTTCTTTTTATTAGCCAAAGTCATTCCCTCTAGCAGTAAAGATGGAAGAGATCTATGACCTATGACTTATCATTTAAAAGTCCATATTTTTTTTGAACTCGTTGTATTTTTTCTAAAAAGGGTTCTCCAAAGAAAAACAAAAAGCCAAAAGTTCCCAACCCATGAATTAAGTCAAAGGGAAGACCTTGAGCATAGGAAACTAGAATCATATCCCAAGTTACATGATCATAAAAACTAATAATCGATATGGGATTCATTATAGACCCAAATAGGCAAAAGATGGAAAGAAATCCATAAATCCCCATACCCCACTTAGTCTTAGGGATTTTAAACTTCTGAAAAAGAATTCCGGAAAAAAAACCAATTAGGCCAAAAGAAAACATCTGCCAGGGAGTCATGGGCCCTTGGCCAAAAGAGAAATTAGATACAAAAGCAATCATAGCTCCTACAACAAAACCCGACTGAGGACCTAGAGCGATTCCACTCACAATAGTGACGGCAGCTACCGGCTTAACTTGGGGAATCCAAAAAAAAGCCATCCGTCCAGCTACACCTATAGCCGACAGCCCTGCAATTAAAATTAACTCCCTTGTCCTAATTCCTCTCCTCTCAAATAAAAGTAGAAATGGTACCGTAGTTAAAAGTAACATTAGTAGACTAATAAAAATATACTTTCGGTCATTTAGCACTGTCATTCCAAATATAAGAAGAGCAGGAATAATAATTAGAATAATAAGACCACTTATTCTAGCAAGTTTTTTATTCCTTTCTTGAGACATTCCAACCTCCTGCGTTCAAGCTTTTAATGATTTGCAAATACTCCATCTTTTGATTTTCAATACTGCTAGCATTTCCCCAAAAATCAATGTGATATCTGTTTTTCTGATTCTTATAGATAACTACCTCTAACTAGGATTCTTTTCTTCCGAATAATTTTATATCCTTCCTATGAAATACTTTTATTCTATCTAAGGTCTATTTTACCATAGAATTATCTCCAACATCTCTACCTAAATCACAAGTATAGACCCATTCAATCTGGTCACCAGCTTTCACTTGATAACGAGAGCATCCATAATTTGGGAACCAGCCATTTACTTTGTACATCCAACCAGAAAGTTCTCCACAGTCAAACTCATAGAGGTTATGGATTCCCATGACATAGGCAGAATTATAAGCTGGAGTAAAATTGGCCTCCATATGGATTTTTCTCGCCTTGGTTTCTCGACCTAAAACATCAAATACTGATTCTCCTGGATGAAAGTTCACTTGGGTCGGTGGTAAAATAAGTCCATCTACTGGCAAAACATCAATCTTATCCATGTCGAAATGGTCCATATTTTGTAAAATTGTATCACATCGAATGGACAGGGTACAAGTTTCTAGCCGATCTTCTTTTTCCACACTTCCCGGTTCCACTGGCTTGGGTCTTCCAGCTGGTGTTGGGTCTGTTAGGTACTTGTCCTTCTTCCCTTTGGAACTCTGGGCAATAGCCTCTTGTTTTAATCTCTTATCTTCTTGGTCTTTCTTGGCCCTTTCTTCCGGACTAACTTTTGCCTGCTCTTGCATTGCCTTTTGTTTTAACTCTTCCTTGTTTTTTGGAGTAGCTATAGGCTGACTGGCCTGAGGACTTTCTTGACCAGGTTTAGGGTTTGCCTGGTCTTTTTTGGGCAAGAGTTTAATCTCCTTATAGGCCCTCGTTTGATCTTCCTTGGCTGTTCCACAAATAGTAAGGCTTTGGGCATTTTCACTAGCTCCCACTTGTAAGAGACCTGCTTCTGAGATCACTGTATCTTCCTTATGAGGACTGGTAATTTCCCAAAGGATACTGGGGTCGTAGTCTCCCTCTCCTTCAATTTGTGCCGTAAACTGAGCCTGGCTCCCTATCTCTACCTCTTCCTTATCAACAAGGATAGTCAAGTTTTTTATCTTCCCTTTACCTGTCAAGGCATGTAGATCCTTGTTCTCTTGTTCTTTAAGTTGAGAGACCTTTTCCGCATCAGCCGTCCGATTATCCGGACGTAAAAAATCACTATTATAAATAAATGCAAAAATCAGAAGAACCCCTAGGGCCACCAGCCCTAGGGTTTTTTGTTTCTTGGTCAAATTTTGGAAAGCCTTCATTATTTTACTCCAGCCAAACGGTTAATCATTTGAACGCCTTCAGCACGGTTAATATTGGATAAAGGAGCCAATCCTTCAGGACGTCCCTTGACAATTCCCTTTTCTACCATCAAAGCTGCAGAGGGTTTTGCCCAATCAGCTATTTGGTTTATGTCCCTAAATTGTTTCAGACTTTCTTCATTTCCCTTGGCTTGGGGTAGAGCTCGAGCAAGCATGGACATAGCTTCTTGACGAGTAATATTTGCATTGGGATCAAAATTCCCATCTCCTCGTCCTTTGATGATACCTTGGGCTGTAGCAATAGAAATTGCTTTTCCATACCATTCACTTCCCCTAACGTCCTTGAAGCTTGAAGGGCTTTCCTTTTCTGATTTTAAATTCAGTCCTCGAACTAACCCTACAGCAAATTCCCCTCGAGTAATGTCCTTATTCGGTGTAAAAGCCTTACTACCATTAGCTATACCATAGCCCTTAGTCTTTTGAATCAAGGCTTCTGCCCAGTGGCCCTGAATATCTGTAAATCCTTGGTTTCCACTGACAACTCCCGTATTCCCCTTAAGACCTCCATCTTGCTTCATATCAAAAAGGGCCGGCTTCTTTTCCTCAAATCGCTTTAGGGCAACTAGGGCTTCCATGGCTTGGTCTGTCCCCATTCCATTGGCGCTTGTTTCTGTTTGTACATGCTTGAAACCGCCTTGAGGAGCCTTGTAGGTTAAAAGTGCATCTACAACAGATTGTTTCCTTCCATTGGCATCACTTTTTACAAAACGATGGTCTTTGGCTGGATCAATGCCCAAGCTTGTTAAGGCAATAATGGTTTGGGCAGAAGATTCTGAATTTTCAGCTCCCATTGTTTGGTAACCACCTGTGGGAAGTTGCATGTCTGACAAGGCTTGAACGCCCCGGTCAATAGCTGCCTTTACCTTTGGTTGATTTCTATAGGGAACCAAAGAATAAAGAGCCATCGCCGTCATATCCGGATCAGCCTTTTCTCCCATAAGATTCCATCCACCACCGTTTACTTCCCGTCTTAAAATTTCTTCTACCATTCGTTCTCTAGAGTTTTGGTCTGCACTTGAATCAATTTTTGATAGTTCATAACCCTTGGTATCTAGGGCAATTAGCGCCCAAATAGGCCCGTTCAGACCTTGTTTTAAGACATTTTTAAAATTGGACAGAGGTTTTACCAGGTCGTAGCCGGCTACATTCCTTGGATCCTTTCCAATAGCTGTTAAGGCGCAAATAATTCTGGAATATTCCGTAAACTTATTCTTAGATAAGTCTCCATTTTTGCTCTTTACTGCTTCTTCTACCCTCTTGTAGTAGCCTTCATAATAACCGGCCGGTACAGGTTCTCCACTTCGGGCTAGAGATAGAACTGTCCATTCTCCAGCCATAGTACCAAATTCTGGTGCATCCACTGTGGTGTACAAAAACCTTGCTGTTTCCTTTACTTCCTTATCTGCCCGAGATGCTGCAAAAACAGGTCCCGTGGTCATGGAAAGTAATAAAACAAGGGCTAAAAGGCAACTTAACTTCTGCTGTATTTTTTTCATTTTCTTTCTCCTTCTTGGTTAATCTCTTCAATTGCATCTTCAATGGTAACTATGTTCAGATTTTCCTTGCGAAAAATTTTATTAGCTGCTGTTGTATAAAAGTGATTCCCTGAAAAAAATTCTCGACTAGGTCCTTGGCTGATGCACTCTCCATTAAAAAACAAACTACATTGTTGGGCTGTTTCTGCACAAAATTCCACATCGTGGCTGACCATTAAAACAGTCCCTCCTCTTTTTACATAGCGGTCTAGTATTTCCTTAAATTTCAACTTAAATTGACCATCCATCCCTTTAGTAGGCTCATCTAAAAGTAAAATCCTTGGCTTTTTTAAAAGAATCTTAGCCAAGGCCAGACGTTCCATCTCTCCCCCACTTAAATCAAAGGGGTGGTGGTTTAAAATCTTTTCCAAGTCAAATTCTTCAATAATTTCTTGTATTTCTTCCTGGTCCCTGGACATTTCTTCCAGTTCTTCCCGGGCACTTTTAAATACAAAGAGGGCTTTTGGATGTTGGGGTACCAGGGCAATATCCCTATTTATCTCACCCTTTTTGCGCTTCTTTTCCCCGTCATAAACTTTTCCTCGGCTGGCCTCTTCTACTCCGGAAATTAACTTCAACATGGTAGACTTTCCAGCCCCATTTCCTCCCAAAATTCCATGGATTTCTCCAGGATTTAGCGTGAAATTCAATCCCTTTAAAATATCCGGTCCTTCTTTTTTATAGCGGAAATAAATATTTTTTAAGGTCAGTATGGGCGATTTTTCCTGCCCTTCTTCTTGAGGTTTTGCTTCCGAGGGTCGGGGCCCCTCTTTTAATTTAGGCCGACTCCTTAAAGCCTCTCCAACAGTTAAAGGAACCTCCCCCTGCCAGTCACTCTTAACATAAATTTGGGCCGGTGCCGGTAAGGATTCTAAAATGGGTTTGGGCTCTCGTTTCATCTCTCGAACGAAGTCTCTGGGATTCCCATCAAAGGCAATGGATCCATTTTCTAAAAATAAAATTCTTTCTGCCAAGGCATAAGGCTCCGTCAATCGGTGCTCACTGACTAAAATAGTAATTCCCAGTTCCTGACAAACCCGATTTAAGCCTTGAAAAAATTCTAATGAGGCAATGGGGTCCAACATAGCCGTCGGTTCATCCAAGAGCAAAAGCTTCGGTTGCATACAAAGAATAGATGCCAGGTTTACCATTTGGAGCTGGCCACCTGATAAGTCCGTTACCTTTTTTAAAAACCAAGACTCCATTCCAAAAAAACTGGCAATTTCTCCAACTCGTAGCCGCATGGTTTCCTGGTCTAATCCCAAAGATTCCAAGCCAAAGGCCAATTCATGCCAGACCTTATCTGTTACAATTTGATTTTGAGGATCTTGTTGAACAAAGCCAATACCTGATGCATCTTCTCTTAAATCCAAGTCTTGGATATTTTTATTATTGTAAACAATCCTCCCCTTCTTTTCTCCAAAAGCAGCTAAACTCTTCTTACACTGCCTTAAAAGGGTCGTCTTCCCGGAAGCCGATAAGCCTGTTAAGAGGACAAACTCTCCTTCCTTTAAAGAAAAATTTACATCTTTTAAAATCCAGTTGTCTCCTTCAGGATATTTAAATGAAAAATGATCTACCTTGAGTATTTCCACTGGTATTCCTCCACAAGCGATAAAATAACCGGCATAAATGCCAGAACAACAAATACAAAGAAAGCTACTAGGGAAAACCCATCGACCTTGGCAATTTTCACAGTTGGATAAATAACCATTTTAAACCTTCGAAAATATGCAGCTAAGATACAAAGAACACTCCCTAAGAGGACCGAACCTAAAAGAACATAATCTCGCCTCTCCATTCTAAAGAGAGCAAAATGCGTTCTCCCCTCTAGTCCATGACCTCTAGCCTTCATAGAATCTGCCGTCTCAATACTAGATTCCAAGGACCAAGTAACAAAAATCGAAAAAATCTTCAAGGCATTTTTAAAGCGACGAAGAAGAGATCCTTGACTCATATCCTCTCCAATTCCCTTTCGACAAGCATAGATGGTCCGGATCCGCTCCTTATACAGAGGGACAAACCGCAAAACCATGGAAAAAATTAAAGATAGGGAAGGTAAAATCCGGCCAAATAAATATAAGATTCTATCCGAAGTCATAACCCGGTTGTGACAGGAAAACCAAAGAATCATAGTCGTAAACATAAGCCCTGCTGATAAGCCAAAGAGGAGAGATTCCAAGGTCAAGGGATTTCCATTGGGAAAATACCAAAGAATAGTCGCCCCCTGATGGATCAAAATAGGGTTTAAAATAGTAATAAAAAGACCTGTCGATATAGCCATCACTAGTGTTTTCCAACTTTTTTGAAAGCCCACTTGGACCAAAAGATAGGACAAGGCCCCTAGAAAACTAGCCCCTTGAACCACAGGATGGCGTAAAAACATGGTGAAGGCTAGAATAAAGAGAAAAAATAGCCCCTGGCCCCAGGGATTGTAATCCTTAAAAAAATCAGTCATCAAAATCCTTTCAAATAAAAAACAAACTGCCGGAAAGTTAACGTAAAATATCTCTAATCTGTGTTATCCGTTGCACCCCCTCTTCCTCAAATAATTTCAAAAGCTTCCAAGTTTAGAGAAGGTGGAATAATAATTGGTGTATCAATTAACTCTTTGGTCATAGTTCCTATTAGGAAAGATAGGAGATTGGCTGCCTGGGAACACAAGTCATAGGATAAGTTCTTCGCCTCTTGAATTGCTAGATCTTGAACAAAATCCACCTGAATCACTTGGTTGACTTGACAAGTAAAAAGAGCCCGCGGTTCAGGAACCACATCAGTGGAAAGATGGTAGAGATAAGTTTTAGTCCCCTCCACCTTTTCCACTCTTGCCTTATGAGATACATTGATATTTAAAGGCTTACTCCGGTCTGGAATTTTATCCAAAACCTGTCCTGAAAAGCCCTTTAATTGAACGCTTAACTTTTCAATCTCCATCTTTTCCTCCTTTTTAGCAAAGAACACTTGGATAAACCTAAGTGCTCTTTGCTTTTTCTATAAGTCCCTAACTGGTCCAAGTAAGATTATCTCCTTACTTAAACTCATCTACCTACTAGTTATTCATAGTGTAAATGACTTGAGCAAATTCTGCCCGGGTAAGGGTCTTGTTTGGTGCAAAGTTCCCCTTGTCTTGTCCTTTAAAGATGCCGGCTTCTGTCATTTTTCTTACGGCTTCTTTGGCCCATGGGCTAATTTGTTCTTGGTCTTTATAGGTTTGTGCCTGGTTTTTATCTTCCAGTTTTCCTTGTT